>NZ_FMWG01000001.1 GCF_900102795.1 Epibacterium ulvae | reverse complement strand
GAAGCGGGTCGGCACCCGGATCTCGATGGACGGCAAGGGTCGGTTCCTCGACAACATCTTTGTCGAACGCCTGTGGCGGTCGCTGAAATACGAGTGCGTTTATCTCCACGCTTGGGAAACCAGGTCAGAGGCCAAAGCTGGGATCAAAAAATGGATGGAGTTCTACAATCACAAACGTCCACATTCCGCCCTTGGCGGCAAACCACCTGCCGTGGTCTACTGGAGAAGAAATGAAACTGCCAACCCCGATCAGCAGGTGCAAAGAGTAGCTTAATTTACGCCAGATCCTGTCCAATAAATGGGGAGTAGCTTACTACACACTGACGCGAAATGGGTGAATTTGATTAAAAATGGCAGCAGCACCAAGCTTTCAGCGAGCAGTGAAGTGAAGTGAAGTGAAGTGAAGTGAGCAATGGCAGTTGAGCAAACAAACAACGAATATCGACTGTTTCTTGTGCGCAAAACAAGTTTCATGCGCTTTGGCGGGTCGCCCTACATGCACCGAATTTAGTATTGTTTCAGCCAATAGGAGCTATAATCGTTCGCAATACTACAAATGAGCCATTTTCAGGTATACCTTGCGGAATGGCGCCAACAACCAAGTTTCGGATATGAACGCTCTTCAACACGCTGACTTAAACTGGAACCTGCTCCGGGTCTTCTACATGATAGGCAAGGAACAAGGCATTACCAAAGCCGCCAATCGGCTGGGGCTTAGTCAACCGTCGGTAAGCAATGCTTTACAAAAACTTGAAACACAATTGGACTGTCAGTTGGTTTATCGCGACAGTCGCAGTTTCGAACTCACGGTCCATGGCGACAAAATTTTTCAAGAATGTCGCGATATTTTCCACAGCGCAGAGCGTATCTCTATACTTGTCCGCGACGCCGAAGAAGAAGAGCGGGGGCGCGTCTCATACCAAATCATCAGCGACCTCGTTTCTCCGATGCTAGACGAGCTGCTGCGTCTATATCATCATCGCAACCCCTCGGTGACGTTTCAAAGCGAGGTCTCAAACAGTCAGGCGATTGTACGTTCGATCCAGCAGGGCCGCGCCTCGCTTGGGTTTTGCCTTTTGGCGACGCCGCTGGTCAACCTGCCTTCGATCCGACTATTTCGCGAAGAATTCCGCGTCTTCTGCGGCGCTGAACATCCGCTGTTTGGGCAAGAAACCGTCTCACTGCGCGATCTACAACGGGAACCTTTCATTTCGTTTGCTTGCGCGACCGAAGGCATGGGATTAGAACCCATGTCAGTCTTGAGAGAGGGCACTCGTATCGGCAACCGCATAAATGGGCTGAGCACCAATATTGAAGAAATTCGCCGGATGATTGTTGCGGGGCTCGGGATTGGTATCTTGCCACTGACAAGCGCTCGAGATGACATTCGCCGGAAGGATTTATGGCCCTTAAAGATAGCGGACGAACCGATTGGTGCCGATGTTTATCTGGTACATGCACCGTTCGAAAAGCTAACGCCCTCCGAACGGAAGTTTGTTGAAACGGCGCAAGAATTACTTGCGCTTTACCCCGACATCGACTGACCGAGCGCGAGATCTGCAGCTGCAAGATCCTGTAAGGCCATGCCTGCCGATTTGAACACGGTTCTTGCCATATCATCAGTCCGACCGAGATGTACGCCCTGACAAAGCTCGGTCAGGTCCGCCAGAATTGAGTCAGGTTTAATCAGCCCATCACCCAAAGGTTGGGCAAGATCACCAGCGAGTGACGCACCGGCGCGCGCATCTACAAATATCTGCGATTGCGTCATCGCTAAGTCATCGCTTTCGCGCATGTCAGGCTTAAAGGCTCCGATTAAATCCAGATGCGTGCCCTCAGAAATCCAATCGCCAAGAACAATTGGAGTGGTCGAGGCTGTCACGGTGCTCACCACATCCGCTGAACGACATGCCGCTTCCAAATCATCGCTGACCTGTGCTGGCAGTCCGTCTGCACGCAATGCATTGGCAACAAGGTTCGCCTTTTCTAGATTGCGCCCCCAAATCGTGACTGCATCATAGTCGCGCACCGCGCAATGAGCTGCGGCGACAGATTGGGCAAGTTGGCCAGTACCAACGACCACCAACCGCTTGGTATCTTTGCGTGCAAGGTAACTTGCAGCGAGGGCCGAGGCCGCTGCAGTTCGGCGCGCTGTTAGCGTGTCACCGTCCAAGGCGGCTTGCATTTGGCCAGTTTCACCGTCGAACAAAAGGTAGCCCGCGTTGATTGTAGCGCGTCCTTTTCCGGCATTGGCTGGAAAGAACGTCACAACTTTGACACCAATACTTTGTCCAGGAACCCAAGCCGGCATAATTAATAGCGATGCCTCGCTGCCATCGGGCTGGTCAATGGTCAACACCTGGCGATCCGGTGCTGATACAGCATCACTGCTGTACCAATCACGAAGTTGGTCAATCAGCGCTGGCCAATCCAGCGCTTCTTCCAGTTCTAAATGCCCAATAAAGGCGCTCATCGATCTGCCCGTTCCACAACTGCATGCAACATGATGTTCAGTGCGGCAACGAAGTCTTCTGGGTCACAATTTTCTTCATTGTTGTGGGTAATCCCATTTTTACAAGGCGCAAAAATCATCGTCGTTGGACAATGTGTAGCAAGGAAGTAAGCGTCATGCCCTGCCTGACTTTGGATATCACGCCAGTTGTAGTTCATGCGCACGGCTTGTGCGCGTACCCCATCAATCAATTCCTGATCAAAGATATCACCACCCCACTCCCATTCATCTTCAATGGTCGCTTCACAGCCGCAACGCGCAGCAGATTCAAACAACGCACGGCGCATTTTTTCCGCCATAGCGCGTGTGGTGATCGTGTCTGAGTGGCGCACATCGCAGACGGCCTCAGCAGTATCTGACAGGATGCCCGGCTTGTTTGGCCAAGCCGTCAGACGCGCTGCAGTTGCTTTACCGTCATGAACGGCAAAATCCCAACCGATATCATCCACAGCGGTCAGCCAGCGTGCACCTGCTGCCAAAGCATTCTTCCGCAAATCCATTGGTGTTGGACCTGTGTGTGACGTTTGCCCTGCGAAAGAAGCACGCATCCCGCGTACCGAATAACTACCAGTCACGATGCCCACTTCACGTTTTTCTGCGTCAAGGATCGGACCTTGTTCGATGTGGAGCTCGAAATACGCATCTATTTCGCCAGCTTTGCAGGGCAAATCACCTTTGTAACCAATCCGTTGCAACTCATCTCCAAAGCGCGTGCCATCATCACCGATCCTGTCATGAACCCAATCGATGTCATATTTCCCCACAAAGCAGCCTGACGCGACCATAGGTGGAGAGAAACGCGCACCTTCTTCATTCGTCCAATCAACCACAACAATCGGCCGCTTGGTCGTATGACCTATTTCATTTAGGCAACGAATGACTTCAAGCCCAGCCAAAACCCCTGCGATGCCATCAAAACGACCACCGTTGATTTGGGTGTCTAGGTGGCTACCCATCAAAATCGGTGGCAAGCTATTATCAGTGCCATCACGGCGGCCAAAAATGTTCCCTGCTGCATCGATCTCAACCGTCAACCCGGCTTCCTTACACCAGTCGCAAAACAGATCGCGCATAGTGCGATCCTCATCGCTTAATGTAAGGCGGGACAATCCTCCTGGACGTCCTTTGCCAATCTCGGCAGAGGCTTGGATGGTCGACCAAAAACGGTCAAGATCAACGCGGGTATCAGGGGTTATAGACATCAAGAGCTTTCTTTCTTTTGTAGAAGCGGACTAAAATAGAACCGCTGGAAGATCAGTAATCAGAGTTGGGAACAGTACGAGCAACAGCAGCACCCCAACCATCACGCCAAGGAATGGCGCCAGATAAACAAAGGAGTCGCTGAGCGGAATTTTCCCAACACGGCAAGCTGCCATAAGATCAATCCCAAGAGGCGGCGTATTGGCCCCAACTGCTAGGTTAATGGTTAGCAGAATACCGAAATAAACCGGGTCGATACCGTAGTGGCTTAGGATTGGGAGAAAGACCGGCGCAAGGATTAGTATTATTGCGATGCTTTCCATGAAGGTTCCAAGGATCAGCAAAATGAGCATCATCATAAATAAGGCCACCGTGGCGTTGTCCGTCGTTTGAGTAATGCCAGACACCGCAATTTGCGGGACTTGTTCCGCAGCCAAAATCCAGCCAAAGACCGACGCGGATGCGATCACCAAAAGTATCACGCCTGTCATTTCGGTGGTTTCACGCAGAAGTTTCGCCAAAATTTTCAGGCTAAGTGCGCGATAAACAAAGGTATCGATGAACAGCGCATAAGGCCCTTTGGTTCGGGCAGACCTTCAAGCGCATCACCTAATTCTCCATCCAGCGCAGCGAACGCTTGTTCACGCGCTTCCCAAGCGTATGGCATTTCGATAATGCCCATGCGCGGTTCGACACCTTGAAACGAACCTGCACCTATCAAACCGGCTTGGACAGAGCCGAACTGCAAACCTTCAATAACTTCTTTTTCGCTGCCCAATTGCCCAGAGGGAAATACTTCGATCTGAACACGGCCTTTGGTACGTGTTGTGACCTCTTCAGCAAATCCCGTCGTCGCGATATGCCAACTATGGCTCTCTGGCAGAACGTGCCCAAGACGAATTGAAACATCGTCGGCGACAGCCGCTAAGGGGGTCAGAAACATCGCACAGGCCGCAAAGGCATGGATTCTGATTAGTTTAAATGGGGTTTTCATACGTCGGTTTTCCTGTTGGTCTTTTATTGTGAACAACGAATACCGATTGCAGCTTTAGCGCAAATAGGGTGGGTCTATGATTGAAAGAACTTTGTTGAATGGCACGATTCAAAGCGAGCCGCAGCGTAGTTGCAAGACAACTGTGAGAACGATCTCGAAAAACACTGGGCTTCCAAAATCCGGCAGCACATTTGAACGCATGTGTTGCGTCGATCGGTTGATTCCAGTCATTCCGGTCAGGTAAGAAAACGACGGCTTTGTTCGCGATTTTAGAGTTGATTCAGTTCGCGGCGACAATACAGATCTGGTTTGATGAGTTTGGACGTCTCTGAACGACTGTTTCGGTGATGTGGGATGCGATGCAGCGAAACTTGTGCCGTAAAGGCAAAGCTGTGCTGTTCCAAGGAAGATGGAAAAACTAAAGCCGGTTTTGTCCGCAGAGCGGCCTTCCGTCGATCAAATTTACGATGTTTGGTTGGTAAGAGCGTACGCCAAGTTGGCACTGTTTTCTTAGCAAGTGCGGGGTTTTACGTGTATGTGACCTCCTTCACTGGCCCCCCATGACTTGTCGAACATGCCTTAGGCAATACGCCGATTGGTAACGCGTCACAAATATAGTCGTGTAGTGGCCACCGCGATGCCGCCGACAGAACGGCTTCAAAAGATCTGATGCGACCAACGTCCTGACTTATCTAAAGTTCCGGTTTTTTCTGAATTGGGAGGTTCGCAACCGCCTTGATGAAGCTTTTGAAACTGGGCAACCGCGGTCGCAGCAAAGGCCTCGCGCTTTCTCAAGAAAGCTACGGTTCATTCTCAGTCAACTTCGATCCAACTGAAAAGTGGGCGAAACCTCTGCTCCGCCCACGCAATTAACTTACTTTTTACCAGCTACAATCCGATCCAAGATCAAAGCGCAGAATAGAATGGCAAGACCAGCTAATATGCCCTGGCCAGCGGCCGCGTATTGTAGCGCTTCCAAGACGTCTTCACCCAAACCTTTGGCACCAATCAACGAGGCAACAACAACCATCGCGAGTGACAGTAGAATTGTTTGGTTAACCCCTGCCATGATCGTGTTCCGTGCCAAAGGCAAGTCAACTCTCCACAATAGGTAGCGTGGAGTCGCGCCAAAGGCCAATGCAGCCTCGCGGACGGTTTCTGGAACCTGTTGCAGCCCCAAAACCGTAAAGCGGATCACAGGCGGGCTACCGAAAATCATTGTCGCCACGACACCCGCAGGTTTTCCAGAACCGATAAAAGCTACAACCGGGATCAGATAAACGAAAGACGGCATGGATTGCATGAAGTCTAAGATTGGGCGGATGACTGCGTAAACCTTCGGACGACGCGCGCAAAAAATGCCCAATGGAATACCCAGCGTGATCGAGATCAGCGCTGCGGCCCCAAGAAGCGCGATGGTGGTCATCGCTTTTTCCCAGAAGTCCAGTAGCCCTAGGTATGCTAGCGCCGCGCCAGTGAAGGTCGCAACACGTGCGCCTGCAGACAGGAAAGCCAGCATGACAATCACAAAGGCGACAACCGGCCACGGTGTATCCACAAGTACCACTTCGATCCAATCAAGGAGTGTCCGCATGCCAAAAGTGATGCTGTCAAAGAAGCCACGGCCATGCAGCTTGGTCCAGTCAAAGGCTGTTTGCACGCCATCACCGACATTCAGCCGCCAATTCCGATCCGTTGGGAAGACCGACAAGATCGAAAACGCACCCGGCTGAGCGAATTTGATGCTGGTTAGGACAACAACACCGAAGGATAGTATAGCTGAAATGATCATCCGCGTTTGCGACCAACCACTGTTTACTTCTCGGTCAGAGCGCCACTTGGCGAATTGCATCTCCAGCGTCCAGTTCGCAGTTGCCGCTTGCAGGAATTTGAAACCAGCAAGAAGCACAATGCCAACAATCAAGAAATAGGTACCGGTGCTATCAGCAGAAATTGCCGCTTGTTGCGCATTCGCCAAGGCTCCTTCAAGGCTCTCTGCTGCACGTTTAAGCGAATCCAGCGAAGACGCGCCTGACTTTTCAGCTGCTTCGATTTGCTGACGACGCAAATCCAATGTCTGGACGATCTGGTCCGCACGTTCGCGGAAGTCACGCCCAAGATCACCAAAGAGACCCAAACCAATTTGGATATAAGCCATAGTTTCCAAAAGTAGGAAACCCAGCATCCAGTTCCAAAGACCACGCGCCCCAAACCAAACGGGCCCAAGCAGACCAGCGATCCAGTTCAATGTGAACCGGTACCCGGGTGCCTGCATCATGTAGCCAAAAGTTTCTTTGTAGTAAGCTTCACTGCTACCTACGAATTGGCAAATCAGCCCATTCAAACGCTCAGCGGTTTCAGGCTTGATATCTTGATTACTCATGATAGATCCTCTTACGCTTGGCTATCTTGAATTGCGCGGATCAGACCCGCACGGTTAATTACACCGACCGTTTTGTGATCGGCATCTGTCACAGCGACAATGCCGTGGCCTTCCACACAAAGCCCCATCAGGTCACTCAGATCCATATCGGGTCGAGCTTTCTGCGCGTCTCCTGGAAGATCACCGTGCTTTGCCTGGAATTCTTCAACGGGTTGCATCACAGAATGTGCGAAAATCATGTTGAGTTTGGAGATACCCGCCACAAAGTCTGAAACGTATTCGTCAGCCGGATTAAGAATGATTTCCTCTGGGGTGCCAACTTGAACGATACGACCGTCTTTCATGATCGCAATACGGTGACCGATACGGATGGCCTCATCTAAGTCGTGCGTGATGAACATGGTAGTCTTTTTCAAGCGGTTGGACAGCTCCATGAACTGGTCCTGCAACTGCTTACGAATAAGCGGGTCGAGCGCAGAAAATGGCTCGTCCATCAGCAGGATTTCAGGGTCGGAGGCAATGGCACGGGCCAAACCCACACGTTGTTGCATACCGCCTGAAAGTTCATGGGCGTATTTGTCTTCCCAACCGGTCAGTTCTACCAACTCGAGAACGCGATCCGCTTCTTCCCAGCGGCGCGCCTTACCCGTACCGCGGATTTCCAGTGGCATCGCCACATTGTCGCGAACGGTACGGTGTGGCATCAGTCCAAAGTTCTGGAAAACCATTGCCACGCGACGGTTACGCAGATCACGCAAACCATCGGGTGAGAGACCCATCACGTCTTTACCACCGATATAGATATGGCCATCGGTAGGTTCTAACAGACGGTTCACGTGGCGTACCAACGTCGATTTGCCGGAGCCCGACAAACCCATCACGCAGAACAATTCGCCTTTTTCAATTTCAAAACTCGCATCCGCGACACCAACCACGCAGTTGAAACGATCCAGTACTTCGGCCTTGCTCAGACCTTCGTCATGGATGGCCTTCAACGCTTCTTTGGAGCGATTGCCAAACACTTTCCAGACGCCTTTTGCGTCAATTGCAATTTCTTTATTCATCCCAGCCCCGCAGAGAAACTTTGCCCCGGCGACACAGGTCACCGAGGTAAATATTTTTAAAGTCAGCTACTTAGATGAGGCCGAGCCAACCGTCTACGATGTCACCGTTGTTCTCGATCCACTCTGCAACGACTTCATTGATATCGCCACCTTGAACAACGACCTTGTACGTCAGCTCAGACAGAGACTGTGCGCTCATGTCAATATTAGCAAGGAAAGATGCCGCCGCCGGATTGCGTTCGTTCAAGGAGTTTGAATAAGCAACCGTAACAGTTTTCACTGGCTCACCGGAATCCACGCGCGACTTGTTGTACCAATCTGCATCCTGATCTGGCTGAACCATCTTGTAAGTATTTGGATCGTTTTCTGGCTCTTCCAGAATGGTAACAGGGTACAATGCGTGCACATAGTGTGGTGCATAGCAATAGAACGCTGCGCCTTTCTTCTGATCAACCAAATCCTTCAGACGGGAGTAAAAAACTGTTTCGTCTTCAGTTGTTGGCTCGAGGAAGGTTTCGATACCATAGTCACGCACGCGTACCTTGAAGGTGTTTGTCGATGCCCAGCCGGATGCGCCAACCCAAATTTCACCTTTGCCGTCACCGTCGCTGTCAAACAGTTCTTGCGCCATTGGCGTTGCCAAATCGAAGATGGATTTAATGTTGTGTTCTTCGACCATGTAATTTGGAACACAGATACCGGCGCGACCTTCGTAAGAGCCCGTGGAAAGAGACACTGTACCTTTTTCATCAACATATTCATTGGTGAAAGAAGACTGATTTGGCAGCCAAACATCTGGGTGCACGTCAATGTCACCGCGCCCACCGTCCATGGAAGCAAAGATAACGGCGTTCGCACCAGGCGCGTAGTCGGCCTCGCCACCCAGACGGGTTTCAATGACTTGGCCGATGATGCGGCTCATGATCTTTGCGCCCGGCCAACTGGGTTCACCCACCATGACTTTCTCTTGTGCCATGGCGCCAGTTGTCGCAATCGTCAAAGCAAGCGTAGTTGTAAGCGTAAGTTTTTTCATAATTCTTCCTCTGTTGATGGATGGGGGCGTCTATGCCCGTGCCCGCTTTCGCTGCGGGTCTATAAATGGAATATCGGTGACGGTTGCGTTTAGACGTTTCATGCGCCCATCCAGCAAGCCGACTTCAAGAACAGTACCGTTTTTCGCGTGTTCGACCAAAACACGCGCCATTGCGATGGCGCATTCCAGTGATGGAGAGCGTGTTGCCGATGTGATCTGTCCAACCTGTCTCTCGCCAACGTAAAGAGGGGCACCGTGATGCGGGACGTCGTCGCAATCGAACAGTAAACCCTTCAGCACACAGCGTGGATTGCTCGCGTTCCGCTCAAGGGCGTCTTTGCCTCGGAAGCTTTCTTTTCTTAAATCAACAGCAAACCCAAGCCCCGCCTCAAAGGCATCTATGCCTGATGCGAATTCCGCGTTGGCTGCAGCCAACCCCGCTTCGATCCGAATGATTTCCAGCGCCTCAGACCCCATCGGTTTGATACCGAACTCTTGTCCAGCCGTCATGATTGCGTCCCAGACCTCGACCGCGTGTGATTTGGCACAAAAGACCTCATAACCCAATTCGCCGGTGTATCCTGAACGCGAGATCATGAAAGGCGCACCATTTCGATCGTTCATCCGAGCAACTGACACCCCGAACCAATTCATGTGATCAAGATTTGGAACATTTGGCTGGAAGAAGCAGATTTTCTTCAGAAGATCACGAGAACGCGGCCCCTGAATGGCCAAGTTTGGCAGGCTGTTGCGCATTTCATTAATACGGACCTGTAGGTTCATCTCGTCTGCAAGGGCTGTTAACGTGCGACCGCTCTCTTCCGATCCGCAGCACCAGCGAAACAGGTGATCGTCCAGTCTGAAGAGCGTTCCGTCATCTATGACGTGTCCACTGTCATCACACATTAGCGTATAGGTGCCGCGCCAAACAGCGAGCTTTGCCACGTTACGTGTCAACGCATGCTGCAACAGTGCCTCTGCATCGGGTCCAATGATATCATACTTTCGCAATCCGCTCATGTCCTGCAGCGTGACCGCGTTGCGGCAGGCCCAATATTCGCCCAGCGCTCCAGTCGCTGGAAAGTTCACCGGCGCCCAAAGATCGCGGGCTGGTGCGAAGTGCTCTGTCAGTGGGGCAAGCCGCTCGTGAAATGCGGATTCCTGACTAATAGACATTGGGGCATCTTCCTTTTCGCGATAGGCTACCGCACGCCGAATGGGCGTGTCGGGCCGATAAATACGCACATGTATGTCGGTTGGGTTCCAACCGTTGATAGGATCGATATCGTCTGGGCAGGCCGTGGAGACACAAACAAGGTCTTCCATGGCGCGCATGACCACGTAGTCGCCCGGGCGCGAGTAAGATTCCGCAGTCATCAGCTGCTGGCGGTTGTGGTCAATCCAAGTGTTCCAAAAGAAATTGATGGCGGGCCACGCGGACCGGCGCTGAACCCCAAAGGGGTCTAATGCAAGAGACATGTTGTCAGAACAATTCAAATGCCCTGGGAAGCCGCGTTCCTCGTACCCACGCGCTGTGCATGCCAATCCAAAGGTATCGTGACGGCCGCAAGTGTCCTGAACCACATTCAAAAGGGGCTGAAGGTCTTGGTCAAAAAATTTGTCGTACAATCCCGGTCTCGGATATGCACCGCGCACCATTGTTCTGGTTGCAGTGCTGTCGATCATCCATTCTTTATTTTGATCCAATCCTTTAGCACGAAATGCCATGAAGTCCGAGCATTGCTGCCCTTGCACGTCAATTATCTGAATGTATTCGCCTTTCTTGACCTCATAGGCCTCCGCAGAGCCACGCTTGACCGTGAATTCGTCTCGTGTATCTCCGAGCAGATTGGGCAACATTGGTGATGAGGAGCAAGAAGGTTGATGAGAAATATGCACCGAATTACTCGCTTTTCCATCAACCAAGTCCACCGGTGACACAGGAGACGCCAACCAGACAATTATGTCGGCGTTGGACTTCAAAAAAACTGGTTCAGACTGATTTGATAGCGCATGGCATCGGATGTTCGAGTCATCCTGTCCGCCGAGAGATCTTAACCAGCTTAAAAACTCTTCAGAGTCAAAATTCTGCGTATCCAAATGCATCGTGACCGCTAAGTTCAGGCTGTTGAGCGCGGTTTCGCCGCGTTGATCAAAGGCCCAAATCATCAGTGTCTGATCGTCAGAAATTAGATCTACTGATAACAAATCGCCGGGTTTCATTTGAATTTTCACCGCCACCCTTGGAGCCAAAACATAGGCTTTGGGCTTTGTGCGATCCGAAAAACCATGGAAAGCTCGTCTTGGGGAAATGAACCCCACATTGCTGAATTCCCGGAGCACACAGAGGGCAGTCATCTCAGCACCTAATCGCTTATGAAATTTGAATGTAACTAGTTACACAACTTGACGTAACTAGTTACACCAGTCAATACTCATAGTTAATTAGTTAAGTGCTGCGCGGTTTTTCCAACTCTTATGAAGCGAATAGAAGCAAAGAAACGCTCCAACTTGCGCGATGTTGCAAAGGCCGCAGGGGTGTCTGTAGCTACTGTCTCTCGCGTATTGAACTCACCCGATTCTGTAAACGAACAAACCCGGAAAAAGGTTCAACAAAAGATCGACGAGTTAAAATTCGTCCCGAGTGCAGCTGCACGTGCGATCAATTCTGGTCGATCCAGATTTGTTGGCGCTTTGGTCCCGACCTTAGACAACGCAATCTTTGCGCGGTTTTTGAATTCTTTAGAACAAGGCCTTGGCACTCATCGCCTTTCTCTTATCGTGGCGACAACGGACTCCGACCCCGAAAAAGAGAGCCAGAAAGCACGCGAATTATTAGATATTGGAGCAGAAGGGTTGGTTGTTTCAGGCGTAACGCATGATCCCGACTTTCACGCACTCCTACGACAAAGACGCACGCCAACAATCGCTACTTCGTTTTATGATCCAAACCATTATTTGCCTACGGTTGGCTATGACAATGCGTCCGCAGCTCAGATTGCGATTAATCACCTCCGAGATCTCGGGCACACCCGCATAGCCATCATTTACGCATCCCAAAAGAACAATGATCGAACCATCGCTCGTTTGAACGGGATCAAAGCGATAGAAGAAGGGTTGGAACTTAGCTATTTTGAAACGGAGATGAGCCAGTCTGGAGGCGCGTCGGCGGCCCTCGAAATATGTAAGAACCCGAGGTTACCTAGCGCCGTGTTTTGCTTATCTGACGTTTTGGCAACAGGAGCGCTTTTTGGATTGCAAAGTCAGCACCTCAAGGTTCCTGATGACATCTCCTTGATGGGGTTGGACGACCTACCAGGTTCCGCGGTCATATTCCCATCCCTTAGCACCGTGCATTTGCCAGTTTCCCGAATGGGGTCGATCACCGCAAATGCTCTGGCAGATTGGGTGGAAAGAGGGAAAATCCCAAGCTCCACTTTGTTGAGTGCGCGTTTGGTTGAACGCGGTTCGACAAAGCGCGCCTAGTTCAACACATCGCATCTGGGGCTTTTTTCTAAGGCACCCTTGCCAATTCCTGCGGAAATCAGCCTGAAGAAAAGAGTTTTCCGGTGCCCGTGGCCAGCCCTTGGACAAAGCCGCAACGCTGCATCAATACTTGTGGCGAATGTTGTGCGCCAACTTTGAGACACGTATTTTGCGCCCTTGCAGACCTGCCTGACGATTGAGGTTTCTTAATCTAATAACAGGAGGTTCCCGTGATATAGGTGAATGTAAGCCCGCTGCGTGCGTGGATGATGGAAAATACGCGTACTGTGGTGGGATAAGCGATAAACCCCAGACGTCCCATATGCCGACGAACAAGGATTTTGCGAAGCTTCTGCCTCATTCGCCGAACACAACCACGCCTGAAAAATTGAGAGCCTATCAACTGCATATGACCGAGAATGGTGTGACGTCCTCGACTTTCGACATGCAGATCGTGGCGCTACGGTTCTTTTTCGGCATATCTACCGCGTTGCGACCTTGAACAGCCACCTCCTCTGCCCGATGGGTGCCATCGCATTCGCCATTCCTACCTGCTTGCTTCCGCTCAATGCAGGGCCAACATCACCAGTGTTCGCGTTCCGATTGGGGTAAGCACACCAGAGCATGAGCCAACATTCGAGGCTGAACCAGCCCCATGACCTATGCCTCAGATGCAGCGGAGCAATGCAAATCATCCAAATATTTAAACGCGGCCGGGTTTCCCGATCCCGCGCGCTACCAAGGGAACAGACAGCATCGCCTCTCACGGATCATTGACAGATATTTGCCGCAGTCGCCAAATCAAGAGCTCTACGGACCCACGTTTTGCGCAACGAAGTGAGCTTTCGCTGCGATTCCACCAAGGTCCGGTATTGTTTGGTACCGGTGTTTCTCGCTACATTCTCCCCATGCAAAACGTCGATGTTCCATTTTTTCCACCTGCAAGATCCCGCACACATGAAGTTTGTGGGGCGGGCGCATATGTGTTTGCCTTTGCACTTGCGGCACGATTGGGGGGGCATTCGATATGGGTGCGAGAAGACTGGGATAACACTCAGATCAACCCAACAGGATTTGTGGATTTTATGCAACCGTCAGACCTAACCGTTTGCAACACCAGAAATCAATCAGAAGGGCTAGCAGTAGCGGAAGAAGCCTTACGATCCGGTGTTGTGTCGCTGGTTGTCATATCTCTTAATAAGCCTTTGGGTTTGACAGAAGGGCGGCGTTTGCAACTGGCTGCACGGGATGGAAAGTCCACGGGGCTCGCTATTATTCCCGAAGGCATGGGCAGCAATGCGGCGGAAACGCGTTGGCACTGTCTTCCTGTGTTCGACCCAACAGACTCGACTCTGCAAAGATGGGAACTTATAAAGAACAAATCAGGAACATTGGGTGTCTGGCATGTTCGATGGGATACAGCGTCGCGTCGTCTCACTATGGTTTCCCCGGCTCGCAAGTGACCGGGTTTTACGCCAGCGCCCAATCGAAGGGCCTTTTGCGCTGACGCTGAAGCAGAAAAATGCCAACCGGCTTTATTGCCTGAATGCGGCTGCCACACAACAAGGCCTGCATCATGGGATGTCCTATGCAGATGCGCGGGCCTTTTGTCCAAACCTGCAAAGCCAAATGGCGCAACCTGAGCAGGACCAGCGGTTTTTACGCACGCTCCGTCGCTGGGCGACACGTTACTGCCCGTGGGTCGGACTTGAGGGCAAGGATGGGCTGGTGATGGATGTCACCGGTTCGGCGCATCTGCTTGGCGGTGAGACCGCTATGCTGGCAGACATGCGTATACGATTGATACACGCCGGGATTTCGGTAGGGATCGGTCTTGCAGATACACGTGGAGCGGCTTGGGCTTTGGCACATTATGGCGAGGGGATTGCCCTCAGCGGCGAGGCTCTGGCCACCCTAGCGCCCCTACCGGTCGCGGCTTTGCGGCTCAATGACAGCACATCGGTCACGTTACAACGTCTAGGATTGCGCAGTATTGGCGACTTGGCGGGAGCCGCGCGCCCCCCTCTGACCCGCCGGTTTGGCCCAGATCTTTTACTGCGCTTGGATCAGGCCCTGGGCACCCAACCCGAAGAGATTTCCCCTTATGTTGATCCTCCGCATTTCGCGATCCGAATGACGCTTCCTGAACCAATCGGCCTGCTTTCGGACGTGATGGCAGGGATCGAGCGGCTTCTTGTGCAGCTTTGTGCGAAATTGAAAACACAGGAAGTAGGCGCGCGGAACCTGTGCATAACACTACGCCGGGTAGATCAGGACCAGCAACAGGTTGATCTGCGTTTGGCCCGTCCCCTACGGGACCCCAAGCGTATATTGCCCCTGTTTGAACGTGGGCTGGCCGAGGTGGATGCGGGGTTTGGCATTGATATGCTCCGTCTTGAGGCCACGCAGGTCGAGGCTGTGCCCATGCAGCAGATCAGTCATGTCTCAGACAGAGGCAAAAACCGGCTAGATGATCTGATTTCGCGCCTTGGTACCCGAATTGGGTTGGAAAATATTCAGCGATTCCTTCCAGCTGACAGTCACATCCCCGAGCGCAGTTTTATCATCGCACCCGTCGCCTATTCCGAGCCTGCCAGCGGCTGGAGCAGCAGCCAGCCCCGTCCGATCTGTCTGTTTCCACCCGAATCCATCGCGGGCACAGGCAAGCGCCCGCCTACACGCTTTCGTTGGCGTCGAATGTCTCTCACCACGGGCCGCGCCACCGGGCCGGAACGCATTGCCCCCGAATGGTGGTTGGAAGACGACAATTGGCGCTCCGGCCTGCGCGATTACTGGCGGGTGGAAACGCGTGAAGGACGTCGGCTCTGGCTGTTTTACACACCGCAAAATCCCGGCTGGTTTGTGCAGGGGGAGTTTGCATGATTGAGGTCAATCGCACCCACCGCCCGGTTGAGGCGTTCCAACGCGATATTCTGGACACCCGGATGCAAGGGCAGGACTATGCCGAGTTGTGTGTCACCACGAATTTCACCTTTCTGACCGGCGCATCGCATCCCGAAGAATTAGTTGTGCGCGCTGCAGAACTCGGACTATCGGCCATCGCCATCACCGATCAAAATTCACTCGCAGGAGTAGTGCGTGCCTGGTCCGCCTTGAAAGAACTTAAGCACGAGACAAAGGAGATAGTGGAAATCCGGTCGCAGCAGCGGACGGATTCCTCGTCACGGCAGCAAATTGGCCACAACACACCGATTGCAAAACCAGGTGCCATATCGTTACCCAAGCTCATTGTCGGATGCCGCTTAGTTTTGCAGGATAGTCCGGTTGACTGGATCACCCTACCGCGCGACCGCGCCGCCTATAAACGTCTGACACGCCTGCTAACCCTTGGCAAACGGCGGACAAAAAAGGGCGAGTGCCTTCTTTACATCAAAGATATGATGGCTGCCTGTAAAGGCATGATCCTGATCGCCCTGCCCCAAAGATCTTTAGACGAGGCAATACCAGACATCCGGAAGCTGCGGCAACAGTTCCCAAACCATGTCTTTTTGGGGGCCGCGCCCTGTTATGACGGCAGTGATCAGACCTATTTGAATTCCTGCGCGCAGGCGGCACAAAGGACCTCGGCCCCGATGGTTGCTGTTGGTGATGTGTTGATGCACCGGGCCAATCGTAGACAGTTGGCCGATGTGCTGACTTGTATGCGCGAACATATAACCATCGATCAAATCGGCACCCGCGCGCTGCCCAATGGCGAACGCCGTCTAAAGGCCGGGGCCGACATGGCGCATCTCTTTCGCAATCACCCGGCGGCACTGCGCCGGACATTGGAAATCGCCGATGGGTGCAGCTTTGATCTGGAAGAACTATCTTACGAATATCCGCATGAGGAAACCCAGGGCGAAACTCCGCAAGATCGTTTGGAGCGGCTCGCAACAGAAGGCTTGAAGCGCCGCTATCCAGATGCCCCCCCCACCCGGGCGCTTGATCTGATGCAAAAAGAACTTACCGTAGTCAAAGAACTGAACTTCCCCGCCTACTTCCTGACCGTGCATGACATTGTGCAATTCGCGAAATCACAGGGCATCCTATGTCAGGGGCGCGGCTCTGCGGCCAATTCCATTCTTTGCTTTCTTTTGGGCATCACCGATGTCAGCCCTGATATGATCACAATGGTGTTTGAACGCTTTGTGTCCAAACACCGGGGCGAGCCGCCGGATATCGACGTGGATTTCGAGCATGAACGCCGCGAAGAGGTGATTCAGTGGATTTATGAGAAATATGGCCGTCACCGCGCGGGCCTCTGTGCAACAGTCATTCACTTCCGCACCCGCGCAGCCATCCGCGAAGTCGGCAAGGTCATGGGGCTCAGTCAGGATGTCACGGCAGGACTATCCAGCCAGATCTGGGGCATGACAAATGGCGGCGTTAATCTGGATCGCATCCGCGAGCTTGGCCTTGATCCGAATGACCGCCGCCTGATGCAAACCATTCGCTTGATTGGTGAAATCATCGGCTTTCCCCGCCACCTGTCCCAGCACGTTGGTGGTTTTATCATCACGCGCGGGCGGCTGGATGAGCTTGCCCCTATTGAGAATGCTGCGATGGAAGACCGCACCGTGATCTGCTGGGACAAGGATGACATTGATGCCCTGGGGATTTTGAAGGTGGATGTACTGGGGCTTGGGATGCTCAGTTGCATCAGAAAAGCCTTTGCCCTGATGCAAGAGCATGACAACATCACGCATAGCATTGCCTCGGTTCCTCAGGGCGATGAGGCCACTTATGATATGCTTTGCCAGGCGGACGCGATTGGTGTCTTTCAGGTGGAAAGCAGGGCGCAGATGAACTTCCTACCCCGGATGCGCCCCCGCGAGTTTTACGATCTGGTGATCGAGGTCGCCATTGTCCGCCCCGGCCCGATCCAAGGCGACATGGTGCAGCCCTATATCCGGCGGCGAAATGGACTGGAGGAAATAGAACCCTTCGGCCCCGCGCTGGAGGAGGTCACCAGACGCACCCTTGGCGTACCACTATTTCAAGAACAAGCCTTGCAAATCGCGGTGGTGGGTGCTGGGTTTTCTGCGGAAGAAGCGGACCATCTGCGCCGTTCGCTGGCCTCATTCAGGCGCATGGGCACCATCGGCAAGTATCGTGACAAGTTCATCGCCGGTATGCTGCGGAATGGCTACGCCCCGGACGTGGCCGAACGCTGTTTCGGCCAAATCGAGGGTTTTGCCGATTACGGCTTCCCCGAAAGCCACGCCGCCGCTTTCGCTATGCTGGCTTACGTGTCGGCATGGCTGAAACGCCATCATCCAGCGATTTTTGCCTGTGCCTTGCTGAATTCGCAACCAATGGGGTTTTATGCCCCGGCACAGATCGTACGTGATGTGCGCGAGCACGGAGTTGAAACCCGTCCGATTTGCGTGAACCATTCAGACTGGGACAATACGCTGGAGCGTCGTCCAGACGGCACTTTGGCACTGCGCTTGGGCTTTCGCCAGATCAAAGGGCTGAAGGAGGAAGATGCCGGTTGGATCGTGGCTGCGCGCGGCAATGGCTATCCTGACCCAGAAGCATTGTGGCTCCGTGCGGGCCTGCATCCAGACGTGTTAACACGTCTGGCCGAGGCCGATGCGTTCTCGGATATGGGCCTCACGCGTCGCGACGCATTATGGCAAGTCAAAGCCATCCAAAGCCCCAAGCCGTTGCCCCTGTTTAATGATCCGATTGACGGGGAAAATATCCACGAACCACAGGTCGCTTTACCCATCATGCAACTGGGCGAAGAGGTGGTGGAAGATTACGTTTCAACTCGCCTGACTCTGCGCGCCCACCCGATGGAACTGCTGCGCCCCACGCTTTCTGGCCTTGTCACACACGCATCATTGCAGAACATTGCGCTGGGGCGCTACAGCGTCTGCGGCCTTGTCATCACCCGGCAACGCCCGGGCACGGCCTCTGGCGTAATTTTCCTGACACTTGAGGATGAAACCGGCGTCAGCAATGTTGTGGTTTGGCGCAACGTTTATGAACGGTTTCGGCGGATTGTTATGGGTGGACGATTGTTGCGCGTAACAGGCTATCTGCAACGCGAAGGCATCGTCATACACTTGATCGCGCAGGACATTCAGGACATGTCGCATAAACTTTTCGAACTGGGTCACCCAGAGCCAGAAGCTCTGACGACTGAGGGCCCTCGCGCCGACGACACACCCAAGCAATCACGCTATCCCACCCGCGCCATGCACCCCCGTGACCAAGCAAAGCGCCTCTTCCCAAGCCGTGATTTTCATTGAAATTGCCATTCATACAGTGTGCAGCATTTGGTCTCTGGATCAAAGGCGGGCCATACACTAGCAATCAAGTAGGACTGACCCGCTTCACATCAGGCGTCAGTCGTTTTGCCGCAAGATCCTTCAATGCGGCGTTATCCAACATGGCATCCGCAAGCATGCATGCCAAACGGGTCTTATCATCCTCCAGAACAGGCAACTTCTTCGCGTCCGATACGTTCATCACGTACTTGCGGTACAGCTCCGGAATTTAAACACCTGCCTCGTACTCCTTGCACATTCCAATAATCTGTTCGTCAGAAAATCTTCGTTTCATAGTCCACCCTTTCCTTGGATAGATTACGAATCCCTCTGTGGCCTGATCTTAGAGGGGTGGGTCAGTATAATGGTTCAATTGGGTCAAAAAAACGCCTGCTTGAGCCGCCCAGCTACATCACGCCAATCGAAGCGGAGGAACGATATCAATAAGTCTTGAAGTCAGATAAAATCGTAGCTTGAAATACAAACTTAACAGGCTCGGACAAAACCGGCCCGATTGATTCACACCGCATCTGATGGCAAAGTTGCGCCCTGAACCACATCGAAAAACCTTTAGGAAACCGACTCTTGTTGCAACGCGTGATCGTTCACTTTCGTGAAGTACACGACTATTAGTCATCAGTTTCACGAATTTTATGGCATCACTCTATGCGACAGTTCCACTAGTTCGATAACTGAGCCTATCTCTAGTTTTTCAAGAATACGTGCACGGTGATGATCGACCGTTCTGGGCGAGATATCAAGAGCACGACCGATCTCTTTACTGGCTGTGTTTGACGGGTGCTTCATCATGAAGATCGCCACTTCTTTTTCCCGAGAAGTCAGGCGCTCGAACCGTGCTTGCGCATCACTTTGTTCGGAAGCCTTCTGGCGCATCTCAATATCGCGCTCAAAGGCCGTCTGAATGCAGGCCACCAACTCGTATTGCCGAAAGGGTTTTTCAAGGAAATCAACGGCACCTGCTTTCATCGCCTGTACTGATTCCGGCACGCCACCATGGCCGGATATAAAAACAATCGGTAGCGAGATTTTGGCTTTATTCATCAGAGATTGGAGCTCAAGACCGTCGATCTCTGGCATCCCGTAATCCAGAACAAGGCAGCCCGGCTGGTCTGGATTGTATTGATTCAGAAAGCTATTTGCCGAGTCAAAGGCCTCAACTGTAAAGCCGCGCTTGCGCAGGGCACGCGAAAGCGTCATCCGCACTTCGGCTTCATCATCGACCAAAAACACTGTTGAGTTCGTCACACTTGGGCTCCACCACCGAAATCATCTGGTACATCTATTGCGTTTCCAAAGGGATGGTAAAACAGAAAATTGTGTAGTCCTTAGCTTCTTTGTCATGCCAGATTCGACCACCGTTATTTTCGACAATACTGCGACTAATTGAAAGGCCAAGACCCATGCCGCTCTCTTTACTGGTTTGGAATTGCTTGAACAGCCTCACGCCTTCCCGTACGCCCGGGCCTGTGTCCTTTACCTGAACACGGAGTACGTCGCTTGCGGTTTCCGCATGCACGACCACTTGGCGGATCTCGCTATCTGCAGTTGCGATGGCTTCGATGGCATTACGGATGAGGTTGATCAGAACCTGCGCGATCTGGGTGCGGTTGCCTTTCACCATGGGATGTTTCGCGGGCTCATAAATCAGCGCGACGTGACGACTTTCCGCCTCATGACGCATCAAGCGTTTGGCCTGATCCAGCAATTCATTGAAGTTGAAAACAGCCATTCGCCCGCGATCTTTACGTACAAATCCACGAAGAGCACGCACAACATTGCCACCTTGATGAGCCTGTTCATCAAGCTCCTTTAAAATCAACATCAAATCTTCACTCGCAGCACCGCTTTCCTTCGCCGTCGAAATTGCGGCATCCACGTTCTGGGTGATCGCGGTCAATGGCTGGCTCAGCTCATGCGCCAATCCACTCGCCATTTGCCCCATGAGATTGACGCGAGAGAAATGCGCCAGGTCGCGGCTCAACTCCTGAACTTTCTCTTCAGAATCCCGTCGCTGCGCGATCTCGTTGATCAGCGTTTTGTTTGCCTTGCTCAATTCTCGATAGGTTCTAGGGAGAGGCGCTTGGGCAGAGACTTCTCCCTGTGATACCAGCGCCGTCCGTACCGCAAAGGCCCTTACCGGGCGCAGGATCCATTCGGCAATTGTCAGACCAACGAACGCTGTCAAAAGTGAAATACCCGCCGCAATCCATATATTACGGGCGCGGTTTCTTTTGATCTCACCAATAAAGTCATTTTCTGGCGCATAGACAGCGACCGTCCAAGGGAGGCCTACTCCCTCGAGAGACTCAAACAGGCCAAGATAATCGTTTCGCCGGAATGAGAAGTTCGAAGGTAAACCAAAGTTGGTGACAGCCTCATCTTCGAAATTTGCAAATGCCGCGCGTGATACTGGGTCATCGATATCTTTGATATTGGCGAAACTAAGCGTCCCGTCGTCATTCAGGACTTTAATCTGATCGGGGTCTGGATGCGCGAGCACGCTTCCATCTTGGTGCAAAATCACCGCTGCCCCACTCTTACTCACCTGCAATTCACTCAAGAAATTAGAGATATCGGAAATCTCAATATCGACGCCCACAACGCCCTGCAGACCTTCTTGTTCAAAAACCACCGGTGATGCCACGGTGACGCCAGGCTGTTGAGATGTAAAGAAAATGTAAGGGTTGGTCCAGATGCGTGTGTCCAGAGCACTTGCTTTTATATACCAGGGCCGCGTGCGCGCATCATAAGGGTCAAGCGGGTCATTGTCGCGAGCGACAATTTCATAGTCTTCGGTGCGCCAAATGAAATCGGTCTTGCGAACACCTTCTTCAATTGTGATGAATTTTGTGCGGTAGGGCCCAGGGCCATCGCTTTTCATCACATAGACGAAGTTACCTTTTTCATCGCCATAGTTGATGCCAGCTACACTCGACTCCGTTTGAAGAAGTTCAAAAAAATAGCGCTCCATTGTGTCACGGTCGGTGGTGCCAACAAGTCCAGAATTCAGAACGCGGCTTGCCTGATCCACCACTTCCCCGGCCGGTTCCAAAAAACGTTTTGTATGACCCACCGCATTTGCGCCGGCCCGCTCCATTAGCCCATTTGCGTGATTGAGGATAGCGCGTTCGGACGACAGGTAAGAGGTTGTAACCACAAACAGAATGGCAATAAACTGCAAACCAGCAAGGGAGATCGCCAGAATAAAGCCTAGTGAAAACCTTAGACCATCTTGCCTAAATCGATATGCCAAGTGCTTTGCTCACATTCCTAGCTCTGCGGTGACTTTCCTGACGGCGGTCGCAAGCTTGCTTACCACTTCTTCGAGATGGTGTGTTTCAGAGATGAATGGCGGTGCGAGCAATACGTGGTCCCCATGCCTGCCATCGATGGTACCGCCCATCGGGTAGCAAATCAAACCGGCGTCAAAGGCAGCAGCCTTGAGGCGTGAATTGAATTTATGGCATGGATCAATTACGGCCTTTCTGCCACGGTCAGCGACAAACTCCATACCGACAAACAGCCCACGACCACGGATATCACCGACATTCGGATGTCGGCCAAATTCTTGCTGTAGCAGATCGAGCAATTGTTGCCCTTTGGCGGTGACGTGTTCAACGACACCGCCTTGGGTCAGTTTCTGGACCACTGCAAGACCAGCTGAACAGGCCGTTGGGTGACCAATATAGGTATGGCCATGTTGGAAAAAACCACTACCGTTTTTGATCGTATTAAAAATTTCCCCCGAACATAGCGTCGCACCTATCGGCTGATAACCAGCCCCCAAACCCTTGGCGATGGTACAAATATCAGGGCTGATCTCTTCTTGTTCTGCGGCAAAAAGCGTACCGGTACGGCCCATGCCACACATGACTTCATCTAGGATCAAAAGAACGCCATAGGTGTCACAAATCTCGCGGATGCGCTTGAAATAACCTTCCACCGACGGCACAGCGCCCATGGTCGCACCAACCACTGGCTCAGCAATGAAAGCCATGACCTGGTCCGGTCCAAGACGCAGGATTTCCTCTTCCAACTCATTGGCAACCCTTTGCCCGTATTCAAAGCTTGTCTCTTCTGCGCGACGATTTCGATATTCATAACAAGGACCAATGTGACTCACGTCAATCAGAAGTGGGGCGAACTGCGCGCGCCGCCACTCGTTGCCGCCGACTGCCAAGGCACCAAGCGTATTACCGTGGTAGCTTTGACGGCGAGCAATGATTTTGGAGCGTTGTGACTGGCCAATTTCGACAAAATATTGCCGCGCAAGCTTCAGCGCAGCTTCCACTGCTTCCGAACCACCAGACACGAAATAGACGTGTTCCAAACTTTCTGGTGCATGTTTAACCAACAAGTCCGCCAGGTCTTCTGCAGGTTGCGATCCTAGGAAGCCGGTGTGGGCAAACGCCATAGAATCAAGCTGTCGTTTGATCGCATTGATAATGTCTTGATCACCATGGCCAAGGCAGGAAACGGCAGCGCCTCCTGATCCGTCGAAATAAGCTTTACCATCAGTGTCATACAGGTAAACACCATCGCCTTTCATGCCAATTGGAGGTAAATTATTGGAATTTCTATGAAAAACGTGGCTCATGTGTCTGATTCCGTATTTTTTCCGCCACATGCAATCATTTTGAGCACGCAAATTCTATAGGTAGTGACGCGCATAGACAGAAACCTTTGTCTCGGAGACCATTTTAAAGCGCGCTGTACTGATATTCCTGCATTTGAACGTCAAATGCTGGGTAATCTCTTTTGGGGTCATTGTTACCTTGGAGCGGGAGGCAGCGCGTAACCGACAACTGGGAGAGACATCAATGTCATATACAAAATTTAATACAGCGGCGGCTGCTGCCCTCGCGCTTGCTGTGTCCGTGCCTGCTGCTTTCGCCGAAGATTTCATCACCATTGGTACGGGTGGTGTCACAGGAGTTTACTACCCAACTGGTGGCGCGATCTGTCGACTGGTGAACAAAGGTCGCAAAGAGCATGGCATCCGCTGTTCTGTGGAATCCACAGGTGGTTCCGTTTACAACATCAACACCATCCGCGAAGCGGAACTGGAGTTTGGTGTCGCACAATCCGACTGGCAGTACCACGCGTACAATGGGACATCCAAATTTGAAGATGCCGGCGCATTTGAAGGTCTGCGGGCCGTCTTTTCTGTACACCCAGAGCCCTTCACAGTTGTCGCACGTGCAGACGCTGGCATCTCTTCTTTTGAAGATCTGAAAGGTAAACGAGTCAACATCGGCAATCCAGGTTCCGGTCAGCGAGGCACAATGGAAGTTCTGCTGGGAGCACTTGGTTGGACAACTGGCGATTTTGCGTTGGCAACCGAGTTGAAAGCAGCAGAACAATCTGCGGCGTTGTGTGATAATCAGATCGACGCGATGGTTTACACCGTTGGGCACCCATCCGGTTCCATCCAAGAAGCCACGACCGCTTGTGACTCTGTTCTAGTGACCGTGTCCGGTGAAGCGGTGGATGGCTTGATTGCTGACAACTCTTTCTACCGTTCCGCAACCATCCCAGGTGGTATGTATCGCGGTAACGATGGTGACACATCCACATTCGGTGTTGGTGCGACCTTCGTGACCTCCGACTCAGTTTCTGAAAACGCAGTTTACACTGTGGTCTCCGCGGTCTTCGAAAACTTTGATGACTTTAAAAAACTCCACCCAGCATTTGCACACCTGAAGCCAGAAGAAATGGCCACTGCGGGTCTGTCTGCTCCGCTGCATCCTGGTGCCGCGAAATATTACCGTGAGCAAGGCTGGATTGAATAACCCAGTTAACCAAACCAAAAGGAGAGGCATCATTGGTGCCTCTTTTTACCAATACACCAAAAAAATTGGGATATTCAGGGGGAATTCAAATGACTGAACCAAAGACCGAAGGCCGCTCCCTTAGCGAGGAGGAGCTACAGGATCTAGTATCGTCTTCCGACGCTGGTGCCCGCAATCCGGTTGGCCATGTCGGCACCTTCCTGGCGATTGTTGCAATTGTCTGGTCTGTGTTTCAGGTTGTTCTGGCGTCTCCTCTGGCGAACTACATTCTCCCTGGATCGGTTATTAACAACTCGCGCCAGATCCATCTGGCCTTTGCGATTTTCCTAGCCTTTATGGCCTACCCAGCGCTGAAGTCGAGCCCACGGAACTATATTCCAATCCAAGATTGGATCATGGCGGGTGTAGGCGCTTTCATCGCTTTGTATGGATATTTTTTCTACCAAAAGATCGTGAATTCCGGCGGCTTGGCCGACAATATGGACAAATGGTTCGCCTTGGCTGGCCTCGTTCTGTTGTTTGAAGCCGCGCGCCGTGCACTTGGCCCTGCGATGGCGATCATCGCGACGATTTTTCTGCTATATGTCTTCTTTGGGTCATCCACAGTTGTTCCTGACGTGATCCGTTGGGGTGGCGCATCACTGAAAAAAGCGATGAGCCACATGTGGATTACTTCCGAAGGGGTCTTTGGCATCGCGTTGGGTGTTTCCACCAAATTTGTGTTCTTGTTCGTGTTATTTGGGGCGCTCTTAGACAAAGCCGGAGCGGGGAACTATTTCATTAAGATGGCATTCGGTGCTTTGGGACATCTGAAAGGCGGGCCGGCGAAAGCTGCTGTTGTTGGCTCTGCTGCCACCGGTCTGATTTCTGGCTCGTCCATAGCAAACGTTGTGACCACCGGCACTTTCACCATTCCGCTGATGAAACGGGTCGGCTTTACATCTGAGCAAGGCGGCGCGGTCGAAGTGGCCTCGTCTGTGAATGGTCAAATTATGCCGCCTGTTATGGGAGCTGCAGCTTTCCTGATGGTGGAATACGTCGGGATTTCTTACGTCGAAGTCATTACCCACGCCTTCCTGCCAGCTTCGATTTCCTACATCGCGCTGGTTTACATCGTGCATCTGGAAGCGGTGAAACGTAACATGCCAGTTCTGGGCGACCGGGTTGTGTCCATGGGTAAAACTATTGGCGGCATGGCGGCCTTCTTTGTGGGTTTTGCAGCGCTTTGCTATGGCGTTCAATTCCCGATCAAAGCGATCACCTCTGTTCTGCCAGCATCTGGCCTGATCCTCTCAGCCTTAGTGTTCCTGACCTATACGGCCCTGCTGTATCTGGCGGCTCAGGTTCCGGACCTAGAACCAGATGATCCTCACGCCAAAGAGGTGAAATTGCCGGTCGTAGGTGAGATTTATAAATCCGGGCTTTATTATCTGCTGCCAATCATCGTGCTGGTCTACTTTCTGATGATCGAGCAGAAATCGCCGGGCCTGTCGGCCTTCTGGGCGACATCGTTGCTGTTTGTTATTCTTCTGACACAGCGTCCTTTGAAGGCCATCTTCCGAGGCGAAAGCGACACGATTGAACGGTTCAAAGACGGCATTGTCGACCTGCTGCAAGGTCTTGTCGACGGCGCGCGTAATATGATCGGCATCGGTCTGGCGACGGCAACAGCTGGCGTCATTGTTGGCACCGTCACACTGACAGGTGTCGGACAGGTCATGGCCGATCTTGTTGAGTTCCTCTCTGGCGGCAACCTCATCCTGATGCTGGTCATGGTGGGCCTGCTCTCCCTCGTTCTGGGAATGGGACTGCCAACAACAGCGAACTACATCGTGGTGTCCTCCCTGATGGCTGGGGTTGTCGTCGAACTTGGCGCGCAGTCAGGGCTGATTGTGCCGCTGATCGCCGTGCACCTATTTGTGTTCTACTTCGGCATTATGGCTGACGTGACGCCTCCGGTTGGCCTCGCAAGCTTCGCCGCCGCGGCGGTTTCAGGTGGCGATGCGATCAAAACTGGCTTCACGGCCTTCTTTTATAGCCTTCGTACTGTTGCTTTGCCATTTGTCTTCATCTTCAATACGGATCTGCTGTTAATTGATGTGACCTGGCTGCAAGGCACTTTGGTCTTTGTGATGTCAAGTATCGCCATTCTCGTCTTCACGGCTGGCACCATGGGTTACTTCATCACCAAGAGCCGTATCTATGAGAGTGTAGCATTGATACTCATTGCCTTCTCGTTATTCCGCCCAGATTTCTTCCTAGATCGCATCCAACCACCATTCCAAGCCGTTCAGCCTACCGCATTAGTTGAAGCTGTAGATGCGGCAACGGCCGGGTCTGAACTCAGGATCGTGCTCAACGGACCAGACTTTGACACGGGTGAACTGAAAGATACGACGCTTGTGCTTGCAATTGATGACACGCCTGCGGGTGCGCGCATGGACGCGTTGGGTCTTCTAACAATGGTAGAAGATGGCAAGTTGCTGGTTGAAGAACCGCTCTTTGGCACGCCCTTTGCGACCACGCTGCAAGGCTACGATTTCTACGCTGACGACTATGTCACCGTGAAAGAGGTTAAAGCGCCGACTGATCAGATGCCAAAAGAGCTTCTGTTCATTCCAGGTTTGCTGCTTCTGGGTCTGATCTTCTTCCTCCAGAAAGCGCGCGCATCACAAAAAGGAGCTCCAGCATGAGCCGTTCTGTCCTATGTGCCATCGATATCTCCAACCAAGGCAAAGATGATGCCGTCTTGAAAGAAGCCAAGCGTCTCGCCGATCTGGATGGCGCCCAGCTTGATGTGGTCACCATCATCCCTGATTACGGCAAAAGTCTGGTGGCAGGGTTCTTTGAACAAACCCACCATGACAATGCTTTTGCAAAGGCAAAATCCGCATTGAGGGACCAGATCGTAGCAAGCCTTGGTGCCGCTGCGGATGCAAAGGTGCGCCACGTTGTGGCCACTGGCACGGCCTATGAAGAGATTCTACGGGTTGCAGAGGAAACCAATTGTGGATTGATCGTGATTGGTGCCCATAAACCAGATTTCGCAGACTATCTGCTTGGACCGAACGCGGCACGTGTCGTAAGGCATTCTAGCTGTTCAGTGCATGTTGTGCGCTAAGCAAGCGAATTGGAACGATGAAAAAAGATTTTGCACCGATAAGTGACCAAGATTGGCCACTTGAAATTGCCGATATGTTGTCTGGATTTGCCGGTGGTCTAAATGTCTACCGCACCATGGCGCACCACCCCGCTTTGCTAAAAGCATGGTCGGAATTACGCGAGCATGTGGTCAATCAGACCTCGCTTGGGGCTGAACGAAGTGAGGTCGTGATCCTACGCACGGGAGTGCGACTTGGATCATGCTACGAATGGCATCAACACATCGTCCGCGCGCGTAAATCTGGATTGGATGACACTCGCATTGCTCGCCTCGGTGGACCCTTGGACGGCATCAAAGGGGATGATGCGATATTGTCGAAAGCGGTGGATGAGCTGTTTTCAAACAACAGCTTGACTGAACCAACCCTCACGGAATTGAGACTGTTGATTGGTAAGCGAGGTATCTTAGACTTGATTGCCACGGTCGGCTTTTATGTGACGCTTGGATTTACGCTAAACACATTTGAGGTTCCCTTGGACGACGACATTTCGGATGAATTGAGCAAAAACCCACTAGCTAGACTAGACAGCAAATAGCGCTTTATCACCCAAACCGAAGTCATCCATCGGCTGGGACCGTGGAAATCCAAAGATCAGGTCGAATGGATGGGTAGACTGATTCAACAAAGGGCGCCTACTGCAGCCGCTCAGCTACATCACGCCAATCGAAACAGAGGAACGATACGAACAAACCTGGAAATCAGACAAAATCGCAGCTTGAAAGACAAACTCAACAGTCTCCCGTAAAACCGGAGCGGTTCACCTTTCTGATAATGCTATCTCGGTAAGGACTGAGATCGTACAATAGGTCTTTAACGATTCCCTAAACTCAATCTGGAAAGACCTGTTTGTTCGCCTGGCTCCGGAGGAGCCTTTCGTTCCGATTTTTGCGCTCCCTGACACAGCTACTGGACCAGTAAAGGCCGAACTAAAAACAAGCTACCGAGGGAAAGGTGACGGCGGAAACCCTAAAGCAATGTTGAGTGCAGGAAACACCGTATTGACGGCATAGAGAGCGGGAATTGCGAAGGTAGCCATCAGCCAAAGCGAGGAAACCCGATTGGCAGTCAATTCCACTGTGTCCCAAATGATCATGATCGCAGCACAGAACCCCAACAAGACAGCGGCTATTCCTTTCAAGCTCACAGATTCCGCACCCGTAACGGGTAGAAAGTCGCCGAGTGAAAGCCATCTATCATATTGTTTTAATTTTATAAACATCCTTTGGGGGCGAAATCGAACCGCTGACACGAGGATTTTCAATTTCCAAATCAGTAAGTGGAGTAGAGCTCCCCTTCTACGCATGGCTGCTTATCAAGTTTCTCAGCCAGGTTTCGCGTCCGCAAAAAACAACCGATTTCATCCCTTTTCACTATGAAATGAAGGTGCGTCCATCGGGCTGTTATTAAAATTGCAGGTTTGACGCCGAGAAGTGACAACTCGAGGTTAATAAGTGTCACCTTGTGTGTCGCTCCTGTAAAATGACCCACAGCTTTCTCATTTGGCCAACATTTTTAGATTACAAATCATAGCCTTAATCAAGACCCATCTTTGAATGTTACTCTTTGGCGTCCATAAAATACACGTAGCATGTACATTAAATCTAAGTACTATTTCTCGTGAAATTTGAGCCCTCAGCTTGCGCTGATGGATGTTTTAATGCCTTACGGCCCACGAAGTCGCCCTCTCGCATCACTGAAAATCAAAGACCAACTGCTGTGAGGTATTGAGCATCCTGATTTTCCGCCCCATAGAAGCTTCCGCTTTCAAAGTAACTTCGGCAGCAGCACGTGCATCTTCTCCGGCATCATGGTGTTTGAATTGGAGCCCTAACACCTTTTTGAGATTGGCCAGACCATACCCACCATTGCCTCGCAACTCCGGCCAG
This sequence comes from Epibacterium ulvae, assembly GCF_900102795.1. Classification (GTDB taxonomy): domain Bacteria; phylum Pseudomonadota; class Alphaproteobacteria; order Rhodobacterales; family Rhodobacteraceae; genus Epibacterium; species Epibacterium ulvae. Next base: position 492,806 of record NZ_FMWG01000001.1, on the reverse strand, counting down.
GCTTGGCGAGCGATGGCAACGCTGTCTGACCATACCGGCTTCAACACCTGAAGTCCTGCAAGTCGGCACGCTGCATCAAAGGCTTTCTCATCGTAACGGCTATGTTGAATAAGCGGATATGCTTCAAGAACCGGACGCAGATCTGGCAGTACTTCTGCAAATTTGGGGGCGTTTTTGACAGTTGCAGCATGAATGCCATGCAATCGGGTGTTGCCTGCAGCGAATGGCGTACAGGGATCAATGTATGCACTATAAGTTACAATTGAGCTGTCAAACCCAACAAAAGCGAGGCCAATTTGACAGATGCTCGCGATATCGTACCCGGCAGTCTCGACGTCCACAGCTATGAACCTAAGATTGTCGCTTAATGGTTCGGCCTGATTGAAACAGGTTGGTAAAGACAAAGATGCTGGACCTGTCGCGGTTTGATGCCGCTCCTTTGATAGCATTTAATGCAACAAAGGAGACGAACTATGGGAACGAAACGCACGGATGAATTCCGGGCTGACGCGGTGCGGATCGCGCTGACCAGCGGTCTGACACGCAAGCAGGTGGCGTCGGATTTGGGAATTGGGATTTCGACGCTGAACAAGTGGGTGACCGCGCATCGTGATACGGATGTGGTTTCCAAAGAGGACCTTGACCTTGCGCGCGAGAACGAACGGCTTCGGCGAGAGAACCGCATTCTCAAGGAGGAGAGGGAGATCTTAAAAAAGGCAACGCAGTTCTTCGCGGGGCAAAAGCCATGAGGTTTAGGTTCATCGAAGAACACCGCGATGCCTTTTCTACGGATCGCATGTGCAGCGTGCTGGACGTCAGCGCTCGCGGCCTGCGCGCCTATCGGAGCCGTCCGGCCAGCCGAAGGCAGCGGACCGACGTGGTTGTTCTGGCCCACATCAAGGAACAACCCCGGCTCAGCTTGGGCAGCTATGGTCGCCCCAGAATGACTGAAGAGCTGAAGGAGTTGGGTCTGAACGTTGGCCACCGCCGGGTTGGCAGACTGATGCGTGAGAACGGCATATGGGCCGAACGGTCAAGGAAATACAAAGCAACGACTGACAGCAACCACGCCCTCAACATCGCACCGAACCTCCTGAGCCGTGACTTCCATGCGGATCGATCCAATCAGAAATGGGCAGGTGACATCAGTTACGTTTGGACCCGCGAGGGCTGGCTCTACCTTGCTGTCATCCTCGATCTGCATTCACGCCGCGTGATCGGTTGGGCTGTGAGCAACCGCATGAAGCGTGATCTGGCAATACGGGCCCTGAAGATGGCCGTTGCTCTGCGACAACCACCAAAGGGCTGCATACATCATACGGACAGGGGCAGTCAGTATTGCTCACACGATTACCAGAAACTGCTGCGCCAGCATGGCTTCAAGGTATCGATGCGCGGCAAGGGAAATTGTTATGACAATGCGGCTGTCGAAACCTACTTCAAGACCATCAAGGCAGAGCTGATATGGCGGCGGTCCTGGCCAACCCGAAGAGCCGCTGAGTTGGCCATCTTCGAATACATCAATGGCTTCTACAATCCGCGCCGACGACACTCAGCATTGGGATGGAAAAGCCCGGTCGCATTCGAACGGAAAGTGGCCTAAACGAGCACTTGGGGCGGCACAAAAGCGTGACAGGTCCAAACGGCCTAAGTCGACCATTTCAAAGGGACGCGAGCAGGTCGTTTACATGTCCTGATTTGACCGCCAAGAAGGGGATTGTCCGGTCATCATCATTTGGCCCTCTGACGATTACGCCAACGACCTTTCCCGATAATAGCACCGGACCACCACTCATTCCCTCGTAAGTGCCCGACAGCAAGGCGATCACGTTGTCAGATGTAGCGGCGGTGCCGTCAAAGGTTTTCCGCGAGAACCCTGTTACTTCAGTGTCTCGGATCGAAAGAGATGTGCTGTCCAGACTTGAAGGATAGCCCGCAGCCTGCACCGCAGATCGGATGCCGAGCGCGCTGAATTCGGCTGACGAGGCCATTTGCAGAGTGGCAGCAGGATTGAATGCGGGCAACGGAGTTCGTAGCCGAATTAGCGCAAGGTCGTTGTGATCGTCGCGAGCTAACTCGTCCGCATCCATCGGGAATGCCGGATTTTGTCGCGGGAAGATGCGCAGGTTTGGTCCGAGGCAGTGCGCGCAAGTAACGAACAGGTTCGTGTCGACAGCGAAACAAGTGCCCACTGATCCGCCATCTGTGTCATTTTCGAGATACCAAACGGCTGCGTTGAGAACGTCGCTATCCTCGACCAGCGGAATCGAAATGTGTTGGCCCGAACACAGTGCATTGAACCTTGCAGCTAGGCGGCGGAAGACCTGATCGGTAGATCCTTTCACCTGCCGAATGAACTCAATTTTCCCTCGGACCACCCATTCGTAGTTCGTAGCCTCCTGTTCCGGCAACCGGCCTCTATCCGGACGCTTCTCGTTGAAATGCCGCACCGATGCCGCAGCAAAGCCATTTAACTCCCAGTCATGAAGCATCGCCCGGACGTCGCGAACAAACTTGCGCTTCACGTTGACTTTCTCATTCACAATCAGACCTGTGACTTCCTGTTGAAAGGCGAGGCCCAGCAGGCGCGTCTTTGTGTGGTTAATTCTAAATCCGTTGTCGTCAATCATCTGCTGAAAGGTGTCGGATAGCCATACGGCGGGGTCATCAATCGCCCGCGAACTCGTCCGAAGTGAATGGTTTCGAAGTAGTCTTCGAGGTCAATGTTCAAAACCCAGCGCTTACCGACATGCTGTCGGGCATTGCTCACGATGCTGCGTTGTTTCCCGCTGATAAATCCATGCACGTGAGCACGAGGACGATAGTCGCCTTCAAGTAGCTGAAGGATGTCGCGCTGCAACTTGAGAAGCGCAATACGAGGTGCGCAAATGCGGCGTTCTCCACCGCTCTTCTTCGGGATGGTGAATTCTTTATATCTTGCACCTGGAGCAAGCCCATATGCGATGTAGACCATTTTCCGACGGTAGTCTCGACCAAGCGCAAAAGCGATTTGTCTAAGGTTAGCAAATGACTTTAGTGACATGGGTGCATCAACGACCTACAATCTCGCATTCCCAACGTCGCGGGAATTTCGCAATTCCGTAACAGCATGTAGCAGGGCGAGTTGAAGGTAACCTTCTCGCAGGTGTCGCAGGTAACACAACACTTGGTTGATTGCAGGCCGCCGATGCTTCGTACTCTGTACGTTTTCAGATGATTTTCTGCAACTATAGAAAACTCACGTTTTCTCCAATGCTGCCGTTCGTTCAAACCGCAGCGAAAGCCTGCTTCCCGTCCCGTATCAAAGCCTGACAATGTCTTCAGCCCAGCACATCTCATTCGTCTGTCCCTGTCAGACTTGCGAACGGCCCAGGAAGATAATCCGAGGCCGTTTTCCCAGGTAATCTGCCAAAATGATCTATTGAGACGTTTAGGTCATGTCGGGTGAAACGCCACAACTACTCTGGAACGACACATAAGGTGACACTTTTTGCGACTGGAACCCCCTTGTTTTGTGGGGCTTCCTGATAGCGCCGACATCTAACTTGCCATTTCCCGACACGTAACTTGCAACTCATCGAACAAATAAGTGCTGCCCCCCAACCCACGTCAATTCTCAATAAATCTCAACCAAATGACGCGTCTTCGCGCCCGAAAATTCCCCTCGGCATTGCCCGGCACTGCCTCCGTGTAGAACCCAAACACTTTCGATCGATGGATGAGAAAACTTGGTTACTTGATGCAGGGCATACAAACCGAAATGAGCTTTGTTTGTCGCTAGGTTTCACTCGAAGCATCGTCAGCAGCACAGATCGCGTCCAGTACCTTCAATACCTCTCTGAGTTCCCGTCTCACGATCTCAACGCGCTGTATTGCCAAAGTCTCATGACGTCCAGCTAGCTCCAAAACCACGCCCATCACACTATCCGAGTGCTTCATCAAACCAATCAAATGCTCACCACTTGGGCCGTATGAACCGGCTATCCAGTTCTTTGCTGTCCTTTGGCTTACTCCCGTCCACTTTATCGTTGCTTTCGCCGCCCGGCCCGCGCCTCCCAGCTCATAGGTCAGCGCAGACCTAACTGCCTCTCGATATTCTACAGCCGAAACCAGATCCTGGCTGCCTCCATGAAAGATGTTGCCCTTTTTATGAAACATGTTTCCGTCTCCCTTCCGATAAATTCGTGAAAGGAATCGCAGAACAGCTGCGCAAAATTACGAATTTGAATATGGAGGGCCACGTCATTGAATTGGCCAAATAACAAGTCGGACGGAGAAAAACGCCGGAACGCAGCCCAATACGTTCGCATGTCGACAGAGCATCAGCGCTACTCGACCGAAAACCAGGCGGACGCCATCCAGCGATATGCGGAAGAACGCGGCTACAAGATAATCCAAACCTATTCTGATGCTGGCAAAAGCGGGTTGAGCATTCAAGGACGCGCTGGTCTTTCGCAACTTATTGACGACATCGAAGCAGGTGAGATCGATTTCAAAACAGTCCTGGTCTATGATGTCAGTCGCTGGGGCCGTTTTCAGGATGCGGATGAAAGCGCCTATTATGAGTATATCTGCAAGCGCGCTGGCATTTCTGTCGAGTATTGCGCCGAGCAATTCGAAAACGACGGAAGTCCCGTTTCCACCATTGTAAAAGGCGTCAAGCGCGCGATGGCTGGCGAATACAGTCGCGAGCTGTCGCAAAAGGTCTTTGCAGGACAGCGCCGACTGATTGAGTTGGGCTATCGACAAGGCGGCGCGCCTGGGTTCGGGCTGCGACGCATGTTGATCGATGAAGCCGGTCGTACCAAGGGCATCCTGTCGCGAGGAGAGCACAAGAGTATTCAAACCGACCGGGTTACGCTTGTTCCGGGTCCGGCTGATGAAGTCGCTATAGTAAACCAGATCTTCTTGCGGTTTGTGAATGATGGTTGGTCTGAAGCTGAGATTGCGTCAGACCTGAACCGACGCGGCATCCGAACTGATCTGGATCGGGACTGGTCACCAGCGGTTGTACGTCAAATTCTGACCAACGAAAAATACATCGGGAATAATCTCTGGAACCGCCACTCCTTCAAACTCAAGAAACGCCATGTCCAGAACGATCCGGAAAACTGGGTCCGCGCTGTTGGTGCTTTTGAAGCAATTGTTGACGCTAACCTGTTCAACGCTGCCGGAGCAATTATTGCAGCTCGTTCACATGTATTGTCCGACGATGAAATGCTGGATCGGCTAAAGGAGGTTTTGGAAGAAAACGGCTACCTCTCGGGCTTTGTCATCAATGAAGCACCAAAGCTTCCATCAAGCGGTGCCTACCAGAACAGATTTGGTAGCCTGTTGCGTGCTTACAGCCTCGTCGGCTTCAAACCTGACAGAGATTACCGTTACATTGAGATCAACAGACTATTGCGCAGCCTGCATTCCGACATCGTCCGGGACATCATCGCCGGGGTCGAAGCCGTTGGCGGAGACGTCGCTCAAAGCCACAATGCAGATACTCTCATCATCAATGACGAGTTCACCGTTTCCATTGTCATCGCACGCTGCATGCAAACAGGCGCGGGCGCGTATCGCTGGAACATTCGACTGAGTACCGGCCAACTTCCGGACTTGTCCATCGTCGTCAGGATGGGACAGGCCAATACTGCGCCCCTCGACTACTACTTGCTGCCCACCTTTGACATGACCAAATCAAAGTTACGCTTGGCGGAAAACAACGGTTTATCCCTTGATGCATTCCGCTTCGACAACCTGGCTCATTTCTTCGACATGGCTGCACGTGCGCCGATATTGGAGGTAGCGTGATGAATTACGCACCAGTCGAGCACACTGTTCTTGTTCCCGTCGATGCAATCACTGTGGTCAACCCAAGGCTCAGGAACAAAAAGGTGTTCGATGAGATCACTGCGAACATTGCGGAGCTTGGGTTGAAAAGACCCATTACGGTTGCGGCGCGTGAGACTGAAGACGGAGACAAGCCGGTATACGAATTGGTCTGCGGCCAGGGCCGACTGGAAGCATTCAAGGTTCTTGGCCAATCTGAAATCCCGGCAATCGTCATCAATGCCAGCAGCGAAGACTGCCTTGTAATGAGCTTGGTAGAAAATCTGGCGCGCAGGCAGCACCATTCGCTGGATTTGCTCCGAGATATTGGGCGCCTCAAGGAAAAGGGATACTCTGAAGCTGAAATCGCCGCCAAGACCCAGCTGTCCAAGAAGTATGTCCATGGCGTGATAAAGCTTCTGGAAAGTCATGAACACCGCCTCCTGCGTGCAGTGGAGAGCGGTAAGATTCCGGTCAGTGTTGCCGTTGACATAGCGGACGCCGATGACGTCGGCGTGCAACGTGTTCTCCGGCAGGCTTATGAGAAAAAGCTCCTGCGCGGCGGAAGACTCCTTGCAGCCAAGCGTCTTGTTGAAGCCCGCCAGAAACACGGCAAGGGTCGCGCGAACACTGTCGAACGGCCACGCAAGAGTCTTTCTGTCGAGACTCTGCTCAAGACCTATGAAAACGATGTCGAGAAAAAGAAGGTGCTGCTGAGAAAGGCAGGCGCAACGCGGAGCGAACTGCTTTTTCTGACACAAGCGCTCAAGACGCTGATGGCTGACGAAAACTTCGTCACATTGCTTCGCGCCGAAGGGTTGGCCAGTCTGCCAAAACAAGTTGCAGACCGCCTAACTCAGTCCGAGGAGGCGTCCGCATGTCGGTGACCCGGGAAGAACGGACGGTTGCAGCTGCTTTTGAACAGGAGCTGGTAACGCTTCCATTCGAGGAGATCGCGCCACTCTACGTGGTCACCCCGCAAAAGAAGGCCAGCATTAAGTTCAAACAGATCGCGGCATCTGTTCTAGAAATTGGCCTTGTTGAACCTATTGTCGTGTCCCGCGACCCTTACAACGCTGGTCAATATACATTGCTTGATGGGCATCTGCGCCTTGAGGTTTTGAAGGACCAGGGGCAGACACATGCGCGATGTCTTGTCTCCACCGACGATGAAGCCTTCACCTACAACAAACGCATCTCTCGTCTCGCGACCATTCAAGAGCACAAGATGATCCTGAGAGCCCTCTCTCTTGGCGTGCCGGAGGCCCGTCTGGCGAGCGCGCTTAATGTCAACATCAAGACCCTGAAACAGAAACGCCAGCTTCTGGATGGTATCTGCGACGAGGCGGCGGAACTGCTGAAAGACAAACAAGTGGCTTTGACCGGGTTTCAGATTCTGAAGAAAATGAAGCCAATTCGCCAGATTGAAGCGGCGCAACTCATGGTCGCCATGAACAAGTTCACGATCAACTATGCCCGATCGCTTCTGGCCGCGACGCCCGAAAACCAGTTGGTGTCGGCGGCAACGCCGAAAAAGATCAAAGGGATTTCGCGCGAGCAACTGGAGCTTATGGAGCGCGAGTCTGCAAACCTGGAACGCGAAGTCCGCCTTGTTGAAGACAGCTACGGAGCCGATCATCTCAATTTGGTCCTGACCCGTGGTTACATCGCGAAACTGATGCGCTGCGAGCGCATCACGCGTTACTTATCGCTGCACCATGACGCGTTCTTACCCGCATTTGAAAAGATCACCGAGAACGAGGCCTTCGCATCATGATCTCTCGCGGCTGAATGAAACGGCTATTGGGGACCCGGACCCATCAAGCGCGGGGACCGCAGGAGACGCCGCACGGTGGGGCGGATCGAGTGCGGCGATGGGAAGGACGGCGACCCCGTTGGGGCCCATCATGCCGGGCCAGACGTCCGGCGAAGCGACATCAATCAGTCTACGCGCGCTTCTTTTGGTGGGCGTGCGCAGACAGCTTTTGGTTGAAGCACGACATCGTAACGAACCGGGAACGTCGCTGAACGGGTGTTATGTAAACCGCCTTCAGGTTGAGTTCGGACATTCAGATTTCAAAAATCAGATCTCTGATCCGCGCTGCAGGATCCGCAATTTCGTCGGGATATCCGAGGGACACATTGATCAGCTGGGTATCGCCAACACTTGAATTTCTAACCCCGTGCCAATGCCTGAAGAACCAGCGTTCGGGGCGATGCTTCAGAATAAGCTCACTCAGATCGCTGGCATAGGCGGCAGCAATGTTGCCGTCGTGCTTCTCAAGCACGGAAGGATGAGGCGCGTGATGGGTTGCCACGAAGGTTTGGCCGTCAAAATCCTCGGCGAGAGCGCCACTCAGCCAATCGAGTTGATTGCGATGGGCTAATACTAGGTCGGACGGCCTCAGCTTTCGATATCCCTTGGAAGCGACGCGAATGTGCCTAAAGTCATTCATTCGCGCGGAGGCGTGACTTTCGTTGATGGTTCTACCTGCTCCCAACTCAAAGTCGGTCCAAAGTGTCGCACAAAGAACACGTGTGCTGCCAAATACGAGCTACTTCTTTTGCACATACCCGACCCCAAATGCGGATGCGATTTGTTCCAGACGGTCCTCGCGATCGAGTCGAAAATCATAGAAGTCGTGGTTGCCTGGGAAAACCGAAACTCTTTCAAGCGGCAGCAGCTTCGACAATCTCTCAAACGCGTACTTCCACCGCACCTTTGGCTTGTTGGTAAGATCGCCCGCAATCAGTAGGTGGTCGAGCCCGCCAATTTGATCCTCGATGCCTTCAAAGGGATCACGGTCGGCATCCACCCAGAAGTCATAGTGCAGGTCCGAAAGGAAAAGCAGTTTCAAAGGCTGCCTCCTGTTTTATTTGAGCTATTCAAGCCCGTTAATTCGTTTCCAGATAGCACGTCTTCACGCCGAAAAAATCTCCCTCGGCACTTTTCCGGCACTGGCAATTCATACAAGCCGGCCCCTTTGATCAGATAGCTGAGATTGCGTGCTGAAATTTGCATTTCCTGGGCCAGGTTTCTGAGGCTGATGTAGGTTCCAGAAAACCGTTCAACGCTGGAAATAGTTATATATGAGCGCACCTTTCGAGACTGCCTGCATCGGGTACGGAACTCATCAAAGTGACCTTCACGCAGCAGGAAGGCCAGTGTTTTCCCACAGACGCCGAAATGCTTCAGAAGCTCTTCCCGTGTCATTGCATCGGTAACTTCCCGGTAAGCTGGCAGTGCCTCAAAAACCTCGGCGGGATCGACACGTATAGCATCAAAACCTTGCACGCCTCCAACAAGACCGACGTCCTGAAGTTTCCCGGAAGTCAGTAGTGTTACGACTTCACTGATACTGCAAACAGATTGATTTGCAGCCTTATAGACAGGCACAAGATCCGCGCTTTCTCTCGATAATACGCGAGCGCTTTTACACATCGCGTCCCGCAGGTGTTTCAGTTCATGAAGACAGTACATGTATTGCCCTCTACAGGCTGGATTAACCGGCGCAATCAATCCGGAATCCTGAAGGCTCATCAAGTGCCGCCAGGGCAGCCCGAGGAAACTCAACGCATCCTTTGTGAGTACCGAGGATGACAGCTTTCGAAGCATCTCTTCAGCTGGCTCTGCTTCGATCATGATGGGATCTGACGCAGATATCTCAGCCATAAGACCTGCCGACCTCAGCACATTCGCAAGCTTCACAGGATGTACACCGGTCAGATCGGAGGCGGACGTAAGGGTGTGAAACCTTCGTGTCGTACACACCTCGCCAAGTAGTTTGTCACCCGGGTGTATTACGAAATTCTCAAGAGTGACGTCTCTGAGAACAGCCCGGACCATTGGGATTGCGTCACCCATTTTCCCATCCATAAGATGAAAGAACACACCGAAAGTTTTACGCAGGCTGGATCGACCGCGCTGCGCTATGAGTTCCTCCAGCACGCGTCGCAGAGATTCCGGCCCATTTGAAAGCACTTCAAAGCCAACATCTGCCAGCCTGGCTAGTTCTTGACGACTTAACTGCCTGGCAGATCTGAATCCCTCAACTATGCAACCCAGTCTCTCGCTCGCACGGGACACTGCATAGGCACTGCTGCCAGCGAGCCAGGTGCTGTCAGTGTTCCCGGAGAATGAAGCAATAGAGAATTCATCTACTCTGGTTGGAGCATGTGTCATTAGACCAATCAGGGTCTCTCTCCCAATCTGAGCCTGCGACAAACGGGCCGTAAAATCATATGGAAACCAGCCGACCTGCTGCTCTGGCATTGGGACCAGCAACAATCCGTGTTTCGGGCAGGTTCGCACAAAATCAAGATACCAAAACACATCGGGGGGAACATGATACCATTCGCGATCATCGGCGGCTTCCAGAACGCACTTTGGGCAGATGTACTGGGTTTGAATCTTGATATCTTTGTTCGGAAATATTTGACCTCCAAGAGTACGTGTGGCGCGTGTATTCGTCCGAATGGAGAACCGCGCCAAATCCGCGACGACTGTACCCGACAGATCAGAAAGGCGGCTCAGTTCCTCTGGGTCAGCGCGCGAGAGCTTCAAAGCGGAAAGCCCCACCAGACTGCAGAACGCCCAGAGACTGGAGCAGCCATTTAAGGCAGCCAACCGAGAGGCGTAAGCTACTGCTGGTTCATTTCGCCCGATTGGAAGAGTTAACCCTAGTCTCGCTCGCCTCATGACAATGCCCAGGGCTTATTTTGCCCCCCTTTCCTGACCAGCTTCCCTTCCAAAACGACCCGCGTATTGATGCTTTTGAAATCGGCCGCAACAAACGGGTTAGCGCCATCCACGGCTCCGGTACGATGTCGATAGACCTCTTTGAAATCACCTGTCTCCAGAGTTGTTCTACCGGCGTCGAAGACAAGCTGTATCGCTTCCAGAATAAACTCGAAAACCAGACCAAGCTGCCCCGAAGCAGAGACTATCAGCCTTGCCAAGAAATCGCTCATCTCCGTGGACGGCTTAAACTCCAGCTTCGCAGCACCAAGATATTGTGACAGGATGTGTTCAACATCATCCAGGTCGGCTTCTGGTGCCAGATTTTCAAAATGGATGGGTGGAAGCCGCCGTCCAAGCTGAAAGTCACTGTCCAGAATATCGGCCAGAACGGTATTACCTGAAAATATAACCGAAACCGGCCAGGTCTCAGATTGGGTCAGGCTCTTGATCGTGTTGATCACGCTGCTCGCTTCACGGCCAGACTGGTTTAGAATGAAGTCCTGAGCCTCGTCAAAATGCAAAAAGAACACCTTGTGCTCTGCGAGATGATGGCGCACCAACTTCCAAAGTTCAGGCGCACTTAGTTTTCCCACAATATCAAACTGCAGGGCTTCCAGTGTTGCGATGCCGGTTGACTTCAGTGTTGCCGGTGAAGGTGTTTCGACCGTTACAAACTCACCGACGCGTTCATCGGGCGCGTTTTTGCGCGGCACACAGTAGTTTTGACGAATTTTCTTAAGTGCTTCTGATTTACCCGCACCAGACTCGCCGATCACCGAAAGACCCTTCTGCCGCCTGATCTCCCCAAATTTGAGTTCAGCACGCCGCTGCCTGGCCAAGGCAGCAATCCGCTGTTCAAGATCGACAAACCGATCATGGCGCACAAACAATTTGCCGAGCTGAACCATGCGATCAGCGCTGTTTGCCAGAGTTTCCTCTCTGCTCAAATCGCTCATTCTCCGCCCTCCAGAGTCCATTTGGGCTTCAGGCCTGACGGCTTTGGAGCTTCGACGATCGGAGACTCTAGATCATTCTCACCCTGTTTGGGTTGACCGGTTGGCATACCGCCAGTGAAAACCTGACCAACATCAGGAACTGGCTCCGGATCGCGCCACGGGATGACTTCTTCACCATTGAAGAGCTCCTCTTCCAACTGGTTTATGTAATCCGCAGTCAACCTCTTAGGAGTTAGACCCACCAGAGCTGCAGCATCCCCGTTGATCTTTCTGATGGCTGCAATTGCTTTTCGAATGGCTGGCAGGTCGCGCTCAAACTGCGCCTGCCCCTTTCGTTTTTTCGCGAGATTGGCCTCAGCCCATTCCTCGGATGTCACCCCTTCAAGATCAGGAATGGTAGAATATGCCGCAATCCAGTTGTCATCGACGCGAACAACAACCCAACTAATGTCGTAAGGATCAACACGAATATCGACGTCACACATATAATTGTCGATGAAGAATTTTCTTAGCTTCGGACTTGTATACCGAATCCCATTCACAAGGACACCGGTACCGTCAACCTGACGGGTGATCATCTCTCCAAATGCCGCACGCATCCGGTAGCCGTCCGGCGGCGCGGATGTCCCCACCTCCTTGGTAAGCTCGGCCCATTTGACTGAGGGAGCAACGTACCCGATACCTGCGTGAGGGGTCCGGTGATAGATATCGACAACATACCAAATCAGAATCCGCAGAAGTTGTTCCGGCGTTAAGGCGGCGGTCGAAGCCGGATCAATGTCGCCCCGTTCAAAGATGTTTCCAAAGGTGCGACCACTCATCATCGGGGTGATCTTGGTTGAAAAAATCCCAAAGAGCCTTTCATTGACGCCCCTAAGAGATGGGGCGGCAGCAGGGTTTCTTTCGTACGCACCGAGCGCTGAAATTGCTGCCGTCTCGAATTGCTCATTTGCAAATTCACTGCCCTGATCGGAAACGACTGTTGAGAATCCGCCTCCTTCAACCCAATTAAAAGTCGTGCCGACAGCATCAGATATCGTCGTCTTGTCGCGGGTTGCCATCTCGAGGGCACGGACTGTTTCATCTGCACTGCCATTCAGCACAACACGAAGCCCGACAACACAGCGTGTGGCATGATCAATGACGACATAAACCCAGACACGGCTTCTGGGAATTCTCTGTAAAACCTCGGGCGGCAGTTTACTTGATATTCCTGCATCATGAAGCAGAAGCATTACGTCGCCTTTCCAACCGTCCATCTCGAAACGCTCACATGGCAAGAGTGTTTCAAGACCAGTCGACGAGCAGTTGAAAATGCCTCGTGCGCGATCTATGCCTTCGCGTTCGCATTTTACAAGGAAGGGTGGAAGCTCTGATATATACCGCTCGATCTGCCTAGCGCAGGGCCGACCGAGTTGGTTTTGACCCACCTCAAGACGAGCTTCGTTCATGTCATCGATTGCAAGCTGCGTCTCAAAGGCAACTTCATTTGCATAACGCCTTTCCGGAGACGCATATGCCAGAATCTGAGTGTCTATGAACGCATATGTTTCATCACAGAACTTTCGATTGTGATTGCCTGAATTGCATCTGCCATCCTTGAGACTGAGAGGGTTGTAGCCCGACTTCTCATACTTCCTGACCCACCTCATCAGGGTATCAAAGGACGGGCCAAAGGTTACCTCTACAATTTGTCCGGTTTGCCGTTTCTTGTGCTGAAGCGTCCTTCCAATACATCTTTTCATCATTTCGATATCTAATGCAGTGATGAATGGTTTAGCGTTGAGCGGAGTACGCTTCACTCTCCCCACATCTTCTTCGGTGAACCATCTTTGAATACAAAACAGCCGGTCCCGGATTTTTTGCTGCTGCCAGAGAGGCTGATCAGCGATCAACTCCTCTGTTCCCAGTGCCCGAAGACGGGCCGAATTCTGGGAATAGTGCCCCGGCCAAATCTTAAAATGCGGAGCCTTTAACAGGCGCCGCAACTTTTCGTGGGATATGGTGTCAAACACCTCGGGATTGTCACTGCAGCGAAGTGTGACGCCGTTAGGACCGTGCGCGAACGCTCGCCAAGTTGCTCCGTTGTAGTCCACCTTGTCATGCGGATAGATGCGGAAAATGGGTGCAACTTTCATGCTGCTGCCTCCGCTTTGAAAACAGAGCTGCTAACGGTTAGCGATCCCGCATTTGTCCGTTGGATTTCACCCCTAAAAACGGCACGAAATGCTGCCCGGAAGCCTCGGCCAGCCAGGTCAGTCTTCCCCGCCAGTGCTCCCAAAGTGGTCGTACCACTCAGGCGATCGATTACTTCGCGGATCGCGTCATCCGCTTCAGGGTCAGGATGCTTTTGAAACTCATGTAGGCGACGTGCATCGGCGACGAGCCACTTCGGGCAGCTCTTTTCCGTGAATAGCGTAACCTGATTGGCAAAGTCAGCAGGCACAAATTCCGCAACCCGCGTTAGCTTGAGTTCCGTTTGTCGTTTAATCGCGATCGCAGACGGCTTTGTTTCAACCAAGATTTTGAAGCCGGATCGGTATTCGATCAGTGCATCTGCGGTGTATTCTGCCTTGCGACCATCCCATTCATAGTATTTCACCGGTTTGGGCTGATCCCAGATGTGCACAACATTCGGATCCGCCATTGCGACATAGTGACAAGCCCCCTCTAGGTGGCTTTCAGTTTTCAGAGTCACATATTTTTGCAACTTTGGGCTAAAGTATGGGATACCTCCCCGGCTACTTTGACGCGATCTCTTGCTGAGCTTTCTGGTTCCGGCACTGCCCATTGGAACCCTCACGATTCCCTGGGAACAATCGACATAGGATTGCCGTGCTTCAAGTTCCGATTTCGGGCTAGATTGTTGTTGATCGTCGGCCACGGGGCCAGATTCTGGTGACGACATCATGCGCCTCCTTCATTTTATGTAAAAACAATAGCCAGCGCCGCCGCAGAGCGGCGTCGCAGCTTGACTTTTGGCGTATGAGAAGGGAAGTTCGTCAGAGGTGGCCTAGAAATCTACCTACTGAGAGCCCTCGATCGTCATGGACGAAAGAGGGTTTTCGTCTTCCCGGGGGTTGCTTATTTATTCATCCGGGTTCTCCTTTTTTGGCTTATCCGTGCCAAACAGTTCTCCGACTGACTTCCCGATCTGTTTCGCAATGAATTCTTGAACCGGTTCTGAACTCCGGCTGCGATGGATTACTTTGCTTACAAGACTACGTGAGACTCCGACGCTCTCGGCTACATCAGACAGCGCAAATCCAGCCATCTTAAGCTGGTACTTCAGAGTTTCTGCATCCGTGCGCTGTTCATCCATTGAATCGCCTGCCTCAGAAATCTGCTATCTTTCAAGTGCACCAGATCTGGTGTCACCTCGTGTACACAATACAATCCCGGGGGAGACGCACAAGATAAATCAAGTGCAAAATTCATAATTTATAATATTAATTCAATGAGTTAGTTAATAATCAAAACGACTATTAACTTATTGCATCTGCGCCTGCGACTTTTGCGACCGCTCGTAAATCCGCCTAGCTCTACTGCTCTGACATCTGACCGAAGCCCAAATAGCATGCAGGCACCGCATCGGTAAGCCAGACACCATTGTCGGCGCGGAAAAACTCAAACCCGTCGTCAAACATCCGCTGAGCTTAAACGCGCAAGACAACCGGCCGACCATGGCGCTGCCCGACACGTTCAGCGGTATCTGGATCAAGAGACAGATGAACCTGCTGACGCTTCCCCGGCAACAGACCATTTGAAAAGATCGCATCCAAGTTCGCGCTGGCCGTTCCATGATACAACTCGCATGGAGGCTGCTGAGGCTTCAGACCAAGATCTACCTCAATCGAATGACCTTGTGCCGCTCTGATACGCTTTCCGTCCTCAGACAGAGTAAAGCGTTTCTTGTCGCTGGTTTCGACAATCTCAATAAGCTCATCGTGGCTGAGTTTCCGACCGGATTTCTTAAGCTTTCGCAGCAACTCGTCAACGCGAGCCCACCCATGATTATCAAGCTGAAGATCAATTTCTTCAGGTTTGTGCCGAAGCACCAGACTTAGAAATTTGCTCTCTCTACTCATGATAAGCACAAATACGCTTTTGTTTGTTGCCTCTTATAACCAACTCAACCTCTAAGGAAATACACTGACCAGTGATCAAGCTTCATCTTCTCAAGAAGACACTCACTGAATTGCAACTTACCGGACATTGGCCGGCGGATCTAACGGTGCGGTGCAGATTTCCCGAAGAAGACTTTGACGAATAGGTACAGCACTTGGGTTTTAACGACATATGCATCGTCCTTTGGTTTCTGTCGTTGCTAGACTGGGAATATTGAAGACTAGGTCCTTTGCCGTGCACCTGTTTTCGCTGGCGAATTGGCCTGACCTTTTGGACGACCATCTTTGCACCATCTCACCTTCCCATTTTGCAGCAAAAAATGGCAACCACATTCATTCTTCTGATGGATCGACGGAGCCAAAGTTGGCCTGAGCCAGTAGTCAATGGATACTCCCCATCTTGGCCGCCGAGCCGGATTCAACGACAATGAAATCTGTTTACCGCATCCCCCAGGGCAACGCATGCACGCCCATTTCGATACTTCACCTGAGCGAACAACAACGAGGTCTCCTCGACTAACACTCCCCTCATCCGGAAACACTTCTTGCTCAACCACAACAAAATCCGTTTTCAGCAACCTCAGCCACCGAAGCACCTTGAGCAATTTGACTAGCATGGTCTTACCCCACTGTCCCTAAAAAGGGCTCCACGTCTGCGCGACCAAGTACATCGGTTTGGCTGCAAATCGGACAATCAGGACTAGGCGAGGCAGAAGGGAACCTATCGTCTTGGGCATGAAATCTGCGGACCCTGTGCGGGGTCATACCATGTGGGCCCTGAAACGAAGTCAGCGCGGCGACAAGTTCATTTACAGCCATGCAAGCCACTTCTGTGGTAAAAGTCACAACTGCAGGTGAAGGATCCCCGCCACCTAGGATGTAAGCTTCTTCCTTTAGCTTATGAAAATTGTCAGGGTCATCGCGCTCAAGCGCTTCATCTGCTGCCTTTTGAGGATCAATTATCCCATGGCACATCAAGCACCGATGCCCTTCAACAAACGTTGTGACGCGACCAAACACGTCAACATGGCCATCCTCATGGCGCTTCATGCGCAACCCCAAATCGATCAAGGGAATGCTGTAAAAGCGTGCCAAACGGTTCAAGAATATCCGCCCCGAATGATCATCGGTCGCACCAAATACAACATCACAGGACTTCAATGCATCACGGGATTCTTGCGAACCGGCCCATGATTGCAACGCTATCACTTTAGGACCCAAGTTAGTTTCAGCCGCCAAACGTGCAATATTTTTTACTTTGGTGAGTTCTGCCTGCACATCGCAACGGCGTGCACCATGAACTCGATTTAGATTACTCAGCTCTAGAACATCCTTGTCTACGACTAAGACGCGTCCAAAGCCTAACCGGATCAAAAGCGTCGCTACAGCACTACCAGTAGCGCCAGCTCCAACCACGCCTATGCGAAGTTGACTAATTACATCGTTGAAGGACGAGCCGAACAAACGTGCCTGACGATCCAGCACTCGGTTATCTGCCGTATCGAGTGAAAGGCTCGTCAAAAATCGAACTTTTGGCCCAACAGACGTTACGCGCTTGATTTCATGACATCCGCCATCAGGGGTCCATAACCGTACTGCGATACTATGTCCTCCGTCGATAACGATGCTGAGAAGCCCTTTTACACCTTTAACAAACGCCGTACGAGCGAGGCCCTTCTCGTTTTTGTCATCCTGACTTGAGAAACGGGCCACGCCACGCGGATGGGTATGAACCAATGCTGGAATTAGACCTTCCGACTTGGCCTTAGATAGAAGGCGCATAAATCCGCCAGTCGACCAAGTCACATGACGAGCTGACGAGCTGACTTTCTCTGTTTCTGCGATTGGGACAAATTTGTGGGACACAACACGCAAACGAGGTGCTCCAGACCAAGGGTCGGCTGTGATTTCTGAATTTCCAAACAACATATACGCAGAAGCTTCTGACCCATCAGACGTATCCAATAGCCTTTCGATCAGTTCAAAATGAGCAGATTGTAGGACTGCATCCAATTCAAGTTTATACATGGCCTTTCTCCAACGCACATCGAGCGCGTGCCACCATTGTATGCAAACCATCAATCCCTGGACGCCAGGCTGTGCTATGACGCGACCAGCGTTGCCATGTGCGATTACCAAAGACATGTGGTACATTCGCGCACCGTGCCTCTGCGCCCGTCTTCTTTAACTTGAGCCATGGATCGACAAAAAACATATCTGGACGGGCGTCCGGATAACCGCGTGGCAATAGGATTAGCAAGTCGGCGGTATCATTGTTATAGGCATTTTCTGGAAGTGGAAAATCCTTGATGATAACCCCAGCTTGCCCGCCGTGAGTTTGAAATTCATACGAAAACCCTTCTGCTTCAAGATACTCGCGATCCTTGGGTGGGAGGGGCTCAAGCCCCTCCGTCGTTTCCGCCATAACGGTGATGAAACGTTCAACGCCGCGTTCACCCAAGTTGATAACAGCGCAGTCTTCGATCAATTCATCGTGGCCCTTACCTCCAGGTACTTCCATGTAAAGATCGTACCCGGCGGGCAGAGACGCCAATTTTTTGAGAACGAAGCCACTGATGAGCGATTTGCCCCATTCCAAGTCACGATGATCGATTTTGAATTTGAAGCTACGGTCGGTCATGAAGTAGATGACCTTTTCTGCGCCACGCCCGCGAAGATCGAATGGCTCATCGAGGCTGATGTCTTCAAAGTCGCCATTGCCCAAGACAGCGATTAAGCCATGTTCTTCTACAGGATGTGCCCCAACAGCCTCCAAAATTTGACGACCCAGCGGGATAGGATCATCAAGTTTGATCTTTGTGGTTTTCAAAGTTTCGTCTGCAACATCAACACGGTACTTACGTGCCTTATGCAAAGGACGATGACCGCGTACAGCGTCACCGATATCGTCGAACTCCATGATTGGAGAATTGTTGTTTTCGTCTGCCATTTGAATGACCCTTTATGTTATGCACGAACTGCCTGTCCCTGCTTGCAATGGGTCAATCGACTCAATTTCTGAGAGTCGGTAAAAATTAATTAAGATTTTTTTTACGCACCGTACCGGCCGGTAATTTACCGCAGACAAAGTAGTTTGAGCAGTTTGGGCAGCGATCATCTGGGTTGGTCTCAAACCTACCTTGATGGAAAGCCTTACCTAAGCCGTGCAATTTGGAAACCCGGTTCTTAGCCATCTGAGTTTTGAGTTCCACTGGAAAAAGATCGTGGCTTGTTAGAAACAACATCTCGGCTCCGGAGATACTTGGGTCAATCTCTGATGCCAGAAACAACATACAAATTTCAAGATTGTCGAGCGGCTTACGCTGCATACGACCTGTCCTGATTCGTCTCAGAGTCTTTGACGGGGATGAAATGGTATGTGCTTCGTCAGGGCGCAAAACGACGTAACAATCGCCAAAGTGGTATTCCAACTTGGGCGGTTCCACACCTTGCAATCCTGCATGGTTAGCAATGAAGAACTGACACAGATCATGGGCAATCGATTTGTAGTCGTTGCAGTACGGGTTCTCTGTCGGACCTTCTTCGACCCATGCCTGTTCAAAGTGGCCTGCTACATTTGCCCAAGCAAGAGCAGTCCCATGCATGGTTTTGACCGTATCTACAAATTTTTGGACAGTGTTATGCATGAGCATGAACGGTGTTTCTCGCCGCCGCCCACCCAGCTTCATGATGTGAGTATAGAAGACCTTCCTCGGGCAAGCCATATATTGATCTGGAATCGCAGGATACAATTCCAATGGTGCATCAAAATTTACCCCAATTGGGCTAGCGTTTCTCGATGTTCGAGCAGTTGTTCCATCGACAGGCGGTGTTTCAATAGTGTCGCCAAGCAGAGACACGAATGGAGAAGAAGGTCGGTTTCGCCCGGAAGTATTGCCTTTCGCGATCGTTTCAGTCGCCGCATAAAGATAGAGTTGGTCTTCGGCGCGAGACATCGCAACAAAAAACAAACATTCTTGTTCTTCTTCATGCCCTTCTCGCAAGGCATCGATCCCCGGACCAGCAACTCCCTCGATCATACCATCTGGTGGGTCTAGCGGCTTGGTAAATCCGCTAAACCCAATTGGGATCGAGTCCTTTGTCAGGCTTGGAACATGGACTACAGGGAACTCTAATCCTTTGCTGCCATGCATGGTCATCAGGCGTACCGCATCTACCTCCTGCGCCGCATCTGGTAACTGCCGTAAATCACGGTCATCGGCCAACAACGCGATGCGTCGAACATGGTTCATCAATCTCTGGATGGGATATCCATCCCCCTCTCTCGGAAAGGTCCGCAGAAAGTTCATGAATTGCCAAATGGCAATTGATGCATTCCTATTCGAAGCAGTGGTTCCTTTGGCCAGATCAGCAAGGTGATGCGTGTCATCTAGAAGAACCCTGGTCAGAAGGTCCCAAGGATCTGTCGCAGGCCCTATATCTTTGAAAACTGCTTGAAGCCGTTCGAAGCCAACGCGGCCGGTAGAGGAAAGTGCCAAGTTGGTCGTATCAAACTCAGGCCACAAACCTAAACGATCAATGCTTGCCTCCCGCATCGCTAAAACGATCATCTCAACATCATTAAGTTCCATTTCGAACGATTTCATGCAGGCTACTTTGACCAAACCCATGGGTCGTGCCTCAACCGCGAGCGAGAGCAGTGACATTAATTCTCGTATTTCATCGCGTTCAAACAATGGCCCAAGGAAGAGGGCGGGAATCCCCCGTTCCTCCAGGCCAGCAGCGAGAGCTGCCAATCGTTCGTTTCCTTTGCACAGGACTGCTTGATCTTGGTAAGGCACACCAGTTTGATGAACCGCCTGGATAGATTTCGCTAAGACCTCGATCTCGTCATCCTTGTTACGTGCACGTATGAACTGAGGTTTTGATTTAAGCGCGCCACGAGCCGCATCGACCTTGAATGATGCCGGAGCATTGCGCATTCCAGAGCGGGCAAAGGTTTCGAATGCCTTGCAGATCTCATCGCTTGATCGATAGTTCGTCGTTAGCTCTGCACGTGCTCCGTTGGGAAAATCTTCCGTATCGAATCTTATCAAATTGTACGATGACGCACCTCGAAATCTGTAGATCGATTGTTTCGCATCACCCACAACCCACAAGTTCTCCCCGTTTCCAACAACTGCTTTTAGCAAGCGAACGCTAGCCCGGTTTACGTCCTGATATTCATCGACCAAGACGTGGTCATATTCAGATTGAATCAGGCTGCGTGCGATTGGGTCACTTTCAAACAGGCCTACCGGTAGTGCCACCAGATCCCCAAAATCTAGCTTGTTGCGCTGTTTTTTGAGACGCTCGTAGACCTCGTAGACCTTTGCTACTTCTTCGCAAATAAGTGCTGACTTTTTACGAACTTCGTCCGACGGATCAATCTCATCCACCATCGCAGTTGCTAAATTAGCGTACTTCTGAGCATCAACAACCTCGTCCTTTGCACGTGAAATGGCTGATAAAATGGAACGTAGTTTGTCTGTGGGATCCCAAAGGTCGCGAAAACGGGTCAAATCTAGATGTGCATATTCAATTTCAAGAAGCTCAATCGCTTCAGTTTGATCCATCATCACGGGATTGTCCGGCAATCCCAACTTGTCGTAGAAACGACGGATCAAGTCCAAACCAAACGAATGAAACGTGCCTACCCACATCTTGCCTGCGGCCTCCGGCCATGCTGAGGTGATGCGTTCCAACATTTCTCCGGCAGCTTTGTTGGAATAGGTCAGTACAAGCAGCCGTTCGGGGTCTGCACCTTCATCGCGCAATGACGTGATCCGGCCAACCAGAGTTTGTGTTTTTCCGGTCCCCGGACCTGCTTCAAGTAAGAAAGGTGACCCGCGATGTTCTGCGGCCCTGGTTTGAACGTCGTTGAGGGGCTTGGGTGTCGGTGCTTTCGCTACGAACGGAGGTCGCACCGGCAGCAAAATAGCATCCATGATCTGCATTGCGGTGACCGCAAATGGAATGCCCAGTTCTGCTGAAATACTAGACGCCGATTTTAGATCATTTAGGTGCATCGTCCTAGCAAGTGACCTTGGAAATAGTAGCTCGCGCGCAAACAGATCCATTTGGACTTCGCGCCGTTGCCGGCGACCGTAATCAACAACACGTTCAACGCCAACAGAAGCTACCTCTGTCGGCCGTAGAGGGTCCGGTTCGATTTCGGTGTCAGTGTGGACTTGGCCTCCAAATTCCAAGTGGCCAACCTCATGAGCAACATGAAATGCATCAAGAAAAGTGTCACCTGTTTCGGCATAGACAAGTACAGCAAGGTCCGTGTCGAGGTAAGCGTGACATCCCTTTAAAGGAGCGCTCCCCGGCTTGGCCTTTTGAACTTCAACATCGTATTTTCCGCAAATGCCTACAGCAGCTAGAGCGATGCCCATTAAGTCAGATGGGTCAACGCCAGTTGCAACTATCTCTTTATGAAGCTCGTCAGCGCGTTGTCTACCCCGCTCAATTGGATCCATTGTCGTAACCGCCGTCGTAGAGCCGTGCCTTCTGCGTCTCATCAAGACCCAAGTCCGCAACAAAATCTGAAAATGAAATCTTCTCCATCTCCTCAGGCTTACCCGTCGCTTTCATTGAGAGACCGGAAGGCATATGCGTTGGCATGCACAAATAAGCTAAAAGCTGTGCTTTGCCGATTGAAGCAGCAGATGCGGTTCGGCGCACTAGCGACTGAGGCAGCGTTTCTGGTGCAAAAACTCTATCTCTAAATGCGGCGACAACAGCGCGTGGGAATCCTAACTCTTTTGCAATCCCTTTGGCATTTTCACCGCTTAAAGCGGCTTTCACCTGTGATGTGTCTATTGGGTTGGTTTCAACGCCTTCATCTGCGTCGGATGATCGAGGCTCAAGTAGCTCAAGCTCAAGCGACAGCTCAATAAGATTCAAAGCGAACTGAGGGTATTGCTTAAGGTAGGCATCAAGCGTTTCCTTGGACTGATCTTCCTCAATGGAGAACGAACGCAGGACATCCTCTTTTGTAAGATTCTTGGGCATCATTATTCCTCCCCTAACATCTTCTTAATTCTGGAGCGCGCTGACTTGAGACGATTTTGAACAGTCTTCGGCGTACACTTCAGGATTGATGAAATTGAAATGATGGATGGGTCAGTCGACTCAATGGGGTATTGCTTCATCTTGTACAGCATAACCTCCCTTTCCTTCTCTGGGAGTTGGCTAATCGCACGCAATGACTCTTTCAGGTAAATTTTTTCTTCGTTTTCAACAAAATCATCACTCGCCATTTTTGTGAGTGCAGTTTTTACCTCGGCTGTCAGACGCTCTTCCTCATCACCAGTTGTCATTGAAACACGCTTTGCGGCGTTACCCATGACCGAACGCCATGCATCTATCCGATCAAACTTTATGGCCTGGTCAAAACTGACTTCATAATAGTCTAAGTCTTCATCATAGTCAGCCTGATCACTCGCAATCAGGGCTCCCAAGCTATCTAAGACCATGTCTTCCATTTGAAGCTGGCTTGAATCATCTGTGCCATCCTGACCGGGGATGTACCACGGGAAGGACCGTTTAATGCGTTGCCACAGAACGAAAAAGAGCTTGTCAAAAAGAGCGCGGTTGTTGTGCGTCTTGGTTTCCCTCATCAAGAAGACGAGAACTTCAGACACAACGTAGTCAGGAGAAGATCTGTCATTGATCTCCACCCGTTCCAAGAGATTAGCATAACCGTGCTTTTTTGCGCGTTGGATTTGCTCGACGGTACGTGCACGTCGGACTTGAACACGACCTGATATGGTTGTCTTACGGAGCGGGGGTAACTCGTCAAACTCATTCATTGTTAGATCGTCAATTCCTCAAATTGAATAAATATAATGTGATGCAATCTTATGTTGATCTCCATCATATATTTGCCAAAATTGGAAAAAACTTGCTGCAACGAAGTTTTGAGTGCGAGTTTGCTTTTATCCAACATAGGAAGCCATACCGGCAACTGCACCGAATTTTCACTTTTCACCAGTTGCAATACAAATGATGGCGCACGCAAAAGGTTGTCATAAAAATTGCAGGTTTGACGCCGAGAAGTGGCAACTCGGCGTCAATAAGTGTCACCTTATGTGTCGTTCCACACACACAACTACACGGCCCATAAATCTAGCCACACTTGGAAAAACCACAACTTGTGCAGGTCATACATCCTTCAACCATTTGCAAACTGTATTCGCCGCAAGATGGGCAAGCCTTACCACGAGGGGCTTCTGTAAGATTTACGACTTCCGCCTTAGGGTCGGACTTCAATCCCATACCTTCCCCTTCGATAAATCCCGTTTTCACCATATGAGTCTCAATCACACCACCGATCGCAGCAAGAATGGATGGAATGTATTTGCCCTGAACCCAGGCACCGCCACGAGGGTCGAACACGGCTTTCAGCTCTTCTACCACAAAAGACACATCGCCGCCGCGACGGAACACGGCTGAGATCATCCGGGTTAGAGCAAGCGTCCAAGCATAGTGCTCCATATTTTTGGAGTTGATAAACACTTCGAACGGGCGGCGGTGTCCACCAATTATAATATCATTGATTGTCAAGTAGATCGCATGCTCAGAATCTGGCCACTTCAACTTGTAGGTAGAGCCTTCCAAAGACTGTGGCCGATCCAGTGGATCTGACATATAGACCACATCTGCGCCTGTTGTCGCTTGGGGGGCTTCCGCACCTTCACCCGGCGCTTTTTCTGAGCTTTCAGAAACCGACAAGACCGATCCCGTCACATCATTAGGGCGATAAGTGGTGCACCCCTTACATCCCTGATCCCAAGCCTGCATATAGACATCTTTGAAATCATCAAATGAGATATCCTCGGGACAGTTAATGGTTTTTGAAATCGACGAGTCGATCCATTTCTGCGCTGCTGCTTGCATTTTCACATGATCGCTGGGCGCCAAGGTTTGCGCATTCACAAAATACTCGGGCAAGGTTTTTTCGCCGAATTTATCGCGCCAGAGCTGAACAGCATAGTCGACAACCTCCTCTTCGGTGCGGCTGCCGTCTTTCTGTAAAACCTTGCGCGTATAAGCATATGCAAAGACGGGCTCGATCCCGGAGGAGACATTCCCAGCGTATAATGAGATTGTACCCGTTGGTGCAATCGAGGTCAGCAAGGCATTGCGAATGCCATTCTCACGGATGGCATTGCGCACATCCTCGTCCATATTCATCATATTGCCTGAGGCCAGATATGCCTCAGCATCGAACAAAGGGAACGCGCCTTTTTCTTTTGCCAAATCCACCGACGCCAGATATGCGGCGCGCGCGATCGCGTGCAACCAGCGGTCGGTTTGACGCGCCGCCTCGTCAGAACCATATCTCAGACCCAGCATCAGCAACGCATCTGCCAGCCCGGTAACTCCCAGACCAATCCGGCGTTTGTTCTTCGCTTCCTGTGCTTGCGCATCTAATGGGAATTTGGAAACATCTACCACATTGTCCATCATCCGCACAGCCGTGCCAACGAGTTCTTTAAGCGCTTCGGGGTCAAGCTCTGCATTGGTTTCAAAAGGATTTGTTACCAAACGCGCCAGATTAACCGAGCCAAGCAAACACGCCCCATAAGGTGGCAAAGGTTGCTCACCACACGGGTTGGTCGCTGCGATCTGCTCTACGTAATTCAGGTTGTTGGATTTATTGATGCGGTCAATAAAGATCACCCCAGGCTCGGCATAGTCATACGTCGCCTGCATGATCTTATTCCACAGGTCACGTGCCTGAACGGTCTGATACACTTTGCCGTCAAAGACTAATTCCCATGATCCATCTGCTTTCACCGCTTCCATAAATGGATCGGTGATAAGCACGGACATGTTAAACATGCGCAGGCGCGCTGAATCCGCTTTTGCAGTGATAAAATCTTCTACATCCGGATGATCACACCGCATGGTCGCCATCATCGCGCCCCGGCGTGACCCGGCTGACATAATCGTGCGGCACATCGCATCCCACACGTCCATAAAGGACAATGGACCAGAGGCATCTGCAGCAACACCTTTTACATCAGCCCCACGTGGGCGGATGGTTGAGAAATCATACCCAATACCGCCGCCCTGCTGCATGGTCAGCGCGGCTTCTTTTAACATATCAAAAATGCCAGACATGCTGTCGGGAACTGTGCCCATCACAAAACAGTTAAACAGCGTCACCTGCCGCGCGGTGCCCGCACCTGCTGTAATCCGTCCGGCAGGAAGATATTTAAAATCCTCCAGCGCCTCATAAAATTTCACTTCCCAAGCTGCAGGATCTTTTTCTGCACGTGCCAGATCGCGCGCAATCCGGCGCCAACTGTCCTCTACGGTCACATCAATCGGAGATCCATCCGCATTCTTAAAGCGGTATTTCATATCCCAGATTTGTTCGGCAATGGGGGCAGCAAAGCGGCTCATTTGGGTGTGATTCCTTATGAATTTGAGGCAGTCAGAGTAGCAGAAGCTGATAGCTGCAGCTTTGAATTTTCTCAACGAGAAATTTACTGCTCGAGCAATTCTTTTCTCAGAATACCACAAGACCTTGTCTGCAGCAATTCTAGAGCTACTATATATAACTCGTATTCATGTTGAACGACTCTGGGGATAACCTGTGGACAAGACCGTAAACCTCGTCAAACTTTCAGTAGGAAGCGAGAGCGTGGAAACCCTTCAGGCCTGGCAAGATCTTCATCGCAAGAATTGGACAGATGGCTGCCCGCGCCACATAACCCGCATGTGGCCAAAGCGTGAAGCAGAACTCCTGAATGGTGGCTCAATTTACTGGGTCATCAAAGGGTTGATCCAATGTCGACAACGCATTTTACGATTAGATGAGGTAACATCAGAAGACGGCGTAAGGCGTTGCGCGATTGTTCTGGAACCTAAAGTACACAGCACACAAACCGCCCCCAAACGCCCTTTTCAAGGCTGGCGCTATCTCAAAACCGAAGATAGTCCAGCGGATCTCACAAAAGGATCCACAACCGAAGATCCACTCCCTCCCGAGCTGTCTCAAGCTCTTGCAGAAATTGGCGTGCTCTAGGCAAATCTATCACAGGCTTTGCTGCCAGACCCTAATCAGGCAAAGCATCGCAAATTGCGTTCCACAGCTCCTCGACAGGCTCCACTCCAACAGAAAGTCGTACAAACCCCGCAGGGACTGCATCGCCCCAACGTGCGCGACGCTCAGCCGACGTATGTACACCACCAAATGAGGTTGCTGGGCGGATCAAGGCACACGTGTTGATAAAGGCCTCTGCTTTGGCTTCAGTCTCAAAGGTCAAAGACATCAAAAACCCATGACGCAGGCATTGTTTCTGCGACAAAACATAGGCAGAATCACCAGGCAGTCCTGGATAGCGCAGCTTTGGTGCGCCTTGCAGCGCAGATAGGCGCTCTGCCAAGATTTGAGCAG
This sequence comes from Epibacterium ulvae, assembly GCF_900102795.1. Taxonomy (GTDB): domain Bacteria; phylum Pseudomonadota; class Alphaproteobacteria; order Rhodobacterales; family Rhodobacteraceae; genus Epibacterium; species Epibacterium ulvae. The sequence goes on along the minus strand of NZ_FMWG01000001.1, from coordinate 465,746 downwards.
AGGTGCACATACGATCAAACCGTACATCCAACGTCTCCATGCCGCGATGGAGCAACCATGCCGGCTGCGCCCCAGGAATAGAGCCTGAAAATGTCCGCCATTCTCTCATTGCTTCAATCAGGTCGGAACGACGACTGGCGATATGCCCCATGAGCAGATCAGAGTGCCCCCCCATCGCTTTGGTATCCGAAGCGACAACGATATCGATACCAAGATCAAGCGGGCGCTGCCCCAAAGGCGTCATCGTTGTGTTGTCTGCAATCGTAACCCCACCTGCAGCCCGCACATCCGCTGCAACCGCAGCCAAATCCATCATATCAAGGCCAGGGTTTGACGGCGTTTCTAAATAAACAACAGCAAAGCCTTCAAAGCCCCCTTCACTGAATCGCGCAGTCGGACGTTCTACAATTTCAACACCAAGGCGAGACAAAAAGCGATCAGACAGACGCCGTGTCACATAATACCCATCTGACGGGATCAGCAGGCGATCCCCCGTCTTGAGAGTTGCAAATAACGCCGCGGCGATGGCTGCCATTCCAGAGGGAAAGCTAATCGCCTCTGCTTGTTCCAAATGGCTAAGCATATGCTCCAGATGCTCCCACGTGGGATTGTCCGCACGTCCATAAGCCGCGGATCCATCTGGTAAACCAGGCAAATGATACATAGAGCTAGAAACCAAAGGCAGCGCAATAGGCGCACCTTTTTCCAGTGCTTGCCCCCGCAGATGCAACATAGCGCCCAAATCTACTGTGGAACGTGTGTCATGTGGGCCTGCCATTTGCCTGTCCTTTGAGCGATTGCGTTATCGTGCCATCAAAACCGGCTCCGCTCAAAAAGTACAAGCATGAAACACAAAGGGCGCGCCTGAAACTGTTCAAACGCGCCCTTGGCAAACAGATTTGCTTAGACAGAAAGCATCTGGATAAATTGCTTAAGCGTGTCTTTTTCTTCTGCGGTATAGGAGGCAACCCGACTGCGCCAGATCGTGGCTTGCGACTTTAGGATCAAACCATTGGACAGGATTTTCAAATGGTTCGCGCGCAGCGTTTCACCGGTAGAAGTGATATCCGCAATCATCTCAGCGGTTTCATTCTTAACAGTCCCTTCAGTCGCGCCCTGACTGTCGACCAGCTGGTAATCCGCAACACCTGTATCTGTCAGGAATTCTCGCACCAGACGGTGATACTTTGTCGCGATCCGCAAACGATGACCGTATTTTGAACGGAATTCCGCCGCGACACTATCCAGATCATCCAGCGTTTCCACGTCAATCCAGAACTGCGGCACAGCCAAGATCAGATCAGCATGTCCAAAGCCGAGCGGTGCAATTTCTTCAACCTGCTGTTCCCAACGGGCAAGTTTCTCATGAACAAGGTCCGTTCCGGTCACACCAAGATGAATGTTTCCCACAGCCAGTTCCCGTGGCACTTCTCCTGCGGATAAAAGCACCAGCTCAACACCGCCGATACCATCCACACGACCAGCATATTCACGGTCAGATCCAGTACGTGAAAGTGTCACACCACGCTTTGCAAACCAGTCAAACGTCTTTTCCATCAACCGCCCTTTAGACGGTACACCAAGTTTGAGGCTCATACTGTCTCCTCCTCAAGCTGCAGGATGAGATCAGGACGCAAGACACCGCCAACCGCCGGAATTTCACTCCCCTGCCCCAGTTGACGGGTCAGCGCATCATAACGCCCCCCCAAGGCAATGGCAGGCAGATCAGGGCGCCCCCGGGCATAAAAGCCAAAGACAAACCCGTCGTAGTACTCCATCGAAGTTCGCCCATAAGAGGCCTCGAATTCAAGCGTCTCAACATCAATGCCACGCGCGCGCATCGCATTTGCACGCGCATCCAGCTGCTCCAGCGCAGGTAAAATTGCAGGTAAATCAACAGCAACATCGCGCAGCTGTTCGATTGCAAAAGGGATCGTCTCACGCACATTCAAAAGCGCTTCGAGCGCAGCGACTTCATGCTCATCAATCGCAGGTGCCTGTGCATCGGCACGCAATTGTTCGACTCGCGCATCTATATCAACCGAGCTGCGCTTCCCGATTTCAGGTGCCGTCCCGGTTACACACCCCTCAGTCGAGAGAAGCGCCTGTCGGCTGGGATGCACATCGATGCGACCCGAAAATTGATCAAGCAAGCATTTAAAACGACGCGGCCGCCATATGTGGCGCATCAGCGCTGCCTTGCGTAAGTCCGTCGTTTTCAGACCCTGCACAGCGGCTTTTAAAATACCAATATCACCACAGATGGCGCGCAGAGGCAGATCACGAAGCTGCAATGTGATCAGTGCAAACACTTCTGCATCTGACGCCGCTGGGTTAACACGGTCAAAGACCTCATACCCAACTTGCACATATTCATTGGCGCGCTCTGTGTCTTGTTCCTGACGCCGGAACACTTCCCCTGCATAGGTATAGCGTGCAGGTTCTGCGCCTTCGCGCATATGCATCTGAACAACAGGCACCGTAAAATCCGGGCGCAGCATCTGCTCGCCGCGCAAGGCATCTGATGTGACATAAGCCCGTGCACGAATGTCTTCGCCATATAGATCCAAAAGCGCATCGGAAGGCTGCAGGATCGGAGGCTCCACCAAAACCGCACCCGCCGCTTCAAAACTGGTGCGAAACCGTTGCGCACGAGAAAGTATATCTGATCGATTTGCCATGGTCTTAATCCTGGCTTTCTAGGATTTCACGTACCTTAGCGATCAAATCGCCGCGGGGTACGGTGAACTGGCTGGGACGTTCTTTCCACTCTTCCAGAGTGGCATTTTCGGCAATCTTAGCTCCCAAAATCAAATCCTTGATCTGGATGATGCCTTGTGCTTTTTCATCCCCGCCTTCAATAACCGCAACGGGAGAGTTGCGCTTGTCCGCGTATTTCAGCTGGTTCCCAAAATTCTTTGGGTTGCCAAGATAGACCTCTGCCCGAATACCTGCATTGCGCAGCTCAGCCACGATGGCCTGATAATCAGCCATCCTGTCACGATCCATGACAGTGACGACAACCGGCCCTTTGGCCTGCGCTGAAATCCTGCCCTTTTCGCGCAAAGCTGCCAAAAGGCGATCCACACCGATCGAAACCCCAGTCGCTGGCACTTCCTGACCGGTAAAACGTTTCACCAAACCATCATAACGCCCACCGCCGGAAACAGATCCAAATTGACGCTTGCGCCCCTTCTCATCCAGAATTTCAAAGGTCAGCTCTGCTTCAAACACGGGACCGGTATAATACCCAAGGCCACGTACGATGGAGGGATCAATCAGGATCTGATCCGCGCTATAGCCACCAGCTGTTACCAGTTCACCGATCAATTCCAACTCAGCGATACCATCAGCGCCAACTTTGCTCCCGCCAACAGCAGCACGCAGATTGGCCATGGTGCCTGCCACATCATCCGCACGGGAGGTCAAAAAGGCGATCACTGGATCCGCTTGCGCGTCTCCCAGCCCCACGCCATCGATATAAGCACCAGACGCATCCAGACGCCCTTTGCCCAGCAATTCGCGCACGCCGCTTTCGCCAACTTTGTCAAACTTATCGATCGTGCGCAGCACATCGTCACGCTTAGGATCATCTTCGGCAAGCCCCATTGCTTCCAAAACGCCATTCAGAACTTTACGATTGTTGACCCGCACCAGATAGTCACCGCGTGGAATACCCACGGTTTCCAGCGTGTCTGACAACATCATGCAGATCTCAGCATCAGCCGCCATAGAAGCCGTGCCGACGGTATCCGCATCACACTGATAAAACTGGCGATAGCGACCAGGGCCCGGTTTTTCGTTCCGCCACACAGGCCCCATCGCATACCGACGGTAAGGGTTGGGCAGGTCATTGCGGTGCTGGGCATAAACCCGTGCTAAAGGCGCAGTGAGATCATAACGCAGGGCCATCCAATCACCCTTATCGTTCTCATCAAATTCCTGCCACGCAAAGACACCTTCATTGGGACGATCAACATCAGGCAGGAACTTGCCCAGCGCCTCTACGGTTTCAACAGCCGAAGACTCCAGTGCGTCAAAGCCATAATGATGATACACACCTGCTATCGCCTGCAACATCTCTGTGCGCTGGCTTACCTCTGCTCCAAAATAATCACGAAACCCCTTCGGCGTCTGCGCCTTGGGACGGGGTTGCTTCTTGATCTTGGCCATCTCGGCCTCCTCGCAGGTGGTGATAAAACGTGGCTCCGCGTCTAGCCCATGCACGCCCAAGCGGCAAGTCGTGCATGCCAATCCAGAGTAAATCCGCCATGCATTCAACGTTTCACGGGAAACCATTCTGCAGACAAGCCATAGACCCCACCCCGCAAACACCCTATCAGAAGGTGCCCGCCGCTCTTGGAGATTGATAAATGCAGCATCTGGAAGAACAAATTGCCCACCTCACCCGTAATCTGGATGAGATGAGCACAATTGTCGCACAGCAACAGACAGATATCGCATTGCTGCAGCGTCGTGTCCAAATGTTGATGGAACGCGAAGCCCAACGTGAAAGCGATGCGGGCGGCGGAGTGGTCTTTGGCGATGAACGACCGCCGCACTATTAAGCAGCGCTTTGTTGTCCGCTCCTTAGAAAGATTCGCTTTCAGGGCCAAAGAATTCATAATGAATGCGTTCTGCAGCAACACCACGCGCCTTTAACCCCGTAACAATCGAACGCATAAATGGGGTTGGACCGCAGATATAGTAATCTGCTGTCTTTGACTTGGTCTCGTCAGCCAGCCAATCCGCAGAGATCTGACCTTTGTGTTCATAATCCACGCCAACCGCATCGGCGGCCTCTGGCGTATCGTAAAACACCACCGAGCGATCAGCCAACGCCCGATGGTGCGCGCCCATTGCGTGATGCGTTCCACTGCGCGCAGCATGAATATAAGTGATCGGCACACCTGCTCCAGATGTTGCTTCCAACATGGAAATCATAGGCGTCAATCCAACGCCGCCAGACACAAGAACCACCTCAGATTTGTCTTTCAGATCCAGATAAAAATGTCCCGCAGGCGCAGCCACATCAATTTCATCGCCCACTTGTGCCACTGTATGCAACCAGCCTGAAGCCTTGCCCTGTGGCGCGTGCTTGACCGTGATCCGATATGCATCCCCATTTGGAGCACACGAGATTGAGTAGTTTCGGCGTACGGTCTCCACTTCTGTTATGGACAGCAGCACTGTCAGGTATTGCCCCGGCAAATGCTTTGCAACGGCACCGCCATCGACAGGTTTCAATACAAATGACGCAATTTCAGCGGTTTCCTGATGTTTTTCAGTAATCATAAAACGGCGCCAGCCGTCCCACCCCCCAGGCGCTGATGCGCTTGCCTCATAGAGTGTCTTTTCACGATCAATAAGAACAGAAGCGAGAAACCGATAAGCCGTCTGCCAGGCTGCAGCAATCTCTGGCGTTGCGGCCTCACCAAGCACATCACCAAGCGCAGCCATCAATGCTTTTTCCACCGCATCATAATGATGTGGCATGATTTGCAAGGCCACATGTTTTTGTGCGATCCGCTCAATTGCAGCTGCCAAGACCTGAGGCTGACGGATGTTTTGCGCATATGCCAAAATTGCTCCTGCAAGGGCCTTATGCTGCGGAGACTCTCCTTCCTGATGCGACATGTTGAACAAAGACCGAATTTCGGGATCTGCTAACAAGTGATGATACAAACGCTGAACCACCTGCCCCCCTGCAGCTTCCAATGCAGGTACAGTGGCTTCGATAGTGGCTAAAGTCGCTTCGCTTAACGGGGCAGTCATAGGGCTCTCCATAATGGATATTTTATGTATCTATTTTATGAGCATTCCAAATCAGATATTCAATATACCTCTTTAGTGGCAGACAATCTGTCGCACCCCCTGTTCACTTTCAGCCTGCGGCATTAGGCCAAGGTTTGACTTCACAAGGAGCCTAAGCAATGCGCTTGACTGATATGACAGATATTGCGTTTCGCACGCTCATCTTTGCTGGGTCGCATCCTGACCGCATCATCAAAGTGGAAGAGGTCGTGACATTCTACAATCTGCCCCATGGTACGGTAAAAAAAGTGGCAACCAATCTCACACAAGCCGGGATTTTAGTCGCTCAACGTGGCAGATCTGGAGGCCTGCGCTTAGCCCACGCCCCTGAACAGATTAACCTTGGCACAGTAACACGCGCTATTGAACCTGATTTCGGTCTGGTAGAATGCATGCGCCCCCAAAACAAATGTGTAATCACAGGAACCTGCCGCCTTAAATCGCCCCTGATTGAAGCGCAGAGTGCCTTTCTCGCGGTGCTGGACCGTTACACGCTGGCCGATATTTTATTGTCGCCTTTAGATTTTGGCCTCAAAAACACTGATGATCTGCTGCCCTAAATTTCTTCAACATCCAAAACACCATCCAGTGATTTCAGCGCGCCTTTGATCTGTGGGTTGATCGGAAACATCTGACCAAGATCCATCTCTACATCGCCGGGCAGCTTTGGATCTTGTAGATATACATAGATCTCACCCGGAGATGCAGAACGGGCGGCTGATTTGGCATCTTCTAAGACACGTGCAATGGTAGGGACCGCGCTGGCATCATCCAGATAAAGCCGCAATGAGCTGCGTCCGGCATCTGCAATAGCAGCATCCACAGGTCCGACAGAACGGATCAGCAATTTTAACTGATCACTTTCCATCGTGGCTTCTGCCGTAATGACGACCTTAGACCCCGTATCCAGAAACTCGCGCGATTTTTCCAGCACTTCAGAAAACAGCGTTACCTCAAAGGCCCCTGAAGGGTCTGACAATTGCGCAAAAGCGAACCTGTTTCCGCGCGCGGATTTGCGCTCTTGCCGCCCAGCAACAACACCCGCCATTTTTGCCATAAATGGCCCTCGCGCTGCTTTTGCTTCGACCTCATCCAACGTCATAACATCTTTGCGCTTCAGCGCAGGCATATAGTCATCCAAAGGATGACCGGACAGGTAAAACCCAATCGCGCGAAACTCTTCAGCAAGCCGTTCCGCTGGCAACCAATCCGGAACACCTGCCATGCGCGGCTCCGGCAGATCATCCCCTGCTTCCCCAAAGAGCGAGACCTGATTAGAATTTTTCTGCTCATGAATAGCGGCAGAATAAGCAACCAACCCTTCAAGGCTATCAAAAACCCGACGCCGGTTTTTATCAAGCTGATCAAAGGCACCTGCCCGCGCCAACATTTCCAAGGGCCGCTTACCCACCTTTTTCAGATCCACCCGACGCGCCAAGTCAAACAAAGTCGCAAATGGCCGATCATCCCGGCCAGCCACAATAAGGTTCATCGCCTCGGTGCCAACGTTTTTCAACGCGCCCAGCGCATAGACCAGTTTTCCATCAACCACATCAAAGGTCGCCAAAGATCGATTTACACAGGGCGGCACATATGCAAGCTTCAACCCCTTGCGCACCTCTTCGAAATAGATCGCCAGCTTTTCGGTTAGGTGGATATCGCAGTTCATGACCCCTGCCATGAACTCAACCGGATGATTGGCTTTCAGCCAGCCGGTCTGGTAGCTTACAACCGCATAGGCGGCCGCGTGGGATTTGTTAAACCCGTAGTTGGCAAATTTCTCAAGCAAATCGAAAACTTCGGAGGCCTTTTTCGCAGGCACCCCGTTTTCTGCCGCGCCTTTTTCAAATTTCGGACGCTCAGCATCCATCGCCTCTTTGATCTTTTTACCCATCGCACGGCGCAGCAGGTCAGCGCCACCAAGAGAGTAACCAGCCATCACCTGAGCGATCTGCATAACCTGTTCCTGATAAACGATAATACCTTGTGTTTCTTCAAGAATATGATCGATCAAAGGATGCACAGATTGAATTTTGCGCTGGCCGTTTTTCACCTCACAATACGTGGGAATATTCTCCATCGGGCCGGGACGATAAAGCGCAACGAGCGCAACGATATCTTCGATACAAGTGGGTTTCATGCGCTTAAGCGCATCCATCATGCCGGTGGATTCCACCTGAAACACCGCAACGGTTTTCGCCGCAGAATAAAGATCATATGTCGCCTTATCATCCAGCGGAATGGCGTTGATTTCATTCACAGCGCCCTCGGGCGGCTCATAAAGGCTTCGCCCATCTTCTGATACATGGATGTCCCGCCCTGATTTTATAATCAGGTTCATCGCGTTCTGGATCACGGTCAGGGTTTTCAGGCCAAGAAAGTCGAATTTCACCAACCCGGCCTGTTCCACCCATTTCATATTGAACTGTGTCGCAGGCATGTCTGAACGCGGATCTTGATACAGCGGCACCAAGGCATCCAAAGGCCGATCGCCAATCACAACCCCCGCTGCGTGGGTTGAGGCATTTCGCAATAGTCCCTCTACCTGCTGGCCATAGGTCAACAGCCGATCGACCACAGGTTCGTTGCGCGCTTCTTCTTTCAGACGGGGTTCATCCACCAGCGCTTTTTCAATGGAAACGGGTTTGACACCTTCCACTGGAATCATCTTGGACAGACGATCCACTTGACCAAAGGGCATTTGCAGCACCCGGCCAATATCGCGCACCGCCGCTTTGGACAACAACGCACCAAAGGTGATAATCTGCCCCACCTTATCACGGCCATATTTCTCTTGCACGTAGCGGATCACCTCTTCGCGCCGATCCATGCAAAAATCGATGTCAAAGTCAGGCATTGAAACCCGTTCCGGGTTCAAGAACCGTTCAAACAGGAGAGAATAGCGCAATGGATCAAGGTCGGTGATCGTCAGCGCATAAGCCACCAAAGAGCCCGCGCCCGACCCCCGCCCCGGCCCCACCGGAATGCCCTGATCTTTGCCCCATTGGATAAAGTCCGCAACGATCAGAAAATAGCCCGGAAAGCCCATGCCTTCGATAATGCCCAGTTCAAAATCCAAGCGCTCTTGATATTCTTCAACGCTCACCGCATGCGGGATTACCGCAAGACGTTTTTGCAGGCCCTCATTGGCAATGCGCCGCAATTCTGCGACCTCATCATCGGCAAATTTTGGCAAAATCGGATCGCGCAGATAGGCCTTAAACGCACACCGCTGCGCAATCTCAACCGTATTTTCAATCGCTTCTGGGAGGTCCGCAAAAAGCGTGATCATCTCTTCCTGGCTTTTGAAGTAATGCTGCGGCGTCAGGCGACGGCGCCCTTCCATCTGATCCACATAAGCGCCCTCAGCGATGCAGATCAGCGCATCATGCGCCTCGTACATATCTGCCTTGGGGAAATAGACGTCATTGGTCGCAACCAAGGGCAGATCCATCGCGTAGGCCATCTCAACATGGCCACGTTCTGTCAGACGTTCCGCTTCGGGTTGGCCATCCTCTCCCGGGTGGCGCTGTAACTCTACATAGAGGCGATCTGGAAAAATCGCCTTAAGGCGATGCATCAAAGCTTCAGCCGCATCACGCTGACCTTGCCGTAACAACATACCAACAGGTCCAAGCGGGCCGCCGCTCAAACAAATAAGCCCTGCTGAATTGGCTGCTAACTCCTCTAACGTGACCTGCGGTAGCTGCCCCCCCTTATCGACGTAAAGACAGGAAGACAGCTTCATCAGATGTTCATAACCGGTCTCGTTCTGCGCAAGCAAAACAACAGGAGCAGGCAATTTAGGCTTACCGCCCGGCTCGGCTTCTTGAAAAGTGAGATCCACCTGACAGCCAACGATCGGCTGGACACCTGCCTTTGATGCTGTGACCGAAAATTCCAATGCAGAAAACATTGCGTTGGTGTCTGTGACCGCAATCGCCGGCATGTCATTTGCCAAGCATAAGTCCGGCAGTTTTTTCAACCGCAAAGCGCCTTCCAGCAAAGAATATTCCGTATGAGTGCGCAGGTGTATGAATCGAGGAGCTGTCATACCATGAAAGCTACCTCAGCAAGCGATTACGAGCCACCGTGATTTACGCGATTGTGCCAATGCGTTTCACTCCATCACAAAAAATCCGGCAAATGGTAATGGTTCCGGTCTCCTTGCCGACATCCTTGGAAGAGGGAGTATGCGCAAATTCCAAGCAGCTCAGCAATTTTTTCAGGTTTTCCTTGCCAGAGGGCGGCACAGCTCCGTACAGTCTCGATTGAACTGAACAATACAGTGCCGCCTCTGGTCTACGTCGCATCGACCAAAGGCACAACCGGCCTCATTTTTGGTATGGCGACAGGGTGTCATAATGGACATCACCTTTCTTCTGAACGGAGAGAGCGTGGCACTGAAAGATGTGCCGCCAACTTTAACCCTTTTGGATTGGCTGCGTGAGACACGCGGATTGACCGGCACAAAAGAAGGCTGCAACGAAGGCGACTGCGGCGCCTGTACTGTGATGGTCAGCGATGAAAACGGCCATGCGGCGCAAAATGCATGCATCCTGTTTTTACCGCAGCTGCACGGACGGTCCGTTCGCACAGTCGAAGGTGTAGCCGCTGCAAATGGCATGTTGCACCCGATACAAGATGCGCTGATCCAATATCATGGCAGCCAATGCGGATTTTGCACACCGGGATTTGTGATGTCTATGGTCACGGCCCATGCAAATGGCGAGACCGATTACAACGATCAACTGGCAGGCAACTTGTGCCGCTGTACCGGCTATGCCCCAATCCTACGTGCCGCCAAAGCTGCGCAAAACGCACCCGTGCCTGAATGGATCGCCAACGCGCCACAAATCGCCACACCCAGCGCAGACCCTATGCGCCCGGACAGCGCGGATGCGCTTGCAGCCATATACATAAAAACGCCAACAGCTCGGCTGGTGGCTGGAGCCACGGATCTTGGCCTTGACGTAACCAAGAAATTGCAAAACCCCGATCCTGTGATCTTTTTACAAGGGTGCGACGATCTGAAAACCATCACAGACACAGGTGAGACACTTGAGGTCGGTGCGATGACAACCATCAGCGCTCTTCGTGCTGCGGTACGTGAAGATTTCCCTGCGTTTACCGACATGTTGCGTCGCTTTGCCAGTCAGCAAGTGCGCAACGCAGCAACGCTCGGTGGGAATGTAGCCAACGGATCTCCCATCGGGGATTGTCCGCCAGTGCTGATCGCGCTTGGAGCACAGATGACCCTCAGAAAAGGCGAGACACGCCGTCAATTAGCCGTCGAAGATTTCTTCATTGAATACGGCAAACAAGATCGCGCGCCGGGTGAATTTGTCGAACGTTTTACCCTTCCCAAAACCGCAGAGGCCCTGCGGGTTTACAAACTTTCAAAACGGTTTGATCAGGACATTTCTGCAGTTCTGGGCGCGTTCAATGTACACATCAAAAACGGGACCATCATAGCAGCGCGGCTGGCCTTTGGCGGCTTGGCTGGCGTACCCAAACGCGCCGCAGCCGCAGAAGCCGCATTGCTTGGCCAACCATGGACGCGCACAACGCTGGCCCAAGCGCAACACGCACTTGCGCAAGACTTTACACCGCTCAGCGATATGCGCGCTTCGGCCGACTATCGTTTAGGCGCAGCTGCAGAACTGTTGGCACGCTACTTTGATGATCTTGCAGGCACTGCCACATCTGTTCTTGAGGTGCAGCCATGAGCGTTACCAAACCCCTGCCCCATGATGCCGCAAAACTGCATGTGACGGGGGCCGCCCGATATGTCGATGACATCCCCACACCACGCGACTGCCTACATCTCGCCTTTGGTCTGGCTGAAATCGCACGTGGGCACATCAGTTCGAAAGACCTAGATACAGTTCGGCGCAGTCCAGATGTTATCGCAGTAGTGGAAGCAAAAGATCTGCCCTTTAGCAATGATGTATCAGCTTCCATTCATGACGAACCTATGCTGTCTGACGGTGAAATCCACTATTTGGGCCAGCCCATATTTTTGGTTGTGGCACGCAGCCATCGCGCTGCACGGATTGCAGCCCGTAAAGCAAAGATCACCTACCAAGATACCCCGCCCATTCTGACAGTAGATCAGGCACTCGCAGCAAACAGCCGTTTTGAAGAGGGCCCGCGGATCTGGTCATCGGGCGATGCGGAAACCGCGATCTCGCACGCGCCGCATCACGTCAGCGCCTGTTTTGAAATTGGCGGACAAGAACATTTTTATCTTGAAGGTCAGGCTGCGCTTGCGCTTCCACAAGAGGACGGCGGATTTCACATCCATTCCTCAACCCAGCATCCCACTGAAATACAGCACAAAGTCGCAGAAGCCATCGGCCTGCCTATGCACAGTGTCCGTGTGGAAACCAGACGCATGGGGGGTGGCTTTGGCGGAAAGGAAAGCCAGGGAAACGCCCTTGCGGTCGCATGTGCGGTAGCGGCACGGTTGACAGATCATCCCTGTAAAATGCGTTATGACCGCGACGATGACATGATCATCACCGGCAAGCGTCATGCTTTTCGCATCACATATGAGGTTGGATTTGATGACACCGGTCGCGTGCAGGGGCTTTCTTTTCTGCATCACGTGAATTGTGGCTGGGCGCAGGATCTATCGTTGCCGGTGGCAGATCGCGCCATGTTGCATTCGGATAATGCCTACCACCTGCCCAATATCCGTATTGAAAGCCATCGGCTAAAAACCAACCTGCAAAGCGCTACGGCGTTTCGGGGATTTGGTGGCCCACAAGGTATGGTTGGCATTGAACGGGTTATGGATCATATCGCACACCACCTTGACCTGGATCCCGTCACAGTACGCCAACGCAACTATTACCCCGCCCCCTCGGCTGCACCGGTTACGACGCCATATGGCATGCCGGTCACGGATTTCGAGCTGCATGGGATCACGGAAAAACTGCTCATAGACGCCGATTACAAAACGCGCCATGCAGAGATTGAGTCGTGGAACGCAAGCCAAACTCACCTGAAACGAGGACTTGGGTTCTCACCCGTTAAGTTTGGCATCTCGTTTACCCTGACACACCTGAACCAAGCGGGAGCTTTGGTCCATGTCTACAATGATGGCTCCATTCATCTGAACCATGGCGGCACTGAGATGGGCCAGGGCTTGTTCCAGAAAGTCGCACAAGTGGCGGCAAGTCGTTTTGGTGTATCTATGGATCGTGTAAAAATCACCGCTACCGACACGGCAAAAGTCCCCAATACATCCGCCACTGCAGCTTCTTCGGGATCTGACTTAAATGGCATGGCTGTTATGGATGCCTGCGATCAAATCCGCGCGCGTATGGTCGCCCATTTGACAAGCCAACCACCATGCACTGGCTCTGATGAAGTCACTTTTGCGGACAATCATGTACTGATCGGTGACAAACGCCTCTCTTTCGCAGAGGCTGCAAAACAGTGTTACGAGGCCCGCGTCAGCCTGTCCGCAACGGGGTTTTACAAGACACCTGATCTAAAGTGGGACCGGATCAAGGGGCAAGGACGGCCGTTTTATTATTTTGCCTATGGCGCTGCGCTTAGTGAAGTGGTTGTGGATCTGCGCACCGGTGAAAATCGTATTCTACGTGCAGATCTGTTGCATGATGCTGGCAGCTCCCTCAATCCTGCATTGGATATCGGTCAGGTTGAAGGCGGATATGTCCAAGGCGCAGGCTGGCTCACGACAGAGGAACTGGTTTGGGACGACAAAGGCCACCTTCGCACGCATGCGCCCTCAACCTATAAAATCCCTGCCTGTTCAGATGCGCCCGATATTTTCAATGTAGCACTTTGGGATCAAGCCAACCCTGCTCGCACGATCTATCGCTCAAAAGCGGTGGGCGAACCTCCTTTCATGCTTGGCATTTCAGTCTATCTTGCGCTCAGCGATGCCGTTGCGCAGGCAGGCAATGCCTACCCTGCACTCAATGCGCCAGCCACGCCCGAAGAACTGTGGTCTGCCTGTCAGCGCCTCCGCGAGGTGTAAAATATGACAGGTTTTGATCGAGAAGCTTTAAAAAAAGCCGTTGCTGAACACGGGCAGGTAACCCGCGTTGCAATTGCCGCTGTGCGCGGCTCTTCACCGCGCGAAGTGGGCGCCGCAATGCTGGTCTGGGCAGGCGGACAATCTGGGACAATTGGCGGCGGCACTTTAGAATACCACGCCGCCAAAACAGCGCGTACCCAAACACAATATACTGAAAGCAGCACCCATGCGTTGGGGCCAGATCTGGGTCAGTGTTGTGGTGGGTCTGTGACTTTGATCAGCGAACTTTATGATGCTGCACGCTGCGCAACACTCACCAGTGATATCATCGCCCGACCCATCCATGCGACCGCAGAAAAAACGCCTCCCTTCGCCGTGAAACGCATTTTGGCAAGCGCACGTAATCAAGGCCAACGCCCTGACAGTGAACTTATTGATGGCTGGTTTATCGAACCCGTACACAAACCAAGCCGACCTGTCTGGGTCTGGGGGGCGGGCCATGTCGGCCGTGCAATCGTCTCGATCCTTGCACCTCTCCCGGATCTTGACATCACATGGGTCGACACCAGTACATCGCGTTTCCCCAAGACTTACCCCAGCAATATCACGGTGCTCCCCGCAGATGATCCGGTTAGAGTGGTACACTATGCGCCAGAAAATACGGCACATGTTATACTCACCTATTCCCATAAACTGGATCTAGCGCTATGCAACGCCTTGCTTGCACAAGAATTTTCTTTTGCAGGTGTCATCGGATCATCCACCAAGTGGGCCCGGTTCCGTCGTCAGCTTGTGCAATTAGGGCATAGCGCTGAGGCACCGAACAGGATCACCTGTCCAATCGGAGATCCAAGTCTGGGCAAGCACCCTCAGATGATCGCCGTAGGTGTCGCGGCCGAACTTTTGCGACCCGCTCAGGCAGCCGCCGAATGGAACAAGGAATATCGCGCGTGACAGACCCTTTGCTAAGCCTTTCGGGCGTGACCAAAGCCTACCCGGGTGTGATTGCTAATGACCAGGTCTCGCTGACCATTCAACCCGGCGAAGTCCATGCGCTCCTTGGAGAGAATGGCGCGGGTAAGTCAACTCTTGTCAAAATGATCTATGGTCTTGTCAAACCCGACAGCGGAGAGATGAAACTGAATGGTGCCGCGTTTGCGCCAGCTGAACCACGCCAGGCCCGCGCTGACGGGATCGCAATGGTGTTTCAGCATTTTTCGCTCTTTGATGCGCTAAATGTAGCCGAAAACATCGCTCTTGGTATGGAAAACCCGCCTAAGATGCGCGACCTTGCACGTCGAATTCGGGATGTGTCGCAAACCTATGGCCTGCCCCTTGATCCAAGCCGCCGTGTTGGGGATCTTTCAGCAGGTGAACGCCAGCGGGTTGAGATCATCCGCTGTCTTTTGCAAGATCCAAAACTACTGATCATGGATGAGCCCACCAGTGTTTTGACACCGCAAGAGGTTGGTATTCTCTTTGAAACCTTGCGCAAGCTGCGCTCTGAGGGCACCTCGATCCTTTACATTAGCCACAAACTTGAAGAGATCCGCAGCCTTTGTGATGCTGCCACCATTCTGAGACTCGGCAAAAACGTCGGGTCTTGTATTCCTTCTGACACCTCAGCCCGCGATATGGCAGAAATGATGGTGGGCAGCGCACTAAAAACACCGGCCCGGAGCACACGCAGTTTTGGTGATAGCGCACTTGAGGTGCAAAATCTCACTGTTTCCGCGCCCAGTGAATTTGGCACCACATTGAGAGACATCTCCTTAACCCTGCGACAAGGGGAAATCCTAGGTATTGGGGGGGTGGCAGGCAACGGACAGGATGAACTGCTCTCGGTACTGTCTGGTGAACTAAGCACCTCCCCTGCAAGCGTCCAGCTAAACGGACATTCTATTGGACATTTGGGCCCCAACCAACGTCGCGGTCTTGGCCTCCTGTCTGCGCCCGAAGAACGCTTGGGCCATGCAGCCGCTCCTGATATGAGCCTGACAGAAAATGCAATGCTCACCGGCGCAGTGCGTGAAAAGCTTGCTCAGGGCGGCTTCCTGAAGTGGGGGGCTGCACGCGGATTCGCAGCCCGCATTATCGAAGCCTTTGATGTGCGCACCCCTGGAACCGAAAACGCTGCGCGCGCGCTGTCTGGTGGCAATTTGCAAAAATTTGTTATCGGCCGCGAAGTGCTTCAAAACCCTAAGGTGCTTGTCGTAAACCAGCCCACCTGGGGTGTGGACGCTGCCGCGGCTGCCGCAATCCGGCAATCACTACTGGATCTGGCCGCTGAGGGCGCCGCCATCCTCTGCATCAGCCAGGATCTGGATGAGCTAATGGAAATTTCAGATATTTTTGCGGCCCTGAACGAAGGGCGGCTTAGCCCTCCACGTGAAACCACAGGGCTGACTGTCGAAGAAATCGGCCTAATGATGGGTGGAGCGCATGGCATGGAGGTTGCCCATGTTTAGCCACGCCCTTTGCAAACCAGACATCAGAACCTTTCCGTCAAAACACCATGACCAAACTTACACAGGGAACCTGCGCCTATGATCCGGCTTGAAAAACGCCCGCAGCCGTCACAAGCTTGGTCCCTTGCAACACCTTTGGTGGCAGTTCTGGCGACGATGATCGCCGGAGGGCTGCTTTTTGCGGCCCTTGGAAAACCACCCATAGAAGCCATTCGCACCATCTTTTGGGAACCTTTATTTGGAGAGTTTTCCTTTTACTATCGACCGCAGCTTTTGATCAAAGGCGCGCCTCTGGTTCTCATCGCGATTGGATTATCTTTGGGCTTTAAAGCCGGGATATGGAACATTGGGGCAGAGGGGCAATATATCATGGGGGCACTCACCGGTGCCGGAGTCGGCCTTGCCTTCTATCCCATTGAAGGCTGGTATGTTTTTCCACTCATGATCTTGGCTGGCGCATTTGGCGGATGGCTTTGGGCCATGATCCCCGCGATTTTAAAGACCCGTTTTGGCACCAATGAAATCCTTGTTTCACTGATGCTCGTCTATGTGGCCGAACAGCTGTTGGCCTCTATGTCGCTCGGATTGCTGAAAAACCCAGAAGGTTACGGGTTTCCGGGAAGCCGCAACTTACAACAGTATGAAAGCGCCCACAACGCAGAGCTTATTGCAAACAGCGGCCTGCACCTGGGTGTAGTTGCCGCCTTTATCGCAGTCATTTTTGCCTATGTACTCCTGAACCGTCATATGCTGGGCTTTCACATCCGCCTCACCGGAGAGGCACCCCGCGCTGCGCGTTTCGCGGGGGTTAATCCAACACGACTGATCCTTTTTTGCCTTGGCACATCTGGTGCGCTGGCCGGTCTCGCCGGGCTCTTTGAAGTCTCAGGTCCGGCCGGTCAGGTCAGCATTGATTTTAATGTGGGCTATGGATTTACCGCAATCATCGTTGCCTTTTTGGGACGCCTGCACCCCGTCGGTATTTTACTCGCCGGTGGCCTTATGGCGTTGACCTACATTGGCGGGGACATTGCACAATCTAATCTTGGCCTGCCCTCTTCAGCCATTCAGGTCTTTCAGGGAATGCTTTTATTCTTCCTTCTGGCCTTTGATCTCCTCACCAACTTTCGCATACGCCTTGGCGCACCGGAGACTGCATAATGGACCTCTCTGCAATCAACCCCGTTCTGCTCATCGCGTCTTTGATGGTCGCTGCGACCCCGATCCTGCTTGCCGCCATCGGAGAGCTGGTTGTCGAAAAAGCTGGTGTTTTAAACCTTGGTGTCGAAGGCATGATGATCATTGGCGCTATTGCCGGTTTTGCCACCGCAGTTGAAACAGGATCACCACTCGTCGGCTTTGTCGCCGCAGCTTTTGCAGGGGCCGCGCTCTCGCTGTTGTTTGTCGTGCTCACGCAGATCGCATTGGCCAATCAGGTGGCTTCAGGTCTCGCGTTGACCTTATTTGGGCTTGGCCTCTCCGCCCTTCTGGGACAATCTTACGTGGGCATTCGCCCACCTGAAATGGGGCAACTGTATCTGCCGCTCTTATCAGATCTCCCCATTGTGGGGCCAATCCTGTTTTCTCACGATATCATTCTCTATTTCGGCATCGCACTGACAGCAGCGGTCTGGGCTATGTTAAAGTTTACACGGGTTGGGCTTATTTTGCGCGCCGTGGGTGAAAACCACGACGCAGCGCACGCGCTGGGATATAAGGTAGTCCGCATTCGCATTCTCGCCATCCTGTTTGGGGGCGCATGCGCTGGTCTGGGCGGAGCTTATATTAGCCTGATCCGCGTACCACAATGGACCGAGGGCATGACGGCCGGGGTTGGCTGGATTGCCTTGGCTCTCGTGGTGTTTGCAAGCTGGAAACCCTGGCGTGCCCTGCTTGGTGCCTATCTTTTTGGCGGCCTCACCGTTGTACAGCTCAATCTGCAAGCCGCAGGCGTTGCTATCCCGGTCGAGTATCTGGCAATGTCACCCTACATCATTACAATCGTCGTCTTGGTTATCTTGTCCGCCGACAAAAGCAGCGCTCCGGCCGCTTTGGGACGGATTTTCCACGCGTCTCGCTGAAACAACAAAAACCGCTCATTTCAATGAGCACAACACAACATGGAGTGTCCTTATATGAAACTCACGACTCTTCTGACCTCTGCCGCAATGGCGCTTGGTCTGGCAACAGCTGGCGTTGCCGCAGATAAAACCAAAGTTGGTTTTGTCTATGTTGGCCCCGTTGGTGACGGTGGTTGGACCTATGAACACGACCAAGGTCGCAAAGCCGTTGTCGCAGAGTTTGGCGATCAGGTCGAAACCGTCTTTGTGGAAAACGTCGCAGAAGGCCCAGATTCTGAACGCGTCATGACCCAGATGGCATTGGAAGGTGCAGATCTGATCTTCACCACCTCCTTTGGCTACATGGACCCAACCATCAACGTCGCCAAGAAATTTCCCAACGTGAAATTCGAACACGCGACGGGCTATAAACGCTCTGACAACGTCTCGACTTACTCCGCTCGGTTTTACGAAGGCCGCGCGGTTCAGGGCACCATTGCTGGCCATATGACCAAATCAAATGTCATTGGATATATCGGGTCTTTCCCAATCCCCGAAGTGATCCGTGGTATCAACTCTGCATATATCCACGCAAAAAAAGTAAACCCTGACGTGGAATTCAAAATCGTCTGGGCGTTCACTTGGTTTGACCCAGCAAAAGAAGCAGATGCAGCCAAAGTTCTGATCGAACAAGGCGCGGATGTCATTTTGCAACATACAGACTCCACCGCCCCACAAGCAGCTGCAAAAGCAGCAGGCGATGTCATCACCTTTGGTCAGGCATCAGACATGTCTGAATATGCCCCCTTCCCACGCGTCTCATCCATCATTGATGATTGGGCACCTTATTACATCGCACGTACCCAAGCCGTGATTGATGGTACATGGAGCAGCAAAGACACATGGGATGGCATCGGCGCCGGCATGGTTGGGATCGGCGAGATCTCTGACGCGGTTCCGGCTGATGTCAAAGCAGAAGCGTTGGCACTGAAAGAAAAACTGGCTTCAGGAGAATATCACAGCTTTACCGGCCCACTGAACAAACAAGATGGCACACCTTGGTTGGCTGATGGCGAAACCGCAGATGATGGCACCCTTGCCGGTATGACCTTCTACGTGGAAGGTCTGGAAGGCGACATCCCACAATAAGAAAGCAGAAACGATCCAAAGAAAAGCCCGCCAATATGGCGGGCTTTTTGCGAAATGAAATGTGAAATATATACAAAATCAGCGCGTTCCAGTTGCATATACAGCACCAACCTTTGCGTCAACAAAGCGAAGGCTGGGTCGCATTGCAAACCCGGGTACCTCTGCAAGAAGCGCTTGGATGGCATCACGACCACTGCTACCATTTCTCTGTGCTCTATTGACGACACCAAGAAGCCGTAAAGTCTGAGGAAAGCCTGGATTACTGGCAAGTGCAAGCTCACCAAACTCAACTGCTTTGGCAAAATTACCGTCAGCCAGATGTGCGATGGCGGAAATAACTTCGAAATAAAACTTTTGAGGCCCAAGAGGCATTAACTGACGCGCAGCAGTCGCAAGCTGTACCGCATCCGCAGACTGGTCGAGATATGCAAACACTTGTGCTTTCATTACAAGTGCCAAAGCTTCACTGGGATTATCTTCCAACGCCAAAGACAACGACGCCAAAGCTGCTTCGAAATTAAACGCAAGCTGGGCATCAATCATTGCGTTCAAAGTATGCGCAAGTGACAACATGGGTTCTGACGCCAGCGCACCATCCGCATAGACACGCGCAGCATCGATATCGGCATCTCTGTTTTCCGAAATCCCATGCTCTACACGCAAAACGTGCCAAATCCCCTGCCAGCACTGTACAATTGGGTGGCCATACTCCCGATCTGCCAAAACACTTAAGACATCT
This sequence comes from Epibacterium ulvae, assembly GCF_900102795.1. Classification (GTDB taxonomy): domain Bacteria; phylum Pseudomonadota; class Alphaproteobacteria; order Rhodobacterales; family Rhodobacteraceae; genus Epibacterium; species Epibacterium ulvae. The sequence continues at coordinate 445,502 of NZ_FMWG01000001.1, read as the reverse complement.
CGGGCGCGTTCAAAAAGAGCACGCTGGCCGTTTTGCATCAAAGCAATCGACGCCATAAGCAACGTGTGATTTTCCAAATCCGCCAGCGGTTTAATTGAGCTCTGCTCCAATGCCTCACCGGTCATACTACGGGAGACATCACGGCTCATCCGATGCAGCAGATCCGTACTCCCCTTTAGTAAATCAGCAATATCCCCCTCGTATCGCCGCGACCAAATCAGCTTATCTCTCACTGCATCGTTTAAATCCAGGTCCAGGGTAAACTGCCCCTCGCTAATTGACACACTGCCGCTCACGATAAATGTCGCGCCAGTGGCTGCGCTCACCACTGCAGGTGTGCTCGTCACAGCATCAAACTGCCGTGCAGCCAAAAAAGAGGTAACGCAAAACGCGCGACTACGCCCCAGCGCGCGGGTCAACTCTTCTCCTAAGACATCAGGAAGAGGAGATGAAACTTCTGCCATTTCACGCAAACGTAAAGGCATCACGGTTACGGTTGGCAAAATCGCGTCGCTTCCCATTTTCACGAGGTGTGACGCGCTGTTCAGCCGCTCAATCGCACGAACAGGTACGCCGCCGCGGTGCTGGCGCATCTTAACAAGCCAAGCTGCAAATTCTTCCTCATGCGCCAGCTCAAACCCTTCCATGAACTCGCCCTTGGCGGCATCCTCATCAATTTCAACAAGATCCATTCTCAGCGTCACACGCTCTCGGTTCGCGGTGAGCACATCCGAAGCTTCAACGCCAAGGTGCCGTTTCAGGGTCGAAAGAGCCGTCCGTAGGCTCGCCTTTGCTTGCTCAGGCTGAGAGAGACACCAAAGTGTGTTTTCCAAAAATGCACGCGTGCGTATGCCGCCTTCTGCCGTGCTCAAAAGTGCTAGCAACGCCTGATGCTTAGCGCCCAACGGGATACCTTGGCCATCACTATGATAGACACCGAAGGCCCCAAAGTGCCGAATCCTCAACAAAACTGCCATTATGAACGCCTTTTAAATTTCTAAAGCCATTATCACGATAATGTCACAAGAATTCAAAAAATCAATACTTATACCACCTAAAGTTGCTTAATGCGACCAAAGGTCCATCGAAAAACAATCGCACGATACCATAACACGTCTTTGTTAGTCTCATTGCACCTTTTTAACCAAAGAAACGGCTATAATAAATGAGGTGTGATGACACGTCCGGCTATCTTAAGAAAATACAAAGGCCTGCACGTGCATACCCCGCAATAAGGAAGCATAATGTTCCATTCACGATCTCAACAGCGAGAAATTCTCATAGAACACACACCGAGCGTGTGAAGGCACCGTTGCCAAGCAGATGCTTTCATATGCCCGCAAGCTAGGTACTAGGCTTTAGATCATGCGCTGACAATAAGCTTCAACCAAAACCCGCTTACGTGGCCAAACCACGCAAAATGGGACAATCGGGACGATCGTCCCCAGCACAACACTCCACAAGTTCACTAAGAGTGTTTCGCATCGCTTCAAGATCAGAAATTTTTGCATCTATTTTTCGAAGATGCTGTTGCGCCAAATCTTTTACATCAGCACTGGCCCGACTCTCGTCTTCATAAAGCCCAACCAAGGTACGGCAATCTTCAATTGAAAAACCAAGCGCGCGCGCACGGGCAAGAAATGCCAACTTGTGCAGGTCACTTTCGACAAAACAACGGTAACCATTGGCGCTTCGATGCGGACGGATCAATCCGATATCTTCGTAATAGCGGATCGTTTTTGCAGGTAAACCTGACCTCTCCGCCACATCTCCGATATTCATTCATTCCTCCTAGCCGCTGACTGCTAAACTTTTGTTTTGTTGCCCGCTTAAGGTATCATGTATGCTCCCGAACCCGCGGCGCAAGCGCAAGGCGTTTGCAAGTACCAAAACACTAGAACCAGCCATCGCTCCCGCTGCTAGCATCGGAGACAACATCGGCCCCCCAAAGGGGACCAAAATGCCAGCAGCAACTGGAACCATCAGCACATTGTACCCAAAAGCCCAGACCAAATTTTGCCGGATATTCCTCATGATTGCACGGCTCATCTGTAGGGCTGAGACAACACCTTGGGGCGTCCCTGCAGAAAGCACCACCTCTCCTGCTTCCATCGCCACATCGGTTCCAGTACCCAAAGCGATCCCACAATCTGCAGCGGCCAAGGCCGGCACATCATTGATACCATCCCCGACAAAAGCCACGGCACCATGAACAGCCTTCAACTCTGCCAATCGTTCAAGCTTTTGCTCGGGCAGGCATGCACCAAATACGATATCGATACCAAGACGCGCAGCAATGTGAGATGCGGCTCCAACTGTATCGCCTGAAATCATCGCAACTTTCATCCCCTGTTGCTTAAGTGCCGAAATCGCAGACGCAGCCTCTGGTTTTAACTGGTCCAGCATCATCAGCACCGCCGCTGCAGCCCCATCGCGCGCCACAAAAACCGGAGTAGCACCCTTAGCAGAAGCCTCACGTGCAGCGCGCTGCCAAGATTCAGGAATATCTACGCTGGTAGCGATATAGTCAAAAGTTCCAACCGCCAGCCGCTCCCCTGCCACAAGACCTGAAATACCCTGCCCCGGCGAGACATCCACAGCCTCGACGTTTATCCCATCAGATGGCGCAGCCCGAACCAAGGCCTTTCCAATCGGGTGTTCAGACTGTGCCTCCAGCGCTGCAACCTGGCTTAGCAACCGCTCTTTATCCACGTTCGGTGCGCAATGCGCCTCAATCAGCGCAGGTTTGCCTTCGGTCAACGTGCCCGTTTTATCAAAAGCCACAAGCTGAACACCTTCCAAACTTTGCAGCGCGGTCCCTTTTCGAAATAAAATACTTTGTTCTGCCGCACGACCAAGCCCCACCATAATAGACGTAGGTGTGGCCAATCCCATCGCGCAGGGGCAAGCAATGATCAGAACCGAAACAGAAGCAACCAATGCCGCGCTCACACTGCCGCCAAATGACAGCCAGATCAAAAAAGTGATCACGGCGACCCCTAAAATCGCAGGTACAAACCACAATGTAATCCGGTCGACCAAGGCCTGCACTGGCAATTTCACAGCCTGAGCCCGCTCAACCATCGCAATGATCTGCGAAAGACGCGTATGTTGGCCAACATCTGTGGTTTGGATCACGAGCGGAGAAGCGCCATTCACCGTGCCTGCAGAGACCCTGTCCCCGTTGGACTTGAAAACAGGAATGGGCTCACCAGACAGCATCGCCTCATCAAGAGGTCCCTGCCCTTGCACCACAACACCATCAACAGCCACACGCTCTCCCGGCCGCAGCCGAATAAGATCACCTGATCGAATATCCGCAACCGGCACTTCTTGGGCCAGCTCTCCCAAAGCGGGCAAACGATGCGCCGTCGCGGGCTGCAAGCCAGCAAGCGCCTGAATGGCGGCCCCCGTCTGCCCTTTTGCCCGCGCTTCAAGCAGGCGTCCCACCAAGATAAGAGTCACAATAACGGCCGCAGATTCAAAATAGACGGCAACCGCATCAACAGGCAGCGCCTCCGGCAGGAAACAGGCCACCATAGAATAGGAAAACGCAGCTGTAGTACCCAGCGCTACGAGCGAGTTCATGTCCGGCGCCCGTCGCCACAAAGCGGAAAAACCAATCGTCAGAAACTGGCGCCCCGGACCGAACAACAACATGGAAACAAGGATGGCTTGTAGCGTCCAACTGACCGTCTGACCGATCGTTGCCATCACCCAGTGATGGAACGATGGGAGCAGATGCCCTCCCATCTCCAGACCAAACACAGGAAGCGTAAGAAGAGCGGCCCAAAAGGTGCGTTTGCGCAAATCCCGCTGTTCCCGCGCAGATCTTTCTTTTGGCGTTTCTACATCACGATCACCACCGTTTATCACGATAGCCTGATATCCTGCCTGACTGCTCGCGTTCAGAAGCGCCTGATCATCACCGTCGCCATCCAAGACCTGCAACCGCGCCCGACCATCTGTGAGAGAGGCGTGTGCCGAAAGAACCCCGGGCACTGCCAGCAATGCGGCTTCCACCCGCGCAATACAGCTGCCACAAGACAATCCCTCCAGTTGCAGCACAACCTGCCTCTCTCTTGCCGGATACCCTGCCTTTGCAAGCACGTGCGTCAGTTCAGCCACTGAAAGCCCAAGATCAGCGGTCACGTCGGCCCGCGCATTGGCGAGATTGACGTGCGCTCCTCTCACTCCCGGAACAGTCTCTATGGCGCGCTGCGCGCGCCCAACGCACCCGCCGCAGCTCACCCCATCCAGCGCGAAAGAAAGTTGCAATGTGGAAGTCATCTATTTCTGGCTCATCTGATTTTCTTTCTTCCTTCTTTGAGCCTTCCAGTAACTAGAAGGTCAAGAAAAACTGATACTTTTGAACAAGAAGTTCTGGGCGGCGCTTGCAATCCACGGCAATATGACCAAGTTCGACGTTACATTTGTGCGCAAACCAATCAACGGGGCGCGCCACGCCAATACACGATGGAGGTCATCATGATGCGCACCCGTGCCGCAGTTGCCGTAGCAGCCGGTAAACCTTTGGAGGTTATGGAAGTCAATTTGGAGGGCCCACGTGCGGGCGAGGTTCTGGTTGAAATCAAAGCCACAGGCCTTTGCCATACGGATGAGTTTACACGCTCAGGCGATGATCCCGAAGGGATCTTTCCAGCCATTTTAGGCCACGAAGGCGCAGGCGTTGTTATCGAAGTCGGTGAAGGCGTCACCAGCCTAGAGGTTGGGGATCATGTTATCCCGTTATATACACCCGAATGTCGGGAGTGCGAATATTGCCTCAATCCAAAGACTAACCTTTGCCAGTCTATCCGCGAAACGCAAGGCCAAGGCTTGTTACCGGATGGCTCGACCCGGTTCTCCATGTTGGACGGCACTCCGATCCATCACTACATGGGGTGTTCTACTTTCGCGAACCACACAGTTGTCCCTGAAATTGCACTTGCAAAGGTTCGTTCAGACGCACCATTTGATAAAATCTGCTACATCGGTTGCGGTGTCACCACCGGCATTGGTGCTGTCATCAACACGGCCAAGGTTGAGATCGGCTCCACCGGCATCGTTTTTGGCCTCGGCGGGATCGGCCTGAACGTCATTCAAGGACTGCGTTTGGCAGGTGCGGATCAAATCGTCGGTGTCGACCTCAACCCAAGCAAAGTTGAGATGGCCACCAAATTTGGAATGACTGACTTTGTGAACCCCGCTGATGTCGAAGGCGACCTTGTGGCTCATTTGGTAGAGCTCACAGGCGGTGGGGCCGATTATACCTTTGATGCGACGGGCAATGTAAATGTGATGCGCACCGCACTGGAAGCAGCACATAAGGGCTGGGGTGAATCCATTATCATTGGCGTAGCCCCCGCAGGTGCAGAAATCTCAACCCGTCCCTTCCAACTGGTCACAGGGCGCAGCTGGCGCGGTACTGCCTTTGGCGGAGCCTCTGGTCGCACCGATGTGCCAAAAATTGTCGACTGGTACATGGATGGAAAAATCGAGATTGACCCCATGATCACTCACAAACTTTCCCTGGATCAAATCAATGAAGGCTTTGATCTAATGCATGAAGGAAAATCCATCAGAGCGGTTGTAGAATTCTAATGACAACAAAACGCAGACTCAATCGGGTCTGCGTTTTTGCTTTTCTCCTAGATGTTGCTTTGCACCTCAACCGCGTCCAAGCGAACCTCATATCCCCACAATCTGCGCAGATGAATCAGCACTTCTTCTTTGTCAGCGTCATGCAGGTGAATGCCATCGCGCACGGTATGAATAAGCTTTAACTCACGATCACCTTTCAAATCTGCATCTGCAACCTGTATATCCGGTTCCTGATAGGCCAGATCATATTGATGCGCGAGCCCTCGACGGATCGCCTTATAGCCTGCACGATTGTGGATCGAGCTCACCATGAGGTTTGCCTGATCTTCCTCATCGCTGAGCGCAAACAGTTTGAATTTGCGGATCAAATGAGGCGACAGGAACTGCTGTATAAAACTTTCGTCCCGATAATTCGCCCAAGCATCCCGCAAGACTTTGCGCCAATCAGGATCCCCGGCAAATTCTGGAAACCATTCACGATCTTCGTCTGTTGGGGTTTCACAAATACGACGAATGTCCTGCATCATTGCAAAGCCCAGCGCGTACGGATTGATACCAGAAAACCGTGGATCATCAAATTCTGGCTGCAAAACAACATTCGTATGGCTGTGCATGATCTCCATAAAGGCCCCTTGGGTAATCAAGCCCTGATCATGCAGCTCGTTTATGATGTAGTAATGCACAAAGGTCGCACAACCTTCGTTCATCACCTTGGTTTGTTTCTGCGGATAAAAATACTGCGCAAGCGTTCGCACAATCCGCAAAATCTCACGCTGCCACGTTTCCAGCACGGGGCTATGTTTTTCTAGGAAATACAGAATGTTCTCTTGCGGCATATTCATATCTTTGCGCCGTTGCCCATAGGCACCGCCGTCACTCTGTCCGCTCTTGTCATCTCCCATAATCGCGTCAGTCCAGATGTCCAACACGCTTTGAGCACTCTCGTAACCCTCACGCAGTTTTGACATCGCCATCAGCTCTTCAGCTGTTGGTTTTGGCGGGCGGCCATACCGAAACACGCCTTGCGACTGTAACGCATGGGCCGCATCCAGAATTTCCTCAACCGCATCAATGCCATGACGCTCTTCACAGGCTGCAATATAGTTTTTGGCAAAGGCCAGATAATCATGAATGCCCTCTGCGTCGGTCCACTGCCGGAACAGATAGTTGTTTTTAAAGAAATGATTGTGCCCAAACGCGGCATGCGCCATCACCAAGGCCTGCATCGCCATGGTGTTTTCTTCCATATTATAGCTGATGCAAGGATTGGAATTGATCACGATTTCATAGGCCAGCCCCTGCCGTCCGGTGCGATAGAGCGCTTCATCTCGTGCGAAATGTTTACCAAAAGACCAATGCTGATACATCAGCGGCAGGCCGACGCAGGAATAAGCATCCAGCATTTGTTCGGCCGAGATAATCTCTATCTGATTGGGGTAAACATCCAACCCCAAGTCGCCAAGCGCGATTTTTTCAATCGCATCCCGAGCCTTTTCCAACAGTGGAAACGTCCATTCTGGCCCATCAAACAAAGGTTCCTGATCGGTTTTATCCAACATTCAAACCTCCTTTAACCTTGGGTAAAAAGAACTCACGGAAAATCGGATAGATATGTTCTGCAAAGGCCACCCGCTGCATTTCAAAATGCGCAGCTTGCGCTTTGACTTCACGATAGTTTTGCCACAGATCTTCACCCGCATCTGGATTCAACAGCAAATGCTCGGCACGTTCCTCAACGATTTCAACATAAGCGTAATACTGACAAATCGGCAAAAGATGCTGCAACAACAGGTTTTTACAGCGCAGTGAATCATTGCCAAAGTTCTCACCATCTGAGGCCTGCGCCCCATAGATGTTCCATTCATCCGGCGGATAGCGTTCCTCGATAATTTCTTTCATCTTCTCCAGAGCCGTTGAAACGATGGTCCCCCCGGTCTCGCGCGCATAAAAGAAGGTCTCTTCGTCCACTTCTTGTGCGTGATGCGTGTGACGCACAAAAACCAGCTCTGTATGCTCATAGCAACGCTCCAAAAACAAATGAAGCAACAGGAAGAACCGTTTGGCCAACTCCTTTTCCCGTTCCTGCATCGAACCGGAAACATCCATCAGGCAAAAAACAACAGCGCGAGAGTTGCGGATTTTCTCGGGAACATAGGTATCATAGCGCAGATCAAGCGGGTCAATATACCCTACAACCCGGCGCTTGCGCTTAAGCGTGTCCAATTGCTTTTGAAGGCTTTCCAACAATTCCTGCTGTGAGACATTCCGGGGTTCCTGCGCTTCCAAATCCGCGATCTGCGCTTCAAGCTCTCGCTGTTTCCCCATAGACGGGCGTTGCAATGCAATACGTCGCCCCAACGAATTTCTCATTGTACGTACAAGATTAAGGTTGTTTGGCGTGCCTGCAGTTGTCAGCCCCGCCCGGCGCGTACCAATCGTTTCCGTCTCAACTGTGGCCTTTTCCACAAGGTCAGGCAGTTCCAGGCCATCAAACAGGATTTCCAGATACTCATCCTGCGTCAGGGTAAAGGAGAACTCATCGTTTCCTTCTCCATCGTCAGATCCTTTGCGGCCTCCTTCTCCGCTATCCCCACCGGGGCGTTTGATTTCATCTCCGACCACAAACTCTTTATTGCCAGGCAGGACGTATTGCCGTTTTCCGCCCTTGGAATCATGATAGAGGCGCGGCTCTTTGAGGCCTTTCGAAGGGATCGTTACCTTTTCCCCACCGCGGGTGGCATCTACACCACCCTGTATCGACTTATCGCGAACGGATTTATCAACCCGTTCTTTGATATTTTCGCGCGCGCGTCTTAGGAACCGTTGCCGGTTTCCCAGACTTTTGCCTTTCGGATTGGCGCGCCGGTCAATGAAATGATGCATTGGCGACCCCCACCTTATCCCGCTTTATTGACGCGCATATACCATTCCACCAGACGCCGAACTTGGCGATCTGTATATCCGTGGCTGCGCATCCGTTCGACAAACTCCTGATGTTTGCTTTCGGTTTTACTGTCTTTCTTGCTGCCAAAGGAGATCACAGGCAAAAGCTCTTCAACCTGACTGAACATGTGCTTTTCAATCACATCGCGCAGCTTTTCATACGAATTCCAGGCCGGGTTTGATCCCGTATTGGCGCGGTGGCGCAAAGAGAATTTAACCACCTCGTTGCGGAAATCTTTGGGATTGGCGATGCCACAAGGCTTTTCAATCTTGCTCAGCTCTGCATCTAGGATTTCGCGATCATATAGCTGGCCGGTATCTGGGTCTTTATAATCTTGCTCTTCAATCCATGCATCCGCATGGGCGATATAACGATCAAAGACGTTCTGGCCATATTCTGTATAGCTTTCCAGATAGGCTTTCTGGATCTCATTGCCGATGAACTCCTCATAACGTGGCGCCAGCTCGGTTTTGATGAACTCAAGGTATTTCTGTTCAACCTCCTGCGGGAACTGCTCGCGCTTGATCATTTGCTCTAGGACATACATCAAATGCACGGGATCCGCGGCGACTTCATCCGTATCAAAGTTGAAAACCGAGCTCAGAACCTTGAAAGCAAACCGGGTTGAAACCCCGTTCATCCCCTCATCCACACCTGCACGGTCCTGATATTCCTGAACCGTCTTGGCCTTCGGATCCGTATCTTTCAGGCTTTCCCCGTCATAGACACGCATTTTGCTGTAAAGGTTTGAATTTTCATGTGGCTTCAGACGTGTCAGCACAGAGAACCGGCTGAGGATTTTCAACGTCTCGGGCGCGCAAGGCGCATCCCGCAGCTCACTGCCTTCGATCAGCTTGTGGTAAATTTCCGCCTCGTCGCTGACACGCAGGCAGTAGGGCACCTTCACGATGGACACCCGATCAATGAACGCTTCATTGTTTTTGTTGTTCTTGAACGTTTGCCATTCGCTTTCGTTTGAGTGCGCAAGGATCAAACCTGAAAAGGGAATCGCGCCAAAACTTTCGGTGCCCATATAGTTGCCTTCCTGCGTTGCCGTCAGCAACGGATGGAGCATCTTGATGGGGGCCTTAAACATCTCCACAAATTCCAAGACACCTTGGGTCGCGCGGTTCAAACCACCCGAGAAACTGTAAGCATCTGGATTGTCTTGACTAAAATGTTCAAGCTGACGGATATCAACCTTACCAACAAGCGTTGAAATATCCTGATTATTCTCGTCTCCCGGCTCTACCTTGGCCACGCAGATACGGCGCAAACGGGAGGGATAGAGACGTACGACTGAGAATTTATTGATGTCACCCTCAAATTCATCAAGACGTTCAACCGCCCAAGGTGACATCAACCCAGGCAAGCGATGCGGCAGTATGCCAAACTCTTTCTCAAGCGTCCGGCCCATCTTGATGGGATCAAACAGGCCAAGTGGGCTTTCAAAAATCGGAGAAACCTGATCACCAGCTTTGAGCACATAAATTGGCTGGTCTTCGATCAGTCGTTTGAGGCGTTCTGCAAGAGATGACTTCCCCCCGCCTACAGGTCCAAGAAGATAGAGGATCTGCTTACGTTCCTCCAACCCCTGGGCGGCATGGCGGAAATATCCCACGATACGTTCAATCGTGTCCTCCATGCCGTAGAAATCTTTAAAGGCGTTGTATCGCTTAATCGTTCGGTTCTGAAAAATCGGGCCTAACCTTGCGTCCTTGGACGTATCAACCAGCTCCTCGTCTCCAATTGCCTTAAGCATTCGCTCCGCCACATTGGCGTACATGCTTGGATCATCCCGACAGGCAGACAAATAGTCCTGCAAGGACATCTCCTGCTCTTTAGTTTGACCGTACTGCTCGGCAAAAAGTTCAGCGATATTCGACATATGATCAAGCCTCCTGATCTTTTGTGTGCCCGTCCTCCTGGGGTTTTACATTGCACGCAGACAATAGCGCCCTGCACGTGGGCTATGAGGTGTCCGCGTCGTTCTTAAATTCTGATATCTGCTCCGCGCCAGCTTAGGTGGCACGCGCTGAGGTCGCCCCGCGAGATGGGGTCTTCACCTGTGGAACGATGTCCACATTGGATACTCTGCTTTTTTTCTATCTTACTACAGATGTGGTTCTCAGGCTATCTGGAACAAGTTTATTTTTATTTAAATTCGCTAAATTTGAACATAAATCTCTTCTCACATGATCGAGAGAGCCTGTGCGTATGGCAACGAAATAGTGTGATGCACCGAGGTCGTATCAAGCAGATGCCGCCACTACGATTCGCAATAAACGCTTGGTATTTTGCTAAAGTTACAGCGTTTCTCAATGAGGCGTACCATTGATAACATTGGATTGAAGCCCATAACGCTCACGGCTTCCTGAGTTATACACAGTCTCTGGGCAAGATTGCTGCAGAATAGACACGGTTAATGTACTTTAACACACCTGCCTGCCTTAGCTTGGCTAGACATGTGACTAAAATTTGCCACAATATGCTCCAAAAGCGGCCAATCATAAAGCTGCAGCAAAATTAGGCGAACACAGGGCTAACACTGCGATCCGTTTTCATGGCGGGCATCAGAGTACCCTTTATCGAGTGGTAAAAAAATGAGTACGGTTGCATATATAACCCGTGATCTATCGGGTACGAAACAACATGGTGAGTTTGCTGAAGGGGCTCCGCTTGTCGATGCGACAAGTGCGAAAGACATCTCTCTCAATCTCCGCACTCAGGATGTTCAAAGCTACCAACGCATCGGCAACGACCTCCAAATTGTGACAGTGGATGGGCAAACGCTGGTTCTGGACAATTACTTTGCGCAAGGCATCACGGGTCAAAAAAACCTGTTCCTCAGCGAAGACGGGGAATTCATCGAAGTTCTTCTGGAAGACCGCGCGGAAGGCATGCTGTTTCCCACTTACGAAACATTGGATCTATCTGGGAAGTGGAGCGCTTATGATGACCTCACGTTCCTTGGCTTAGATCGCATCGAACCTGTGGTCGCTCCTCTTGTGGCTCCATTGCTTGGTGGTTTGGGCGGGCTTGGCACCGCAGCTGCGGCCGCAGGCGTGATTGGTGCAGGCGCGCTCGCAGCTGGTAGCGGCGGTGGCGATGGGTCAAGCAGCGACAGTGGCGATGGCGGCAATACCACCGTCCCAACCGTTGATGATCCAGATGCAATTGTAAACGTATCAGGAAACACAACAGAAGCCGTTGAAATCACAGGAACCGGCGCGCCTGGCTCTGAAGTACTCGTCAACATCGGTGGCGTTGAACAAACAACTGTTATTGATGACGATGGCATCTGGGGTGTCTCTTTCCAACCGGGTGATCTCCCAGCCGACGGCAGCTATGAAGTGACTGTCACTGTCGATGACCCGGACGGGGTCAACCATGAGTTGGACGGCCCGTCCGTCAATATTGATACCACACCTCCTCCTGTAGAAGTGACCGCTGGTACTGAGTCTGTTGGTGAGATCATCAATGCGTCCGAACACGAAAGCGGTACGGTTATTGCAGGTACGGGCGAAGCTGGCGCAACTGTCTCGGTTCTGATCAACGGCACCACGCGTGAAACAACGGTCGCCGAAGATGGCACGTGGAGCGTGACATTCACATCTTCTGAGATTGAGACCGGGACTTATGAAACCGCTGTTTCGATCTCCAGCAGCGACTCTTTTGGCAACACCACAACAATCAGCGAAACGCTGGTCGTCGACACCGATGCGCCAGTTACAGAGTTTAACGCGGTGGAAGGCGATGATTTTGCCAACGCTGCAGAAGTTTCTGACGGTGTTACAATCTCAGGCACAGGCGAAGCTGGGGCAACCCTCTCAGTAGAACTGCTTGGCGAAACGGTTTCAACCACAGTCGGAGCAGACGGCACATGGTCCGCCGCATTTGGCGCAGCCCTGTTTACTGCCGGTGAATATGAAGCCACTGCAACCGTCACTGCGACAGATTCAAATGGCAACAGCTCTACCACCACACACACCTTTGAAGTTGATACAGTCGCACCTGTCGCCACTGTAGGCACCGTAGAAACGGACGATGTTATCAATGCTGCTGAGGCGGCCGATGGCGTGACCCTATCCGGTACAGGCGAAGCTGGCGCAACAGTAACCGTTGTCGCGTTGGGCACGACACAAACGGCACTTGTTGCGGATGATGGCACTTGGTCGATCGATTATGCAGCATCGCTGATTCCTGCAGGGGAAACCGATGTTACCGCGACGATCTCAATCGTTGATGCGGCAGGCAACGTTGGCGATACCGTCACACATGATGTCCGAGTGGACCGTCTGGTCAATGAACTGACTGTAGAAGACGATCAGACTGCAGATGACATCATCAACGAAGCAGAACGCGAAGCAGAAGTCACCCTGACTGGAACTGTGGAAGCAGGCTCTTCAGTCGTCGTCACTTTTGATAGCCTGCCAGGTCAACAGTTTAACGCAACTGTAAATGCAAGCGGAGCATGGAGCGTCGCCGTTCCAGCAAACACCTTCCCAGAAGGCACTTACACATCGATTGCAACCATTACCGCAACCGATGCCGCAGGCAACACCGACAGCATCACCGAAAGCTTTGCGGTCGATACCGAAGGCGCGCCAAGTTTCGAAAGCTCCTTACGCGTTAACGGCTCTGTTCAAGATCTCATTTTTGCAGAAGAACTCTCTGGCCTCAGCGTAAGTACTCTGGCGGACAATGGCAGCCTCACCGCTGTTGATGGCAGCTTTGGCAGCAGCACATCCACCGATGCAATCACAGGTGAGACTTCAACCACGACAACCTTCCGTGTTGATAACCTTGGCGATATCTCCGATGGTTCCGTTCTTGTGGTAACTGGCACGGATGACGCAAATAACACAGCCTCTAGCGTTGTGGTCCTAGAGGATGCGGTATCTGGCCGGGATCTTTTGACCAACACAGGTCTTGATGCGTTTGATATTGAGAGCCTCAACCTCGATGAAAGCGACAACGCAAACCTGACCATCACCGAAGCCGACATTCGCGCTCTGTCTGGCGATACAGATACTTTGGTTGTCCAAGGCAGCAATGACGACACGGTCACTGTCACAGGGGCAACACTCACCGAACAGCGCGACATCAATGGCGAGACCTTCAATGTCTACACAGTGGGCACTGATGGCGCGACCCTGATCGTCGAAGAAAACGTCAACGTCGTTATCTAAACTCCGCGCCCGGCAGGCTGACCACATCTGCCGGGCGCGCAATGCCCACACGGGCAAGGAGGTCGGATGAAACGATTTGCAATTGGCGCTCTCATCTCGCAGTGCATATTGGCTGGCTGTGTCGAACAACTGCCCTTCATGACAGCGAAGGAACCGGATTTTAACGTCGATTCCGTTACGAATTTTGACCAATCTGGCCAGAAACAAAAATCGGATTTGATTGAGCAATTAAAAGCACGACGCTCGCTGCTTGAAGATACCAGTATCTACAACACAGTTGCGCAAACCGCGCTGACAGCATCCGCGCGTTCTGCTGAGGCTGAACTGATTAGCGCGAAACTGCGCGCAGAGGCGCAATCAAAAAACTGGCTCCCAACGCTTGGTCCTACCGTGAGTCTGACAGATCTCGGCGATATGGTGGCAGGCCTTTTGATTGAACAAGTGTTGTTTGACAACGGACGTCGCAAGTTCGAGCGTGAGTTCGCTGCGGCAGATGTTGAAGTGGCAGCGGTCAACCTGTCAATCGATCAAAACACCCGCGTTGAAACCGCCTTGAACCTTTACATCCAAAGCCAGTTGGGCGAAGAACAAGCCCGTTTTGGTGAAAAAGCCCTCCGCCAGATGGGAGAGTTTGAACGGGTTGTGCAAGGCCGTGTGAATGGCGGTGTTTCTGACCATTCAGATCTCCGTGTCGTGCAAAGCAAAATCGCAGGAATTCGCTCAGGTGCGTCTACGGCATCGGAACGCGCGTCAACTGCGCGGGCCGAACTTTATGCGCTCACAGGGCAGGATTTTCACGTTCAACCGCAAAAATTGGTGATTGGCACGCCCCCCGAAGCGGCCGGTTTCATGCGTGTGCTTCTGGCGCAATCAGAAGCCAACCGCAGCATTGCTCGCGCCGAAGTTGAACGAGCCAGCCTGCTGCCGCAAATCTCAGCGAGCGGCAACCTCACGACAGGTGGTTCTGGTGTAAGCTCTGGCGCAGGTCTTACGGCAGGTCTGGGACAGCCTCTTGGCCTTGGTACCCCTTCTGCAATCAAGGCTATCGAAGCGACAAAAGAAATCGCACGCCGCCAGATTTCCGAGGCTGAAGAGGACTCGCGCCGCGCCTACAGTCGCCATCTGCAACGGCTTACCTCCTTCCGGCGGCAGGAAGAAGAAACAACGCGCCTTGCCCGTACCAGCTATGAGACATACAAGCTGTTCAAAGCACAGTTTGAAGCTGGTCAACGGACGGTTCTGGATGTTGTGAACATCTATGAAGAATATACCCGCCGCGAGCTGGCCCGTATTGAAGCAAAATATGAAGTGATCCAGATCCAGATAGAAATGGCACGTGATCAAGGACTCCTGGCAGACGGGGACAGAATTTGAGCGAGCACACCCCGAACGATGGTATCCAGACCACGGATGACCAGACGAGCAGACGCAAACAGCCACAACTGCGGGCTGTTTCAAACGATGCTGCACCAATCGATGACAGTACAGACGCTTCACAAGCAACAGTTCTGTCAGGTGAGGTAGAGATCGAAACAATCCGTCTAGAAGGCGGTGACGACAGTGCATCTGAAGTACATGCGCTGGTTGAAGGCGCTTCATCGCGCATTCAGCACCGGGCAACATTGGTTTCGACACTCAATGCGATGAACGGGGTAGAAACCCCAATCAGCGACGTCACCGATTTTCTCTGGAGCAATAACCCCGGCGACGTGACCTTTGAAACCATGGCGCGAGCTGTGGAAACTGCGGGGCTTAACCCTACAATCACGTCAAACGTTTCGCTGACCCCAGATGTCTGGCCTGCCATCGCGATGATGAACAATGGCCAGTGCGTTCTGGTGCTGGCACAAGACAACGACACGCTCAGCATCTTTGATCTGACCTGCCCGGAGCACCGCGCCGAAGTCCCTGTCTCAGATTTCCAGCCGTTCTTTACAGGTGCGACTCTTGGTGCAAGCCCGTCCTTGGATCAAATGGCCGCGCGCCATACGCCCCTGTTGGGGGGCAAGCATTGGTTCTGGGGTGAATTCCGCAAATACCGCCGTCAGGTGAGCGAAATTATGCTTGGCTCACTTGTGGCCAATATCCTTGCGGTCTCTGTCGCCTTATTCTCGCTTCAAGTGTACGACCGTGTTGTCCCGCACCAATCGCAAGCAACACTTTGGGTGCTTGCTGTAGGAGCATTTCTGGCCATCGGTCTGGAAGGTATCCTGAAGCTGGCGCGGGCGCGTTTGACCGATACTGCGGGCCGTCAGATAGAACTCTCTGTGCAGCGCAACCTGATGCGCCGCCTGATTGGCATGCGCTCTGACAAGAAACCCCTGCCCCCCTCAGGCCTGTTCGCGGCCATGCGCGATTTCGGCTCCGTCCGGGAATTCTTTACCTCGTCCACGATTTCGACGCTTGCGGATATCCCGTTCATCGCAATCTTCCTGCTTTTGGTCGCCTCAATCGCTGGCCCAATTGTCTGGGTGCTGATGCTAGGCGCAATCTTGATGCTGGCACCGGCCTATTTCATGCAGCGCAAAATGATCGCGCTTACCCGTCAGACACAAGGCGCAAACGCAAAAGCCGGCCGCCTGTTGCACGAGGTGGTGACCGAGCTTGATACGCTGAAAACCCAGCGGGGCGAAGATCGTGTTCTACGGCTTTGGGATGAGCTGAACACATTGTCCTCATACTCCGCAGCCGAACAACGTCGCCTGTCCAGCGCGCTTACCTACTGGTCACAAGGCATCCAGCAATTCACCTATATTTCTGCCGTTGTTTTTGGGACATTTATGGTCTTCAAGGGCGAATTCACTGTTGGAACCATCATTGCCACTGGTATCTTAACCAGCCGCACCCTTGCGCCACTCACACAGTTTGCAGGCACGCTTGCACGGTGGAGCAACGTCAAAGGAGCGCTGGAAGGACTAGAAGCAATCGCAACAGCTGCCCAGGAAAAAGAAGATGATCGCAGTTACCTGCGTCGTGAATCCTTTGAGGGACGATTTGAGCTGCGCGAAGTGGTCTTCCGCTATGATGACGATGGGTCTCCCACCGTCGATGTGCCCGCAGTCGCGATCACTCCTGGTCAACGGGTCGCAATCCTTGGTGTGAATGGTTCAGGCAAATCAACGCTGCTCAAACTGCTCACCGGGCTCTATGCGCCTGATCAGGGTCGCGTCATGATTGATGGCACCGATATGAACCAAATTGATCCTCGCGATTTGCGCCGTCATATTGGCTATCTCAGTCAGGATATCCGTCTCTTTGCAGGCACTTTGCGCGAGAACCTCAACATGAACTTGCTAGAGCGCAATGACGATCGCCTGATGGCAGCACTCGATTTTGCCGGTCTGGGTGCTTATGTGCGCAATCACCACAAAGGTCTGGATCTGGTGATCGGCGACAGCGGTGGTGGCTTGTCTATTGGTCAACGTCAATCTATCGGCTGGGCCCGTCTGTGGCTGCAAAACCCATCAATTGTATTGTTGGACGAGCCGACTGCCTCGCTTGACCAAACCCTCGAACGCACATTGGTGAGCCGTTTGGACACCTGGTTACAAGGTCGTACCGCCGTAATTGCGACCCACCGTATGCCAATCCTGCAGCTGACAAATCGTACCTTAATCCTGCAGGCAGGCCGTATGGTGGTTGATGGGCCACGGGATCAGGTGCTTGCGCACCTTGCGTCATCTGGTGAAAAGAAATGAACGCCCCCCAACAGGATATGGCCCAAGCAGCACAATTCTCTAGCCGTATCATCTATATCGTGGGCGCAGCCCTTTTGGTTTTTCTGGGCTGGGCAACCTTTGCGTGGGTAGATGAAATCGTGCGAGCCGACGGCGAAGTCGTCTCGTCCTCACGCGCGCAGATCGTGCAAAACCTTGAAGGCGGTATTCTTGCAGAACTACAAGTCCGCCAAGGGGATGTTGTTCAAGCCGGTCAAATTCTGGCAAAGCTACAAGACACTAGGTTTCAAACAAAAGTGGACGATCTGCAGGATCAGATCGATGCGCTTGAAATCAAACAATACCGTCTTGAAGCAGAGGTTTCAGGTGGTTTTGAATTTGACGTCAACGCAGAGCTGAAAGCGCGCTCACCCCACATTCTTGCCTCAGAACAGGCTTTGATCAAAGCCCGCCAAACGGATTTTCAAAGTCGCCGGGAAAGCTCAAAACAGATCCTTGACCAATTGATCAGCGAATTAAAAAACCTTGAGCGACTGCACAAACAGAACATCGTTGCTTTGCTAGAGGTGAACAACGCGCAAAAAGCCGTAACAGACGCACAGGCCAAATTCACTGAGATTGGCACCCAGAACGAGCTTCAACTCGCCGAAGAGTATTCGCTCACTCTTCAGGAGCTAACATCGCGTCGTCAGGAGCTGCGCATTGCACGTGACCAGTTGGACCGGACCATCATCACCTCGCCGATGCAAGGGATTGTCAACAATATGGCCGTCACCACAATTGGCGGCGTCATCCGCCCCGGTGAAGAAATCTTTGAAATCATTCCTTTGGGGGAAGAGCTTTTCGTAGAGGCACGCGTGAAACCTGAGAACATCGCGAGCGTGCAACCCGGACAAGACGCCACAGTAAAGCTCTCGGCCTATGACTATACGATCTACGGATCCTTGCGCGGTAAGGTAGATTTTGTGTCCGCAGACACCTTTGAAGACGATCGCAATCCACGCGCCGAACCGTTTTATCGCGTTACCGTGCGTGTGGACCGCAGCAGCTTTACAGAACGTCAGCACGCAATACAGATCCGCCCAGGCATGCGCGCAACAGCAGAATTGCAGACGGGCAGCAAAACGATCCTGCAATACCTTCTGAAACCGCTCTACAAATCCAAAGACGCGCTACGCGAGCCATAGTATTTTGTGCCCTACAGTGTAGGCTTAAGTCAGTCGTTTCTTATGAAATGTAAGAACAACACACCGCTTTTCCCTTAAACGCCAAAAACCCGCAGCCATTCTGGCGCAGGGTTTTCTGGGATTGATCGAATGTGTGGTTGGATTTTATCCAGCGCGGCGTACCAGCTCCCACAAATTTTTGTCCAGGGCCGTGCCGATCGACACACGTTGATTGCCCATGGCGGCTTTCGCCGAAATAACTGAAATCAGTCGCGGTGCACGTCCTGGACGCACTTCAAACACTGGCGCGCCAGACGCACCAAAATCTACTGTGCAATTCATCACTAGGGTTTGCGCTTTGCGTGCGATAACATGGCACGGTTGCTCCCAATTGGGGCGATTACGCTCAACATAATTATAGGACATCACGCCCACAGCATCCCCGCGGTTCGCCTGCGACGACGTTGCAAAAGGCTGGATAAACTCCGAGCTGATCGGGCGGTCCAGACGCAGCACTGCCAAGTCGTGACCAATCTGTGCCTTTCCCGGTGGACGGTAGCGATACTGCGGATGAAGCACAGCCTTCGCAACCCCTCGCGCGGCTTTCGCATAACGACCGTCCAAACCCGCCTCAAACCGGATCGTTGTTGGATCGACCGCGCGGCCATTTGACGGATCATAAAGGCAATGCGCAGCTGTCAACACAAGGTTGGGCGCAATCAAAGCACCTGTGCACATGTTGCGACCTGCGATGTTCAGCCGCCCCACGGCTTCCCATCCGGTGACTTTACTTTGGGTGCCCACGCGGTCCTGGGCGGTAACGTTACCAGCACTGCCTAACATAAGGCATGCAGCAACTGCCGCTAAAAGTTGTCTCATAGTCCACTCCAACTTCCCACGTTCATAAATTCCTTCAGTGGTGTGGCTGGAATGAGGCCTCAATTTGCATTGATGTGGCCGCTGTGCGGACAGAATGTGGCAGACGTAACAAATCACTAACCCCCCCAGGTTAATCTCTAAGTGATAATCGCAAAAATAAGGGGTTCTGCACGCATAAACTGCACACTTAGTGAAAAAATTTATTCAATCACCTGTTAAATAATAACTTTCCAAGAGGTAAATATCCTCCCGCAAAGCATGAACAAAGCCCCTTCAAAGCTTAATATAGCCTCTCGTTCTCTTGCCGTACGCAGGGAATCACCGCTTTATGACCCAAATATGTCCGAATCTCTGACATGCGAAATGTGGGCAGCCTGCTTTATTCGTCAAATTTCTTAGGAAACATCAGATCTTTGACCGGCCTCAGCCACACTGCCAAGATATCCGTCTTTGGAGTATATTGTACCGTGACCGTCAAATTACTTGCCCCACACATAGGCACTCTCTAGGCCTTAAGCGAACTTATGCTAAAAGGAGCAGCCTGATGACTGCGGTATTAACAACACCATCCGGCGCATCGCACGGGCAATATGTTTTTGGAACGATGCAATTTGGCGGCCGCGCGGATGCCACCGCATCGCGCGAAATGTTTGAAGCCTGCCGTACGGCAGGTCTTCGCCACTTTGACACGGCTTGGCTGTACACTGATGGCCAAAGCGAAACGCTCTTGGGTGAGATGATCGCCTCCTGCCGTGAGGATATACTGCTTGCAACCAAAGTA
This sequence comes from Epibacterium ulvae, assembly GCF_900102795.1. Taxonomy (GTDB): domain Bacteria; phylum Pseudomonadota; class Alphaproteobacteria; order Rhodobacterales; family Rhodobacteraceae; genus Epibacterium; species Epibacterium ulvae. The sequence continues at coordinate 425,259 of NZ_FMWG01000001.1, read as the reverse complement.
GGCTATAGCGGCGGAGCCGGGCCCGCAAATCTTGACGCGCAGTTTGAGACCAGCCGCCAGCGCCTCAATCAAGACAGTGTTGATCTTTTGTATCTGCATCAATTTGATCCAGACACTGATCTGCGCGCCACTCTGGGTTGGTTTGCAGAGCAAAAACTGAAAAATCGCATTCGCTATGTAGGCCTATCTAACTTTGCGGCTTGGCAGGTGGTAAAAGCCGCTTGGGCAGCCTCGGAGTTAGATCTAAAAATTGATGTGCTGCAGCCAATGTACTCGTTGGTTAAACGGCAGGCCGAGGTTGAAATCCTGCCCATGTGCAAAGATCTGGATATTACACCTATTCCTTATTCGCCTCTGGGTGGAGGCCTGCTAACCGGCAAATACGCCAAAGGTGAGAGCGGGCGCTTGACTGAAGACAAACGCTATGCGGCGCGCTACGGTCAAAGCTGGATGTACGACTGTGCGAAAAACCTTACCAAGGTTGCAGAGCGCGAAGGAGTCAATCCAGCAACGCTCGCTGTTGCCTGGGCTGCCGCGCATGAGAGCAACCCGACTCCCATCTTATCAGCCCGTTCCGAGGAACAACTGCGCCCTTCGCTAAAAGCTGCCCACTATGCCCTGACGCCCGCGCTCTATGAGGAGTTGGCAGCGCTCAGCCCGCGTCCTGCGCCCGCAACAGACCGGCTAGAAGAAACAACGGAATGATTGATTTTCTTGTTGTTGGGGGTGGCGTTGCCGGGCTTGGTGCAGGCGCCCATCTCGCAAAGCATGGATCTGTGGTTCTGCTCGAACAAGAAGACACACTGGGCTATCACACCTCAGGGCGATCCGCAGCGATGTTTGAAGAAAACTATGGCCCGGCTCCGATTGTCGAACTCAGCAGAGCCAGCGCTACCCCACTACAGACAGGGGGATATCTCAGCCCACGTGGGTTCCTTTTGATAGCACCAGCGGCTGACAACGCCTTGTTTGAACGCGATTGCATCAATTTACAGTGTGCAGAGATTTCCGCCAATGAAGCCCGCGATCTTGTCCCTGTTTTGAACCCAACCTATCTGCACCGTGCAGCATACCATCCAGAAGCCGCAGACTTGGATACAGATCGCCTTATGCAGGACTGGGCACGTGATCTACGAAATCACGGTGGCGAAATCCACTGTCGCTGTGGGGTTGAAAGTATCGAAAGACACTCACAAGGATGGCGCGTGACCGCGGGCACACTAGAAATCTACGCCCGTTATATCATCAATGCAGCAGGTGCCTGGGCTGACGAAATCGCAGAACGCGCCGGATGCAGGCCTGTTGGCCTCGTCGCGAAAAGACGTTCGATGGCACAGCTGCCCGCCCCACAAGGCCATGATCCAATGACCTGGCCAATGATCATGGCGGCAGGGGAAGCATGGTATACAAAACCACAATCAGGTAAGCTGTTGGTCTCCCCTGCTGACGCCGATCCAACCAAACCGCATGACGCCTGGGCAGATGATATGATACTGGCAGAAGGGCTCGCTCGTTTTGAAGAGGCCGTGGAATTTACAGTCACACGCTTGGAAACAAGCTGGGCCGGACTCCGATCTTTTGCTCCCGATGGCAACCCTGTGTTCGGAGCAGATCCAAGTGATCCGCATTTCATATGGTATGCCGGGCAAGGCGGATACGGTTTCCAGACCGCTCCAGCCTCTGCCAAACTGATTTCTGACATCATTACAGGTGAAGAGACTGGATTTGATCCAAAGTTATTGGCCGCACTATCACCTGCAAGGTTTTGATCCCTCTTCAAGTGATCCGCGCTTTGTCAGGTCTTCAACAAAAGAGGCTTTGCGCCGGACTATGTCCGTCGCCACAGGGGCTCAGCAGGCCGCGCCAAAGGCGCGGCCTGCTGAGCCCAACGGGAACCTTTCGGATCTCTGATACGAATGGTGACGGGCGGGAGAACACCGAATATCAAAAACCCCGACTATGAGCCGGGGTTTGGGTCACACTCTCAATTTGAATTGCTCAGCCATTTTGGCGAATAGTTTCATTTTTCGGATCATAAGGGCTGTCACAGGTAACAACTGCATCCCACAGCTGATCCTGCATCTTTACTTTGAGCTTTGTCCCTTCGATCGCATCCTCAGGTCGCACATATCCCATGCCAATAGATTTCTCGAAGGCGACAGAATAACCACCTGACGTCAACCGGCCGACACGTGTGACACCATCCTCAGCGTAAAGCACCTCACGCCCCCATGGATCCGCGTCAGTTGGCCCATCGATCAGAACTGTCACACACTTAAAGCGCACACCAGTTTCTACCATAGCACCTTTGCCATGGAACTCTTTCGACAGGTCAATAAAGCGCGGCAGATCGGCTTCTTGCGGCGTCGCATCGCGACCCAGTTCCGTGCCAAATGCACGATAGGATTTTTCCTGACGCAGCCAGTTTTGTGCCCGAGCACCGACCAGCTTCATCCCGTGCGCCTCGCCTGCCTTTTCTAACAAATCAAACAGGTAATTCTGCATTTCAATCGGGTGGTGCAGCTCCCAGCCAAGTTCACCGGTATAGGCGACACGGATCGCATTCACCGGGCACATGCCCAGCTCAATCTGTCGCGCGGACAGCCACGGGAAACGCTTGTTCGACAAGGCTGTCTCAGGATCTGCATCTACGATCACTTCTTTCAACACATCCCGCGCTTTGGGGCCTGCGATGGCAAAAACACCCCACTGTGTGGTCACATCCTGAATTTCAATATAGCCGAACTCTTCCATCTTATCTTCAGCCGCTTTGCGCAGATAATCCGCATCATATTCAGTCCATGCGCCAGCAGAGACAAGGTAATAAGAATTCTCGCCATTGCGCACGATGGTATATTCTGTACGGGTTGTCCCTGCTGAGGTCAGTGCGTAAGTCAGGTTAATCCGGCCCACTTTAGGCAGTTTATTGCAGGTAAACCAATCCAGGAACTGCGTCGCACCAGGCCCTTTTACCACATGTTTGGTAAAGGCCGTTGCATCGACCAAACCTACGCCTTCGCGGATTGCCTTGGCTTCATCAACAGCGTGTTGCCACCACTTTCCACGACGGAACGAGCGGCTTTCTTCATCAAAATGTGCCGGTGCATCAAGAGGGCCGTAATAATTTGGACGCTCCCATCCATTAACCCAACCAAATTGCGCACCGCGCGCCTTTTGACGATCATATGCAGGCGAGGTGCGCAACGGGCGTGCAGCGGGGCGTTCTTCGTCCGGGTGATGCAGGATATAAACGTGGTCGTAGCACTCTTCATTTTTGCGTGCTGCAAATTCGGTTGTCATCCAGTTTGAGGAATAGCGCTTTGGGTCAAGGCTCGCCATATCGATTTCGGCTTCGCCATTCACCATCATCTGGGCCAGATAATACCCCGTGCCACCCGCCGCCGTGATCCCAAACGAGAAGCCCTCTGCCAGCCACATATTGCGCAGCCCCGGTGCTGGGCCAACCAGCGGATTGCCATCGGGTGTATAGCAAATCGGACCGTTAAAATCGTCCTTCAGCCCGCATTCCTCGGATGACGGCATACGATGGATCATCGCCATATACTGATCTTCGATCCGCTCCAGATCCAACGGGAAGAGATCGGCGCGGAAACTGTCAGGCACGCCATGTTCAAAACAGGCCGGTGCGTTTTTCTCATAGACCCCCAGAATCCAGCCACCGCGTTCTTCGCGCACATACGACTGCGCATCTGCATCGCGAATAACCGGATGCTCTGGATTACCAGCTTCGCGATAGGCCTGCAGAGCAGGATCTACATCTGTCACGATAAACTGGTGTTCGACTGGAACCGCCGGAATTTTAATCCCCAACATCTTGGCCGTGCGCTGTGCATGATTGCCGGACGCCGTCACCACATGTTCAGCCGTAATCACCACCTGCTCTTCCGAAGGAACAAGATTGCCGCCTTTTTCAATCATCTTGGTGCAAGTCACTTCCCAATGGCTACCAGTCCAATGGAAAGCGTCCGCCTGAAGTTTGCGCACGATATCAACACCGCGCTGGCGTGCGCCTTTGGCCATCGCCTGCGTCACATCAGCTGGATTAATATAACCATCCTCGGTGTGATAGATCGCGCCTTTCAGATCCTCAGTCTTGATCAAAGGCCAGCGCTCTTTGATCTGATCCGGGGTAAGCCATTCATAGTTCACACCACATGTTTCCGCAGTGGACGCATACAGCATATATTCATCCATACGCTCTTGTGTCTGCGCCATGCGCAGATTGCCAACAACCGCAAAACCAGCGTTCAGACCCGTTTCCGCTTCAAGCGTTTTATAGAAATCAACCGAGTATTTATGAATATGCGTCGTCGCATAAGACATATTGAACAGGGGCAGCAGGCCCGCCGCATGCCATGTAGAGCCTGAGGTCAACTCATCGCGTTCGATCAGCATCACATCATCCCAGCCCGCTTTTGCCAGATGATACGCAATCGAGGCACCGATGGCACCGCCACCCACAACCAGCGCTTTGACTTCAGTTTTCATATTGCCGCGCTCCACGTCCATTAAAGAATCCTAGCGTAGTATAGGCAAAAATACGGGACTATCCGCGAAATCCATCCGACCTAAAAAACGACAAAACCGACGCCCACGGCGCTCTGCGCAAATAATTGTCACACCTCAAAACATCCACAAAATAAAAGACACCGACGCCTTAAATATCTGACGCCGGTGTCTCTATTTGGCAGTCACCTTAGGAAAACTAAGGTGGCTCTGATATTTGCGGAAATTATCCGCCGATTGCGATGCCTTCCCGCCGTGGGTCTGCACCACCTTTCAACGTCTCTCCGATTTCAATTGCATGAAGGCCGGAATTTAGCCCGCGCACATTAACCTCATATCCAAGATCGGTCAGGCCCTGCTCAAAATCTGTAGCCTTTGTGCCCTCTTCCAGATCATATGTCCCAAAGCGGTTCACAAGATGCGGCAGCTCAATCGCTTCTTGCACCGTCATACCCCAATCCGCCCAAGCGATGATGGTTTTGGCAACATATCCAATGATGCGACTGCCACCAGGTGAACCAATCGCCAACACGGGCTTACCATCTTGCATCACGATCGTCGGCGCCATCGAAGAGCGCGGGCGCTTGCCGGGTTCCAGACGATTTGCGATTGGCACTCCGTCTTTGTGCGTACGGAATGAGAAATCTGTCAGCTCATTGTTCAGCAAGAAACCATTTGTCATCAGGCGCGAGCCAAATCCGTTTTCGATGGTGGTCGTCATCGACAAGACGTTGCCGTATTGGTCTACAATTGAAATATGTGATGTTGATGGAAACTCAATCGATTGATCATCCGCCCAGCGTGGTGCAAGCCCTGCATGATCAAAGACTGGGGTGCCGGGATCTGCACTCTCAAGCGCGGTTTCGCTCGCTAGCAGTTTCGCACGCTCAGCCAGATAGCTATTATCCACCAGGCCCTGCGTTGGCATTGGCACAAAATCACTATCCGCCATGTAACGCCCCCGATCCGCAAAGGCGAGGCGCGACGCATCCCCGATCAAACGCCAGCTTTCGGGTTTCTCGGCACCAAGGGCAGCCAGATCATATTGCCCCAGCAGACCGAGAATCTGACCCACTGTAAGCGCACCCGAGGATGGCGGCCCCATGCCGCAGGCTTCATACGCGCGGTAGGTCGCACAAACGGCTGGACGTTCCTTAACTGTATAAAGCGCCAGATCGGTTTCAGACAGAACACCCGGATTGCCCTCAGCGGTCTGAACTGTTTTCACGATGTCCGCAGCGATTGCACCGGTATAAAACGCATCTGCACCTTCTGCCGCCAATGCACGCAACACATTTGCATAAGCTTTGTTTTGCACGATTTGCCCCTCAGCCAAAGGCGCACCATTTGGCACAAAATAAGCTGCTGTTTCGGGGAACCGGCTCAACCGGTCTGCATCGCGGGCGATCGATTGCGCCATGCGCGGGGAAACCGCAAACCCTTTATCGGCAAGCGTGATCCCTGCCTCAAACAAGGATCCCCAATTGGCACGCCCCCAGCGGCGGTGCGCCTCTTCCAGCAAAGCTGGCGTTCCCGGTGTTCCCACCGAAAGACCACCCACAACAGCATCAAAGAACTTCAAAGGTTCGCCTGCTTCATCCTGAAATAGAGACGGCGTCGCAGCCAAAGGTGCAGTTTCGCGCGCATCAAGCGTGGTCAGCTCTCCCGCTTCAGCGTCGTACCAAACAAGAAAGGCGCCGCCGCCCAGACCCGAAGATTGCGGCTCGACGAGGCCCAGTACAGTCTGTACCGCCACCATCGCATCCGCTGCGGTTCCACCAGCGTCAAGCACAGCTGCCCCGGCTTCAACTGCAAGCGGGTTGGCAGCAGCGATCATCCAATCTGTGGATTCAACAACTTTGCCAGCCGCCTTCTTGGCTTGTGCAAATAATGCAGCCTCAGTCAAAGCCTGCGCTTCTCCTTGAGTGGCCTCTTCCGGCGCAACCGCATCTGCTGCCTCTTGGGCATAAGCTGCACCCACAAGCAATGCACAGGACACCCCTGCCGAAACTATAACTTTCATGAAATACACTCCTTTTTTCCGGCCGTAAATTCAGCCTACAGCATTGATGGTACCACCTGATCTGGTGGCCGATGTCCATCTTCAAACGTTTTGATATTTAACAAAACTTTCTCGCCCATCTCAATCCGCCCCTCCACGGTGGCCGAGCCCATATGCGGCAAAAGGACGACATTAGACAATTCACGCAAGCGTGGGTTCACCGCGCTGCCATTCTCATAAACATCCAGCCCGGCCCCAGCGATTTCACCTGCACGCAGCATACGCGTCAGCGCGTTTTCATCCACCACTTCCCCACGTGAAGTATTGACCAGCACCGCATCCGGTTTCATCAGCTTCAAGCGGCGTGCGTTCATCAAATGAAATGTCGAAGGTGTAGACGGGCAATTGACGGAAATCACATCCATACGAGCCACCATCTGATCAAGACTTTCCCAATAGGTGGCCTCAAGCTGCTTTTCAGCTTCAGCATGCAAACGACGTCGATTGTGATAGTGAACTTGCATCCCAAAAGCTGCCGCGCGACGCGCCACAGCCTGACCAATACCACCCATGCCGAGAATCCCAATACGGCGCCCAGCAAGGCGCCCGCCCATCAGTGCGGTTGGGGCCCAGCCTTCCCATTCTCCTTTTTGCATCATGGCAAGCCCTTCGGGCACCCGACGAACAACCGCCATGATCAAGGCCATAGCCATATCAGCCGTGTCATCTGTCAGCACACCTGGTGTGTTTGAAACCAATACGCCACGCTCGCGCGCGGTGGCGACGTCAATGTGATCAACGCCTGCGCCATAATTGGCGATAAGTTTCAGCTGTTCACCAGCTTGCCCCAACAGGGCGGCATCTATTGTATCGGTCACGGTCGGAACCAAGACATCCGCCTCTTGCAAAGCCTGCGCCAGTTCAGAGCGCGACATAGGGCGATCCTCATCGCGCAGTTTGACGTCAAACAATTCGCACAACCGGGTTTCCACAGGTTCCGGCAACCGTCGCGTTACAACAACACTCAGACGTTCTCTTGGCATCTGCGCCCCCCTCCGCTTTGCAGTCTCAACCTTCCATGGCATCGTGAACGAGGACGCAAGCGGGCACAAGAACCCAAGTCGTTTTGAGCACAGCTTTTGTGCAAGTCAGCAGCAGTGCAGAGAACTGAGAAGGTTCCCGGATGGCAAGGCTGGCAATTTGCGCTAAGGTTTCGCAAAAGAGCAGAATCAAAACACCAATAAGAGTGAACAGGCACGTGAAATTTTCGACTTATTGCTTGCGCGCAACGGTGCTAATAGGTCTTGCTGTCCTGACAGGCGGCACTGCAATCGCAGCTGACAAACGCGGCCCCGTAACAAACTTACCGCTCCCGCGTTTTGTCTCAATGAAAGCTACTGAAAGCAACGTGCGCCGTGGTCCCTCACTGACGCACCGCGTAGACTGGGTCTTCAAACGCCGCGGCATGCCACTGGAAATCACCGCAGAATACGGTCATTGGCGCCGTGTGCAGGACCGGGATGGCGCTGGCGGCTGGGTGCATTATGCCCTGCTTTCAGGGGCACGCACAGTTCTAATCGAAGAAGACCTTTTGCAGGTTCATGCACGTCCAGACCCACAGTCCCAAGTCACCGCCGCATTTGAACTTGGCGTTGTTGCCCGTCTTGGAGAATGCAGCAGGGACTGGTGTAAAATCTCAGCGGACGGCTACAAAGGCTGGGTTCAAAAACACCAACTATGGGGCGTTGCCCCGGATGAGATACGCGAATAATTCGCCTAGCCTATCTAGATCAGCGGGCGCCGCTCTAACGTACATCTCTTAGGTTTTTTTGCAGCAGGAAGACGCGGCACATCAATCACCTGAGCTGACGTGGCGCTGCCCGGTGCTAGGAAGCGTTTTATAATGCGGGACCGGTGCGCAAATACTTTCTCATCTGTAAACGGCAACCCATCTCGGCGGGCTTGACCGATCAGTTGAGAAAGCCTCTGACGGTTTTGCGCAAGATCCGCTATTTCCTGCGCCAGCGCCTCTGTATCCCCGCGCGGCACCAAAATCCCCCCTGCATTGCGAGAAATCAGATCTTGCGCGAAAGCACCATGATAGCCCACAATTGGTGTCCCAGCGCAAAGGCTCTCGATCAGGCACCGAGGGCTTTCGGGGGTTTTATGGCAAAACATAAATACCTGCGCCGCACGCAGTTGCTCAAGCACTTGATCGTGCTGTGACAGAAGTCCCGGCAAAAACACACGATCTTCAAGATGAGACCGCGCAACTCGCCGCCGCATCTGTGTTAACTCGACTCCATCGCCAAGCCAGGTTGCCCGGAAATCAACGCCCAAAACCTTAAGACGTTCTAGCACAGCAATCCAATCAATCGGCCCCTTCATGGCATCCGCGCGCCCGGCATAGATAATATTTAATGGACCCTCTGCGACTTTGTCGATTTTTTTGCTCAGCTGCGAACCTGAAATATGGTCCTCTGCCCGGATGTGGATATCATGCACAAGCTGTGGATTTGAACAAAACGAGCGATAGGCTTCATAGGTTTCCTGACCATGTAACAAACCAAGGTCCGCCATACCCAGAACATGTTTTTCAAGCAGGGCCATTGGTCGATGTGTCATCCATGCCCGCATCCGATCAATCCAGCGCCCCCCCTCTGTCTGGGTACGTACAACCTCAGATTCGACGCGATCCGTCCAGACCGCAAAAGCACGCTTTTGTTTCTTTGCTTCAAAGGCACTTACAGCGCCCCAATCACCAAACAAACCACCAATAGCAAAGCTCAAAACATCCGCCCGTATGATCAGCTGGCGAATGCGCGCCCGCGTAGATCTATAGGTCCGCAAAAATTGATCTGGCCGATACGCCATTGGCAAAGGTTCAATCGCAACGCCCCGCAACTGGTCCTGATTTTGAGAGGCGGGCAACCATCCCGGTGGCGGTGGTTGATCCAAAGTCGGCATCATCACTGTGACATGATGAAAATGCTGAGCCCACAAACGAAGACCGTTTATCGCTTGGCTTTCAACAAAAAACTCGCCGGCATATCGGTAAAGCGGGACAGGTGCATAGATCAAAAGCGTTGGACACATACCCTGAGGCTCAACTGTCATCTTTTCCATCCCATCCCCCAGACATCTATCAATCAACAAATGTTATCGATCTTTTTGAAGTCACAAGTCTCTTTAGCAATGGTGAAAAACTGCACTCAATGCCGCAACAACGCAAAAGCATAGTTAATTATATCTGTGCAACAAAAGTATAGAACAAGCGGGAATTACCCCACCTTTTGTAACATATCCGTTCACCCGAAAGGATAGAAAGCCACATCTATTGTGCGATGCAGTCGAAAGCTGCAGCTTCCAATTGCACAAGAGCCTTTGCTGTTTTACATGGGGGCAGACAAACGGCACTCGGTGCATACTGGACCGCCGCTGATCATCTATACGATGCGTGGATCTTTCACGCTTACCTCGCTAACGCCTCCGATATCGCTGAAAGGGTATGGAACATGACAGAAAACTCAAACCCAGACATTCTGTATACCATTGTAGACGAAGCGCCAGAATTGGCATCAGCCTCTTTCTTGCCAATCATTCGCTCCTTTGCCAGCGCCGCAGGCGTCAGTGTTGGCACCAAAGACATTTCCCTTGCCGCCCGAATCATTTCCGCATTTCCTGAGGCGTTGACCGAAGATCAACGCCAGTCAGATGATCTGGCAGAGCTGGGCGAATTGGTAAAAACACCTGACGCCAATGTAATCAAGCTGCCAAACATCTCGGCCTCTGTGCCACAATTGGTCGCCGCCATCGAAGAGTTACAAAGCCAAGGCTATGCCTTGCCCGCCTACCCAGAAGAGCCAAAAACAGACGACGAAAAGGCTGTTCGCGCGCGATATGATGCGATCAAAGGCTCTGCGGTGAACCCGGTTCTGCGCGAAGGCAACTCTGACCGTCGCTCCGCCCGCGCAGTGAAAAACTACGCGCAAGCAAATCCACATTCCATGGGCGCGTGGGCTGCGGACAGCAAAACCAAAGTCTCCTCGATGCCCGGCAATGATTTCTATGCAAATGAGAAAGCCGCCACCATTACTGCTGCACAGGCTGGTGATGCGAAAATCGAATTTGTCGCCAAAGACGGGGCTGTAACCGTTCTGAAAGACGCATGGCCGCTCGCAGAAGGCACCATCGCAGATGCAACCTTTATGTCCGCAAAAGCCTTGGGCGCATTCCTGAGTGGCGCAATTGAAGACACCAAAGCAGACGGCACCATGTTCTCCTTGCACATGAAAGCCACGATGATGAAGGTTTCTGACCCAATCATCTTTGGCCACGCTGTCAAAGCATGGTTGGCGCCTGTGTTTGAAAAATTCGGCGACGACATGGCCGCTCTGGGCGTAAACCCGAATTCTGGCGTGGGTGACCTGCTGGACCGCGTCAAAGACAACGCTGATATCATGGCCGCAATTGATGCCGTCACTGCAGAACGCCCTGCGATGTATATGGTCGACAGCGACAAAGGCATCACCAACCTGCATGTGCCTTCTGATGTGATCATCGACGCCTCTATGCCAGCGGTCATCCGCGCGGGTGGCAAAGGCTGGGACGGCGAAGGCAAGAAAGGCGACACCAACTGCGTGATCCCCGATCGTTGCTATGCAACCGTCTATGATGAAACCATCAATTTCTTCAAAGCCAATGGTGCTCTGGATGTGACCACTGCAGGCTCTGTTGCAAACGTTGGCCTGATGGCGCAAAAGGCCGAAGAATACGGCTCGCATCCCACCACATTTGAAGCGCCTGCAGACGGCACCATTCGCGTAGTTCTGACAAATGGCGAAACGCTGCATGCGCACGATGTGGACGCGGGTGACATCTGGCGCGCCTGCACAGTGAAGAAAGCGCCAATTGAAAACTGGATTGAGCTGGCAATGGACCGTCAGCGTCTGACCGGTTCTGAGGCAATTTTCTGGCTGGACGCAAACCGCGCCCATGATGCAGAGCTGATCAAATACGTAACCCCTGCGCTTGAAGCGGCAGGTAAGGCAGATCTGTTCCAAATCCTGGCCCCACGTGAAGCAACAGCACAGTCGCTGAAAACCATCACTGCTGGCAACGACAGCATTGCCATCACCGGCAACGTGCTGCGCGATTACCTGACCGATCTCTTCCCCATTCTGGAACTGGGCACATCGGCGAAAATGCTGTCGATCGTGAAATTGATGCAGGGTGGTGGTCTGTTTGAAACGGGTGCTGGCGGCTCTGCGCCCAAACATGTGCAGCAGCTGGTCGAGCAAAACCACCTTCGCTGGGATTCCATGGGTGAATTCTGCGCATTGGGTGAATCGCTTAACTTCCTTGCCGATGTGAAAGGCAACGCCAAAGCAGGCGTGCTGGGCGCAGCAGCCGAAGTGGCCACACAAGGCATTCTGGACAACAATAAATCTCCGTCCCGCAAGGTAGGTGAACCTGACAACCGTGATAGCCACTATTGGTTTGCGCGCTACTGGGCAGAAGCGCTTGCGGCACAGAGTGGGGATGCTGACCTGGCGGCGCATTTTGCCCCGATCGCAAAATCTTTGGCAGAGGGTGAAGCCACGATCTTGGCAGAGCTGGCAGCAGCACAAGGCCCAGCGGCTGATATTGGCGGCTACTACCGCCCCAGCGTTGAATTGAAAGCAAAAGTGATGCGCCCATCAGCAACGCTGAACGCAATCATCGACTGATATCGATTAAGGCCAGAGAGAAAACCTCACTGGTCTAATCCAATCTGAAACATAAAACCCACCGGCATACCACCGGTGGGTTTTTCAACATATGTGAGTGGGTCATAACAAACGCAGGGCTCCCGCCCGCCCTTAATTTGTTTTCAAACAAATCGCGTCCCGTTGGGCGTAGCGCCGCATTTGCATGCGGCGCGGTTGCGCCAGATCTTAAACGGTCAGGCCTTCGGGCTCGGACAGGTTATTGGCACGACAGCACGCAGTAACAGTATTGGCCAACAGGCAGGCGATGGTCATCGGTCCGACTCCACCAGGAACGGGGGTGATGGCACCTGCAACCTCGGAGGCTTCGGCAAAGTCAACATCGCCCAGAAGCTTTGTTTTACCTGGCTTATCTGGATGCGGAATACGTGTGATGCCCACATCAATCACAGTGGCACCAGGTTTCACCCAGTCACCTTTGACCATTTCTGCCCGGCCCACAGCAGCAACAAGAATATCGGCACGACGGCAAACGTCGGCCAGATCCTGCGTGCGAGAATGGGCAATCGTCACTGTGCAATTTTGCTGCAACAGCAGCTGTCCCATAGGTTTGCCAAACAGGTTTGAACGACCAATCACCACTGCGTTCTTGCCAGACATATTCTCGATCTGATCACGCAGTAGCATCAAACAACCCAGCGGAGTACAGGACACAAGCCCCTTTTCACCACTTGCCAGCAACCCCGCATTCACAACGCTCAACCCATCAACATCCTTCGTTGGGTCGATACGGGCAACAACTCGGCGCTCATCCAAATGATCAGGCACGGGGAACTGGCAGAGGATTCCATGCACATTCGGGTCTGCATTCAACGTGTCAATCAGTGCAAAAAGATCTTCCTCGGAGGTATCTGCAGGCAGTTTATGTTCGAAAGAGGCCATGCCCGACTCAACCGTCTGCTTGTGCTTGGCTGCGACATAAACCTCTGATGCTGGGTCTTCCCCAACCAACACAACCGCCAGACCGGGGGTAATGTTGTGCTCTTCTTTCAGCCGGTCAACGTGACCTTTGATCTGTTCCCGGACTTTTGCGGCAAACGCCTTCCCGTCGATAATATTTGCTGCCATCTTTTGCATCCTTTACTGCGGAGCCCCTTTAGCTCCGTTTAATTCTCTCGGATCACCTGCGCTTCACGCGCGATGGACCAATCCACCAACTGCCGCCAGAGCTGTTCAATCAGGTCTGGATCCAATCCTTTGTCTGCTGCGGTTTTACGCGCGTTCATCACCACTTCTTCCACACGCTCTGGGATACGCGCAGGCCAGCCATTTTCAGTTTTCAGATCAATCGCCCGATCAATGTAGCCCGCACGCACCGCGAACAAAGCCACAAGCTCAAGATCGACCCTATCAATTTGCGCCCGCAGTTCTGCCATTGACTCACAGTCTTTTGGTGGTTTTGCATTGATCATCATAAAACTCCTGCAGCCCAAGAAAGCCCTGGACCGCAGAAAGCGCATATTGCGTCTTAGAACAAGCCTTCGATTTGTCCTGCGTCATTTAACCGGATAGATTCTGACGCAGGCGTGCGCGGAAGCCCCGGCATGGTCATGATTTCCCCGCAGACCACAACGATAAATCCTGCCCCCGCAGACAAACGCACTTCACGCACTGGAACAGAATGCCCCGTCGGCGCGCCACGCAGGTTCGGATCGGTTGAAAAAGAATACTGTGTCTTCGCCATACAGACAGGCAGGTGGCCATATCCCGCCTCTTCCCATTCGCGCAGTTGATTGCGGATTTTCTTGTCTGCCAGCACCTCATCCGCGCGATAGATGCGTTTTGCGATGGTTTCGACCTTTTCAAACAACGGCATGTCATCGGGATAGATCGGAGCAAAGGTTGCAGCACCTGAATCAGCCAATGCGACAACTTTTTCTGCCAAATCCGCAGATCCTTCAGACCCCAATTCCCAATGGCGCGACAACACAGCCTCAACCCCATGTGTGGCCACATAGTCTTTGACCGCCTGAATTTCGGCTTCAGTATCGGTGACAAAATGGTTGATGGCGACAACAACAGGCACGCCAAAGGACTTCACATTTTCGATATGTCGTCCAAGATTTGCGCAGCCATTATTCACTGCATCCACATTTTCAGCGCCAAGATCAGCTTTTGCAACACCGCCGTTCATCTTCATCGCACGCACGGTTGCAACCAGCACAACCGCGTCCGGCGCGATGCCAGCTTTGCGGCATTTGATGTTCATAAACTTCTCAGCACCAAGATCCGCACCGAAACCTGCTTCGGTCACAACATAGTCTGCCACCTTCAACGCGGTTTTAGTCGCAATGACAGAGTTACATCCATGCGCGATATTGGCAAAAGGACCACCATGCACAAAGGCTGGGTTGTTTTCGAGCGTTTGTACAAGGTTGGGCTGCATCGCATCTTTCAACAACACAGTCATCGCGCCTTCTGCTTTGATATCGCGGCAATAGACCGGGGTTTTGTCACGACGATAGGCAACGATGATATCCCCAAGACGCTTTTCAAGATCCTGCAGATCCGTCGCAAGGCACAAGATTGCCATCACCTCAGAGGCCACGGTGATGTCAAAGCCAGTTTCACGCGGAAACCCATTGGCAACGCCACCAAGAGAGGCTGTGATCTGGCGCAACGCGCGATCATTCATGTCAACAACGCGACGCCATGCAACACGCCGGATATCTATATCCTGCTCATTGCCCCAATAGATATGGTTGTCGATCATTGCAGACAGCAAAGAATGCGCTGATGTGATTGCGTGGAAATCCCCTGTAAAATGCAGGTTCATCTCCTCCATCGGAACAACCTGAGCGTACCCCCCCCCGGCTGCGCCGCCCTTCATACCAAAGTTTGGGCCCAAGGAGGCTTCACGAATACAAATCATGGCATTTTTACCAATCCGATTCAGACCATCACCCAGACCAACCGTAGTTGTGGTCTTCCCTTCACCCGCTGGTGTCGGATTAATCGCGGTCACAAGAATCAACTTACCATTCTCGCGCTCTTGAACAGAATTTATGAAATCCTGACTGACCTTCGCTTTGTCATGCCCATAGGGCAGCAGATCATTGCTTTCGATGCCTAACTTTGCACCAATTTCCTGAATCGGCTTCTTGTTTGCCTCACGGGCAATTTCGATATCCGTTTTATAGCTCATCGCCGGACCCTTATATATCCCTAACCAGCGCCCAGCACGTCCTCCCGCACTGGCCTAGGGGCAGCATGGCTCAACTTGGCCCTAAAACAGTATCAATTTCCGACTGATTCAATGCGCGAAACGTCTTTGTAGCAGCTCGGTCGTCGTGGATCGGAAACAGGGGGGTAACTACATAAAACCCCACACGTTTCAAGCAGAGCGATCCTGCTTATCGCCGTCCTTTGGAGTGAGATATTCTGAGCCATTTCAGCATTTCGCCGCGGCTAAGTTGGCTCACCACAGGATGATGGCTATCCGTCCGAGCCATACCAAATGTCAGATCAGCGTCGCTTGACGGTTAACCTATTCAAAAATATATGAACTACGCTGTGCGGGCGTTAGAACACCCGCATTTTTTATCTAGTATGATCGTGTGGTTTCGCATGATCACATCAATAATGAATGTAAAAAATCATGAAAAAACTCATACATTTCGCCGCAATACTAATGGCATGTGTACAATGCATGCAGGCTGATACAAATGCCAGCACTGCCATCCCGGAAGACAAAGCATTGGAAAGAAAGCTCATCGGCAAACGTATCTCATTTGTAAATGAGCCAAAAGGAAATTTTATTAGATTTCTTGATGGAGGTGTCCTGAAAGAAGGGAACGGCCATGGTTCAAATCGTTCAGGAAAATGGAAGATTCAAGGGCAACAAATATGCCTCGATGATAGTCTCGGGGCGCAGTGTGTGGATGTCGTCAAAATCACCGATCATGAGTTGGTGATGCGAACCCAAGACAACGACCCTGACATCTGGGATGCCGTTTTCGTGGACAAAAAAGGCGTACCATTGCGCGATGTTGTTAAATATGATGGAAAACTTGCACGAACCTTGCACGGCCGGGTGATTACGGTTGAAGAAGTGAACCCGCCAGCCAGCTTATCAGGCAGCAAAACCATCTTTGATTTCAACTCAAAACGCACTGTTGCTCTTAGCGTAGTAACTGAAGAAGGCCGCCCCGCGCTTTTAGGCGCAGCAGATGTGGATCTACCTTATAAATCCTCTGGTGATACGCTGTGCCTTAGCATTAGCGAAGGTAGAGAACGGTGTACGCTGACAAAGATTTCTGGAAACGAAGTGCGGATGGTTCCCATTAAAAATGGGAAGCTCATCGAAGATAAAGCAATGGTCGGGACCATAAAATAAATTGGGAAATGGGCTGCGGTCTGGCTCACCATAGCGACAAAAAGTCCCGCAAGAGCGTATCTTGCGGGACTTCATTTTAACTAAGATGTTCGCTCTCTCTATTAGTTAGACGGTTCCGGCTCCATGTCGCCCTCGCCTGCGTCTTTCTTAGGCTTGGCTTTGGGGATCGCGGTCACCGAGGTTCCACCGTCTTCTGGTGTATCATCCGTATCATCACCTGCGCTTGGATCTTCGCCGCGCATCACACGCTTGATCTCTTCACCCGTCAGGGTTTCATATTCCAGCAAACCATTGCCAAGGCGATCAAATTCCTCGTGGTTTTCCGTGATAATCTCATAAGCACGATCATAACCATCCTGAATAAAGCGACGTACCTCATCCTCGATCAGCTCTTTGGTATTAGCTGAGACTGAGAATCCAGCCGTGTTTCCAGAATAGCCTTCATGCGCTTCGGCATAATCGATGTTACCAATCTTATCCGACATGCCCCAGCGCAACACCATGGCACGTGCCAATTGGCTGGCCTGCTGGATATCACCGGCAGGGCCGTTTGATACATGGTCGGGACCATATTTATAAATCTCAGCCGCTTTACCAGCCATCGTCATGGCCAGCTTTTGCTCGCACTCATCCTTGTGCCAGTTCAGGCGGTCCATTTCTGGCAGGCTCATCACCATGCCCAAAGCCCCACCGCGCGGAATGATTGTGGCTTTATAGACAGGATCACATTTGGGCAGCATCAAGCCAACCAAAGCATGGCCCGCTTCATGGAAAGCCGTCATCTCTTTTTGTTCAGGCGTCAGCACCATCGAACGACGCTCGGCCCCCATCATCACCTTGTCTTTGGCCGATTCAAAATCTTCCATAGTAACAAAGCGACGACCAACGCGTGCCGCCATCAAGGCCGCCTCGTTCACAAGGTTGGCCAGATCCGCCCCAGAGAACCCCGGCGTCCCCCGCGCGATAATGCGCAGATCTACGTCAGGCCCCAGAGGTGTTTTGCGCGCATGCACGCCAAGGATCTTCTCACGGCCTTTGATATCAGGGTTGCCCACGGTAACCTGACGGTCAAAGCGGCCCGGACGCAGCAAAGCAGGGTCCAGTACATCGCGGCGGTTGGTTGCGGCCAGAATGATCACGCCTTCATTGGCTTCAAACCCGTCCATTTCAACCAACAACTGGTTCAAGGTCTGCTCGCGTTCATCATTGCCACCGCCATAACCTGCCCCACGATGGCGACCCACGGCGTCGATTTCATCGATAAACACAATACATGGCGCGTTCTTTTTCGCCTGTTCAAACATGTCGCGCACACGGCTCGCGCCGACACCGACAAACATTTCAACAAAATCAGAACCGGAAATGGTGAAGAATGGCACACCGGCTTCACCTGCAATGGCCCGTGCAAGCAAGGTTTTACCAGTGCCCGGAGGACCGACAAGCAAAGCACCCTTGGGGATTTTACCGCCAAGGCGCGAGAATTTCTGCGGGTTGCGCAGGAATTCAACAATTTCTTCCAGCTCTTCCTTGGCTTCATCAATGCCCGCTACATCATCAAAGGTCACGCGACCCTGTTTTTCTGTCAGCATTTTTGCCTTAGATTTGCCAAAGCCCATCGCGCCGCCTTTGCCACCGCCCTGCATCCGGTTCATGAAATAAACCCAGACACCAATCAGCAAAATGAATGGCAAAAGTGTAATCAGGAAAGACTGCAAACCAGACTGCTGTTGCTTTTCAGCGCGAACCGGAATGTTGTTCGCGATCAACATCGCAGTCACTTCTGCATCACCTGGACGGATTGTCACAAATTGCTGACCATCTGTAGTGGTGTAGCGCACCTGCTCGCCATCCAGCGTAACAGAGCCAACCGAGCCCCCTTCAACTGCGGTGACGAAATCCGAATACGTGCGCTCTCGGCTTTGCATCGTGCTTCCTGCGCCGCCAAACAAGTTAAACAGCGCGAGGATCAGCAGGAACAAAACAACCCAGAAGGCGATATTTCTTGCATTGCCCAAAGGAAAAATCTCCTAAACTTCAAGACGCCTCACACGGGCGCCTGCTTTGCTTCTAAAATAGGGATAGTTGGCCAAGGTTCAATGCGATAAAAACGATTGGTAAAACTCATCTTCACTTGGAGTGAGACTGGCAGCCCATCCATTGTCCAAACCGGCACTTGGGCAAGCCATCATTTCATCTCCCTTCCAAACCGCTGCAACAGAATGCAAAACGGCTGCGGGACAGTCCAAATCCCGCCAGTTTTCACAGTATTGCAGGCCTTGAGGCCCCAAAGCCTTGATAATTTGCCCTGTTTCCACAGGCCCAGACAGCTCCCAACGTCCATCCCAAGACTCATTCAGGCGACATATTAGCGAGTTAACCGCATTAAATTCCCGGAAAATCCAGACGCGACCTTTTGACACCTGCAGCTGGCACCCACACAAAGTTGTTGTACCATGAGTACGCGCAGTTGCGACAGCGCGATCCATTGCCGCCCGTCGCGGCGCATAAGGCTGCCTTGTCAGCCATTTTAGTGCGCCTTTCAGCAACCGATTCGCAATTTCATCAGGTAATCTCTGATAGCTGTTCTGTTCAAAAACGACCGCACCGGCCCGCACCGATACGCACTCATGCGCCGCTCGAGCTGTGCTCCATTGCAACGCTGAACGCACGCGTGACATATTTTCCGCAACTTGAGCAAGGTTCTCAACACTCACGCCCAGCTCTGCCAGCTGCGCTGTCGCCCGTCGCATACGGATCCGCTCAAACGCCAGATCCTCATTTGACGGATCATCCACCCAATCCACATCCAGATTTTGCAGAAAACGGCGCAACTCAGACCGTCGCAAAGTTAAAAACGGGCGCACCAACATGACGCCCTGTTCCATGCGGGTTTCACCCATGCCCGACAATCCATCTACACCCGCTTCCCGGCGCAGTCGCATCAAAACGGTTTCAGCCTGATCGTCTGCCGTGTGTCCCAACACAAGACAGCTGATGTCTTTAGCCTTGGCCCAGTCAGCCAGCAAAGTGTAACGGGCGCGGCGTGCGCGATCCTGCAGATTACCCGGTCCAGACGAATCTTCCCAAACCAGCGTATCATGGGGTAGCCCCAAAGCAGCAGCACTGCGCCCGACAAAAGCCGCCTCATCTGCAGCCCCTGCACGCAATCGGTGATCAACTGTCGCAACAAACAACCTGTGCCGCGATCCCGCAAAAGCCTTTGCAGCGGCCTGCATCAGCGCCATGGAATCGCCACCACCTGATACCGCAAGTCCGATATTCGCAGCCTCTTGCAACGCGTCACAGGTGCGCAAACACGAAATCAGGCGGTTTTGTAAGTCGATCGCGCCGATTGTTTGATCGGTGCTCAAGGGCACCCAAGCTTTGCCTTTTCAGACGCCGCGGTTGAAGCAAAAGAATGCCCCGGAAAGCGCACCCCAACCTCTGCCAAGGTGATACAGGCCTGTTCTTGCTGCTCCAGACGGCCAAGCGCGGCCCCCAGTTCAAACAGCGCCTCTGGCGCCTGCGGCCCTGTGGAATTGCCACTGAATGCCGCCAGATAAGCACGGGCTGCTTCACGCGTATCGCCAAGCCCATCC
Source organism: Epibacterium ulvae (assembly GCF_900102795.1). Taxonomy (GTDB): domain Bacteria; phylum Pseudomonadota; class Alphaproteobacteria; order Rhodobacterales; family Rhodobacteraceae; genus Epibacterium; species Epibacterium ulvae. The sequence continues at coordinate 405,027 of NZ_FMWG01000001.1, read as the reverse complement.
AGTGCGCGTCCCCGCATCAGATCTGCACGTACAGCCAAGGGACTGCCCGGATAGGTCTGATTAAAAAGTGACAGCTTTTCAGCCGCTTCGGAAAAGGCCCCATCTGTCATGGCTTGTTCCGCACTTTCAAAATCCGCGCGCTCTCCAACAGCCAGTTCAAGCCCTTCAAGTGCTGTTTCACCGGAGGTTTCAGCAGGAGCTGCCGCGGCAGCCACAGATTGCTCCGCAGCCTCATCGACCCCGCCAAGGGTTGATGTTTCTCCAAGGGCCGAGATATCGCCGCCTTCCAGTTCAACCAGACGGAACTCCAGATCACCAATGCGATTGGTGCCATCTGTGACAATCTGATTGATCCGAAAATCAAGCTGCTCTGTTTTGGCAGTCAAAGCTTGCAATTGGCCTTCAATGGCAATCACCCGGTCCAGAACACTGCTGCCGGATAAGTTCCCCGAAGGCGATCCAGTGGTTGACAATTCTCGCTTGAGCCGTTGGATCTCGACGTTCAAAACCGTCAATTCCTGACGGATATCTGCAAGTGTTTCAGCATCTTGGGCAGATGCAGGCAGGCTCACAGCCAATGAAAACATCGCCGCACGCACCACAGCAGACAGTCGAAAGATCCTCATGACAGCACTCCTCAGCTGGTGAAGCCGCCTGCGATAACCGAGACCGCGCGACGGTTTTTCGCATAACAGCTTTCATCCGAGCAAATTTCAAGGGGACGTTCTTTGCCAAAGCTCACAACTTTGATGCGATTTCCGGCAACGCCATTTGAAATCAGATAGTCACGTGCCGCATTTGCCCGTTCCGCGCCAAGCGCCAAGTTGTATTCACGGGTGCCCTGCTCATCCGCATGACCTTCAATTGTGATAGCATATTCTGGGTTTGCACTCAGCCATACCGCCTGCGCAGCCAAAGTCGTGCGCGCCTCGGTATTCAAGGTTTTATCATTCACCGCAAAAAGCACACGATCGCCGACAGTCTGCTGGAAATAAGCTGGGCTACGTGGGTCTGCAACACCCGCACCAAGCCCAGCGCCATTTGCACCAAGGCCCGCACCTGCGCCAGCGCCCGCAGCAGTATCATCACCGCGCCAGCCAATTGCGTTTGAACATGCGCTCAAGCCGAGCGCCGCAATAAGAAAAATTGCCTTTGTCTTGACCATCATGATCCCTGCCTCATCCTGCCTTGTTTCGTCTTTATTAACACAGCCCACAACGGGGCGCTATTGAGGTATTCCTGTCTCAGCCAAGTGGTCACCACCTATTGCAACGGAGACCACGCCGGATCTGATGCGCCGTCCGGTGTGCGCACGGGTTTCAGATTGCGCCCCGTGATATCCACGGAATACAGCGTCGACCGCCCCGCCGCGCCTTGAGATTGGCGCGCAAACATGATCACCCGCCCATTTGGAGACCAGGTCGGCCCCTCATCCAAAAAGGACGAGGTCAACAGGCGCTCTTCGCTGCCATCTGTGCGCATCACACCGATATGAAAGCGACCTTTGTTTTGCTTGGTAAAGGCAATCAAATCGCCACGAGGTGACCAGACTGGGGTGCCATAACGCCCCTCCTTGCCAAAACTAATCCGGCGGGCTTCGCCGCCATTGACTGACATCACATACAGCTGTTGTGACCCGGATCTGTCACTCTCAAAAACGATTTGGCTGCCATCAGGTGAAAAAGAAGGGGCGGTTTCAATGGAAGGCGCACTGGTCAAACGGTTCCGTTGCCCCGTAGAAATATCCATGCGGAACAGATCCGTATTGCCGCCTTGGGATTGCGAATAAACCACTGTGCGTCCATCCGGCGCAAAACGTGGCGCAAAGCTCATGATCCCATCATCTGAAGATAAAATGCGCCGTTGCACCTGACCTATGTCCAAAACATGGATCTGGGGAAACCCGGTTTCATAGCTGGTATAAAGCACCCGATCACCCGTTGGTGAAAACCGTGGTGCCAGTACAATTGACGCGCTATCCGTGAGATATTGCACATTCGCGCCATCATAATCCATCACAGCCAGACGCTTGCGCCGGTTTGCCTTGTCACCGCTTTCGCTGACATAAACAACGCGGCTGTCAAAATAGCCGCTTTCCCCGGTGATGCGGCTGTAGATTGCATCCGCCACCTTATGGGCCATTCGGCGCCAGCCCTCGGTGGTGCCGGAAAACTGCAACCCCTCGCCCAGATCACCTTGGGCAAAAATATCGTGCCCCAGAAAGCGCACGGTCAACCGATTGCCATTGACCCCAACAGCCCCGGTCACCAGGGCCTGCGCGTTGATCGCTTTCCAGTCGGCGTATTGAACCGGGGCGTCAAAATTCGTCACCTGAGAGATATAGGCTGAAGATGGGATTTCACGAAACAGCCCGGTTCCGGTCAGATCTTCTGCAACAACGCGGGCAATATTCACTGCCAATTCAGTTGCTGCAGGACTATCAGGGACAAAATTAGGCACGGCAATCGGTAAGGGCTCGATCACCCCATCGGTGATTTCGATCCGCAGCGGACCTGATTGCGCCATAACCACAGATCCTGTTCCCAGAACCATAAGGCCAGCCATTAAACCTGCCAGAACTTGCCTCATCTGATTCGCATCCTTTCTGGGTTGAACACCATTTCTATATCGCGCCACTGGCCGTATTTCTCGGTCGGCAACTGAAATCCTCTTGCTCCGCAGCGGATAATTGCGCGACGGGCTGCTTCATAGGCTTGTTTCGCGGCTGCGGCGGATCCACCGGTGCTGCCAATCATGCGAATACTGCCAATGTCTGGTTTGCCATCTTGGGCCAGCGAGACCGCAACCTCTACCGTTGTCCGCAAGGCCTCGCTGGAAAGTGATCCCACGTTCCAGCAACTCGACACGGCAACACGCAATGCGTCTTTTTCGCCCAGCGTCAAAGGTGGCCCGGACGGCACTTCTGCTTCCACATCAGCGCCTCCTGCCAAAGCTTCGGCAAGGGCATCCTCGACGGCTGCAGATTCAGCTGGCTGTGTGTCCGGCTCAGGGGCTTCTACCGTTTCAACTGGTTCCGGCGCGGGCTCAGCTTCAGGGGCAGGTTCGGGTGCGCGTGCAGGACGGCTGCGCGGACGCAACGATCGCGTAACTTCGGTCGATGCAACCTGCGCCTCGCCTTCGTTTTCCTCGGTCACAATACGATCACTTGCTGCCTCCGGCGCTGTTGCCTCTTGTGCTTCGGCCGGTGCATCGCCCGTCTCATCAGGTGCAATCGCTGGCTGTTCAATTTCACCTGCCACGGCCTCAGGATCCGGTGGTGCAACGGGCACAGGCGCAACGCGTTCGGTTTTTTGCTGAGTTTCGGGTTCTGTCACCTGCGGCAATACCGTCGGACGCTCAGGCGGGCGGACCACCTCAGGCGGTACCACAATCGGCTCTGGCTCTGGCTCTGGCTCTGGCTCTGGCTCTGGCTCTGGCTCTGGCTCTGGCTGAAAATCGGGTTCCGGCGGCGGCGGTGCAACCTCTGGTTCAGGCGCATTTTCAGGCGTGGGCCCCGGCTGTTCAGCCAGTTCAGGCGCGGCGACCTGTTGTGACAAACGCGCGAATTCCGCTGCGCTGATCAGGCTCACCTCCTGCACTTGAGCAGGCAAAGGCTCAGACGGGAACCAGGCGCCAAAAACCACCCATCCCGCTAAAAGCGTGTGTCCTGCAACAGAGATTTTGGTTCCGGTTTGCACCCAACCGCTCCGCTACTGATCCACGCTGACGGATCCGTCCAGCGCCGGGCCGCCTGTATCTGTAACAAGCCCGACATTGGCAAACCCACCTGCGTTCAAAGCGCCCATGATCTGCATGACATCCTGATAAGCAATTGCACCATCCGCACGCAAAAACACCTGATCAGAGCTGCGCTCAGCGGCAATGCCTTGCAAGCGCGCGACAAGCTGATCGCGCGCAACAGGCGTGGTCTGGATCTGCACCTCTCCGGCCGCAGTGAGCGTCACAGTCAATGGTTCTTCGTCATCCCCCGGCAAAGCGCCCGCTGCGGTTTTTGGTAGCTCGACGGGTACGCCGACCACAGACAAAGGGGCCGCCACCATAAAGATGATCAACAGCACCAACATCACATCCACAAAAGGCGTCACGTTGATTTCAGACATCGCGCGGGCGCGGCGGCGTTTGCGCCCCCGGCGGCGTCCATCGTCTTCTTTGCCTTGCAGCGCTGCGCCCATAATGGCCTCTCCTAACTATCCAGCTGGCGGCTCAGAATGGTCGCGAACTCATCTGCAAAAGCCTCATAGCCTCCGATGATCCGGTCACTGTCAGCACTAAGCTTGTTGTAAAAAATCACCGCAGGGATCGCTGCAAGCAGACCAAGCCCTGTAGCCATCAACGCCTCAGCAATCCCCGGTGCAACCACTGCAAGATTGGTATTCTGCTGCTCTGCAATTTCGATAAAGGCTGTCATGATGCCCCAGACGGTGCCAAAGAGGCCAATAAAGGGCGCGCTTGATCCGACGGTCGCGAGCACTGACAACCCCGATTGCAGATCTTCGCTTTCCTTGGCAATGGCAACATCCATAGATCGATCAATACGGGCCTGTGCACCTGCTATCAGCCCGCCGTCCTGACGATGGCTGCGCCGCCATTCCGTCATGCCAGCCGCAAAAATCCGCTCAGACTGGCCAGTCGGCTGCGCGCCCAGTTGTTCATAAAGACCGTCCAGTGGTTCACCAGACCAAAAGGACCGATCAAAAGTGGCAGCCTCAGATTTTGCTTTGCGATAGGTGATCAGTTTCTGAATTATGATCCCCCAGGACCAGACAGATGACGCCACAAGCATCAGCATAACCAGTTTCACCGTCACGGTGGCTCGCGCAAAAAGCCCCCACATGGAGAAATCAATCTCCTGCGCTAGTGCTAAAGAATGTTCCATAGACCTGCTCTATCGATTGGGGCCAATTTTTTGACCTTCGTTCAGAAAACGCTACAGCAGAGTCTGGGGCCTTGCCAAGGTCACAGCGTCGCAAAGCGCCCCGCACACGCCAATTGTTACAACAATGCGCGAATCTCTGCCGGTAAACGCTGTGGGCGGCTGCCTTCAAGACTCATGCAGACAACCGTCACACGAGCCCGAAACAGATCCTGCCCGCCTTTTTGCACCACCTGAATCAGCGTCAAACGCGCAGAGCTGACCTCAGCTACCTCTGTTTGCACCTCAAGTTCGTCATCAAATTGCGCTGGGGCAAGAAAATCCGCCTCCACCCGGCGCACCACATAAACAAGCCCCATCTCCCGCATGGCATTTTGGTCCACGCCCAAACTGCGTACCCAATCACTGCGCGCCCTTTCGATAAAACGCAGATAATTAGCATGATAGACGATCCCGCCCATATCAGTGTCTTCGTAATATACGCGAACTGGAAAATGGTGTGTCATGTCAAAACGCCTTCGTCAGGTCGAGATTGCAAAGCATAATCCGCCAATTCCGTATAGATCGCGCCATCGGGCGTCAAATCTGACCGGTACAGAACCAGACGGTCAATCGGCGCAAGATCATGCTGAAACGTCGCGAATCTTCCCAAAAACCGCGCAATCTTTGCATGGGTCTCTGCAGGAAGACGTCGGCCAAAGCGGGACAAGGTGATATGCGGTCGAAACCTGCGCCGTGGAAGCGTAATATCAACAGATTTCACTGCCCCAGCCACCGCGCGCTGTATCCTGCGCAGATCCGCCGTCTCTGCAAGACTGGCCCACAACAGATGAGGTGTTGCAGCACTGTCCACCTGAAGCCCCACGATCTGAGGTGCTACAGATGACAAATCAAGAAGGCACAATTCTTCATGCAGTCTGGCTAAGGTGCTGTCTGCCTGCTCATCCAGAAAGGCCAGGGTAATGTGAAACCCTTGCGCATCCACCAAACGCCCGACCTGCAGCTCGTCCTGTAAGGTCGACAGTGCCTCTTCGGTATCAATATCAACTGGAAGCGCAAGAAAACATCGCACGGGCGATCAGCTCTCATGTGGCGCTGGCGTCAAATTGGATGCCTGCAAGCGCGCATAAAGGCGCAAAGCATGGCTCGCATCCGTGGCAGCAACCGGCATCATACGATCGTAAGCTGCAGCCATCACACCAGCAATTTCAGGGCGCACAATGGTTGCGCCACTCTCTGGCAAGACCGCAAGCGGCGACGCCTGCGCAAAGGCCTGATCGCCCCACAAGAGAAAAACCTGAACCGCCTGCGCCAGCGCCAAGCTTTCAGCCGGTATCTTTGCCAACTCTCCAGACATGCGTAAAAAGACAAAAGCCGCCTGGATCCCCCCTTGGTCGTCAAAACGGAACGCCCGGTACTGGCTCGCATCCGCCTCAGACAAACGGCCCACCAGATCGGCAAGGCCTGGGATCATACGATCCAAATCTGGAACATCCAGAAGCTCCGACCACTCCCGGAAGAAAAAGAACATCAAGTTCGCACCCAGTTCTGGATCCGTCTCAGCCATCTGGTGGCCTGCAAATGTTGCCACAGCCTCAACCGCACCTTTGACCGTGCGCAGCGTGTCGTCTTCCACCCCAAAAACAATCGGTGCAATCGGCCGCCCCCAACGTGCAAAGCCATACCGCCCATCGACATGAGTAAACAGCTGCTCGATTTGCTCGGGTGTATAAAGTGAGGTCACGCCGATAGCTCCTGTCTTGCTAGCGTCCCGAGTGTATTCCTCAGGGCATTCACCAGCGTGTCTAAGCGTCTGTCGGTCTCCATGCAAGGCGGGGCTCCCGCCCCTTCTGGCCGCCCGGCTGTCGCCGGGCGACACATCAGCGTTGGGCCAAGCGCCGCTTGCGCGGCGCGGTTGCGCTTTATCCTCCTCTAGCACTGCGCCAGCAGTGCCACGCCCAACGGGAGATGGTCATTGTTCAAATGATCAACGACGGGCGGGAGTACCACCGTCCTTTATTTAAGATATGGCGCCCATTTCCGCCTTAGCGCCTCTTTCAAATCGATCTCCTGCCAATCTGCAAAAAGCAGCAACTGCGCAAACATATCAGCCACCTCATCTTCCATCGCGCGCCGCAGATCAGCTGGGCAAGACGTCGTCCGCCCCTGTCCAGCCATCTTCAGATAGGCCGCTTGCAGCTCGCCCAGTTCTTCCGTCAACTTTGCCAAATGCCAGGTCGCATCGCGCTCAATTCCAAACCGCGCGGCATACAAATCTGAAACCTGTTGCGAAAGATCCGACAGCTCTTTCAGTTCAGACATAAATACCTCAAAAGTTATGAAAACAAATCATTCTGCGTCTTAGGCGGAGCCAACCCCAAATGCCGCCAGGCCTTTGAGGCCAGCATGCGCCCCCGCGGGGTCCGCTGGATCAATCCTTGCTGCAACAAGTAAGGCTCTATCACCTCTTCCAACGCATCACGGCTTTCGCTCAACGCCGCTGACATCGTCTCAATCCCCACCGGGCCACCGCCGTAATTCTCAGCGATCAACGTCAAATAGCGCCGATCCGCACCATCCAGGCCAAGATTATCAACACTCAACCGTGTTAAGGCCCCGTCCGCCAGTGATTGAGTAATCCGGCCATCGCCCTCGACAAGCGCAAAGTCCACCACGCGGCGCAAAAGCCGTCCAGCGATCCTTGGCGTGCCGCGCGCGCGCCGCGCGATCTCTCGTGCGCCTGCGTCATCTGCTGGTGTGCCAAGTTTGCGCGCATTGCGGCTGACAATTTCAAACAACTCATCCTCAGTGTAAAACTGTAAGCGCGTTGGAATGCCAAACCGATCCCGCAACGGCGTCGTCAACAGCCCCATCCGTGTGGTTGCCCCCACCAGCGTAAAGGGCTGCAATTCGATACGCACCGTGCGTGCCGCGGGCCCTTCACCAATCACCAGATCAAGTTCGAAATCCTCCATCGCCGGATACAGCACCTCTTCCACAACAGGGTTCAGGCGATGGATTTCATCGATGAAGAGAACATCCCGCGCTTCAAGGTTGGTCAGAATTGCCGCCAAATCCCCGGCCTTGGCCAGCACCGGCCCAGACGTCATGCGGAAATTCACCCCCAACTCACGCGCCACAATCTGCGCCAATGTCGTCTTGCCCAAACCGGGTGGACCATAAAACAACGTGTGATCCATGGCTTCGCCGCGCCGACGCGCACTTTCAATGAACACACGTAAGTTGGCCCGCGCTTCGGCTTGTCCGATGAATTCACCAAGCCCCTGAGGGCGCAAGGCGCGATCTTCGCCGCCTTGATCTTCCGGCAAAGGGTCTGGGCGCAAGGTCGGATCTGCATCGATCATCTTGCAACACCCCGGATATCACTTACAGACATCACCACCTAACCTTTCGGAGCCAAAAGCCGCAGCGCTGCGCGGATCAGTTCAGGCTCGCCCGCCTCCGGGTTGTTGCCTGCCGCCTCAGCCACAGCAGCCGCAGCGTCAGAGGGGCCATAACCCAGATTACCCAGCGCCGACAACGCCCCAGCCGAGGCCGCTGCTGCCCCGCTTGGGGCCTTTGGTTTACGTGGTGTTTTATTGGATTTCGCTGCAGGTTCAGCAGGTTCTACCACCGCATCCAGCGCCGGCCCATCCATCGCCTGATCGATTGTCCCCCCCATGGCCATCACGCCGGGCGCTTTATCTTTCAGATCCAGAACAATACGTTGTGCCGTCTTTGGACCAACCCCTTTGGCCGCCTTTACACTCGCCCAATCGCCTAATGCAATGGCACGGCTCACACCCTCGGGGCCAAGCGTGCCCAGAATTGCAAGCGACACCTTTGCCCCAACCCCTTGCACCGAGGTCAGCAAACGATGCCATTCTTTTTCAACCAACGACGTAAACCCATAAAGCTGCATCAGATCTTCGCGCACCACCATATCGGTATAAAGTGCAACAGCTTCACCAACCGACGGCAAAGTGGCCATCGTGCGATCTGAACAATAGACAAGATAGCCAACACCGCGCACATCAATCAGAATATGATCCAATGCTTTATAGTCCACTCGCCCCGACAGTTTGCCGATCATGCGCGCACCTCTTTCAATTGCCGCTGCTGCGTGCCGCCATAATAGGCGTGACAAATGGCAATCGCCAGCGCATCCGCCGCGTCGGCACCTTTTGGATTACATCCGGGCAATTGCAGTTTGACCATATGGATCACCTGCTCTTTTTCTGCATGCCCAACACCAACAACAGTTTTTTTCACACGGTTCGGCGCATATTCGCCCACTGGCAGCCCCGCTTTGGCCAAGGTCAGCAAGGCAACACCGCGCGCTTGTCCCAACTTTAGCGTACCCGCACCATCTTTGTTTACAAAGGTCTGTTCAATCGCAGCCTGATCCGGCTGATAGGCTTCAATGATCTCAGTCACCTGATTGTGTAGCGACAACAACCGCTCACCAAGATCATCCCCGTCGGATTGGCACAAACCATTCGCAACATGACTCAGCCGTACACCTTCAGCGTTGATGACACCCCAGCCCAAGGTGCGCAACCCTGGATCAATACCCAAAATTCGCATGCGTTGCCCGATCTTTACACGATTATTTCTTTTCTTCAACGCGTAGCACAAAAAGCGAACATGTCCAATCCGTTTTCAAAACACCGCATATGGCGACCGCGCCTATTCCCCTAAAAATACCACATTCCACCTGACCCGCTGTAAGCTATGCGGTTTTTGCATACTGGGATTGTGCCGCCTTCTCTTGTCAACCTGTGGTGGCCTCCATACATGCGCTCCATCCCGTAGGGGGATACATGACGTACGAAAGGACACGGATATGGCAGTTTTAAATGATACCTCTTTTATTCAGGGCAACGAAGGCTTCTTTGGTCGCGCCCGTAGGTTTGTCGGATCCATTGTCGCGCTGATTGAAACGCAACGCGAAGCCAGCAAAACACGGCACGCGTTGGGAGCACTCAATGATCGCGAGTTGGCGGACATCGGTCTATGCCGCTCTGAAATTGAGCTGGTCGCCTGCGGGAAAATGAACCGCTAGTCGCGCCACAGACACATATTGGATGGAAACGCCGCGGTGCACACCAGCGGCGTTTTTGTTTCTGACACAAAAAAACCGCGGCTGATCCTCAGCACGCGGTTTTTGTTGAGCCACACCTCTCCCCAAAGGTATGCCGGTCTTACGGCAATACAGGCCCAATCTTATCAGCAACCAACTGTGTCACCGGGTCAGCCTGCATCACAAAGGCGCCAACCTGTTCAGCCGTGCTGCCAGCTTCGAGGCGCGCAACACGTTCGCTATAATCCTGTGCCCCCACAGAAGCGAGCACAACACTTTTGAACAGCACAAATCCAATAATCAGCAGCAAGAACGGCAGGATCGTCAATCTTGAGCTCGCACGGCGCGGTTTTAAAACAATCAGACCATCAGATTGAAGACGCGCATCATAGCCACGGCTCATCGCTTCATATTTGCGATTCAGACGTTTCACGCGCGATTGAAAGATATGTGTATGCTCACCCATCGTTTCTCACCTTCGTTTCAAACAACCAATCACCGGGTCATCTGTCACCCGCTTCTTTCACAAAACGAATGTAAGTGAGTCTTCTAAAATTTTCCACAAACCTGACGAAATTAGCCTTATTTGCGCAAAAGCAGCGTCGTCCACTCACCAATCTGGTTCTTTTCGACAAGATTGATGCCATTTTGTGCATAAACCTCGACAACTTCATCGGCCTGCTCGTTCAGAATCCCCGAAAGAATCGCATAGCCTCCCGCGCGTAGGTTCGCAGCCATATCCGGGGAAAGAGCAACCAGAGGGCCTTTCAGGATATTTGCAAAGATCAAATCAAACGGTGCGCAAGTCTGCAGCATTTCATGGTCAAAACCAGCAGCCTCTACACAGGCAACCGCGCCTTCCATATCATTTGCTTTCAGATTGGCTTCAGCCACATCAACTGCCACCTGATCAATATCGCTGGCCACAATGGTACCATCCCAGACCCGTGCCGCAGCCATCGCCAGCACCGCCGTGCCGCAGCCAATATCCGCCACTTTCTCACCCGCAAACCCTTCATCCAGCAGATGATCCAGCGCGAGCAGGCAGCCCAACGTGGTGCCGTGGTGTCCGGTGCCAAAGGCCATTGCAGCCTCGATCAGCAGTGGAATTTTGCCCTCGGGCAGTTTGTCCGCGTCATGGCTACCAAAGACAAAGAAACGCCCTGCTTCCACCGGTGCCAACTCGCGGCGCACATGTGCCACCCAATCGGTTTCTGGCAGTTCAGATACCGCAAAAGGCTTGGCTTCATGCATCGTTGCCAACAGTGCCAGACCTGCCTCATCCGGGGTTTCCGTAAAATACCCCCCCACTTCCCACAGTCCGGATCCATCTTCGACTTCAAAGACACCTACACCGGTCGGTTCAGGCTGAAGCCGCTCCATCGCTTCGCCCAGCGCTTCGGCGGCGGTTTTCCCGGTCAGAGTGGTCAAGGCGGTATAGGTCGGCATCACGTCTCTCCTGAAACTGTTGCCTCGCGCCTAGGCCGCACGTCGCACAAGGTCAAGCCCCCACAATGAAACGTGCCGCGCTATTCTGCAGCCTGTGCCACAGCGCGCCGCGTCAGCACCGTCTCATATCCAGGTTCCGGGTGACGTGGGATCAGCAACGAAAAGCCAAAAGACACCATTGCCATCAGCGCAGCCAGTCCAAACACTGCCCCGGGTGACGCAAGCCACAACAGCCCCAAGGGAACAGGCAAAGCCACCGCCGCGATATGGTTGATGGTAAAGGCCACCGCCGCCGTAGGCGCAATATCCGCAGGATCTGCAATCTTTTGAAAATAGGTTTTCAAAGCAAGCGCCAGCGCAAAGAAGATATGATCCACCACATATAAAAACGCGGCAACCATCAGCCCCCAGCCAAACCAGTAGACCCCGCCATAAGCGGCAAACACAATCACCAACCCAGCATATTCCACCATAAGGGTGCGCCGCTCTCCGAAATGCGCAACGGCTTTTCCCAACATCGGTGCAACGGTCATATTGATAATCAGATTGATCAGATAAAGCCGCGTTAGCTCATGCACTTCAAAGCCGAATTTTTCGACCATCATGAAACCGGCGAACACAACAAAGATCTGCCGCCGCGCGCCCGCCATGAACTGCAAGGCATAATACAGCCAATAGCGACGGCGCAGGATCAGCTTTTTGGTTTGCGGCGTCGGTGCTTCAAACTGTGGAAACAGCAACAGGCAGAGCAATGCCACAACCAAGGTCGTGCCACCCGCCGCCATATAGATTACATCATAGCTTAGCTCTAAGGGCTTCCACAGGCGTTCAATCCCCAGATAAACCACCAAAGTTGCAGCAGATCCGGCGGCCACCAGCCAGCCCAGCACCTGCGGCGCGCGTTTTTTATCCAGCCACTGCAACTGCAACGACTGGTTCACCGTTTCATAATAATGAAACCCGATCGAACTGAGCAGCGTGATCATCAAAATCCCGCCCATCTGCGGGAACCACGCCGTCACCGCCGTGGCGGCCCCCAGCATCATCAGCGAAATCATCGCCAAAACCTGCTCGCGCACCACAAGAATGACCGCGATCACCCCAATGGCCAGAAATCCCGGAATTTCACGCACCGTGTGCAGCAGGCCAATGTCTGCCCCATCAAACTGCGCAACCTCAATGACAAAGTTATTAAGCAAGGCCAGCCATGCGTTAAACGCAATCGGCATCGTCAAAGCCATCAGGAACAATAAAACAATGGGCCGCCGCCATTTTGGCTGCGCATCAAGGTCGGACAGGGAGACACGATCAAACATGCCTCTGATCTACGCCTGTTTGACAATCATGGCGAGAAAAGAATTGTACTAAAGGCGCACAGCACAGCTGCAAAAATACAGGTTGAACGCTCTATTCCCATCTTGGGTGCCTCGATAGTTCTCAAAACCGGTAAATTTTTGAAAGGCATGGGCTAGACGGTCAAAAAGAATAGGGGCATTTATTATGCATCAATAGTCTTAAAATTGGCAAATATAGAAAGACATGGAATGAATAAATTTCTGTTAGTCAGTGCATCAACTGCGATGCTCGGAACCTTAGCTTTAGCCGAAACAACTGCCCATTCAGTACCAGATAACGTCATAGACGAGCAACGTTCAAAACTTGCGGCGACAACTGATGGCAAAGGCTTTGGCCCGCAATCCCCTCGGGATATTGATGCGAATACAGGTGCAAATAATCGTGTTTTCTCAACTGCACCACTCCTGACGCAAATGACCCTTTGTGACATACATTTTCATGAAAACGCCGAACACAAGGGCGGAGAATTTACCACCTACGCAGGAAACGGAGATGGTCATGGTTTCGGTACCGGCTTTAAGTACGACGGAGAACTTACAGCCGCAGAACTAGCGCCGCTCGACCATAAAATTGGGCAAAGTGATCATGGCGATTTAGTTCCGGGTGATACAATCGAGATCCACTTTGTACATTCAACAGCACAAGCGACTCTTGGACCAAGCCTCGGCACGTGCCTAAGCGATGCCATCGGAAACCCACAGCTGCGCGTTGAAACAGTCGTCGCAGTTCTGGTGAATGGCAGCGGCACCGATTTCACAAAGATGGCGCATATCGAAGAAATCGATGGGCTCAATCAAGTGCCCAATCTACCCACCGATCTGGGCACACCCGTTGTCTATGCCGGATCAACCACTGGCCCCAGCTACAACGAGAAAGGCTCCCCCTTTCAGGTAACCTGGAGTGTGCGCCCCAACGTGGTCAAGCTCGACATTCACTCAGTGGAAGCTTGGATGGCTGACAATCCATTTGAAGAAGACCATGCACATGGCGTTCGCAACTTGGTTTTGAACCCGAATCTATTGTCTCCGATTCACTGATCTTCTTTAGAAAAGTCGGGCAGAGTGAAAAGCGTTCTGCCCGTTTTTTTCAATCTAAGCATTTTCAGACAATAACCGCTCCCCAAAACCGCGCTTGAGTATCCATCTTATGGAAAATCAGAAGAAATTCTGCGGATCAATATCCACGCTCAACCGCAGGTCTCCTTTCATCCGAAACGGTGCGATCCAGCGGGCAATCGCGTCCTGCAACGGCACGGTTTTTTCTGCCTTGATCAACATCCGCACCCGATGCCTGCCGCGCACCCGCGCAATAGGCGCAGGTGCCGGGCCATAAAGCATCGCCCCCACCTGCTGCAGCGGAGCAGCCGCGCGCGCCAAAGCATTACCCAGATCAAAGACCTGCGCCAGATCGGTGCCCGACAGGATGATCCCCGCCATTCGTCCATAGGGGGGCACGCCCGCAATACGGCGCTGTTCCGCTTCTGTGCGCCAGTATTCTTCTTCATCCCCCGACAAAATCGCCCGGATCACGGGGTGATCTGGCTGAAAGCTCTGCAACAGGGCCTCGCCAGGGCGCTCTGCGCGCCCGGCCCGGCCAGACACTTGCCGCATCAATTGAAACGTGCGTTCACCCGCGCGCAGGTCAGACCCCTGCAGGCCAAGGTCTGCATCAATCACGCCCACCAGCGTGAGCAGTGGAAAGTTATGCCCCTTTGCCACCAACTGTGTGCCAAGGATAATATCGGCCTCTCCGGCTGCAATTTCTTCAATCCGTTGTTTCAATGCCCGTGCAGATCCAAACAGGTCAGAGCTCAACACCGCAATCCGCGCCTCGGGAAACAGGGCGGCCGCCTCTTCACCAAGCCGTTCAATGCCTGGCCCAACAGGGGCCATTTTCCCCTCAACCTTGCAAGACGGGCACGCGTCGGGGATCGGCTTGGTCTCTCCGCACTGATGACACATCAGACGCTTCATAAAACGGTGTTCCACCATACGTGCGTCACAATTGTCGCAGGCCACCTGTGCACCACAGGCCCGGCAGATCGTAAGCGGCGCAAAGCCCCGCCGATTGAGGAACAACAACGATTGCTCCCCGCGTTCAAGCCGCAGCTTCATCGCCTGCTTTAAGGTTGGTGAAATCCATGTGGAGGGCAAAAGCTCTTCATCGCGCATATCAATCGCGCGCATTTCAGGCAGCACAGAAGTCCCAAACCGCGCGGTCAGGTCCAGACGTTTGTATTTCCCACTGTCTGCATTTGCCCAGGTTTCCAGACTGGGCGTGGCTGAGGCCAGCACCACCTGCGCAGAACACATCGCCGCCCGCAAGACGGCCATATCACGTGCATTATAGCTCACCCCATCGTCTTGTTTGTATGAAGTGTCATGCTCTTCATCGACAATGATCAAGCCGAGATCACGATAAGGCAAAAACAGCGCAGATCGCGCCCCAATCACCAACTGCGCCTTGCCCTGCCCGATCATTTTCCATACGCGGCGGCGTTCTGTCATTGTGACGCCCGAATGCCATTCCGCAGGCGTCGCGCCAAAGCGCGCTTTGACACGTTTCAAAAACTCGGCCGTCAGCGCAATTTCCGGCAATAAAACCAAGGCCTGCCGCCCCTGACGCAAAGCGCTTGCAACCGCTTCCAGATAAACTTCGGTTTTGCCGGACCCGGTTACACCTTTCAGCAATGTGGTGCCGTACCGCCCCGACACCACGCCAGCATTCAACGCAGAGGCCGCCGCCGCCTGATCCACAGTCAGCGCTTTGCCGGGCAAATCAGGATTTAACGGCGGAAACGGCAGGTCGCGCGGCGCATCCTCTTCGCGCAGTGCCCCCTGTTTCACCAGCCCCTTCACCACCGAAGGCGTGACCCCAGCAAGGTCCGCCAGCTCTTTTGGGGTAAAGGACAATCCACCAAATTCCTCTGTCACCGCCAAAACCCGCTGGCGCGCATCGGTCATCCGATCTGGTACGCCATCACTGGGGCGCAGCACCTTGCGCATAGAGGGCGGATCCGACAGACCCGGCGCACGGGTCGCAAGACGCAGCATCGCAGGCAATGGCGTCAGCGTATAATCTGCAGCCTTGGTCAAAAAGGCGCGCATTTCATCGCGCATGGGGGCCACATCCAAAACCCGGATGACGGCGCGCAGTTTGGACGAATCAAAATCACCCGCACCATGCCCCCAAACCACGCCAAGCACCTTGCGCGGTCCCAATGGCACCTCCACAAAAGCTCCACGAAAACAGCCCCCTTCGGGCGCGCGGTAGTCCAGAACCCGGTCCAGCGGCTGTGTGGTTAAAACGCCAAGGCGTTCCCCTTGCTGAAAAAACTCAGGTTCGTCCACGATCTCTCCTGCCGGTTTACACGCCCCTCAAAAGGCATCCTGCGCTGTTTTGGGTTCCAGCATTGCGATCTATCAGGTAAAGGCAAGACCAACCAAGGCCAAGCCATGACAAGGACCCTGCGCAATGAAATTTTTCGTAGACACCGCTGAAATCGATGCAATCGCCGAACTGAATGATCTGGGGATGGTGGATGGTGTAACCACCAACCCCTCGCTGATTAAAAAATCCGGCCGCGACATTATCGAAGTGACCAAAGAAATCTGTGATCTCGTCGCAGGCCCCGTCTCTGCCGAAGTGACTGCCGTAGACGCCGAAACAATGATTGCAGAAGGGCGCAAACTGCTGGAGATCGCAGAAAACATCACCGTCAAAGTGCCGCTGACCTGGGATGGTCTGAAAGCCTGTAAAACCCTCAGCGATGACGGCCACAAAGTAAACGTGACCCTGTGTTTCTCAGCCAATCAGGCGCTTTTGGCCGCCAAGGCAGGCGCGACCTTTATCTCACCTTTCATTGGCCGTCTGGATGATATCAACCTAGATGGAATGGAGCTGATCGAAGACATTCGCACCGTCTATGACAACTACCATTTTGAAACTGAAATCCTTGCCGCGTCTATTCGATCCGTGAACCATATTCTGGACTCTGCCCGCATTGGTGCCGACGTGATCACCGCTCCGCCTGCTGTGATCAAAGCGATGGTCAACCACCCGCTAACAGACAAGGGTCTGGATGCGTTTTTGAAAGACATCAAAGCCGCAGATATCAAAATTCTGTAACGCGCTTCTGAAAAGACATCTACTGCGCCCGGTCTTTCCGATAAAGGTCGGGCGCTTTGCGTCTTATGCCACCAGAACAGGGGGCTCTCCCGCCCCTTGCCCCGTGCACGGCCCAAAGGTCCGCACCCGACCACGCCTTGGGCCGGGCAGCGCCGCTGTGCGGCGCTGCGGTTGCGAGATATGGCAAAGACAGCCACTGTGAGGCAAAGTTTTTACGACAAAGCCCAACAAGCCATGATAGGCTGAACAAAAGACCCGAAAAAGGCCCTCGTAACATGAGCAGTTCCGCACCCGTTTCACCAACGTTAGATGCAACCATCCGCGCCGCAATTCTGGCCAAACCCGACGCTGTGCTGGACGATCAAAGCGTTATGAATGCGCTGGTCTCCGCCAAAGAGCATGCCATGGGCAGCAATATCGTTGATCTGCGCGGCATTGCGATGGAACGGATGGAAACGCGCCTGGATCAATTGGAAGACACCTATCGGTCTGTCGTTGCCGCTGCCTCGGAAAATATTGCCGGCACCAACCAGATCCATCGCGCTATTCTATCCTTGCTGGAACCACAGGATTTCAAAAGTTTTCTCAATGCCCTGCAAGGCCCCGTAAAAGACGTGCTGCAGGTCAATTGCATCACTCTGGTTCTGGAAAGTGCGCAGGCACAAGACGCACATCCTCTGTCTGGCTTTGAAAATATTCTCAAGATTGTCACGCCCGGTTTTGTAGAAAGCTACACCACCGAAGGACGCGGTGGCGCTGCACGTGTGGTCACATTGCGCCCATTGCAAACCGGATCAGCTGCAATCTACGGAGCGATCGCTGCAGAAATACACTCCGAAGCGGTTATGGAATTAGACTTTGGCAACGGTCGCCTGCCCGCCATGCTCATCTTTGGCTCAACTGACCCGGATCAATTCACCCCGCAGCACGGAACAGATCTGCTCACATTTTTTGCGGGCGTCTTTGAACGCTCCATGCGCAGCTGGCTGTCGTGAACCTTGAGATTTCCCCAGCCTGTCGCACGGCGCTGGAACATTGGCTCACACACCTCAAAGCGCTGCAGGACGCATCGGAAAACACACTTATTGCCTACGGCAGTGATGTCACTGATTTTCTAGGGTTTATGAGCGCTCATTTTGGCGGACCACAAGGGCTGGGTGCGCTCGAAAACATCACGACAGGTGATATGCGCGCCTGGATGGCTGCGGCACGCAGCGAGGGGATCAGCGCACGGTCTCTGGCGCGCAGGCTCTCCTCGGTGAAAACCTTTTACCGATGGCTTGCTGAACGGCAAGGATTTGAACCCACAGCAGTGCTTTCGGCACGCGCTCCAAAGTTTCAAAACAAACTGCCCCGCCCCTTGCCGCAACAGGCCGCAAAAGCCGTTCTGGATACGGTTGCCCTGCAATCCACCACGCCTTGGGTCGCAGCACGGGATGTGGCTGTCGTCACATTGCTATATGGCTGCGGGTTGCGCATTTCCGAAGCTCTGAGCCTGCGCCGCGCGGATGTCCCACTCTCGGGCACGCTGCGCATTACTGGCAAAGGCGGTAAAGAGCGCATTGTGCCTGTGCTGCCAGCTGCACGCGCGGCGGTAGATCACTATCTCTCGCTTTATCCATTTGCTCTGGACCCAGAGAGCGCCTTATTCCGCGGCGTTCGCGGCGGTGCCCTTGGTCCCGGCGCCATCCAAAAAGCCATGGCGCAGACCCGTGCACAATTGGGCTTGCCGGCAAGCGCAACACCGCATGCGCTCCGCCATAGTTTTGCAACACATTTGCTGGAGGCGGGCGGCGACCTCAGATCTATTCAAGAACTTCTGGGCCACGCTTCTTTATCGACCACACAGGCCTATACAGCCGTGGACGCAACCCGCCTGATGGATGTCTACAACAAAACCCACCCCAAAGCCTGACAACACAGCCCCAAGAAAATTCCATAAAATGCAATACAGTTTGCAAGCAACCTTCAGGCTGGCGTTAACCGATTTCGGGCCAACTAAACGCATCCATTTCCAGAAAGGAATCCCGATGCTGCCTTCTTCTGTGCATGCCGCTGTGCTGATCAATCTTGCCACCGGCGCACCTGCCAGCCCAAATTTCCCTAATCCGTTGCCCGGTCCTGTGCGGGCACCCCGCGGTCGTCGTATTGAACTGCCAGCTTCTGCGTTTGAAGCCCCGTTGGGCGCGCTACACGTCGCTGCTGCTCAAACCAGTGCCCCAAAGCAGCGCCGCTTGCACTAACAAGTCGGCGCGCACCCTGCTCTCGCGGGAATTTGCTCAGATGCCCCTTGCAGGCCTAGCCGAAATTCGCCATCACGTGGAGATGACACCTCAACTCCGCGCGCTCTCCGTCCATCTTCTCACCGCAACAGGTGCTGTTTTCGCAATGCTGGCCATGCTGGCCGCTGTTGACGCAAAATGGGATCTGATGTTTGTCTGGCTCGTCGTCGCTTTTGCAGTCGACGGCATCGATGGCCCGCTTGCACGGCACTACAACGTGCGCCGCTACGCGCCCGAGTTTGACGGGGTGCTCTTGGATCTCATCATTGACTACCTCACCTATGTTTTTATTCCTGCCTTTGCGCTGTTCAAATCAGGGCTGATGACGGGATGGACTGGCTGGGTCGCCATCATCGTCATCACATTTGCTTCCGCAATGTATTTTGCCGATACCCGCATGAAGACAAAGGATAATTCCTTTTCAGGATTTCCCGGATGCTGGAATATGCTGGTCTTGGTGATCTTTGCGCTTGAACCGAACCATTGGACCAGCCTTGCATTGGTAACGGTACTGGCCATCGCAATGTTCCTGCCGTTAAAATTCATTCACCCCGTGCGCACCGAACGCTGGCGCACGGTCTCCCTCCCCATCGCGCTGGCCTGGACATTCTTTGCGGGCTGGGCGGCTTGGGTCGATTTCCACCCAGAAAGCTGGGCGCATTGGGGGCTGGTTGTCACCTCAGTCTACCTGCTGGTCGTTGGCGTGGCGCAACAGCTGATTCCCACGCGCCGTTAAGAGATCAGATCAACAATCCCGCTGCGCCTTCATGGCGCAGCAAGGTCACTTTGGTCTCCACCCCACCCGCGCCTGAAAATCCACCCAACCCATTTGCGCCAAGAACGCGATGGCACGGGATGATGATTGGGATCGGATTTGCGCCACAGGCATTTCCAACTGGCTGGGCCGCCTGACCAAGCTCTTTGGCAATCTCCCCATAAGTTCGGGTCTCTCCCAGTGGGATTGCAGACATCTGCGCACAGACTGCCTTTTGAAAATCAGATCCTTTGACATGTAACGGCAGATCAAAGGCGCTGAGCTGTCCTTTGAAATAAGCCTCTAACTGCGCGGCGCCCTCTTGCAAAACAGCCGAGGGATCATCACAGGCCAGCTCTGCCTCCCCCCATCGCAGCGCCACAATTCTCTCCTGCTCCGCCTCAAGCGTTAATACTCCGACGGGGGAGGGAACTTGCAAAAATTGTGACACTTTAAGTTATCTCCTCAGAAAACGCGGCACTTTCCATGATTTTCCCCAAAATATGAGCCATTTGCCCTGACCATGGTTAACAAATGCGTGCATTTCATTAACCAGCCCAGGTGGTTCCTGCCCCCAATGCCTAAAATTCACGTAAAAGAGGTTTAGGATTCGTTAGCATAGGTTAATGCCCATGATGCCAATCATGAACACCGGCCATCTGAACATCTTTCGTCAGACACCCGGCAATACCAATACCCAAGCCGTGCCAGCGGTGCAAAAGTCGCATCAAAGCGCCACGGATGACCGACAAGGTCTTGAGACGCAACGCCCTGCGCAAATGACACGGCGCGCAGAGCCCGAACACTCAGATATGTCTATGTTCCAGCAGAAATACCGCCCACCACATACAGCGGGTCTCGAACAAGCCATGAGACATCGCCTCGATCATGCGCCAGCAGAGCCTGCCCAGAACACTGCCCTCTGGAAGCTCAACGCGGAACCGGCCCACAAGGCCAGCCCCGTTGTTGTCAAATTACTTGGACACGCCGAAGCGATGCCCGCAACACAGCTGAATATCTACGTCTGACGCATCAAGACCGCAGATCAGCCCAGAACAATTCCAGATGTTTGTTCATGATCGCTTCAAACTGCCCATTTTCGCGCAGTTTTTTAAGCCCAGCATTCACGCGGTACAGATGAGATGTGCCGCGCCAATGGCTTTTCGAAATGACCACATGCAGCCCCACCTCTGACAAAGGCCGCTCCAGCGGCACAACGGTGTCACGTAGGTTCTCCTTGACGATGGTGTTTGCCCCTTCGAACAGGTTCAAAGCCACCGCGTCCACCCGCTCTTCGTTCAGCAGTGAAAAACAGGCCTGAACGCTTTCCGGCTGCACCAGCGTAACCTTACCATCGCTCAACCAACGGCGTGCCTCGGTGTCCAGATCATGGGTGTAATACCCTTCTGGACGACACAGGGTCTTACCCACAACATCTGCATCAGAGGTGTAGCTAAACTCGTTCCCCGCTTTGACAAACAGCATGACAGGCAAGCTAATCAACGGATCAGAAAAGTGAAAGTTCACACAGCGTTCATGATCCGGCGTCTGAATGCAATCCGGTTTGACCCAAGGAAACCCCATATCAAACTGTTTGTCATTCAGCTTTGGAAACAGATGGCTGTCCCAATTGTCATCCCATGTAATGTCATATGACACTTGCGACGGCGCCAATTGCATTGCAGCTGTGAACAGCTCAGTTACCATGCCCTGCCCTGGCAGATTTTCCCCGGTAAATGGCGCAAATCCATTGCCTGTCAGCAAAGTTAACTCAACCGATTGGCGCGGTGCGGGGGCTGTAGAAACCGCCGGTGCGGGCTGCGCAGGCGCAGAAGGTTGCGCGGGTGTCGGCACGGCTGGGGCAGAAGCTGTAGCTTCCTCTTCAGGACAAGGGATACGCAACGTGCGCCCCGGAATCACCGTGGACCCCGCCAGCATCCGTGTGTTTTGCTCAAAGATCAGCCGCCACTTGTCACGGTCGCCATAATGTTCATCTGCAATCGAAAACAGATTGTCTCCGGGACGCGCCACATAGTCCACGTCACAAATCGCCAATGCAGCTGATGGCAACAGCCCCACCGCCAATGCAATCGGAGATACAAGCCGGGTTAACTTGGTGATCATCACAAACCCTCGTTAAAATCCAGCCCAGATACGAGCCATATGGTCTTCGACGATGGACTGATACGTGCCATTGTCGCGAATTTTACGCAAAGCTGCATTCATCATTGTCAGCAACTGCTCTGCTTCGGGATGGCTTTTGTGAATGATCACATGCAGCGCCTGAATCGAAATAGGCTGAGGCACCACATCAAATTGCGCGTCCAATCCGATCTCTTTCAACTGGGCGCGGCCGGTGAATTCATTCATCACAACAGCGTCTGCCTCACCAGCAAGCACCATTTCATAGCACTCGGTCGGGGTCAGGGGCTGGATCAATTTAACCTTGCCTTCGCGCAGCCAGTTGCGGCCGTCTTGATCAAAGAGGTACCGTTCATAGCCTTGTGGGCGACAGAATGTTTTCCCCAAAAGATCTTCGTCTTTTTCAAACGAAATAGGCCGATCTTTAGGTGTGAACATCAACACCAGAACTTCAAACATCGGATCAGAAAACAGGAAGTTCCGGCACCGCTGATGGGTTGCGTTATTCGCACAATCCGGCTGATACCACGGGAAACCGGCATCCAGCAAAGCGTTCGACAGCAGCGGCTCTTCATGTGAAGTCCACAGATCCACCCAATGGATGGCAAAGCCATCTTCTGGATCGGCCTGCTCCATCGCAGCATTCAGAATGTCCGTCATCATGCCGCCATTGTGCAGCGTTTTACCAGTGAACGGCGCAAAATCATCCGCGGTCAGCAGGTTGATCCGGTGACGGATCGCCGCGTCGCCTTCAACGATTTCAACAGGTTTTGCCGCAACCGGCGCAGCCTCAGCAATGGTTCTGCCGCCAGGCAGGCCAACTGGCAAACCATTCAGACACGCCATCTCCAGCTTCATTCCAACACGGATCGCGTTTGGTTTGGGGCCAATCTTATCAATGTTACGCGTATGGATCGCACTCCACAGACCGACATTTTCATAAAGGCGTTCGGCGATGACCGAAAGACTATCACCGGCTTGAACAGTGTAAACACCACCACAGGTTTCTGCGGCTGCGGGTTGCGCCAACAGTGCGCTAAGCCCAAGTGCGGCGGCTGCAATCGTCTTTTTCATAAGTCCCTCTGAACGGTCTTGAACGCAACACGCACAGCGTTGCGCGGATCTGGAATAGTAAACGCGCATCCGGACTGGATATCCAAGACCCAGATGCGCGCGTTATATGTGTATCTGGGTTGCTTTACTCGGCCACCAAAAGCGCCATCAACGTAGCAGTGCTGACCCGGCCATGGGCATCAACCAGCACCGACGGCACCGCAATCTCACCATTGGCGTATCCAGTGTTGAGCATTTCGTTGATCTGATCTTCGCTTTTGCCTTCCGCAACCGCTGTTATTACCAATTGTACCAGCCCGGTCAGCACCTCAGCGCTGGCTGTCGGGGCTACGGGCTGTGCTTCAGCTTTTGGTGTTGGCGAACGCAAGGCCGCCAAAGTCCCGGCCGTAATTTTAGAAACCATCGCATCAACCTCAGCCGGGGCAACAGGCGCGCTGCTGTTGGGGGTGTTCAACTCAGCGGCTTGCGCCGCCCCCAGCAAAAGGCCAAGCTCGGCTTCGTTAATCTTGATCTGTGCCGGAGCGGCAGCAGCCGGTTCAACCACCGCAGGTAACACCGGCGCAACCGCAGCGCTCTGAACAGCTGCCACAGGCTGTTGTGGTGTCTCGCCCCCAAAATAAGAAACGCCAAGCAACAGCGCCACACCACCCAGAGACGCCGCCATAGCCCCCAGTTTCGTCAGCGAAGACAGTTCGCGTTTTTTCTTTGCTTTCTTCACCGAAGGAGAGATCTGCTGCGCCGCAGATTGAAGCACTGAAACAGGCTCTATAGCCTTTACATCGTCTTCGCTCTTATCATGGCTTGTGACAGAAACCGCAGCCTTAGCCCCTTGCTTCGGCGCTGTTTCTTTCTGCAAAGCGTCCTTCTTATTGGCATCCGCTGACACAACTGTAGCGCTCTTACCTTGGCCACTCGCAGTTTTGATGCTTGAGACAACTTTGACCTCTTTCAGCCCGATCTTAATATTCCCGGACGCAGAGACACTCTTGATCTGAACACCGTCACTCTTTGATGTGTCGGTGGTCGCGGATGTGGAAAGTCCTGTCTTTTGCTTCAACATAGTTAACGCATTTCCTCAATACTGGCGCCAAGCATCGCTCTTACGACTTGGAAAATCTGCTTTTTGTTAACCATTCCTTAATCATTTGCCCTATTTTCGTCAATCTTCGCCACAATTAAGACGTGTTAACACTGAGGTAGCGTGATATTTTTAAACCAGTTTCTAGGAAATACACCGCCGCAGCTGGTCTATGCGCCATCCGAGACACCGCACAATCTTAACAAGAAATCATTCTCGAAAAATCCCGAAAATAGTGCTCACACTTGTCAAACAGGGCGCGAAAACCGCGCCCTGAAACCATAAAAACCGTATGAATTTTACTCAGACAGCGCAGCGCTGCAGCGGCCACAGACCCCCGCATGCGCAAATTGCCCAACATCCGGCAGGATTTTCCAGCACCGTTGACATTTCGCGCCTTCGGCTTTTTCAAAGACCACTGAAATACCGTCAACCTCTGGCATTCGAAACGCCTCTGCTGGGCTCGGATCATTGGTCAGGCTTACATCTGAGGTGATGCAAACATCGGCAAAGTTCACCGATTGCAACGCCGCCAGAACCGCCTCATCCCGCACGTGTACCACGGGTGCGGCCTCTAGGGATGCGCCAATCACCTTATCAGTCCGCTGCACTTCAAGCGCGGATGTCACCACACGCCGTGCTTGACGCACCTGTGCCCATTTCGCCGCCAATGGTTCATTCAACCAGTCGCGCGGGGTTTCAGGCATATCTGTCAGGTGGATCGAACTGTCATCGCCCGGATAGCGCTCCAACCAGATCTCTTCCATGGTGAACACCAGAACCGGTGCCAGCCAAGTGGTCAGACGATGGAAGAGAATATCCAAAACCGTGCGCGCCGCGCGGGCATTTGGCGTGTCACCATCGCAATACAGCGCGTCCTTACGGATATCGAAATAGAAAGATGACAGATCCACCGTGGCAAAGTTAAAGATCGCTTGCCACACACCATTGAAGTCAAACGATTTATACCCTTCACGCACCACATGATCCAGCTCGGCCAGACGGTGCAGAACCCATTGCTCCAGCTCGGGCATATCCGCAGCCGCGACCCGCTGATCTTCGCTGAAATCACCTAACGACCCCAGCATAAACCGCATCGTATTGCGCAAACGACGATAGCTGTCGGCGGTGCCTTTCAGGATCTCAGGACCAATCCGCTGATCCGCAGTGTAATCGGTCTGCGCCACCCAAAGGCGCAAGATATCCGCGCCATATTGCTGCACAACCTTTTCCGGCACGATGGTATTGCCCAGCGATTTAGACATCTTCATGCCCTTCGCATCCAGCGTGAACCCATGCGTTACCACATTGCGATAAGGTGCCCGTCCCTTCGTGCCACAGGCCTGCAACAGGGAAGAGTGGAACCAACCGCGGTGCTGGTCGGTGCCTTCCATATAGACATCAGCAATGCCGTCTTCCGTCCCGTCTTCCCGGTCACGCAGCACAAAGGCATGGGTTGACCCACTGTCAAACCACACATCCAACACGTCAAAAACCTGATCATAGGCTTCGGGATCTACGATACCGTCCAGAACCTCGGCCTTGAACCCATCCTTATACCAGACATCCGCGCCATGCTCTTCAAAGGCCGCAATCACACGGGCGTTCACCTGATCATTGCGCAGCAAGAAATCATCTGCGGTGGGCAGCGTGTCTTTCTTGGTAAAACAGGTCAGCGGCACACCCCAGGCGCGCTGGCGCGACAGCACCCAATCCGGGCGCGCCTCGATCATGGAATGCAGACGATTGCGTCCAGTTTGCGGCGTCCATTTCACCAGCTCATCGATTGAGCGCAGCGCGCGTTCACGGATGCTGTCGCCCATCTCACCCATGCCGTCATCCAGCTTGCGATCCACACTCGCAAACCACTGCGGCGTGTTGCGATAGATGATCGGCGCCTTTGACCGCCACGAATGCGGATATGAGTGCTTGATCTTGCCACGCGCCAGTAGGCCGCCAACCTCAACCAGCTTGTCGATCACCGCCTTATTGGCATCCCCCTCGCCGCCCTTGCGGTTCAGGATATATTTGCCACCAAAGAACGGCAGATCCGCGCGGAAGCCCCCATCGTCCATCACATTATACGTGATGACCTGCTCCAACATGCCCAGATCACGGTAGAGCTCGAATTCCTCCATACCGTGAGAGGGCGCGCAGTGTACAAAACCGGTGCCTTCGGTATCAGTCACAAACTCAGCTGCGCGGAAATCACGGAAGTCATCCCATTCGCCGTTGGACCCTTCCGCACCCGCCAGCGGGTGGGTCAATTGCAGTTTGGCAAGTGACTCATGTGAAACATCGCAAACGCGCGTCCACTGATCATCGTTCAGGCGCGCGCGGCCTAGAACATCTGCAGCCAGATTATCCGCCAGCAAGAACTTGTCGCCTACGGCAGCCCAGCATTCCTCGGGCACGCCAGTGACTTCATAGAGACCGTAAGAGATGTCTTTGCCGTACACGACCGCCTTGTTGGACGGCATAGTCCACGGTGTCGTCGTCCAGATCACCACTTGCGCGTCTTGCAGATGTAGATACATCTGTTCGCCGAAAAACTCGTCTTCTTCAGTCTCGTATGTCGTCTCGGGCCAGTTATCTAAATTGACTTTAAACTTCACCCAAATGGTAAAGCTTTCCTTGTCATGATACTCAACCTCAGCCTCTGCCAACGCTGTTTTTTCAACCGGCGACCACATCACAGGTTTTGATCCCTGATACAGCGTGCCGTTCATCAGGAACTTCTGGAACTCCCCGGCGATCACCGCCTCGGCATGGTAATCCATGGTCAGATAGGGGTTTTCCCAATTGCCGGTGATGCCCAGACGCTTGAACTCATCGCGCTGGATATCCACCCACTCGGCGGCAAAATCACGGCATTCCCGGCGGAACTCGACCACGTCCACTGCGTCTTTGTTCTTGCCCTTCTTGCGGTACTTCTCTTCGATCTTCCATTCGATCGGCAGACCATGGCAATCCCAACCCGGCACATAGCGCGCATCAAACCCCATCATCTGATGGCTGCGCACGATCATATCCTTAATGGTCTTGTTCAGCGCATGCCCAATGTGCAGATGCCCGTTCGCATAGGGAGGCCCATCATGCAGCGTAAACGGCGTACGCCCTTCCTTTTCGCGCAGACGGTCATAGACCCCAATCTTCTCCCAACGCTCCAGCCAGGCAGGCTCGCGCTTGGGCAGGCCTGCGCGCATGGGGAAATCTGTCTTGGGCAGGTTCAGAGTGTCTTTGTAATCGGGTGTTTCAGGCGTATCGGCGCACATATCGCGGCGTCCTTATCGATGATCTGGTCTGGAATGGGAATATTCGCTTCGGTGCGATGGCTCAAGCACCTTTACCCGGCGGCTCAAACGGTTAGAGCGCCGGGGATATAATTCGAATAATGATCGCATGGCGATGTAGCATGGGGGCGTTATAGGCCGAGTAAAACGGCAGGTAAAGGCTCAGAACACGATCAAAGGGCGGGCCAACATCAGCCATAGGATAGTGAGAACCGCCGCAAAGGCTGGAAAGCCACAGGCAAACCAGATCCGGAACAATTTGAAATAGCGTTGTGGCAGTTCTGTCCTCTGCTCCACGCAGACCCGCGCGATGTTACGCAGCTTGGCTTGGATCCAGACAACTGGCAGCCAGAACACCCCCGTAAAGACATACAAAGCCAAGGACAGGGCCACCCAGCCTTCGCGCATTTCCCAGCCCAGTTCCCGCGCTAGAAACCAGCCCGTAATCGGCTGCACCACCACCGCACTGGTGGTAAAAACCATATCCGCTATCACAACGACACCAGCAGTATGTGCAATGATGCGCGCGTCGCGACTCAGATGGGCCATCAGCATGAAAAAGGCGATCCCAGCCCCCGTGCCCAACAGCACACAGGCCCCAATCACATGCAGCCAGCGCAAGATCTCTTCAAACATCCCTTTACCGCTCCTCAAGCGTCCAATAGGTGGCGACCGAGGCCAACAGAACCGGCAAAATCTTAGCCAATGGGCCCAGTGGATCCGCCCACAGACCCGGCGCGGTAACCGTTGCCGCCAGCAGGTAAAACAGCGCCACCCCCGCCATGGCCAAACAGGCCCGCCCGGCCCAAGGGCGCCACAGGATCAAACCGGCCAAAGCCAGATCCACAAGGCTCCAGAACACAACGCTGATCTTTGCCAACGCCGCAGGCCAGCCCACCAGCACCAAGACCTCCGCCGCAGTGTTGAGTTGCCAGAGCCCCACGACACCAGAGATCAGCCAGAACAGGCTCAGCAGCGCAACCGCCACCGGCAGGAAAAGCGCCATTCGCGCGTCCAACCGATGCTCTCGGCGCATCGGAAAATCCTGCAGGATCTGCGCAAGCGATTGTAGGTCTTTGCCCATCGCCTGCCGATAAGGGGCTGGATCCCCGCGCACGCCATCTGCCAAAACCGCAATCGCGGTGGAGCGCAATGGAGACCGCCAGCCCAGCCGCCCCAACCCATCGGCCCCCCGCCGAGTCACGGACAGCGCCCAGTTGGGCAATTGGATCACGCGCCTGGGGGCTGCGAACCCCAGTTGCGCCCGCGTTGCCAACAGAACATCGCGTAAGGACTGCGCGTCTGCCTCGACCAGATCATAGATCCCGGGTGCCAGTTGGTCTGTAATCGCCGCCGATACTGCGCCTGTCAGATCATCCATAGAAACGCTTTGAATGGGGGAGTCGCCCAGCGCAACAGGCTGAACCACAGGCACCGCTGCCAACATCCGCAAAAGACGGGTGCCGCCAAAACTGGAGTGCCCCAGCACCAGCCCGGGCCGCAGGATATGCGCCTCTGGCAGATGGTCCAAAATCGCGTGATCACCCACCGCCTTGCTGCGCATGAACTCGGTTGCGGCTTCCTTTCGCGCGCCAGCCGCTGAAATCTGGATCAGCCGCAAGCCCATCGTCGCGCAGGCCTCAGCCAATGCCGCAATTGCGGTGGCATGCAGCTTGGTCAGATCCGTCGCCCCACCCTCCTGCAAGGCACCGGCACAGTTCACCACCACGTCGATGTCCTGCACCACCGGTACCCAGTCGGCAGGCGTCACCAGATCATTCAGATCGGCGACACGAAACGGCACGCCCGGCAACACGCGCGTTGCCTGTTCTGGGTTTCGACCCAGCCCCCGCACATCGTGATCGCGCCGCAATCGTCGGCAGACCTCAACCCCAATGAACCCATAGGCGCCCAACACCAATATTTTCTTCTGCCCGGTCACACGTTTTAATCCCGTTTTTTCTATGCATACCACCTAACGTTTATCGGTCTAGGTGCAAATCGCCGCATTTCCCCCGGCATCAAACCGGTGTACAGGGGGTGCACAGAGGCTGCACGGAAGGCACCCCCACTATGAGCGATGCAAATTTGGCCCGATTTGAAATCTCAGCCGCGCAAATTGATCGTGTTGTGGCCGTGTTTTACGGCGCTGTTCGCAAGGATGCGGTGCTGGGTCCGGTCTTTGCCAACCATGTGAAAGACTGGCCCGAGCACGAAGAAAAAATCGCCGCCTTTTGGCGCAATGCGATCCTGCGGGAGCGGTGTTATAGCGGCAATCCGATGCGCGTGCATGTCTCACGCCCCGATGTCAAAGCGGATCATTTTCCGATTTGGCTCGGCCTATTTCACGACGTCCTGCAGCAGGAATTGCCAGAACACACGGCCCGCCAATGGGGGGCTTTGGCGGATCGGATTGGCGAAGGGTTTCGCACCGGTATTACCTCGATGCGCCAGCACAAAGATGAGCCACCAAAACTGCTTTAAGCCGTTATTCCCCCTTAGAAATCAGGCTTGCAAGAGCGGCTTGGATCACTTTGCGGGTTGAAGGTTTGTGACGGGGTGAAAACGGCATCGGGCGGCAGATTTCCATAGCCGCCAGACCAACCCGCGCGGACAATGCTCCATTCACCAGCCCTTCGCCAAATCGACGCGACAGTTTGGACAAAACAGATCCACCCAGCACATGCTCTAATAGGTCATCCCCCACAGCGACCGCTCCGGTGGCTGCCAGATGCGCCAGCACCATACGCGTCAGCCGCCACGAGCTGAGGAAACCCGAACGCCCGCCGTAAATTTCAGCAATGCGCCGGATCATCCGCAAAGAAGCCACAAGCGCCGTAATCACATCCGCAAGCGCCAAAGGCACAAGTGCTGTCACCAAAGCAACCTGCCGCGCCGCAGCCTGCACCTCTGCCAATGCCAGCGCATCAAGAGGCGCCATTAAATCCTCTTCGGCCAGCTGAAAAAGTGCATCTGCATCAAAGACTTCGCTTTCACGTTCCTTAAGACGCGCAAGCCCCCAGGCCATATCTGCGCGCGACGAATACAGGGCTTTCAGATCGGCCACCGCGCCGCGCGCGGCTGACAGATCATCCTCGGCAGAGGTTAAACGCGACCGCAGATCGTCCACCCGCCGCAAGCGCCGCAACGCTGTCAACTCGCGCAGGGACAAGACAAAAGCGCTGAGGATCAAGACGGCAAATCCCGCAGACAGCGCCCAGCCTAAAGGTGGAAAGCGCGCAAGCATGGCCATCGCAAAATCCCACGCGGCAATCGACACAACCGCACCGACCAGCGCCACCAGCACCGTCCAAAACAGCGTTACAAGGCGCGATCTTGGGCGGCTCACAAAGCGAACCAGCGGTGGAGTTGCAAGGCGCGGATGGTCATCAAGATCCGGCACCGGCGGGGCATTTGCAACATCAGGCGCCGCCTCTGCTGCATCTTGCTCCAGCTCAAAAAGGACAGGTTTATCAGCCATTACGCGACCTCTTGTTGCTGCGGTTGCCATTGCATTTTGATGTCTGGCAAACCTTCTTCATTGCCCGAGCCATCGCCTGTGGTCAGCTCGCAAAACCCGTGGCGCACATAGAATTGCCGCGCACCGTGATTGGCCACAAAGGCCGCAAGACGCAAGCCCGCGGGACTGGCCTCCTGTGCTGCCACCAACAGGCGTGCGCCAATCCCCTGCCCCCGACATTCAACAGCCAGATACAGGGCGCAAACCTCATCGTGATCACGGGCCAGAAACCCTGCGATGACACCATCTACTATGGCGACAGTTACCCAACCGCGATCAATCATTGTGCCGCAAAAGGAAATCGCTTCGACCTCGGCGTAAAGCTTTGGCATCCAAGGTGTATCCTGTTGAAACCGGTACAAAATTTCGCCAAGTCGGCCTGCATCCAGAGGCGCAGCCGCACGGAGTATCACCTGCGCCTTCACAAGCGATCTCCGATCAGGAATTCAATCGCACGATCCAGACGCACATGGGGTGGTCCCTCTCCCGGCAAAAGCGTCAAAGCGGCCGGTGCAAAGTTCATCGCCTGGAATTCTCCATCAAGCCAAGTCTGCGCTCCTTGACGCGCTGGAGCCAGTAAATGCTGTGGATCTTGGGGCAGTGCACCGGGATAAAAGGCCGCCTGACGGCCAGAGTCCAGCAAGGTGCCGCGCACGCAGGGAAGATCTGCTCCATTATGAGTGCGCATCTCTTCCGTTGTGGCGCGCAACGCGGCAATCGAGAGCGCGGCAGTTTCAGCGCCACTGAACTGCGCCCGCGACTGTGCTTCGTTTGTAAGCGCTTGAATTATATCGGCCATTTGCCGGTGTTGATGATGGTGCAAGTGATCCGCTTTAGTGGCCGCAAACAAGATCTTTTCAACCCGTTTGCCGCGCAAAAGCCGGGTGAGAAAGGCATTTCGTCCGGGACGGAAGGCCGCCAGAATATCGCTCAGCCCGCGGCGCATGTCTTCCACAGCGGGTGGCCCGTTGTGAATGGCTGTTAACGCATCCACCAAGACCACCTGACGGTCAATGCGGGCAAAGTGATCGCGAAAGAACGGCTTTACCACACGGGTTTTATAGGCCTCAAACCGTCGCTCCATCTCGCGTGCCAGACTGCCACGCGGTGCTTTCCCAGCAGCCAGAGGCGCAAAGGTCAGCACAGGAGACCCCGCCAGATCCCCCGGCAATAGAAACCGTCCTGGCGTACAATCAGAATAGCCATCCCTGCGCGCCGTTTGCAGATAATTTGCAAAGGTCGCTGCCAACGCCTGCGCGCGTGGCTCATCATGTGGGAGCCCCCCATCAGACTGCGCTGACACGGCGAGAAATTCAGCAGCTTGGGGGCGTTGTTGAATACGCTCCAGTGCATCAGAAGACCACTGCGCATAGGTTTTATCCAGCAGCGCCAGATCCAGCAGCCATTCACCGGGGTAATCCACGATATCCAGATGCACCCGACGCGGGCCTTTCAGGCCAGACAAAAAGCCAGAGGGCCGCACCAACAGGCTGAGCCTGAGTTCCGAAACGGCACGCGTGCTTTCGGGCCAGTGCGGATTGGGCCCCGTGAGCGCTGCCAGATGGGTTTCAAAATCAAAGCGTGGAACCGTATCATCGGGTTGGGGTTGCAAAAACGCGCTCTGAATGCGCCCATCGCGTTCGGCCTCTAACTGCACCATGCGGTTGCGGTTCATCAGGCCTGCCACCAATGCAGTGATGAAGACGGTCTTGCCCGCGCGCGACAATCCCGTGACGCCCAAACGTATCGTTGGGTCAAACAGAGTTTCTGATACTTTATCTGTTACGGTTTCCGCACCGCGTGACACACCGTCCACCAACGAAGAAATGACCACGCGCTGCTCCTGTTTGCCTGCTTCAACCACAATGTAATAACTCTTTACATCAGTGACCAGAGGTCTTCACCGAAAAGGCGTATTTTCGAGCATTGTAATCACATCTTGCCAGCAGAGAGCGCGCGGGATAGGTCGGCGACATGGCTCGTTTTGCATTAAAAGTTGAATATCACGGCGCGCCCTTCAATGGGTGGCAGCGCCAAAAGGACCAGCCCTCGGTTCAGGGTGCAATTGAGATGGCACTTTCTAAATTGCAACCGGGGGAGCACACAATTGCTGCTGCGGGGCGCACTGATACCGGTGTCCACGGGCTGGGACAGGTTGCGCATTGCGATATGGACCGCGAATGGGATCCGTTTCGCCTGTCTGAAGCGTTGAATTATCACCTGAAACCGCTGCCCGTCGCAATTGTCGCCTGTGCGCGTGTAGAGGATGACTGGCATGCGCGGTTTTCAGCCGTGGAGCGGCAGTATCTGTTTCGCATCCTCATCCGGCGCGCGCCAGCCACGCATGATGCGGGGCAGGTCTGGCAGCTGAACAATGATCTGGATATCGACGCGATGCAGCAGGGTGCTGATTTTCTGCTGGGACAACATGATTTCACCACATTCCGCTCGTCGATCTGTCAGGCACAGAGCCCGGTGAAAACCTTGGATGAACTGCGGGTGGAACGGGTAATGGGATTATCTGGTCCTGAAGTGCATTTCCATGTCCGGGCGCGATCGTTCCTGCACAATCAGGTGCGCAGCTTTGTTGGCACCCTAGAGCGTGTCGGTGCGGGAGCTTGGGCACCAGAGGAGGTGAAACACGCGCTGGATGCCTGCGATCGGTCTGCTTGTGGCCCGGTTTGCCCCGGTCATGGGCTTTATTTAGCGCGGGTTGGCTACCCTGAAGACCCATTTCGCGTAAGGTAAACGGCATATCTTTGCTGAAAGCCCGGTACACCACCTTGGCCAAGGTCTGAAATTTTGCCATCTTGCCTGTACGAGCAGGTAACAATTTCAATGGGATGGGTTTCACAATGCTTTCACGACGCGGGTTTGCGCTAGGTCTCTCTGCACTCTCACTTACCGGGTGTGCCTCAGCGCCTTTGGGCGCCAGTACCGGATTAGCTGCGGATCTGCGCCCCAGGCCCAATGCCGGGTATGACCGTTGGGTGGCTGGATTTCAGAGCCGCGCACAGGCCCGGGGCATTTCCTCTCAAACTCTGCGCGCCGCGTTTCGTGGGGCTGGGTATCTGCCGGGCGTGATCAAACGTGACCGCAACCAGACGGAATTCAAACGCAGCCTTGAGGATTATCTATCAATTGCCGTTTCGGACGAGCGGTTACAAAAAGGGCGCGCAGCCTATAGCCGTCATCATTCTTTGTTGCGCGACCTTGAAGCGCGCTATGGTGTAGATGCAGAAATTATTGCCGCAATTTGGGGATTAGAGAGCTTTTTCGGGGATCGTCGCGGCGATGTACCCGTGATTTCTGCGACTTCGACCCTTGCCTATGATGGCAGACGCGGCACGTTTTTTGAAAAACAACTGATTGCTGCTTTAGAAATTCTGCAGCGCGGGGATGTAACAGCCGCCAATATGACTGGCAGCTGGGCAGGTGCAATGGGGCACACCCAATTCATTCCAACCTCTTACCAAGCGTTTGCAGTCGACCACAACGGCGACGGGCGGCGCGACATCTGGTCAGAGGATCCAACTGACGCACTGGCCTCGACCGCTGCGTATCTTGCCCGCAATGGATGGAAACGCGGCCTGAAATGGGGCGGAGAGCAAGGGCAGGCAACGGTCACAGGGCGCAGCCTGCAGCCGCAACCCGGGGGACCTGTGTTTGTTGTCACACAGAACTTTAACGCGCTAAAGCGCTATAACAATTCAGATTCTTATGCAATTGGTGTCGGTCACCTCGCAGATCGCATCGCGGGTGCGGGACCATTGCGTGGCGAATTTCCACCCGATGAAAATGGTCTGACCAAAGACAATCGCATCACACTACAGCAGCGGCTGAATGCGCGTGGATTTGACGTGGGCACCCCAGACGGGGTGGTCGGCCCTAAAACGCGGGCGGCCATCAGCGCGTTCGAAAAACAACAAGGATTGCCCGAAAGCGGGACACCCTCCCAAGCTCTGCTGCGTCGTCTCCGATAAAAACGACAAAGAACAGGCCCGCTGTTGCAGTGGGCCTTTACCCTTTCTCAATACTTTTGTGATGTTTGTTAACCATAAGTTGCGCATAATTTGCGTTCGCTTTTGAATTTCAAACCCACATTCCCCGCCGGAGAACCTTCCTGTTGTGGTTACGGCGTTCTTTCCGGTCGGCATATATGTCCAAAACCTCTTCGCAACGCTCTATATCCTCAAGTTTCATCAAAGGTCTCGCCATTTTAGAAGCCTTTGATGCCGAGACCTCGTCCCTGACCTTGGCAGAACTTGCACGCCGCACGGGCCAAGACCGGGCAACTGCACGCCGAGGCGCTTTGACGCTTGTCGCGGCTGGGTACCTTCGGCAAGTGAACCGCAAACTGCGCCTGTCGCCACGTGTGCTTGGTCTGGCCGGGAATTTCCTGTCCACATATCAATTTAACAGCCAGATTCAGCCCATTCTGGACCGGTACGCACACTCCATGACGTCTGAGATTTCGCTTGTTATCCTTGATGGAGACGCGCCGCTGACACTGGCCCACTCTCGCCCCAGCCGTCATGCAGGCGATCATATCGGTACGTTGGGCACACAGACCTCGCTTTGGCACAGCAGCTTTGGCCGTATGCTCCTTGCACTGCGCACCCAAGAAGATGTTGCAAGTGCATTGGAAACACGCGAACGCACAAAACCAACGCATTCCTCAATCGTTGATCCACTGATCTTATTAGAAAAAATAAACGAAGCGCGGCTGCGTGGGTTTGTTTTTGTGGATGGTGAAGAAGAGCAGGGAATTGCAAGCTATGCAGTGCCTGTTTCGATTGCAGGGCAAACGCCTTTGGTGGTCGGAACGAGCTTTCCCCGTGGCCTTGGCAAAAGCACGCTTGATGAAGTTGTACTGGCCCACCTACAGGCCTGCGCTGCCGAAATTCGACACACATCGATATGTGCAGCACTGTCCTAACCCGGGTTTCTGATCTTCAAGGAAAGTTAGAAGATGTTTCAGCCAAGGCGATCTTGGCCCAGCAAGCGTATCAGGCCATAACACTCTTGCCGACAGTCAGGAGCCCTAGATGCGTACACCTTATTTCACCCCCAAAGGCGGTCTCCCCGGTCAGGATCAGCTGCTGACAGATCGCGCTGTTTTTACCGAGGCGTATGCGGTCATTCCCCGCGGCACTATGCGTGACATTGTCACCTCGTTTCTGCCGGGGTGGCGCGGCATGCGCATGTGGGTTCTTGCGCGCCCCATGAGCGGGTTTGCCGAAACGTTTTCCCAGTACATTGTTGAACTACAGCCCAGCGGTGGCAGCAACCATCCTGAAAGTGATCCAGACGCGCAGGGCGCGCTGTTTGTGACCGATGGAACGTTGGATCTGACAATTGATGCGGCGCAATATCAGCTCAAAACAGGTGGGTTTGCCTATATTCCTGCAGGCAGCAACTGGAGGCTACACAACGCAAGCGA
The DNA here is from genome assembly GCF_900102795.1 of Epibacterium ulvae. Classification (GTDB taxonomy): domain Bacteria; phylum Pseudomonadota; class Alphaproteobacteria; order Rhodobacterales; family Rhodobacteraceae; genus Epibacterium; species Epibacterium ulvae. Next base: position 368,531 of record NZ_FMWG01000001.1, on the reverse strand, counting down.
CACCCCTTGCAGCTTTCATTGGATCCGCAAACAGTGGCATCCCGCTAAGGGGGTCGACAAACCTGCCGCCTTTGTCACCAATGAACAGGACATCCCACCAACCCCAATGCCAGATACAGAAGGCCGCTGGGCAACAACCCGTTTTATGGACCCAGACGATCTCGCGCATGATATGCATGTGACCGTTGTTACTTTTGAACCCGGTGGTGTCATCCCCTTTGCAGAAACCCATGTCATGGAGCATGGTCTTTATGTTTTGGAAGGCAAAGCCGTTTACCGCCTCAATCAGGACTGGGTTGAGGTTGAGGCCGGCGATTTCATGTGGCTGCGTGCTTTTTGCCCGCAAGCCTGTTATGCGGGCGGTCCGGGACGATTTAGATATCTTCTGTACAAAGACGTGAACCGGCATATGCCACTGGGCCCGACGCGATAGGCCTTTGAGATAAGAATGCGTTGATACAATTCCCTGCTTGAAAGGTTTGGATGACAGGCGCATTGATGGCAGCATTCTATCATCAGATAGATCAATCTGTTTGTGGGAGCGTGACATGAAAATCGCTATCAACGGCTTTGGTCGCATTGGACGGGCCATCTTGCGTCAAATTCTGACAACAGAGCGCGGCGCCGGGATAGATGTTGTGGCGATCAATGACATCGCAGCTTTGGATATCTGCAGTTATCTGTTTCAATATGACAGCACCTTTGGCCCTTTCCCGCATGAGGTTACAGGCCATGACGGGCATCTTCATGTGATGGGAAAACGCATTCAGATGCATCATCAGGCAGACCTCACGCAGCTTGATCTCTCAGGGGTTGATGTTGTGCTGGAATGTACTGGCGTGGCGCGCAGTTCCGATGTCGCCCAACGTGGGCTGACCGCAGGTGCGCGCAAGGTTCTGATTTCGGGCCCCTCTCCAGCCGCAGAGCTCACCTGCGTATTAGGGGCCAATGATGCGCTCTTGGGGGATGCTCGTATTGTGTCCAACGCCTCTTGCACCACAAATGGCACGGCACCTTTGATTGCATTGCTCGACCGCCTGGCGCCGATTGAGCGTGCACATATGACCACAATCCACTGCTACACCAATTCCCAGCCCATGGTGGATGCGCCACGGGGAGATTTTGCCCGCTCTCGCGCCGGGGCACTCTCTATGGTGCCCACCACCACCTCAGCCTCGCATCTGGTGGAAGAGGTGGTACCGCATCTGAAAGGACGTATCAGCGGCGCTGCTGTGCGGGTGCCAACTGCAAGCGTGTCAGCAATTGATCTGGTCGCACAGCTGCACGAATCTCAAGATAGCGCCACTTTGCCCACGCGTTTAAAAGAGGCTATTGCCAAAAGCCCCGTGCTGGGCTGGACGGACCACCCTCTTGTATCATCTGATTTGCGCAGCCGCCCGGAATCGCTTGTTCTCGCAGGGCCAGAATTGCGCATGATCGACAACCGGCAGCTGCGACTCTTTGGCTGGTATGACAACGAATGGGGGTTTTCCGCCCGTATGATCGATATTGCCCGCCGTATGGCAAACTGACCAACTCTGAAATAGAACGCAACCGCGCCGCGCTTTAGCGCGGCGCCCGGCCCAACGGGAGCAGGGGCGGCCTTGGGCCGTCTTGCGACGGGCGGAAGCCCCCCTCCATGTCTTACCTGCTCCGCCGGGTCACCTGATAAGGGTGTTCAAACCAATACTCTTCCAGATTGTTACCTTCGCCTATGCGATCAATCACGGCAAACAAGCCCGGCGCGTACAAAGGCGTCAAAACCCCATGCCACACACCGCGCAACAGATTGATGCCCTGCCCCGCCTGAGTTTCGAAAATCCGGGGGCATCCGGGCACCCCTTCGTGATCTTCGGCTACAATCACCAAAAACGGATCAAAACTCATCGGAATGAACGCTTGTGATCCCAAAGGGTGCCGCTCAACCAGTTCCAATGCAAAAGGCAATGCACAGGTCTCCGACTGAAACAGGCTAATCCCTGCGGCTCCGTCGACAAAACTCAACTGCGCCTGATTGTGAAACCGCCCACAGCGCCCTTGGTTGATCATCACATCAGCCGCGCCTTTTGCCTCTAATATATCCCCAAAGGGTGCAAAAGCCTCTGCTGTCAATGGCTCTACAAATACCTCTCTCACGGCAACAGATCCTTCAGGCGATACAAGGCGATCCGTTCGACCTGTCGGCACGCTTCACCAAATTCATCCTCAGAAGATCGCTGCAAACGCTCCTGAAACGCATCTAAAATACCCAGTTTATCATAGTCTTTCACTGCAATGATAAAGGGAAAGCCAAATCGTTCTGTGTAGGTCGCGTTAAGCCTTGTAAACGCCTCGCGTTCCGCATCCGTCAGCGCATCCAATCCGGCAGAAGCCTGCTCCTGCGTACTTTCTGCGGTAAGCTGTTTTGCCGCTGCAAGTTTGCCCGCAAGATCAGGATGTGCTCTCAAGACACCTAACCGCTCTGCATCACTTGCGCTGCGAAAGCTCCTGCACAGCGCATTGTGCAAACCAATCGCGCGATCATGAGCAGGCCCCAGCTCCAGTTCAAATGCGCGCTCAGCGACCCAGGGAGAATGTTCAAAAACCCCGCCATAGTTGGTTGTAAATTCTGACCGGCTCATCTCGCTCGGGCGCCTGTAATGCACGGGCGGATGCGCCTGTGCCCAATGTTCTGCAATATCGATACGCCGTGCGCACCAAACACCTTCAAACCCCTGAATATAGTCTAAAAACCGCTGCAACCCTGCGGCTTTTCCGGGGCGCCCCATTAAGCGACAATGCAGCCCTATCGAAAGCAATTTGGGCGCGCCCGCCTCGCCTTCTGAGTACAAAAGATCAAACGCATCTTTCAGATAATCAAAAAACTGCCCGCCCGTCACATATCCGGGTGTGGCGGCAAAGCGCATATCATTGGCTTCCAGCGTATAGGGAATGACCAATTGATCGCGCCCCGCAACATTGACCCAATGCGGTAGATCGTCATCATAGGCATCGGAAATGTAATCAAACCTGCCGGTTTCAGCCACCAGACGCAGCGTGTTCATGCTACAACGCCCTGTGTACCATCCGCGCGGGGCTGTGCCGACCACTTCGGTATGAAGACGAATGGCCTCAGCAATCGCGGCACGCTCTTCGTCTTCTTCCATATCTTTATGTTCGACCCACTTCAAACCGTGTGAGGCAATCTCCCACCCCGCGTCCTGCATCGCAGCAACCTGTTCAGGCGCGCGGGCCAGCGCACTGGCGACACCGTAGATGGTCAGCGGTACGTCGGCTTTGGTGAACATGCGATGCAACCGCCAGAACCCTGCACGCGCGCCATAGTCATAGATCGATTCCATGTTCCAGTGGCGCTGCCCTTCCCATGGCGCGGCCCCCGGAATATCTGATAAAAACGCCTCTGAGGCGGCGTCACCATGAAGCAGGCAGTTTTCCCCCCCCTCTTCAAAATTCAGCACAAATTGTACAGAAATCTTGGCGCCACCCGGCCATTTTGCATCAGGGGGGTTTGGGCCGTAGCCACTCAAATCACGCGGGTATCTCTCTGCCACTGTCGAAATCTCATCTCTCGTCGGATCAATATCCCTTTGTATCGCAGAAATTGGATCTCTGCGGTTTCAAGTTTTCCAAAAAACTCCTCAGTTGAATTAAAGTTTGTGGCGGGTGCCCGCAAAAGGCATCCTCTGCCTTAAACCTCATCGCCCCAACCCCGAAGGACCCAGCCTATGAGCGCAAATGCCAGTCCCCCCTCCAGCGGATATCTCACCACGCATGTCTTAGACACCGCGCGTGGGTGCCCAGCAGAAGGGATCCCGATTTCACTTTATCGCGTGTCCGGCAATTCACACAAAAAGATTGCTCAGACAGTGACCAATAAGGACGGGCGCACCGATACCCCGATTCTGGACGCTGCACATTTCAAGACCGGCACTTATGAGCTGATCTTCTTTACGGGAGACTATTTACGGGCCACCGGTCAAACCAGCGAAGATCTCCTGTTTCTGGATCAGATCCCTATTCGGTTTGGCCTTGCAGACGGCACCGCACATTATCACGTACCTCTTTTGCTGTCGCCGTTTGGCTATTCCACCTACCGGGGCAGCTAAAACACAACCGCCCGTGCAGTGCACGGGCCCGGCCCAAGGCTGTAATCTGTCGCGCAAAAGCGCGGCTTATTCAGGCGCGGGAGCCCCCCTTTAAGACCTCTTGTGCCAATGTTTCTGATGCGCTGACGCTCTCCCGCATCCTTTGCGCAACATAATCCATAAACAAACGCGCCTTGGGGTCTTGGTGTCGACGGTGCGCATAAAGACATGCCATCTGTACCGGCACAGGCGGCGTGTCACAACCAACAGGCACCAAACGCCCCGCAGCCAGATCCTCAGCAACTTCAAAGACTGGCTTTAGCGCAATCCCTTCGCCAGCCAAAGCCCAATCCGTCAGCACCGCGCCATCATCACATTCATGGCGCCCTTTGACGGCAAATCTTTCCGCCCCCTCCTGTGTCTGTAGCAGCCACTGAAATTCACGCGCGCCCGGAAATCGCAGGTTCAGGCAATTGTGCCCCTGCTGCAGCAGGTCCTCGCCCGTTTGCGGCAGGCCCATCCGTTCAATATAAGAGGGCGCCGCACATAAAACGCGCTGACATTCTGCGATCTTGCGCATCTTCAGCGTGCTATCGGCGGGCTGTTCCAGAATAAACGCGAGATCCAGACCTTCGCCTGTCAAGTCAACCGCACGGTCCGACAGGCGCAAACGCACGGACATTTCAGGATATTTTGACAGGAAACTTGCCACCGCCGGCGCAATCAGCCGCCGCCCCACCCCAAGCGGCGCCGCCACAAAGAGATCTCCGCGCGGCGTCTCAGTCAGATCCATCACCTGCGCCTCTGCCGCTTCTACAGCTTCCAGAACCGCCAAAGCGCCGGGATAAAACGCGCGCCCCTGTTCTGTCGCAGACAGATTACGCGTGGTGCGTTGGAACAGGCGCGTGCCCAGATGGTCCTCTAACTGCGAAATACGCGCTGATGTGACCGCTGGCGAGATCCGCAAATCGCGCCCTGCAGCAGACATCGAGCCAAGCTCGTAAACACGCACAAAGGTGCGAATGGTGTCGAGATAAGACATTTTTCTAGTTTTTTTGATACTGTTGATTTTTGAATGGGAATACCGAACAATCCACGCTTTGCCTAGAGTGGCCGGAATGGAATGCAAGTCCACCAATAGGAGACATTTGTAATGTGGGATCTAACCCTTTGGTGGGAATGGCTGAACCTTGCCGCGCGGTGGTTGCATGTGATCACAGCCATTGCCTGGATTGGCTCCTCTTTCTATTTTATTGCACTGGACCTTGGCCTCAACCGCGAGATTCCTGGCCCCGCCGACGGTGAAGAATGGCAGGTTCATGGTGGTGGATTTTATCACATCCAGAAATATCTGGTCGCCCCAGAGCGCATGCCAGAACATTTGACCTGGTTCAAATGGGAGAGCTACGCAACATGGCTATCGGGCTTTGCGCTTTTGAGCATTTTATATTGGGCACAAGGGGAGCTTTATCTGATCGATCAATCCAAAGTCGATCTGGATGTCTACGAAGGGGCGTTATTATCGGCCGCTGTCCTCGCAGGCGGCTGGCTGGTCTATAATACACTGTGTCAGTCCCGGCTGGCCCAGCGTCCTACCCTGCTTATGTGCCTATTGTTTTTAATATTGGTGGCAATGGGTTACGGTCTTAGCCACGTGTTCACTGGCCGCGCCATGATGCTGCATCTGGGTGCTTTCACCGCCACGCTCATGAGCGGCAATGTCTTTTTTATTATCATTCCCAATCAGAAAATCGTGGTGGCCGACTTGAAAGCAGGACGCAAGCCCGATCCGAAATACGGCAAAATCGCAAAACTGCGTTCGACACATAATAACTATCTGACGCTACCAGTCATCTTTCTGATGCTGTCCAACCACTACCCGTTGGCCTTTGCCAGTCACTATAATTGGCTGATTGCCGCCCTTGTCTTTTTGATGGGTGTCAGCATTCGCCACTATTTCAACACGATGCATGCAAAAGCAGGTGCGCCGCGTTGGACATGGGGCGTAACGATTGCGCTCTTCCTCGCAATCATCATGCTGTCTGCGGCCGGGCGGGAAACCGAAGGCGATGATCCACCCCTAAGCGGCGCAGCCCTTGCGCTTGCACAATCCCCCGGATTTGACGCGGTTCAGAAAACGATTGCGGGCAATTGCAGCATGTGTCATGCGCGTGAGCCACTGTTTGATGGTATTCGGCGCGCGCCCAAGGGAATTTTGTTGGAAACACCTGAGGATATTGCGCGCAACGGGCGCGCAATCTACCTGCAGTCAGGAGTCACAACGGCAATGCCGCCTGCCAATATTACCTATATGGAACCAGACGCGCGGGCCGTTATCCGAAGCTGGTATCGCAATGCAGATCTGCAGGGATTGGAAAAACTCTAGCGGCACAGTTGAATTGTGATCTGACCCGCATTGCAATTCCCCTGCGCATTCACAACAGTGGTCCGGCCATACATGCGACGACCGGAGATCTGTTGCCCCCATGATACGTGTTTTACCCAGATCAGGATTTCGGGGCAGCTCTTGTCACATCAAACAAAAGGTCCTGTTTTGTACATGGTGCATTGCTGTCGGGATTGGGCTTGCGCTGTCTGCAGCTACATCAGGTGCGGCACAGAGCCAAACAGATGAAAAACAAGAACAACCCGCCGCGCTGCTGAACTGGGAATTCGAAACGCCGGAAATATCAGAGGATTTACGGGGCCGCTTGCTGCAGGCCTCAGCCTTAAACACAACGCGGCGACGGCCTTCGCCGGGGGCGCAAGATATTCTGGCAGCAGCCCTCGCAGATTATCGCAGTTTTGTCCAAGTCCTTTATGACGCCGGATATTTCGGCCCAAGTGTCACAATACGCCTCAACGGGCGTGAAGCGGCAACGATTAATCCGCTTACGCTGCCAGAACGTTTCTCAAACATTGATGTGCAGATTAAATCTGGTGCTCAATTTACGCTTGGTCAGGCAAGACTTGCACCGTTGCCAGAGGCAGGCGCAGACGAGATACCAGAAGGGTTTCGCACTGGTGCCCCTGCGACCACCGGCATTTTACGCGATGCCGCAGCAGCCGGGGTTACAGTCTGGCGCGAGGCTGGCCACGCAAAAGCTGCAGTCAGCAACCAGCGCATCACCGCGCAGCACCGCGCGGCGACACTAAACGCTGATATCCAGCTGCAACCCGGACCGCTGCTAACCTTTGGAGAGCTGCGGATTGCAGGCAAAAGCGATGTTCGCCCGGATGCGATCAAACGTATTGCAGGCCTGCCATCCGGGTCGCAGTTTCATCCCGCAGACCTTGCGGCATCTGCTGAACGCCTGCGTCGCAGTGGGGCCTTTTCCGCTGTTGTGTTGCGCGAAGCCGAAACCATCGGCCCATCCCAAACACTTAACATTACCGCTGATGTTGAAGATCTGCCAAAACGTCGTCTCACGTTTGGGGCAGAACTCAATTCGTCTGACGGAATTGAATTAAGCACCAGCTGGATGCACAGAAATCTTTTTGGCGGCGCGGAAAGACTGCGTATTGAAGCCCTCGTCGGCGGGATCGGCGGGGCATCAGATCTGGATGGACGTTTAAGCCTGCGCCTTGACCGCCCCGCCACCTTTGGCCCTGACGACAACTTGTTTTATCTGGCAGAATTTGAACGGCTGGATGAAGAACATTATAGCGCCACACAGGGTGTGCTGTCCGTTGGCGTTCGGCGTATTTACTCGGACGAATTGATTGGTGAAGCCTCAGTCGGTTTTGCCAATGTGCTGGCAAATGATGCCTTTGGCAGACGCCGTTTTCAATTTGCTCTCGCGCGGGTTCGTGCAGAGCATGACAAACGCGACAGTGTGGTCAACGCCACATCAGGTCATTTCCTAGCGCTGCAGGCACAACCGTTTATTGGTATTGATGATGGTGCATCCGGGGTGCAACTGCAGGCCGACGGGCGCATTTATCGACGATTAGATACCGACGGGCGCTTTGTTTTTGCCAGCCGATTACAGATCGGGTCAGTGGTTGGCCCGTCCCTTTCTGAACTTTCGCCAACGCTGGGCTTTTTTTCCGGAGGGGCCGGCAGTGTGCGTGGCCATGAATTCCAATCGCTTGGCGTGCCGGTAGGCGATGATACGGCTGGGGGACGCAGCTTTTTGTCTCTAGCGACCGAGCTGCGCGCCAAAGTTGGTGAACGGATTTCACTTGTGGGGTTTTATGATATTGGTCTTGTTGACAGTTCAAGCTTGATAGGCTCCGGCTCTGCGAGCCAATCGGGCGTTGGTCTGGGCCTGCGGTACGACCTTGCAGGGATTGGCCCGTTACGTCTGGATCTTGCCCTACCTGTAGATGGCGGCACAGAAGATGGGCTACAATTCTACATCGGTATCGGACAGGCCTTCTAATGCAACTTATCCGCCTCCTTCTGCTTTTCGTATTGCTTGCCCCGCTCCCGCTTTGGGCACAACAGCGGATCTCGACCGAGGAAAGCGGCGGCTTTCTTGTCGACTTTTTGGAAGAGCAGCTGTCCGGCGACAATCGTGCAATTCGCGTCGAAGGGCTGAGTGGAGGCTTTTCCTCGAAGGCCGAATTAAAGCGTCTGACCATCGCGGATGACAAGGGTGTCTGGCTGGAGATTGAAGAGGCGACCTTGGATTGGACCCGCAGCGCTCTGTTGCGCGGCGCGCTCTCGATCAACCAGCTGAGCGCCCGCCGGATTGCAGTTTTACGCGCGCCAGAACCTGCGCCTGTTGATCCAGAATTACCCGCGCCCGAAACCGCCCCGTTTCGTTTGCCGGATTTGCCTGTTTCAATCCTGTTGAATGAACTTCGTGCCGAAGAGATTGAATTGGGGGAAAGCCTACTAGGCCAACAGGCGCGTCTACGTGTGGATGGGCGGATTGAATTGGCGGACGGGACATTATCGATGGATCTGTCGGGCCTGCGCCTTGATCGCCAGGGCGACCAACTGACGCTGAAGGTTGGGTTTGACAATGAAACCGAAGAGCTTGCGCTTGATCTCAGCCTTGATGAGCAGGCAGGCGGGCTGATTGGACGGCTGCTGGAGCTTCCGGGGGGCCCATCCTTGCAGCTTAACGCAGAAGGTTCAGGCCCGTTAAGGGATTTCACAGCTGACCTTGGGTTTGCGACCGATGGCATAGAACGCCTATCAGGTCAGGTTCGTCTGGAAGGTGCAGATCCGACAACAAGCACCACAGGCCTGGTCTTTCGCGCCGATCTGAACGGGAATATTGACCCTTTGCTACCGGAACGGTTTCACCCGTTTTTTGGACCGGGCCTACGCTTGCGTGTCAAAGGGGAGACGTTTGAAAATGATGGGTTGGCGTTGCATTCTTTGGCGCTCACCAGCCGAGCTTTACGACTGTCCGGATCGTTGATGATGCGTGCAGGCGCGCTTGAAACGGCCAATCTGCGCAGCACGATCACCGCAGCCGATCCAACATCCCGCGTGATCCTGCCGATCCCCGGAGAAGAAATTTCGATAAAGGGGATGTCACTGCAGGCGCAAAAGCCCAAAGGGCGCGATTGGAACATTGCGGCCCGCATAGGTGAATTTGCCCATCCGCAGATTGCTATCGCTGATCTTTCTTTCAAGACACTCGGCACCTTAGAGCAATCCCTTTTTGATCTAGTCGCAGACGTCAATTTGACCGCCAAGGGCGTGCAACCCAATGATCCAAACCTGCGCGTTGCATTGGGGCCTGAAATTGTAGCCCAGACACGCCTAGAGCTTTCATCCGAAAACGCCCGTGCGACACAATTGCAGGTGAAAGGCGACGGCTATCAGCTGTCTGGAGAAATGGAGTTTGAGGGCCTGCAAGATGGTCTGAAGGTTATTGCTGACCTTAAAACGGACTTGAACGATCTGGCGCAGTTTGAAGCTTTGGCAGGTGTCCCGCTGGGCGGTTCTGTCATTGGCACAGCACAGGGCAGCTTTACCCCGCTCACCGGGGGATTTGATGTGGTCAGTACGCTCACCGCACAAGATCTGCGACTTGGACAAGCGCAACTTGATCCGCTTTTGGTTGGAACGTCAAATTTGACTCTTAGCGCGCGCCGGGATGTTGATGGTCTTGTGTTAGAACAGCTGTCGTTGTCGTCTTCTGCGTTTCAGTCGGACACCTCTGGCAGGCTAGACAGCCAAAATGGCCAGCTCTCACTCACCGCTAGATTGAACGATCTTGCAACGGTTGTTGCAGGCATAAGTGGACCAGTCACGCTGGCAGCTGACATACAGAAAAAGGGCACGACCGTGTCAGGCAACGCAGACCTGCAAGGCCCTTTATCGACGACAGCGCGCATATCTGGTGAGATGCAAGAAGATGGCTCAGCTGACGTGCAATTCTCCTCCAGACTGGGTGAATTACAGGGCCTCATCCCGGAACTTGCAGGCGTGGTCACCGCAGAAGGCCGTGCCTCGCGATCAGAGGGGATCTGGCAAATCAACAGCAACGCCACCGGTCCGGCGGCGCTCACTGCGGCAATCAGCGGCAGCTGGGACGAAGCAACTGCGCGCGCTGATCTTGCCGCGCAAGGTGCTGTACAGATGAGTGTTGTAAACCCATTCCTGAAACCCAACCTGCTTGACGGGCAAGGCCGGTTTAATCTCTCACTTTCTGGGCCACCCAGCCTTGATGCATTGCGTGGCACTGTTCAGCTTGCGGACACACGGCTGGTTCTACCCAGTGCAGGACAAGAGCTGCGCAATATCGCTGCTACCGTCACACTGAATGGTGCAGGGGCAGATATACAGGCAAGGGCGCAACCCCGCTCCGGTGGCAAGATCAACATTCGTGGTCCCATCGCAATCCAGCCCCCCTTTGACGGAGCACTCACGATTGATCTTGCGGATGTGGTGCTCAGCGACAATCTAATCTACGAAACTAAACTGTCTGGTGACCTGTCCCTGACTGGAGCACTGGTGCAAGCGCCCCAGTTAAGTGGCACAATCGACGTGCAAGAGACCACCTTGAACCTTGCCTCTGCCGGTGGGGCGGTTGGTGCAGCACCTATTCCGTTGATCCAGCATCAAAATGAACCAAGAGCGGTCCGCCAGACACGCCAGCACGCAGGTTTGCTGAATACTTCATCAGGAAGCTCTGCCAATCTTGCGTTGGATCTGCTGATCCGTGCCCCAAATCGTATTTTCGCCCGCGGCCGTGGTCTTCGTGCTGAACTTGGCGGAGAGCTGCGCCTGCGCGGTACCAGCGCGGATCCGGTGCCATCAGGCCAGATCGGATTGTTGCGCGGCACTTTTGATATTTTAGGACGCCGCCTGTCTTTGGATGACGGGCAAATCACGCTGCTGGGCAGCCTGATCCCCTATCTGTCGTTCACCGCCTCCACCACCACCGAACAGGGCAGCGCGAGTTTGATGCTACAAGGGCCCGCAAATGCGCCCACCATCGAGGTCACATCAGAACCCAATCGCCCCAGCGAAGAAGCGCTTGCGCTCTTGCTGTTTGGCGACAATATTCAGGATATCTCTCCCCTTGCGCTTGCCCGTCTTGCCGCATCCGTGGCGCGTCTTAGCGGACGCAGCGATGGTGTGTCAGACTCTTTACGTGACAGCACCGGCGCAGAGACCGTTGATGTTGGTGTGGACAATCTAGGCGCTGGCGAACTAGGGTTAGGCGGATATATTTCGCAAAATGTGTATACTGATCTGAATGTGAACACACGAGGCGAGAGCGAGCTGTCGATCAATCTGGATCTTTCTCCCAGTGTAACCGTCACCGGAACTGCAGACAGTGCAGGAGAAACCGGTGTCGGGTTGTTTTTTAAACGCGATTATTGACCCAAACACATGATTTTAAAGAAGCCATGTTAAACATCCCATTCGACAAAGCCCCCCCGCCCGCCGCCGTTGACGCGGTGGTCATTGGTCGCAATGAAGGGCCACGCCTTGTCGCTTGCCTGACATCCCTGCAAGGACAGGTGCGCCGTATCGTCTATGTCGACAGCGGCTCTTCGGATGGGTCTGTCACCCGCGCCCGTGATCTGGGAGCTGAGATCATTGAGCTGGACACCTCTGTGCCGTTCACTGCTGCGCGGGCCCGCAATGCGGGTTTGGCCCTCCTCACAGGTGATGGCTTTGTGCAATTCGTGGACGGGGACTGTGTGGTCAATCGCAAGTGGATCAAATCTGCCCGCGACTATTTGACCGATCATCCAAAGGCAGCTGTCGTCTGCGGGCGCAGGCGCGAACGACACCCCGGCGCGAGCCTTTATAATGGCCTCTGTGATCTTGAATGGGACACGCCGATTGGCGAGGCCAAGGCCTGTGGCGGGGATGCTTTAATGCGCCTTTCGGCGGTGAAAGAGGTTGGCGGTTATCGAGAAACGCTGATCGCAGGAGAAGAGCCTGAACTTTGCGTGCGGCTGCGCCAAAAGGGCTGGTCGGTCTGGCGTATGGACGCAGAGATGACGCTGCACGATGCCCAAATGACGCGGTTTAGCCAATGGTGGCGGCGCAGTCGCCGGGCTGGTCATGCATTTGCAGAAGGGGCAGCGCTGCATGGCGCACCGCCAGAACGCCATTGGGTAAAAGAAACATATCGTGCGCTTTTATGGGGCGCGGCCTTGCCGATTGGCGTCATAGCGTCAGGCTTTTTCTTCCCGTGGCTGTGGCTTGCGGCACTGCTGTATCCCATTCAATATCTCAGGCTCTGGCGCAAAATGGGCGCAACAGCTGCTCTTTTCAGTATGATTGGCAAGTTTGCCGAAGCGCAGGGCGCCTTAGAGTATCACGTTAATCGCCGGCAGGGCCGCGCGCGGGAGATTTTGGAGTATAAGAATTAGGATCACGTCTTAGCTTACAGGCATCCACAACAAGACGCGGCAAAATGGCAATACATTTGAGATATCGCGGTCCAAGGCGCAGTGGGCTACTCAGCGCGCGCCAAAGCCATTCCAATGCAAGCCGCCTGACCCAAAGTGGAGCACGGCGTTGGTGGCCACCAAAAAAATCCAGACCTGCGCCGACCGAGGCAAATCCGACATGCGGCGCACGTTCGCGTCCACGTTGGGCGATACGTTCCTGTTTGGGCGCACCAAGCGCTAGAAAACACAAACCAATATTCCGCGCTGCAAGCTCATCTAAGATCTCGCTGACCTCAACGCTTTCAGGATCCAAACGCCCCGGCGCATGTGTCCAGGCCACGTTTAACCCCGGCACCCGCGCAGCCAGGATACGCTCAGCATCTGCAAGCGCTGTTTGGGTGCTGCCAACAAAGGCCACGGAAACACCAGCAGCAGCGGCCCAACGACACAGAGGTTCGACCATATCAGACCCCGGCATAAGCTCCACAGGACATCCCGCAAGCTTTGACAGCCAAACAATGGGGCGCCCATCAGCAACAACAAGATCCTGCGAAAGATAGGTCGACAAGTAGCTGTCTGAGGCCGACAGCTTCACCAGATGGTCCAGATTGATCGTGGCCAAAGAGAAGCCAGCGCGCGCCTTGAAGCGATCAATGACTTCTTGCTGCAAAGCATCATAGGTTGCGAAATTCACATATACGCTGCGTTTACCAAAGCAAAATTGCACGTTGCCCACTCCTTAACGCCCCACGCTTAACCACTTCACGCCAAAATGAGGCCTTAATAGGACAACACAAAGGTGACGCATTCACAAAGCCAATTAAGTATGGTTCGTGACAGATACGAGAAACTGGATAAATTAACAGATGACAAAGATACGCCTGTAGCGCATGCCAAATTCGCTCGCATATCTGATGCTGATGATCTGGCCATTGGTCAGCGTCGTTATCTATCGCCGCTTTCCCTTGGAGCGCGCGATTTTGTGGTGCCTTATCGCTGGCTATCTGCTGCTGCCCCCTGTGGCTGAATTTGATCTGCCGTTGGTTCCAGATATGGATAAGGCCTCGATCCCGTCAATCATGGCTTTCTTGCTATGCGTTTTCATGATGAAGAAATCAGTGCCTTTGCGGCCGCGTCACCCGGTCGCCGTGGTTTTGATGCTGCTGTTTCTGGTCAGTGTAATCCCAACAGTTATCACCAATCGGGATCCTTTGATTTTTCAGGTCTTGGCAGGCAGTGATCCAATTGTCTTCATCACGGATATGATCCCCGGAATGAAGATGCGCGATCTGGGCTCTGTCATGATCAATCAGGTAATCCTGATGCTGCCCTTCCTTTTGGCACGCCGCTATCTTTCAAGCACCGAAGCCCAAAAGGAATTGATCCTGACTTTGGTCACGGCAACCCTGCTCTACTCCCTGCTTGGACTGGTCGAAGTCCGGCTCAGCCCGCAAGTGAACACCTGGGTCTATGGCTTTTTCCAACACGATTTCAGCCAGACCATCCGCCAAGGGGGCTATCGCCCGCTCGTCTTTTTAGAGCACCCCCTGTGGTATGCGCTGTTCATCGTCTATGGCCTGCTTTGCGCCACTGCCCTGCTGCGCGAAGCAAGCGGCACGGAACGCACGCGCAAAGGCATGGTGTTCGCCTATCTCTTGGTATTCCTCTACCTATGCAAAAGTTTGGCGGCGCAACTTTATGCGATCTGTTTTATACCGGTGCTCCTCTGGGCGCCTCTGCGCTGGCAACTTAGGCTTGCATTATTACTTGGCGCAATCGCGGTTATCTATCCAATGTTGCGCAATCTGGACATGATCCCGACAGACGCAATCGTGGCCTATGCAGAAAGCTACAGCGCGGATCGGGCACAATCACTGGGGTACCGGTTTGACAATGAAGAACTTATGCTGTCTCGCGCGGCGGAAAAGCCCATCTTTGGCTGGGGAGAATGGGGGCGCAATCTGGTGCGCGATCCAGAAACCGCCTTTATCGTCTCGGTCCCCGATGGCCGCTGGATTATCGTTTTTGGCTCCTTTGGCTGGCTTGGCTATATCGCCGAGATGGGGCTTTTAACCTTCCCGCTGCTTTTGCTGTGGCAACAGGTGCGGCGCCATGATCCCACAACTTTGTCACCCTATCTGGGGGCCATTGTTCTGATCTTGGCCGCAACGCTGATCGATATGTTGCTGAATGCAACGCTGATACCACTGACATGGCTTTGTGCGGGATCGATTCTTGGGTATGCAGAACGCTTGAAATATCCCGATCTGTTCCAAAAGCGGCGCGCCTTATTTGACGGAAAACAAGCAATTGGGCTGCCTAAAGCGGCAGATCAGCCGCGCAGCCTCATGTAGCGCCTTATTTTCTTCACGTTTTCGGCCCGGTTTGGCACAATACGTCCCTATCGGTGTCGCAAAAGTTTCCTAAGCCCTAAGTTGGGGATTTTGAGGGGTAAGTTGGTTTGTTAAACGAACGACACGAAAAAGAGCTGGCATTTGCGCATAATGCTTGGCCGTTTATCTTTTCAGAACACACGCAATCCGCCTTTTGCAAGGCTCTGCCTCTTTGCGCCTCCGCTCTTCTTCCCTCCACTGATACTGGAATGCAGTCATGACAGCAGACAAAACCACAACGCACGGGTCTGGTGACATTGCCATCGTTGGCCTTTCGGTTGCTGTTCCCGGTGCAGACAGCGCCGCGACCTATTGGGACAATCTCAAGAACGGTATCGGCTCCATTGAAACACTGGACAAAGAGATTTTAGCGGCCAGCGGAGAACGTGCGGCCCTGTTGGCCGATCCCAACTATGTCCCGGCTGCTGCACGTCTTGAGGGATTTGATACTTTTGATGCAGATTTCTTCGGCTTTTCTCCAAAAGAAGCCGCCATTTTAGACCCGCAACACCGCAAATTCCTTGAGGTGGCATGGGAGGCCATGGAACAGGCCGGACACCCGCCTGAAAGTCTTGGCGGACGTGTTGGCGTCTATGCAGGTTGCGGCATGGGCAGCTATTTCTATTTCAACATCTGTTCAAACCCTGACATGGTTGATGATGTGGGCATGTTCCTGCTGCGCCACACGGGCAATGACAAGGATTTCCTGACCACGCGGGTCAGCCACGTCTTTGATCTGCAGGGGCCATCCGTCAATGTTCAAACTGCCTGTTCAACCTCGCTTGTGGCTGTGCATTACGCCTGCAAAGCGCTGAACGACCAGGAATGCGATATGGCGCTTGCTGGTGGGGTCACAATTGAGCTGCCGCAAGATCGTGGATACCTTTACAAAGAAAACGAAATCCTGTCGCCTGATGGGCAGTGCCATGCCTTTGATCACCGGGCGCAGGGGACCGTTTTTGGCTCAGGCGCCGGTGCTGTTGCACTGCGCCGTTTGGAAGATGCGATTGCGGATGGCGATCACATCTGGGCCGTCATCAAAGGATCTGCCATCAACAATGATGGGGCTGACAAAGCTGGATATCTTGCGCCATCAGTGGGTGGTCAGGTCAAGGCAGTGCAAGCAGCCTTAAAGGCTGCAGATGTCACACCTGACACGATCGACCATGTCGAATGCCATGGCACCGGAACCTACCTTGGGGATCCAATTGAAATTTCAGCTCTTACGGATGCCTATCGCGCGACCACATCCGATGTGGGGTATTGCAAGGTGGGGTCTGTCAAAACCAATATTGGCCATCTGGACACCGCAGCCGGGATTGCAGGTCTTGCCAAAACGGCCCTTGCACTAAAACACAAAGCCTTGCCCCCGTCGCTAGGGTATGAAGCGCCAAACCCTGCCATTGATTTTGAGACATCCCCCTTTAAAGTGAATGACCGCCTGCAGCCGTGGATCTCACACAAGGGGCCACGTCGTGGAGCCGTGAATGCGCTTGGCGTTGGGGGCACCAATGCCCATGCCATTTTGGAAGAAGCACCAGATCGCAGCCCCTCTGAAGAAAGTGATTTCCCCTTTCATATCTTGTGCCTGTCAGCGCAGTCCAAAGCCGCGCTTGAGGCTAACACCACTGCCCTTGCGACCCATTTGCGCCAAAATCCGGATCTGGATCTGGCAGATGTGGCCTTTACCCTGAAAGAGGGGCGTCGCGGTTTCGCCAAACGTCGTGTCGTGGTCGCCGAAACGGCAGTTGAAGCTGCAGCAGCACTAAAGGAGCTAAATCCACGCGAAGTCTTTACCCATGACCATCTGGGCCCAAACCCTGATGTGGTGTTTATGTTCCCGGGTGGTGGTGCGCAATACGCTGGGATGGCGCAGGATCTTTATGAAACAGAACCTGTCTTTGCTGAATGGATGGACCGGGGCCTGAACCATCTGCAACCGCAACTGGATTACGATATCCGTGCGCTTTGGTTACCTGAAGACGGTGGCGCAGAGGCCGCAAACAAAGCTTTGCAAAAACCATCCGCGCAATTGCCGTTGATCATGATTGTGGAATACGCCCTTGCACAGCTTTGGATGAGCTGGGGCGTAAAGCCTGCAGCCCTTGTTGGCCACTCCATGGGGGAGAACACAGCTGCCTGTCTGGCCGGGGTGCTGTCCTTTGAAGACTGTATAGATCTGGTCCTGCTGCGTGGGCGTTTGTTTGACAAAATGCCCGCAGGTGGGATGCTGTCGATCTCACTTTCGCTGCCCGAAGTTGAGGCCATGATTGGCGATGATCTGGATATTGCCAGCGTCAACGCACCGGGGCTTACGGCTGTGTCAGGGCCTCAAGCCGCGCTGGATGCGCTTTCTAAGGTTCTGACAACACAAGAGATAGACCATCAGCGTATCAACATCGATATTGCAGCCCATAGTCGTATGTTGGATGTCATTCTGGAGGAATACGGCACTTTCCTGCGGCGTCTGAACTTGCAAGCGCCAAACCTGCCCATTCAGTCCAACCGAACGGGCGCGGTGCTGAGCGATACAGAGGCAACAGACCCCGACTATTGGGTCGCCCAGTTGCGCAACACCGTGTTGTTTGCTGATTGTATTGAAGCGCTTTCGACCACAAAGGGGCGGGTATACTTGGAAGTTGGCCCCGGAAAAGCGCTCAGCTCACTGGCGCAAATGGCGCCTTCGGTCAATTCCGGTCAAGTCCTGTCCTCACTGCGTCATCCCGATCAAGACATCATGGATGATAGCTATTTCTTTGGTATGATCGGGCGCCTATGGGCCTGCGGCGTAGAAGCCGACTGGAGCCAAATCTGGGGAGAGGCCAAGCGTCATCGGCTGCCATTGCCCACCTATGCCTTTCAGCGCAGCCGCTACTTTATCGAACCAGGAGCGCAAAAAGATCGCCCCGAAGACACTCTGCCCGCACGCCATGAAGACATCACAGATTGGGGGTATCGCCCCAGCTGGCGACCGGCGCTGGCAGATTGTGAAATTGATATCGCGACGGAATTGGGCGACGTTGCACACACTTGGCTGATCTTTGAAGATGATCTGGGGCACGCCAATGCGGTAACACAACGTCTGCGCGCGGCAGGCCACCCTGTGATCACAGTCCAGCCAGGCGATACCTATGCTCAGATCAGTGAAAACCAATTTATTCTGGCTCCGGAACAAGGCCGTTTTGGCTATGATGCGCTTTTTGCGGATCTTGCAGAGGCAAGATGCCTGCCGGATCGCATCGCGCATTTCTGGCTGGTGACAGACGCAGAAACCTTCCGCCCCGGTTCCTCTTTCTTTGATCGCAACCTTGAGATGGGGTTTTACGGTCTGACCGCTTTGGGGCAGGCGCTAGGGAATGCAGAGTTGTCACATCCGGTCCATCTCAGCGTCTTTACCACTGGCGCAGCACAAACCCGAGACGAGCCCCTGTTGCACCCTGAGAAATCGATGATTTCTGGCCCATTGGGTGTGATGCCGCGCGAGTTGCCGGATGTCACGTGCAGCCAGATCGATATTGAACTGCCCCCCGCCCCCGCTATGTGGCAGATTCTGCGCGGAGAACGCAGCGATGAGATCACCGAACGTCTGTTAGAAGAGCTTTATGCTGAAACACCTGCTGCGCGCGCGGTATGGCGAGGCGCACAGCGGTTTGAGCAAGGGTGGCGCCCACGCCCTCTGCCAAAAGACATCGCACCGCAGTTCAAACAGCAAGGCACGTATCTGATCACAGGTGGTTTTGGTGGCATTGGTCGGACCCTCGCGGCACACCTTATGGAAACCTACAACGCCAATGTCGTATTGGTGTCGCGTGATGGGCTTCCTTTGGAGGAAAACTGGGACGCTTATCTGGCAAGCCATGGCCAAGCGAATAAAACGGCCCAGCGCATCAAAGCGATGCGAGCCCTTGAAGAGATTGGAAAAGGCACCGTTGCGCAATACGCCGCAGATGTCTGCAACATTGGGCAGATGCGTAATGTCAAAGAGGCCGTTGAAGCCCGTTTTGGAAAACTCACCGGTCTGATCCACAGTGCTGGCCATATTGATGACACGCCGCTCCTCGCCAAAACCGAAGAGCAAATGGCACAGGTTCTTGCGCCAAAGGTGAATGGTCTGCGTGTGTTGGACGATTTGTTTGAAGATGGCAGTTTAGAATTGCTGCTGCTGTGTTCCTCTTCATCGACAGCAACGCATCCGGCAGGGCAAGCCGACTATATCGCGGCAAACGACTACCTGAACGCCTGGGCGCAATCACGTTCAAACAAAAGCACCCGTGTGATGGCAATCGACTGGGGGATCTGGAGTGATGTCGGCATGGCCTCGGATGCGATGACCGCACGCCTTGGGACACAAAGCCCTGCTGCACTTGAAACATGCGATATGGCATTGCTGGATGAACGCGGCTTTGATGCGCTTGGAAATCGATACTATCGGACCACGTTTAGTGGGACAGACTGGATAATCGACGAACATCGAACACGGTCGGGTGTTGCGCTGTTGCCGGGCACCGGAATGATCACGCTCATCTCAGAGGCGCTACGTGATTTTGGCATTGAGACTGGCTTCTCATTGAGTGATCTCTACTTCCTGCGTGCTTTCGTGGTGCCAGAGGGGGAAAGCCGTGAACTGATCTTGCGGTTTGAAGATGCCGCAAACGGATATGCCGTGGGCCTGTTTGGCAAAGCCAGCGATGGCTATCAACGCATCGCAGAGGCACAGATCACGCTCAACATCCCCAACACACCAAAACCTGTTGATCTGACCGAAGTGTCCACGCGGTGCCCCGTGGTGCAGGCACCGGTGGCGGGCCGTCTGACCTCACCCCAAGAGGCGCATCTTGCATTCGGCCCGCGTTGGCACGTTCTGACACATTGCGCGCGAGGCACCGAAGAAGGGCTTGCCCGACTGGCGCTTTCCAAAACTGCGAAAGAGGACGCTTGCCTGTTGCACCCTGGATTAATGGATCTTGCAACAGGCTGGGCGTTGGATCTGGTTCCGGGATACAATACAAAATCGCTCTGGGTGCCAGTGTCATACGGTGACATCCGTGTCTTTGGCCCCCTTGAAGCAGAAATCTGCAGTCATATGCGGCTGGTAGACAGCCAAGAAGGTGAATTTGCGCAGTTTGACATCTCGCTCTGTGCAGCAGATGGCCGTGTTCTGGTTGAGATCGAAACCTTCCAGATGAAGCGCCTTGCAGAGGGCTTTGCGCTTGCACAGGATGCAAGTGCTGACACCACAGCCGCAGAGATTGGCCTTGCGGAACCCGGACATGTGCCCCCCCTATCTGCGGACGAACAAAGGCTGCAATACAACCTGCAAAACGGTATTCGCGCCACAGAAGGCCCAAAAGCGCTGGAGCGTGCGCTGGCCACGGGGCGCGCGCAGGTCTTGGTATCATCCCTTGATCTTGACGCAATGATTGCACAAGCGGGGCAAAGCACACACGCGGAAAGTAAGCAGCAAAGCTTTGAGCGCCCGCAGCTGGACGCGGCCTTTGTTGCGCCACGCACTCCAGTTGAGGAGGTTCTTGCCGAGCTGTTCTCGTCCCTATTAGGCGTGTCGAAAATCGGGGTGGACGACAGTTTCTTTGATCTGGGGGGACACTCGCTTGTTGCTGTGCGCCTGTTCGCACAGATCAAGCGGCGACTGGATGTGGAATTCCCCATGTCCGTCTTATTTGAGGCTCCCACCGTTGCCGCCCTTGCGAAGAAAATCGAAGCCCATGGCCCAAAACCCGTACTGCAAGACGCGGGCACAGACCAAACAGCAACACAGGAAGAAGAAGCGCACAAACATCTTGTGTTGCTTCATCCTGGAAATGGTCGGGGAACAACGCCCTTTTTCCTTGTCGCGGGCATGTTTGGGAATGTCTTAAACCTGCGCCATCTTGCACTTTTGCTTGGAAAAGACCGCCCCATCTATGGCATTCAGGCCAAAGGATTGATCGGCGAAGACACCCCGCATGATAGCCTAACTGAAGCCGCGACGGATTATCTGGCTGAAATTCAACAGGTTCAACCTGAGGGTCCATATCTGTTGGGTGGGTTCTCTGGCGGTGGGTTAACAGCCTATGAAATGGCCCAGCAGCTAGAGGCGCAGGGCAACAAAACAGCTGCTTTAATCCTCTTGGACACCCCGCTTCCGCTGCGTCCAGAACTAACGAAGCAAGACAAAGCACTCATCAAACTGCAAGAAATCCGCAGCAAAGGGCCCGCCTATTTTGCACAATGGGCCCGCAACCGAATTGTGTGGGAGATTGAAAAGCGCCGAGACAAGCCCGCTGAAACGGGGGAAAAACCCGCGTTCAACAATCGCAAGATTGAACTGGCCTTCCGCGCAGCGCTTGAGAGCTATGAGCTGCGCCCTTGGAATGGCTCGATGACGTTGCTGCGTCCGCCCTTGGATCATTCTTGGAAGGTATCGGGCGGTCAATGGATCAGCCAAGCGCGGGAATATGTATTTGCAGACAACGATTGGACCCGCTGGGCGCCAAACGTCGAAGTCATTGAGGTGCCCGGAAACCATGACAGTATGGTTCTTGTTCCCAATGTGAGCGTATTGGCATCAGAGGTGAAACATATTCTGGACCACGCAGAACAGCCTATAGAAGATCATAGCCAAACCGCGACCGCGGCGGAGTAACACAGTGCCAGACAATCGCGTTCTTACCATCATTTTGAACTATAAAACGCCCCAGATGACGTTGCGCGCAGCCAAAGCCGCTGTTGGCGCGATGCGGCATGTTGATGGTGAAATCGTTATCATTGACAATAATTCTGGTGATGGCTCTTTTGAGGAGATCCAAACCGCCGCTGAAAAGGCAGGGTGGTGCAAAGACAATCATCTGCGTGTTCTTCAGTCGCCGGTCAATGGTGGGTTTGGCGCGGGCATGAACGTAGGCCTGCGTGCCGGGTTTTCTGATGGCACCACACCGGATTATTATTACCTGCAGAACTCTGATGCGTTCCCTGAAATCAACACCATCTCAACCCTCCGGGATTTCATGGCAACCCAAACAGATGCGGGTCTCGCCGGGTCTTACGTGCATGGCACCGATGGCGTGCCCCATACGACAGCCTTTCGTTTTCCCACCATCGCGGGAGAGTTTGAAGGAGCGGCGCGAACAGGGGTCATCACCCGTGTTTTGCGACACTCAGTCGTCGCTATGGATCTTCCCCAAACCACATGTCGCGTAGATTGGACTGCGGGCGCAAGCCTTATGCTGCGGCGCGATATGATCGAGGCAATCGATGGTTTTGATGAAACCTTCTTTTTGTATTTTGAAGAGACCGAATTATGTCATCGCGCCGCGCAGTCTGGATGGAACACCTACTATGTACCAGAGAGCAAGATTGCGCATGTTGGGTCTGTGTCAACAGGAATGAAGAAATGGCAACGCACGCCCCAATACTGGTTTGAGGCGCGCCATTATTATTTTGTTAAAACACATGGCCGCGCCTATGCGATACTCGCCGATCTTGCACGGTTTGCAGGGGGAGCGCTTTATGGTTTGCGCCGTCTGATCGAAGGCAAGCCACAGGTCGAACCCGACCACTTCACTCGTGATCTTTTGACCCATATGCTGCGCGGCGTATCGCGGCGTATACCTCGACCACAGACACGTTTCATTCCCGTTGCGAAGGAGCAAAAATGACCGCTTTTTCTTCTGTCCTTATTGGGGATGAATCCCTTTTGATCGGCTGTGGCGATGCTCTGCTGGCGCGGGGGCATCTGATCACAAATGTTGTTTCACGCGACGAAAATATCCAGACCTGGGCGCGGACACACAATATTCAAGTGCTTGAAAAAGCATCCGAGATTAGTGCACCATTTGATTGGCTTCTGTCTATTGCCAACCTGCGGATGATCCCGTCTGAAATCTTATCGCAGGCGCGTAAAGGGGCCGTGAACTTTCATGATGGCCCGTTGCCCGACTATGCAGGACTAAACACACCTGTCTGGGCGCTCATCAATGGGGAAACCCGGCATGGGATCACCTGGCATGTGATGGAGGCCGAAGCAGACACGGGCGATATACTCGCCCAGCGCCATTTCGACATTGCAGATACGGAGACAGCCCTGTCGCTGAATTCCAAATGCTACGCGGCAGCAATGGACAGTTTTTCAGAGGTTCTTCTGCAGCTGGAAGACGAGCGCCTCGACCGTACCGCCCAAGATCTGACCCGTAGACGCTATTTTGCAAAAGCGGACCGTCCCTCGGGCAACGGGATGCTGGATTTCAGTCAAAATGCCACTGATGTTGCGCGTCTGGTGCGGGCATTGGATTTTGGGGAGTATTGGAACCCGCTTTGTGTCGCAAATGTACAGCTTGGCCAAGATGTACTGTTGGTCGGCAAAGCAAACGCTCTTACATCTCCTACAGCGGCTCCTGCGGGGCAAACCCTAGAAGTTAACAAAGACAGTCTGGTGGTTGCCTGTGGAACCGGCGCTGTGCAGCTGTCAGATTTCGCACATCCCGACGGGCGCCCTGCTGACCTTGAAAATTTGATCTCGGTCGGCGCGCAGATCTCGAAGCTATCGGCACAAGATCGCAACCACCTGTCTGCCGCGATGGCCAAGACCCACAAAGCCGAGTCTCATTGGCGCACTGAACTGGCGCAAACCCAAACGCTCCCCATACCTTTTGCCACCTCTACGGACGAAGAAGGTTTTAAGAGGGTCGAGCTGGCTTCAAGTCAGGCGCCCGTCCCCGCCAAGATCGCAGCAGCTGCAATTTGGGCGCTGCGCAGCGCAGGTCAGGACTGTGGGACAATTGCCTTGTCTAGCTCAGCACTGCAGGAGCAACCCGGTCATATATCCTCTTGGGTGCCGTTGACCTTGCGCCAAGATGCCTTGGTTGCTGATGTCATCGTGCAGATAAATAGCGCGCTGGACACCCTGAACCAATACGGTGGCTTTGCGGCAGATTTGCTCACACGCGCGCCAGAGCTCTCACCGATGCAGGTTCCCGCAATTGCGGTACGTCTAGAGGCCGACACACCGTTAGAGGGGGCATTCATCACCCTGTGTTTAACCGGCGAAAAAGTGAGCCTGCATTTTGATCGCTCTCAGTTGAGCGAAACCGCCAGCGCGCTTTTACTCGCGCGCCTTACACTGGTTCTCGACACGATCGAAGCACAGGCCGAGGTTTTGGTAAAAGATGTGCCCGTTTTGCCCGAAGCCGAAAAACAGCTCATCCTGCAGGATTGGAACCAGACTGAAACAGCGTTTGATGCAGATCAGACCATTCATGCTGCATTTGAAGCGCAAGTCGCACGGACACCTGACGCAACAGCCTTGGTCTTTGAAGGTGAGACGCTGAGCTATAGCAGTCTGAATGCGCGTGCGAATGATCTGGCACGCAAACTTCAGACCGAAGGCGTCTGCGCTGGAGATCCGGTTGGTATTTACGTACGCCGCTCACCAGATCTGGTGATTGCAGCGCTGGGGGTCTTAAAGGCAGGCGGTGCGTATGTACCCCTCGATCCGGCCTATCCAGCCGACCGTATTGCGCATTTTATCTCAGACTGTGGTGCCAAGGTTATCCTTTCACAATCCGCACTTAAGGATAAGCTCCCAGTACATAGCGCAAAAGTGCTGGAGGTTGATCAGTTAGATCTGAGCGACGCGACAAACGTTACAAGTGACGCGAGCGGCAACACGCTGGCCTATCTGATCTACACGTCTGGATCGACCGGCTTGCCCAAGGGCGTCATGGTGCGTCATTCAAATGTAGCCAACTTCTTTGCTGGCATGGATCAACGCATCCCCCATCAGGCAGGTGACAGCTGGCTTGCTGTGACAAGTTTGTCCTTTGACATCTCTGTGCTGGAACTGTTCTGGACGCTATCTCGCGGATTCAAACTGGTTCTCTCCAGTGATGAAAGTCGCTTGCAGCTTTCCAATGCCCCCATTCGCCAAACAGACCGGAAAATGGACTTTAATCTGTTTTACTGGGGCAATGATGACGGCGCTGGTCCTAAGAAATATGAACTTTTGCTGGAAGGTGCCAAATTTGCGGACCAACACGGTTTTAATGCTGTTTGGACACCCGAACGCCATTTCCATGCCTTTGGTGGCCCCTACCCCAATCCGTCTGTAACTGGCGCGGCTGTGGCTGCGGTCACGCAGAATATTGGTGTGCGTGCCGGTTCCTGTGTCGCGCCGCTTCATCATGCGGCACGTATCGCTGAAGAATGGGCGGTGATTGACAATCTCACCAATGGGCGCGCTGGAATTGGTTTTGCGTCGGGTTGGCAGCCGGACGATTTCATCCTACGTCCTGAAAACACACCGCCTGCAAACAAACCCGCCTTGTTTGAGAGCATCGAAACCGTGCGCAAACTCTGGCGTGGTGAGCACGTGGCCTTCCCCCGCAAGGATGGCAGCACTCATAGTGTTTTGTCGCAACCACGCCCGGTCTCAAAAGAGCTGCCGGTCTGGGTGACAACTGCCGGCAATCCTGAGACCTGGCGTGAGGCTGGACGGATTGGTGCCAACGTCCTGACCCACCTATTGGGGCAAAGCATTGAAGAAGTCGGCGAAAAGATCAAAATCTACCATCAGGCCCTGCGCGATGCCGGATATGATCCTGCCGGTTTCAAAGTGACGTTGATGCTACATACCTATCTGGCCGCTGATCGTGAAACAGCGCGTCAGATCGCACGCGAACCGATGAAAGATTACCTGCGCTCTGCAGCTGGATTGATTAAGCAATACGCTTGGGCTTTCCCCGCGTTTAAACGCCCTGAGGGTGCCAATAATCCTATGGACGTCGATCTTGGCAGCCTGTCTGGCGAGGAACTTGAGTCTATTCTCGACTTTGCCTTTGAGCGGTATTTTGAAGATTCTGGTCTGTTTGGCACAGTGCAGGATGCCGTGACCCGTGTTGATGCGCTGAAACGTATTGGTGTCGATGAGGTTGCATGTTTGATCGACTACGGGATCGCACCGGATGTTGTGTTGGACGGGTTGGCCCCGCTCGCAGAGGTGCTTCGCCTGTCAAACGCGCCACAAGCGCTTGCAGAAGACGATTATTCACTGGCCGCACAACTGCTGCGCCATCGGATCACGCATATGCAATGCACTCCGTCGATGGCACGTATGATTGCAGCGGATGACAATGCTGCAGCGGCTCTTGGCACCTTGCAACATCTGATGGTGGGCGGTGAAGCGCTCCCCGGCGATTTGGTTCAAAGCCTTCATGCAGCAACCTCTGCAAAACTGCACAACATGTATGGACCGACCGAGACAACGATCTGGTCCACCGTTCAAACCATCAGCGATGTGCCCAAAGGGATCGCCGATATCGGCACGCCAATTGCAAATACATCTGTTTTGGTTCTGGATTCTCAAGGGATCCCCCAACCCATCGGGGCACCGGGCGAGTTGCTTATTGGTGGCGCAGGTGTGACCGCCGGATACTGGCAGCGCGAAGAACTGACCGCAGAACGTTTTGCAAAGGTCGCGGCGCACCCGGGAACCTTCTATCGCACAGGTGATCTGGTCCGCTGGCGCGAAGATGGGCGTCTGGATTTTCTGGGCCGCACTGACCATCAGGTCAAAATCCGTGGACAGCGTATTGAGCTGGGAGAGATTGAGGCCGCATTGGCCGATCAGCAAGGCGTGTCCGGTGCTGTTGTCATTGCCCGCAAACTTGGCAACGATGACAAGCTGATTGGCTACATCACCGCCGATGCAGCCATCCAAGAAGAGGCTTTGAAACACGCATTAAACACCCGATTGGCAGACGTTATGGTGCCAAGTCACATCGTGACATTAGAAGCCTTCCCCCTGACTCCGAACAAAAAAATTGATCGCAAAGCTTTGCCGGATCCCAAACCAGCGCGCACGCGTAACAGCATCCCCGCGGAGCCAAGTACAGGGTACGAAGCAAAAATTGCCAATATCTGGAGCCGAATTTTAGGCGTAGAAAGCATTGGTGCTGAGGATAATTTCTTTGCACTTGGCGGGCATTCTTTGCTTGCCGTTCAAGCACACCGCGACATACGTGCCGAACTTCACCTGCAGAGCCTGTCCATCACCGATATTTTCCGCTTCCCGACATTGTCGGGGCTGGCGACACATCTGCAAGACCTGTCGGGTGATCCTCAAACGACGAAAAACGCGGCAGAAACAAACACAGCTGAACATGCTGCCCGTAGCGAAACAATGTCGAAACGTCGCGCGATGCGGGCCAATCGCAAAGCCCGCGCCTGATGTCGCTGACCTACTCCAGCACGCGGACGAAAGAACGCCATACGCTGATACGTCCTTTGTTTGATGACAAAATTGGGCTGGCGGTCACGGAGCCACACGACACCCTACCAGCTCCTTTTCCGGAAGAGCTTGCGTGTTTGTCATCCAAAGCGGTTCCAAAGCGCCGGGCTGAATTTGCGGCTGGGCGTGCAGCAGCACATCAGGCAATGCGCGACCTTGGCATCACCGCTCAACCGATCCCTGTTGCTCCATCACGTGCACCGCAGTGGCCGACAGGGGTGGTTGGATCAATTAGCCATACGAAAACCTGTGCAATGGCCGTGGTCGCCCCCGCTACAGAATGGAGCGGAATTGGTGTGGATGTCGAGGAAGACACGCCTTTGAAACGGGATCTGTGGCCTGCAATTTGTTTAGACACAGAACAAGATTGGCTATTACAGCAAGACAATCCCGGTCAGCTGGCCAAAGTTATTTTCTCAGCTAAAGAAGCCGCTTATAAATGCCAATATCTTATCAGCGACGCTTTCTTTGGCTTTGATGGAATGCGAGTTGAGATCAAGTTATCTGATACGAGCTTTGTTGCAAGCTTTACGCAAGACAGAGCGCCGTTTCAAAAGGGTGATCAAATTTCCGGGCGCTTTGCGATCGGAGCTGGAGTGATTGTCACCATGGCCGAACTGAGGACATAGAAATGATGACACGTCGCAGTCTCTTGTCTTTCTTTGCATTTCTGCCATTCGCGGCACAGGCTGCCCCCTTTACCGTTCCAACCTTGCAGGCACCTGAACACGGCCTGAATGTCTTTCACCTTGGTCATTCCCTTGTCAGTCTGGAAATGCCGCATATGCTGGCCCAGCTTGCACCTGAAGCGCATAACTGGCACGCGCAACTTGGATCAGGGACATCCCTAAAAGCGCATTGGGAGCCTGATATTGAAATATTAGACTTTGACACCACCAATGCGACGCCCAGATTTCGCGCTGCTCGTGACGCAATTGGATCTGGTGACTATGACGCTGTTGTGCTTACGGAAATGGTCGAGTTACGCGACGCGATCCGCTATTTTAACAGCGCGCGATATATGCGCCGCTGGGCCAATCTGGCTCGTGGCGGCAATGCGCAAACCCGTATCTATCTTTATGAGACCTGGCACAATTTAGACGACCCTACGGGATGGCTGGAACGCATTGATCATGATCTTGAAAAGCTCTGGTTAAGGCAGGTGCTTGGATCTGACAGCCGTCGCAATCCAGATCATCCGGTCTATCTCATTCCGGCGGGGCAAGTGATGGCAGCGGTTGTGCGGGCTGCTGAATCTGGCCAGATTGATGGGCTGACACGACGAGACCAGCTGTTTGAACGCAAGGCTGACGGCAGCCTTGATACAATTCACATCAACGATCTCGGCCGTTATATTGTTACGCTGACGCACTATTCCGTCCTCTATCATCGCTCACCGGTTGGCCGACCACATTTGCTGAAACGGAAAGATGGGACAGAAGCAGACGCTTTCAGCGAGACTGCAGCGCAGCAAATTCAACAGATCGTCTGGCATGTCGTAAAAACGACACAACGCACAGGGCTTGATCCCCAAAAGGAGAGTTGATGGACCTGAATACGCTCATCACATCTGTGGTTTTTGTTGGCCATTCTTTGTTTGGTCCAGACAATCCACCGATGCTGGAACAACTGCTTGCTGAAACGCCGGGCATAGAAGTCCAGCCAAAAGTGGACGCGCAGATTATCAATGGCGCCCCGCTGAGCTACAATTGGACCCACGCTGACCAAGCTGAAGGGATCAATGCACGCGAGCGACTGCCCCAAGGCGTGGATACTGTGATCGTGACGGAAGCGATCCCGCTCGACAATCATCTCAAATGGAGCGGCACCGCCGATGCGATCGCCCAATTTTATGAGATCGCCCGCACTGGCAATCCTGATGTGACCTTCTATGTGCAAGAAACTTGGCACAGCCTGAACAGTGGAACGGGCACGCCGATCCCTTTTGATGATGGCATGGGCACGCCCTGGCGGGAACGCCTGGAAAGTGACTTGCCCAAGTGGGAAGCCGCCGTCACACAAGCACGCGAATTGACCGGCGGTGATATTCAACTGCTAAAAGCAGGGCAGGCAATGGCCCGGCTAGATGATGCCATCACCGCGGGTACGGTCCCGGGTGTAAACAGCATAAACGACATGTTTGTGGATGACATACACCCTAACCCGCTGGGTTTTTATTTTATCAGCCTGTTTCAATACGCAACACTGACCGGGCACAGCCCAGTTGGGCTGCCTGCTGCCCTAAAAAACCGCTGGGGCGAGGCGTACCCAGCACCTTCAGCCGAACTTGCAGCCCGCTTGCAAGAGATCGCCGAACGCGCGGCGCGCAATGACACACGCCGCACCGTTTTGCCATCAGCGGTCCGTTCGCTACCTGATGATCCCCCACATTTTGGTTTAAATGCTTTCCTGCCAGAAGAGGTTCCAGCAGCTGCGCCGGTCGCCGACTACCGGCAACCTATGGCAATGAACCTGTCTCCAATTGCAGATTGGTCACCACAAGCGCCCTTTCTGGATCATTTCAAAACCACACGCCCCTGGATCGGGCATATTGCGGGACAATGGGGAGGGGTTGAAGAAGCTGATCTGAGCGCCGCAGGATATCTGGACCCCAACGGCTGGCCCACCTCTATTCCGCCAGAACTCGGCTCTATCGGCACGGTCTTTTTGACAGACCTCCCCGAAGATGCACGCAGTCTCGCCGGTCGGTACAGATTGCAATATTCTGGTGACGGTATTCTTGAAGTCACGGGGCGCGCTGAAAATGTACGCTACGGTAATGGCGAGATCTGGTTTGATTTCACCCCTGGCCCCGGCTTTGTCGACATTCGCATTCAGCGCACGGACCGTCGTGGAACAGGCGATTACATTCGCGATATCAGCGTTGTAAAACAAGAGCATATCGATCTTTACGCAAATGGGCAGACGTTCAACCCAAGATGGCTCAAACTGCTGGACGGATTTACGACACTCCGGTTTATGGATTGGATGGACATCAACGATTCATCACAGGTCGGCTGGGAGGATCGCCCGTTGGCCACCGACTACACCTGGGCACGCGCAGGGGTACCGGCAGAAATCCTGATGGAACTGTCAAACCGTTTAAAGGCTGATCCATGGGTGTCCATGCCGCATATGAGCGACGACAGTTACATGCGAAATTTCGCGCGTCTGACCCATCAGCTGCTTGATCCAGATCTGACGGCCTATGTTGAGTTTTCCAACGAGGTCTGGAATTGGCAGTTCACTCAAGCACAGTGGGCAGAACAACAAGCCCAAAACCACTGGAGTGGCGAAAACCTGTGGATGCAGTTCAATGGTGGTCGCGCCGCTGAGATGGCCGAAATCTGGAGTGAGATCTTTGCAGACGATATGACACGGCTTGTCCGGGTCATATCAACACAAACCGGTTGGCTGGGCTTAGAGCAAGACGTGCTCAAAGCTCCTCTTTGGAAAGCGGAACGTGCAGATCGGCGCGAACCTCATCACTATTTTGATGCCTATGCTATTACTGGATATTTTGGCGGCGTCCTAGGGCGTACAGAATATGCCGACGTGGTGCGCGCATGGATTTCTGATAGCCGACAACATGCCCAAGAAATAGGGCGCGCTAAGGGGTTAAACGGAAAAGCTCTGTTTGATTTCCTTCAAAAACATCAATTTGATGTGGCCAGCGCACAGGCGCAAATCGAACTCAGAGATGGGCTCATTTCGGGGGACGAAGCCGATACATTAGCAGATTTTCTGGACCGTATTCTGCCCTATCATGTGGAGATCGCTGCACAATATGATCTGGATCTGATCATGTATGAAGGCGGCAGCCATGTCGTGGGTGTGGGCAGCAACGTCGAAGACGAAAACCTCACCGCGTTTTTCACCCATTTCAACTATACCGCAGAAATGGGAACCCTATATCAAGAGCTGCTACGAGGTTGGAAAGCTGCGGGTGGTCAGCTCTTTGCTGCTTATGCTGATGTTTACACACCCAGCAAATGGGGCAGCTGGGGTGCGCTGCGCAGTCTTACAGATCAAAACCCACGCTGGACCGCAATTGAGGCCGCAAAATGACGCAGCTTTCAGTACTGATCCCGGCCCACAATGAGGCTGCGGAAATTTCAGACTGCCTCGCTGCAGTGTTGAACAGTACGCCTTTACCCAAGGGCGTTTGCGCCGAAATTCTGGTCCTTGCAAATGGATGCACGGATGAGACGGCCGAAATCGCGCGCGCTGTTGCTGGATCAGGCCGTTGGAAGATCACCGTTTTAGAACAAGAAACAGGTGGCAAACTTGCAGCGCTGACAGTTGGAGATCATGCTGCGCAGGGCGATGTGCTGGTTTATCTAGATGCAGACGTGCGCGTCAGTCCGGATCTGTTGCCACAATTATATCAATCGCTTGCAGGTGACACCCCGCGCTATGGCTCTGGCAGACCTGTATTGGCACAAAATATCACCCATTTTTCAAATGCATATGGCCGTTTGTGGCAAAACTTACCTTTTTACACGACGGGGGTTCCGGGGTTTGGCCTGTTTGCGATGAACCGCACAGGGCGTGCACGTTGGGCAGACTGGCCAGACATTATCGCGGATGATACATTTGCCCGATTGAACTTTGCACCAGAAGAACGCATTTGCGTGCCCGCCACATATAGCTGGCCGCTGGTCGAAGGGTTTCGCAATCTGGTCCGTGTGCGGCGGCGACAAAATGCAGGCGTGGCACAGCTTAGCGCAAATTTCCCTGAGCTCTTTAAAAACGAAGACAAACATAGTCCTTCAGCAACACTTCTATTGAAGCTGTTATGTCAGCGCCCCTTTGCATTTCTCGCCTACCTTGTCGTTAGCCTTGCGGTGAAAACATCTTTGTTTCGCAGCACCAACACATGGGCGCGCGGGCGTTAACTGCTGAGGTGGTTTCGAAATAAAGCAGCCAGTTTTGCGGCTTCGACGTCACTGTCATGACGTTGTAAAACCCGCAACCGCCCCTGCTGCCCTATCTTTTCAAGCATCTCATGTGAAGTTCCAGCCAACTGTTTCAAGGCATCCGCCAGAACAATCGGATCACCTGCGGGGACAAGCCAACCCGTTTCTTCCTGTTGAACCAGCTCAGGCGTGCCTGCCACATAGGTGGCAACGACAGGTCGGGCAGCGGCCATTGCTTCCATCACCACCATTGGAAGACCTTCCGCGAAGGAAGGCATAACAAGCGCGTGTGACTTTGCAAGTTCAGCGCGCACACCTTCTTCGGCCAGCCAGCCCGTCAAAGTTACATGATCTTGCAGCTTTTTTGCGGCAATAGCACGCTCCAGATCTGGGCGCATTTCACCATCTCCAACCAACGACAAGTGAATTTCTGGATGGGTTTTAACCACTTCCGCCAAGGCCTGAATCAAGATCATCTGACCTTTTTGCTCGACGAACCGGCCAATGGCAACGATGCGCAAATCTCCCTTTGGCAGCGGTTTTGGTTCGGAAAATCGTGCGGGTTCAATGCCACAGTGGACCACGTTCAAACGTTGCCAGCTGCCAAAGTCTGCCCAGCGGCTCAACTGGCTGCGCCCAAAACTGCTAATCGCGACAGCAAAAGCTGATCGGTTGATCTTTTCTCCCAACGACAGGGCATGTGGTGCGTCAAACTCCTCGGGACCGTGGGTGGTAAAACTATAACTTGGCCCACCAAGCTCTTGCACCAGCATGGCAACAGCCGTTGCATTGGTTCCAAAATGCGCATGCACATGCTGCACACCCCAGGCCGCGCAGCTTTCTTTTACATATGCAGCTTCGAGCAAGTAAATCAGGTGACGCAACCGGCTAACATCGGAGCGCCCCCCCAGAGACAAGGCCAATTTGAGACTGTTCCAGAGGCGTTTGGGCTGTTTGGCTTGTAAACACAAAGCCAACAGCAAACGCAGTAGGCCTGCTTGCAATACATATTCACACCGCGTGGCCTCCAGCTGATCGTCTGGATCGACAAGCGGCACGGTCGCAGCACGCATAGGCAGGCGTAAAATATCTATCCCTTGCCGCTCTAAGGCATGTAATTCTCTACGGATAAAACTATGAGACGGCTGCGGATAGGTGTTCAAAACATAAGCAATCTTCACCGACAAGGCTCCTACAGTCCATCATAAGCTCAAGCTACCCGCCCCAGAGCCATCTGCAAAGGGCTAGGCTTAAAATAAGCCGCAATATCCGTATGATACCGTGGTTGCAAATTGACCCTCTGCAATGCAAGCCATAGCCTGCGCAGAGATAAAGTTAAGAGGCATCAATGGTTGATCTTGTGGCACGGTTTCGCGGCGCTGGTTTGATGGCGCGCGCCCTTCGGTCTGCCTCTTGGCTATTGTTGGGTTATGGCGGAAGCCAAGCATTGCGCCTTGCGTCCAATTTGATCCTGACACGTCTGCTGTTTCCCGAAGCTTTTGGCCTGATGGCGTTGGTTTCGGTCATCACGGTTGGGCTGGCGCTGTTTTCAGATATCGGTCTTGGCCCTGCAATTGCCCAAAATAAACGCGGGGACGAACCTGATTTTCTAGATACGGCCTGGACGATACAGGTCATCCGGGGAGGGGCATTGTGGGGGTTCACGTTCCTTCTGGCATGGCCGGTTGCAGAATTTTATGACGCCCCGGATTTGCTATTTTATCTGCCTGTCGCTGGTATCGCGCTTGCTATTTCCGGTTTCTTGCCAACACGCGTTCATACAGCGCATCGCCATTTGCTTGCAGGGCGGGTCACAGTTATCGAATTGATCAGTCAGTTTTTGGGGTTGCTGGGCATGGTGGCCCTCGCAGTTCTCACACAATCCGTCTTTGCCTTGGTTATCGGGAGTGTGCTGCAGGCGGCTTTTCATGTTGGTCTGGCGCATCGCTACCTGCCTGGCCATCGCAACCAGTTCCACTGGAGCCCTGACGCCGCGAAAGAGCTTATTAAGTTTGGCAAATGGATTTTTCTGTCGACGGCATTCTGGTTCATCACCTCGCAAGGGGATCGTGCCATTTTGGGCAAGTTTATCTCATTGGAAACGCTTGGAATCTACAATATCGCCTTTTTCCTTGCGAGCTTTCCGATGGCTTTGGGCTATGCAGTCAATGCGCGATTGATGATCCCAATCTATCGGGACAAACCTGTTCACCACGATGTAAACAACCGCCGCAAACAACGGCTGCTGCGGACCGGTCTTAGCGCCGGGCTATTGTCCCTAATATTCTTTTTATCGTTCTGCGGACCTTGGTTGGTCAGTTTACTTTATGATGCGCGATATGAGATGGCCGGGCCTATCGTGGTAATCCTTGCCCTGTGTACCACGCCAGCGGTAATTGTGATGACCTACGACCAAGCTGCCCTTGCAGCGGGTGACAGCCGTCTATTCTTTATCCTGAATGCGACGCGTGCGATTGCACAAACCATGCTCTTCTTGGTGGGGGTGCTATGGCTTGGCCTGCCTGGGGGCATTCTGGCGCTGGGGGCCGCGATGATATTTGCCTATCCAGTCATTGTGTATCTGGCCCGCAAACACAATGTTTGGGATCCAGTTCATGACGCTTGTTTTTTACTGCTCAGTGCGCTTGTGGCGCTGATAGTTCTGCGCCTTCATTGGGACAGCGTCACCTTGCTGTTCATCGAAATGAAACCGTAGTCACAAGGTCGCGGTGTCACCTTTTGGGCGGCGTGTAAACCAGCCGCGCCGCTTTGGCCCGTCCGTGATCAATTCCGGGATCGTTACTACAGGCGTCAAACCTGTCTCGCGCTCTAGCTGCTCAGCTGTTCGCAATACAGGGTGCTGCAGCTCTTTTACAAATGCCAAAGCAACACCAAGAACAAAACTGCCCATCAGCCCCAAAATCACAAGCTTCTTACGGCCGCTGGTCACCGGGAGATCAGGCAAAATCGCAGGTTCAATGATAGTCAGACGTTCTGATCGACTGGAACTTTCCAAACGAAAGCCAACTTCAGCTTCATTTCGTCGTTGAATGATCTCGTTATATTCAGATTGCAGCTGCTGAATCTGCCGCATATAGGTGCCAAGCTGACGTTCCACCTGAGGCGAGGTTTGCAACGATTGTTCCAGATTGGACTTCCGCGCAGTCAGCAACGCAATCTGATCATCTAAGCCCGCAATCTGGTCGTTGAATTCAGCAAGCTTTCTTTGCGCCGTTGCTTGTCGTTCGTTTGTGTTCACCTGTCCGGCAGCACGGCGCAGTTCAATTTGATCGCGTGCAAGCTCTAACAAGGTTTCATTGATCTGAGAGATTTCATTGCGACGCAATTCAAGCACACCTGGAAGTGTCACCTCATGCGCGTCACGGTATTCAGCCATTTGGCGTTCAAGCTCGTTGAGCCCTGTGGCTAATGCACTTTCTTTTTCGGAAAAAAACTGAAGAGTTTCACGCGCTTGTTCAATACGGCTTTGCACATCTAGGTCAATTGTCCGTTTTGCGAATTCATCCGCGACCAGCTGGGCGTGCTCAGGCGATCCCATACGGGCTGTGATCGTCAAAACTGAGATACTGCCATCGTCTGCGAAACCTTCGCGTGCCGCTGCGACTCCGGTGATACTGATCGAGCGCCGCATCAAGTCCACAATTTCGGATGGACGTAAGGGCAGTCCCTGATAGAGTTCAAATTGATCCGCGATTTCTAACAGCGTTCCACGGGCCATTAAACGTTGTTCAATAAGCTGAATGCGCCGTGCTGACGAGCCATCAACTGTAGAACTTGCCAGGTCATCTGCAACCTTTGGCTGGGCCACCTGAATAACAACCGAAGATTCGTATTCGTGCTTTTTCTGCAAAGCAACGAAAAAAGCCATCACGGCGCCCAAGCAGGTCACCACAAAAATCAAAAGCGCCCGACGGCGCAACATTTCGATAAAATCCAGAAATGAATATATCGGACCCATGAGACGACTCAATTCGTTCAAAGTGACTAGAAAGTCAGTGCAAGTTCTGACCTTATCTTAATAGATAGTATCAAACTGGCAAAACTGTGACGCAAGTGCGAAACAGCCCGAATTGGTTCGCATCATTAAGCCGCGCGCGCGCGATTTAGGACAACTCCCAACATTTGGGTATGGCCTGATAGGATTTTTTCACACGCCGCAAGATGTTTGGCCGTTGTCCGTGTGCCATCCGCGATCAAAAGAACGCCATCCACTTGCGGCAGGAACGCCGAAAGATCATCGTGTTCCAAAACAGGTGCTACATCAAATAAGGCAACATCCGCCGAGGTTTCTGCAACCAGCTCATCAATGACCTCGGCGGTTTGCGGGTCATGGAGGATCTCAGCTGCATCATTGCGCCCGTCCCGGCTGACCCCGATGGCCAACCCATTGGTCACACGCATTAGGTGGTCTTGTGCAGAGATATTTCCATTGAGAAAATCTACCATATTGCCTTGAGCAGTCAGCCCCAAGGCCTTTGCAAGACCTGGGCTACGGAAATTCATATCCATTACTAGGGTGCGAGAATCCGGTACGCGCGCAAGACTTTGAGCGAGATTCACAGCGGTAAACGTGGTGCCGCATCCACTTGTCGGGGCGGCGACAGCAACACGCCGCCATCCTTGGGCCCGTAACGTATGCAACAGGCGCGTCCGTAGCAGATCGATTGCCTTTGAGCTGCCAGAATTACGAAACAAATCAACCCACGGCAAACGGCGCTGCCGCGCGGCTTTCGTATCAACCATGACACGTGGCAAACGCTCCCACAAAGGAGGAATCCTCGACGGAAGACGAGGCTCCGGCTCCACCACCAAACGATCAGATATATTCTGATCTCCCCGACGCCTCACAGGGTCGTGTGCTGTAGCTTTTGTATCATCTGCAGGCTGATCAATCGCATCTAAATGATCATCAACCAATGGAGGCAGCTGGGTTTCAGGTGTGTCGTCGAAATCAAGAGACGGAGACCGTTCGCCTGTGTGTTTAGGCGCAGCTAAATCAGCTGCGTTTCCCCGCACACGACGAAACCGTTTCATTTTGTGATCTCCCGACAAATCTTTGTCTTCCCATTGTTTAAGCGTTTTACCGGCCATTTGTGGTGACCGTTCTCGCACAGTCTGTTCTCTAGATAGGTCTTTCAATGTGAAATCTCCATCTCTCTCATGGTTCATTTGATAACAAGCTGAACATTCAGCAATAGACACGGTTGCGGTTAATATCCGGTGCCTCTTAGGACCACTCCGAACGTGCGCTGGATCAACGACAGATCTTTCCACAATGACAAACTATGGCAATATTCACGGTCCATCGTGTTGCGCATCGCAAAAGCACTTTCATTCCGTGCTGACACTTGCCAGATCCCAGTGAGCCCAGGGCGTACCGAAAAATAGGCAGATGCCCCGCCGTAGAGAGATAGCTGTTCAGGCATCATCGGACGTGGACCAACAAGGCTCATGTCTCCTTTCAGAACATTCCAAAGCTGCGGCAGTTCATCCAGAGATGTTGCGCGCAAAAAACGGCCCACCTTTGTAATCCGGGGATCATTCTTGAGCTTTTGCGTCTCCATCCACTCCGCCCGCATAGCTGGATCATTATCGAGGTAATAGGCCAGCAATGTGTCCGCATCCCGAACCATCGTGCGGAGTTTCAATATTGAAAACGTCTTTCCGCTCCGCCCCAGTCGTGCTTGGCGATAAAAGGGAAGACCACTTTCGGCCCAAAGAGCAATCACACACAAGATAACCAAAGGTAGCACAATCGGCAGGCTGACCAGTACAATGGCAATGTCTAAGACCCGTTTCCCGATCGCACGGTAAAACTGACTCTGAGGCGCGCGTTCCTTTTCAACACCCAAGCGTGAAAGAGAGGTGTGCCCTTGCCTCGGTGACAAGATGACACCCCGCCCGTTCGTTTGACCAAGCAATACGGGACTATCGTTTTTAAACGTATCTTTCATTCTTAGGCCCCCACCTAGCCCACCCGGGCACACTTTATAAAGTACAACGCAATCCGCAGACGAATGTGCGGCGCGACAAGTTCGTTTGTTTCAGCTGTAGTGGCTCCCCCCAAGGAGCCAGCGCGCCGCTGTTCATATTTTGATACCCACGAACAAGCAGCTTCCCTGTCTTTACGATATATTAAGAAAACTTCTTGGGAATTGTGTGATTAGGTGAAAATTAGGGGAATATTAGTTAAAACCGCACCTAAATTAGTAAACAATTATACCTTCGAGTAGAAACTGTTCACAATAAGCACTTCAAGATCGAAAGAGTGACAGAATCCGTAGGCTAATTTGTTGGCTTGTATTCCGTGCATTTAAGGATTCTCATCGTCTAAAAATGCCACGAAATTGTCCTGGCGTTTGCCCCGTCCATCGCTTGAATGCATACGAGAAACTGCCAAGTGATGCGTAACCCAGCGCAGTTGCGATTTCGGTCAGCTTCAACTCGCCCTCACTTAAATATGAAATAGCCATATTATGACGCATCTGGTCCAACAGGGCAAAATAGCTTGTACCATGTTGTGCCAATCGGCGGGACAGGGTCCGCACGCTCATCCCCAACTGACACGCTAGATTGTGCTGACTGACTTCTCCAGACGGCAGAGCGCGTTGGAGTTCCTGTTCCACTCGCGCAACAAATCTAGGTCTATCCGTCTGGATAGACGAAAGCGCATTATCTCCCAAAGCGCAAAGCAAGCGGTGCAAATATGGATCGGCTCCCAATAATGGCCACGTTAAAACTGCGGGGGGAAGCAAAACCGAAGTAAAGCTCGCGCCGAAAGTAATGGGCCCATCGAAAAATCTCCGCATCTCTGAATAATTTTCTGGAGCGGCGTGTCGAAACGTTAACTCTGACACAGCAATATGGCGGCCAGTGTACCGCCGCATGCTCTGTACCAACAAAGTCAGGAAAAATTCAGTAAATTGGCACTTTTTCATCTCTTCTGGGGCATCATTTTCAAAGATCACCCTTTGGTTTGCTTTGACCGAAAGCTTTAGATCTTTCGAAAATAGTGGAAGATATCGAACCAACGCATACAGAAATTCTGCGAGGGTTTCACTACTCAGCGCAATATATGCGATATGTCCTGCTGCACGAAAATCTTGTTCACGACCGGCCCGAAATCCCAAGATCGGATCTTCCATCATAGAAGCCGCATGTTCAAAAAAAAAAGCGACTGTCTGAAAGTTAAAGGTCGTGCCTTCTGGATCTAAAAGTTTCACCCCTGCATCACATAAGGAATTGATCTTATCAGTCTTTACGTTCTGTTTCTCCAAAGAACGCGCGAGAATTTGTGCAAAAACGACAGGCTGACCAACTTCACTAAATTGCATCTAAACGCACTCCGGAAAGGGTACAGACAAGGAATTTGATAGCCCAACCTGAAACAGATCGACCACATTTCATGCAGCCCAGACGAACACCCTGCCCCTTACCATTTACCCAAATACCTGAAGACACAGCACTGACCTATTCGTTCGGATCAAAGCACCAGCCTTGTGTTCATCAATAAACGTAAACCAAACCAAGGGTATGGCAACGTCGGCTTATGCCTCTTAGGGTGATCCTATTCGCGCAAAAGACCTCAGACTGTCCAAATGAATAGAAACACACCACCTTTAGTTTACCCCTGCACGCTCTGACGCTACAAAGCAGTCCGCAAATTGTTGCAACGTAAAGGATCTTGCAATGGCCTCAGATAAGCGTTGGCTTGCCGTCGAAGCTTCGTTTCAGTCTATCACCATGTGGATGATGGACGGGGCAGATTGCATAAAGACATCTCGTACTGAAATTTCATCTCCAGCTTCGATCGAAGAGGTGATCTCTTTGTTAGATCCCGCTTTGCCCAAACAATGTCCTGTCTACGCAGCGGGTTTGACAAGCCACAGCGTACAACTGCCGGCAAAGGTTATGGACCTTCCTTGCGAGATTGTCTCGCAGTCCGGTCGCCAAGTGCGTATTGTTCCAAACCTTTTTCAAGAAAACCCCGCAGCGCTTTTACAAGCAGATGTCACAAAGGTGATTGGTTTCTTGTCCTTAAATCCCAATTGGGACGGTGTGATATGTCTGCCCGGTGCCAGCCACAGTCATTGGGTCTTGGTCAGTGCAAATGAAGTCATCAGCCTCCAAAGTGCTATGACGCCAACGCTTGCCAGAGGCCTTGGCGCACCTGTGCCGCAACACAGGATACCGGTGGACGCGGTGCAAGACAGCCTGTCCAAACCAGAACTTATGGCTGCCCGCTTTGGCGAACTTTCCGCACGCCGACACATGGGTCTCAATACTTGGGAAGACACCACCGCACAGATTTGGGCACATCTAATAGGCGCTGAACTTGCGGCAACGCGACCCTATTGGCTGGGGCAAAATCTGGCGCTGATCGCCCCCAAAGAGCTAGAGCCCTCCTACCGGACCGCGTTCGACGCACAATACCTTCCCGTCACCGTCGCAGACTCTATTCGTATGACACAGATCGGGCTGAAACAGGCCTGCAGTCGTTAAAGCGGGTCAGTCTGAAAGAGACGGATTTTCAGCCCCCCATGGGCAACCGGAGGGCCATAGGGTAAAAACGGCAATTCGGTTGCTTTTGCGAGCCCTGTTTCACTGGTGACAATGCCCACGCGCCAACCTTTAAAACGCTCCTGCAATGTCTGTCCCAGACTTGCATAAAGCGCATAGAGCAGTTTTTTGTTGCCGATCCGCGCACCATAAGGTGGATTAACGATCACCAACCCCGGATCACCGGGCGGGGGGTGCAAGTCACTCACTGCTGCCTGTTTGAAAGACACCAATTCTGAAACACCTGCACGATCTGCATTGGCTGCAGCCATCTCTACAACACCGGCATTGCGGTCAGATCCAAAGAAGCGCGGCCGCACTTCGTTGTCTGACAAACCCGCCTTGGTCTTCAACGCGGCCCATTTTTCGGCATCAAAGGTTGCTAGGTTTTCAAATGCAAAGGACCTGGTTCGCCCCGGCAACAGACCAAGGGCAATTTCAGCAGCTTCCAAAACAAATGTGCCAGAACCGCACATTGGGTCGACAATAGTCTGGGTGCCATCGTACCCGCATTCACGTAGAAATAGCGCAGCCAGTGTTTCCCGCATCGGCGCTTTGCCTATGGCAACTTTATGTCCACGTTTGTGGAGCCCCTCGCCAGAGGTATCGACACTAAAGAGGCAATTATTATCATCAATGCGCAACTTAAGCGTGATGGCGTCTGGTGTGTCTGCCCCTTTGACAACAGGCACGCCAAAGCTTTCAGCCAATGCCCGTTCGATGCGCTGACAGGCAGCACCCGCATGATATATTTTAGACTTTTTATTTGTCACAACCTCGACGCGTACAGGGATATCTGAGCGCAGCACATCACCCCAGGGGAATTTACGTGCCCGCTTGTCGAGCTGTGCCAAATGAAACGCGCGGAATTCACCAATACGCGCTAGGACACGTACGGCCCCTCTGAGGCACAGGTTTGCGCGCCAAACCTCTGGCCAGGATCCCTGGCACGTGACCCCACCCGGAACCGATTTGAGCCCAGAAAAGTCCAGATCTCGTGCTTCCTGCAAAAGCGCCTTTTCCAGACCTGGAGCTGCGGTCAGAAAAATCTCAAATTGTGTACTATCATCCATGCCCTTCCTTAACCGGAATCGTCACAAGGTTCGATGTAAAAATCACCTCCCCCGCTGTGAGCGAAATGTCATAAATGCCGCAAAGCAGCGTGGAGATAGATCAACACGCCTGACATTTAATAGCAGATAAAATAAAAAAGTATTCGAGCATTATCAATATAATAGCTCAAATACTATAATTTTAGTTTGACAACGGAAGAGCAGTTGTGAATGTTTTTGACCAATCAGACGGGCTGAAAAGTTTGCTGATGACACACACTTAGGGAGGATAAAGATGCGCAGGTATCTTTTGTCCGCAGCAGCGGTTGGTGCCGTCGTTGCGGGAACAATGGCCTATGCCGACGAGATGGCAGCCAAGAAATGGATCGACGAAGAGTTTCAACCGTCGGTTCTGACCAAAGACGAACAACTGGCCGAGATGAACTGGTTCATCGAAGCCGCAGAGCCTTACAAGGGTATGGAAATCAACGTCCTGTCCGAAGGCATCCCAACCCACTCCTACGAATCCGAAGTCTTGACCAAGGCGTTTGAGGAAATCACGGGCATCAAGGTCAATCACCAGATCCTTGGCGAAGGTGAGGTCGTGCAGGCGGTGCAAACCCAGATGCAGACCAAGCGCAACCTTTACGATGCTTACGTGAACGATTCAGATCTGATTGGTACGCACTCCCGCTTGCAGCTGGCGCACAACCTGACAGATATGATGGCGGGAGATTTCAAAGACATCACCAACCCCGATCTTGACCTGCAAGATTTCATGGGCATTGAATTCACGACTGGTGCAGACGGTGATCTTTACCAACTACCCGATCAGCAATTTGCGAACCTGTACTGGTTCCGCAAAGATTGGTTTGATCGCGAAGACCTGCAAGCCGCATTCAAAGAAAAGTATGGCTATGATCTTGGTGTTCCCGTCAACTGGTCCGCTTATGAAGACATCGCTGAGTTCTTCTCTAACGACGTGAAAGAGATCGACGGCACGGCAATTTACGGCCACATGGATTACGGCAAACGCGCACCTGATCTGGGTTGGCGTATGACCGATGCATGGCTGTCCATGGCGGGCGCTGGTTCTGTTGGCGAACCAAACGGCGTACCAATCGATGAATGGGGCATCCGCATGGAAGCGGGATCTTGCAACCCGGCTGGTGCAAGCGTGACACGCGGCGGTGCTGCAAACGGTCCCGCAGCGGTTTACGCAATTCGCAAATGGGACGAATGGCTGCGCGCTTATGCGCCTCCAGGTGCTGCATCCTTTGATTTCTATCAGTCCCTGCCTGCACTTGCACAAGGCAATGTTGCACAGCAAATCTTCTGGTACACAGCCTTTACTGCAGACATGGTGAAACCACAGTCTGAAGGCAACAACACAGTTGACGCAGAAGGTACTCCACTGTGGCGCATGGCTCCATCGCCCCACGGTCCCTACTGGGAAAACGGCCAAAAGGTCGGTTACCAGGATGTTGGCTCCTGGACCTTCCTGAAGTCCACCCCACTGGACCGTTCGCAGGCAGCATGGCTTTACGCACAATTCGTCGTGTCTAAAACAGTAGACGTGAAGAAATCACACGTTGGCCTGACCTTCATCCGCAACTCTTCTGTAAACCACGAGAGCTTCTCTGAACGCGCACCTAAATTGGGTGGTCTGGTTGAATTCTACCGCTCTCCTGATCGTGTTGCATGGTCTCCAACCGGTGTTAACGTGCCTGATTATCCAAAACTGGCGCAAATCTGGTGGCAGCAAATCGGTGACGTGAACTCTGGTGCGTTCACACCACAAGAAGCAATGGATCGTCTGGCCGAAGAAATGGACATCACCATGGCGCGTATGCAGCGTGCGGATGAACAAGCCGAGATCTATGGCGGCTGTGGCCCACGTCTGAACGAAGAAAAAGAGGCTGAGTGGTGGTTTGCAAACGGCGGTGCGAAACCCAAGCTGGCAAATGAAAAGCCACAGGGTGAAACCGTAAACTACGATGAACTGGTTGCTCGCTGGGCGAACAACTAAACTGTTCCTCCTGGCAGGGCTTTGGGACACTGTCTCAGAGGCCTGCCCTCTTTTCC
Organism: Epibacterium ulvae; assembly: GCF_900102795.1. Lineage (GTDB taxonomy): Bacteria > Pseudomonadota > Alphaproteobacteria > Rhodobacterales > Rhodobacteraceae > Epibacterium > Epibacterium ulvae. Next base: position 324,314 of record NZ_FMWG01000001.1, on the reverse strand, counting down.
GAAGCGCCATTTTCTGCGGTGCTTCGGATCTTAGCCTTCCTCGAAACACTGCGTTTTTGCACCGCGCCCGCTTTGCGCGATGCAAACCTCTTGCCAGAAAGTTAGAACAAGATGGCACTTGAGCTACGAAACGTGACCAAGCGCGTTGGCGCCATCCAGCATATCAAAGAGACCTCTTTGATCCTGGAACCGGGTCACTTTAACGTCCTTCTGGGCGCCACCGGGTCGGGAAAGACCTCACTGATCAAACTAATGGCAGGGTTAGACCCAATGGCCAGCGGCTCTATCCATATGGATGGGCAAGACATTACGCGTCTGAATACGCAAAAGCGGAATATCAGCTTGGTGCATCAGTTTTTCGTCAATTACCCACATATGACGGTCTTTGACAATATCGCCTCCCCGCTCAAAGTGGCAGGCATGGCTGCCTCAGAAATTCAGGGTCGCGTCGAAGAAGCTGCTGATATTCTGCAGTTGCGACCCATGTTGAACCGACGCCCACATGAGATGTCAGGTGGCCAACAGCAGCGCTGTGCGCTTGCTCGCGCGATTGCAAAGGAAAGTAAGGCTGTGTTCCTTGATGAGCCGCTTGCCAATCTTGACTACAAACTGCGCGAAGAATTGCGCGATCAGCTACCAGAACTGTTTTCTGGCCGGGGTGCTGTGGTGGTTTATGCAACCTCTGAACCTGAAGAAGCCTTGCTGCTGGGCGGCAAAACTGCGCTGATGAATGATGGCCATGTCACACAATTTGGCCCAACGGCTGAAATCTATCGCGACCCAGCCAACGTACAGGCCGCACAGGTATTTTCAGATCCCCCAATCAACACAGCATTGATCGTAAAGAAAGGCACAACAGCGCAGATGGGCGTGGATGTGGCATGGGATCTCTCTGGTGATGCTGCCAACCTGCAGGATGGTGAATATACCATCGCAGTCCGGCCACATCACGTTTTGCCGGTTGCGACACATGGATGCACAGTACGCCTGCAAGGGCGCGTCCAAGTCACAGAATTATCTGGCTCTGAAAGTTCAGCGCATTTCGATCAAGGCCATCGCAGCAGCTGGGTGTCGCTTTCATCCGGCGTACACCCCTATGAGGTTGGTGAAATGCACGATTTCTACATGGATCCCACAGCGTGCTATTTCTTTGCCGCTGATGGCTCCCGCGTTGCCTGAGGTGGATCATGGCTAAAATTACACTTTCTACACTGCGCCACAGCTACTATCCCAATCCCAAATCAGACTCTGAGTATGCTTTGAAAGAGGTTGATCTGGACTGGACTGATGGCGGTGCATATGCGCTTTTGGGCCCGTCTGGCTGTGGAAAATCGACCCTCTTGAACATCATTTCAGGTCTGTTAGTCCCGTCCGAAGGCAAGATCCTGTTTGATGGAAAGGATGTTACGCATCTGCCCCCGGATCAGCGTAACATTGCGCAAGTGTTCCAGTTTCCTGTGATCTACGACACGATGACAGTTTACGACAATCTCGCCTTTCCACTGCGCAATCGTGGCCGTGATGAGGACACAGTACGTGAACGTGTCATGGCGATTGCTGAGATGCTGGAAGTCACAGACATGCTAAACACGCGCGCCGCCGGTCTAAGCCCTGACAACAAGCAAAAAATTTCGATGGGCCGCGGTTTGGTACGCGAGGATGTCAACGTGGTGATGTTTGACGAACCGCTCACCGTGATTGATCCCCATTTGAAATGGAAATTGCGATCCAAGCTGAAAGAACTGCACCAGCGCGTCAAAGCGACGATGATCTATGTGACACACGACCAAACCGAAGCGCTGACCTTTGCAGATCAGGTGGTTGTTATGCAGCTGGGTGAAGTGGTCCAGATCGGTACACCTGTTGAATTATTTGAACGCCCAGCCCACACATTTGTCGGTCACTTCATTGGATCGCCTGGGATGAACATTCTTCCCTGCACTTTGCAAAACAGCGTCGCCATGTTCGGTGATCAACCTGTTGCGCTAGAAGGGCCTATTCATGGCAGTGCAAATGGCACCACTGAAATCGGTGTGCGCCCGGAATTTGTAAGCCTGAGCACAGCAGGCCTGCCCGCAACCGTGACCAAAGTGTCAGATGTTGGCCGCCACATTGTTGTTGAATGCAACGCACAAGGCACCAAAATCAACGCAGTCATAGAAGGCACGCCACCCGCAAAAGGCGATGCGGTTCATCTGCAATTTCGTCAAGACCAGACCCGCCTTTATGTTGATGGCTGGCTGGCAACCACCGCACAGGAGGCGGCGGCATGAAAACTGAAAACCAAAAAGCCTGGTTCTTTGTCCTTCCCGTTTTGATCCTAGTGGCCTTTAACGCCCTGATCCCAATGATGACGGTGGTGAACTACTCGGTCCAAGAAACCTTTGGCGACAACGTCTTTTTCTGGCAGGGGCTGGACTGGTTCCAGCAAATCCTGCGCTCAGACCGCTTCCATGCAGCGCTTGGTCGCCAATTCATGTTTACGTTCCTGATCCTGATCATCGAAATCCCCCTTGGCATTGCCATCGCGCTTTCGATGCCACGCAAAGGATTCTGGGTGCCTGTCTGTCTGGTCTTGATGGCTTTGCCCATGCTGATCCCATGGAATGTGGTTGGTGCGATGTGGAACATCTTCACCCTGCCGGATATTGGCCTTTTGGGATATTTCCTGAACCACGTTCTGGGCATCAACTATGACATGACCCAAGACCCTGTTGCCGCCTGGGTGACCATCGTCACCATGGATGTTTGGCACTGGACCTCATTGGTGGTTTTGCTGGCTTATGCGGGTCTGGTATCGATCCCCGATGCCTACTACCAAGCTGCCAAAATCGACGGGGCTTCAAACTGGAGCGTGTTTCGTTTTATCCAACTGCCCAAGATGAAAACCGTTCTGACCATCGCAATCCTTCTGAGGTTCATGGACAGTTTCAACATCTATACAGAACCCTTTGTTCTAACAGGCGGTGGCCCTGGAAACTCAACCACTTTGCTGTCAATCGATCTGGTTAAAATTGCTTTGGGTCAGTTTGACCTCGGCCCCGCTGCCGCGATGAGCCTGATCTACTTTGCAATCACCCTTCTGGTCAGCTGGCTGTTTTACACCGTCATGACCAAAGATGACCAAACTTAAAGGAGGACAATAATATGAAAAAACGTACAATCGTCCCCATCGTCTATATCCTGTTCCTCATGCTACCAATCTACTGGCTGGTCGCGATGAGCTTTAAGACAACAAATGAGATCCTGTCTGGTTTCTCATTGTTCCCGCAAACCTTTACGCTGGATAACTATAAAACGATCTTCACCGATCCCAGCTGGTATTGGGGTTATATCAACTCTATCGCATATGTGAGCATCAACACGGTGATTTCGATCGCTGTCGCCCTGCCTGCCGCCTATGCCTTTAGCCGTTATCGGTTTTTGGGGGACAAGCAGCTGTTCTTCTGGTTGTTGACCAACCGGATGGCCCCCGCCGCCGTTTTCGCCCTACCCTTCTTCCAGCTTTATTCCGCGGTTGAGCTGTTTGACACCTATCTGGCTGTTGCGCTAGCACACTGTCTGTTCAACATTCCGCTGTCGGTCTGGATTCTGGAAGGATTTATGGGGGGGATCCCAAAGGAGTTGGACGAAACCGCCTATGTCGATGGCTATTCTTTCCCGCGTTTCTTTGCCACGATCTTTATCCCATCCATCAAAGCCGGTGTTGGTGTGGCAGCGTTCTTCTGCTTCATGTTCTCATGGGTCGAACTGCTCCTCGCAAAAACACTCACCGCTGTGGCTGCGAAACCAATTGCAGCAACCATGACCAAAACCGCATCAAGCGCGGGATATGAACTGGGCCTTTTGGCAGCGGCCGGAACACTCACCATTATCCCCGGTGCTATCGTGATCTATTTTGTCCGCAATTACATCGCAAAAGGTTTTGCGATGGGGAGAGTTTGATATGTTTTCATGGATGGCTTGGACTTGGCCCACGGCGCTATTGTTCATTGGGATTTTCTCAGCAATCGGCCTGCTGATTGTTTTAGAAATCCGCAGCCCCGGTGGCGACCTGCGCAAAGGTGTGCTGGGGCTTGAAACAACACGCGGAGATCGCTTGTTTATCTCACTGCTGGGCACATCATACATCTTTCTCGCATGGCTCGGATTGATCGGAATGCCCCTATGGTGGCCATTGGGACTGTCTGTTGCATGGTGTGTTTTTTGCTTCTGGAAAGTGTAACTGCGGCGCAACTTCGATTGATTACTTCACATTTTTAACAGCGTTCCGGGGCCATCGCAGCTGCGATGGCCCCAGGCATCCGAAAAATTAGTTTCCAAATACCTCTTATAATCATAGCATGTCAGGAACCACATCATGGACCGGACGACAGACCCAATGCGTAAAAAACAAGAAAAAACGCTACTCACAGAGGTGGAGCTCGAGTTCATGACAGTTGTCTGGGACATCGGCTCTGGCACTGTGCGCGACATTCTAGCGGAACTGAACAAAGTACAGGAACGTGCCTATACATCTGTTGCCACCGTGTTGAAAATCATGGAACAGAAAGGCTTTGTCAGCAGTACCCGCGTGGATCGCTCGCTGGTTTACAGTCCAGCAGTTCCCAAGGCAGACTATCAGAAAACAACACTCAAAAACCTTTCGAGCAAATTATTCAATGGCGCGCCAGCAACCTTGGTTGCGCGTTTGGTGGATGACGAAGACATCACCGATGAAATGCTCGAAGAGATGCGAGCGCTTTTGACTGAAAGGCTGGGGGACAATGAACGCTGATGCACTGCTGAACGCCTACATCGACCTAAACCTTCTATTCTTAGCTGCTGTTGTATTATGGCTGCTTATGCGGCGCGGCCTATCAACCACGCGCGCTGGAAAATCCTATTTGCCACAGCTCCGCGTTTTGAACATTTTGACCCTTGCTCTGCCACTTGCGCCTTTTGTGGTGGTGTTGCTGTCATACATAAACGTGCGTGCTCCTTCGAATATATCGGACCTGCTCGTTGCCCAGTATTTACAGGGTAACGTCAGTATGAGCGCGACCAAATTCGAAACATTGCTGGGGCTGAGAGAAGATGCCGTTCGGGCCCTGATCTTGCAACAAACGCTTTGGGCCAAGGTTATCACCTACAGTATTATCGCTGGTTCTGTGTTTTATGTTCTGTCGCTGTTTGCCTCGCTGATCAAACTGCGCCAAGTGGTATATGATAGCTTCCTTTATAAACGCATTGGAAAAGTTGAGCTGCGCGTCTCTCAAGAGACACAAGTGGCATTCTCAACTCGCGGATTTTTCCGCCACTTTGTTGTGATCCCTGCACCCCTACTGGACCGGCCTGCTGATCTGCGCATGACTGTCGCTCATGAACTGCAGCACTTCCGTCATCGAGATATCGAATATGAATTCCTATTAGAACTGCTGCGCCCGATCCTTTTTTGGAACCCTGCGTATTTTCTGTGGCGCCGCGATGTACGTGCCTTGCGAGAATTTGCCTGTGATCAAGTGTTGATGCGCCGTCTCAACTTTGATGCACGCGATTACTGCGAATGCCTGATCCGTGCCTGTGCTGATGCGGTTAAACAGCCCAATCTGTTCATGCGCCGTTCACCTGTTGTGCCATTGGTCAATCAAAGAGAAATTCGCCGTAGCAGCGCATTGGCTAAGCGTATCTTTGTGGTCACCATGCCACGAAGCCCCGTATCTATGCCTGTAACTTGGACATTTATCACAGTCATCCTTGTGGGTGCCATCTTTTACAGCGCGATCCTGCTACAACGATCAAACGATTGGACCCATGACCGCATCATGCTCTCCACAATCGTAAACCTAGAACGCATGGCCAATCGTGCTCAACTAGATCCAGTCGTTGCTACCAACGCGCTGACTGGCAGCTTTACCGTAGGTTCTCCTTAAGAGATCAAAAAGCAGACGCCTCATTGGTATTGAGCAGGAATTTTCTAAAAAATGGAGTGCACGCGGCCCCCATTACCCGTGCCATAGGGCCCATGCTGCCTGCAACGACGCGGGGTAAAAGCAGGCCGCGGTGATCTAAGGTGCTCAGTTTTTGCTCCACCTGAGCAACCAAAGTACGCCGCACGCCATCCGGCACAGCACCATCAATGACAATCGCTTCAAAATCAATAACCGCACATGCAGACAAACAGGCCTCTGCTAGGGCCTCCGCACTCTCTTCGATCCATTGCTGCAGTTGCGGTTCAATCGCATCCCAATCTAGCGGATGTTCCCACAATATCGGGCTGTCTTGGCCATCAGTTTCCAAGGCCGTCTTTAACACATGCAATGACGCCTGATCATGTAAACGGTGCGCGCCAGTGGGCCCACAAACCGGCATAGGCCCCATTGCCCCTGCATTGCCACGCCGTCCTTCATAAACGGAATGGTTCAACACAACACCGCCCCCAACAAAACTCCCGACATAGAAATAAGCGTAGTCCTGATACCCCTTCCCCTGCCCCAGAATATGCTCTGCACGGCAAGCTGCAGTGGCATCGTTCAGTACAAAAACATCGTGCTCGCAAAACCGAGCAATTTCCGCATGAAAGTCCATCTCACGCCAAGCCGCCAGTTCTGTCTCTGACGCACCGATTTGACGGCTCCAACTCCATAGATCGTGGGGCACCCCAATTCCCAGTCCACAGACCCGCTGTATCTCATCCTCTGAGAGCCCATCCTCTATCTCAGACATTTCACACGCCACAAATTCGAAGACATCTGCAGGGCGCGGATAGGTATATGAAAAGCTACTCTGATGACGCAGATTGCCTGTAAAATCCATCCAGACGAAATCCGCGCTGCGTCGGCCAATCTTCAAACCATAAGCAAAAGCGCCATTTGGGTTTATTTGCATCGGGATAGAGGGCTTCCCAACACGCCCTTTAAGAGCCTGTCCCCGCCGTAATAACGCATCGGCTTCCATTTTCCTGAGGATAACCGACGCAGTCTGGCTGGATAACCCTGTGCGCCGTGCCAGCTCGCTCCCCGGTATTCCCTCAACCTCTTGATGTAAAAGTGTGAGAATAAGACGCTCGTTATGCGCTCGCATCCCGCTTGAATTTGTTCCCGGCGTGCCTTGTCGTTCGATTACCATGTGTAAGCCCCCTGAACACCGCCGATCAAGTGATCACAAAAAAAGCGGGCTGCACGCAACCCGCTTTTTCAATGTCGACACGATTAAAGATAGATCAAAGCGCTTTTTTGAGCGCTTCCACCAGATCTGTGCGTTCCCAGCTAAAGCCGCCGTCCGTTTCTGGGTCGCGCCCGAAATGCCCATAGGCAGCGGTGCGCTGGTAAATCGGTTTATTCAGGCCCAGATGCTCGCGAATACCGCGTGGGGTAAGATCCATGACATTATCAATAGCCGCCTCAATTTGCGCGGGGTCCACTTCCCCAGTGCCAAAGGTATCTGCATAAATCGACAGAGGTTTAGACACACCGATCGCATAAGACAGCTGGATCGTGCAACGCTCTGCCAGACCAGCCGCAACGACATTTTTAGCCAGATAGCGCGCCGCATAAGCCGCAGAGCGATCAACCTTTGTCGGGTCTTTACCAGAGAATGCACCACCACCATGAGGGGCCGCACCGCCATACGTATCCACGATGATTTTACGCCCGGTCAAACCCGCATCCCCGTCAGGGCCACCGATCACAAATTTACCGGTAGGGTTGACGTGCCACTCCGTAGCATCCGTCAGCCAACCAGCGGGCAGGACTTCGCGAATATAAGGTTCAACAATTGCACGGATATCACCAGATGTAAGAGTTTCATCCAAATGCTGCGTAGACAAAACAAGTGAACTTACGCCAACTGGTTTTCCGTCACGGTATACTACGGATAGCTGGGATTTTGCATCAGGGCCAAGTGCGGGTTCAGTACCGTTTTTGCGCACTTCCGCCAGACGCCGCAAAATCGCATGACTGTACTGAATCGGTGCAGGCATCAAAGCAGGTGTTTCAGTGGTGGCATAGCCAAACATGATACCCTGATCGCCTGCCCCTTCATCCTTATCAGCTGCAGCATCTACACCTTGGGCGATATGTGCAGATTGTTCATGCAATAGATTGGTGATTTCAACCGTCTCATGATGAAATTTATCCTGCTCATAGCCGATATCTTTGATGCAAGCGCGCGCGATTTCATCAATACGGCCCATGTAGTCTTTGAGTTTTGCCTGATCTGACAGGCCGACTTCGCCCCCGATCACCACGCGGTTTGTGGTGGCAAAGGTTTCCGCAGCGACACGCGCTTCGGGTTCCTCAGAAAGAAAAGCGTCCAGTACAGCGTCCGAGATACGGTCACAGACCTTGTCTGGGTGCCCTTCGGAAACGGACTCCGAAGTGAAGGTGTAGTTTTGTCGTGTCATGAAGATGCTCCATTGGGTTTGCTCTGACACGCCAGGAAGCCGTTGTGACAGAGAGTAGCCCTGAGATAGGGTGCGCAAGCGAATTCGTCAATTCTTACTATGGAAAGATTAAGCGGCTATGACGTTGTTGCAAAGCTTTCGAAAAACCAGCAGCCACAACAAGTAAAACGACCAGCGCAAAAATCGGCCAATCCCCGGTCTTGCTGTACAATGTCACGGAAAGCGGGGATGGAAGCTGTGCGTCAATATAGCCTGCTTCACCAAGCGGAATCGTTTCGCGCAAACGTCCATAAGGGTCAATCATCGCTGAAATACCCGTATTTGCTACGCGTATCATCGGCAGCCCCTGTTCCGCAGCTCGCATTTGTGCCTGTACCAAATGCTGCTGTGGCCCCGCCTTCACTCCAAACCAAGCATCATTGGTAATTTGCGTCAGCATTTCAGGGCGTTCAGTCACCTGATAGATGTCTTGCGGGAAAACAGCCTCATAGCAGATGAGAGGCAACATTTTTCCAACAGGCGTATCAATCACCTGCAATGATGGTCCTGCAGCGTAACCAGCTCCATCTTGCGAGGCGAGGCCATGAATGCCGAGCTTAGCCATCACATCACCAAAAGGGACATATTCGCCAAAGGGTACAAGATGCGCTTTGTCATACGTTTGCATCACCGCGCCATCCCGATCTAATAGAATAGCGGAGTTATGGTAAAGGCCACTTTCTTCTCGCTGAATACCAAGCATGATTGGCACACCGCGTGCTCCGCTTGAAATCATGCGCAATGTGTCCTCAGCGTAGTTCAGCCATTGAGGCACCGAGGTTTCAGGCCAAACAATCAGATCCGGGCGCGGCGTCTGCGCCGAATAATCAACCTGACGCTGCACGAAGGTCCAACGCAAGTCAGGATCCCATTTTTGGTCCTGCGGCGCATTGGGCTGCACCAAGCGGACAGTCTTATCTGTCATTTCTAACTGATCAGGCCTGCTCTCTTTTTGCAAGAGTGCGCAACCAACAGCACCCGCAAGACAGAGAGGCGCCAGCATAGGAATTACCCTCTCAATACGCAGCGCGCGCGCTGAAGAACGCCAGAAAAGGACACATGGCAAAGTGGCTCCCAACAGCAGCGTCGCGACCCCATGCGGCCCGATAAAAGGCAGTAAAGCAAACCTATAATCGGTTCCCATATGCAGCTGAGCGAGTCCAGCCCAAGGAAACCCCGTCAGCAAATACGCACGGGCAAACTCAGCGAGGCCCCACCAGCCAATCAGGGCTAGAATGCGCCAGTGTCCGTTTGCAAGCCGGTGCGACAAGGCAAATGCCGCCCCCCAAAACAACGCAAGCCCTGCAGCTAGGAAGAGCAATGCAAAGGGTGCCATCCAGGCATGTGCCTGCGCATCCACTTGAAATGGTTCTAAAATCCACTGAAGACCATTGGCGAAATACCCACAGCCAAATAACCAGCCATATAAGGCCGCCTGCTTTGTGGTCGTCGCCCGTAAAAACAGGTCGGCAATCACGATCAATGAAACCGGCGCTGCCCAGATCCAATTGAATGGTGCTAACCCTTGCGCCATCAAAGCACCCAAGCCAAATGAAAGCGCTGGTATTACCCCTGCAGTCAGCCGGTTTGGCAGCTGACTGTGCAAAGAAAACATCATTCAGCGGCAGCCTGTGGCAAACGAACGCGCAGTCGTTTAATGCGACGTGGATCGGCGTCCATTACCTCAAACTCTGTCCCGTCGGGATGTAGGATAACTTCTCCGCGCGCGGGAACCCGTCCAGACAGCATAAAGACCAGTCCACCCAGTGTATCAATGTCTTCATCGTCCACGTCATCATGAGCAGAGAGCGCATGGCCAATCTCGCTCTCGAACTCTGGCAAAGGTGTGCGGGCTTGCGCAACAAAACACCCTGGCTTTTCACGAAACCAAGTCTGACTTTCGTCGGTGTCATGCTCGTCTTCGATCTCACCAACCACCTGTTCGATCAGATCCTCGATCGTCACCAGCCCATCGACACCGCCATATTCATCAATCACCAAAGCCATATGGCGGCGTTCTGCCTGCATCTTGGTCAGCAGGACACCAATCGTCATCGATGGCGGCACAAACAAGAGAGGACGCAATAGATTTTCCAGATCAAAAGCATCATCTTCACAGTTGAATCCATTCGTCAGCGCAAAGTCTTTGAGGTGAGCCATACCTAAAGGCGTATCAAGCGTACCATCATAGACAGGGATTCGTGTAAAACCGCTATCGCGGAACACCTGCACAAGTTCATCTTTCGATGTCGTAGACGAGACCGAAACAATCTCAGCGACCGGAATAGCGACGTCCTGAACCCGCATCCTACGCAGGTTGATCATACCGTGGAGGGGCTGATCCTGAGGTGCGACAGGAGCGTTTGCAACCTGTTCTTTCGTGTCACTAACGGAAATTGAGCCAAAGAGGCGTCCAAAAAATCCGGTTTTCTGTACAGTGTCTGTCGAGACATCACTGCTTGCATTCTGCAGCGCGCTTTGCGCTGCGTTAGAACTGCCTTCTATGTCGCCCATTTGTCCTATCCGTTATGATCCCGGGTCGGGACCTTCATCCAATATATATGGGTCTTTGATCCCCAGCTTGCCAAGTATCTCGACCTCTAAAGATTCCATCAAAGTGGCGTCTTTGTCACGAATGTGATCATACCCCAAAAGATGCAGTATTCCGTGAACGACCAAATGTCGCACGTGATCTGCAAAAGATTTGTGCGCCTCTTCCGCTTCGCGTGCGCAAGTTTCATAAGCAATTGCGATATCACCAAGCGCACATTCGCCCGTAAAATCCGGCTCGGGCTTCTGGGGTGAGCCGCCATCTTCTGCCGCAGACAGTTCCTCGGCTGGCCAACTCAAAACATTGGTCGGCTTCGGCTTATCGCGAAACTCGGCGTTCAATTCAGCAATCCGCGCATCAGAACAGGCCAAAACCGCAAACTCACATTCATCCAGATTCAGGCCAAAATGTGCAAGTACCGCGCCAGCGGCCTCTGCTACGAGCCTGTCCAGATCTGCCGCCTGCCAACGTGCATCCTCGCATTCAATATCTAGCATCAAACATGCCCTTCACCGATGGCCAAGGCAGTTAGCCTTGTTTTTCATCTGCCTCATAGGCTTCGATGATGGCAGCAACAAGAGGATGACGCACCACATCCCGCGCAGTGAAGTAATTAAAGCTGATCTTTGGAATATTGTTCAGCAACCGTTCTGCATCGCGCAAGCCCGATTGGACCCCACGTGGCAAATCGATCTGGCTACGATCCCCTGTGATCACCATCCGAGACCCTTCGCCCAACCGGGTCAGGAACATTTTCATCTGCATCGTGGTTGCGTTCTGCGCTTCATCCAAAACAACAAAAGCATTGGACAATGTGCGACCGCGCATAAAGGCCAGTGGCGCAATTTCAATCCGCTTGTCTTCCATCAGCTTTGCGAGCTGTTTGCCCGGCAAGAAGTCATTCAGCGCATCGTACAATGGCTGCATATAAGGATCGACTTTATCTTTCATATCCCCCGGCAAATAGCCAAGCTTTTCACCAGCCTCCACCGCCGGGCGGCTAAGGATAATCTTATCAACGTGGCCGGTGATAAACATCGACACACCAACTGCGACCGCAAGATAGGTTTTACCAGTCCCTGCCGGGCCAATACCAAATGCGAGCTCGTGCTCAAACAAAGACTGCACATATGCTTTTTGCGCATCTGTACGGGGTTCAACCAGTTTCTTACGCGTCTTGATTTCAACCTTGCCGCCACGGAACATTTCCAGCTGACTGCCCGGTGTTTCTTCATCCGGGCTGGTATCCATACGCAGTTCGCGGTCCACATCTGCAGGTTCCACCGTACGCCCCGTTTCCAAGCGATCATAAAGTGTAGTTAGAACAGCAGCAGCCTGCTCTCTCATGCCCGTTTCACCAAGAACGGCCAACTGATTGCCCCTTCGTATAATTTGAACTGAGAGTTTTTGCTCAATTTCAGCCAAGTGGCGATCAAATTCGCCACACAGATCAATCAACAGTCGGTTGTCTGGAAATTCCAAGACCACTTCATGCAAAGCAGTCATATCTTCGGTCGGGGTCGGGGCACCAAGGGCCAAGCGGTTCTCCTGTTACTGGCAGTTCTTCTTTAGTTTGCCGCTGTGGCACACAACCTGCAAGCACCAGAGCGAAAATTTCACCGAATTGAAACAAAATGGCCGCCCAAATGGGCGGCCTTGTCATAAGATGTGATTTGCGTTTGACCCGCTTTACAGCGTATCGGCAATATTCGAGCCACCTTTGAAAGGACCCGTCACAACATTGCGCGGCAATTCGCTGTTACAAACGGGTTTGCCATCAGGTGTGCGACGCAGATCCGCATAGCCTTCAAGCCCGTCATCAATAAACCAATGTTCACAGCCCTGCGGATCAACCCAAATGCCGGCCTGCAGCTGAGACAGATCTTTTCTATCGGTACCGCGGTCACGTGTTTTATCAGGTCCAACAACACCATGCCCACCTGTACAAGCAGACACCATTCCCGCAAGCGCTACCAGAGCAATACCTTTAATCGCGTTCATTGAGTATTCTCCCTTAGCGCAAACAGTAAATTTCAACACGGCGGTTCTCGGCCATATTGGCAGCGCTGGTGTTTGGAACCCGTGGATCACGTTCACCATAAGCCCGAACCGCAAACAAACGTGCACCCACAGAACGCGCTACGCCGGCAACTGCATTCGCACGACGCTGGGACAGGCCGATATTGTATTCATCGGAGGCCCGGCTGTCTGTGTGCCCAGCAACCACAAAGCCACGAAACTGACCTCTTTTTGAGTTAAAGAACGCTTCCAAGCGGTCACGTCCAGCGCGATTGATATGGTGCTTGTCAGTGGCAAAAAACTGATCTGTTGGCATCATGCCACACAGTTCACCGCGACGACAGACAGGCTTACCATTCGGCGTCACATGTGGTGTCATAAAACCTTCGGCACCATCATCCAGCACCCAGTGCTCACAGCCATCAGGATCAACCCAGATGGTTGGAACATAGCGTTCACCGACAACAGTGCGCGTTTGCGCCGAAACGCTTGCACCGCTCAGCGCCAGCGCAATGGCACCGATGGCCACCAGCGCAGGTATTTTTTTCATCACCTTACTCAACACAACCCAACTTCCTTCATTCAAAGTCCCCCAGAACACAGCTTTCGCCATCACATCTGCGCGCATTGTTCCAATTCGTCAGATCCACCAAACCAGTTCAGGATCATGAATGCAATTTTGCATTAATATTTACGTCAGTTCACAGCACACTGAAACAATTTTAAAGAAATTGTTTCCCAAAGCGATGCAATTGAGGCGCACTCTAACACTCATCAATAAAAAATGGCCGCCACAAAAGTGCGCCGACCAAGTGATTCACCTGTCAATTTGGCGACAAAATCAGATCAACTCACCTGCCAATGAGTTCGCGCCTGATGATACAATGCGAACTCGTGCCAGATCTCCAACTGGGCGATCACAATCGGAAACATGCACCGCATGTAGATAATCAGATTTTCCAACCATCTGCCCCTCAAAGCGCCCGGCTTTTTCAAAGAGCACACCAACTTCGCGCCCAACCATGCTGTCCTGCACTTCGCGTTGTTGGCGGGTCAAAAGCGCCTGCAGACGTTGCAATCGATCATCTGCAGCCGCTGGATCAACAAGAGGGCGTTCTGCTGCTGGCGTGCCAGGGCGTGTTGAATATTTAAATGAATAAGCGGTGCCGTATTTGACCTCTTCGACCAGATCAAGTGTGGCTTGAAAATCTTCCTCGGTTTCCTCAGGGAACCCAACGATGAAATCGCCCGAGATCAGAATATCTGGTCGCGCCGCCCGAATACGCTCGATCAGACGAATGTAGCTTTCAGCTGTATGACTGCGATTCATACGTTTCAGAATCTTGTCAGATCCCGCCTGCACAGGCAGATGCAGATAGGGCATCAATTTCGCACAAGTGCCATGTGCCTCAATGAGATCATCCTGCATGTCATTGGGATGACTTGTGGTGAAGCGAATACGTTCCAGCCCGTCGATCTTGTCCAATTCCCAGATCAATTGCGCCAAGGTCAAATCACCGTTGGGCCCGGCACCGTGATATGCATTTACATTCTGGCCAAGCAACGTGATCTCGCGTACGCCCCGCTCCACCAGATCTTGTGCTTCACGTAGAATGCGATCTGCCGGGCGCGACACTTCTGCACCGCGCGTGTAGGGGACAACACAAAAGGCACAGAATTTATCACAGCCTTCCTGAACGGTCAAAAACGCTGTTGGGCCGCGCTTGGCCTTGGGGCGGTTTTTTAGTTTTTCAAACTTATCTTCTTCGGGAAAATCAGTATCGATAACCTTTGCGCCATTATGAGCGCGCGCTTCCATCTCAGGAAGGCGGTGATAACTTTGAGGCCCCACCACCAGATCGACCATGGGCTGGCGGCGCATGATTTCTTCACCTTCCGCCTGTGCGACACACCCGGCCACACCGATTTTCAGATCTGGCTTTGCGGCTTTCAATCCTTTGAAACGCCCAAGTTCCGAATAGACCTTTTCTGCTGCCTTCTCGCGAATGTGGCAGGTGTTGAGCAGAATCATATCTGCATCATCTGCGATTTTGGTCTCCACATACCCCTGCCCGCCCAGCGCCTCAGCCATGCGTTCGCTGTCATAGACATTCATCTGGCAGCCGTAAGTTTTGATAAAAAGCTTCTTGGGAGCGCTCATCGCAGACCGCCTTTCATACCGGGTGGGATCAGCCGCAGCACATATCCTGAAACAGAACGGCTTGCAATGCGCGTGCGTTTACCGGATTTTATTACAAATGCCACCACATCAGGCCCTGAAAAGATGATTTACCATTCTCTGGATGCCTTTCTGGCCAGTAGCAAAACGATTTTGACAAACGGCCCCATTGCCCTTGTGTTTGTAGAGGATGATGTAGAGGTCGCCACAACGTTGCGCCACCACCTGCAATGTGGATTTAAAACTGTCGTCGCTCTTATGCCAGACGCCTTCACGCTGCCAAAAGAGCTGGAAAACCAAGTGCACCGCATTCCTTTCGAATGTCATCCAAGCAGACTTGTCTTTGAAACACTCAATCGAATCATCGCAGGAGCAGCGGCTGGATGCTGGCTATACTACTGTTTTAATGCGGAATATCTTTTCTATCCCTTTTCAAAAACCCGCACCATCGGCGAGATGCTTGCATTTCATACCGAAGAGCGACGCGACTCTATGCTCACCTATGTTGTTGATCTATACGCTCATCAGCCGGACAAACCGGAAAGGGTTGTTTCAATCGAGCACGCCTATCTAGACAGATCAGGGTATTACGCTCAAGCGCGCAAAGATCCCGAAACCAGTCAAATTCGAGAACGCCAATTAGACTTTTTCGGCGGTCTCAGATGGCGATTTGAGGAACACATCCCAGCAACGAGCCGTAAAATCGACCGTATTGCTTTGTTTCGAGCGCGACCCGGATTGCGATTAAACGCAAACCACACGTTTAATGAGCCAGAGTATAATACTTATTCTTGCCCATGGCATCACAACCTTACGGCAGCAATATGCTCGTTCCGTACAGCGAAAGCTCTAAAGCACAACCCCGGCTCACGCAGTGAAATCAAAACTTTTTACTATCGAAACTCAGTTCCATTTCAATGGAACTCCAACCAACTGCTAGATCTCGGACTGATGGAACCAGGGCAGTGGTTTTAAGCGGTACGATCAGGCACGCGCCTCATGTTTCCGTCTTGCGAAGGCGAATAACTACATCGACCGACGCAATTTCCACCCCATCAGGAGCATCAGGTAATTTGGTGATCACCAACTGATCAGAGGGGGCATCTGTCACACGACCGTCGTCTTCCCAAAAGAAATGAGGGTGATCGTGCGTATTCGTGTCAAAATAGCTCTTGGCTCCATCAACCATGATCTCCTGCAGAACCCCCGCATCACAAAAAGCACGCAGCGTATTATACACAGTTGCCAAGGACACCGTTGCGCCTTGGGATTTCGCCGTTTCAAATAGGCTTTCAGCCGTCACATGGCGATGCCTTCCATCTCCAACCAAAAGCTCTGCCAAGGCGACACGCTGCCGTGTCGGGCGCAAGCCTGCTGCAGCCAACCATTGTGTAGCTGTTTCTGTCGCTGAGGGCGCACGTTCGAGCGTCATATCTGTTCCTAGCTATCCTGCCATACAAATATGGCGTAGCCTTGTCCAAATTTCAAATGAAATTCACTCGCAACTAGCCACCCGCCCTCCAATCAATCGTGGCGTCAGCTCTTGCAGGACACATTTGCCCGGTGCTACAGGAGGGCAAATTAGCGATGACACAGCAGGAGACCTGCCCGAATGGCCGAATACCCAAGCAGCTTTGACAAGGAAGACCTTTTGAAATGCGCCCGAGGTGAGCTGTTTGGCCCAGGGAATGCGCAGCTTCCTGCTCCTCCGATGCTTATGATGGATCGTATCACAGACATCTCCGCCGATGGCGGCGCGCACGGCAAAGGTCATGTGTTGGCGGAATTTGATATTACCCCTGATCTTTGGTTCTTTGATTGCCATTTCCCCGGCAACCCAATCATGCCAGGATGCCTCGGGCTTGACGGCTTATGGCAATTGACGGGTTTCAACCTAGGCTGGCGTGGCTGGCAGGGTCGCGGCTATGCATTGGGTGTCGGTGAAGTTAAATTGACGGGCATGGTGCGACCAGATCGCAAAATGCTCACCTATAAAATTGACTTCACAAAAGCCGTTCAAACCCGCCGCCTTACAATGGGTGTCGCAGATGGGATTGTCGAAGCAGATGGCGAAGTCATCTATCAGGTTAAAGACATGAAGGTGGCTTTAAGCGAAAGCTGAAGTCGTTAGATATCGAAATAAGAACTTATAGAAAGAGGCCCAAGGGCCTCTTTTTTGATTCGGGGGCAACCGAACATCTTTTACGCTACGCGCAAAACCGGGTTGTTGCGAGACGCCCTGCGCCTCAATTTTTTGCGCTAAAATTACTCAAAATCCCCCCAGAATTGCTCATAAATCCACCAATTTGTGATTTTGCCTGAACCTCACCCGTCACATTCATTGATTTCAAAGCCAGCTTTGCCCTGACTTGAGAAAGCAGGACGCTTAGGGTTCCGCCGCTTTCCCAGCGGGTCAGGTCCGAGAAGCGTCACCCTTTTGGCAAAATCCGAAAGGGCACACGGCGGGCCAAAATCCCGGGAGGTTACTGCGCTGGTTTAGTCCGCGCCCGATCTCTTTAGTTCCGCCAGCGGGCCGAAAACCAAAAAAACGGCGGAACGCAACAACAGGGAAAGACATGAAATTTAAAAAAATAATGTCTGCAACGGCCCTTGCGATGGGTGTTCTGGCCGGTCTCGCTGTACCTGCCGCAGCAGAAGAGAAAACCGAATTCAAACTTGCCTGGTCGATTTATGTCGGATGGATGCCATGGGGCTATCTGGAAGACAGTGGCATCATGGACAAGTGGGCGGACAAATACGGTATCGACGTAGAGATTGTACAGTTTAACGATTATGTCGAATCGATCAACCAATACACAGCTGGCGCATTTGATGGCGTCTCAGCGACCAATATGGATACGCTGTCCATTCCCTCAGGTGGGGGCGTTGACACGACAGCGCTCATCGTTGGAGATTATTCAAACGGCAATGATGCGGTTATTCTGAAAGGTGAAGGCAGCCTACAAGACCTTAAAGGTAAACCTGTCAACCTGGTCGAACTCTCCGTATCGCACTACCTTCTTGCCCGCGCACTCGACAGTGTCGGACTAGAAGAATCTGATCTGGACGGTGTCATCAACACCTCAGACGCCGATATGATCGCAGCCTATGCCACCAAAGATGTCGAGACTGTGGTGACATGGAACCCATTGGTCTCTGAAATCACCGGCTCAAACGCGGATGCCAATGTCTTGTTTGACAGTGCAGACATCGCTGGTGAGATCCTCGACCTGATGGTCGTCAATACGGAAACTCTGGCCGACAATCCTGCTTTTGGCAAAGCTGTTACAGGTGCGTGGTACGAGGTTATGTCACTCATAGCTGCTGGTGATGAAGATGTGCTAACAGCACTCGCCGAAGCCTCTGGCACGGATCTAGCAGGTTACAAGGCACAGTTGGCAGCGACTGAAATGTTCTTTGATGCAAAAGATGCGGTTGCGCAGGCCAGTGCAGCTGACCTGCCAGAAACCATGACAAATGTTGCAGATTTCCTGTTTGACAAAGGCATCTTAGGCGAAGGCGCACCCAGTGCCGATTTTATTGGTGTCAGCTATCCAGATGGCAGCACCACTGGCGATGCAGGCAACGTCAAGCTGCGCTTTGATACGACATACATGCAGTTGGCAGCCGACGGCAAACTGTAACGATGTGACCTCACAGTGGCCCCTCTTAGACAGAGGGGGCCACAACCTAACTAGGAGGGCTCCGCATGCGATGGATCAACAAAATCCCAGAACGCCCTGCGGCCATACTTTTAGCTGCACTGCCATTTTTGGCGATCTTTCTTGCATATGCCATTGCTTCTGACATTCGCTTGGAAGCAAATCCACAGGACAAACTTCTGCCTGCCCCCTCAACCATTGTTGAAACGGCACAACGGCTCTTTACGGAACCCGATCGGCGGTCAAAAGAAATCCTCTTGTGGAATGATACCTTGGCAAGCCTTGGTCGATTGGCGGCTGGTGTCGGGATTGCGGCAACACTGTCGCTTGCGATTGGGCTAGCAGTTGGGCTTTTGCCCTATGCACGCTCAACCCTGTCCAGCGTCATTGCTGTTTTATCAATGGTTCCGCCACTTGCGCTTTTACCGATCCTTTTCATCGTGTTTGGCCTCGGTGAAACTTCCAAGATTGTTCTCATCGTCATTGGCATTACCCCCTTTATGACACGGGATCTTGCACAGCGCGTACTGGAAATCCCCCACGAACAAATTGTTAAAGCCCAGACCCTTGGGGCATCTTCAGCGGTCATTGCCATGCGCGTCGCTTTACCGCAGGTGTTGCCAAGGCTGATCTCAAACGTGCGCCTTTCACTGGGATCTGCTTGGCTGTTCCTGATCGCAGCCGAAGCTGTCGCCTCAAACGTCGGTTTAGGATACCGGATCTTCCTTGTACGGCGGTATCTCGCAATGGATGTGATCCTTACTTACGTCATGTGGATTACAGTTTTGGCCTTCCTCATCGACTGGCTGTTGAAAAACCTATCACGCCGGGCCTTTCCATGGATGGAGGCAGGTCTATGAGCTTTGTCACCGTCTCAAACCTCTGGCAGCGCTACGGAACCCGCTCCATCCTCGAACGTGTCAATGTGGACATTCACGAAGGAGAATTCATCTCGATCGTTGGAGCGTCAGGCTGCGGC
Source organism: Epibacterium ulvae (assembly GCF_900102795.1). Lineage (GTDB taxonomy): Bacteria > Pseudomonadota > Alphaproteobacteria > Rhodobacterales > Rhodobacteraceae > Epibacterium > Epibacterium ulvae. The sequence continues at coordinate 304,502 of NZ_FMWG01000001.1, read as the reverse complement.
AAATCCACATTCCTGCGTATGCTCTTAGCGCAAGAGCAACCTTATCGTGGCGAAATCCGCATCGATGGCGGCACGCCTGCGCGCGAACCCAACCTTGAACGCGGTGTCGTATTCCAAAAGTACTCGGTCTTTCCACATCTTAGCGTGCGCGACAATTTGATCGCTGCTGAAAGCTTTAACACCCCCTTCGGACGCCTTAGCCGCAACGCGCGCAAAGCTGCCGGCAGGCGCGCCGATGATATGCTGGAACGTATTGGCCTGAACCATGTTGCACATCAGTATCCTGCCTCTTTATCAGGTGGGATGCAGCAACGCCTGGCCATTGGCCAAGCAATGAATGCCAAACCGCGCATCCTGCTACTGGATGAACCCTTTGGCGCACTGGATCCCGGAACACGCTTGCAAATGCATGATTTCCTTATGGAATTGCGCGACGAAACCAACATGACCGTCTTCATGGTCACACATGATCTGCAAGAAGGGTTTAAACTGGGCGATCGCGTGCTCGTTTTCGACAAGCCCCGCTGGGATCCACATGATCCCGGCCGATATGGCGCAACTATCACTTATGATTTTGATGCCCGCGATGGCGGCATCCCGTTTCAAATGAAGGAGGAAACTGATGTTTCTGAATGATCGGGCCAAATCCCGTTCTCATCACCCTGTTGAGCTGCAGCAACTTGCCGATCAACGCGAAAAGCGAAATCACCACCCGGACCTTACGAAGCTTGCCGGATGGAAAGCCATGCATCTTGAAGCGGATCTGCCAGAAGGGCGCATGGAAGAAGAACGCCAGTGGGCATTGCGCATGGGCTTGACCGGTGCCGACAGCATAGAAGACAAATCAATTCCGACCTTTGCGCGCGGTGAGCTTCCGCACTTTGCTGGGATCAATACTTTCCTGAAAGCCCCCTATGCCGAAGACGTTCTGGAAGTTGCCGACTATGACGCAACCGTTCTGGGCATCCCCTTTGATGGCGGCACCACTTATCGCCCCGGCACCCGGTTTGGCCCGCAAGGAGTGCGGAAAATCTCAGCGCTTTACACGCCGTACAATTACGAAATCGGAGTTGATCTGCGCGAACAGATGACGCTTTGCGATGCGGGGGATGTGTTTACCATCCCTGCAAACATCGAAAAATCATTTGACCAGATCAGCCGCGCCGTCAGCCATGTGTTCAGCTCTGGCTCTCTGCCGATCATGATTGGAGGCGACCACTCTATCGGCTTCCCCTGTGTGCGTGGCATTGCAGAATGCACATCCAAGAAGATTGGTATCGTTCACTTTGACCGGCACGCCGACATTCAGGAAAAAGACTTGGATGAGCGGATGCACACAACACCATGGTTCCATTCAACCAACTTGCCCAACGTACCTGCCACCAACCTTGTGCAGATTGGTATCGGAGGCTGGCAAGTTCCCCGCGAGGCCGTCAAAGTCGCTCGTGAGCGCAACACCAATATTATCACCATGGGTGATATGGAGAAAATGGGGATCGATAAAACCATCGAGATGGCACTGGAAATGGCGTGGAAAGATGTCGACATGGTTTACATGTCATTTGACATCGATTCTATCGATTGTGGGTTTGTCCCCGGAACCGGCTGGCCTGAACCCGGTGGTTTCCTACCACGTGAAGCTTTGGCGCTTGCCTCTGGCATTGCTGCTGAAGGCATCTGTGGCCTTGAGCTGGTAGAGGTCTCTCCGCCTTATGATACCTCAGACATCACAGCCCTTATGGGGACGCGTGTCATTGTCGATGTGCTTGGTGCCTTGGTCTCTAACGGCAAGCTCGGGGCGCATAAAAAATTCATCGACAAACCTGTCTCAACGCCACACGGAGAATTTTCAGGGCGCCGCTGGCGCAACGATGGCCCGCATAAGGTGGGGGTCTGATGCCACACGATCATCCACATCACCACCATCACGACCATGCCCCTCACGGGCATGGTCACAATCATGCCCACGGGGATCACCTGCACAGCCATATGCATCATGAAGATGAAGCCGCTGATCTGCAGGTGCTGGCCACGCAGTTCATTGATGGGTTCCTAAAAGCGACTGACAAGACCAGCTATCTGAAACTCGCAGGTGTGCCATTTGAGCGTCCAGCCAAAGATGGCAAAAAAGCATTGAAGCTAATCGACGTCGAGCTGAAGACCGATTGGCAAGTGGGCACCGCATCTCCGTCCTTTGGCTCACAAGAGTTGAGCTACCTTCCCTTCCCCGGCGAGATGGTTCAGGAACGTACCAATATGTCGTTGATTTACGTATCGCTGAAAGAAAAATCGACACTCGATATTCGCGACTTTTTATATCAAAGAAAACAGGAGATAGAGGCATGAAAACGCTTATTGCCGCAATAGTTGCAACCTCAGCAGCGGCGCCCGTGTTGGCCCATACCGATGATCATTTTCACACCCATGGTATCGAATTACTTTTGATCTTGGCTGCGATCGCAGCGGGGGCAGCTTTATTTATGCTTAAGCGCTAACAGCTGTTTGGGTTTTCAAGAATGCACGTTGCCGCAGCAGACAGATCTCAACCTTGTCTCTCTGTTGGTGCCAAAGGTGCATTCTTGAATGTGACACTAGTGCATACGGTCTCTGTCTTGCCCATCACAGCCGCCTGTCTTACTAAGGCGTAAGCAAATCAGGGAGGCCGCATGCGCCGAGTCGTCGTCACAGGGCTGGGGATTGTATCCAGCATCGGGAACAATGCCGAAGAGGTGCTTGCCTCTCTTAAAGCCGGGAAGTCCGGTATTGTAGCCAGCTCCGAGATGGCCGAACACGGGTTTCGCAGCCAGATCGCAGGCACGCTGAAAATCGATATCAAAGAACATGTCGATAAACGCACTTTGCGTTTTATGGGCCCTGGTGCCGCTTATGCCCATATTGCCATGCAACAAGCCATTTCTGATGCGGGTCTGACACAAGAGCAGATTGTAAATGAACGCACAGGTCTGGTTGCCGGCTCTGGTGGTCCTTCTACATCTGCGATGCTGACTGCCCATCAGACGGTTTTGAAATCAGGCGCGACCAAACGCATTGGCCCGTTTGCAGTCCCTAAAGCCATGTCGTCGACCATTTCTGCAAACTTAGCGACTGCGTTTAAAATCAAAGGCATCAACTATTCCATCACCTCGGCCTGTTCAACTTCACTGCATTGCATCGGAAACGCTGCCGAACAGATCATGATGGGCAAGCAAGACGTGATGTTCGCTGGTGGTGCGGAAGAGCTGGATTGGACTCTCTCTTGCCTGTTCGATGCAATGGGCGCCATGTCCTCAAAAAACAATGACACTCCTGAAAAAGCATCCCGTGCCTTTGACCAAGATCGCGACGGTTTTGTCATCACCGGCGGTGGCGGCATTGTCGTTTTGGAAGATCTGGAACATGCGCTGGCACGTGGCGCAAAAATATACGCCGAAGTAACCGGGTTTGCAGCCACATCAGATGGGCATGATATGGTCGCGCCATCTGGCGAAGGTGGCGAACGCGCCATGCGACTGGCTCTTCAAACTTTACCTGAAGGACGCGCTGTCAGTTACATCAACGCTCATGGCACGTCCACGCCTGTTGGCGATGTTGGTGAGGTTGAAGCCGTCCGCCGTGTCTTTGGTGAAGGCAGTGTTCCCCCCATCAGTTCTACCAAATCAATGACAGGCCATGGGCAAGGTGCAGCAGGCGCAATGGAAGCGATTTTCTGTCTGCTCATGCTCGATAATGATTTCATCACCCCCTCGATCAATGTTGAGACTTTGGCTGAAGGGATCAACGACGGCGAGATCGCAACTGAACTGGTCAAAAATGCCGGTCTCGACAGCGTTATGACCAACAGCTTTGGGTTTGGAGGGACCAACGGTTCGATGGTTCTCTCCAAATATCGCGATTAATCACGGGTGGGACGCAGACGGCCCAAAAGGGCCGTTTGTATCACAGGCGCACTGGGCTCCACATTTACGAAACGCCCAATTCTTGACCTTTGTAGTCAATTGCGCCTATCCAAAATAAAATTCGAGGGAAAATCATGCACGCACTTTCCGGCAAACGCGGTCTCATCATGGGGGTGGCCAACGATCGGTCAATTGCTTGGGGCATTGCCAAAGCCATGTCCGAAGCAGGCGCAGAGCTGGCCTTTACATATCAAGGCGAAGCCTTCGGCAACCGATTGAAACCTCTGGCCGAAAGCATCGGTAGCGATTTCATGGTCGATGTTGATGTCACCGACGATGCCTCTCTTGATGCGGCATTTGAACAGCTTGCAGAACGTTGGCCGACCATTGATTTCATCGTGCATGCTATTGCTTATTCAGACAAGACTGAGCTTACCGGCCGTTTTTTGAATACCAGCCGTGCAAATTTCAAGAATTCAATGGATATCTCAGCCTATTCATTCATTGAAGTTGCACGCCGTGCTTATCCGATGATGCAGGAAAATGGCGGCACCTTGCTGACTCTGACCTATCTGGGGTCAAACCGTGTTGTACCAAACTACAACGTTATGGGAGTAGCAAAGGCTGCTCTGGAATCTGCGACGCGGTATCTTGCCAATGACCTTGGTCCTGATGGTATCCGTGTCAACGCGATTTCCCCAGGTCCGATGAAGACATTAGCGGGAGCGGCAATTGGCGGCGCGCGCAAAACCTTCAAGCATACAGATCAAAATGCCCCCTTACGGTCTAATGCGACGCTCGAAGCCGTTGGGGGAACCGCTGTGTATTTGGCGTCTGATGCAGGTGCCTGCACAACAGGAGAAGTTATCCGCGTGGATGGCGGCTTTCACGCATTGGGCATGCCACAGCCAGATCATCTCTGATCCCAGTATTCTTACCTGTTCAAAGCTTGGCACCCCAAAAGTGGTGCCAAGCAAATCGATACAAGACCTATTTTTGTCTCAATTCAATCGATTGACACAAGCTCGACATCAAAAATCAGGTCTTTGCCCGCCAAGAAATGATTTGCATCGAGCGTAACACTCTCTTCTGAAATCTCGACTACGGTAACCGGCAATGCCTGCCCATCTGGAGTTTGCATCTGCAACTGAATGCCAACTTCAAGTGGAATATCCGCGGGAACATTTTCACGCGGAATTGCCTGGCGTGCCTCTGGATTGATCGGCCCGTAGGCCTCCATGGCCGGAATTTCCAATACCTTTTTGTCTCCGACAGCCATCCCAATCATGCCTGCGTCCATGCCTGCAATGACCTGGCCCGCGCCCACTGTGAATTCAAGCGGCTCACGCCCTTCTGAACTATCAAAGACTGACTGATCAGTCAGTTTGCCTGTGTAATGGATACGAACCGTATCCCCGTTTTTGACTTCAGTCATCCTTGCTCCGTTCAGATCCATGAGTGCTAAAGAGACACACTAGCGGAGCACAACGCCTTGTAAAGCAAAGTGATCGTATTCTTATAGAAAACACATTGTATTCTCAAAGTAACACGGGTGTACTTTCACCCTTCATGCTGACTTTTCGTGTGCAAGCATAGTTGTTGGAGGCGCGTTTAATGTCATTTTCGACCTACGTCTTTGATGCCTATGGTACGCTGTTTGATGTGACAGCCGCAGCAAGACAAGCCGCAAGAGAGTCCGATTTTCCGGAACTGCAAGATATCTGGCGTGATCTAGCACAACATTGGCGAACCAAACAGTTACAATACACTTGGTTACGCGCGGTGACACACGCCCATACCGATTTCTGGGAGGTGACTGAAAATGGGCTGGATTGGGCGCTAGAAGCAACCGGACTTGCAGACGACACCGCACTTAGAAAGAGGCTTTTGGATCTTTATTGGCATCTACAGGCTTATCCTGAGGTTCCTGCGCTTTTGGAAACACTCAAAACACAAGGGCATAAAACTGCAATCCTCTCCAACGGCTCCATGAAAATGCTGGACGCAGCATCACGCTCTGCTGGCATTGCACATCATTTGGACGCTCTTCTCTCCGTAGACACTGTGGGCGTGTTCAAACCTGATGCCCGTGTCTACGATTTGGTTGAGGCGTATTTTGGCTGCACAAAACAAGACGTCCTGTTTGTTTCCTCAAATGGTTGGGATGCTGGTTGTGCCACCGGATATGGGTTCACCACCGCTTGGGTTAATCGGAGCGCAGAACCAATAGACCGCCTGCCTTGGAGGCCACATCATATTCTTACCGACCTGACAACAATTCCAGACCTGCGTTAACAGATATGCCTTATTTCAAAACTTCAGATGGGCTTTCGCTCTCATACACAGATCAGGGCACGGGAAAACCGATCCTTTGCCTTGCAGGGCTCACTCGTTGCAGCCTTGATTTCAGATACTTTGAACCACATGCCAACAAGTATCGTATGATCACTCTCGACTCTCGCGGGCGTGGCGCATCGCAATACGATAGCAATTACATGAACTACAATGTCTTGCGGGAAGCGCAGGATGTCGTTGAATTGCTGGATCATCTATCCCTTGCAAAAACTGCAGTATTAGGAACATCACGCGGTGGATTGATCGCAATGACACTTGCAGCAATCGCTAAAGACCGATTGTCAGGTGTGATCCTCAACGATATTGGTCCAGATCTCCCAAGCGTTGGGCTACAACGCATCATGGAGTATGTTGGACGGCCTCCCACAGCCAAGACCCACGAAAGCGCAGCTGCGCAGCTTAAGACCGCAATGACACCTGCCTTTTCAAACGTGCCCTCAGAACGATGGTTAGAGGAAGCTCGGACATTCTACACGCAAACAGAAACAGGCCTGACTTTACGTTATGATCCTAAGCTGCGTGATGCGATGATTGAGCAGGCCAGCGCAGGCCCCCTACCCGATCTCTGGCCTGTCTTTGGTATGCTCGCAGATCTTCCTCTTGGTGCGCTAAGAGGTGGCCAATCAGATATCTTAACTGCAGCAACATTTGCCAAAATGCAGACTGAGCGACCAGACATGGTATGTGCTGAACTTGCAGATCGCGGGCATGTGCCTTTCTTGGATGAGACCGCATCATTGCGTGTGATCCACAGTGTAATGGAGCAAATCATATGACAAGTTTTGCTCTGATCCAGTCAGCAGCAGAACGTGTTTCCCAACATGCGCGCGTAACGCCGCTCTTATGTTCTCCCATGTTGGATATGATCGCCGGTCGGCACCTTCTCGTCAAAGCAGAATGCCTACAGCATACCGGATCTTTTAAGTTTCGTGGCGGATGGGCGGCCGTTTCTGCACTCAAACCTGATGCGTTAAAACGCGGCGTACTCGCCTATTCCAGCGGCAACCATGCCCAGGGTGTCGCAACTGCGGCAAAAGCCTTTGGTGCGCCAGCCGTAATCATCATGCCAAAAGACGCACCTGATTTAAAAATAAACAACACCCGCGCATTGGGTGCCGAAGTCATACTTTATGACCGCGCAGGTGGTGAAAGCCGTGAAGCCGTCGGGGAAACCATTGCCCAAAAGCGCGATCTCACGTTGATACGGCCCTATGATGACCCACAGGTTATAGCAGGTCAGGGTACAGTCGGATTAGAAATCGCAGATCAAGCGTCAGAGCTTGGCATTCGCGAGGCTGAAGTCCTCGTTTGTTGTGGAGGTGGTGGCTTATCAGCAGGGATCGCTCTGGCGCTTGAAAAGCGCGCTCCACAGATGCGTGTTCGGCCAGTGGAGCCAAAAGGTTTTGAGGATATGGCCCGCTCACTGAAACAGCATGAGGTAACCAGCAATTCAAAGCTAACAGGTTCGATTTGTGACGCCATATTAACACCGCGCCCCGGCCAACTCACATTTCCCATTCTCACACGGCTGGCTGGCTCTGGCATAGTGGTCAGCGACGAAGATGCACTTTGCGCCATGGCTCTGGCCTATCAACATCTGAAGATCGTACTTGAACCCGGTGGCGCTGTCGCATTGGCTGCGGCGCTTTTTCATGGTGCCGCAATACAAACAGATGCAGTGATTGCGGTTGCCACAGGTGGGAATGTATCAACTGAAATCTTTCAGAAAGCGCTCACCCTCCTCCCTGACTGCGAACGCAGATACACACAATGATATAGTGCGTCCCCCGACAGAACGTTCTAGGAGTAAGCCAAGATAAATATGAGGCGCTTCCATGCAACGTGCAGATCTTGGTGATGTCCAGATAAACTATGTGATTGAAGGCAGCGATACAGCACCCACCCTTGTCTTTGCACAGGGCTTAGGGTGTGATTTGCGGATTTGGAAACAGGTCGTAGAACGTCTTCCCAAATCACTTAGAATTCTGCGGTATGATATGCGCGGCCATGGGCAATCCTCTTGCCCAGAGCCTCCTTATCGCATGGGCAATTTAGTGCGCGACAGTGAACGCTTATTGGACCACCTTAATATCCGCGATAGCCTGTTTGTTGGCCACGGTTTAGGCGGCATGGTAGCGCAGGGGCTCGCAATCAAGCGGCTTGACCAGATAAGAGCGATGGTCTTGTCAAATACAGCTGCGAAACTCGGCATGGTTGATATGTGGGAAACACGCAGCGCACAGGTCCTAGGCCACGGCGTAAGCGCGTTGGAACAAGACACTATGAAACGCTGGTTCACACGCGCTTTTTTAAAATCAAATGAGATCGCTCCATGGCGAGATATGTTTTTAAGCCAACCTGAAAATGGCTATGCAGGCAGCTGTGCTGCTATCGCTGGCACTGACTTTTACACCCCAACAAGCGGACTCCGCCTTCCTGCACTTGGTATTGCAGGAACTGAGGATGGCGTGACCCCAGCAGATCTTGTACGTGAAACTGTCGGATTGATTCCAGGCAGCGACGTCGCCATTGTACGCCGCGCAGGGCATTTGCCCAGCGTCGAACAGCCAGACACCTATACACAGCTGTTAATGGAGTTCATTGATCGAACAGGTCATCTTGGCATCGCTAGATAACCTCGGCTATGAAAACCCAACTCAAACAATATCCTTAAAGGAAACCCCATGGCCGCATCGCTTTTTGACAGCCAGCTCTATGGCTCACTCGTATCACCTGGCGATGCAGGTCGGTTGTTCTCAGACAGCGCTGAAGTCCGTGCAATGCTTTTGGTATTAGGGGCAATCGCAAAAGCACAAGGCGCGCGTGATCTTATCCCGGCAGAAAGCGCCGCAGCCATCGGGCGCGCTGTGGTTGAGGTTGCAATAGACCCTAGCGCTTTGCGCAAAGAAACGGCCCGTAAAGGAACTCCAGTGCCTGCGTTGGTCGCAGCCCTACGCAGCGAAATGAATGCTCCCGAACACGCACAATTTGTGAATTGGGGAACAGCGGTACAAGATGTCACAGACACCGCACTCATGTTACGCTTGCGTCAGATCCTGAACCTGCTTGAGGCAGATCTCAAATTGATTGCAGACCTGCTCACTAAAAAGGGCATTTCCAGCAGTGCAATCGTGTCTCTACTAGGCGCATTGCCCGACCTGCGCGCATCTTGTCTCTGTGTCTCTTTTTCTGGTGACCTAGAGGCCGTTCCAGCAAACGTATTACCTGACATTCGCGCCGCACTCGCAGAAGGTCTTGCCCTCGCTGACCCCAAACGCGATTGGCACAACGACCGCGAAGGCATTTACCACATCATCGATTGGCTACAGAATTGCTCTGACACACTGATCATCTTGTCGAATACCGAAGAAGAGCCAAATCCCCAACTTCGCGCGCTCACACTCCAAAGCCGCGCTTTGGTGAGCACTGTAAAAACCGGCCCTCAATTCGCCGAATTGCTTTGCCTGCCACACATCGCCCTAAGCGCCTGCGCAACCACATACGCCATTCGAAAATCCTTACAGCCCCCTGAGTAAGACGACATACTTTGCAACTCGGCAGCACTAAAGCCATAAAGGGGGGCATATCCAACCCTCTAAGCGGAGTTCAATTAACTTGCCTTCATTGCCCATTGATGTGCCTCGCGCCGCCGCTTTTATGAAAACTTTTGGGCATGAGGGCCGCTTGGCCCTTCTGTGCCATTTGATGAATGGCGAACATTCGGTGCGCGAATTAGAGATCGCGCTGGGAGCACGCCAAGCAGCCGTTAGCCAAATGCTGGCCCGTTTAAGAGACGATGGACTGGTCTATGCACGCCGATCGGGCAAAACCATCTACTACAGTTTAAGCAATCAAAATGCTGCGACATTGCTAGAGCTGGTACAGGAATTGCATCCTAGCCCAAATCAACTGGACACATAGCCCGCCACCACTTGCAATAATTTAAATGCGGTAGAAGCGTCATGCTCAACAACAGCAAAAAACTCTTCTTCACCAATCCGCAAACAGGTCAGATCTGATTTTGCAATCATCGTCAATGCACGCGGCTCTTTCCTGATCAAGCCAAGCTCACCCGCTAAGCGCCCTGCCCCCAAAGTCACAATAAAACGATCATCGCCACTTTCCTGTGGCAGATAAAAGTCTGCTTCCCCATCGAGGATCATATAGGCACCGTCAGACGCTTCTTCATCCTTGCGAAACACAACATGACCTGCATCTGCCGTGTACCAGCGCGCACCAAACGCTAAAAGACGCAACTGGCGCCTGTTCAACCCGGAGAAAAGCTCTGTCTGTTCAAGCGCACGCAATTTTCGTGCCAGATCAGCACTCCCCGCCCCATCTTCGCTGATACTTTCGGTTGCCGCATCACTAACCAAGCGGCCTTGGCGCATTTCATAGAAAGCATCAAATACCTCTGGTTGCTCAAATGACGACCCAAGATAGACAAGCGTGGTATCGGGCAGCAGCTTACGCAGGTTCTTATGAACGGCCACGCGTGTGTCCTGATCATAACTGGCCATAGCACTGTCCAGAATGAGAATATCAGGTCGTTTAATTGTCGCACGAGAAAAGGCCAAAGGTTCGGCAAAACTCGCCGCCAGACCCTGACCACCAACTGCAATTGGCAAATCAAAAATCAATTGGACAACAAGGTCTCGCAAACCATGTTCGATCAGAATATCAGAAACCAACTTACGAAGCTCTTCTCCCTTGGCTCCTGCAGAGTCGGAAATTTTACCGTACAAAGCGTTTTCCAGAACTGTGAGGCCTGGTGCAATACGATCCGGATGAATCGGTGTAAAACCCTGCCCCAGAGCCGCGAGCAATTCACTTCCATGATTGCGCCGGAACCCCAAAATGCGGGTTTTCATTTCTTCGCTAAACGCAGGGCCAATCTGTTCTGCTGAAATGCTAAATGGGACAATCAACAGACGCGCAAGCTCTTCTCGTGTCAGCGCGTGAGAGCCACCTTCACGAGTTTTTTCGACCAAAGCCAACGCCGCTTCATAAGCAGAGACATCCAGCCCAAGTTTGCGAAAGAGCGGATGGTCGGTCCCATCCAAGCCAAAGATCTGACGCAGAACATCTACAACATCCTGGGTCAAAGACACCAAATCATCGTCTAATTTCAGCGCAACAAGCCGGTCCAAAAAAGCGACCTGTTTCTGCACCATATCTATCGTCACAGGTTGACGTACGGTGGCAAACAACAGGTTTTCAGCAACAGGCATTGCTGGGTTATAAGCATCGTCATCAAAAAAGTAGACCTGTTCGTCACTGCAAGCCGCGCGTATCGCAGCTTGGACAGTTGGGCGTAAGGCAATCAATCGTTCTGCCAATTTTGGATGGCGCAGGATATCAAATTTTTGTTCTACACCGCGCCGAAACAGAGCAGTATCAGATCCAATGCCTTCGACAAGTTTAAGCCACCAGTTACTCAGCTCCATCTCGTTGGTAAATCCAGCCAGTTCCGGGTTTAGCCATGAGGTGTCGAAAGGATCACCACTATTCCCAGCCCTCAGGGATTTCGCATGGGCCGTGGGATCTGTGCCAGCACCTTGTGGATGCGTTCGCATCGGCATCATGACATTGTCACCAAACGATCCCTGAAACAGAACAGGACGCGACGTCGCGTGCCCAACACGCGCCGAAATAATACTTTGATGAAGATCACTTAGATCATGACCATCAATCAGGACGCGCCCATTTGTGGGCAGAACTTCGCGTGTCAATAGATCCGCCAAGGCTCGGCGATCTTCTTCAGATGGCGCAGCAATCCCAACCACACCACCCTTAGGGAGGGTCGCATTAAGATCTTCGAGAACAAGATTCCCGTCGCCATCACGCACGTTTACATTTTCCAAAACAACATCACCGTCAAGACGGATCAATTCTTTGGGCTCACCTTCCATCAGTTCCTTACGAACCATACCTTGTGGCGCAAAACGCTCTAGAATAATTTCCCAACGCAGGCTCATATCTTGGGTCTGGTTGTAATAGGCAAGCAACTCTTTCCAGGGTGAGGCAAGGTCTTTATACGCGGCCAGTGCCGCAACCAAAGCGCCAAGGGAGACTTTGCCCTGCAAAACCAGAAACCCACCGACGGAATAGAAGAAAAAAGGTGTAAGCTGCGTTATGAAGTTATTGATAAACTTCATAAAGAATTTCTTCTGATAGATTTCGAAGCGGATATCATAAAGACGCCCAAGACGATCCGTTATAACCGAGAGGCGATACCGCCATCCCCCATTGATCCGCAACGTAGACGCGCCCGCAGCACTTTCGCCGATTTCAGACGCAAGCGCACGCACCTGTTTAATCCGCTTTTTATTCAGCAGGTTAATACGTCGCTGCAGCATCGGAATGAGCCACCCCTGCAATGGGATCAGGGCAATTGCCGCAAGACCAAACCAGATGTTTTGCAGAAACAGAAAGTACAAAATCGTCAACATCTGACCGGCCTGCAAGACCGGCTGGCTGACCGCATCGCCCATCAGACCACCCATAGGTTCGCTCTCAGAGGTAACCATCGATACCAGCTCACCCTGGCTGACACGTTCGAAATAAGGCTGTGGGAACCGGAGAACGCGACCAATCAGCAGATATCTAAAACGGCGCAGCATCCGCTCAGCGAGAACACCCTTCATGGTGTTGATGCGCATTTTCAAAAGCCCATGCGCTAATACTGATAACAGGAAAGCGCCACACAGCATCCACAGAAAGGTCAGCTGATCAAAGCTTTGCCCCATAAACTCAACCATACCGGTTTGCGAACCGATGGCATCATTAATGATCCGCTTGGGCAGCTCCAGCGTGAGATATAGGATTGGAAACAGACAGGCCGTTACAACCAGCAAAATGAGCTGATCACGTCTCGAATATTTCCAAATGAAACGAAAAAGCGTGCGTTCTATAGGTCTGCTCCGAATATCGCCAAACTCTAGCTCTCTTGTGCCTACCCCGGAAGCACCAGATCAGGCAATGGCAGGTTCATATGAAAAAACCTTCAAGGCTCGAACGCAACGTGCTATTGGCGTTGCTGGGAAAAATCCGTAAGGTTCAATCGAATACATCCCTGACGAGGACTGCCACTTGCCTGATCATGTCGGATCTCTGCTACTGCTACTGTGCCTTTTGCAGGTCAAACATATGTTTGCCGACTTTTTTTTACAGACACCACGCATGTTATCAGGACGTGGAGCCTACTTGCATCTCGGGCGGGCACAACACGCAACTGTACATTTTGCAGGAAGCGTCATCGCGCTTTTGATCATGGCAGCACCTTTGGTTTTTTTACTGACGATCTGCATTATTGAATGGATAATCCACTTCCACATTGATTACGGAAAAGCCAAATACAATGAACGGAAATGTCTGACCCCAACCCAATCACTATTTTGGTGGGCAATGGGGACGGACCAAGCCCTGCATCAGCTTACATATGTTGCGATGGGCTGGGCTTGGTGTGCTTTTGTGTTGAGCTAAGCAACATCAGTCGCAAGGTATAGATGCCACGTTCTCAACCAAATGTATTAGATTTCGCGACGATAAATAAAGCAACGCCCTTCGACGGCATCCTGTGGCAGAGGCTGTTCAACCAAGTTTTCAAAATACATACGGTCTGATGAAACCATTAGCCCGCCGACAGCCAACAGTGGTTCAACCAATGGTGAAACGAAGCGTGCAAAGATATCATTTTTCTCTCGATTATGCCCGCCAAGATCAGCATGGATTAGGCTAGCTCCGTCAGGAAAACGATCCGTTGCAGCTGGCAAGGTCTCACGAACATCCCCTAAAATAGTCAGCTCTTCAGGTGGAATACTGTCGGGGTGAGCCCCAACTGCACGTTCAAAAACGTAGACATCACGATCTACGATATGTGATTTCATATGATGATATGTCCTACCATTCCCCAGCCCAAGCTCAAATACTGGCTGTGTCATTCCTGAAGTCTGAGCAATGGAATGGTCAAGGCAAGCGCGTTGTGAAACCATACGGTGAATAAAAAGGTCCAGTCTTGTGATCATGGTCACGTTCCTTTTGCAATCTCTTGCGATATAGCCATAAACATCCGAAAGCTGGGTATAAATGACAAAATCGTGTTGAGCCGTGTTGGTCTTTTTCCTTTGATAAAACTTGGTAGCGCTCGCAAAGTAGCATGAACGGCCGAACGGACCGACAAAAAACAACCCGCAAAGGGTTTGACGAAGCTCATGTGTCACGCGATGCTAGAGTAAACAGGGAATGATGGGATCGGTATGACGGCTCAGAACAATGGGGCAGAAACACCCCTTTGGACAGATGTGTGACAATTACGAATGAAGCCACTTCTGTCTGTCGAAAACCTCAGCATTGCGTTTGGTGCTCAAACGCCTGTTGTCCAAAATGTAAATTTCGCTGTGTCTTCAGGCGAAACGCTTGCTCTTGTCGGCGAGAGTGGGTCTGGAAAAACACTGTCTTGCCGCGCGGTGTTACGTATCTTGCCACGTGCGGCCCAGATCACCTCTGGACGTATGCTACTAAATCTTGGTCAAGAAGAGCGAGACCTGGCCCAACTAAATGATCGGCAGATGCGTGATATTCGCGGAAATTCGGTGTCGATGATTTTTCAGGAACCGATGCGGTCGCTCTCCCCCTTGCATAAAATCGGCAATCAGGTCAGCGAAGTCCTTTGGTTGCATGGTGGTCAAAAAGGAGCGGCAGCGAAAAAAACCGTCTTGGATGTGTTTGAACGCGTCGGCTTTCCTAATCCAGAGCGCACATTTCGATCCTACCCGTTTGAACTCTCGGGAGGCATGCGGCAACGCGCGATGATCGCAATGGCCATGGTGGCCAAGCCAAAACTCTTGATAGCAGATGAACCCACAACCGCCCTAGACGTGACAACACAGGCACAGGTTTTGGGTCTGATGAAAGATCTGCAACGTGAAACTGGCATGGCGATGATCCTTGTCACTCATGACCTCGGTGTTGTTGCGAACATGGCTGAACACGTCGTCGTCATGCACAAGGGGCGCGTGATGGAAGCAGGAGAAGCTCCTCCGATCCTCACTAATCCTGCACATGCCTACACAAAGGCGCTTTTTGATGCAGCACCCGAAATCCCAGAACAAGCTGCAGTGGGCCTACCCGCTTCACGAGAAGACCCTATTCTAGAACTGAAATCAGTCGCAAAAACATATACTTTGCGTGCAGGCAAAGCTTGGACTGCTCCGACCATGATCCAAGCCTGCCAAGGCATCGACTTGACTCTACCGCGTGGTAAAACACTCGCGGTGGTTGGGGAAAGCGGATCAGGTAAGACAACCGCAGCCCGGATGGCATTGGGGGCAGAAGCACCCGATCAAGGCGGTGAAGTCCTCTTTCACCCTGCGCAAGGTGAGACAGTACAGGTCCATGATATGGATCACCCAACCCGACTTGCCTTTCAGCGCAGCGCACAAATGGTTTTTCAGGATCCGTATTCCTCGTTAAGCCCCCGTATGCGCATTCAGGATACGCTGACAGAACCTTTAGAAATCCATCACGTTGGCAACAAATCCGACCGGCGCGACAAGGCCAATGAAATGCTGCGTATGGTTGGATTGAGCCCTGATATGTTAAAACGCTATCCTCATGCGTTTTCGGGAGGCCAACGCCAACGACTATCTATTGCACGTGCACTCATGTTAGATCCGGCGCTTCTAGTCTGTGATGAGCCCACATCTGCTCTTGACGTTTCCGTGCAAGAGCAAATTCTGACACTGTTAGAAGATATTAGAGATCGCAAAAATCTGTCTTATCTTTTCATCAGTCACGACCTGGCAGTTGTAGCACGCATTGCGGATGAGGTCGCAGTCATGCGCCGCGGGCTTGTTGTCGAACAGGCCCCACCAGAGACGCTTTTTTACAATCCACAACACCCCTACACTAAGGCACTGATCGCGGCTCAACCTGAGCCGGATATCAATCGCCCTATCAATCTCAAACTGGTGGCACAAGGAGCTGGGTCGCCTGAAGCTTGGCCAGATGCGTTCCGGTTTTCTGGCCTCACAGCACCGCCTCTGATTCAGTTAGAGCCCGGCCATAAGGTACGTTGTCATGTTTAATCAATCACGCAAACTTTTTGGCCTCATCTTCGCTTGTGTCACCACGCCCCTTGTCGCTTTTGCCGATCCAATACCACAAGAAGGTGATTTTTGGCGCTCAGAAGTAAATGCCGGCCATCTGCCACCTGTGTCAAAGCGCTTACCTGAGACCCCCTTGATCGTTGATCTTGCTGCCAAAGGTCGCTCATTCGGCGTGCATGGCGGCACTTTGAACACAATGGTCAGCCGCTCCAAGGACATACGACAAATGGTTGTCTATGGATATGCGCGTTTGATGGGATATGATCAAAACTACAAGCTTCGTCCAGATCTATTGCTCGCCGCAGACAATGAAGACAATAAGCGGTTTACTCTGCACCTGCGGCCCGGACACCACTGGTCAAGCGGTGATCCTTTCACCACTGAGGATTTCCGGTATTGGTGGGAAAGTGTTGCAAACCACCCAGAACTCAGCCCTGCAGGCCCCCCTGATTTCTTGTTGGTCGATGGAAAACCACCAACTGTCAGCTTTCCAGATGCAACCACAGTTGTATACGAATGGGAGAGTGCAAACCCCCAGTTTTTACAGACCCTTGCCCAAGCACGCCCTCCATTCATTTACCGCCCCTCAGCATATCTGAAGCGTTTTCATGCGGATTTCACTTCTCCCGAAGAGCTTGCAGATGAAGTGAGCTACGCACGCGTCAAATCCTGGGCGGCTCTGCACAATAAACTCGACAACATGTATAAGTTCGACAATCACGAACTTCCCACATTGCAACCGTGGATGAATGCTTCCTCTGGGAAAAAGATCCGCCATCAGTTTGTACGCAATCCGTACTATCACCGTATCGACAGCAATGGCATCCAGCTTCCCTACATCAACACTGTTGAAATGGAGATTGTATCTGGTGGGTTGATCGCCGCAAAATCCAATGCAGGAGAGGCGGATCTACAGGCACGTGGGTTGGGTTTCCGGGATATTCCGATTTTGCGCAAAGGTGAAAATGACGGGGGCAACTACAAAACCCTGCTTTGGGGCAGTGGAGCCGCCTCACAAATCGCAATCTATCCTAATCTGAACGTGACTGATCCCGTATGGAAGCCAATCCTGCGCGATGTACGGGTAAGACGTGCGCTTTCACTGGCCATCAACCGTCGTGCTATCAACAAAGCGCTGTATTTCAAGCTAGCCAAACCAGGTGCAATGACCGTACTGGAGAAAAGCCCCTTTTACGAAGATAAGATGCGATCAGCTTGGGCGCAGCAAGATATGGAGCTGGCAAACGCACTGCTGGATGAAGTGGGCCTGAACGAGCGCGACTCTTATGGTATTCGGATTTTACCGGATGGGCGCAAAATGGAACTCGTCGTAGAAACGGCAGGTGAGCGTCAAGAGGTTGAAAACGCTTTACAAATCATCGCCGATGATTGGAATGACATTGGCATCAAATTGGTCATGCGCCCTCTGGACCGCGACATTTTACGAAACCGCGTTTTTTCAGGCACCACCATGGCTTCGGTCTGGTATGGCTGGGACAATGGCCTACCGCAAGCCTACACCTCTCCAGCCTATTTAGCGCCGACAGATCAGGTGTTTCTGGCATGGCCCAAATGGGGACAATACTATCAAACAGGTGGAGATGTTGGCGAAGCGCCAGATCTCCCAGAAGCACAGCGACTGATGGAGCTGATGCATGATTGGGAGCGTGCAACAAACGATGAGGCACGTACAAAAGCCTGGCATGAGATGTTAGAAATTCACGCGGATCAAGTTTACGCTATTGGCCTTGTCTCAAACGCTCCACAGCCGGTTGTGGTCAATCGCAATCTCCGCAACGTACCAGAGTTCGGCCTTTGGGCCTGGGATCCGGGCGCACATTTTGGCATTCACCGCATGGATGAGTTTTTCTTTGAAGGCGGCAAAGGCTGATGGGAATACTGCGTTACGCGATCTATCGCTTTGGCACCATGCTGTTGACATTGTGGGTGGTCTCCATCCTCATCTTTGCCATTATCAACTTGCCACCGGGCGATTTCCTCTCAAATCAGATTGCCGAGCTGCAAGCCACAGGCCAATCAGCTGGTGTGGCCAAAGCTGAATTCTTGCGCACCGAATACGCGCTGGATAAACCCCTATGGCAACAATATATGATCTGGATGGGGTTTATGCCGGGACCACACGGGTTTTCAGGCATGATCCAAGGCAACTTTGGCTGGTCATTTGAATTTGATGCCCCGGTTTCGGAAATTGTCGGTGACAGTCTTTGGATGACTGTTTTGGTCAATCTCGCGGCAGTGGCATTTGTCTATATGGTTGCACTGCCATTGGGTGTCCTCGCTGCGGCGCGCTCACGCACTTGGGTAGATTATACCTCCGCTTTTGTTGGCTATCTGGGTCTCGCAACCCCGAATTTTCTCTTGGCTCTGATCTTGTTCTATTACGGGCATCGCTACTTTAATCTGCCGATTGGCGGACTGATGGACCCAATCTATGAAAACGCGCCCATGAGCTGGGATAAAGTGAAATCCATTCTGCTCCATCTGATTGTCCCCACATTTGTCATTGGCACATCTGGAGCGTCAGCCATGATGCAGCGCCTGCGGGCAAATATGCTTGATGAGCTCGGCAAACCTTATGTGGAAACCGCTGTCGCAAAAGGGCTCGCTCCCCGCAAAATGCTCACCAAATATCCACTGCGCGTGGCCTTTAATCCCTTTGTTGCGGATATTGGTAATCTGCTGCCGTCCATGGTCTCTGGATCCGTTCTGGTTTCTGTCGTGCTTGGCTTGCAAACCATTGGTCCCGATCTCCTTCAAGCACTCAAATCACAAGACATGTTTCTCTCGGGGTTTGTCTTGATGTTTGTCGCGCTTCTTACGTTGATCGGGACCATGGTTTCCGATGTTCTCTTGGTCCTATTGGATCCCCGCATTCGCTATGAAGGGCGCAAATAAATATGAGTCAGTACACCGATGATCGTTTCGTCGATGATGCGCCCTATGACGCGGAAGCAGCCCTGCAGCAACTTGAACGCAAGGACTTGGACGCGCCAAACTGGATTCTGGTATGGCGAAAATTCAAAACACACCGTTTGGGTCTGCTCTCCGGTGTGTTTCTGCTATTTTGCTACTTGATCCTTCCTTTTATCGGTTTTGTAGCGCCTTACGGTCCCAATGATCGCAACAGCGAGCATCTGTACTCCCCGCCCCAAAACGTAAAATTGTTTCATGAAGGTCAGTTCCTTGGACCCTTTATCTATCCAATGACATCCGAGGCCAATCTCGAAACCTTTCAGTGGGAGTTTTCCCCAGACCTTGAAAACCCACAAAAGCTAAGGTTCTTCTGTGAAGGTGCGCCTTACAAGGTTGCAGGCCTGATCCCTGCAGACACACATCTGTTTTGCCCGCCGGAAACTGAAATCCCCTTTTTCCTTTGGGGGTCCGACCGTCTGGGCCGCGATATCTTCAGTCGTATTCTCTACGGAGCTCAGCTATCTCTCACGGTTGGCCTAATCGGGATTACAGTATCGTTCGTCTTGGGCATCTTCTTTGGCGCTGTTGCTGGCTATTTTGGTGGTGCAATCGACTGGGTGATCAACCGCGTGATCGAAGTTTTGCGCTCTCTGCCTGAACTTCCTCTCTGGCTCGCTTTATCTGCAGCGGTTCCATCCAATTGGTCGCCCGTTGCTGTGTTTTTCGTGATTTCAATCATCTTGGGCTTACTCGACTGGCCCGGACTTGCACGATCTGTGCGTGCAAAATTCTTGTCCCTGCGTGAAGAAGAATATGTGCGCGCCGCAGAGATGATGGGAGCTTCTTCTGGCCGTGTAATCCGCAAACACCTGCTGCCCAATTTCATGAGCCATCTCATCGCGTCTGCAACCCTTTCTATCCCAGCTATGATCCTCGGGGAGACGGCCCTATCGTTTCTTGGCCTAGGACTACGAGCCCCCGCAGTCAGTTGGGGCGTTATGCTGAACGACGCCCAAAACCTTGCCAACATCGAAATCTACTGGTGGACCGCTATTCCGATGCTGCCAATTGTAATTGTGGTACTGGCTTTTAACTTCTTAGGTGATGGGTTGCGCGACAGTTTAGATCCATATCAGCAATAAATTCTGGAGAGAGCACAGAGGCTTGTCTTGCAATCAGATCCTGATCAAGCGCTCACTTATGTACCAAAAACCTAGGGCAATAACTTTTACCCTAGATAGGCATCACGCAACGTCTGAATGCGGCGCCACACGCTCTTTAAAACAGGAGCTGGCTAAAAGCATCTTGTGGCCCTATTCTGAGGGCCGCAGCTAATCTGCTACGACCCTCAGAATATTCTCAAAAATAAAAGATATCTTCGCGAAGGGTGTTTTACACCACCTAGTCACCATCACCATGCATGTCGTCCAAAAAGTCTTCATCGATAGCAGCCTGCACTGCACCTACAGCTGCCTCTTTCTTTTTGGGGCTAACTTCGCCTTCTTGGTCTGGTGCCAAACGCACCGTCACCTCACGGTGTGCAAACTTGATCCCTTCACGTGTAAAGAGCTCGCGAATTTCCTGAAACACTTTCTTGCGGACCAACCACTGATCTCCAGGTTTCGTCATGAACTTCACTCGAATGATCATTGCAGAATCCTGCATTTCGATCACACCCTGCGATTTCAAAGGTTGAATGAAATTGTCACCGATCACCGGATCCTTCAGCAGTTCTTTCCCTAGTGTCTTAATCAGTTTTCGCACACGCTCGACGTCTGTATCATAAGTTACCCGCAAAGGTAATTTCATCATGACCCAATCCCGTGAATAGTTGGTAAGAACCTTAATCTCACCAAATGGGATCGTGTGCAGCGCACCTAAGTGATGTCGTAGTTGGAAAGACCGGACTGAAATCTTTTCAACCGTCCCTTTCACGTCACCAATATCAATATATTCGCCTTTGCGAAACGCATCATCCACAAGGAAGAACGCCCCAGAGAAAATATCACGTACAAGCGTTTGTGACCCAAACCCGACTGCAAGGCCAACAACACCAGCACCGGCAAACAGGGGGCTAACATTGATCCCAAGTTCCAGCAAGGCGATCAAGACGATGGACACAATCACGACTGCTAGAATAGCGCCACGGAACAGCGGTAAAAGCGTGGCTAAGCGCGAAGCTCCGCCCGCTCCGCCTTCATCTCCCAGCTCCGCTTCGGGCAGGTCACCGGTTTCTTCATCAATTTTGCTATCAATCCAAATCCGGAAAAAGTGGTAGACAATATATCCGATAAACAAGACCGCAATAACATCAATGCCGCTCTCGACCGCAGTGCTTTCCATCCATTCAGCATCTGGGTTCCACACAAATAACAGCGCAAAAATACCAACCATAAACGC
Source organism: Epibacterium ulvae (assembly GCF_900102795.1). GTDB lineage: Bacteria > Pseudomonadota > Alphaproteobacteria > Rhodobacterales > Rhodobacteraceae > Epibacterium > Epibacterium ulvae. The sequence continues at coordinate 282,808 of NZ_FMWG01000001.1, read as the reverse complement.
AAGGATACCTGCAACACGACGTGCAAGATCCTCATAGCTTGATATAGGATGTCTGACGGGAACAGCGGGCGTTTCTTCCAACACCTCATCAGAAACGCTGTCTTCTCCCGTTTCCAAGCCTTCAACGTCAGATTCAGCAATCTCCTCCAAATCAGCTGCATGGAATCTACGCTTCTTAGACATGCGTTCAATTGCATAGTTCATCACCCCGTAGACAACCAAAATGGACGTCAACACCAGATAGGTGCCTGCCATAAGCGGCACAGACACATTATGTTCAAGCACCAGATCGAAAACCAGTTCCAGCCATCCAAAAACCATGTAGGCGACAACCACAGGGGCCCAGGCCACAGCCAATACCCGGATCAGCCATGAACACTCTTCCTTGTGGCGCCCCGCACGGATCGCGCCTGAAATTGCGCGCGCATTGACAAGAACCATGAGCACATTGCCACAGGCCCCAACCAAAGCTGTTACCCCATAGACCAATGCGTAGACGTTGTAATTCAGACCAAAATCACCCACCCATGTCGTAAACAGAACAGCGCAGATATCATAAGTGGCCAGAAAGGCAGCCCATAAATACAGGCGCTTTGCGTCACGATCAGACAGGACAGGCACCCGGTATTGGCTAAGATAAGGCGACAGCACCATCCGCCATAAATCTGACGCAGTACTGGCAAGAAAATAAGCAGCAAAGATTGCGGTTACCGTAAAGGCAATAGAGCTATCTTCTGCAGGTCCAAAAACAATGCGCCCAACCGAGAGTGCGAACACCATCGCAAAGATTGTCGCTCCGACGCCCATGAAAAACCGATAAACAAGAAAAGGCACTTTTTCCGCATAACCGTCAGGCTGTTCTTTGATACGTGCGACAACATATTGTTTGGCGATACGCTTTCCATATATTTCAACCGATAGCCAACGCCCAATGAGAAGAAACAAAATGCTCCAGCCCAGGATCTCAACATAGGTCACAATACGCCCGTCTGGGCTGGTTTGCTGCAAGATGTACTGCACTTCGAAAATAGAATAAGGAAGAGCTTCAAGACGGCTGTTGAACTCTTCTCGGAATGCATCGACCTCCGACTGAACCTTCATCAGCGACGAGGGGCTATCCATCATATTGGTGCTTTCAGCTTCACCTGCGCCTTCCTCAGGCAGCGACAACAGTTGCCCGCTGCTGTCGACCACAACAACACCCACACCATTTTCAGCAGCTTCTGAAATCACCTCTGCCAGCACAGACGAATTATCTGCATCTTGCGCGTCAACGCTGGTCCCAAAGAGAATAGAGCTAAGCAAAACAACGCTGAGCAATATACTCAGAAACAAGCGTGCGAGTGTAAACATTGCGGGCCTTTCCCTGCCTTAAGTACCAATTTGCTTTATCTTATTCTCTGCCAAAACCAAGCCCAACTGCAATTTAATGCAACAAACACTTGTGAACTTTGTTTGATTGTTCACAGAGAGCGATGCACTTATATTACAAAATGCACTTGAAACGATCCGTTCCCGCTTGCGGAATAGGCAAAAAACTGTACGGATGGTCAGGAATAGCTGTACGCGCCACAGATTTGGCGCATAAGAAAGAATGACAGAGATCGACCTGAAATAGGTTGGACTGCGTGGACTGAGGCGTAAGATGGTCGCAAACACAGGGCAAAGTGACGTCCGGGACCTTTGTGATCGTTGTATCCTTACGGCCAAGGGACCTATGGCTCAATCTTTCGGGGGTAACTTATGACCTCAAAAATCTTACAGTCACCCACCCACTGTAGAAAAACAGATCCCAATCCCACAATACGTGGCCCGCGTATTATGCTTTACAGCCATGATACATTTGGTCTTGGTCATCTCCGCCGTTCACGTGCTCTGGCGGCAGCCATCACCTCAGCCTCATCAGGGGCCTCCGCGCTGATCCTGACCGGCTCTCCGGTTGCTGGTCGCTTTGCCTTTCCAAGTCGGGTCGATCACCTGCGACTTCCCGGCGTTATCAAACGGGCAGATGGGTCCTATGCGTCACGAACCATGGGCATGGATATTGATGAAACCACCGATTTGCGCGCTAATCTTATCCTCTCATCCGCCCAAAGCTACGCCCCGGATGTGCTGATCGTTGACAAAGAACCAAATGGGTTTCGTGGTGAACTGATGCCAACGCTTGCCCATCTGAAAGAGCATCACGAAACAAAACTGGTTTTGGGACTACGCGATGTTTTAGACGAACCAGAAGTCTTGGCCGCGGAATGGGAACGCAAAGATGCCCTACGCACGACCGAGACTTTCTACGATGAGATCTGGGTCTATGGCACGCGTTCAGTTTATGACCCGACGCAGGGTCTTGAGCTGAGTGCATCAGCACAAAATCGGATGCACTGGACCGGTTATCTGCGTCGCGATCTTGGCGAAATTGATCCTCCACCGGAACAGCCTTATATTCTGATAACACCCGGCGGCGGCGGCGATGGGGCTGCGATGGTAGATTTGGTGCTATCGGCATATGAGCAATCGTCCGATTTAGAACCACGGGCGGTGCTGGTGTATGGCCCATTTTTGTCCGGCGAGACACGTGAAGAGTTTGAAAGACGCGTTGCAGCTTTGAATGGTCGTGTCACTGCGGTTGGATTTGAATCCAAGATCGAAACGCTCTTTGCAGGAGCCCAAGGCGTGGTCTGCATGGGAGGGTACAACACCTTCTGCGAAGTTTTGTCGTTTGATAAACCAGCCGTTATTGTCCCCCGAACCACCCCCAGGCTGGAACAATGGATCCGTGCCAGCCGCGCCGAAGAGCTTGGCCTCATCGCAATGCTGGACGAGCAGCGTGACGGGCTGACACCCGCCTCCATGGTACGCGCAATCAAAGCCTTGGCTCAGCAAAAACTGCCATCAGCCGCCGCTCAGTCAGAAGGTCTTCTTGATGGTCTCGATTATGTAACAGCGCGCGTTGCTGCTTTGTTGCAGGGTACAGTCTCAAAGGCTGCAGAATGACAAATACACCTCCGCCTCTTGCGGTGCTGGTCAAAGGATGGCCGCGCCTCTCTGAAACGTTCATCGCTCAAGAACTCGTCGCACTCGAACGCGCAGATGTCCTCTTCGAAATATGGTCATTGCGCCACCCCACAGACAAGAAACGCCACCCCCTGCATGATCGCCTGCAAGCACGGGTCCGCTATTTGCCTGAGTACCTGTATCAGGAACCTGATCGAGTCTGGAACGCCCGCATCACAGCGCAAAAACTGCCGGGATATGCCGAGGCCTATCGAATCTGGCGTGCCGATCTGCGGCGCGACCCAACAAAAAACCGCATTCGCCGGTTTGGTCAGGCCTGCGTGCTTGGTGCAGAAATGCCCACCGAAGTGCTGGGACTTTATGCGCATTTCTTGCATACTCCCTCATCCGTCGCACGCTACGCAGCGATCATGCGCGGACTACCCTGGAGCTTTGCAGCACACGCCAAGGATATCTGGACATCGCCAGACTGGGAATTGCGCGAAAAGCTCTCATCTAAAACGCATGGAGCCATATTTGGGGCAACTTGCACAGGTTTTGGGGCAAAACACCTTCGGGATCTGTCAGATGGTACCCCTGTCGATCTTATCTACCACGGATTGGATCTGTCCCGTTTTCCAGCGCCACCGGCGCGTCGCACTCGCAGTGCTGAAGCACCTTTGCGTCTTATGTCAGTCGGTCGGTTGGTCGAAAAAAAAGGGTTTGATCGTCTAATTGATGCGCTCGCGCTCTTGCCTCAGGATCTGAAATGGCATTTCACTCATATTGGCGGAGGTGGTCTTCTGGATTTACTTCAGGATCAGGCCGCTGATGCAGGCATTGCCGATAAAATAATCTGGCGTGGCCCGTGTGATCAGCCAGAGGTCATTGACGCCATGCGAAACAGCGATCTCTTTGTGTTGCCAAGTCGCATTGCTGAAGACGGTGACCGAGATGGGCTGCCGAACGTCCTCATGGAAGCGGCCTCCCAACGGTTGCCAATTCTCTCAACAGCTGTTTCAGCCATTCCTGAATTCATTACATCTGGCACGCATGGTGTGCTCAGCTCGGACGAACCGGAAAAACTCTCTGAAGCGTTGCTGTATATGGCACGAAACCCTGAAAAAGCTTCAGAAATGGCAGAAGCTGCTTTAGCACGGCTACGTCAGGACTTTGGCATGGATCCGGGCATTCAGCAGCTGAAAACACGCCTAACCTCTATGCTGAACGCTGAATGAAGAGGGGCAAGCCCCCATGCATCGGGTTTTATGCCCCGATGAAACCTCCTCACCATCCGGTTCCGTCCGGCGATCGCGAAATGGCGCGCAATCTTATCGCGCTTTTGCAGCCCCGTGCGACAGTACATTTAACCAGTACGTTTTCAAGCCGGGACAAGTGGGGAAATGATCAAGTACAATCCCGTTTGCTCTCTGATGCTCAGGATGAGGTTCGGCGCCTCAATGCCTCTCTGCCTGCTCTGGACCTATGGGTCACTTATCACAATTACTACAAAGTGCCGGACCTGATTGGTCCTCATCTCGCGCAGCAACGCGGGATTCCCTATGTGCAGATCGAAAGCACACGCGCAAATAAACGGTTGAACGGGCCATGGGATCGTTTTGCACGGGCTGCCCATGCCGCAGCCAACGCTGCAGATGTGATCTTTTATCTCACTGAAAACGACCATGAGACTCTGCAAAAAGACAAACCTGACCATCAGACACTCGTGCATCTGCCCCCTTTCCTACCGATTAACCACCTTCCTGAGGCGTCAGACCTGAAAGGTTCAATGCTCTCCGTAGGGATGATGCGTTCGGGCGATAAACTCGCCTCATATCAGCTGATTGCAGAAACTTTAAAGCATGTGCCTATAGACTGGACCCTAAGCATTGCAGGCGATGGACCGGCCCGCTCAGAGGTCGAAAAACTCATGGCGCCCTTTGGCACACGTGTCACGTTTTTAGGTCAATGTAATGCGCAAGACCTCGCAAACGCCTATCAGAACGCGTCTCTCTTTCTATGGCCCGGCGTCAACGAAGCCTTTGGCATGGTGTATTTAGAGGCGCAATCTCATGGGCTTCCTGTTGTCGCCCAGGATCGACCAGGCCTGCGTGACATCATAGCACCACACAATAAATCCGCCTTGACCTCAATCAGTGCAGGCGGCTTGGCTCTTGCACAAGAAATTACCTCTCTCTCAACTGAAACTGAACGAAACCTGCGCAGTCAAGACAGCCGCGACTACATCAGCAAAAACCACATTGCCCCAATAGCAGCTGATCTCCTTTGGGGCGCACTCTCCCCTCTGTTGGAGCACACTTCATGATCCGCCTTGCTCTTTTGCGTCATGGTCACACATCTTGGAACCGTGCAGGCCGCATTCAGGGGCGCAGTGATATCCCACTGGATGGCGCCGCCCGGGCCGAGCTTGCTGAACAACGCCTGCCCACCCCATGGGATACTGCCGATTTATGGGCAAGCCCCCTTGCACGTGCTGATGAAACCGCGCGGCTGATCAGCCATCAAACACCTCAAACAACAGACGCACTGGTGGAAATGAATTGGGGGCAATGGGAGGGACAATCTTCTGTAGCTTTGTCCTCTGATCCTCAAAGCGGCTTTCGCGACATTGAGCATTGGGGGTGGCACTACCGTCCACCAGGCGGGGAAACCCCAGCAGAAGTGTGGAGTCGCCTGCAACCTTGGCTCACCAGCCTTACACAAGACAGTGTTGCGGTCTGTCACATTGGGATCATGCGTATGATATTGGCACGTGCCTATGGGTGGAATTTTGACGGGCCTGCCCCTTTTCGTATAAAACGCAATCGTTTGTTTGTAGTAGAGGTGAGTGAAGCCGGCTTAACGCCATGGTCCTCACCTGTCAGGCTGGAGCAACGGATCAAAGGAACAACAGAATGAGGGTGCAAATACTTGTTACGCATTTGTTGGGCACCGGGCATCTATCGCGCGCCTTAACCCTTGCCCGTGCGTTTCAAGATGCAGGCCATCAGATAGAACTGATCTCAGGGGGCGGACCTGCGCCACAGCTCAACACCACCAGCCTATCCTTTGTTCAACTTCCCGCACTGCGATCCGATGGTGTAAATTTCACACGTCTGTTAACCCCAGAAGGCCGCGACGCTGACACGGCGTATTTACAACAGCGAACAGATCAACTGATCAAAACCATTCGCGCTTTTCAGCCCGAAATCTTGATCACAGAGCTTTATCCGTTTGGCCGTCGTAGTCTGCGTTCGGAGTTCATCGCGGCACTAGAGGTCGCCAAATCGTTAGACCACCCAGCCACCGTTCTGGCCTCTATCCGCGACATCCTCGCCCCGCCCTCAAAGCCCCCAAAAGCGGTAGATGCCGATACTATCATCGCACAGTATTACGACGGTGTTCTGGTCCATTCAGATCCCAATACAACTCAACTCAATCTCAGTTGGCCAGTGTCAGCTATGCTCGCAAGCAAGCTCCACTACACTGGCTTTGTCGCTCCTCCTGCCCCCACAGAGCATCCGCACCAATTGGGTGCTGGTGAAATATTAGTCAGCGCAGGCGGTGGCAATGTCGGCGATGCACTTTATCGCACAGCGCTAGAGGCCGCAAAGGCAACGCCCGAGTTGACATGGCGCCTATTGGTTGGCGGCATTGAAGCAGCGGCCCGGATCGTGACATATCAATCGCTGAACACCCCTGCGCTCATAGAACCTGCCCGCCCCGACTTTCGTCAAATGCTGTGTCACGCTAAAGCATCAGTCAGCATGTGTGGATATAATACTGCGCTAGATCTGCTACAAACGGGTTGCCCAGCGATTGTCACCCCGTTTGATGCAGGAAATGAAGTGGAACAATCCCTGCGCGCAAACGCTTTGTCCCAACTGCCTGGAATCGCCACAATTTCAAGCGCAGACCTGACAGCAACAACCTTGCTTAGTGCCGTGAAGAAGGTTTGCGCCGATCCACCACGCGAAATTGACCTGTCACAATTTGACGGCGCCACACAAACTGTGACACTGGCCTGTGAGATCGCAAAGCACATGCAATCACGCAAAGGTTTCAGATGACACCGCAGATCGAACCAGATTGGTCTCGGCTCGAAGAAGAGTTTGAGGTTTGGAAACAGGAAGGCCGTGTCCTTCCTTTGTGGTGGCGTGATGATGATGCAATTGCGCCCACAACAGAGCTTGAAACTCTGTCGCTCCTGTCTGAGAAAATGGGCTTACCTGTCCATCTGGCCATTATCCCAAAGTTTGCCCAACAAACTCTGGCGGACACGCTTGATGACACCTTCATCCCTGTCGTGCATGGCTGGTCCCACGAGAACCACGCCCCGTCGGGGGAAAAGAAAATGGAATTCGGAGAGCATCGCGCTTTGGAAACTCTTCTAAACGATGCAAATACCGGGCTGGAACGTTTGCAAAACTTGTTTGGCGGAAAAGTACAACCAATGTTTGTGCCACCCTGGAACAGGATCTCCCCTGCCATTACACAGAATCTTGCTTCACTCGGCTATCATGCGATTTCGACTTTCACACCACGTAAACACGCTCTCGCGGCGCGCAATCTTTCTCAGGTCAACACACACCTTGACCTGATTGACTGGCGCGGTGGGCGGTCATTAGTGGCCCCGCAAATATTGGTGGATCAACTCACCTGTGATCTGCAGGACCGCCGCTTTGGAAAGACGGATGCAACCGAACCCTATGGTATCTTAACCCATCATCTGGTGCACGACCCAAGCATATGGTGGTTTACCGAAACCCTTGTGGAACGCCTCCTTGCAGGCCCCGGCCATCCTTGGCACTTCACACACGCCCACGCGGCGCCGTAACAACAGGAACCTGACATGAGCCGACTTGATAGCATGCTGCGCAGATTTACAGCCCAACGCGATGGGTTGAACTGGAGCGCAGACCATATCGCCGCTTCAGAAGGTGATATTCTGGACATGGGGCTTGGCAACGGGCGCACGTATGATCACCTGCGTGAATTGTTCCCCAATCGCCGCGTCTGGGTGATTGACCGTGTTCTCAAATGCCATCCGTCCTGCGTGCCCCCTGCAGAAGATTTCCTTCAAGGTGAAGCGGAACCAATGCTGGAAAAACTGGCCGCCTCCGGGCATAAGATTGCACTGGCGCATTATGACTTTGGTTTTGGTGTCAAAGAAAAAGATGTGGCCGAAGCCGCCCGCCTCTCACCCTTAATTGCGCGTGTGATGCAACCCAACGGCCTGATCATTTCCGGGCAGCCCTTAGTGGGCTTAACCCCGATCGCAGGACCGCAGGGTATCCCAAAAGATCGCTACCATTTTTACCATCTATAAATCAGCCAGTTGCCGCGCGCAAAACAGTGCAATGTGGCGCTCGCCTGATCGCAGCCGCCGCGCGTCTCGCGCGGCGCTTGGCCCAACGCCCAGCCTACTTTTCAAAGCTGGCAATGGGGGGCGGGAGCTCCCCCCGTTTGCCTCTAAGCCACGCGCTGCCCACGTGACCACACACCACGCAGCACGGGTGTCTGATCTTGCACACGAAAGCGTATGAGATCAGCGCGTTTCCCCAACGCAATCCGGCCTCTATCCGATAAATTCACCGCATCAGCCGGTGTCTGGGTCACTGTCGCCAATCCACGTGCCATATCTCCCCATATGTCACCCAGTAAAATGGCTGACATCAGCAAGGCTGCAGGCACATAGTCAGACGAAACAATATCCAACAGCTCTAGCTCAGCCAGATCACGCGCCGCAACATTGCCCGAATGCGATCCCCCACGAACCAGGTTGGGGGCTCCCATCATAACCTTTATCTCATGCGCGCGACAGGCTCTTGCCGCCTCAACAGTTGTTGGAAACTCCGCAAGACGAATACCATAGCCTGCTGACACGGATACCTGCTCTTCGGTTGTGTCATCATGACTGGCAAGTACGGCGCCAAAACGAGAGGCCGCAGCAACCGTCACTTTCTCATGCTTTTCGCCATAAGTGGCCCGCATTTCTTTCAGGGACTGAACATGCGCCTGAAATCCGGCGTCATCAAACCCATGTTTGCCCTTCACATAGGCTTCCAGTTTGGAGATATCGCGAAACTGCCGTTGACCTGGAGTATGATCCATCAATGAAACAAGACCTACACGATCATCCCCGGTAAATTCATTCAGCTCCGCCACAAGCGTTTCAGAGCAGACCTCCGCCCGAAGATGTAGAAAATGGCTGATTTTTAAGACCTGTTGCGCGCGCAATTGCCAAAGCTCATTTGTCAGATCCCGTGCATATTTCCCGTAGCGCGCTTCATTCTTGACGATCGAGCCAACGCGCAGCGCATCAAAAACAGTCGTAATACCGCAGCCAGCCAGTTCTGCATCATGGGCCATAATCGCTGCCGCATGTGGCCAGTCGACACTCGGGCGGGGTTGAATATGGCGTTCTAAGTTATCTGTATGCAACTCCACCAATCCGGGTGCCAGGAAATCGCCTTCGCAGTCCAAGGCGCCTTTGGGGGCGTTCACACCCGTAGCGATATCCACGATTTCACCATTTTGCACTTTCACACTGCCATGCAATGTTTCATCCGGCAAAACTAGGATCGCATTGGCAAAGATCATTTCATCTGTCATCTGATCATTACACCTTTCAGGCTATGTGCTCGGCCAGACATAGGAGGCCAATGTGACATTCACGCGATACGCGATTTATTATACCCCTCCAAAGGGGAGCATCTGGGGACAGCGCGCCTCGCATTGGCTGGGGTGGGATATGGAGCAAGGAACACATATTCCGCATCCGACAATTTCGAACTTGGACATATCTGGCATCACCCAGACGCCGCGCAAATACGGGCTTCATGCCACTTTGAAACCGCCGTTTCGCTTGGCCGATGACATGAGTTTGACCGAGCTGACCGAAGCCTGTGAAACCCTGGCCAACGGTTTGTCTCCTGTCACGCTTAACGGGCTTGAGCTTGCGCGACTTGGTCGTTTCCTCGCATTGCGCACAATCGGTGACGAAACCGCTCTGGCAGAGTTTGCGGCGACCTGCGTCACCACATTGGATGCGTTTCGTGCCCCGGCCAGCGATACCGAGATCGCCAAACGACGCGCTGGTGGATTGACGGCGACGCAAGATGCGCATTTGCTGCGCTGGGGATATCCCTACGTGCTTGATCAATTCAAATTTCATATCACGTTGACAGGGAAACGCCCCAAGGCCGAGCTTTCCGCGATTGAAACCGCACTTCGGCATCATCTGGTCCCGTATCTGCCCGCCCCCTTTGAGATCAATGAGATCGCACTGGTTGGCGAGGCTGAGGATGGACAGTTTCATATGATCCATCGTTATCCTCTTGGCGGGTAAAGAGCGTGCTGCGCGGCCATGACAGCCGCATCAAGTGAGCCGCTGTTGTCGATTTCAATCACCTGCAACAGACCGTCCGGTAAAGGTTTTGTCGCCCGCGCAAGACGCAACAGCTGCTCGCTCTTCGTTTCGCGATCTCGCATCTTTAGCCGCGCGGCCAGCACATCTGGCGTCGCGGTCACTGAAAAAACGACAAACGGATCAAACAGGGCCTGAGCTTCCAGCAAAACCGCGCGTGAGAAGTTCACCAACACACCGCCGCCCTCGCAGCGCTGGCGCTGGAGGTCCGCCGCTGGCAACCCGTAGTACAAACCATGCGCTTGCCAATGAAGCGCGAAGGCTCCAGTCTCTTGCAAATCCTGAAATACAGCCTCCGAAACAGCTTGATACTCTTCACCACCAGCATCCGGAGTTCTTGTAATCACCCGTTTGAGCAGACTTAGCCGTGGCTCGGCCTGAGCCAGCGCAAGCATTAAACTGTCTTTGCCAACTCCAGAGGGACCGACAACCGCGATAACAGGGCCAAGTTCAGACATCATGCCACCCGACTGGGCGTGAAGTCTGAGACATCTACAAACCTGTCACAGACCGCATTGCGCGCCGCTTCATCATGAAAGATCCCAATGATTGCCGCACCACGTGATTTGGCGTCGATAATCAAAGACAACACCGTCGCGCGATTTTCGGCATCAAGGCTGGCAGTTGGTTCATCCAGCAAAAGCGCTGGATAAGTATGGGCAAACCCCCTTGCAATATTGACGCGCTGCTGTTCGCCACCGGAAAACGTCGTCGGAGAAAGCCCCCATAGCCGTTCGGGTATATTCAACTTTGTCAATAATTCTGCCGCTCGTGCTTGCGCCTCATCGACTGCAACCCCAAGCGCCAGCAACGGCTCTGCGACTACATCCAAAGTGGCCACCCGTGGCACGACCCGTAAAAATTGGCTCACATAGCCTAGGGTATCACGTCGAAGCGTCAGAATTTCACGTGGCGCTGCTTGTGCAACATCTACTGTTCCAATCTCTATTTGCCCCGCAGCCGCAAGATAATTTCCATAAATCAAGCGCATGAGTGTGGATTTACCTGCGCCAGAGGCTCCGATAAGCCCAACACACTCACCTGCAGCCACCTTTAAGTTTGCATGTTCCATCACGGGGATCACAGCACTGCCCTGATTGTGCAACGTGAAACTTTTACTGACGTTGATAAGTTCAATCACTGCTCTCTCTCCTCAAACCTGTAGCACGCTAGAGACCAAAAGCTGTGTATAGGCGTGCTGTGGATCATCCAGCACCTGATCGGTTAACCCACTTTCAACCACATGGCCGTCTTTCATCACCATCAAGCGATCCGCAAGCAACCGCACCACCGCAAGATCATGGGTCACGATGATCGCGCTCAGACCGAATTCGCGGACCAAACCTCGCAACAGATCTAACAGGCGCGCCTGTACACTCACATCCAAACCACCTGTTGGCTCATCCATGAAAACCAGCCGCGGCTGCGTCACAAGATTGCGCGCGATTTGCAAACGTTGCTGCATCCCACCGGAAAAGGCGCTCGGACGGTCGTCGATACGATTGCCCTGAATTTCCACTCGTGACAGCCAATCCGTGGCTTGATCACGGATATCACCATAATGGCGCGCGCCCACAGCCATCAGTCGCTCTCCGATATTGCCGCCTGCGCTTACATTCATCCGCAAACCATCGCGCGCATGTTGATGCACAAAGGCCCAATCAGTCCGCGCAAGCATCCGACGTTCAGCTTCTGCCATAGTAACGGTATCCACCAAACCATCAGCCCGCGTCGAAAAAAGCACTTTACCAGCGTCCGGTGAAACATGCCCCGCCATGCAGTTCAAAAGCGTTGATTTGCCTGAGCCACTCTCCCCAACGATCCCCATTACTTCGCCGGGGAATAGGTCAAACGACACCGACGCACAGCCAATCCGAGCGCCGTAATTCTTTGCAAGGTCTCTCACTTGCAACAATGGTTGATCCATCAACGTCTCATCCATCACGCGACCTCCCCGGCCAAACGGCCTTTGTGCCCAGCGCTTTGCCGCTTCGCGCAAAAATCTGTATCTGAGCACACGAACATACGGTTACCCTCATCATCGAGAATAACCTCATCCAGATAGCTGTGTTCTGCTCCACACAGATCACATGTGTGAGCCGCTTTACTGGCTTCAAATGGGTAGTCGTCAAAATCCAGAGAAACCACCTCGGTATAGGGAGGAAGCGCATAGATACGCTGCTCCCGGCCCGCACCAAACAATTGGATTGCAGCCATCGTCAATTTTGGATTGTCAAACTTTGGGATTGGCGACGGATCCATCACATAACGGCCTGCAACTTTCACCGGATAGGCATAAGATGTTGCAATTGCCCCATGTTGGCTGATGTCTTCGTATAACTTTACATGCATCAAACCGTATTCCTGCAGACTGTGCATCTTACGGGTCTCGGTCTCTCGTGGCTCAAGGAACCGTAGGGGTTCAGGAATAGGCACCTGATATACAAGGATCTGGTCTTCGTTCAGGTCCGTTTCAGGAATACGGTGGCGTGTCTGAATGACGCTCGCCTTGGTTGTCTCTTCAGTGGTGACAATCCCTGCCGTGTTTTCAAAGAATTTGCGAATAGAAACCGCATTTGTTGTGTCATCCGCGCCTTGGTCGATCACCTTCAAGGTGTCTTCGGGCGTCAATGTTGCGGCTGACACCTGAACGCCGCCAGTTCCCCACCCGTAGGGCATTGGCATTTCCCGGCTGGCAAAAGGCACCTGATAGCCGGGTATCGCAAGCCCTTTCAAGATGGCGCGGCGGATCATACGCTTGGTCTGCTCATCCAGATATGCAAAGTTGTAATCAGACATTTTAGACCTCAACTTTTTTCTGACCAAATAGAAGGCCCATTACATGTTTGAACTGATGTTCCTCGCCATCGCAGTTGCGATCTGCTTCTTTCTTTTTCGCTCTCATCAGCGAACACAGGCGCGCCGAAAAAGCCTGCACCAGAAAAATGATGGGAGCTGGGCTTGGGTGGAAGCCGATGGTACAAAAAAATCCTCCCAGATCTGCCCGTATGAACCCGGCGGTGCCTGGACAACTGACAGTGGGAGCAGCGGAGGTTTTGATGGTGGAGACAGTGGTGGAGATTAACAGCGTCATGCTTCGTTCTCCTCGTCGGTCATGCTATTCGCCCGTAGTTTACGCACCAGCTCCAACTCTGCTTGGAAATCAACGTAGTGCGGCAACTTGATATGCTCCAGAAACCCTGTCGCCTGAATATTATCACAATGGCTCAAGACGAATTCCTCGTCTTGAGAGACAGCACCAAGGTTATCTTCGCCAAGCTCTTGCCATCGCAAAGCGCGATCAACCAAGGCAACCGCGATCGCCTTGCGTTCTGCTTGCCCAAACACCAAACCATAGCCACGCGTGAATTGGGGCGGTTCGGTTTTTGAGCCCTTAAACTGGTTCACGGTCTCACATTCGCTAAGCTCGACCTCACCAATTTCGATGGAAAACCCAAGCTCTGGAATCTCCATTTCGACAGGAACACGCCCAATCCGTAGCTCACCTACAAACGCGTGATTGCGCGCATATCCGCGCTGCGTTGAATAAGCGAGCCCCAGCAAAAACCCTTCGTCGCCACGGGCAAGCGCTTGCAAGCGCGTTGCACGGTCACTTGGAAAAGACATCGGCCTGCGCGTTATGTCTTTTGGCTCCTGGTCAGAATGCGGCTCTTCCTGCAGGATATTCTCAGCCTGAAGCATTGACGCAATGTGCGGCGTGTCATCCTCTCTTGCTGTTGCAGTCGTAGCTTTTGCCACTTCACCGCCGTCCGCTGCCAATTTAAAATCTAATAAACGGTGGGTGTAATCAAAGGTCGGCCCCAGAACCTGCCCCCCCGGCGCATCCTTAAACGTGGCCGAGATCCGACGATCACAGGTCATGCGCCCTGTGTCCACGGGATACGAATACCCAAATCGGGGCAAGGTGGTACGATAGGCGCGGATCAGAAAAATCGCTTCGATCAAATCACCACGGGCTTGTTTAATGGCGAGTGCGGCAAGATCGGGATCAAACAACGACCCTTCAGCCATCACCCGATTGACCGAAAGACGTAATTGTTCACGGATTTGCGCAAGGCTCAGCTCCGCAACAGCAAGGTCTCCCCGGCGTTCCTCTGCGAGCCAGGCATGCGCATTGTCAATCGCCCGTTCGCCCCCCTTAACTGCAACATACATCGCTTACCCCTTTGGTGTCACATGCGTTGAACGGGGCAGAGCATAAATCTGACTGCCATACGTAAAGAAGAAATCCAGCCCCTGCGGATAGAGTGTTGCATTGTGCTGAAACCGCGCGATATCGGGCAGAGCCATCTCAGCTCGTTCATTGATGCCTGGTCCTTGCAAAATCGCGTTTTTCGCACCTTGCACCGAGCTCTCGACAATCAAGGTTGCCGATTGATCCGGATATTCAGCGGTCCCGGTTCTATATTGGGTCAAGGGCATCAATTCGTACCAGCCACCTACTGCGAAATCAGCTTCCTCGGCCGATACAAAAGGTGCATTTGTGTGAAACGTCAGCCAATCTCTCACCTCGGCTCGATCCACATCTGGCGCCAAAAAAATGCCCGTCTCGGGGTCACAAAGGGTCAACAGCAATGTGCCTGCAGCACAAGAAAGCCCCTGCGGCGGCTCCCCTCCTGCAAGGTTCTGCACCTCTCCAGGACGCGCAAGCACAGACATCACAGTGCGAAACGCACGCGCTGCATCAACAGCTGGATCAGCAAAACCGCCTGAAAATACATGTGCCCCCATGATCAGTCCTCTCCTCGCACCAATGTAAAGAAATCAACCTTGGTGGCCGCGGCCTTTTCTGCCCGCACGCGCTTTCGCGCGTGACGCGCTTTGCGCAACGGCGCCAAAATAACCTCATCAAGAATATGCGCGCGGGAGCCCTGCATCAGCGCATCAATCAAAGCCACAGTCTCAGCTTTTACTTTGTCGCGCCCCTGCACATAACCATGGCCCACTGTTCCATCTGGCAACGTGAGCGCACAGCGAGTCACCGTCATCTCACCCAGATTAAACGGCGCACCTGTCCCGCCCATGCGGGCGCGCGTCATAACCGCACCCACTTCCGGCGCCCGCAGCCAATCAAATTCAGGTGTAAAACCACTCTCGTGCCAAAGCCCTTGTAGTTGCGCCGCATCTGCGGTTGCCAACACGCTCAACCAAGCCTGTCGCGGAGTTTGATCAGAAGCTGTTGTCATTTCTACCTCTTGGCAAACTTGTCTACATAATATAGACAACTATACAAATTTTAATGCAGAGACTTCTTCCTGGCAATCAGGGATTTGTAAATCTTTCGCGACAGTTTCTGAGGACGCCCCAATGGCCCGAACCGCAATCTGGAAATCCATCGCTCAATCCCTAACCCGCGACATTGCGGACGGGCGCTATGCAACGGGTGCAAAACTCCCCTCAGAGGCACAGCTGTCCGCGCAATTTGGCGTAAACCGACACACCGTAAGGCGCGCACTTGCAGAGCTTTCTGAACAAGGTCTTTTGCACGCTCGGCGTGGCGCGGGTGTCTTTGTCGCGACGACACCTGCTGACTATCCCCTTGGAAAACGTGTAAGGTTTCGTCAAAGCCTTCGGGCGGCTGGGCACATTCCGGGTGGTGAGCAGCTCGCCATTACAACACGTAGCGCGGACCCAAAAGAAGCCGAAGCATTACAGGTCTCAGCCGGAACCCTCATCCACATCTGCGACGCACTGTCTTTCGTGGATGGGCAGCCAGTTGGTCTCAGCCAAAGCTGTTTTGATGCAGAACGCTTTCCAGACCTCCCTAAAATTCACCGCGACACGAAATCTGTAACCGCAACATTTCACGCACTGGGCCTGAACGATTACACACGCGTCTGGACGCGTATTACAGCCATCTCAGCGTCTCCGATTCAGGCAGGTCATCTCCGACTGACAGAAGGTGACCCATTATTACGGTCTGAATGCGTCAACGCAGATCTGTCGGGAACACCCATCGAATACGGCATCACCTATTTTGCGGGCAACCGGATCGCGCTCACGGTTGATGGAGAGGCGTTAGAGGCTTAATTCACCTTACAACACATTCCATACATACGCACGCAGATCACACAGCGATCTGCCAAGCCCAAGGCGCATAGGCTCGCCCTATCAGGACGAGCCTGAGGCGCGGGAGCCCCGCCTTTGCGCGACAAAGGCCTTAGCTGTACTTCTCAAGAAACGTCTTGATTGGCAGTGCTCTAAAATCAGGAAGCGCTTGGCGTAAACGCTCATGCGACCAATCCCACCACGCGATCTGCAACAAGGTGCTGATTTCATCCGGGGCAAACCGATACCGTATCAAGCGTGCTGTATTGCCACCTACTATCGCATAAGGCGCAACATCTTTGGTCACCACCGCTCCTGACGCCACAACCGCGCCGATCCCGATCGTCACCTCAGGTTTGATCAACGCCCCATGCCCAATCCAACTGTCATGGCCAATATGGGCAAGACGGCTGGCACGGTGCTGGAACCAGCGCGCATCGTCCTCTGTATCGTCCCAATAAGACGCAGAGCGATAGAGAAAATGGTGCTGTGAGGCCCGCGTCATCGGGTGATCAGTGGCCCCCACACGCACCATGCTGGCAATATTAGCAAATTTTCCAATCCGCACATTCGCCAAGTCACACAGACGATCACAATAAGAATAATCATCAAATGACACATTGTTCAGGCGTGTCTGCGCCCCAATCTCCACGAACCGGCCAAAATGGCTTGCGTTACTCACACATCCTTCATGAAGGAATGGCTCCTCTCCCAGCCTAGCCATTCGCGCTTTCCGTTTCACCAGTGATCAAACGGCGACGCAACCAGCCCGAAAACCAATCCATAACCATGACCATCAAAACGATGAGAACCATATAATAGGCGACCTCTTCCCAGTCTTTTTGGGTGATAATCGCCTGCGTCAGCAACAGGCCAATACCGCCGCCCGTGATCGCACCGATAATCGTCGCGCTGCGCGTGTTTGATTCAAGAAAATAAAGCAGCTGACTCAGCAAAACAGGGGTGATCTGAGGAATGACCCCAAAGCGATAACGTTGCAGCGGTTTTGCTCCGGTGGATTGTACGCCTTCGATTTGCTTTTGATCAACGTTTTCCAATGCTTCTGAGAAAATCTTCCCAAACGTCCCAGTGTCTGTGATCAAAATTGCCAGCGCACCTGTCAGAGGCCCCGGCCCAAAGGCACGTGCAAGCACCACCGTCCAGATCAATGAATCCACCCCGCGCAGAAAATCAAACAGGCGCCGTGTTGCAAACCGCAAGCTTCGCAGTGGCATGAAATTCCGTGTCGCAAGAAATGCAACAGGCAGTGCAACAATTCCGGCTCCAAAAGTGCCCAATACGGCCATCAGGAGGGTTTCGCCCATCGCCCAGGCAACATCAGCATGGCGCCACATCTTATTGTTCCAAAATGCGTCCCAAATTGCGCCAGCCTCTCCCTGCGCAGCATGCTGCAGCAAAGCAACGGGACCCATCCCATGATAGGGGCTATCAAGCGTGAAAAAGAACAGCTCCCACCCCGTAAAATAACGAAAAACCTCGGCTCTGTTTCGCGTGATGGTCAAACGTCCTGCATCCGTCGTGATGCTCAACCGGTTTTTCGAAGCGTTAATCCACTCTGGCACCTCTCCAGCAGGCAATTCAGCCTGCACGCCCGCACTACGGCTTGGCGTCGCGCGCACGACCCCATACCCCGGAATCGTATAGCGGATGGTTTCAGGCCCAAAAATCACTTCATGGCCATTTTGCAGATCAATGACAGTGGTTTCTCCAAGCGCAACCCAAGCCGGAGCTTCACCTGCTGGATAAGCTCCCTTTCGCTCTCCCTCAATCGCGACGCGCACTTCACCGTTGCGATTGTCACGCGTCACATGCGTTTTATAACTATAACTGTCACTCACCAACGTGTTGGCATTTTTCCAGCTCGCTTTCGCCCAGAGGTCAGGCACATCAAACGCAAAGAAGACATAAGTCAGATATGAGAGCAGCAGCAATGGCAAGGCAAAGTTGATAAGGCGTTTCCTGTGAAACAATCTCGTCATGTCAGCTTTTAGATGCATGTGCGGTTCAGATGAAATATCCGTATGTGTCATAGAACCTCTCCTTTAAGCCTGTGCGCCGCTACGCGTGCCATGTGTCAATCGATCACGCAAAATGCCTGACAGCTGGTCGACCACAACAATCGTCACAAACAGCAAAATAAAGATAGCAGCAGCTTCATCATACCGCCCCTTCCCCCAGGACATCGCATTTTTCAGCTCGTAACCCACACCGCCTGCTCCAACGAAACCGAGGATCGCAGAGGCCCGGATATTGATTTCAAATCGCAACAGCGCATAGGAAACATAGTTTGGCCCGACCTGTGGAATAACGCCCAGATACATGCGTTGAATCCAGGTGGCGCCAACAGAAGCCAACCCTTCGACTGGCTTAAGGGAGGCGTTTTCATTCACTTCAGAAAACAATTTACCCAGCGCACCCGCTGTGTGAATGGCAATTGCAATCATCGCAGGCACTGGGCCGCCGCCTAAAAGAAAGATCAAAACCAATGCAATAACAATCTCGGGCACAGCACGGCAGATATCCATGACCCGGCGAAATATAGGAATAAGGCGCGGCCAGCGCGCCAATCCTCGGATCGACAAAAGCGATAGAACCGTTCCCAGCATCGCTCCAAATAGCGTAGAGGCTGCTGCGATATTCAAAGTCTCGATCAAGGCCGGGAAGAAGTGTGCAATATGACCGGGCAGCTCAGATGCCTTTTCCCACGCTTCGCTCAATACTTCGGTGGGATAGTCAAAGATCCGTGTGATCCCATCCCAAAAGCCACCCGCATTGCGCGCATCAGCGGTCTGAAAACCAGCAACCATCATTGCCACAAAAAACACCAGCAAAATAGCGCCATAGACACGTTTGCGCTGCGTCATAGCAAGGTAGCTCTCGCGTATCTCCACTGTCTGTGTAGGCGCTGCTGTCAGATCTGCCATCGGGAAAAGTCCAGTCAAATAGTTACCCGTACCAAACGGGACAAACAGAAATTACGGGGCTCAGGCCTAAACCCGAACCCCGCAGACGTAGGGGCTAAAATTACTTGGATTTCAGCTTTCGTGCTTCAATGATCACTTCATACGCTTTGTGATCAATTGGCTTGAAGGCCAGCGCTTCACCTGCAGCAACGCCATAGAAACAATCTTGATCTGTTTCATGCAGGGCGGCGACCAATGCGGTCATCTTTTCTTTGACATCAGCAGGCAGTTCTTTGCGCAGAACAATTGGACCTTCTGGGATGGGCGCGGATTTCCAGATCATGACCAGATCGTTCATATCAACCAAACCTGCATCAACCGCACGGCGCAGCGCGCCTGAGTTGAAACCATCTTCCCATTCACCAAGGCCATCTGCCCAAGTGACACCGCCATCAACGTCACCGTTGTTCACTGCAACGATGGTCTGCTCGTGGCCTCCAGTGAATTTCACATCACCAAAGTAATCGCCGCTTTCCATGGTGGCATTGATCTGACCTGGGATCTCAATAGAAGGGATCAGATAGCCGGAAGTAGAATTTGGATCGCCAAAACCAAAGGTTTTGCCCTTCATATCTTCCAGTGAGGCGATTGCCGCATCTTTACGGGCAAAACCAATAGAATGATAACCGTAGCCCCCATCCAGATTGTACTTAACCAAAACTGGTTCAACTGCTTCAGGATCAGAGAGGAAGGTTTTCGCATAAGACGATGCGCCCAGCCATGCCATATCGATGGTGCCGCCCAGAAGGCCTTGGATCACACCGTTATAGTCAGCAGGTGCGAACAGCTTTGCCTCTACACCTAATGTTTCTTCGGTGTACTGACGCAGGCATTCGTTGTTGTTCAAACGGTCTTGAGCGTTTTCGCCCCCCAGAATACCGATACGGAATTCGCTGATACCTTCCGCAAAAACAGGTGTCGTCAGGGCGGTTGTGGCCAGAACGGCCGCGATTACTTTTTTCATCTCAGAAGCACTCCAGGTTAATGACCCCAGAGCACTTCACCCCGGGGGATGAAAACAGGTCTATTCGGCAGGAACCGTTGCCGCAGAGGGCCTAGTGGCCCCGGTATGGGATTTATCCAAGGTCTCGATCTCGGTAGAGGTCGCCGCCTCGGAAAAGTCAGCGCTGGCTCCATAGATTTCGCGCGCAACGCCTGTGGTCAGCTGCTCGGGCAGGCCGTCGAAGACAATGCGCCCATCACGCATGCCAACCACGCGATCACAATAGCGGCGCGCCGTATCAAGCGTATGCAAGTTTGCGATAACGGTGCGGCCATCTTCTTCATGGATGCGGCGCAAAGCCTGCATGACTGTTTGCGCATTCATTGGATCCAAAGAGGCAATAGGTTCGTCCGCCAAAATAATCTTTGGATCCTGCATCAGAGCACGCGCAATCGCGACGCGTTGTTGCTGCCCACCAGACAGCGCTTCAGCGCGTTTTGGCGCATGTTCCGCAATACCAAGGCGTTCCAGGATATCGATTGCGCGATGAATATCGTCAGCTGGGTAAAGATTGAACAAGGTCGACAGCGTGCTGCGGCGATTCAAGGTGCCATGCAGCACGTTAGAAACAACATCCATACGAGGAACCAGATTAAACTGCTGAAAGATCATGGCGCATTGCGATTGCCACATGCGTTTCTGATGACCTGTCAGCGCCGTCACATCTCGCCCTTCGAACAAGATTGCACCATCCGTTGGGGCGGCCAGACGATTGACCATCCGCAGCAGCGTCGATTTACCGGCACCAGAGCGACCGATAATTCCAATCATACACGGCTTATCAATCATCAGATTTGCAGTATCTACCGCCAGCTTGTCACCAAACCGTTTGGTCAGTTTTTGTATCTGCAGCATCACAGCCCCCATCGAACTCTGAGGCGCTGTCTAATCCCCGCAGCCAAAGGTTTTGTGTCCTCGCAATGAAAGTTTTGTAACCACAAACGACAGCGCAGAAGAATCCGTCATAGATATCTGTGCACCAAAGCGATGAAGCGCTATAGGAGCAGCTGAACCTTCAGTTCAGCACCTCTATGCAAGGAGCCAAAGCATGTCATTTGACCGCAAGATCAAAATCGCCCCGTCAATCCTCTCCGCTGATTTCGCCAACTTTGGTCAGGAAATCCAAGCTATCGAGGCACAGGGCGCGGATTGGGTCCATGTAGATGTCATGGATGGGCATTTTGTGCCAAATCTGACGTTTGGACCACAAGCGGTGAAATCATTTCGTCCTCATGTGAAAACCGTAATGGATGTGCACCTGATGATCGCACCTGTTGACCCCTATATCGACGCCTATGCGGATGCTGGGGCAGATGTTTTGACCGCACATATTGAAGCGGGTCCGCATATCCACCGCACACTACAAGCTATCCGTGCAGCAGATATGAAGGCGGGCGTTGCTCTAAACCCGGGCACACCAGCCGAAGCCATTGAGCATCTTTTAGACCTCACGGATCTCGTCTGCGTCATGACCGTAAACCCCGGCTTTGGTGGTCAAAAATTCATCGACATGACAGCAAAGGTACGCCGTTTGCGCACAATGATTGGAGATCGCCCTATTCATATTGAAATCGATGGCGGCGTAGACCCAACAACTGCGCCCTTGCTGAGCGCAGCTGGAGCAGACGTTCTGGTCGCAGGATCCGCAGTCTTTCGAGGTGGTTCAGTCTCTCAACCTGAAATCTACGGCGAAAACATCAAAAACATTCGCGCCGCGGCTGAGGGAACATTGACCTAACGCAGCCAGCCAGCTTTCGCTGGCATCATGGTTCCTGCTGCCCTTAGAGATCACAGGGCAGCAGATTGATGAACAGGCTTGCGGCTCTCTCCGTAATACAGCGAGAAGCCACAAGACCATCATTGGTTTCACGTGGAATATTCTGCGCAAAACACAAAGGCAGGCGCAGCCTTCGCTCTCTACTTCTGAGACAATCGATTGAGAAACTTGCAAAACCTTCTATTGCACGCCTTGCACTGATAGGTCATGATTTAAGCACAATTGATTTGAGAGGCCATATGCGCAAATTCCTTGTCGTGTTAGATGATAGCCGCGAATGTTTGAACGCCATGCGCTTTGCTGCAATGCGCGCCGCCCATACCGGTGGTGGTGTCACGATCTTGTCGATCATTCCACCAGATGAATTTAATCACTGGATTGGCGTTGGCGAAGTGATGCGGGAAGAAGCCCGTGAGCGGATCGAAGTGCACTTTGAAGTTTTCGCAAAATGGATGCGGGATCGGCAGCAGATCGAACCTGAGCTGGTCATTCGCGAGGGTGAAGCCTTGCCAGAAATAATGGCTCAAATCGAAGAAGACACTGAAATCGGTGTGCTTGTGCTAGGCGCAGGCACCGATCGCAAAGGCCCCGGCCCGCTTGTAAGCCAATTGTCGCGCGGTTCAACTTCTCTTCCGGTACCCGTAACAATTGTCCCCGGCGACATCAGTAAAGAAAAACTGGAAGCCATCACCTAAAGTAGAAACTCGTCTCGCCTGCCTGTCTTTAAATACAGCCAGAATAGGGCATATGGCAACTTAAGGCTTGAAGTGCACTGGCCTGCGCTCCATATTTAGAATCATTCCAAAACTTGACTTCCCAGAGCTCTGACCTCATATCCGGGGAGATACAACGGAGACTTTGCATGTTTATTCAGACCGAATCCACGCCCAACCCGGCGACGCTGAAGTTCCTGCCGGGTCAATCCGTGCTTGACGCAGGCACTGCTGATTTCCCTAGCAAAGAAGCTGCTGAAAGCTCTCCTCTGGCCACGCGTATCTTTGACGTTGCCGGTGTGAACGGTGTTTTCTTCGGAAATGACTTTGTGACGGTCACCAAAGACGAGAGCGTAGATTGGGATCACATCAAACCCGCTATCCTAGGCGCCGTGATGGAGCATTTCCAATCTGGCCAACCTGTGATCAGTGATGGTGCAACACAGGCGCCAACCCATGCTGAACACGACGGTGAAGACGCTGAAGTTGTGAATCAAATCAAAGATCTTTTGGACAGTCGCGTACGTCCTGCTGTGGCGCAGGATGGTGGTGATATCACATTCCACGGCTTTGATCGCGGCATTGTATACTTGCACCTGCAAGGTGCCTGCGCAGGCTGCCCGTCTGCAACGCTGACCTTGAAAATGGGCATCGAAAACCTGCTGCGCCACTACATCCCCGAAGTGGCAGAGGTGCGCCCCGTTGCCCTCTAAACCAGTCATTTTGGCGCTTGACACATCGGCCGCGCATTGCGCGGCCGCTTTGTTGCGCGGTGATGACATCCTATTAGAACGCATTGAACCAATGTCGCGCGGCCAAGCAGAACGGCTAATGCCCCTGCTCGAAGAAATTCTGTCAGAGGCCGAAATCAATTGGTCAGATCTAACAGCTATAGGTGTTGGCGTCGGGCCAGGAAATTTTACCGGCATTCGCATTGCAGTTTCCGCTGCGCGCGGCCTTGCATTGGGATTAGATATTCCAGCGGTGGGAGTTGACGGCTTTGACGCGCGCGCGCAGGTGGGGCAGTTGCCTGCAATTCCTGCCCCCCGCGATCAGGTTTATGCACAGCCACGCGGGGAAGCACCGCGTCTCATGTCTGCCCAAGAAGCCTCCGATATTGCACGCGGTGCCGGTTTAACCTTTGCGCCCGCAGCCAGCCCCGCAGGTCTAGCAGGTCAAATAGCGCGACACACCGCCAATCGCTACAAAACGACAACCACCCCACCCGCTCCACTTTATCTGCGTGCAGCTGACGCCGCTCCCAGCCGCGATACGCCACCTCCACTACTCGATGAATAGCCTTTACACTATCAAAGATTTGGCGGACACACACGCTCTTGCCTTTACGGAGACACGCTGTTGGACCGAGGCTGAAATTACAACTCTGCTGAACAGCCCGTTCGTCTTCTTGTCTGGAGACTCACGATGTTTTGCCTTGGTCCGCGTTATCGCGGATGAAGCAGAGCTACTTACCCTAGCGACTCACCCCGAATATCAACGCAAAGGGCTGGCGACGAACCTCATGCCAATCTGGCAGGCAGCAGCCCAAAGCCGTGGCGCAGAACAGGCCTTTCTGGAGGTTGCTGCTGACAACATCGCTGCCCTGGCTTTATACCAATCACAAAGATTCGCGATCAGCGGCAGACGCAACGAATATTATGCGCGCAAAGACGGCGTTTTGGTCGACGCAGTGCTGATGCAGCGTACTTTCTCTCCACTCGCGAAATAAAACCTTACCAAATGATCAAAATGCTGTTGACCCTGCCCTAGGACAACGTCCTAAAGTGGTTCACTTGTAGAGCCTTTAATCGCTCGGTCAGTTCTATTAAAACCGACCCCACAAACAAAAACAAACTGGGAGTACTCTTACATGAGTCTGATGAAATCTCTTATGGGTGCGGCCGCCGCAATCGCTGTCACTGCAGGTACAGCTTTTGCTGATCCGGCTGTGATCTTCGACCTTGGTGGCAAGTTCGATAAGTCATTTAACGAAGCGGCCTATAATGGTGCAAAGCGTTGGGCCGATGAGACAGGCGGAACTTTCCGTGAAATCGAACTGCAATCCGAAGCCCAGCGTGAACAGGCTCTGCGTCGCTTTGCGGAAGCAGGCTCTAACCCCGTGATCACCATGGGTTTTGGCATGGCAGACCCGCTGAGCTCTGTTGCGCCTGACTATCCCGACACCAAATTCGTTGCAATCGACGTAAACTGGCTGGACGGCGAGAACCTGCGCCAAGTAAGCTTTGCGGAACACGAAGGCTCTTATCTTGTTGGTATGATGGCTGCCATGGCGTCAAAATCTGACACTGTTGGCTTCATCGGCGGCATGGATATCCCGCTGATCCGCCACTTTGCCTGCGGTTATGCACAGGGTGCTAAAGCCGTGAACCCAGACATCACTGTTGTTGCCAACATGACCGGCACCACCCCCGCGGCGTGGAACGATCCCGTGAAAGGCTCTGAGCTGACCAAAGCACAAATCAGCCAAGGTGCTGATGTTGTCTACGCTGCAGCTGGCGGCACTGGCGTTGGTGTTCTGCAAACGGCAGCAGACGAAGGCATCCTGTCGATCGGCGTTGACAGCAACCAGAACCACCTGCACCCCGGCAAAGTTCTGACGTCCATGCTAAAACGCGTCGATGTTGCGGTTTATGAAGCCATGAAAGCAGGCACCGATCTGGAAACCGGCAAATTCACCATGGGCCTGGCCGAAGAAGGTGTTGGCTACGCACTGGACGATAACAACGCCCCGCTGGTCAGCGCAGACATGAAAGCCGCAGTCGATGCAGCACGTGAACAGATCATCAAAGGTGAGCTGAACGTCGCAAGCTACTACGCAGACAACAGCTGCCCCGCTCTGTCGTTCTAATCAGCAAAGGCCCCAAGCCATGACAGATTGTATCACCACATTCTTTTCGGCTTGGGGCGACCTACCGCCCGAGAGCCGCGCAGACAAGCTGACCGCGGCCCTTGGGCCACAATTTACCTATGCCGATCCTAACACACCTGATGTGGTCACCGGACAGGCGGCCTTCCTTGAGTATGTTGCCCAGTTCACTGCGCATATGCCAGATGGGGAAGCTCGGGTCGTGGCGACATCACAGACAGCGTCTTGTACCCGTGTCACTGTGGATTTCCTCTCAAACGGGACACACATGATGCGCGGACAATATTTCGCAGATCTCGATACCGCAGGTAAGATCACTCGTATGATCGGTTTCATAGGGCTAGGGGAGCCCCAATGACGGCACCAGCAATTGAACTCAAAGGTATTTCCAAGGCCTTTGGCCCGGTCCAGGCAAACAAGGACATTTCGATCAGCGTACAACCCGGTACCATTCATGGGATCATCGGTGAAAACGGCGCGGGCAAATCCACGCTGATGAGCATCCTCTACGGATTTTACAAAGCTGACCGTGGCGAAATCTGGATCAATGGCAACAAAACCGAGATCCCAGACAGCCAAGCGGCAATTGCCGCAGGCATTGGCATGGTATTCCAACACTTTAAGCTTGTTGAAAATTTCACTGTGCTCGAAAATGTAATCCTCGGAGCCGAAGACGGTGGATTACTTCGCCCGTCCCTCGCCAAAGCACGCAAAGCCCTAAAAGCTCTTGCTGCAGAGTATGAGCTCAACGTGGATCCAGATGCGCGTATTGACGAAATCGGTGTGGGCATGCAGCAACGTGTGGAAATTCTCAAAGCACTTTATCGTCAGGCTGATATTCTTATCTTGGACGAACCCACCGGCGTTTTGACACCCTCAGAGGCGGATCAACTGTTCCGCATCCTCGACAGGCTACGCAGTGAGGGCAAAACAATCCTGCTCATCACGCACAAAATGCGAGAGATCATGGAATACACCGACACAGTTTCTGTGATGCGTCGGGGTCAGATGACTGCAACCGTCAAAACCAAAGACAGCAGCCCAGAAGAGCTGGCAGAATTGATGGTTGGGCGTAAGGTCTTGCTGCGCGTGGACAAAGTTCCAGCACAACCGGGTGCGCCGATCTTGGAAATCGAAGGCCTGCGCGTCGTAGATGACGCAGGTGTAGAGCGCGTTAAAGGGATCGACCTGACAGTACGTGCCGGCGAGATTCTTGGGATAGCAGGGGTTGCTGGAAACGGCCAATCAGAGCTGATGGAAGTCTTGGGCGGCATGACCGTCGGCACAGGTTCCGTGCGTTTGCATGGCAATCCCCTTCCGCTCAGCGGGCTGGGTGCTGATGGCCGTTCGCGCCGTGCAGCGCATATTGGCCATGTGCCAGAAGATCGCCAAAGCGAAGGCCTCATTATGGATTTCCATGCTTGGGAAAACGTGGCTTTTGGCTACCACCGGTCGCCTGAATACCAAAAAGGGCTGTTGATGGACAATGCTGCGGTGCGCGCGGATACGGAGGCCAAAATGGCCAAATTTGATGTCCGCCCCCCAGATCCATGGCTTGCCGCCAAGAACTTCTCAGGCGGGAACCAGCAAAAGATCGTTGTCGCGCGTGAAATTGAACGCAATCCCGATCTCTTGCTGATTGGCCAGCCCACACGGGGTGTGGACATTGGTGCGATTGAGTTTATTCACAAACAAATTGTGGCTCTTCGCGACCAAGGCAAAGCAATTTTACTGGTCTCGGTTGAGCTAGAAGAAATCCTGTCCCTGTCTGATCGGGTTGCCGTCATGTTCGATGGCCAGATCATGGGCGAACGCCCTGCTGATCAAACTGATGAAAAAGCACTCGGCCTGATGATGGCTGGCGTCGCGGGGGAGGCCGCGTAAATGGAAAAAATGCCCAAATGGGCCGATGTAGTGCTGATCCCATTGATCAGCCTGCTTCTGGCCGCTGCCCTATCCGCATTGGTGATTCTTGGAATAGGTGAAGACCCGATTGAAGCGGTGAAAACAATGATCACCGGCGCCTTGGGGTCTACCTACGGCTGGGGATATACGCTTTATTACGCAACAAATTTCCTGTTCACAGGCCTAGCAGTTTCTGTTGCCTACCATGCGGGCCTGTTCAACATCGGCGGCGAAGGTCAGGCGATGCTCGGCGGACTTGGTGTCGCGCTTATCTGCCTTTTCATTCCTTGGCCACATTGGTCGATTGCTTTGATTGTTGCCGCCATTGCCGCGGGTCTGTTTGGCGCAGCCTGGGCTGCAATCCCCGCCTATTTGCAAGCCAAGCGTGGCAGCCACGTGGTGATCACCACCATCATGTTCAACTTTATTGCCTTTTCAGTGTTGAACTACATGCTGGTCAATGTCCTCAAACCCCAAGGGGCGATGGATCCTGCAACAGCGCGCTTCCCTGAAGCGATCCACCTGCCCTCGCTGCATGAAATCCTTTTGCCTTTGGGAATTAATTTTTCCAAATCTGCCCCGGCAAACGTCAGCCTCTTGGTCGCTATTGCGGCCTGTTTTGTTGTCTGGCTGTTGATCTGGCGCACATGGCTGGGCCATGAGATCCGCGCGTTTGGTAAATCTGAATCCGGCGCACGCTACGCGGGCATGTCCCCTTTGAAAATCACCATGATCGCCATGCTGATTTCTGGCGCGCTTTGCGGCATGATGGCCATCAACAACGTCATGGGTGAGGCCGAGCGTCTGGTTCTGAACTCAACCGAAGGCGCAGGCTTCATTGGCATCGCGGTTGCTCTCATGGGGCGCAATCATCCCTTTGGCGTCTTCCTTGCAGCGCTTTTGTTTGGTTTCCTCTACCAAGGTGGCGCAGAGCTCGCTTTGTGGAGTTCTATTCCACGCGAACTGATCGTCGTGATCCAAGCTTTGGTTATCCTATTCACCGGGGCACTGGATAACATGGTGCGCATGCCGCTTGAAAAGCTGTTCATTGCGGTACGGAAGGAGAAAGCCTGATGGATTTTCTGACCCTGGTCCAGGTTCTGGACAGTACCGTTCGCCTGTCTACCCCCTTATTGCTGGCCTGCCTTGCGGGTCTGTTTTCTGAACGTGCGGGGATCTTCGACATTGGTCTCGAAGGTAAAATGTTGATTGCTGCCTTTTTCTCGGCAGCCGTGGCGGCACTAACCGGAAACGTTTGGCTCGGCTTGCTGTCGGGCATCGCTTCTTCCCTCGTACTCGCAGGCCTTCACGGGCTGGCCTCGATCACCTTCCGGGGCAATCAGTTGATTTCTGGTGTTGCAATCAACTTTCTTGCGGCAGGCATCACTGTTTTGATTGCTCAGGATTGGTTTCAGCAAGGGGGCCGAACCCCCTCTTTGATCGGAGGGGGCCGGTTTGCACCAGTAGAGCTGCCGTTTGCGATCGGCGCATCCGAGGCAGAGGCTGCAGGTCGTCCACTGTCGCAACTGCTGGCCGAGGCCTCGCCCTTGCAACAGGTCTACTCCGAACTGATCTCTGGCCACTCTATCCTTGTTTACCTTTCATTTCTGGCCGTACCTCTGACAGCTTGGGTGCTCTTTGGCACACGCTTTGGTCTACGCCTGCGCGCTGTGGGCGAAAATCCAGCAGCGGTTGATACCGCTGGTATCTCAGTTGTTGGTCTGCGCTTTGCAGCTGTGGGCATTTGTGGTGTCTTATGCGGTATCGCGGGCGCGTATCTGGCAACAGCCCTGCAGGCTGGATTTGTCAAAGAGATGACTGCAGGTCGTGGATTTATCGCTCTCGCCGCTTTGATTTTTGCAAAATGGCGCCCTTGGCATGCCCTATCTGCCTGCCTTTTGTTTGGTCTACTGCAAGCACTCGCGTTACGTTTTCAAAGCATCAATATCGCTGGTGTGTCTGTACCAGTTCAGCTGATGGAAGCTCTGCCATACATACTAACAGTAGTCATTCTTGCCGGGTTCGTCGGCAAAGCCGTGCCACCTAAAGCTGGCGGCGAACCCTACGTCAAGGAACGATAAGAACCACAGTAAAAAGATGCAAAAAACCCGGTTAAATCAACCGGGTTTTCTTTATCGCGTGCCATTTGCATAGATGATTGACTATTTGCACAATTTATGAGACGTTTGGTCTCAATTATTGGCCAGTCTGGAACATCGGGTGTCCCTATCTGGATCTTTAATCCACCTGTCACTTGCGACATAGAAGACGCAGAATGCAGCAAAGCGGCATCTTCTGTTGATTTTGTTCCAAACCACGGCCTAACAAAGCTCATGCAAATCTATCTTCCAATTGCAGAAGTTTCCGTAAACGCCTTTCTCCTACTTGGCCTAGGCGGCCTCGTAGGCGTGCTCTCCGGCATGTTTGGTGTTGGCGGCGGCTTTCTGATGACCCCGCTTCTTTTCTTTATCGGCATCCCACCTGCGGTTGCAGTTGCCACTGAGGCAAATCAAATCGTTGCATCGTCATTTTCTGGCGTCTTGGCCCATTTTCGACGACGAACGGTAGACATAAAGATGGGCGTGGTTCTGCAAGTCGGAGGCTTGATGGGAGCAGCCATCGGGGTTGTTGTGTTCAACTATCTCAAAAGCCTTGGGCAAGTCGATCTTCTGGTCAAACTCTGCTATGTGGTTTTTCTAGGGATTGTCGGCAGCTTGATGTTCATCGAAAGCTTAAACGCAATCCGCAAATCTAAAAGCCCAACTGCAGGTGCTCCTAAAAAACGTCAGCGCGGCTGGGTTCATACCATGCCGTTCAAAATGCGCTTCCGCACGTCAGGCCTTTATATCTCGGTCATCCCTCCCGTTCTGGTTGGCATTTGCGTCGGAATTTTGGCTGCGATCATGGGGGTCGGCGGAGGCTTTATCATGGTGCCTGCGATGATCTACATTCTCGGCATGCCCACCAAAGTGGTTGTTGGGACCTCCCTGTTCCAGATCATCATGGTCACTGGCTTTACCACCATGCTGCATGCGACAACGAACTATACGGTTGATATTGTCCTCGCGGTTCTTCTGTTGGTCGGCGGTGTAATCGGTGCACAAATTGGCACACGTATTGGTGTCTACCTCAAAGCGGAACAGCTTCGTATTCTCCTCGCACTGATGGTTATGGCTGTTTGTGGCAAACTGGCATTGGATCTGTTGATTATGCCGTCAGAACTCTACTCCCTTGGCAGTGGTGGAGGACATTAACATGTGGCGCTTTTTCATCTTAGCACTCTGCTGTGCACTGCCTGTACAAGCCAGTGAAGAACAGGTTGTTCTTGGTCTAAGCAAGGATCAAGTCTCTATCACCACAGATTTCGACGGCTCAGACATTCTGATCTACGGCGCAATCAAACGAGACTTTGCCGTGCCTGAAGGCGCGCCGGTTCAGGTGATTGTCACCCTTTCAGGCCCAGAAAACCCGCTCACTGTAAGACGTAAAGAAAGGCAATTTGGGATCTGGGCCAATGCCGATGCAGCTGAAATCGCATCTGCTCCCGATTTCTATGCAGTTGCAACCAGTGCGCCCTTTAATGAAATTCTTCGCGACGAAGAAGATAAAGCCTATCGCGTCTCTGTTCAGCGCGCCATTCAAGCTCACGAATCTGAAGGTCATGCCAAAGAAACCAGCAATTTTGTCGATGCGGTGATCCGCATTCGCGAAAACGGTGACAAATATGCTCTGAACGAAAACAGTGTTCAGGTGAACCAACAGACACTCTTTCGCACCGACATTGAAATGCCGCCAGATTTGACAGAGGGCGAATATAAAGTGCGCGTGCTCCTTACCCGCTACGGTAAGGTAGTGACCGAACATCAAGGTTTGATCAATGTGCAAAAGGTAGGGCTAGAGCGCTTCCTGTTCAATCTGTCACGTGAACAGCCCTTTCTCTATGGTATTATGTCTCTGGCCATCGCGATTTTTGCTGGGTGGAGCGCCTCTGCAGTCTTCCGTCTGATCAAAAGCGGCTGACGTCAGATATGGCGAAACCGCATCTGGTCTTGCCTCACAAGGCCAGATGCCACGCCCAACAACTGGATACTGGCCCTAGGCCTGTATCAGTCGGCGGGAGCCCTACCTGTTTAAACATTCACCCAAGGGCCCGCATCTGCTGTTGGTTAATCTCTAACCTTCGTCATTTGTCTGTGTTTCCAGCTGCAGTGCGACAGGCGCAGTTTTAAGGTCATCAACCCTCAGCACATCTGATGGCTTTGCCAAACGATTCCGCACCACCCAGATCAGCCGCTCTTGTGCGCGTGTGATTGCCACATAGGCCAAGCGTTTCCACAAAGGTTGCCCTGCTTCAACACGCCCCATACGTGCGGCCGCATAAATATCAGGTGCAAAGACCTGAGCAGTATCCCACTGTGAACCTTGTGCTTTGTGGATGGTTACAGCTGCACCATGCAGGAATGTCGCCCCCATACGCGCTGCAAAGGGAATAAAAGGTTCGTCTTCATCGGGTTTTTCAATCTTCACAATGGATGCCGCAGAAACCTGCGGATCTTCGGCGCCCATCACATGTAACCTAGAAAATCCCGGTTTACGGCCCGGTCCCAAATAGATCACCTGTGCCCCTTTGATCAAACCGCGCGCTTCCAGATCCAGACGTTTTTTGCGATGTTTAAGCGGCAGTTCCAGCCCATCACAGATCAAGGGTTCTCCAGGCAACAACTCATCTTCCGGCGCGCCATAAACATTACGAAACGCATTGATAAGACGAATACGGGTTGCATTGCGCCATACCAATGCCGGAGAACGCGCCATCAAATCAACCTCAACCCGCTGGCCCCAGACCACCCGCTCATCACGACGTGCAGTATCTTCAACCATCCGCTCAAAATCCTCAAATCCAAGTTGCGGATCAGCCAGAGCATGGGCAAGATCCAAAATTGGATTGTCAGCTTCCTGTCTGTGAATGCGATTAAGGACCAATTGGCGCGGCTGTGGCAGGCCTTCAAACACCATCGATCCAGATTGGTTCACAGGGGCAAGCTGGGCAGGGTCTCCAAACAGCACAAGGTTTGGAAAGATCTCTTTCAAATCATCAAATTGCCGATCATCCAGCATGGATGCCTCATCGACAAAACCAATATCCAACGGCTCATCCCGGCGTTTCCATCCCGTGATGAAGTCCGATCCACGCAAGCCTGCAACGGCTAAGGCGCCTGGAATTGATTTGTTCTTTTCATAAAATGCCGCAGCGCGTGCCAGGACTTCAGACGTCAGCCCTTCAATCTCGGGCTCTTCCCCCTGCCCCGCCAGCCATTCCGCGACCTTTTCGTATTCAGGATCGTAGACCGGCGTATAGAGGATGCGGTGTATGGTCGTTGCAGGCACTCCCCGCAGGCGCAAAACACTCGCCGCTTTGTTGGTTGGCGCAAGAATGGCTAGCGTGCGCCGTTCAGTCTTTTTCCGACTTTCATAATCTCCCGAAACAACCTCTACCCCGGACTCTTCGAGAGCTTTATAAAGCTCTGCCAAAAGAAGTGTTTTCCCAGAGCCCGCTTTTCCGATCACAGCCATGACACCAGAATCGCCACGCGGTGGTTGCAAAAGCCCATCATCAAGATCAACGCCCGCTTGGCGTAACAGTTCGGTCACACTGTCAAATGCAGCGGCCTGATCATCTGAAAATTGTATGGCTGTTCCTGTCATGGCGCGACCCTATAGATCTGTTATGACAAGTACCAGAGCAGGTAGAACATCAAATGAACTACACAACAATCAACCCGTTGCTTGTGGCGCGGGCAATCGCATGTGTGGTGTTCGTTGCCTCCAGTTTAGAACGTGCACCTTCGATATAAACCCGCAAAGTATGTTCGGAAATCGAAAGCATTTCGGCCACTTGTGCGCGGCTGTGGCCAAAGGCAAGCAATGTCAGCGCGTCAACTTCACGCGGCGACAGCGCAGCTTTCGTTGCGGTCGCATCCTGCGTTGCCAATCTAAGAATTTTACGATGTAAAAAATGGGCAAGCAGGATCAAATCATGCCCGTGGGCGGCAGTAAATTCACCCCACATATGATCGTCACAACTATGCGTAAGCGACAGCAGTGCAAATTGTCCTTGCGGACCCCGCACGGGAATCGAATATCCTTGGGTGCCCACATCCTGATTTTCAGCCTCTGCCCAAAAGGAGTGCGCCAATTTTGAAGTCCAATCAAAAGCACGCCAATCCACTGGAGCAAATCGTTGGAAACACCCTGTTATGACAGGGTCGACTCGTACCATTGCCGCATCTCGATAGCGTTTGGACCAAGACTCGCGAAAGGTACCAAAATACGAGTTTTGCCCATTGGCATCTATCCAAAGATAAGCAGCATGTTTGACCTGCAACGCAGAACGCGCACATAGCATAATATCGTCAAGGCCATTCAAATGTGTAACCGCTTCGATACTATTTAAGATCTGGTCAAGAGAGTCGCCGCCCGACATATAACCACCTGTTTCCCCATACTTATTTTCCTTCATAAGAAGGGAGCCAGCTTGCACTGGGCTCAGATGTGTTTTCACGGGTCACTCCTCAGAGGTCAATGAGAACGTATACAGATCGTTAAAATGGTTTTTATTTTCCCCAATTGGTGCGCAATACGCACATTTTTTGATTGAAAATTAACCAAATACGCAAAAGGCCCTTCCATATTAGGAAGAGCCTTCAGTGTTTTCGACTTTGGAAATCTCACCAATGTATGGCTGGAAGAGTTACAAAACTTAGCTTCTGCCCGCTTCCAGTACATCGCCCAATGTTCGCAATCCTGTGCGCGGAGCCTGTACAAGCACAGACATATTCCCCGGCTTATGCTCGTTCCGCAGCATTTTCATATGTGCATCTGGCAGCTCTGCCCAAGGGAATACCTCTGACATACATGGGTCCAAACGGCGCTCGACCATCAAGTTGTTTGCAGCAGACGCTTGCTTGAGATGGGCAAAATGCGACCCTTGCAAACGTTTTTGGTGCATCCACATGTAGCGCACGTCAAATGTACAGTTAAATCCAGAGGTGCCCGCACAGATCACAACCATGCCACCTTTTTTACAGACCAGAGAAGACACCGGGAACGTCTTTTCACCAGGGTGTTCAAACACCATGTCGACGTTGACGCCCTTGCCCGTGATCTCCCAGATCGCCTTACCAAACTTCCGCGCTTCTTTCAGCCAATCGTTATACTCAGGCGTATTGACCGTTGGCAGCTGTCCCCAGCAATTGAAATCATTGCGATTGATGACACCTTTGGCACCAAGGCCCATCACAAAATCACGCTTGCTTTCATCTGAGATCACACCAATTGCATTTGCACCGGCCGTATTGATCAACTGGATCGCATAAGAGCCCAACCCACCAGACGCGCCCCAAACCAAAACATTCTGGCCCGGCTTCAAATCATGTGGTTCATGACCAAACAACATACGATAAGCCGTCGCAAGGGTCAGGGTGTAGCAAGCGCTTTCTTCCCAAGTCAGGTGCTTAGGGCGTGGCATCAACTGCTGCGCTTGAACCCGTGTAAACTGTGAGAAAGATCCATCAGGTGTTTCATAACCCCAGATCCGCTGCGAATTAGAGAACATCGGATCACCACCATTACAGTGCTCATCATCCCCATCATCTTGATTGCAATGGATGACAACTTCATCGCCAACTTTCCAGCGTGTCACTTTATCGCCCACAGCCCAAACGATACCCGACGCATCAGAACCCGCAATGTGGTAGGGTTGTTTGTGCACATCGAACATCGAAATCGGCACACCCAAACCGGCCCAAACACCATTATAGTTCACGCCCGCTGCCATAACGAGAACCAACACCTCGTTGCTGTCCAGCTCTGGTACATCCACAACTTCCTGTAGCATTGCCTTATTAGGCTCGCCTTCGCGCTCTTTGCGAATGGCCCAAGCATACATCTGCTTTGGCACGTACCCCATCGGAGGGATTTCTCCCATCTCATACAGATCTTTTTCGGGCGCGTCATAGGACAGGGCGGTGTTTTCAGTATCCAAAGCCATGCTGGCCTCCTTCACACATGATTTCGCTGCGATGCAGAATCGCAGCTTCACGGATAGGAATAAAAATGGATGAGTAATATTGCAACCCCTTTGGGTGTTATTTTGTAATTTTATGTCCTATGAAAATTATCATGTGTTCGCACTCGCAGCATTTTCCTTCTGCTCTGCCAACATCTTGGCAGGGATAAGATGAGCAATCGAATTCGCATAAAACTGCAAACCATCCAGGCGCTCAGCCTCGATCGTGACCCAGCCCTCGCGAATATCCAGCAACCCTCGGGCCTGCATACGGACCAGCGCCTGCTCTAGAGCCAGTCCTGAATCCACCTTCCGGGCCGCAACCGTACCCCCTGACAAGGTGGCAAGAATATCTTCAGCGCGCGCCAAAAGCGTTGCACGGCTTTGATCCCCTGCGTTCAACAATACCCAAGACAACAAAGGCACTGGGAGCACGGGCATATTCCGCGCGATCCGCACCATAAGTTCATGTCCGATACCACGCACAACCGCACTCTCTGTTTCTGCGGTAGTGGGATGGGCTTCCATATACGCACGCAAACTTAAGGGCTCGCCAAAATTCACTGCTGCAAAACCTGCTCGGCGATACCGCCCAATCAGCCAAAGTCCAAGCTGCCGCAACAGGCGCAATGCAATAACCCCAATGCGCGCACGAAATCTCCGCTGTCCCCGGCGCGCAGCGGATGTCAAAACGCTATCCTCCAAAACGCGGTCATAGTTCAACGCAACCGGTACGAACACCACGTCCCGCCGTTTTGGATCATACGCTTCCACCATATACCGCAAAAGGCCAAGCTTTACCGGGGCAATCCGGCCATCCAGTGTCAGCCCCCCTTCGGGAAACACAGCCTGAGTGACCCCCGCCTGTGTGGCCAGCCGTACATAAGCTGCAAGAACTTTGTGATACAGGCCACTCCGCGAGCGGCGCCTGATAAAATAAGCCCCCATCGCACGAATAAGGCCACTAAGCGGCCATACCCGCGCCCATTCACCCACAGCATAGGACAAAGCAGAGCGCTCAGCCGCTAGATAGGTGACCAGAACATAGTCCATATTGGATCTATGGTTCATGACAAAAATGACCGTTGCATCCGGATCGATAGCCCGCAGTGATCCGCTGCGTTGGTGACCAAATCGCACAGTGTACACCGCATTAGACAGCAAACGCGCTGCCCGAATTGCAAGACTGAAATAGGTAAACGCCGAGAAAGAAGGCACAATTTCGCGGGCATAGCGCCGGGCTTCCTGAAAAGCGACATTTTCCGGGATTCCCTCAGCATGCGCATGATCCGCAATCGCCTGCGTCACCTGTGGGTCAAAGATCAGGCGCTGAATCATATCGTGACGCTGGGTCAGGTTAAAAGGCTGGATTGGCCGTTCCAACCTTTGATTCAACCGCGCAACAGCGCGCTCCAGACGGCGGCGAAAAAACCAGCGCACAGAGGGAAACAAAAAATGGGAGGCAAAGGTGACCGCAGCAAAGACCAGGATCAGCGCAAAGAGCCAAAGAGGAAGTTCAACTGTTTGTGACATCAAGCCCCCATGTTGCGCAGCCGCAGATACATTACAAGAGGACCGCGCACAAATATCCAATGCTGCGCCACCTTGATGAAACACCGCTGACGCATATCACAGGTTCTTGCGCACTTTGCCAAGCGAGGTCGGATTGTTAGGGTCGCTTCATGCGCGCCAACCTGTGATCGCTTCCGGTTTGTCAGCGCATAAAAACCGCTTCAGATAAGGATGCCATTTGATGCAGGACTCTCTGTCAACCGCCCTTTTAGAGCTAAAGTCTCTACTGGGGGATCGTCTTTCAACCGGAGTATCAGTGCGCGAGGCCCATGGTCGCGATGAAGCCTATTCCACGCCCGCGTTACCAGATGCAGTTGCCTTTCCAAACTCCACGGAAGAGGTCGCTCATGTCGTAAAGATATGCGCGACACATAAGATCCCGATGGTTCCTTTTGGCGTCGGCACCTCGCTCGAAGGCCATGTTATTCCCATTCATGGCGGGATCAGCGTCGACACCAGTCAGATGAACCGAGTGCTACAGATTAATGAAAGTGATCTAGACGTGATCGTACAGCCCGGTGTCACACGTAAACAACTGAATGATGAACTGCGCGCAACAGGTTTGATGTTTACTGTCGATCCAGGCGCAGATGCGACATTGGGAGGCATGGCAGCAACACGCGCCTCGGGCACCAACTCTGTACGCTATGGGACAATGCGCGAGAATGTTCTCGCGCTTGAAGTTGTCTTGCCCGATGGGAGTATCATTGAAACAGGCACGCGCGCCCGCAAATCTTCGTCAGGCTATGATTTGACGCATATGTTTGTCGGATCAGAGGGGACACTGGGCATCATTACCAAACTGACCGTGCGTCTTTTTGGCCAACCAGAGGCCATCATGGCAGCGACCTGCGCCTTTGATACCGTTGATGATGCGGTCAACACCGTGATCATGGCCATCCAAATGGGTATCCCAATGGCACGAATTGAATTGCTAGATGATGTCCAGATGCGGGGTATGAATATCTTTAACCCGGACCTGAAACTCCCAGAGAAACCTCATCTCTTTCTCGAATTCCATGGATCGGAACGTGGTGTCGCTGAACAGGTTGAAATGTTCCAAAGAGCCGCTGATGAATTTAAGGCCTCGGACTTTACCTGGGCGACAAAAACCGAAGATCGCAATCGTCTTTGGCAGGCACGGCATGATGCCTATTATGCCGGCAAAAGCCTCCGTAAGGGCAGCGAAGGTGTCGTCACCGACTGCTGTGTCCCAATTTCAGCGCTTGCAGATTGCATCGCACAGACCAAAAAGCTCATCGCAGAATCAGGCCTTGTGGCACCGCTGGTCGGCCACGTGGGTGACGGCAACTTTCACCTCCTGATCTTGGTAGAACCTGACAATACAGACGAAATGGCGCGCGCAAAAACACTCGCTTCAGCGGTCAATCGCGCTGCGCTCTCCTTTGGCGGCACAGTCACCGGGGAACACGGCGTCGGAACAGGTAAGAAAGCCTATATGGCTGAAGAACACGGCGCCGCCTACGATTTGATGGCCAAACTGAAACAAACCATTGATCCCGACAACATCATGAACCCCGGGAAGATTGTGTAACAGTCAATAAGACCTGATCCATTGCCGCAACGCAGCGAATTGACAAAGATTTAAAATTACTGTTTAAGCTACAAAATGGAAATATAGTTGCTTTCTAAATCTGAAAGGCTTGGACATGTCGCAGACGCAGCAGACCCCAAAGACAGACCGCCCGTGGCTGATCCGAACCTATGCCGGTCACTCTACCGCGACCGCCTCAAACGCGCTGTATCGCGCCAATCTGGCAAAAGGTCAGACCGGGTTGAGCGTAGCGTTTGATCTGCCCACCCAGACTGGCTATGACAGCGATCATGTTCTCGCCCGTGGAGAGGTCGGCAAAGTTGGCGTTCCCGTCTGCCATCTTGGCGATATGCGCACGCTGTTTGATCAGATCCCCCTAGAACAGATGAACACCTCGATGACGATCAATGCGACGGCTCCGTGGTTGTTGTCGCTCTATATCGCCGCTGCCGAAGAACAGGGCGCTGATATCTCTAAATTGCAGGGCACTGTCCAAAACGACCTGATCAAAGAATATCTCAGCCGTGGCACTTATATCTGCCCTCCGGCGCCCAGCCTTAAAATGATCGGGGATGTGGCAGAATACTGCTATCACAACATTCCCAAATGGAACCCGATGAACATCTGTTCCTACCATCTGCAAGAAGCGGGTGCGACGCCAGAACAGGAGCTTGCCTTTGCGCTCGCAACGGCGCAGGCCGTTCTGGACGAGCTCAAACCGCGTGTGCCCGCTGAAGATTTCCCCGCGCTGGTCGGGCGTATTTCTTTCTTTGTAAACGCAGGTATTCGTTTTGTGACCGAGATGTGCAAAATGCGCGCCTTTGTCGACCTGTGGGACGAGATTTGCCAGAAACGGTATGGTGTTGAAGAACCAAAATTCCGCCGCTTCCGCTATGGCGTGCAGGTGAATTCATTGGGTCTGACGGAACAACAGCCTGAAAACAACGTCTACCGCATTCTGATCGAAATGCTGGCCGTTACCCTGTCGAAAAAAGCGCGTGCCCGCGCTGTGCAGCTCCCTGCATGGAACGAAGCGCTTGGCCTGCCCCGCCCCTGGGATCAGCAATGGTCCATGCGAATGCAGCAAATTCTGGCCTATGAAACCGATCTTCTAGAATATGGCGATCTATTTGATGGCAACCCTGTGGTGGACACCAAAGTAGAGGCTCTAAAAGAGGGGGCACGCGCTGAGCTGGCAAACCTTGAAGCTATGGGCGGCGCGGTCGCTTCTATCGAATACATGAAGTCGCGGCTGGTTGATTCCAACGCTGAACGCCTGAACCGGATTGAACGCGGCGAAACCACTGTCGTCGGGGTAAACCGCTGGATTGAAGGCGAACCTTCACCGCTACAAACCGAAGACGGCGGTATCATGGTTGTTGATCCAGCCGTCGAACAAGAACAAATCTCCCGACTAAACAGCTGGAAATCCGCCCGTGATACTGATGCTGTTGCGCAATCTCTGGCCGCGTTGCGAGAGGCTGCCGCAACAGGCAAAAACATCATGGAGCCCTCAATTGCGGCTGCAAAAGCCGGGGTGACAACCGGCGAATGGGCCGAAGAAATGCGCAAGGCCTATGGCACCTATCGCGGACCAACCGGCGTGTCAGCTTCCGTTTCCAACCAGACCGAAGGATTGGAAGATCTGCGAGAAGCCGTCAACTCCGCCAGCGACAAATTGGGGCGGCGACTGAAATTTGTTGTGGGGAAACCGGGACTTGATGGCCATTCAAACGGGGCCGAGCAAATTGCGTTCCGTGCCCGCGATTGCGGCATGGATATCACCTACGACGGGATCCGTATGACGCCCGCAGAATTGGTTGAAAGCGCCCAGCAGGACAAAGCGCATGTGCTGGGGCTCTCCATCCTCTCTGGGAGCCACATTCCGCTTGTCGAAGAGACCTTGGAGCGCTTGAAAGACGCGGGTCTATCAGATCTGCCGGTGATTGTAGGGGGCATCATTCCCGACGAAGATGCGGAACGGCTCAAAGAAATGGGTGTGTCGCGGGTCTTCACCCCCAAAAACTTCCAGTTGAACGCGATCATGGGCGATATCGTCACCTTGGCAGAAGAAAGCACCTAAGCGCTCCCCTTTTCCACATCGCCAAAATCAGACTAAGGCCTCTTTTGGGTCTCCCCAACGCGAAATCAGCTTTTCGATGATCTGATCGCGGCTTTGACGATACATCTGCAATTTACTCTCACGATTTTCGCCCAACCCAGTTGGATCCATAATCGGCCAATAATCCACATCCAAATGAAAGAAACGCGTCAACTCCAGGGCGCGGCGCTGACTTGCAGGGGACAAGGCAACCACAAGATCAAAAGAGGAGAGGTCATCGCCCCATTGCTCCATCTCATCAAAGGAGCGGGATCTGTGACGGCTCAGCTCAACATTGATTTCCTGACAAACTGCGATACTGAATCCATCAATTTCCATGTCGTTTTTGACACCAACAGACTGAACATAAGTGCCAGTGCCATAGAATTTTTTCATGATCCCTTCGGCCATAGGCGAGCGGACGGCATTATGATCACAACAAAACAGAACTGACTGCGGCAGTTTCTCCAAGGTCTAAGCTCCGAAGTGCAGGACACAAATCAGGGTGAACAGACGGCGTGCTGTATCAGTATCGACCTCAGCCTTCCCGTCCAAACGTTCCTGCAAAACGCGGCTTCCTTCATTATGAATCCCACGCCGCGCCATATCAATTGTTTCAATCTGGCTGGGCGGAAGAGTCTTCACAGCATTAAAATAGCTCTCGCAGATCTGGTAGTAGTCTTTCACAACCTGCCGAAAGGGAGACAGCGACAGATGGAACTCTGCAGCTTTGTCGCCAGCCTCAGTTGCCAGATCAAAGACCAGTCGTTTATCACGAATCGCCAGATCAAGATGATAAGGGCCTTCTGGCACCACGCGATCCTCACGCGCAGGCAGGACAAAGCTATTCTCTTCAATTAGATCAAAAATAGCCACCTTACGTTCCTGCGAAATTTCAGGTGTCGGCGGTGGAAGATTGCGATCGTCTAATTCGATCTTACTGATACGGCTCATCGTGCGACCCTCAATGAAACAGCGACACATATTGCTAACGCAAGGCCGCCGCGCAGACAATGCGTTAGCAGTAGATCCAATCGACCTAAGCGCAGGATTAGCTATTCAGACCGTCCAAACGCGCACGGACGGACAGACCATGCGCTTCAAGACTCTCGCTTTGGGCCAGCGCCTCTGCAGCAGGCCCAATCGCGCGCAGCGCTTCAGGGGTCATCTTGCTTAGCGTTGTACGTTTCAGGAAGTCCATGACCGAGAGACCAGACGAGAAGCGCGCAGAACGCGCAGTTGGCAACACGTGGTTCGGCCCGCCGATATAATCGCCAATGGCTTCGGGCGTATACTGTCCTAGGAAAATTGCCCCGGCATGAACCGTTTTCAGGCTCAAAACATCCGCATCCGCAACACAAAGTTCCAGATGCTCAGGCGCAATCCGATTTGACAGCGCAGCGGCCTCATCCAAATCACGCACTGTGATAATGGCACCGAAATCACGCCAGCTTGGTCCCGCAATGGCGCGGCGCTCTAACGTTTCTAGACGCGCATCAACTGCCTCTGCAACGGCCTGTCCAAAGGCGGCATCATCGGTGATCAGCAAAGACTGCGCGCTTTCATCATGCTCTGCTTGGCTCAACAGGTCGAGCGCAATCCAGTCCGGATTGTTATTCTTGTCTGCGATGACCAAAATTTCTGATGGGCCCGCAATCATATCGATGCCAACCTTCCCAAACACCCGCCGCTTTGCGGCCGCAACAAATGCATTCCCGGGGCCAGTGATTTTATCAACCGGTGCAATCGTTGCCGTCCCATAGGCCAAAGC
This sequence comes from Epibacterium ulvae, assembly GCF_900102795.1. Taxonomy (GTDB): domain Bacteria; phylum Pseudomonadota; class Alphaproteobacteria; order Rhodobacterales; family Rhodobacteraceae; genus Epibacterium; species Epibacterium ulvae. The sequence goes on along the minus strand of NZ_FMWG01000001.1, from coordinate 239,983 downwards.
TGCCACGGCTTGCGCACCCCCAATGCGATAAACCTCATCAACACCCGCAAGGCGTGCCGCCAACAGCACCAAAGGATTGACCAGCCCATCCGGGGTTGGCACTGTGATCGCCAGCCGCGCCACGCCCGCAACCTTTGCTGGAATCGCGTTCATCAACACCGAAGATGGATAGCTTGCAAGGCCTCCAGGCACATAAAGACCGGCCGCAGATACTGCCGACCATCGCCAACCCAACGTGGCGCCTGCCGCATCTTGCCACTCTTCATCTTGGGGCATCTGACGCAGGTGATAGGCGCGAATTCGTTCTGCCGCCAACTCCAACGCCGCCCGATCCGTGGCTGAGACCTTTTCTATGGCCTCATCAATTTCAGCATCCGAGAATCGCAGCGTCTCAGCTGACAGTTTCAAACGATCAAACTTCTCCGTCAGCTCAAGAACAGCAGCATCTCCCCGTGCACGCACGTCAGAAATAATGTCTGCAACAACCGCATCAACGTCAGGACTGTCCTCGCGTTTCGCGCTCAACAATGTCGCAAAGCCAGTTTCAAAGTCTGGGTCTTGTGTATTGAGAAAAACAGGCATGACGGCTCTCCTTTACGTTTGGCATAGCCCTGCCAGCCAAAGGGCTCAAGAGGGCCAGATATAAAGATGTGGATATCCAGCCCTACCCAGCAAAGTTCACACAAGAAAATCATCCAGAATGGGCAACCAGGCCCAGACTCTGATTTCGCGGCAATCAAATATTAAGGCCCAGCGCATACCAATAGGTCATCGAAATTCAAATCTGTCGCCAACAACGGGGGTGCGAATCGCTGGATATGTCGGTGGAAACTCAAAAATTCACATTGGATCTACCCAATGCTTTTGCAGAACTTGATCCTCTGATCGATTTCTTGCGCGGAGCGCAATCAAAAGCAGTCGAGATCGACTGCAGCAACACCAAGGTTATGCCATCGCGCTGCCTGCAACTGCTTTTAAGTGCAGAGCAGCAATGGCGTTCGGAAGAGGTAGGGTTTGCCGTCACGAACATCACTGAAACGTGCCGCAAATCCCTGACCATGCTGGGTTTGGAACCCACACGATTTGTAGACGAGGAAACAGCATGAAAACCAAAGTTCTGGCAATCGACGATTCCCGCACTATCCGGAATTTGCTTGCAGCCGCTCTAGAAGAAGCAGGTTTTGAATATCATTGCGCCGTAGATGGTCGCGATGGCGTAGATATGTACGGTGATGTCGCACCTGACGTCGTAATCACCGACATCAACATGCCCAATCTTGACGGCTTTGGCGTGATCGAAGAACTGCGCGGCACTGACATCAACTCCAAGGTGCCAATCTTGGTTCTGACCACCGAAAGCGCGCCTGAACTGAAAGCGCGCGCACGTGCCGCTGGTGCAACCGGTTGGATCACCAAACCGTTTGATGATCAATCTCTCATTTTTGCTCTGAAACGCGTCACAGGAGCGGCGGCATAAGATGTCCGGGTCGATTCAAGATACATTCTTTGAGGAGTGCGAAGACCTCCTTGAAGCAATGGACGAGGGTCTGACCGCCATTGAAGGCGGGGAGCATGACCAAGAAGTCGTAAATGCGATTTTCCGCGCAGTTCACTCGATCAAAGGTGGTGCAGGGGCTTTTGGCCTGGATGAACTGGTTGGCTTTGCCCATAAGTTCGAAACTGTCTTTGATGAGCTGCGCAGCGGCAAGTTAGAGTTTGATGCCGCACTCATCCAGTTGCTGCTGCGTTCAAGCGACCATCTGGCCGATCTTGTCGCAACCGCACGTGATGGCGGCACAACCGACGAAGCGCATCATGACGTATTGATTGAGGCACTCGCCAAATACATCCCAGAAGAAGAAGAAGATCTGACCTTCGAACCTATGGGGTTGGGTGGCGCAATGGCACCTATGCCGCTCATCGAAGATACGACAGAGCGCGCCTACGAAATTCGGTTTCAGCCGCTAAAGGACATGTATGGCACTGGGAACGAACCGTTTTTCCTGTTCCAGGCTCTGTCCGAACTGGGTGAACTGTCTGTGCGCCTTAATGAAAGCGAGCTACCAGGTTTCGACGCATTCGATGCAGACGAAAGCTATCTTGCATGGGATCTCACTCTGGTTTCGAATGAACCTCGAAGCGCAATCGAAGCTGTCTTCGAATTTGTTGAAGGTTTGTGTGAGTTGACAATCGAATCCGAAGCCGATGAAGCAGAAGACACCGATGCACTGGCCGCTTTGAATGCAGCCTTTGGCACTGATCCCGACGCCTCTGGGGACGCGGCACCCGCAGCCCCTTTTGAAGAGCCGGCCCCCGCACCTGAAGCTGTGGTTTCGGCCCCTGTCGAAGAAAAAGCTTCTCCCCCAAAAGCCGAGACCGCCAAGGCCGGGCCAAAGCCTACGCTCCGTGTCGATCTTGAGCGGGTGGACCGGCTAATCAACGCTGTTGGGGAACTTATCATCAATCATTCCATGTTGGCCCAGCAAATTGCCAACCTGGATGCTGGTGATGTGCGCGAAGTCGAGACAGAACTTGAAGGGTTCAAAAATCTCGCTCGCGACATCCAAGAAGGGGTCATGTCAATCCGAGCGCAGCCGGTAAAGCCGCTGTTCCAGCGTATGGCACGGATTGTACGAGAAGCCTCTTCGGCCACTGGCAAAACAGCCAAGTTGGTCACCGAAGGAGAAGCGACAGAGGTCGACAAAACAGTTATCGAACGGCTGTCTGACCCATTAACGCATATTCTTCGCAACGCAGTCGACCACGGAATCGAAAAACCCGAAGACCGCGCTGCTGCAGGCAAGTCAAACGCAGGTGAGATTCGCCTCACCGCATCACACCGGTCAGGTAGTGTTTGCATCGAGATCAGAGATGATGGCGCCGGTGTGAACCGTCCGCGTGTAAAACAGATTGCGATTGACAAAGGGCTGATCCCTGAAAACGCCGAACTGACCGACAATGAAATCGACAATCTTTTGTTCCTACCCGGGTTTTCGACCGCAAAAGAGATTTCCAACCTGTCAGGCCGCGGTGTTGGCATGGACGTTGTCAAAAACGCCGTAACCGGGCTCGGTGGGCGGATTAACATCTCTTCAACCCCGGGCAAAGGATCTACATTCACGATCATTCTGCCACTCACACTTGCGGTTATGGATGGCATGGTCGTCTCTGTCGCAGATCAGACCATGGTGGTGCCCATTACCTCTATCGTTGAAACGATGCGGGGCAGCGATGAGATGATCAACAATCTGGGCGCAGACGGTACGCTTTTGTCAATTCGCGGCAATTTTGTACCGATTTGTGATGTCGCAGATGCCCTGGGCCTCCGCCAACACTACGACCAGCCTCCAGGGGTTTACCTTCTGGTCGAAACTGAAACAGGTCAACGCAGCGCGCTCGCTGTCGACGACATCTATGACCAACGCCAAGTGGTGATCAAAAGCCTGGACGGTGTCTGTGGAAACATCCCAGGTGTCGCCGCAGCAACCATCCTCGGGGATGGTAAGATCGCTATGATCCTCGACCCCGAAAGCATCCTTGCCGCCTCGCCTTCGGCAGCAGGTTTTGACACAGATCGGAGAATTAGCAATGCCATCGCAAGCTGAAATTCAACAACTTGACCACGAAGTCAAACATACCCAATTTAGCGAGTTCGTCAGCTTTTCGGTTGCAGGCCAAGCGTTCTGTCTGAAGATCACGCAAATTCGTGAAATCCGCAGATGGTCTCCAGTGACCATCTTGCCACATGCTCCTTCAGATGTGCTGGGGGTGATGAACCTACGTGGCGCAGTGATCCCGATCTATGATCTTTCTGCACGCTTTGGTCTGCAACAGACCGAAGCAAGCGAACGCAATGTTGTTATTGTTGTAGCGGTGCATGGCAAGCAGGTCGGCCTTTTGGCAGAATCCGTATCCGAGATTATTTCGATCAATCCGGAAGAGATTCAAGACACGCCTCAGGTCGATAGCCGCAACACGATGGAATATATTCAAGGGATCATTTCCCACAACGAGAGCATGGTACGTATCATCAATCTTGATGCCGTTATCACTGCCCCTGAGCAGGTTCTATTATAACCATGAACAAGCCTCTGCCCCCCTCTCAATCCAAAGAGTTCTCGTTGTCGGACCAAGACTTTGAAAAAGTCGCAGAGTTCGCACACAAGAATTTTGGTCTGGCGATGTCCAGCAGCAAGAAACCTCTGGTTTCTTCACGTTTGGCGCGCCGCTTGCGCCAGTTGAACATTACGGATTTTCAAAGCTATATCAAACAGCTGGATGGACCGAATGCGGGACAAGAGCGCAACGAACTATTGTCGCTGCTGACAACAAATGTGACTCACTTCTTCCGTGAGCCACACCATTTTGACACGCTACGCGACGAAACTCTGCCCCCCCTTCTGGAGCAGGCACGTCGAGGCGGGCGTGTCAGAATTTGGTCCGCGGGATGTTCTACTGGTCAGGAACCCTACTCAATCGCCATGTTGCTGCGGTCAATGTGTCCAGAGGTCAGCAACTTGGACGTCAAAATTCTGGGAACAGATATTGACCCCGTTGTCGTAAACACGGCTAAAGCTGCCAAATATCAGCTTGATGATCTGGCGCAGCTGCCAAAGGAATACAAACCCAAGGATCTAACGGGCGACACGATGCCCGACAACATCCGGTCCATGATTACCTTTGGCACATTGAACTTGATCGAGCCCTTCCCCTTTAAAGGGAAATTCGATGCAATTTTCTGCCGGAATGTCGCGATCTACTTTGATACGCCCACACAACAAAAGGTCTGGAGCGCTTTCCAAAAAGCCCTAAACCCAGGCGGCTATCTCTTCATCGGACATTCTGAACGTATGTCCGGTCCAGCCGCTACACATTTAACCACCGCAGGTGTCACAACCTACATCAACAACCCCACCTAAGACGGATACCTCCAGTCTAAAAGAAACGGGAAATGAGGAACCGAAAATGAGCTTAAAAGATCAGCTGCGCGTCATGGTCGTCGATGATATGTCAACTAGCCGTGGTATTTTGACCCAATGTTTGGATGAATTGGGCATCAAAAACTACCTGGTTGAAAACAATGGTCAATCGGCTTTTCAGAAACTCTCTAAGACACCGGTTCACCTGGTTTTGTCTGATTATAACATGCCCGGAATGGACGGCCTTGGTCTTTTGAAGGCTGTTCGTGAAAATCAGGCAACCCAACGTGTTGGGTTTATTCTGGTAACAGGTAAACCAACGCCCGAAGTCATCGAAGTGGGCAAAAAGCTGGGCCTGAACAATATCATTCGCAAACCTTTCACGGTTGCAACAATGAAACAGGCTATCGAGCAAGTGGTAGGACGGCTCTGAACATGGAAGACCCGGTCAACACCATAAATGAATTGTGCGCCGTTTCCGCCAAGGAAATGCGTGACCTACAGCAAAAGGTGCAGATTCTGGAAGATGTTGTTTTCACAGTGTTCGAACGGGGAACCAAACCCACAAGCAAGGAATTTCAGGCCCTGCAAGACTTTGACTTGGTTTCCCAAACACTCGCGGGCATGTCTCAGTTCTACGATAGGGTTGGGGAATTGGCCGAAGAAACGGGAACCGCAGATCTGGTACAAGCGAGTGAAGCCTTAACCTTGGAAAAACTCCGGAACAGACTGTCCAGCAACGCCTGATCCCAGATACCATCAAATAAACGCCGCCCCATAACAAAGGGCGGCGTTTCGCATAGCAACTTGTACACTTTTACCACCTTCCATTTCTCACATTAACGCAATGATCAGCGCATAGAAAAACCCGCCGCGCGAAATCGTGCGGCGGGTTTAAATATCTACGAAAAATCAATTAGAGCGTACGCTCAACCATCATCTTTTTGATGTTGGCGATCGCTTTTGCAGGGTTCAGACCCTTTGGGCATGTCTTCGCGCAGTTCATAATCGTGTGACAGCGATAAAGCTTAAACGGGTCTTCCAGATCATCCAGGCGCTCTCCCGTGGCTTCATCGCGGGAATCGATGATCCACCGATAAGCATGCAGCAGCGCGGCTGGGCCAAGATAACGATCGCCATTCCACCAATAGCTGGGGCAGGATGTTGAACAGCTGGCACACATCACACATTCGTACAAACCATCCAGTTTCTTACGGTCTTCAATAGACTGCTTCCACTCTTTCGCAGGACGGTTGGTTTTGGTTTCCAGCCAGGGCATGATCGAGGCATGCTGCGCATAGAAATGCGTCAGATCCGGGATCAGATCTTTCACCACCGGCATATGCGGCAGCGGGTAGATTTTCACATCACCAACGATCTCGTCCAGACCATAGATACATGCCAGCGTGTTGATACCATCGACATTCATCGCACATGAGCCACAGATACCTTCACGGCACGAGCGGCGGAAGGTCAGCGTTGGATCAATCTCATTTTTGATTTTGATCAGCGCATCCAGAACCATCGGACCACATTTGTCCATGTCCAGAAAATACGTGTCGACCTGTGGGTTTTTCCCGTCATCCGGATTCCAGCGATAAATCTGGAACTTACGCACATTGGTTGCGCCTTCCGGCTTGGGCCACGTTTTACCGGTGGTGATCTTGGAGTTTTTCGGAAGTGCGAATTCGACCATGATCTGTCTCCTTAATTAGCTGCCCGCCGCAGCCGGGAACATACGGCACGCGGGAAGGGGGCTGCGCCCAGATAGCATAGGGCAAATTGAGCGGCGCTTTTGCGCGAGTAAAGTGCAAGCAGGCATCATTAAAATGCCTCCCCGATGTGGGCATCTGTGCCCACCTGTTTAACTCCGATATGATTGATCCAACTATGATCATTCTCATATCCAAGTGAAATAAGGTCATTTCCATGTCGGTTCAGGTAGTTACGGGCAACGGCAACAGGTAACTGGTTCTGCCACTGTCGCGCCTTACCTGATTTCACATGATGTGCAACGCGCCCTTGAGAGCTGTCAGACGACAAGCCGCCAAACAGTGAATTATCAAAAAAGATCTCTCGAGCAGCATCACATTCGGAAGCATTAAAGCCAAAGAAACGCAATGCCTGAACAAAGAGCTTGCACTCCGTATCCTCGATTAGATCTTCATAGCGCACATCAAAAGCGCGCTCATGACCATAAGGCCAGCTCATCATTTCATCCAGAACGCGCTGATGCATACGGTGCATTTCAAACTCAAGCTTCTCATCTTCAGTCTTCAACCCACGCAAATGCTCTTGATACGACTTCCCATTCAACGCAGGGTCAGGCTGACGCAAAAAACGCTCATGTCGCCCCGACGTGCTTTCGTGATAACGCGCACCTGACAAAAGTACATCACGTGGATCACGTATAACGTGCAAAAAGCGCGCATCCCGCCGGGCAAACAGCTCAGGCGCAAATTGCGCTGCCCAATTTGCAACAATCACCCGATCCATTTCAGGAATTCGGTGGAATTTATTTGGATCGTGGATCGCAACGAATGGAATATCAAGTGCCTCCCCAATCATGCGCCAGACACGCCGCATCCAAACGGTACCCGTTTTATGATGCGTGCCGATGCACAATATACGAGGAGGCACAAACGACATCAGAATGTACGCGCCTTTGGTGCGATGGTTTTTAGACTGATACCGCCTTCATCTTCTGTGGTCAGTGGGTCTGTGATCACCGGACGGAAGGAAAGATCCACCTTGTCCCCGTCAACACGCGATACCGTATGCACACGCCATTTCTCATCATCACGCTCTGCGTAATCTTCATGGGCATGTGCACCACGAGATTCTTTACGTGCCTCAGCGCCCACAATCGTGGCAAGCGCGTTTGGCATCAGATTGTCGAGTTCCAGCGTCTCCATCAGGTCAGAATTCCACACAAGCGAACGGTCGGTGACTTTCAGATCACCCATTTTGCCCGCAATCGCAGTCATCTTCTCAACACCCTCTTTCAGGGTCTTGTCGGTGCGGAATACCGCAGCATCAGCCTGCATAGTGCGTTGCATTTCCAGACGCAGATCTGCAGTTGGCGTGCCGCCATTTGCATTGCGAAGATCATCAAACCGTGCAAACGCTTTATCAACCGATGCTTGGTTCAAGGTCGGATTAGGCGCATCTTTGTCGATCACCTGCCCCGCCCGGATGGATGCAGCGCGACCAAAAACAACCAGATCGATCAGAGAGTTAGAGCCCAGGCGATTTGCACCGTGTACGGACGCACAGCCCGCCTCACCTGCAGCCATAAGACCTGGCACCACGGCGGTTGGATTGTCCGCAGAGGGGTTCAGGACTTCACCCCAATAATTGGTTGGAATACCACCCATATTGTAGTGAACCGTTGGCAGAACCGGGATCGGTTCTTTGGTCACATCAACACCCGCAAAGATCTTGGCGCTTTCCGAAATACCGGGCAAGCGCTCCGCCAGTGCTTCTGCGGGCAAGTGGCTGAGGTTCAGGTGAATGTGATCACCGTGTTCACCCACACCACGGCCCTCACGGATCTCCATCGTCATGGAGCGCGAAACATAATCACGTGGCGCAAGGTCTTTATAGTTCGGTGCATAGCGTTCCATGAAACGCTCACCTTCGGAGTTGGTCAGATATCCGCCTTCACCGCGCGCACCTTCGGTGATCAGGCAGCCTGACCCGTAGATGCCGGTTGGGTGGAACTGAACAAATTCCATATCCTGCAGTGCAAGACCCGCGCGCGCCACCATACCGCCGCCGTCACCCGTACAAGTGTGTGCAGACGTGGCTGAGAAATAGGCACGACCATAGCCACCGGTTGCCAGAACAACCATCTTGGCGTTGAACACATGCATAGTGCCGTCGTCCAGCTTCCAGCAGACAACACCCTGGCACTGACCATCGTCAGACATGATCAGATCAATCGCGAAGTATTCGATGTAGAATTCCGCGTTGTTTTTCAGGGATTGACCATAAAGCGTGTGCAAGATCGCGTGGCCGGTCCGGTCCGCCGCCGCACAGGTCCGCTGAACCGGGGGGCCTTCACCAAATTCAGTGGTATGGCCACCAAAAGGACGCTGGTAGATCTTACCTTCTTCTGTGCGTGAGAATGGCACACCATAATGTTCCAGCTCATAAACCGCCTTGGGCGCTTCACGGGCCAGATATTCCATCGCATCGGTGTCACCGAGCCAGTCAGAGCCTTTAACAGTGTCATACATATGCCACTGCCAGCTGTCTGGGCCCATATTGCCCAAAGACGCCGCAATACCGCCCTGTGCTGCAACTGTATGCGAGCGGGTTGGGAACACTTTTGAGATACAAGCCGTGCGCAGGCCCTGCTCGGCCATGCCAAGCGTTGCGCGCAAACCTGCGCCGCCGGCACCGACCACCACGACATCATATTCGTGGGTTTCATATTCATATGCTGCTGTCATCGTTTTTGTTCCTTGTCGCGCATATTCTTTAAAGGGCGAGCTTGACCAAAGCGAAAAGCACCATCGCAATCATCACATACGACAAAGCTTGCACGCCAACCAAAGCCAACTTTTCAGCAAGGCCATGTACGTAATCTTCAATGGCGACTTGAATCTCATGCATGAGGTGCAAGATGCCTACGACCAATGCAAGGCCTGTGACGATTGCAGGGAAAGGACGGCTAAAGTAGGCCAGAACCTCTTCGTAGCTTCCACCCAGCCCAGCGCCAAACACAAACACAAACAATGGTACGAGCACAACCAAGGCAATAGAGCTTACGATCATTTGCCAATGGTGATGGGTGCCATGGCCGGCAGATCCCATGCCCTGCGCGCGCTTACGATCAGTTAAATAACGCATAGTTCAGCCCCCTAAACAGCAACAGCCGTGACAATTGTCAGGGCAGTGGCCGCGATAAACATGCAAATGGCGAGATTCTCAGAAACCTTCACTTCAAGGCAATATCCGAAATCCCAGATGACATGACGCAAGCGGCCCAACATATGGTAATAGATCGCCCAAGTCGCGCCGAGCATCACAAGATCACCAAACCAACTGCGCAGCAGTCCATCAATGAATGCAAATGCAGAAGGTGATGCTGCTGCTGCAAGAAGCCACCATGCGACCAAGAATGCAGCCCCAAACGCTGCAACGCCGGTGATCCGCACCATGATAGAAGACATAGATGTGAGCTGTGGGCGATAAACGGTCAAATGTGGCGAAAGCGGGCGATTGCCCCGATTTACATCGGCCATGTTGGCTCCTTTCCGGTTAGCTGTGCACGTTTTAGCGTTTTTTTGCGCCCTGTCACGCTAACGACAGGTAAAAAACACCCAGTTCAAGCGCTGTTCGCGCTAAAATTACCACATTGTGATCACAGCAATTACTTAGTGATCACAAAATGACCACAAGACGCTATCCGATAAAAACTATCAGATTTATTTTGCCGAATTGAGTCTCTCTGTAGATCACATTCCTCAAAGCAAAACTGCGCACCGGCGGGACCGATGCGCAGTTCTGATCAAATCTACCCTCAAATCAGGATAGATTTAGAGGGGCATCAAAGCCCAATAATCGAGATCCAGCAAAACCTCTGGACGGTATTTGCCATCCTCGCCTTTCAGTTCAAACGGCGCACCACCACTGGTCGCAACCAGTCGCAAACGAATTGCCCCGACACCCGGCGCGGTGGTTTCAGCCTTATCCAAAACCTCAGACCAGGCGCGGATTGTAGTCCCCGCAAGACAGGGGTTGGCATGTGCGCCGCCATTCAAACCCACAATGATCTGCGCATTGGCCAAGCCGTTAAACGACAACGCCCGCGCCATCGAAATCACATGCCCGCCATAGATTAACCGGGTCCCATCGGGACGCGCCGTTGTATCAAAATGCACCTTAGCTGTATTCTGCCATAGCCGTGTGGCCATCATGTGTTCGGCTTCTTCCACTGTGACACCATCCACATGATCGATGGTCTCTCCGATCTCATAATCGCCCCAGCGGTGGCTTTCACCAGAGGCTGCAAAATCATAAGAGCTAAAATCCAGTCCTTCAGGGATGACCAGCTGATCTGCCGGAATCACCTTTTGCAATTCTGGAATCACCGTTTCAGGCACGGGCGCGTCCAGATTGCCTTTGCGCACCATGACCCAGCGAACATATTCCATCACTGTTTCATCACGCTGATTCAAACCACGCGTGCGCACATAGACGACACCGGATTTCCCATTGGAATTCTGCTTAACCCCAATCACCTCAGATTCAGAGCGCAGCGTATCGCCCTCATAGACCGGTTTCAGCCAGCGCCCTTCAGCATACCCAAGATTGGCCACCGCGTTCAGGGACACATCTGGCACCGTTTTGCCAAACACCACATGAAACGCCGCCAGATCGTCCAGCGGCGATTTGGGCAAACCCGACCGGCGGGCAAATTCATCCGAAGAATAAAGCGCATGACGGGCTGGATAAAGCGCATGGTACAGCGCACGCTCCCCCCCTGACACGGTGCGCGGCACCGCATGGGCGATCACGTCCCCCACGCTGTAATCTTCAAAAAATCTACCTGAATTGGTTTTCGCCGGACGGGTGTTTACCATAGGTCAATGTGCTCCGAGTTTGGTCTCTGGTGTGTATGTTCCCTCAACCTCTTTCACCACAGCCTGCGCGCAGCGCATGACACCACGCGCGGCATCAAAGGCATATGTGGGATCACCTTGCAGCTCCCAGCCCTTATTCAGGGCCTCGGTCACTTTGTGGCAAAAGGCTGAAGTGTCGTCTTCGGTCAACAAACGATAAAGTTTCATCGGCTCAATCTCCTTTGGGCTACCCGCCAAATGGCACAAGGCCCGCAAGGCTATGCACATAGCCAATGACGCCCAGCAAAACAATTGAACCGACAAGGAACATAGCGTCCTTAGACAATGTTCCCTGTGGACCTGGTGCCCAATCTGGTTCTGCGCGGTTGATCACTTTGATTTCAACCACGGCCCAAATCAACATCGATCCAAACAGCAGGAAAGAGGCGATATCCCAGTTGACCAACAGATGCGCAAGCGCCCAGGTACCAACACCCATCAGCATTGGATGTCGCATCCCGTGCAGCAGCCTGCCCTTTTTGGCTGCGGGGCTCATCATAAAGAGGGCGATCAGCATCAACAGGTTATTGATATGGCGCAACGCCGCAGGCGGGGCGGCCAGATCATAGACATCAGATCCGCGATAGCCAAGCACCATCAAGGCAAGGCTGCCAAACAGCACAAGCGCGATAGGGCCTTTCCCCTTATCACCAAGGTTTGCGCGTGCCGCCGGGGCAAGGCGCTTGAACAGATGCGCCCCCCACCACAGCAGGATGCCTAAGATGAGCAAAATCATGTGAGTCTCCGCAGAAATGTTAAGTCACTTAACACCTACTCTGCGAGCGCAGCGATTGCATCCGCTTTTGCAAGGATCTGCCGAGCCGTCTCCACATGCAGATTCTCGACAATCTTACCGTCAACCACCGCAACCCCCTGCCCTTCGGCGGCAGCGGCATCAAAGGCCGCAATCTGACGGCGGGCCAAATCTTGTTCCTCAGCCGAAGGCGCAAAGGCCGTATTGGCAACCTCAACCTGCGCGGGGTGGATCAATGTTTTCCCGTCAAACCCCATATCGCGGCCCTGCTCACATTCCTGCGCGAGCCCCTCTTGATCCTTAAAGGCGTTGTAGACACCATCGACAATCACTGTCCCATGAGTTTTAGCAGCCAATAAACACAGTCCCAGGCTGGTCATCAAAGGCAAACGGTCGGCACGGAATCGCACCTGCAGCTCCTTGGCGAGGTCGTTTGTCCCCATCACCAGCCCTTCCAGACGGGGGTGCGCGCTGATTTCAGCAACATTCATCATCCCCAAAGGCGTCTCCATCATCGCCCAAAGCGGAATATTCCCGGTGATTTCTGCAAGCGCATCCAAATCTTTGGCCGTTGACACTTTGGGCAGCAATATGGCGTCACATCCCATCTGAACGGCCGCCTCGGCATCTGAACGCCCCCATTCAGTATCCAGCCCATTGATCCGGACAATTTTAGCCCGCGCTCCATAGCCACCCTGTTTCAGGGCTTCTGCCAGCGTATCTCGTGCGGTCGATTTTTCTTCATAGGAAACAGCGTCTTCCAAATCAAAAATGATCGCATCAACCGGCAACGACCGCGCCTTGTCCAGTGCGCGCGGCTTCGAACCGGGAATATACAGAACAGAACGGTAAGGACGGATTTGAGTAGACATGCAACCCTCCAAAAGGTCATTTTGTTACAGTTGAACTATGTTTTTCGACACATAATTTCAACAATAATCTTTCCGCAACGCAGAAATTAGCACAGAAACACAGCAAACCCCTTCCGGTCATTGCCTGTTGCGATAGAGGAAATCGCCCCGTTAACCAGTTTTCAACAGCCTCTATGCCACCTTTACCGCACGGCCCCTAGTTACCGCCTCCACTTACAGGCACCTTTGGACTCGGTTGGGCAAGACACGCCCTACCCTCAGAAATCGGCTCGCTGCGGGGCGTTGGGACGCAGAGGCATCCCGGTCGGCAGGCCCTTTATAGAAAGGGTAATATCTATGTTGAAGACAACGACACTCTTGATTGCCGGAGCAGGGCTTTTGCTCTCCACTCAGGTTGCTGGCGCACAGAACGCGGGTCGCAATTGCGCCCCACGGGATGTCGTGGTGAAGCGGCTGTCAGAAAAATATGGCGAAAGCAGACAAAGTATTGGAATTGGCCAGCAAGGCGTGGTCATGGAAACCTTTGCCTCCTCAGATACGGGCACTTGGACAATCACAGTGACCACACCCACAGGCCTGACCTGTTTGGTCGCATCCGGGCAATCTTACGAAAAACTCGCCGAAGTTGCCCCCGCGTTTGAAAGCGACGCTTAAACGGCGCGCCAAAGGACTTCACAGTAATGTGTCAGGCACAGCCTATGCATTCTGCGATCACCTTTCGACTGGAATGTCACGGTCATCACGTACGCCTCTAGCAGTGATCCGGGAAATTTTCGCCTAATCCGTGGGAACACATGGTGGAAGCTTCCCAGACGCTTGATACCCGCACAGAATCAAAGCCGTTTTCGGTCTGGACACCCCATTTGATCTGCGTTCACTTTCACAACTGCCTCCGTCAAAGTGCAAAAACCACGCAAAAAATTACAGCGATTTCCGCCGCCAAAGCCCTTTGTTTGTATTTTGTTTAGCGCCCAAACCTATGACAGGATCGCCACGCATACGATCTTGCTGCGATGCAGAACCCTTGCACGAACGCGCAGAAGAACGTAGGCACCTCTAAGAATTTCAACCGGACCGGAGAGATATTCCAATGGCTCGACCCAAAATTGCCCTTATTGGCGCTGGTAACATCGGTGGCACGCTTGCTCACCTCGCGGCGCTTAAAGAACTCGGTGACGTTGTTCTCTTTGACATCGCTGAAGGCCTGCCAGAAGGTAAGGCGCTCGACATCGCTGAATCCGGTCCTTCCGAGGGCTTTGACGCGTCGTTGCGCGGCACACAGGATTACGCCGATATCGCAGGCGCAGATGTTTGCATCGTGACCGCTGGCGTTGCACGCAAACCTGGCATGAGCCGTGATGACCTTTTGGGCATCAACCTCAAAGTGATGAAATCCGTTGGTGAAGGCATCCGCGACAACGCACCTGATGCGTTTGTGATCTGCATCACCAACCCGCTGGACGCAATGGTCTGGGCGCTGCAGAAGTTCTCTGGCCTGCCCACAAACAAGGTCTGCGGCATGGCTGGCGTCCTGGATTCTGCCCGCTTCCGTCACTTCCTCGCTGAAGAATTTGACGTCTCCATGAAAGACGTTACCGCTTTTGTTCTAGGTGGCCACGGCGACACCATGGTCCCTTCCGTGCGCTATTCAACCGTTGCAGGTATCCCTTTGCCTGATCTGGTGAAAATGGGCTGGACCACCCAAGAAAAGCTGGATGCGATCCTGCAACGCACCCGTGATGGTGGCGCAGAAATCGTTGGCCTGCTGAAAACCGGCTCTGCTTTCTATGCACCAGCAACTTCAGGTATCGAAATGGCCGAAGCCTACCTGAAAGACCAAAAACGCGTTCTGCCCTGTGCTGCATATTGTGACGGCGAGCTGGGCGTAAAAGACATGTATGTGGGCGTGCCCACCGTGATTGGCGCAAACGGCATCGAGCGCGTCGTTGACATCGCGCTGACCAAAGAAGAGCAAGAGATGTTCGACAACTCCGTCAACGCTGTAAAAGGCCTGATGGATGCCTGCAAGGGCATCGATGGTTCTCTGGCCTAAGCCAGCTCACCAGAAACTTGCATCAAGGCGCTCCTGTTGGGGCGCCTTTTTGTTTCGTAGGCTTTCACGCATCAGTCTCCACGCTTTCCTGCACCCCAGTCACGAAAGACTCGCGCCTAAAGGAAAGAAACTGAAAATAGAACTTGAATGAAGTTTTATCCAAAACCGAATCAGCCAGGAAACTTGATGCAAGATTTGTGATCACACCCTCAAAAACTGTGATCACAAATACCGAAAATCTTCATCATTTCTCTGTTAGAAGGCAAAAAAGCCTTTAAACATTGGCCGTATGAGGTGGTAATACCAAAGAACAATTGCAGCCAGACGGGACAGTTTCAAATGAACATCCACGAATATCAGGCCAAGGCCCTCCTGCGCAGCTACGGCGCTCCGGTGTCCGAAGGTCGCGTAGTGCTCAAAGCCGAAGATGCCAAAACCGCAGCCGGTGAGCTGGACGGACCTTTGTGGGTCGTCAAAGCACAGATCCACGCAGGTGGCCGCGGCAAGGGCTCTTTCAAAGAGGCTGACGCCGGTGAAAAAGGCGGTGTGCGCCTGACCAAATCTGTGGAAGAAGCCGCAGAAGAAGCCAAAAAGATGCTGGGCCGCACACTGGTCACACATCAAACCGGCCCCGTGGGCAAACAGGTCAACCGCATCTACATCGAAGCCGGTTCCGGCATCGAGCGTGAACTGTATCTTGCGCTGCTGGTTGATCGCCAGACCTCTCGCATTTCTTTTGTCTGCTCCACCGAAGGTGGCATGGACATCGAAGAAGTTGCAGCCGCAACACCTGAAAAGATCCTGTCTTTCTCTGTCGATCCTGCAACGGGCTACCAGCCTTACCACGGCCGCCGCATCGCGTTTGCACTGGGTCTGGAAGGCGCACAGGTCAAGCAGTGCGTTAAACTGATGGGTCAGCTGTACCAAGCGTTTAACGACAAAGACATGGAAATGCTGGAGATCAACCCGCTGATCGTCAGCGACAGTGGCGACCTCAAAGTGCTCGACGCCAAAGTTGGTTTTGACGGCAACGCGGTGTACCGCCACGCTGACATCGCAGAACTGCGCGACACCACCGAAGAAGACCCCAAAGAGCTGGAAGCGTCGAAATACGACCTGAACTACATCGCGCTTGACGGTGAAATCGGCTGCATGGTGAACGGTGCGGGTCTGGCGATGGCCACGATGGACATCATCAAACTCTACGGTGCTGAACCTGCAAACTTCCTTGATGTGGGCGGCGGCGCCACCAAAGAGAAAGTAACCGAAGCGTTCAAAATCATCACCTCTGACCAAAACGTCAAAGGCATTCTGGTGAACATCTTCGGCGGCATCATGCGCTGTGACGTCATCGCCGAAGGCGTTGTTGCTGCGGTTAAAGAAGTGGGCCTGAAAGTACCGCTGGTTGTCCGTCTGGAAGGCACCAACGTGGAAGCTGGTAAAGAGATCATCAACACCTCAGGTCTTGACGTGATCGCAGCCGACAACCTGTCAGATGGTGCTGAGAAAATCGTGAAAGCGGTTAAGGGCTAATTCGAATGCGGGTCACTCACCTCTTTGGAGCAGTATTTGCAATCTGTACAAGTGGTTTCCTCACGCCAGCACACAGTGCCCCGGCTGGAAAAGCACTGACAGTTAAAGCTGCTGGGAAACTGTATGGCGCAATATGTCAAAACGCATATCCCGATCTGAAGAAAGCAGTGGCCGTTGCCGAAGCGAATGGGTTTTCGCGCGATCAAAGCACCAAACTTCATGAGCATCCCACACTGGCTGCTCAGTTGCGAATTGACGCAGAAGTTTGCAATGGACGTTTTCATGTTCGCAAAGGGCGCGATGAATTGCCCGGAGCAGAGTTTGCAGAATGGTCCAGCGAAATGATCGAACCCGGCGCGAAGCCGGGGAAGCCACACATGAAAAGCGCCAAATTGAGCGCGAACCGGCGTGACCTCGCTGTGTTCCGGAACAGATAATGCGGAAGGAACCAATCAAATGGTAGCCCCCATCGGCGAAATCAAAACCGTGATCTTTCAAAGCTTCATCGCTTTGGTAATCACCTCGATTTCTTAGATGGCACAGCCGGTTTGATGGGCAGATCACGATGAAGATCAACACCTATATGATATCCCTCACCCGCGCCGCTGGTCGGCAAGAGCGGATGCGTGACACGCTGGAGGCCGCAGGCATCCCGTGTGCACTCGTAGAGGCGATTGATCTTCAGGAGACCTCAGAAGAAGAGCTGTTGCAGAACTGCAAAAGCTTTGGCCCCTGGGGTGTCTTTGCACCGGGTAACATGGCCTGCACGCTAAGCCACGCAAAGGTCTGGGAGACCTTTCTGGCCTCAGATGCAGAGGTGGCACTGGTTCTGGAAGACGATGTTTTCCTGTCGCCAGAGCTGAAACACTGGCTGGACGATCTCAGCTGGTGGCCTAAAGGGTCTGAACTGGTCAATCTTGAATTCTGGCGCAGCAACTCTTTACGGGTGATGCTGGGCAAGACGGTTGCACAGGTTCGCAACCGGGATATTGCGCCGATGTATTCGCGCAACCCCGGATCTGCGGGCTATATGGTGACGCGCGCTGGGGCCAAACGGCTTTTGGCTGCGATGCCTTATGATGTGACAATTGATCAGTTGCTGTTTAACCCTCTGGTGTCCTCCCTCGCACGGGATCTGCGCCCGCATCAAATCGCACCTGCCCTGATCAAACAGGGCAATACGCCCCCGGAAGAAGACACCTTCCTTGGACATGCGACGCGCAAACCCACCGGAGCGCTCTACAAAAAACAAAAACGCCTGCGGGGCATGGCCGAGCTGCGCGCTCTGCCCCTGCAACTCCTTCGTCTGGTCACCGGCCGCGCGCGCCCCGTGCGTGTGCTTTATGCCGACCGGACTTTAACCGACGACCACGCGGCACAGGCCGCCTCGGCCACAACCGCATAATCGAAAGGAAAGGACACCATGGCAGTCCTCATCGACGAAAACACCAAAGTGATCTGTCAGGGCCTCACCGGCTCGCAGGGCACATTCCACTCAGAACAGGCCATCGCCTATGGCACCAAGATGGTGGGCGGCGTGACCCCCGGCAAAGGCGGTCAAACCCACCTGAACCTGCCCGTGTTCAATTCAGTCCACGAAGCAAAGCACGTCACCGAAGCAAACGCCTCTGTGATCTATGTTCCGCCCCCCTTCGCAGCAGATTCCATTCTGGAAGCGATTGACGCGGAAATGGAACTGATCGTCTGCATCACCGAAGGCATTCCTGTGCTCGACATGATGCGCGTTCAGCGCGCGCTGCAGGATAGCAAATCCCGCCTGATCGGCCCCAACTGCCCCGGCGTGATCACCCCCGACGCCTGCAAAATCGGCATCATGCCTGGCCACATCCACAAACGTGGCTCTGTTGGTGTTGTGTCCCGTTCCGGCACGCTGACCTATGAAGCGGTAAAACAGACCGCAGACATCGGTCTGGGCCAGTCTACCGCTGTGGGCATCGGCGGTGACCCGATCAAGGGCACCGAGCACATCGACGTTCTGGACATGTTCCTTGATGATGATGAAACCCACTCCATCATCATGATCGGTGAAATCGGTGGTTCCGCAGAAGAAGAAGCCGCAGAATTCCTGGCCGAGCAAAAGAAAAAAGGCCGCTGGAAGCCAACCGCTGGTTTCATCGCGGGCCGCACAGCCCCTCCCGGCCGCCGCATGGGCCACGCCGGTGCGATTGTTGCCGGTGGCAAAGGTGGCGCTGAAGACAAGATCGAAGCGATGAAATCCGCTGGTATCGTTGTTGCTGACAGCCCCGCAGGTCTGGGCGAAGCCGTTCTCAAGGCAATCGGCTAAATGGCACCAGAGCACTGTCAGGCTGACAGGCTCGACCTGAAAATCTGGGATAGGCGGTATGCGCCTGTCCCCTTTGGCACTCTTGATGGTGCTGCCAATCGGGCACGCGTGCCCCATTCGCAGCGCGATCCAGTGCCAGCTTCACGTTTCGTCAACTTCCTTCAAGTCAATCTGGCGCGGCCAGCACGCGACCTCATAATATAACGGTCCAAACCCACAAGAGGTGTCCCAATGACCGAACAAAGCCCCAATGATCTCTTCCATGCCTCTTCTTTCATGCAGGGGCACAATGCGGAGTACCTTGAGCAGCTTTATGCCCGTTACGCCAATGACCCATCCGCGGTAGATGCCGCATGGGCCGAATTCTTCCGTCAGATGGGCGACGCAGAACCTGACGTAAAAGCCGAAGCTGCAGGCCCGTCATGGGCGCGCGCAGATTGGCCACCTGCACTAGACGATGATCTGACAGGCGCCCTGACAGGGGAATGGCCCGCCCCGGCGGAGGCCAAAGGTGCTGGCAAAAAGATCAAAGAAGCCGCCAGCAAAACAGGGGTTGAGGTCTCAGACGCGCAAATCCAACGTGCCGTTCTGGATTCGATCCGCGCCCTGATGCTGATCCGCGCCTATCGTATTCGCGGCCACCTGGCCGCTGATCTTGATCCTTTGGGCATGCATGGCCGTGAACCACATCCTGAACTGGATCCAAAGGCCTATGGCTTTAACGATGCCGATATGGATCGTCCGATCTTTATCGACAATGTGCTGGGCTTGCAGGTTGCCTCGATGCGCCAGATCGTTGACATCGTAAAACGCACATACTGTGGCACATTCGCGCTGCAATACATGCATATTTCAGATCCAGAACAATCGGCCTGGCTGAAAGAGCGCATCGAAGGCTTTGGCAAGGAAATCCAATTCACCCGTGAAGGCCGCAAGGCGATCCTCAACAAAATGGTTGAGGCTGAGGGTTTTGAAAAATTCCTCCATGTCAAATACATGGGCACCAAACGTTTTGGTCTGGATGGCGGCGAAAGCCTGATCCCCGCGATGGAACAGATCATCAAACGCGGCGGCAATCTCGGCGTCGAAGACATCGTGATCGGCATGCCACACCGCGGTCGTTTGTCAGTGCTGGCAAATGTGATGCGCAAACCTTATCGCGCGATCTTCAACGAATTTCAGGGCGGTTCGTTCAAACCCGAAGACGTTGATGGCTCGGGCGATGTGAAATACCACCTTGGTGCGTCCTCAGACCGTGAATTTGACGGCAACACTGTGCACCTGTCGCTGACGGCAAACCCCTCTCACCTTGAGGCGGTGAACCCCGTTGTTCTGGGTAAAGTGCGCGCAAAACAAGACCAACAAAACGACACAGACCGCACCAAGGCGCTCTCCGTACTGTTGCACGGCGATGCCGCTTTTGCAGGTCAGGGTGTTGTGGCAGAATGTTTTGCGCTTTCGGGTCTGCGTGGTCACAAAACCGGCGGCACCATCCATATTGTGGTGAACAACCAGATTGGTTTCACCACCGCACCGCACTTCTCGCGGTCTTCGCCTTATCCCACCGACAACGCACTGGTGGTGGAAGCGCCCATCTTCCACGTCAACGGCGATGATCCCGAAGCGGTTGTGCACGCCGCCAAAGTTGCGACGGAATTCCGCCAGAAGTTCCAGAAAGACGTTGTTCTGGATATCTTCTGCTACCGCCGGTTTGGTCACAACGAAGGCGACGAGCCGATGTTCACCAACCCGCTCATGTATAAAAAGATCAAAGGCCACAAGACCACCCTGTCGCTTTACACCGAACGTCTGGTCAAAGACGGCCTGATCCCCGAAGGCGAAATCGAAGACATGAAGGCGGCTTTCCAAGCGCACCTGAATGAAGAATTCGAGATCGGCAAAGATTATAAACCCAACAAAGCCGACTGGCTGGATGGGCGTTGGTCACATCTGGACAAACGCGGCGAAGAATATCAGCGCGGTAAAACGGCGATTGCTCCGGAAACACTGGCTGAAATCGGCAAATCCCTGTCCTCTGTGCCTGAGGGTTATCCGATCCACAAAACCGTAAACCGCGTTCTGCAAGCGCGCGGCAAAATGTTTGAAAACGGTGCTGGCTTTGACTGGGCCACCGGTGAAGCACTGGCCTTTGGTTCTTTGCTGACCGAAGGCTATCCAGTCCGCCTGTCTGGTCAGGATGCAACCCGCGGCACCTTCTCGCAACGCCATTCCGGCATTGTGAATCAGGAAACCGAAGAACGCTATTACCCGCTGAACAACATCCGCGAAGGTCAGTCGCACTATGAGGTGATCGATTCTGCGCTATCAGAATATGCAGTTCTGGGTTTTGAATATGGCTACTCGCTGGCGGAACCCAACGCGCTGACCCTCTGGGAAGCACAATTCGGCGATTTCGCCAACGGCGCGCAGATCATGTTTGACCAGTTCATCTCATCCGGTGAAAGCAAATGGCTGCGGATGTCCGGCCTGACGGTTCTGCTGCCGCATGGGTTTGAAGGTCAGGGCCCGGAACACTCTTCTGCGCGTCTGGAACGCTTCCTGCAGATGTGTGGTCAGGACAACTGGATCGTTGCAAACTGCACAACACCGGCAAACTATTTCCACATCCTGCGCCGCCAGATCCACCGCACCTTCCGCAAGCCATTGATCATGGTCACTCCCAAATCCTTGCTGCGCCACAAATTGGCTGTATCCAAGGCTGAAGAGTTCACCACCGGATCCAGCTTCCACCGGATTCTGTGGGATGATGCGCAACAGGGCAATTCTGACACCAAACTGGTTGCAGATGACAAAATCAAACGCGTGGTCCTGTGCTCGGGCAAAGTCTATTATGACCTCTTGGAAGAGCGCGACGCCCGTGGCATCGATGACGTCTATCTGATGCGCGTTGAGCAATATTACCCCTTCCCGGCCATGTCACTGGTCAAGGAAATGGAACGCTTCAAAGGCGCTGAAATTGTCTGGTGTCAGGAAGAGCCCAAGAACCAGGGCGCCTGGACCTTTATTGAACCCAATATCGAATGGGTTCTGACCCGCATCGGCGCAAAACACACCCGTCCGACCTATGTCGGCCGTGCCACATCCGCCTCGCCTGCCACCGGTCTGGCGAGCCAACACAAATCCCAACAAGCTGCGCTCGTAAACGAAGCGCTGAGCATCTGAGGAAAACGACAATGACCACCGAAGTGCGCGTGCCCACTCTGGGCGAATCCGTGACCGAAGCCACAGTTGCCACCTGGTTCAAAAAGCCAGGTGAGGCGGTTGCAGCTGATGAAATGCTCTGCGAGCTGGAGACCGATAAGGTTACAGTTGAAGTGCCAGCCCCCGCAGCAGGCGTTCTGGGCGAAATCGTTGCAACCGAAGGCACCACCGTAGGTGTAGATGCGCTGCTTGCAACCATCACCGAAAGCGGTGCCGCTGCAGCGCCAGCGGCGCCTGCAGCCGCTCCTGCAGCTGCGGCCCCCGCAGCTTCTGCCGAAACAACCGATGTCATGGTTCCAACCTTGGGCGAATCCGTGACCGAAGCGACTGTGTCCACATGGTTCAAAAAGGTCGGCGACACCGTTGCTCAGGACGAAATGCTGTGCGAGCTGGAAACCGACAAGGTCTCCGTTGAGGTGCCCGCACCTGCTGCTGGCGTTCTGGCAGAGATCACCGCACCCGAAGGCACAACCGTTGATGCCACTGCAAAACTTGGCGTTCTTGCCGGTGGTGCGGGTGCGGCGGCCCCAACTGCTGCGCCTGCTGCAGCCGCGGCACCTGCCGCCGCGTCAAAGGACATCGCCAATGCGCCAGCCGCAGAAAAGGCCATGGCCGAAGCCGGTCTGAGCGCCGCCAATGTGGCAGGCACCGGTCGCGATGGTCGCATCATGAAAGATGACGTCGCGCGCGCAGTTGCTGCAACCGCCGCAGCCCCTGCGGCCGGGCCCGCCCCTGCAGCACCACGTGCACCCGTAGCAGCTGATGATGCCGCCCGCGAAGAGCGCGTGAAAATGACCCGCCTGCGCCAGACCATCGCCAAGCGTCTGAAAGACAGCCAGAACACCGCTGCGATGCTGACCACCTATAATGAGGTCGACATGACCGAGGTGATGGCGCTGCGCAACGAATACAAAGACCTGTTCCTGAAGAAACACGGCGTGAAACTGGGCTTTATGTCCTTCTTCACCAAGGCCTGCTGTCACGCGCTGAAAGAAGTGCCAGAGGTGAACGCTGAAATCGACGGCACCGACATCGTGTACAAAAACTTTGTCCATATGGGCATCGCGGCAGGCACGCCGACTGGTCTGGTTGTTCCCGTGATCCGCGACACCGACGCCATGTCCTTTGCCGATATCGAAAAAGCGATTGCTGAAAAAGGCAAGCGTGCCCGTGACGGGAAACTGTCCATGGCCGAAATGCAGGGCGGCACCTTCACCATTTCCAACGGTGGTGTTTACGGCTCTCTCATGTCCTCACCCATCCTGAACCCCCCGCAGTCCGGCATCCTCGGCATGCACAAGATCCAAGACCGCCCCATGGCGATCAACGGCAAGGTTGAGATCCGTCCAATGATGTATCTGGCGCTGTCTTATGACCACCGTATCGTGGACGGCAAAGGCGCTGTAACCTTCCTCGTGCGCGTCAAAGAAGCGCTGGAAGATCCCCGCCGCCTGCTGATGGATCTGTAAAAAGACCTCATCTTATAATGCGAAGTGCCGCCCAAGGCACTTCGCTCCGCTTCTACCATTGTGTGCCGATGATCGCTTCATCTCGTCTTTTAAATGCGGCTCATATTCTGCTGATAGGCTTATTCCTTGAACGAATAATGCCCTATGCAGAAGCGATAAGCCTTGCGGAAAACAGACACGAATACTTTGAAATCATCACACACACCGGATCACCAACCGCTATCATCTTGATGATAACATTGCTTGTTGTGTTGAAACGATCTCCACGCTTAGCCTTGCTCCTGGTAGCAAGTGCGACAGCAATTGCCTTGTCTGGCTTGACCTTTTCCAACATAAATCTGGACCAAGCAGAACACCGAAGTGACCTTTTCTGGGGGACCTGCCTCTCATGCGTGACGCTTCTTTTAGGAGGGGCGCTCTTGTCCGGGCATTTCGAAAAGACGCGATCACAACCACACGAACAGGATGCCATATGATGGATCGTTTTCTGCGGTTGTCCGTTTCTCTCCAAACCGTTTTAACAACCCGCCGCTGCACTCGCGGTGCACGAGGGGTGTACAAGGGGTGCACGCATGTCACCTCCCCTCTCTGGCGCTCTTATTCCTGACGAAAGGACCAACTCATGTCATATGACGTCATCATCATCGGTGCAGGCCCCGGCGGCTATGTGTCTGCTGTACGTTGCGCCCAACTGGGCCTGAAAACGGCCATCGTAGAGGGTCGTGAAACCCTCGGCGGCACCTGCCTCAATGTGGGCTGTATCCCCTCAAAAGCGCTGCTGCACGCAACGCACTCCTTGCATGAGGCGCAGCACAGCTTTGGTAAAATGGGCCTCAAAGGCGCTGCACCCGAGGTCGACTGGGACCAGATGAAATCCTATAAAGATGATGTCATCGGCCAGAACACCGGCGGTGTTGAGTTCTTGATGAAAAAGAACAAAATTGACTGGCTGAAAGGCTGGGCCTCGATCCCGGCAGCGGGTCAGGTGAAGGTCGGTGATGAAACCTACGCGACCAAAAACATCGTGATTGCATCCGGTTCTGTGCCCTCTGCCCTGCCCGGCGTCACCGTTGAAAACGACAAAGGTATCGTCGTGGACAGCACTGGCGCGCTGGAGCTGCCAAAGATCCCCAACAAAATGGTTGTGATCGGCGCAGGCGTGATTGGTCTGGAGCTTGGCTCTGTTTATGCGCGTCTTGGCACCGAGGTTACAGTTGTTGAATATATGGACGCGGTCTGCCCTGGCATGGACAAAGACGTTCAGCGCTCGTTCAAGAAGATCCTTGAAAAACAAGGCCTGAAATTCATCATGGGCGCAGCGGTTCAAGGTGTCGAAGCCCTGAAAAGCAAAGCAAAAGTCACCTACCAGCCCAAAAAAGGCGGAGATGATGAAATCATCGATGCCGATGTTGTTCTGGTTGCAACAGGCCGCAAGCCTTATGCCGAAGGCCTTGGGCTTGACGCGCTTGGCGTGAAACTGACCGAGCGCGGCCAGATCGCAACGGATGCGAAATGGGCCACCAACGTGCCCGGCATCTACGCAATTGGCGACGTGATCGAAGGCCCCATGCTGGCCCACAAAGCCGAAGACGAAGGCATGGCGGTTGCGGACGTGATCGCGGGCAAACATGGCCATGTGAACTACGGTGTGATCCCCGGTGTGGTCTACACCACACCTGAGGTTGCCACCGTTGGCGCCACCGAAGAAGCCCTGAAAGCGGAAGGTCGCAAGGTCAAGATTGGCAAATTCTCATTCATGGGCAATGGCCGCGCAAAGGCTGTGGGTCAGGCTGATGGGTTTGTGAAACTGATCGCAGACAAGGAAACCGACCGTGTGTTGGGCGCCGCTATCATCGGACCAGCAGCCGGTGATATGATCCATGAGATCTGTGTCGCGATGGAATTTGGCGCCTCTGCCGAAGACATTGCCCTCACCTGCCACGCACACCCCACCTATTCAGAAGCCGTCCGCGAAGCCGCCCTGGCTTGCGGCGATGGCCCAATCCACGCGTAAATTTTCGCGGTGGTCGAGAAGATAAAGGCAGCCGTTTGGCTGCCTTTTCTTTTTGACAACTCGGTCTTTAGACGATGACCTTCAAAGCAGCATCAGCTGTTACAAGCAGCACAGTTACGAAGGTCCCGATGAAAAGCCCAATACGCATTCGAACTATGCTATCAAATCTATGATAGAACCTCATAACACCCCATGTTGGGTACCCATCCTCATCTCGTTCACACGCAAACGCAAACAGCTCTGCAAAGCAACAAAAAACAGCCGTCATTGATAGCACGGTAAACAGATTGGAAATTAATTTAAGTGGGTTTCCCTCAATCTCGCTAAAGCCAAAGGTATCTGCCATCGTATAGGCTAAAAATACTGTAGAAGATGATACAATTAAGGGCATAAAAAGAAAGGGCAGTAGCAGCACTGCAATTAACTCAAATAAACCCCTACAAAATGCGGTTTTACCGTGCTTCCCGAGATCCCTACGAGTTTCTTTCAAAAGCCCCCATCGCTCAGAATTGAAAAAACTGTGAAGCACTGCAAATTGCATCGCAAATGAAGTGAAAAAGAATAAAGCCCACTCAGCTGCTGGTTCAATCTCAGGTCTCGCCGATGCGTACAGACACAGTGCGGCAACCCAAATGGCACCAGCTTCTTCTTTTCCAAATTGATAATTCATTTGTATCTCCAATTATTCCAGAATCTGAAAATAAGAACAAAAAGAGAGTATGAAAGCTATCCAACTTCATCTTGACGGTAATTTAAATTAAGAATCAGCTTCTTAACGAAGGAAACCCAGCATCTGCCATCAAGGCGTTTGATCGCGTTTCGATGCGGGTTTCGAGGTCATGCATCATCGCGTCGCGCTCTGTCCCTGCGGCGATGGGATCAAGGAACTCCACCACAGCGGTGCCGGGGGTGCGCAAAATGCCTTTGCGGGGCCAGAACAGGCCCACGTTGGTCGCCACAGGTACCAACGGCTGTTTCAGCGCTTCAAACAGGATTGCGGTGCCCACCTTGTAGGGTTTCACAACGCCGGGAGCGACACGGGTGCCCTGTGGGTAGATCACCAACTGGCCCGGCTCTTTAAATTCACGCGCAACGTCTTGCACCATTTTGGCAATGGCTGCGCCACGTCGGCCGCGATTGACCGGAACACACCCCAGACGTTTGGCATAGATCCCCATGATCGGCGCCCACATCAGCTCTTGCTTCATGATGAATTTGGCCTGTGGCACCTTGTAAAAGATCATTAGAATATCAAGAAAGCTCTGATGCTTCGCGGCAACCACCACTTCATCTGTTGGGATAGGCCCGCGCCATTCCGTGCGGATGCCGACCATCCAGCGCGCAGTCCAGAGAACCCAGGCGCAATAGGTCTTGCAGCCCAGCCGCGCGCCTCCTTTGGACAGGATCGCAAAAGGCGCAAAGACAATGCCCAGAACCAGCATCGCAACATACATCTGGACGATAAAAATCAACGAACGCAAGTAGCGAAACGCAAGTGTCATGTGAGGTCTCCCAAACGTTTATTGGCGGCGCGAGAGGTGGCGATAAAGGCCACCAACGCGCCCAGCGGTGGGATCACCAGCGGCCAAAGCCACCGCCATCCTGTCAAACCAAGGCCGGTCAAAAAGCCCCCCTCTTCCGAGGCTTCTGGCAACAGCCAAACCCCCAGCATCCCAACCGCCACCCCAGCCGCAGCGCCCGACAATGCGCGCAAGGTGAAGCGACGGATAAAGGCATTTGCAATATAGCTGTCTTGCGCACCGACCAGCCGCAGTACTTCGATCACCTGTGCATTGGCCGCCAATGCAGCATTTGCGGCCAGCGTAATCATCGCAGCCATTGCGCCGCCCAGAAGCACGATTGAAATCAACGCAAGAAGGCGCAGCGCCCGCGCCGCCTCGACCAGTGGTTCCCGCCAGCGGGTGTGGTCATCCAATACCGCCCCGGGCACCTCGGCTTGCAGGCGCAGACGAAGACCTGTTGCATCATAAGGGGGATCTGCAGAGAACACTTCAATCAACTGCGGCACCGGCAGGGTATCGATCGGAAGATCTGCGCCAAACCACGGCGTAAGCAGGCCCACCTGCTCTTCGCGGCTCAGGGCACGGGCACGGGCAACACCCGGCGTTTGCTGCAGAATGGCCAATGCAGCTTCGGTTTGTGCCACCTTTTGATCAGCGGGCGCATTGATACGCAGCGTCGCCGCCCCGGCCAGTTCATCTGCCCAGCGATCTGCCAAACGTCCTGAAGCAATGGAAAGCGCCAGCGCAAAGACTGTCAAAAACGCCATCGCTCCTGAGACAAACAAGGTCAGATGCGCTGTGAATCCGCTGGGCGGCACAACGCGGTCGGCCTGCGCATCCCCCAAAATGAGATTTTGCAAAGAGGGCAGGATCATAGATCCACCCCTGCCAGCTGCAGCTGCCGGTTTGAGATCCGCAAAACACGAGCCTGCACTTGATTTTTTGCGGCCCGGATCAAAGGCAGATCATGGGTCGCCACCATGATGGTTTTGCCCATATTGTTAAGTTCCACCAAAAGGCGCAACAGACGCTGTGACATCTCCCAATCGACATTGCCGGTGGGTTCATCTGCGATAATCACATCAGGAGACAGGATCACCGCACGCGCCAACGCCGCGCGCTGGCGTTCCCCGCCAGACAATTCAGGGGGCAGAGCATGGGCTCTTTCGGCGAGGCCCACCCAGTTTAACAATTCGCGCAGATTGTCCTCTTCCTGTGCAAGATCGCGTCCCGAGACCGTAAGCGGCAGCGCAATATTTTCAAGCAAGGAGAGATGATCCAGAAAACGGCAGTCTTGGTGCACCACCCCTACGCGGCGGCGCAACATAGCCATTTGATCGCGATCCAACCCACGGACATCCATGTTAAACGCGCGCACCTGCCCAGCGGTTGGGGCCAAAGCGCCATAGCACATTTTCAGCAATGTGGTCTTGCCTGCGCCAGATGGCCCGGTCAGGAAGTAAAACGCCCCGGGCGACAGTTGAACTGATACGTTGTTCAACAGTTCTCCGCCGCCGTAATTATAGGCTACATTGTCCAGCTCGATCACTGATGCCCCCTCGTGCTTGTGGGGCAGTTTTGCCCCAGCCGTGGCGCAGTTTCAATGGCCACCTGTTGCTCTGTTGACCTCAGATCCAACTAGATCGCGGAATTCTTCTTTTCATGGCGTCGACGAAGCGCTTATAATTTCAGAATAATCACAATCGCCGGATCAGGCACCTCGGTGCAATCCAAGGAGAGCGGAATGCGTCTGACATGCCCCAATTGCGCAGCCCAGTATGAGGTGCCAGAAAGCGTAATCCCGCCTGAAGGACGCGATGTTCAATGTTCCAATTGCGGCGATACATGGTTTCAACGCCTCGATGGCATAGAAATGGTACCAGTTGAGGACGCGCCTTATACGGAAAGCGCCGAGCATCACGATGATTTTTCCCAACCTCCCGTACAGCACGAAAATACAGAACCGGAAACAAACACACAGGAGGCTGCAGAACCCACGCCTGTGGTCGAAGCTGCACCGCACGCAAAAGACCCACGCACCCCGCGCGGCATAGATGCTGAAACCGCAGACATCCTGAGAGAGGAAGCTGCACGCGAAGCCAGACTGCGGGCTGAATCACAGGCAAGTCTGGAAACACAGCCTGATTTGGGCCTTGCTGCTCCGCCTCGCAGGATTACCTCTGAACCCGTTCCTGAGGCGCATAGAGACCCAGTTCCCGACACCAGTGCGCAGACGTCCTTGCGCCGGGATTTGCTGCCAGACATTGAGGAAATCAATTCCAGCCTGCGGGCCTCCGACCAAACTGAAGAAACCGTGCCGTCATCCGCAGATTTACGCCCTGCAAAAAGTGGCACCGGATTTCGGCGTGGTTTCCTTATGGCCGTTTTGATCTCATCTTTGTTGGTCCTGATTTATAGCAATGCCGATCAAATCTCAGCTCAGGTGCCTCAGGCGGCCCCGCTGTTGAACAAATATGTTGTGGCTGTGGATCAGGCCCGTCTGTGGTTGGATACGCAGGTGAACACCTATGCAACGCCACCTGTCGCGGATGAATAGACGCTGACCCATTGTTTCAAAGAGGAATTTGCTTCGCTCGTGGACAGATCGTATTAGAAGCGATCCAACAAGCGTTCGAGGTAATTTCGCTCTGTCGGGCTACGGTCCCCATCCCCAGAGCGGCGCCGGATTTCATCCAATAACTCCCACGCACGCCGATAGGCTTCACCATCCCCGATCGGCCCGCCTTCGCTTATCCCCTGACCGCTGCGGCCCAGTGGATCTGTACTTTGCTGTGAATTGGCCTGACCGCTTTCGCCCTGACCCGGTTGCGTGCCATTGTCTTGTGCCATTGCTTCGCCCAAGGCACGCATGCCTTCACGCAAGGCTTCCATTGCATCAGACTGATTGTCTATAGCGCCTGCCATATCCCCATCACGCAAGGCATCTTCGGCCTGATCCATCGCACGCCCGGCACGATCAAGCGCATCACGGGCCGCCTGACCATCGGGTTCGCTGCCAAATGGCAGTGCTCCCTGCTGGCGATCAAGTTCCTGACGCAGGCTGCGCTGCTGATCGGCAAGGGACTGACCCTGTCCGGGCGCGCTTCCTTGACCGGATTGCCCAGACCCAGATTGGCCCTCCTGTCCCTGATCGCCTTGTCCCTGCTCACCGTCCTGACCGGGTTGAGGTTGCTGGCCAGATTCTGGGTTCCCTTGCTCACCGCGCGGGGCATTTGGGTTAAATTGCTGCTGGAGATCCCGAAAGGCCTGATCCGAAAGCCCCTGTTGCTCGCGCAGTGTCTCTGCAAGCCCTTCCATTGCATTTTCACCGGGAGATCCATTTTGCCCCTGCTGCCCTTCCGCAACTTGCATATTTTCCATCAACTGCTGGAATTCTCGCAAGGCTTGCTCGGCCTCAGCCATGCGCCCCTGCTCCATAAGGTCCTGGATGCGATCCATCATCGCCTGAAGATCATCTTGGGTCAGTTCCAGCGCATTGTCGGACGAACGTTCATCCTCATCTGTGTCGCTGTTTTGCGCCTGTTGTTGCAGACGTTGCATATATTCCTGCGTTGCATCACGCAATTCCTGCATGAGTTCAGCGATCTCGCTATCGCTTGCCCCGTCTCGCATTGCCTGACTTAACCGCTCCTGAGCGCGGCGCATCCGTTCCAGAGCATCGTTTAAATCTCCATGTTCCAGTTTCAGCGCCAACTCCCAAAGCGCCGCGGCGATCTCATCCTGCTGCGGTGATGTCAGCCCCGCCTGCACATAATGATCCAACCGGCGCAGGATTACCCGCATTTGCAGATAATCACCGCTGTCACGGAACATCTCATCGGGACGATGTGAGAGGGTTTGCAAAATTTGCGTAACACGCCGCCCATTGTCACGATTCCACAACAAATCACGCCGCTGCTCCACCACAGCGGCCGCTAAGGGATCAAAGAAACGACGAGCTTTCAGAGATGTCCCAAACCCTGCGGTTTCAGTCACTTGCCCGGCTGCGTCTTGCGCATAAAGCGTCACCACGACAGGCAGGTTGGCCCAGACATGATCAGAAAAATCTTCCATCAAGGTCTCGGTAAAATCCCGGCGGTCACCGGTAAGGGGCAACGGCAGATCCAGTTCTATGGCGGTGGTGTCTTCTGGATCAAGGGCAAGCCCATGGCGGCGGTCCACTGCCAAAAGATCAAGCGCGATCACAGCGCGTCCAGCTTCAACCCCATAGTCATCAACCGCCGTAAAGGGCAGCGTCATGTAGCCTTCGCTCGACAGATCTGCAGCGCCAGCCACAGAGATCCGTGGTGCGGTATCTGGCAGCAGAGTCACCTGCCACTGTTGGCCGCCCGCGCCTTCAATTGCAAGAGCCCCTGATTGCGTGACAGAAAAAGACTGTTCCGGATCAGCAGCGGATGGCAGGTTTTCAGTGCGGGCAGACACCGTTTCTGACAAAATCAATGCGCCAACTTCACCATAAAAGCGCAACGTAATCTGGCTGCCCCGTGGCAAGGTCAGGGTGCGGCCTGTCTGATCATTCAGATAAAGCACAGGAAGGCCCGTGTAGCGCGGCGGTTCAATCCATCCCTCCCAACTGGGACCAATCGCTGCGGATGCCCCCTGTCCGGGCATTACACGTGCAAGTGTCTGCACCTGCCAGACCGAACCAAACAACAAGGCTATTGCCAAAATCATCAGCGCAACATAGCGCAATGCGAATGGATCAGCAGGCGCGATATTCAGATCTGGCTTTGGCGCAGTTGCCTGCAAAGCCTTTTGCTGCAGGCGGGCCTGATGGGCCTGCCACAATTGATGGGATGCTGGGTCATCCGCGCCCAGCGCCTGTTCATCCAGCAGCCCCGAAATCGGTCGCCCTATGAGCGCCTGATCAAGATGCGCAATGGCATCAGCTAGGCTTGGCCAACGCATCCGGCGGCTGCCCGATATGGTGGCCATTGAAAAACACAGCACAAACAGGACAGAAATCGCCCATAGACCTGTCAGCGACAAAATGTCCTGCAAGCCCATCATCGCCAGCCCAGCGGCCAGAGTTGCGATAGCCCCCGCAGGCCAATAGGCCCGCAAAAGCCGTTCTGACAGCAGGCCCATCTGGGTCAGTCGCAATTGCCAGCGCAAAGGTTTCAGGCGCGGATCAAGGCCCCCCTGTCGTGCAGGGTGCGCCGTATCATTCCGCGTCTGGTGCTGCGCCATAGGCTTTTGCCTCCACTCACCCAGAGGCAGAATGCCTCAGAGCCACGCGGGTATGGTATCGCGATTTATCATTTCGTCAAAGGAAGGACGTTCGCGAATAACCGCGAATTGATCGCCATGCACCAAAACCTCGGGGATCAGGGGGCGGCTGTTGTATTCGCTCGCCATCACCGCACCGTAAGCCCCAGCACTGCGGAACGCCACCAGATCCCCTGCTACCATTGGCGCAAGGTTGCGCTGTTTGGCGAAAGTATCGCCAGATTCGCACACAGGTCCGACGATATCATAGGGCTGCTGTTCGGTTCCGGGCACAGGTTCAATCACGGGGATGATGTCGTGATGTGCTTCATACATCGCGGGGCGAATGAGATCATTCATCGCACCATCAATGATCAGGAAATCTCGGCCCTCGCCCGATTTCACATAGATCACTTTTGACACCATCAGCCCCGCGTTGCCAGCAATCAGGCGCCCGGGTTCGATCTCAATCTCGCAGTCCAGATGGCCCAGCGTGTCTTTGATCAATTGGCCATATTCCACCGGCAGCGGGGGGGCCTCATTAGAGCGCGTGTAGGGGATACCCAGACCGCCGCCCAGATCAAGGCGGCGAATATTGTGACCTTCGGCGCGCAGGGTTTCAGTCAACTCTGCCACTTTTTCATAGGCAAGGCGAAAGGGTTCAAGATCGGTCAGCTGTGAGCCGATGTGGCAATCGATCCCGATGACCTCTAGCCCCGGAAGGCTGGCGGCCAGCGCATAAACCTCTTTGGCGCGCGAAATCGGGATGCCGAATTTGTTCTCGGACTTGCCGGTTGCAATTTTGGCATGGGTTTTTGCATCCACGTCGGGGTTCACCCGGATCGTGATGGGCGCTTTGACGCCCAGTTTTTGTGCAACCTGATCAATAACGATCATTTCAGGTTCGGATTCCACGTTAAACTGACGAATGCCGCCCGTCAGCGCCGTGTGGATTTCCTCATAGGTTTTGCCAACGCCAGAAAAGACGATCTTATCACCCGGAACGCCCGCAGCACGCGCGCGCAGATATTCGCCCTGGCTGACCACATCCATGCCTGCGCCCAGCTTGGCCAGTGTTTTCAGGATCGCCTGATTGGAGGCTGCCTTCATCGCGTAGCACACAAGGTGTTCTGTCCCTTCAAGCGCCTCATCAAAAAGCTTGAAGTGACGTTCCAGCGTCGCAGTGGAATAGACATAAAACGGAGTGCCAACCGCAGCCGCAATCTCGGCCACTGGCACGTCTTCGGCGTAGAGGGCGCCGTCACGGTAGAGAAAATGATCCATACCACAGCGCTTAGACCAAAAGCTGCGGTGGGATCAATTGATTCCGCGTATCGCTGGCAAACCGGGGGAATGTCACACAAGGGCTCCCGCCCGTGTCAGCACCTTCACAGAAGGAGCCGCCCCCGTTGGGCCAAGCGCGCTGCGTGGGCTTACGCCCCCACAGCGCGATCGCGACCTCTACCAACATTGGTGTTTGCCGCAACCGCACCGCGCCTTTGCGCGGTGCCATGCCCAACGGGAGGAAGCCCGATAGGGTTTTCCGACGGGCGGGAGCCCCCCCAGCGAGCTGCTTAAAACCCGACGGTCACCGAGACAGGCCCCTTATTGGCCCCAACCCGTCCACCAAGATGAACACCATTTGAGGACACCCCGACACCTGCGTTCAGAGTGGGGCGAATAGGCTCCCCATCAACGCCGCAACCTGCAACCATAAAAAGACCCAGCAGGAGTGCCGCAACTTTCATGCTTTGAGCTATCATGGTCCTCACCTTTATTCGACTTCAGACAATCAGCGAAGCACTCACTGCGCAAGAAGAGCTTTCCAACGGGTGACCTGCGCGCGCACCTGCTCTGGGGCTGTGCCGCCATAGCTTGTACGCGAATTCACTGAATTTTCGACCCCCAGTACTGTAAAGATATCCTCGGTGATCCCAGAATGCACCCCTTGCATGTCATCAAGGCTCAGATCAGGCAGATCACAGCCACGTGCTTCTGCCATGCCGACAAGCGTGCCCGTCACATGATGCGCATCCCGGAATGGCACTTTGAGCACCCGAACAAGCCAATCCGCCAAATCCGTTGCCGTGGAAAATCCGCTGCCAGCCGCCGCTGCAAGGCTTTCACGATTTGCAGACATGTCTTTCACCATGCCTTCCATCGCAGCAAGCGCCAGCATCAGGTTGTCTGCAGCATCAAAGACCTGTTCTTTGTCTTCCTGCATGTCTTTTGAATAGGCCAGAGGCAGGCCCTTCATCACCATCATCAGGGCCGTATTGGCCCCAAAGATCCGCCCGACCTTAGCGCGGATCAGCTCTGCTGCATCTGGGTTTTTCTTTTGTGGCATGATTGAGGAGCCGGTTGAGAATCGGTCGGACAGGGTCACAAAACGGAACTGCGCAGACGACCAGATCACCAGCTCTTCGGCAAAGCGGCTGAGGTGCACCGCACAGATCGATGCGACAGACAGGAATTCCAGCGCGAAATCCCGGTCTGATACGGCATCCAGTGAATTTGCGGCCGGCCGCTCAAACCCCAGCGCCTCTGCGGTCATGCTGCGATCAATCGGAAATGAGGTTCCGGCCAGTGCAGCAGCCCCCAGAGGACATTCATTCATACGTGTCCGCGCATCACGCACGCGTGAGAGATCACGGCCAAACATTTCCACATAGGCCATCATGTGGTGGCCCCAAGTCACAGGCTGCGCCGTCTGCAAATGGGTAAAGCCCGGCATAACCCAGTCTGCACCCGCTTCGGCCTGATCCAAAAGCGCCGCAATCAAAGCCAAAAGCCCGGTTTCGGCTGCATCCAATTGATCCCGCACCCACAGTTTAAAATCTGTCGCCACTTGATCATTGCGCGACCGCCCCGTGTGCAGTCGCCCAGCCGGTTCTCCGATGATTTCTTTCAGGCGGGCCTCCACATTCATGTGAATGTCTTCCAAAGCGGTGGAAAATTGGAAATTTCCGGCCTCAATTTCTGACAAAATTGTGAGCAACCCTTCCCGAATGGCCTCGGCATCACTATCCGTAATAACGCCTGACGCAGCCAACATGGCAGCGTGGGCCCGCGACCCTTGAATGTCTTGGGCTGCCATCCGCTTGTCAAACCCGATTGAGGCATTGATCGCCTCCATGATCGCGTCTGGCCCAGCGGCAAAGCGGCCGCCCCACATCTGGTTCGAGGTCTGGTCTGTCATGGTGGAACCCTGGAGATAATATGCGTCTATTTCGTTCTCTCACCCTTTATATGGCTCTTGCGCTTGGTGCAAATGCCGCTGTCGCCGCAGATCAAGCGGCCCTGGAAGCCCTGCGCG
Organism: Epibacterium ulvae; assembly: GCF_900102795.1. GTDB lineage: Bacteria > Pseudomonadota > Alphaproteobacteria > Rhodobacterales > Rhodobacteraceae > Epibacterium > Epibacterium ulvae. The sequence continues at coordinate 204,142 of NZ_FMWG01000001.1, read as the reverse complement.
AAGACAGTTTACGCCGTCTTGTGGTGCACAAAGCGCCACGCGATGTCTCGCAAGTGCCATTTGAACTGGCCGATGGCGCAGGCACTGCAACGCTTGAAGATTACAAAGGCAAAATTGTCCTGTTAAATTTCTGGGCGACATGGTGCGCCCCTTGCCGCAAGGAAATGCCACAAATTTCCGAACTACAGGCTGAATTTGGCGGTGATGATTTTGAAGTTCTGACCATTGCAACTGGTCGTAACTCTCCGGCTGGTATCCAAAAATTCTTTGATGAACATGGTATCGACAATCTGCCGCGCCATCAGGATCCGCGTCAGCAGCTTGCACGTGAAATGGCCGTGATTGGCCTGCCAATCACTGTTCTATTAGATCGTGATGGTAAAGAAATCGCCCGGCTTTTGGGCGATGCTGAATGGAATTCAAACAGCGCCAAGGCAATTGTTCAGGCTTTGATGACTGACGAGTAAGGCCTCGGTTACCCTTCTTGATATATAGCTCAGGCCGTTCTTTAGCGATTGGCCTGCGCTTTAGCACAAAGCAGCAGCACCAATAAAATTTGAATTTTAATTGCTGCTTCATGGTTTTGCCTCAAGATCCAAAGTGACGCATGCTTTGCGTATAGGATTTTGTGGGGAAGGCCCGTGAGACATAAAAAACGTTTGAAATACGCTGATCTCCCTGCAGGTAGCGACAATCCACTGTCCTCTGCAATAACAGGCCGTGATCGTTCTGTGCTTGATATGGTTGCGGATGCGATTAAATTCGACCAAACACTGCTTGCATATCAGCCGATTATGCAAGCCCTGCCGCCACACAACGTTGCCTTTTACGAAGGCTATATCCGCGTTTTAGATTCCACCGGGCGGGTGATCCCAGCCCGGGAATTCATGGATGTTGTCGAAGATACTGAACTTGGTCGTGAGCTGGACTGCCTTGCGCTTCAACACGGGCTTAGAACACTGTCCAAGCATCCAAATATTCGCCTGTCTATCAATATGTCAGCACGTTCCATCGGGTATGAACGCTGGGGCAAGGTACTGAAACGTTTTCTCAGCAAAGATGCGACCATCGGTGAACGCCTCTTGCTGGAAATCACCGAAGCTTCGACACAAGGTGCACCTGAACTGGTGCTCGACTTTATGACCCGCATGCAGGACCACGGGATTGCCTTTGCAATGGATAATTTCGGATCGGGCAGTATGGCAATCGCGCACTTCCGCCAATTCTTCTTTGATGCGGTGAAGATTGACGGAAAATTTGTGCGCAACATATTGGAAACACATGACAACCAGTCTGTTGTACGTGCCCTTGTCGGAGTGGCTAAGCAGTTTGATATGCTCACCGTTGCCGAATCGGTTGAAACTGAAGCTGAAGCACAATTCCTGGTCGATATCGGTGTCGACTGCCTGCAGGGTTACCTTTATGGGGCGCCCACCGTGAGAGCCCCCTGGGTGGAAGATCTAAAGGCTCAACGTCGCGCTTAAACTGCGCTTTTGGGCACATAAGGTCCACCAGAAGATCCCCGTAAATTAAATCTGGCCCTACAGATTTTTTTCCAGCTTGGTTGACAGGCCGACCAAGACTAAGACAGGCTGTGGCTGCTGCACCTGCAGCATTCGCTTACCCTGTCCCTGTATGGGAGGAGGAACGCGGTGGACACTGCTGCAACGATTTCATGACAGCGACGATACCGCGCTCCAGGAAATACTGGATGACAAAGGACTGAATGTCATGACCAACGTTGTAATTGCATCCGCCGCGCGTACCGCTGTCGGCAGCTTTGGTGGCGCGTTTGCCACTACACCCGCGCACGATCTGGGTGCCGCCGTACTGGAAGCCGTCGTAGAGCGCGCAGGCGTCGATAAATCCGAAGTATCTGAAACCATTCTCGGTCAGGTTCTCACGGCTGGTCAGGGCCAAAACCCCGCCCGCCAAGCCCACATCAATGCAGGCCTGCCACAAGAAAGCGCCGCATGGGGGATCAATCAGGTCTGTGGTTCCGGTCTGCGGGCGGTTGCTCTTGCAGCGCAGCACATTCAGCTGGGCGATGCCTCGATTGTCTGTGCCGGCGGCCAAGAAAACATGACCCTGTCCCCCCATGCTGCACACCTGCGTGCAGGCACAAAAATGGGTGACATGAAGCACATTGATACGATGATCCGCGACGGCCTGTGGGATGCCTTTAATGGCTATCATATGGGACAAACTGCTGAAAACGTTGCAGAACGCTGGCAGATCAGCCGCGATATGCAGGACGAATTTGCAGTTGCGTCACAAAACAAAGCGGAAGCAGCACAAAAAGCAGGCAAATTCGCGGATGAGATCGCAGCCTTTACCGTGAAACACCGTAAAGGTGATATCACCGTCGACAGCGATGAGTATATCCGCCACGGCGCAACCTTGGACGCCATGCAAAAATTGCGCCCTGCCTTTATTCGTGATGGCGGCACCGTCACCGCGGCAAACGCATCTGGTTTGAACGACGGCGCAGCAGCCACCCTGCTGATGAGCGCGGATGATGCGGAAAAACGTGGCATTGAGCCGTTGGCGCGAATCGCATCTTACGCCACAGCTGGTCTGGACCCATCCATCATGGGCGTTGGCCCGATCTATGCCTCCCGCAAAGCGCTGGATAAAGCAGGCTGGAGCGTTGACGATCTGGATCTGGTCGAAGCCAACGAAGCCTTTGCTGCACAGGCCTGTGCTGTGAACAAAGACATGGGTTGGGATCCATCTATCGTGAACGTCAACGGTGGCGCGATCGCCATTGGACACCCGATTGGTGCATCTGGCTGCCGGGTTCTTAATACTTTGCTGTTCGAAATGAAGCGGCGCGATGCGAAAAAAGGGCTCGCGACTCTGTGCATCGGCGGCGGTATGGGTGTCGCGCTTTGCGTTGAACGCCCTTAAGCGATTAAAATAACATCATAATGAAGGGCGTCCATGCGGGCGCCCTTTTGTTTTGAGACCAAACCGTTACAATTCCTGAAGAATATCTACCCAACTGGCCTTATTGCAGGTATGAAATTTGCTTGCGAAAACCAGTTTTTAAATGCAATTATATTACCTACAGAATACCTAGTGGAGGAAGAACACAATGGCACGTATTGCACTCGTCACCGGCGGATCCCGCGGCATCGGCGCGTCAATTTCCAAGACGCTGCAAGCCCAAGGATACGCCGTCGCTGCGACCTATGCAGGGAATGACGACGCCGCCGCCAAATTCACCGAAGAGACTGGCATCAAAACCTACAAATGGAATGTTGGTGATTACGAAAGCTCCCAAGCAGGTATCGCACAGGTCGAAGCAGACCTTGGCCCCATTGACGTCGTTGTCGCAAACGCCGGCATCACGCGTGATGCGCCATTCCATAAAATGACGCCAGAGCAATGGCAGCAGGTCATCGACACCAACCTGACCGGCGTGTTCAACACAGTTCACCCGATCTGGCCTGGCATGCGTGAGCGTGGTTTTGGCCGCGTGATCGTGATCTCGTCCATCAACGGGCAAAAAGGCCAATTCGGTCAGGTTAACTATGCGGCAACAAAAGCGGGTGATCTGGGAATCGTCAAATCGCTGGCACAAGAAGGCGCCGCAAAGGGCATCACAGCAAATGCAATCTGCCCCGGTTATATTGCCACTGAAATGGTGATGGCCGTCCCTGAAAAAGTCCGCGAGAAGATTATCGCAGGTATCCCTGCTGGTCGTTTGGGTGAACCAGAAGAGATTGCGCGTTGTGTCGCCTTCCTCGCTTCAGACGATGCGTCCTTTATCAACGGCTCCACCATTTCCGCAAATGGCGCGCAGTTCGTCGTCTAAATCACTTTTGCACTTGATGTGAAACGTAAGGGCCGCCCCATAGGGCGGCCCTTTTTTAATCCCGTAAGAGCCTTGCGCGCTCAGACCCAGCGGGAAACCTTGGTGGTGGACGGATTGCGACGTGGAGATCTGACATATCCCATAACGAGAGCACACAGATCCCAAAACGCAGCGCTGCGTTCCAACCGTGCTGATTTCATCGCACGCTTTATCATTTCTTGGCTTGTCGCATCCAACATGTCTCACCTCATGGGTTCAGATTAAATGTTTTGATCTGATACCTTTATGACGCACGTGATATTTCATGACAAACGAGACTTTTCAGAACTTCACTTAAGTAATACTTATCTGAATATGAGTGATGTTCTCCCACCTCTTACCGCGCTTCGCGCTTTTGACGCAGCCGCGCGCCACATGTCATTTACGCTCGCTGCGGATGAACTGAATGTGACACCTGCAGCGCTTTCGTTTCAGATCAAATCATTGGAAAGCCACTTGGGGATGCCCTTGTTTCGGCGGCTGAACCGCGCGGTTGAACTGACCGAGGCTGGAAAAGCCCTTGCACCAGGGGCCGCCGACGGGTTTCAGGTGCTTCGCGACGCTTGGCGTACCGCGAAGAGGCTACAAGATCACGCCACGCTGACGGTCACAGCTGGTCCGGCACTCACCGCAAAATGGCTTGCACCACGTCTTTATGAATTTGCCCGTCGCCATCCTGATATCGATCTCAGATTTTCGGCAACGCTGCGCGCCCTTGATCTGCGACGCGACGATGTGGATGTTGCGATTCGCTTTGGCGTAAATGATGATGATGGTCTTTATTCCAATCCCGTGCGTAAGGAATGGTCGACGCCGGTGATGTCCCCCGCTTTGGCAGAACAATTTCCAACGCCTGAAAGCTTGATCAAAGCCCCTTTGATTTTTGATGATTCCCTTTCGTTTCTAGAGCACCGCCCCGATTGGCCACAATGGTTTCAGGCTATGGGGCTTGATTACGTTCCAGAACACGGCACACGATTTTCGCAGGCCGATCATGCTGTTGATGCCGCTATCGCGGGCATAGGTGTGGCGCTGGGGCGACGCGCAATGATCCTAAAAGATTTGGAAGAGGGTCGCCTTGTTGCTCCCTTTCGCACTGCCATCGAAACAGAAGGGCGGTTTCGTTTTGTGTGCCTACCCGGCGCCATTGAAAGGCCTCAGGTTGCGGCATTTCATGACTGGTTTTTTAGCGAAATTGAAAAGACAAAGAACGTCTCAGACGATTTTACAATTATCCCACTGAACAAAAAGTCCTGACCATGCCACAGATCAAAGCCACCGCAATTGGATTTATTGCAATTCTCTTGTGGGCACTCCTTGCCCTGTTCACTGTCGGGTCAGCCCCGGTGCCACCGCTTTTGTTGAACGCGATTTGTTTTACACTGGGTGGGGGTCTTGGATTGCTCTGGTCGGCTGCTTCTGGAAATCTGCGTGCACTACGTCAAGTGCCCTGGACAGTCTACGGGCTTGGGGCTTTGGGGCTATTTGGCTATCACGCGTTGTATTTCTCTGCTCTGCGGCTTGCCCCCGCGGCAGAAGCAGGTCTGATTGCATATCTCTGGCCGCTGTTGATCGTTCTACTCTCAGGGCTGCTCCCTGGTGAAACCCTGCGTAAAGGTCATTACTTTGGCGCAATTTTGGGGTTTTGCGGCGCGGCGCTTATTGTCAGCGGCGGAGGCGCTGGATTTCAAACACAATATCTGCCGGGCTATGGGCTAGCCCTTCTGTGCGCGCTCACCTGGTCAGGCTATTCTGTACTTTCACGACGTTTTGCATCTGTCCCGACCAGTTCAGTGGCTCTTTTTTGCCTGCTGAGCGCAGTCGCCTCATGGGGATTACATTTTCTGCTCGAAGACACGAGATGGCCCGATAGTCTGCTTGGGTGGGGATCCGTTCTGGGCCTTGGATTAGGGCCTGTTGGGCTTGCGTTCTTTGTCTGGGATATCGGAGTAAAACAAGGCAACATTCAGGTTTTGGGCACCCTATCGTATGCAACCCCGCTGTTGTCGACGCTTGTCCTTGTGATGGCAGGTATTGCACAGCTATCGATCAGTTTAGGCCTTGCCGCGATACTCATCACCCTTGCAGCCCTCTGCGCAGCACTTGCCAGCAAAGAAAAAGGGCCATCCAAAGATGACCCTGGCTTATCGTGACATAGGATTTTGTTCACGTCACGGGATGCATGACCTGTTAATGCTCGGACAGGCGGGCAATCTCTTCTTTGATTTTTAACTTCTGTTTTTTCATCTCGGCAATTTGCAAGCCATCTGTGCTCGGCAATCGCTGTGCCGTTTCCACTTCCGTGCTCAGATACTCATGTTTCTTTTTGAGTTCGGTCAGATGTGAGCTAAGGCTCATGTTTATCCTCCTTTGAGCAGTGTCGGGTCCTCAAGTGATATTGAGGTGAGGAGAGTGGACCACAGCACAACCGGCCTGTCACGCTGCAGCTGCGAGAACTTTATCTAAAATTCGAACAATCGGCTGCTTTTTGCCCGAATTGACGAAAAATGCACGTTATAGGTGCAGGGAAAAGAGCCCCTTCTCAGGTCGGCCACGCCAAAGCTGCGCCGTTTCGTAAAATCGCCTCGACCTGTGGAGAATAATCGACGCCATCCTCGCCATGTTGCGCCCCTAGATGCAGCACCAGTGGCGCGTGCAACCGAAACGCCGCGCGCCCGCCCTTGCGCGCCCGCACCAGCACTAGCTCTGCTGCACGTCCAACACGCGGCGCAAGGGGTAATACCTCGACACTGCCCAAACGATCAGCAGAGGCCATCAGGACGTCGGGCAAACGGTCTGCGCGCTGGATTACGTGCAGATAGCCTTTGTGGCGCAAACGGCGCGCTGCAATATCGATCCATTGCCCCAAAGGCGTCTCTTCGCCCAACGCAACCCGTCGTCCATTGTTTTGGGACGGGCTGTGCGCCCCTTTACGATAATAGGGAGGGTTGGCGATGACATGATCAAACTGTTGCTGCTTTACCCCATCCGGGAGCATTGTGAGATCAGCCTCATGCACCTTTAGCGCGCAGTCATTCAATTTGCCGTTACGTCGGGCAAGGTCGGCATAGGCGAACTGAAGCTCTACTCCTGTGATCTTAAGCCCCGGAATGCGTGCATTCACACAGAGCATCGCCTGCCCAGCTCCACAGCCAAGTTCAAGCAGGCTTTCCCCCGGTTGGGCTGGAACGCTGGCAGCCAAAAGAACGGGGTCAACTCCCGCACGATAGCCGTTTTTTGGCTGCAATAACGAGACTTTACCGCCAAGAAACAAATTCTGGCTCAGGTCTTGCTCGGCAAAGACAGTGCGCGCCACGTTAGTCCCGCCCCAGCGGAATATCATTGTCTCGCATCGCCCGTAGCGCAGCTTCAAAATCATCTTCGCGCACCAGCAGGCGCCGCGGGAAAATTCCAATGCCACCTTCAAGCACGCTCATATTTACGTCCATCTGAAAGCAGTCTATATCCTCACCCTCAAGAAGGGCTGAAGCATAGGCTAAGATCGTTGGGTCTGTGCTGCGTAAAAGTTCCTTCATAGGGATGGATCTAAGGGCAACCTTGGTAGAATGTCGAGCCTTGCAGGCAGGAAAGTGATGGATCAAGTCGTGACTCAAAAACCGCATGAATTGCTTGCTGAGACGCTCAGCACCAAAATGGCCGCAGTCAATACCCTGATCCAAACTCGGATGGCCTCGGAACATGCGCCGCGCATTCCCGAAGTGACTGCGCATTTGGTCAATGCTGGGGGAAAACGCCTGCGCCCGATGCTGACACTCGCTGCGGCAAAACTATGTGGTTATGCCGGTGAAGATGATGTCAAATTGGCTGCCACAGTTGAATTCATTCACACAGCAACGCTTTTGCACGATGATGTGGTCGACGAAAGCGGGCAGCGCCGAGGACGGCCGACGGCAAATCTTCTGTGGGACAACAAAAGTTCTGTTCTGGTAGGAGATTATCTGTTTTCGCGCAGCTTTCAGTTGATGGTTGAAACGGGATCGCTGCAGGTTCTGGATATTCTCGCCAACGCTTCGGCCACGATCGCCGAAGGCGAAGTTTTACAGATGACAGCCGCGAGCGATCTGAAAACAGATGAATCGATCTATCTACAGGTTGTGCGGGGCAAAACTGCGGCGCTGTTTTCAGCTGCGACACAGGTCGGCGGCGTAATTGCAGAGGCGTCTGATACCCAGGTGCAAGCCCTTTATGACTATGGCGATGCACTGGGAATTGCCTTCCAGATTGCGGATGATCTTTTGGATTATCAAGGCGATGCCAAAACAACTGGCAAGAACGTCGGTGATGACTTCCGTGAGCGCAAGCTAACGCTCCCCGTGATCAAAGCCGTTGCGCAGGCCACAGATGAAGAGCGGGCCTTCTGGACCCGGACTATCGAAAAGGGCCGCCAGGAAGACGGCGACCTGGAACAGGCTCTTGCGCTGATGGCGAAATATCAAACGCTCGAAGCCACGCGTGCAGATGCGCTGGTCTGGGCTGCAAAAGCAAAAGACGCGCTGAATGTCCTGCCTGAAACAGCCATCCGCACGATGCTTGTTGATCTGGCTGACTACGTCGTGGCCCGTCTGCATTGACCTAAAACAAGCCACCTGTGCCCGCCGCCCGATAAGATAAAAGCGCTGCCGCGCCGTGCTTTTGCACGGCGCTTGGCCCAACTGCGGGGAAGCATCTTTGATGCGCCACACCGCAGGCGGGAGCCCCCGCGCCAACACGGCCTCACGTCAGTGTCACCACCTGACACCACCAATCTGGATGTTCTGCGCCAATTTCATAAGCTGCCATATGCGCCGCTTTTTTCGAAGGATACAGCGCAAAACACGTCGCCCCTGATCCCGACATCCGAGAAAGCTGTTGTCCTTTTGTTGCGCGAAGGTCCGACAACACCCGATCAATGACGGGTGCAACCTGAATGGCAGGCCTCTCCAGATCATTGCGCTGCTCATAAAGCCAAGCTGCGCAATCTGAACCGGTGGAAAATATTGGTATCTGCGCTGACATAGGCGCATTATCCCGGCTCTCTAGCGCTTGAAAAACAGGGCCGGTTGGCACTGGAACACCGGGATTGACCAACAACGCGTAAAGGTCTGGCAGCGCAACAGGTGTCAGCCCCTCCCCGACCCCATACATGCGTGTGGCAGTTGCGCGCAGGCATACCGGCACATCTGCCCCCAGCGAAATCGGCAGATCTGACGAAATCGCATTTCCCAACCCTTCAATTGCTTTTAGGACAGCCGCAGCATCAGAAGACCCTCCTCCGATGCCTGCCCCATGCGGAAGCTTTTTATTCAGCGCGATCTCACCACACCAATTGGCCGCCTCCGCGGCCTGCCACACCAGATTTCTCTGATCTGTCGGCACGCCAGAAGAAAACGGACCAGTGACTTGCACACTCATTTCATCAGCAGCCTGAAGCTGTAGATGATCCCCAAAATCTGCGAACACCACAAGCGAATCGAGGAGATGATATCCATCTCCTCGTTGTCCCGTAATATGCAGCGTTAAATTGATCTTTGCAGGCGCAAAGGCTTCAACCATCATTGGCCACCTGCAAGGGCGCAGCACCTTCTTCTTCCAACACCAAATCTAAACCAACATCCAGCTTGCGCCGGATGCGCTCCGGATCTGCTTCAGAATTTGCGTCCTCTGGATCAACAAAGGAGAGCGCGCGCCGCCATTGGAATTCAGCCTCGCGCTCACGCCCCACAGCCCAATATACATCGCCCAAATGATCATTCACAACCGGATCAACAGGCATCAAAGCTGCAGCGGTTTCCATATGACCCACCGCTTCTTCGTAGCGGCCAAGGCGATAAAGCACCCACCCCAGTGAATCAACGATATAGCCCGACTCTGGCTCTACCGCGACGGCGCGTTCAATCATGGATAGGGCTTCATCCAGCTTGATCTGTTTTTCAACCAGCGAATAGCCCAGATAGTTTAACACCTGCGGCTGGTTTGGATTAAGCGCAAGTGCTGCGCGAAAATCACTTTCAGCCTGATCCCATTGCTTCAACCGTTCATGACTGATGCCACGCAGGTACAGCAAGCGCCAGCGCCCTCGTGCATCTTCCTCGGTCAACGCCAGCGCTGCATCATAAGCTTCGGCCGCCGCTGCATAATCATCGCGCTGGCTCATAACATCGCCAAGTTCAGCAAAGACCGCGGGGTCCTCTGGGTAGGTCTTGGCCAGATTGCTCAGGACCTCAGCCGCTGTTTCGATATTATCTGCACGCCGCATTGCCTCTGCACGCCCCAGTTCGGCGGCAAAAAATTCCGGGTGATCTTTTGGAACCGCGCGATAGGCCGCGACAGCCAGATCAAACCGGCCCAATGTATCAAGCAGCTCTGCGCTAAGAAGCGCTGCATCCACATGCGCAGGCCGCAGTGAGGTCGCCATTCGCGTATACATCAGCGCATAATCTGGATTGGCATCCCGTCCAAGCCCGATACCAATCGTATAAAAAACCTCAGCTACTCCATCAAGAGGCGTCGCCGCAATCGCAAATGGCAAGGTTTCGCCCCCCTTCAGGCGATCTGCGATCGTTATGAGCCCCGGATCAAGGCGCACCCCAAAACCTTTCTCCATAAACTCAAGCGCGTCTTGGTTGCGGTCCAGCTGCGAGAGCACCTCAACATAGGCCAAAGCGGCACGTCGTGTGGCCCGCGCCAAACGCGCGTTATCTTTGGCAAAAAGCGCCTCTGCGCTTTGATAATCACCAACGGATGCCAACGCCAAAGCGCGGTGGAAATCAGCAAAGAAAGAGAGACGCTCTTCTTTTGCCATTTCGGTAAAGACGGACATAGCGCGCGTGACATCACCAACCGCCAATGCGGCCCAGCCTGCCAGCAATCCGTCCGCCAGATCTGCGATCATCTGCGTTTCGGGGTCACGGTCCAAAATGCTTTGAAAGTCGCCGTCTTGTGCGAGACTGCCCACCATTGCGATATTTGCAATCTGGCTAACACTTCCCTGATCCCACATCTGTTTGGCCACAGGGGCAGCACGCTGCAAATTTCCAAGAGCAAGCTGCGCAAAAACCACGTTTTCCATGAGGGCAACGTTGCTTGGATCCCGGGCCAGAGCCTTAGTGTAGTATTCCGCAATTGCGGAAAAATCGCCATCATAGGTCGCGGCCCGCCCGGCCAGATAAGATCCAGCCAACCCGCGCGGGAATATTTGTTGATCTGTCGCGGTCTGCGCCAGAACTGGAGGGGCTGCGCTGGCCAACAAAGCCGCACATGCGGCAACACGGGTCATGGAGCGGAGGAATTTATAGGCCACGCAGGTCTCTCCCTAGAGTACTAATCTCTTGTTTTTCTCAAGCTAGGCGCTTGCAGAGGAAGAGGCAATGGCCCTGCGTTCAACTCCGCGCCATCTGGCTGTGCACAGGCGGACCACCGCGTACAATTACCGCATCAAAAAACCGGGAGACACGGCTCCCGGTTTTCAAACATGAGTGATCCAGATGATCACATGTTGGGGTAATTGGGTCCATCTCCACCCTGTGGTGTGGTCCATGTGATATTTTGCGCCGGATCTTTGATGTCACAGGTTTTACAATGAACGCAGTTCTGGAAGTTCACGACGAAATCTTTCACACCATCTGTTTCGACAACTTCGTAAACCCCTGCTGGGCAATAGCGCTGCGCAGGTTCTGCATAATCCGGCAAGTTCTGTGAAATTGGCACCAAAGGATCTGCAAGGCGCAGGTGTGCTGGCTGGCTCTCTTCGTGGTTGGTAAAGGAAAACGCCACGTTTGTCAGACGGTCAAAGGACAACACGCCATCGGGTTTGGGGTAATCAATCGGTTGATGTTTCGCCGCGCTTTCGGTGGCATCCGCATCGTTTTTGCCATGGCCCACGGTACCAAACAGCGAAAACCCATACGTGTTGGTCCACATATCCAGACCACCCAGCATCAGCGATGCTGTGAGACCCCATTTCGACCAGATTGGTTTAACGTTACGGACTTTTTTCAGGTCATCGCCGATTGCGCCTTCGCGCACGTCGGCCTCATATGCCGCCAATTCATCACCGGACCGCTCTGCCTTGATCGCATCAAAGGCGGCTTCGGCTGCGGCTTTACCAGACAGCATCGCGTTGTGGTTGCCTTTGATCCGCGGCACGTTGACCATACCCGCCGCACAGCCCAAAAGTGCGACACCAGGTGCAACAAGTTTCGGCAGCGACTGCCAGCCCCCTTCGGTGATCGCACGCGCGCCATAAGCGACACGTTTACCGCCTTTCAATAGCTCAGCCACCATTGGGTGATGTTTGAACCGCTGGAATTCCATATAGGGGAACAGATGCGGGTTTTTATAGTTTAGGTGCACTACAAAACCAACGTAAACCTGATTGTTATCAAGATGGTAGATGAATGAACCACCACCAGCGTTTGATCCCAAGGGCCAGCCCATTGTGTGCGTCACGGTGCCTTCTTTGTGCTTGGCAGGATCAATCTCCCAGATCTCTTTCATCCCAACACCATATTTCTGCGGCTCTTTGCCTGCAGAGAGATCATATTTGGCGATCACTTCTTTTGAGAGTGAGCCGCGCACACCTTCGGAGAGGAAGACATATTTCCCGTGCAGTTCCATACCGGGTTCGTAAGATGGGCCGGGCGTACCGTCGGCCTCTTTGCCAAATTCGCCCGCAACGACGCCTTTGACTTCGCCTTTGTCTCCATACACCAGTTCAGAGCACGCCATGCCGGGAAAAATTTCAACGCCCAGCTCTTCGGCCTGTTCGGCCATCCAGCGGCAGACGTTGCCCATGGAAACAATATAATTTCCGTGATTATTCATCAAAGGCGGCATAGGTGCGTTGGGAATACGAATTTGGCCGCCTGCGCCCAGCATGTAGAAATTGTCTTCTTCGACCGGTACGTTTAACGGCGCGCCCTTTTCTTTCCAATCCGGGATCAACGCATCCAACCCGCAAGGGTCCAGCACAGCACCAGACAGAATATGCGCGCCAACTTCAGAGCCTTTTTCAAGCACAACAACCTGAAGATCAGCATCCAGTTGCTTTAGACGGATGGCTGCCGACAGACCCGCAGGACCGGCTCCGACAATCACCACATCATATTCCATCGCTTCGCGTTCAATCTCGGCCATCTTGGGCGCTCCCTGGCTAAATTTGGCTAAAGGCCCCATCCGGGCGCAATTTTCTTTCGCGGTTGCTTAGCGTTTGAACCCCATACAGGTCAATCTAAACCCCGCGTTCAATGAAACGGCTTGACAGGGATTTGTACAAACTGCGGTGTAATTTTCGACATTCACCTTGTTGTTTTCGACATTCACACCTCTTTACGGGAATCTGGGCGGTCTCCCATCAGATAGCGTGGCCCTGCCCCATAGCGTTTTGCATCATCATCTGGATTATAAAGCGCGCATTTTGACAGCGAGAGGCAGCCGCATCCTATGCATCCGTCCAGATTATCGCGCATCCGCTTTAAGGTTTCGATTCGCTGGTCCAGATGATCGCGAAACGTTACAGAAAGTGCTGCCCAATCCTCGGCAGTTGGTGTGCGACCACCGGGTAGCTGTGAAAGAAGGTTGCGAATTTCAGGCAGCGAAAAGCCAAACTGCTGCGCAATCATAACAAAACTGAGCCGACGGATATCTGCACGCAGAAAGCGACGTTGCCCACCTGCATTGCGCCACGGCTCCACCAAACCTTGCGATTCATAGTAACGGATTGCGGAAACAGCCAAGCCAGTTCGCTCTGCCAAATACCCGATTGAAACACCTGCGGACTGCGTCATCTCGTCCTCATAAAATATCTTGACCTAAAGTTAGCTTTAGAAATTAGCGTGGACCTACACACCTGTAAAGCGATCAAAAAGGATGTATTTATGACTGCATATCTTGAGCACGCCAACGTAACCGTTTCCAATCCAGAACAGACAGCCGCATGGATGGAAGACATATTTGGATGGAAAATCCGCTGGCAAGGCGACGCTATGGAGAGCGGGCACACAATTCATATCGGTTCAGAGACCAGCTATGTCGCGCTATACGCGCCAGACGCCTCTCCGACCAATGGGCCAAGAAGCTATGACACACGGGGTGGTCTCAACCACCTCGCGCTGGTCGTCGATGACTTTGAAGACACGCGAGCCAAAGTCATCGCGGCAGGCTTCACGCCGGGCGACATCCATAGCTACGAGCCCGGACAGCGGTTCTACTTCAAAGATGACAACAACATCGAATTTGAAGTGGTTCACTACGGCACTCCTCCGCTGACCTGATATGAATGCACAGTGAAAACCTAAGCCCCCCCTTGCATTTATACGCTCGATTGGGTCAGGTAATTGTCAACGTATTCACGCGCCCCGCTGCAACTGTTGTGGCGGGGCGACGTGTTCGACACAATGGCAACCGCTGCCTGCAGCACAGAAAGAAGACCCGGACATTCTTATGGAAAAGATCCCGATGACCCCGACGGGCTTTGCCGCCCTCGAAACTGAATTAAAGCACCTAAAGTCTGTTGAACGTCCCACAATCATCAAAGCCATCGCCGAAGCGCGTGAGCTGGGCGATTTGTCGGAAAACGCTGAATATCATTCAGCCCGCGAAAAACAGTCCTTCATTGAAGGCCGCATCAAAGAACTGGAAGGCCTGTTGTCTTTGGCTGACGTGATTGACCCAACCAAACTGTCCGGCGCGATCAAATTTGGTGCCAAAGTAAGCGTTGTGGACGAAGATACAGACGAGGAAAAGTCCTGGCAGATTGTTGGTGAACACGAAGCCAACATCGAAAAAGGACTTTTGAATATCAAATCCCCTATCGCGCGTGCCTTGATCGGCAAGGAAGAAGGTGACAGCGTAGACGTACGCACCCCCGGTGGTGTGCGCTCTTATGAAATTTTAAGCATCGATTATTCCTGACCCAAACCGAGCATCGCCATGACAGGCTCTCCTCTTGAGCAACAGCACGCGCAGCCAGCGCCCCTTTCCCAGCCAGATCTGGGCGCAGCACGCAGCTTGGGAGCAGCCGAAGCCTTTGCAACGGCGCTGAGCCTGATCTGGGGCGTGGTGTACGGCCTGGGGGACAGGTTTTTCGGCAGCACTGAAACAGAATTCTGGTCGGATCCGCTCCTTTCTCTCTGGGTGCTGATCTTACCAATCCTGTTGATCTGGGCCTGTGCCTTGAACTTGCGCAGTTCCCGCATCGCGTCCGCTGAAAGCGCTTTCCTCACAGCGCAGTTGAACCAGATGCAAACCAATGCACTGAACCATGCCCAGACCGGAACCGCAGGGAGTGGTGCGTCGATGGTTCAAAAGCTGGATGAAATTGCAGAAACCGCGCGTAAAACAGAAACTGCATTGGCAACCTTTCACAGTATTCGAATGGAAACCAATCGCCCGTCGGCGCAAACACGACCACCTCCTCCCCCTCAAGACGAGCAAGGCGCGCTCGCTCTTGGCACCACCGCTGAAGATATGACACCGCCACTGCAGGTGGATCAGTTTATTCGCGCGTTGAACTTTCCCGAAACAGCAGATGATGAGATCGGTTTTACAGCGCTGCGTCTTGCCCTACAGGATCGCAAAGCCAGCCAAGTGATACAGGCGGCTCAGGATATTTTGACGCTGCTCAGCCAAGATGGCATTTATATGGATGATCTTCACCCAGATATGGCACGGCCCGAAATCTGGCGGCATTTTGCAAAAGGATCACGCGGGCGCGAAGTCGCCGCACTTGGCGGTGTTCGCGATCGCAGCTCGCTTGCGCTGACCGCAGCACGGATGAAGCAAGATCCTATTTTCAGGGATGCAGCCCATCATTTTCTGCGCCGGTTTGACCAGATGATTGTTGATTTTGAAGAAACGGCAAGTGATGCTGAAGTTGCCGCATTGGGTGAAACCCGGACAGCACGCGCCTTTATGCTGCTTGGGCGTGTGGCCGGGACGTTTGACTAAAAGCGCGCCCAACACGTTAAACAAAGCACTCCCGCCCGGCTCAGGCGACATAAATGTCCCCAGCCCGTTGGGCATGGCACCGTGTTGGGTCCACCAAGACATGCTCCAAACATCAAAACCTTTCAGCATGTGAGTCACACTACAGTTCCGAAAACACGGTGCGGCGGCATCATACACCAACCACGCCGCGCCCAAGCGCGGCGCTTGGCCCAACAAGACGGGTTGGCCTCAAGGCCAGCCCAAGTCTTGGCGGAAGCCCTTCCGTTATGTCGCATCAGCGGGGTGCAAAACTCTGAAAGGGAATAAAACGTACCAGATCGCCGGGAGCAATGATCTGCGCACTATCAGAGAGCTCAACCAGCCCTTCTGCCCAACTCAGACCGCTGATCCGGCCAGACCCTTCTGAAGAAAACACCTCAACACGGCCTTCGCGCAGGCGTGCACGCAGAAACTCACGTCGACCGGGCTTTTTGTTTTTGGAAAACGCGGCAGGCAACAGCACGGCCTCAGGCGCAGTCCAAGCCGATCCGGCCAAGACTGCCAATGCAGGTGCTGCAAAGACCAAAGTGCAGACCAGTGCAGCAACAGGATTTCCCGGCAGGCCAAAAACAGGTGTCTGCTTCCACAAGGCCAGTGCCAGCGGACGACCCGGTTTCAACGCAATACGCCAATGCTGCAGTGTGCCCTCACTGCGCAAAAGGGCCGAGACATGATCCTCATCCCCTGCAGAGGCGCCGCCGCTGGTCAGCACGACATCGGTTTCAGCTGCTGCACGATCCAGGGCCACACGCAATGCCGCCGGGTCATCCGGGACACGTCCAAGGTCAATGGCGTCAAATCCCATCTCGTGGAGCACCGCCAGCAGCATTGGCCTATTCGCATCATAAATTTGCCCCGGCTGAGCGACACCGCCCGGTTCAATCAGTTCGTCCCCAGTAGACAGAACTCCGACCCGCAAACGCAACCGCACCGGTAAAACTCCATGGCCGGTCGCAGCGGCAAGGGCAAGATCAGCAGGGGTCACCACACGCCCCGCCTTAAGGATCACAGCCCCTTGCAAGACATCTTCGCCCGCCTTACGCGTGTTTGCCCCAGCTTTGATTGGACCATGAAACGCGATATGGGTTTCGTTTGCTGAGACGTCTTCTTGCAACACAACCGTATCGACGCCGGGCGGCAGGCTCGCTCCTGTGAGAATCCGAATGGCGTGACCGTCTGGCACCTCTCCCTCATATGCCGGTCCTGCAGCGGCACGGCCAGCCACCAGAGGCAGCACATGATCCCCTTTGGTTTTCCCGCCCGCAAAACCGTACCCATCTACAGCTGTATTGGGCAGCGGTGGGTTTGCACGCAGCGCCGTCACATCCCGCGCCAGCACACGACCAAGCGCGGCGTTCAGTGACACACTTTCCTCTGCCGTTACCGGATGCATACGTGATTTCAAAAGCGCCAGCGCCTCGTCCACAGGGGTCCAATCGACACCGGCGGGCAGAGCGAAACAATCATTGTGCAAAGGCGGGGGGGAAAGGGTCACAGATTCAACTCCTTTGCGATAAAGTCGGCTATTGCATCTGTGTTATCCAGATCAAAAACCGGGCGATCCAGATCAAGGGGTATATCGCTTGCAACGGCACGGATGGACGGATCATCTGGCGCGATAAGCGGCTGTCCGGCAGCCGTTCGGTAGGCCTCGATCTTTGGATGTGCTTCGCGTTTATATCCTTCCACCAGGATCAGATCCACGGGCTGCATCCGTGCCAACAGATCTATAAGGGATGGCTCGGGTGCGCCGCGTAGTTCATGCATGATCGCAACACGTTGTGCCGATGCCAGCACCACCTCTTGGGCACCTGCCCTGCGATGGCGATAGCTGTCTGTGCCGGGGTGGTCCACATCCGTTTCATGATGCGCATGCTTCAACGTCGAAACGGTCAGTCCTTGCCCGGTAAAATGCGTCACCAGACGCTCCATCAACCCGGTCTTACCGTTGTTTTTCCACCCAGTGACCCCATAGATTTTCATCGAAGGAAACCACGCGCTGTCTCAAGGTCTTCAGGAGTGTTCACGTTGAAAAACGGATCAAAGGGCGTTGCTGGAAACAAAGCTTCCCGCCCATCATATTGGTCCGTCCATAAAACCACCTTTCGTAACCCGTCGTTCAACGCGTCGCGCAGCTCATGCCGCAACAGAACAGGCCAAAGGCCGAAGGTTGGGTGCCGATTTATACGGCGCCCTCCCCCGGATTTCAAAACTTCCTCTGACGTCCGCGGTGTCGCGGAAAGCACCAGCGGATGCTGTTGCCCTTCTGCTGCCTGAACAAGCTGCGCCACCAGATCCACGGGGAAGAAAGGCGTATCAGCAGCCACAGTCACGATTGTTTCTGCGCCCTGCTCTGCCGCCCAATCAAGCCCTGCAAGCACCCCTGCAAGTGGGCCAACAAACCCATGGATACTATCAGGCAGAACGGGCAATCTAAACGGCTTAAAACGCGCGGCCGGGCCATTGGCGTTTAATGCGATCTGATCAACCTGTGGTGAGAGACGCTCAACAACATGATCCAGAATAGAGCGTTCCCCCAGCCGCAACAGACCTTTATCACCGCCGCCCATTCGGGTCGCGCGACCACCCGCCAAAATAACACCCAATGGCTTTAACATCCTGCACGCTCCTTTTAGCGATCCGCACTTTTGCGGCGATGTTTTTTATCTTCGCTCTGCACGGCAGATGGGTCAAAATCCCGGATCAAACGCTCTTCTCCTGACAGGCACATAAAACGTTGTCCCCGCATGCGGCCAATAAGTGTGAGGCCAATTTCGCGTGCGATTTCAACTCCCCAGGCCGTGAAACCAGACCGTGAGACCAGAACCGGAATACCCATCATTGCGGTTTTGATCACCATTTCAGAGGTCAAACGCCCTGTTGTGTATAAAATCTTATCCTCAGCCGACACCGATTGCGACAACATCCAGCCAGCGATTTTATCAACCGCGTTGTGCCGTCCGACGTCTTCCATATAGACCAATGGTCTATTCTGCTGGCACAACACCGTCCCGTGGATGGCTCCTGCTTCAAGATAAAGCGACGGCGTGCGGTTAATTTCATGAGCCAGAGCATAAAGCCATGAAGTTCGCACCTCGGCCGATGGCAATGTGACACCTTCCAAACCATCCATCATATCGCCAAAGACCGTGCCGACAGCACAGCCAGAGGTGCGGGTTTTCTTTTGCAATTTTTCTTCATGAGAGGTTTCAACGGCCGTGCGTACCACCACCGTGTCCAACTCTTCATCAAATGTAACGGCTGTCACCTCATCCGTATCTGTCAACATGCCTTGATTGCGCAGGAAACCAAGGGCCAGATACTCAGGATGATCTCCAATGGTCATTGCGGTGACGATTTCTTGGCGATTTAAGAAAATCGTCAAAGGGCGTTCTTCGACCACCGAGATATCCTGCAGGTCGCCATTCTGGTCATGCCCCTGCAACCCGCGGGTGAGGCCGCTATTATTGGGGTCGGGTGCGATCAAATACGCGGAAGAGGATGTTAATTTTGCCAAAAGCGCAGCTCCTGCCTATGATCCTACCTGTGAATTGGCAATAATTTAGGGAGCCAACGCCATTTTCGCCAGCGTCAATACGGCAGATCACGCGTGAATTTGCGACAGGTTCAACCGTTCAGGGCTGCATTGCTGGCCGCAATGCCGCGCTTGAGGTCTTCGTCATCACCCTCATAGTATTTCTCAGCTTTCACGCCGGGCCGCTCGGCAATCTGATCAAAGAGTTTGACGGGATAGAAAGTTCTATCGATGTCTTCAAAGCCGGGTACCTGCTGCAGAATGCCAGAAGTTGCATTGGCGCAAAAAGCGCCGGGTACGCGCCCGTTGGATTTGACCAGTTGCAGCGCAACTTCAGCCTGTTCAGCACTTACGGGAATACGTTGTGTCACGACATGAAACGTGGTGCGCGCATGGGCGCTGCGATAGGCCTGAAAGACAGCTGGTGAAATCCCGTACAGCACATCGTTATATTCTGGAACGACATCTGCATGAAACGAACCTGCCGGATCAAAGATGACACGTTCCGAACCGCTGACCATAAGGGCGGTGTGACCGCCCTGTCCTGTACGGTTGTTCACCACGGTGATCACGGTAAGCGCGGGTCCATCAGAGGCCTGAAACGCCGCCTGCTGCAACGTTTCCAGATCTGCATTGGGTTGCTGCGGCGCGGCGCAGCCGGACAAGGCCACTGCTAAAGCAGCGCTACACAGCAATTTTTTCACGAAAACGCTCGCAATCAGATTGCAAAAACAGCCAGAAAAATCAGCGCTGCAATGGATGCAATGCTGCAGCGTACAATCGCGGTAATGAAACCGGCATAGGCCTGTTCCTGTACAGTGATATCCATTGTACCGTGTTTATGTTCAGCCATGAGCTCATATCCTCGTCACATATCTTTGCCGCTGAATACTGGATTTAGCGTTCGGTGTCACCACGTGTTTGTGGCGCGTTTGGGTTAAAAAAGCTTTGTTTTGGCATTTTCACAGCCAAAACAAAGGCACATAGGCGAATCGAACCCTAGGTCTCGTCCAGATCTGCAGCCAGACGAAATCCTATGCGATTTGCAGGGGCTTCTTTGACAGCCTTAGGCACGGCACGCAGCATCACGCTTAGTTGAGTGACATGTTCAACAAGCTGCGTGCGGGCGCCATTGCCGTCAGTGCCGTAAAAGGTGATTAAATCAGGATCAAAATACCCCATACCTTCGATGCGTAGCACGCCAGCATCACCACCGACAAAGCCCATCGCAACTTCGTGCTCGCTGTCCAGCTGTTCTTCGAAGGAACGGATGTAGAGGATCAGGCGTTCATAAGCCCAGCGCGCTTCACTTTTTGCGCTATCAGGTTGCTGCAATTTCTGCGGCACTTTGGTGAGCCCTGCACAGGCCTCGGGATCTGCATGGACCTCATGCACACATGGCAAAACAGCCGCTTCGGCCGCCTCAGCGCTGGTTTCGATATCAGTCCCCATTGTGAGCCCTCCCTAAGATACACAATCTGATGTTACGCGCTCCGCTGATAAAGCCAAGCACCATCTTCACGCGCCCAGCGCTCAACCTTACCAAGGTGATACAGGTGGTTCACATGCGCCACAGCCTCTACAAGCGCGAGACCATATTCTGCCGGTCCAATCTTGCGTTTGAACAGATAGGTAAAACAGTCTGCTGCGGTATGGGGTTCTTTCAGTGCCTCCATAAGACGGTCCAAAGCCCCGTGGTGATTATCAATCAGCTGACGCATCCGTAATGGCAAGCGAGAAAAGGGAAGCTTATGCCCGCCGAGCACCAAATGATCAGGGCGCGCCAACTGTGACAAACGTTCACAAGCTTCAAGCCAATCTGCCAGTGGATCAGCCATTGGTTCAGTCACATAAACGCCAATATTGGGGCTGATCGATGACAGGATCTGATCACCCGAAATCACCAGATTGTCGTCGCGGCTCCAAAATGTTGCATGTTCAGGCGCATGACCATTGCCGATGTGCACGTCCCAGTCGCGCCCGCCCATCCGAAACACATCCCCTTGTTTAATCCGGGTAAAGCCCAGCGGCATCGGATAAACTGTATCCGCGAAATTAAAAGGACGTTCTGCAGCACGCTTTTCATAGATCGCCTGATCAATGCCTGCGCTGCGATAATAGGCGAGCGTCTCTTCTGGCCAGGTTTCCTGGACATCCAGCGTCAACATCCGCGCAAACAGCCACGCTGTTCGGGTCGTGACGAGTTCAGCGCCATGTCCGGACTGAAACCAGCCCGCAAGGCCTATATGGTCCGGGTGATGATGCGTCACCATGACACGACCCACAGGCTTGCCTGCCAAAGGCCCTACCATAAGTGTTTCCCAGATCGCGCGAGTTCTGCGTGAATTCATACCCGTGTCAATGATGGTCCAGCTGTCGCCATCATCAAGCGCATAGATATTCACATGATCCAGCGCCATCGGCAGTGGAAGGCGCATCCACAGCACCCCTTGTGCGACCTCAATCGCTTCTCCCTCTGCAGGTGGTGTTTCAAAGGGAAATTTCAGCGACACATCAGGGATAGGTGTCATGCGCGTAACTCGTCCAGAGACAGGGCAAATGTGCCATCCGCACCGGCTGTCGCTGCTGCCAGATGTCCCTGATATTCCGGCAAAAGACGGCTCATGTAGAAGCGCGCAAGTTTGGCGCGTGGGCCTTCGGGATCCGCCACTGCGGCGCGTAAGTGATAGTACCCGCCAAGTACGCGCGCAAAGGCCCGCAGATACGGCAATGCGCCCGCAAAACGGTTTTGCATATCCTCTTGTGTGACCAGCCAATCTGTCGCCTCACGCAATGCCTCATTGGCCTGCCACAAACGATCCGTCATATTTGGATGATTGGAACGTGCGCTTTCCGCCAAGGTTTCGATCTCATCAATAAGCGCATAAGCGGCCTCCCCCCCATCGAGCATTTTACGCCCAACAAGATCCATTGCCTGAATACCGTTGGTGCCCTCATAGATCGCTGTGACACGGACATCACGGTAATATTGCGCAGCGCCGCTTTCTTCGATAAAGCCCATACCACCATAGACCTGCACACCCGTTTCAGACACTTTCATCCCGGTTTCGGTGCCAAATACCTTGGCAATCGGTGTCAGAAAAGCCGCGCGGGCAGCATGGTCTGCCCTCCCCGTTGCCGCATGCATATCGATCGCATGGGCACAGGACAAAAGGACGGCCCGAGAGGCAAAAAGATCGGCTTTCATCTCCATCAGCATGCGCCGCACATCTGCATGATCAACAATCGCCCCCGACGCGCTACGCCCCTGCTTACGTTCCAACGCATAGTCCAGCGCATGTTGATATGCACCTTCCCCCGCGCCAACACCTTGTCCCCCGACACCAAGGCGGGCGTTGTTCATCATTGTAAACATCGCCGCCAGACCCGCATGGGGTTCCCCCACAAGCCAGCCCGTCGCACCATCATATTGCATCACACAGGTGGGTGATCCGTGCAGTCCCATCTTGTGTTCAAGGCTGACAACTTTCAGATTATTGGCCCGACCGGGATTGCCATTTTCATCTGGCAGGAACTTTGGCACCACAAATAATGAAATCCCTTTGCTACCCGGAGCGGCATCAGGCAGACGTGCCAACACAAGGTGCACAATGTTTTCAGCAAAATCATTATCCCCCCATGAAATAAAGATCTTTTGCCCGCTGATAGCATAAGTACCATCGCCGTTGTCTTCCGCTTTGGACCGCAGCGCCCCGACATCAGAACCGGCCTGCGGCTCTGTCAGGTTCATCGTGCCAGACCATTCCCCCGAAATCAGCTTTGGCAGGTAAATCTCTTTGATTTGATCACTGGCGTGGGCCTCAAGCGCGTCAATTTGACCTTGGCTCATGAGAGGGGCCAACTGCAAAGACAGGCAAGCGCCGGCCATCATTTCATTTACGGCCGTCGCAAGTGTCAGCGGCAGCCCCATCCCGCCATGATCCGTGCCTGCGTTCATGCCAACCCAGCCGCCTTCGGCAATTGCAGACCAACCCTCGGGAAAGCCGGGCGAGCTGCGCAGGACACCATTTTCCAAATGTGCTGGTTGCAAATCCCCGCTGCGCTGCAAGGGGGCCATCACATCATCACACAACCGTCCGGCCTCTCCCAGGATTGCTGTGACCAAATCCGGTGTTGCCTCAGCAAATCGATCTGTGGCCGCAAGTTGATCAAAGCCAACAACCGCATCAAACAAAAACGTATATTCAGACGTGGGGGCGCGATAGGGCATAATATGTCTTCCTTTAAGCAGAGCGGGACAATCTTGGCAGGCTTGGCTTTGTGAGGGCAAGTCTATAGAGATGCTATGTCCTTCATTAGCTATCCAGCTCAGGCTTTCAATCAATCCAAACGCAGCGTCATCGCATGAAACCGGAACGTACCGTTATTTTATCTCCCACAGAAGCAGACCTCGACAAGGCCGCTGAGCTTTTGCGCACTGGTCAGTTGGTCGCGTTTCCGACCGAGACGGTCTACGGATTGGGTGGCAATGCCTGTGATGGCAACGCTGTCGCTGGGATTTATGAGGCCAAAGGGCGGCCCAGCTTTAATCCGTTGATCGCCCATGTTGCCGACATCAAAAGCGCACAGAAGCTGGTTATATGGTCCGATATGGCTGAGCAGCTCGCACAAGCATTTTGGCCCGGTCCCCTTACGCTTGTACTGCCCCTGAAACCAGATCATGGCGTATCAGGGCTGGTTACGGCGGGGCTTGAGACACTTGCGGTGCGCGTTCCCGCACATCCGACAGCGCGTGCGCTTCTTGCACGTGTTGGCCACCCCGTAGCGGCCCCATCTGCCAATCCTTCAGGGCGTATCAGTCCGACCCAAGCCTCTCATGTTCTGGCCGGCCTATCGGGGAGAATCGCAGCTATTTTGGATGATGGCGCCTGTGGTGTGGGACTTGAAAGCACAATCCTGGGACTGTCCAATGACATCCCGACTTTATTACGCCCCGGTGGTTTGGCCGCAGACGAAATTGAAACCGTCTTAAGATACCCGCTTAAAAATCGTGATACGGCTGATCCTTTGACGGCTCCCGGGCAGCTTTTGTCACATTATGCCCCAAATGCATCAGTCCGGTTAAATGTAACTGCACCTGACGCGGGTGAGCTTTATTTGGGGTTTGGAGCACGAGAAGGTGATCTCAATCTGTCATCAACAGGCGATTTGGCAGAAGCGGCGGCCAATCTTTTTGAACATCTGCACCAATTGGATGCACGCGCACTGCCGATTGCCGTTGCGCCGATCCCGTATCACGGCCTTGGTCAAGCCATCAACGACCGCCTCCAACGGGCAGCGGCGCCGCGTTCTTAAGCTATGCGTGGCCAGCACTGGCCGATAGAACAATGGGATCAACCCCAAGCGTTTTGAGTGCGGCACTCCATTTTTCAGTGTCACCCTCGCCAAAAACAATGGCAGGATCAGCGTCCGTCGTCAGCCAACCATTTGATGCGATTTCGTCTTCTAGCTGCCCCGGCCCCCAGCCCGCATAGCCAAGCATAATGAGCATTTGTGCAGGCCCCTGCCCCAAAGCAACATCTTCGAGCACATCCAAGGTCGCGGTCATCGCAAACGCATCATTCACAACCAGAGAGTTGACCTGCGATTCATAGTCTGCCGAATGCAAAACAAAGCCGCGCTGGGTTTCAACCGGCCCTCCAAAACGCACGGGCAGTTTTGCATGCGGCGCATCTGCTGTTTCAATATCCAGCTGTTCAAGAATATCGCCAAGCTTCACACCGGGTGCGGTCTTATTCAGAATCAGCCCCATCGCACCATCTTCGTTATGTGAGCACAGAAAGATGAGTGAATGTTCAAACCGGGGATCTCCAATGCCTGGCATTGCAATTAAGAGTTTTCCGGTAAAATCCATGGGCAGTGCTTTCATTTATTCCATTTAAAGAGTCTCTCTCATCACAATGGCGCTTGCACAGGATACGCGCAAGCATTTCGCGTGGTTATCAAATCTACGCGACCTCACATACCGCTCACGCAGTCGTCTCTTGGCTTTTTCGCAAACACAGCGCACATCTAAACCTATGACCCATCGTTTCGCATATACGCTCGCCGCCCTCATCGTCAGCAGCTCGCTGGCCGCTCTTCCCACGACTGGACAGGCACAGGCTGTTCCTGATGATCTTGTGCAGCTGGATATTCTGGATGGCGGCACCACAAAACGCGGAACGGTGCTGGGGGCATTGCGTGTCACCCTAGCGCCGGGGTGGAAAACCTACTGGCGTATCCCTGGAGAGGCTGGCATTCCACCTTCCTTCACCTGGAAAGGTTCAAAAAACGTGGGCAATGTTGCAATCACATGGCCCACGCCTGAAGTCTTTGAAACCTCGGGCATGCAGACCATCGGCTATCATGATCAGATGATCTTACCGGTCGAGATCACGCCACAGAATTCATCAAAACCCGTCAAGTTAAAGGGACGTATGGGCCTTGGCGTGTGTAAAGATGTCTGTGTTCCTGCTGAGCTATCTTTTTCGCATGAATTAAATGATGCAGCCGAACGGAATCCTGCAATCGTTGCTGCGGTTGCAAGCCGCCCCTATTCTGCCTCTGAAGCTGGCGTGAAAAAGGTAACATGCAGCATGGCCCCCAGCACATATGGCATGAAAATCACCGCACGGATTGCTATGCCATCAGCGGGTGGCACTGAGGTTGCCATTATCGAACCGGGTACAAATGCCTATGTTGCGGGCGAGGCGAAATCACAGCGTGAGGGCAATACGCTTTTGACAACCGCTGAATTTTACCCGATTGAAACAACCGGCGCGGCTATTGACCGTTCCGCTGTACGCATTACGGTGCTGGGCGAAAAACACGCCGTCGACATCAAAGGTTGCTCTGCTGGATGACATCTCCCAAACGCCCGGTTCTGGGTACGATTGCCGTCGTGTGCCATCTGATTGAGGGGCGGCCTCATGTTATTTTGATACAGCGCGGCAAAGATCCGAACAAAGGCGCATGGGGGTTTCCCGGCGGTCACGTCGAATGGGGCGAAACGGCCGAAGCTGGCGCTGCCCGCGAATTGCGCGAAGAAACCAGCGTCATCGCCACGCCCGTAGATATTCTGACAACATTAAATGTTATTCGCTCAAATGCGACGGGTGAGGTCGTCAGCCATTATCTGCTCACCGCTGTCGCATGTGACTATGTGAGCGGGACACCTCATCCTGATGATGATGCTGCGGATGCACGTTGGGTTGCGGTGGATGATCTTGCCGCCAGTGATCTTGGCCTTCTGCCACAGGTGATTGAAGTGGCCAAGGCGGCTCAGACCCGGTTATTATCACGAATCGATAGCGTATAGGCCATCCCACCTACACCGTAGGCCAGCGTACAAATAATCAACGCCCCCACAATAAAACTTGCAAATGCCGCCTGCATATGCGGCAATGCTGCAAGCGCTGGGACCACGTCAAGCAATGTGTGAAACACGCTTTGTGTGGCCAGAGCATATCCCATCGTTAAAGCAAACCATGTGAGGAGTGCGACCGTCGCCCCGAACATCAAACGCTGCGTTTTCTTTGCACGCGTTGCGTAGCGCAAAGCCGCTAGAGGACGGCGAATATCGTCCTGAATGGCGACCAACGCAGGCACCACCAGCAGAACAAGAAACATGCCAAAACCCAACCCATAGACAAGCGTAATCACTGTCGGCTTCAAAAACTGCGCCTGTTGCGAGGTTTCATACATCAAAGGTGCGAGTCCCAGCACCGTAGTAAGCGTGGTCAACAGCACCGGGCGCAATCGATCTGCAGCGCCTTCCACAATGGAGGGGAGCAATCCACGTGTTTCAGCATACTCATCGATGGTTGAGACCAGAACGATCGAATCATTGATAATAATTCCCGTCATTCCCAGCAGTCCCACGACAGTAAACATGGATAGCGGCACTTCCCAAAGATAGTGTCCCCAGATTGTCCCGACCAAACCAAACGGAATAATCGCCATCACCACCAAAGGCCGGGTCCAGCTGGCAAAAATCCACGCCAGCACCAAGTAAATTCCTGTCAGGCAAAGGATCAAACCATTGCGTGCATCAGCCAGGAATGTATCTTCCTGCTCGCTTAATCCTGACATCCGCCATTCAACCTGCCGCGTACTGGCGATCTCGGGCAAAATCTCTTCTTGCAGGCGCTGCATGATCTCTTCAGCCCGGGCTGGATCATCTTCGGAAATATCACCTGTGACCGATATCAATCGCAGGCCGTTTTCACGCTGTACAGTCGAGAAGCCGCTGCGTCGTGTCACAGACACGATGTCTGCCAAAGGCACATAAATCCCATCTGGCGTGCGCATCAATGTGCGTTCCATGAAATCTGCACTAAGTTCATCACGCGGCAATTCCACACGAATAGCAGCACTTCGTGGCCCATCAGGATAAGTTGCCGCCTCAATCCCGCCCAAACGGTTTCGCAAAGCGCGCCCCAACGCATCAATCGTGAAATTAAGCGCCTGCCCCTGCGGGGTCAGATCAAGGATCAACTCTTCCTTGTCATAAGCCAGATCATCCTGCACAGCTGAAACTTCGGGAAAACTGGCCAGTGCAGTCTGCAAATCTTCTGACGCTTGTTTGAGCGTTTGAACCCCTGCCCCAAAGAACTGCACATCCAGTGCATCTCCCCCCGGACCAGATCGCCAGCCGCGAAAACTGACGACTTCGGCCAATGGATGGCGTTCGACTGCGTCCTGCAGATCCGCAACAAAGGCAAAACTGGAATAGGGTCTCAGATCCGCATCGATCAACTCAATCGAGATCCCGCCAAGCAGATCCCTGTCTTTGGTTTCAACACCGCCAAGACCGCGTCCAGCATTGCCGCCAATTTCAGCCATAACGAAATCAACTGGGTTGGTGCCATAGCGCTCTTCATAGTCACGCGCCAAAGCCTCTGTTGCGCGCTGCATTTCCCGCATCATGGCAAGGGTATCAGCGCGGGTTGCGCCCTCAGCCATAGCAAAGTTGCCAGTGACAGAACCGCGTTCAGGCGCGTTGAAAAATCGCCATTTCACATCCCCGCCAATAAACAATGCCGCTTGTGATGCCAAAAGAACAACCGCCCCTGCAACAACTGCATAGCGCGCACGTACCACCAAGGCCATCAGTGGGCGAAAAAGCTTTTCTCGCCCCCACAAAAAGCCCCGATTCACTATTCGGTTTGGCCAATCGTACCAATTGCCCTGCTGCGCATGGGCCAGTGCATGCGCCATGTGGTTGGGGAGGATCAAAAAGCATTCAACCAAAGACGCGGCCAAGACAGCAATGACTGTCAGTGGAATATCCCGGATCAGATCCCCGAACCGCCCACCAATCGCCGTGAGGCCAAAAAACGCAATGATGGTTGTAAGCGTTGCTGCAATAACGGGCATCGCCATACGGCGTGCTGCATTTTCGGCAGCTTGTTTCGGGCTTTCTCCGAGACGGCGCGCGCGAAAATCTGCATGTTCCCCCACCACGATGGCATCATCCACGACAATGCCCAACGTGATGATCAACCCAAACAGGCTAACCATATTGATGGTGAGCCCGCCAACATACATCAATGCCACTGCTGCAAACATCGCAGCCGGAATACCTGCAGCCACCCAAAAAGCGATGCGCACGTTCAAAAACAAAAACAACAGCAAGACAACAAGGCCAAGCCCCACAAGACCATTGTCGAGTAAGATATTCAAACGGCCTGAAATGGCTTCGGCACGGGTGCGGATCAACCCTGCAGAAACACCTTCTGGCAGGCTGGTCTGAAAGCGATCTACCACCTCTTCGACAACGCCCTGCAATCGAATGGCATCCCCTTGATTTGATCGATCAACCCGGATCGACATCGCCGCATCTTCGCCCACGAAATAAGAGCGTTCGCGTGCTACGCCTTCAACACGGATTTCAGCAAGATCTCTGATGGTAAGTGACGAACCATCAGGATTTACCCGCAAAACAATCGCTTCCAGTTCGTCCGGGCTACGTCGCTCCTGACCGGTACGCACGCGTGCATTTGCACCAGTCACATCTCCCGCAGGATCCGCATCCGCGCCAGCCGCGATTGCCGCTGCGATTTCAGCCATGGATATATCATGCGCGATCAAACGCGCGGAAGGGACTTCTACAATGGTTTCGGGAGCCGCAAGACCACGAATGGTGGTGCGCGTTACACCAGCCTGAAACAGGCGTGCGACCAGTTCATCCGCAAAACGTCCAAGCTGCTCTACATCGACCGGCCCAGTGATCACCACATCTGTCACCCGGTCACGCCAGATGGTCCGGCGTACTTCGGGATCCTCCGCTGTTTCAGGCAGGTTGTTGACTGTATCAACGGCAGCCTGCACATCATCTGCAGCGCGTGCCATATCCCAGCCTGGTTCAAACTCCAGCAGAAGGGTTGCGCGCCCCTCGCGTGAGGTGGCCGAGCTCTCGCTCACACCGTCAATGGCGATCAGCGCAGGCTCCAATACTTGGACAATCGCGTTGTCAACATCCTCTGGCCCCGCGCCGTCCCACACCACACTAACGCTGACACTCTCAGCGATCACATCTGGAAAAAACTGTGCACGCATATTGGGGATAGCGGCCAGACCACAGCCCAACAACAAAACCAGCAATAGGTTTGCCGCCGTCCCATGACGCGTGAAGTATGACAACAGGCCCCCGGCCCGTGTGGTTAAGGCCCGTGCCATGATACTATCCTCCCATCCGGGATTCGATACGATTGACAACAGTTGCAGGCACCTTGGCCTGTGTCAGTTGCCCCAGAACCCGCGCCTTGGCTTCAGCGGGCATGCGCGTATTTCCTTCGACAAACGCGACCAAACGCGCGCGCTGTTCTTCACTCAGCTCTATCATCTCAGGCTCGATGGCCTGCAGCGCCTCATTTTTCATACGCAAGGGGCGCACACGAATGCCGGTGCCCAAAACAGGTGTGCGTGCAGCCACAATATCCCTTCCAGCGATACCGACACCGCGTATCAGAATATCATCGCCCTGGCGGCGCACGAGTTCGACAGCCAAACGCTCTAGCCGGTTGTCATCACCCAGCGCCAGAACCGTGCCATCTGCGCCAAGCGCCGCAGACGGAACCCGAGCAACGGCATTCACCATGGGTTCCTTGACAGAAACAGAAACAAAATCCCCTGGTTTAAAACCCGGCGACGTTGACAGGCGTGCAAATATCAGACGACCAGACTGCCCCTCACCTGCCGCGCCACTGTCGCGCGAAATTTGCCCGGATGTCATCAGATCACTATCCGCGGCATCTAGGTTCACCGTCACGGGCAGCGCTAAAAGCGCACCATTTGCCCCCAGCAGGCGGGCATATTGCGCAGTTGAGACGCGAAACGAGACTTCAAGGCTGCGTGGATCAATCAAATCCGCAAGTTTTTCATTTGCGGAAATCAAGCGGCCTTCAACCAGTTGAACCTCTTGTAGCGTACCAGAAAATCCAGCAACAACTGTTGTGTCCGCCACATCCCGTTCAGCACTCTCAACCGCGATTGTCGCGCGTGCCTGACGGGTCGCAGACTGATCGATACGCGCTTCAGACTGGCTGAGCGCCTGACGACGAGAAATAACCGCCTGGCGGGCTTGTGCGGCCGCAATCTCTGCCGTTTCAACGGTGGCTTCGGTACCAACCCCGCGTTCTCGCAGATCGTTCTGGCGTTCATAGGCACGTTGGCGCAGTTCTGCTTGCTCCATTGCGGCCTGCAATTCTTCGCGTGCAAGACCCAAAGCACGCTCCGCCTCGCGAGCCTCTGCATGTGCATCCTGCAAATCTGCTTCGGCTTCGGCAAGGGTCGCGCGGGCATTGGCGGGGTCTAGACGCACCAAGACATCTCCCTTTGCAACACTGCCGCCCTCTTCAAAACGATCAGAAAGTTCAATCACCCGCCCCGAAACGGGCATTCTAAGTTCCAACCGCCTGCGACTGTCGATACGGCCAAACGCCTGCAAATCAGGTGCAATGTCCTGCAAATCGATCGTGACAACATTCACAGCAAACACGCGTTCACGCTGCGGACGCGTGGGTTGTTCGGATCCAAAGC
This sequence comes from Epibacterium ulvae, assembly GCF_900102795.1. Lineage (GTDB taxonomy): Bacteria > Pseudomonadota > Alphaproteobacteria > Rhodobacterales > Rhodobacteraceae > Epibacterium > Epibacterium ulvae. The sequence goes on along the minus strand of NZ_FMWG01000001.1, from coordinate 172,718 downwards.
GTGCTTCAATCGCACCAAACACCAATTGCCCCGCATAGGCCAAAAGCCCGCAAGCAAGGGACAGGAAAAACAGCCCTGTTATGCTTTGGCGCAAAAATCGCATCTTCATGCCTCCTTAGGCCATCTGGCTTTCCGCTTGCCGCCCTCAAATGCGGCACGCAAACCCTGATGTTTGTTACAGAGATTACGACGTTACACGCCAAACAGATCTATTTCCGTCGCTGGTGTTCAGATAATCTGGGCATGATTTCAACAAAGTTACAGGGGCGATGCCGATAGTCGAGCTGTTTTGATAGGATGTCATCCCATCCATCTTTGCAAGCGCCGGGACTTCCCGGCAGCGCAAACATATAGGTGCCACCTGCAACTCCTCCTGTTGCACGCGATTGCACTGCGCTTGTTCCAATCTTTTGCATAGAAACGATGGTAAACACCGTTCCAAAAGCATCGATTTCTTTCTCATAGACATCCCGGTGCGCTTCTACGGTGACGTCGCGCCCTGTCAAACCCGTACCACCGGTGGAAATCACGACATCTACATCTGGATCAGACACCCAACGACGCAGCTGTTCCGCGATTTCGGCGCGTTCGTCAGCTAAGATTTTACGATCCGCCAATTGATGACCTGCCGCCTGCAACCGATCAACAAGCACCTGCCCCGAACGATCATCCGCAAGGCTGCGGCTATCTGAAACCGTCAGGATCGCAATGCGTACGGGTATAAATTCTTTCGCATCATCCATGCGTGACATTGCTCAACTCCGCTTTAATATCCAGCCAGTATTTCCGTGGTTTCATTGATAATCCCGTCACCACTCGCAATGGTCTTTCCTTAAAAACTTAGACCAAACGCGCTTTTAGTTCCAGTAAGTCAGCCCAAGCCTGTCGTTTTTGATTAGGTTGACGCAAAAGATAGGCTGGGTGGAACATTGGCAATACCGGTTTTCCCCACGCCTGACCCCAATTGCCCCGCATACGGGTGATCCCACGTTTTCCGAGAACCGCCTGACAACTGATATTCCCCATCAAAACCAAGACATCAGGCTTGGCCAAGGTGACATGGCGCTCCAGAAATGGCACCATCATATTAATTTCAATAGGCAAAGGATCCCGATTTTGTGGCGGCCGCCAGGGCAAGACATTGGTGATATACACATTGTCAGAGCGACTTAAGTCGATAGCGCCAAGCATCCGATCCAGCAACTGCCCTGCGCGGCCAATAAATGGCTTGCCTTGTAAATCCTCATCGCGTCCCGGGGCCTCGCCGATGATCATTACCCGTGCACCGGGTGTGCCATCGGAAAACACCAGATTTCTCGCGCCTTTTTTTAGATCACAGTGTTCAAAACGCTCCATCAAAACACGAAGCTGCTGCAGATCCATCGCTTTTGCTGCCAAAGCTTTGGCCTCAGCAACAGGGTCAATCTCTTGTGGCCGAAGAATTTCAGGTGCGGTTGGTTTCGCGGGTTTGGGCGCTGCAGCTTGCAAATCATAGCGGTTCACTGGCGCGTCAGCCAAAGCTTCCGTCGCGCCCAGCTCCATCTGCCATTCTAACAGCGCGCGCGCGCTCCAATAATCCAATGCCGATTCCATAGGTTCAGACTACCGCGCCCGCGCCCTGAGGAAAACCACTTGCATGCCTCCTCCAATCAAAACGAAATTCCATAAAACACAACATTGCCGGGCCGAACCTGCACGCCTATAAGGGCGCAAAGCCAGCGGAGCCCACCCATGACATCTGCCCCTACCTATTTTCGCCAGAACCACCTTCTGGGGATCGAGCCTTTGCACCCGCTTGAGATCACCGAAATCCTTGATCTTGCGGATAGCTATGTAGATCTGAACCGTCGGGCCGAAAAGCATGCGGACGCCCTGCAGGGACTAACGCAGATCAACATGTTCTTTGAAAATTCGACCCGCACGCAGGCCAGCTTTGAAATCGCCGGGAAACGTCTGGGTGCAGATGTCATGAACATGGCCATGCAGGCCTCTTCGATCAAGAAAGGGGAAACCCTGATCGATACGGCGATGACATTGAACGCGATGCATCCCGATCTATTGGTGGTGCGGCACCCGCATTCTGGTGCGGTGGATCTGTTGGCACAAAAGGTAAACTGCGCTGTCCTGAATGCGGGCGATGGCCGTCATGAACATCCAACACAAGCACTACTGGATGCGCTGACCATTCGGCGGGCCAAAGGCCGCCTGCACCGTCTGAACATCGCGATTTGTGGCGATATTGCCCATTCACGGGTGGCGCGGTCTAACCTGATCCTGCTGGGCAAAATGGAAAACCGTATTCGCTTGATTGGCCCTCCGACGCTGGTTCCAAGTCAATTTTCGGAATTTGGCGCGGAAATCTATGACGATATGCGCGAAGGCCTTCAGGATGTGGATGTCGTCATGATGTTACGCCTGCAAAAAGAGCGCATGGACGGCGGTTTTATCCCATCTGAGCGAGAATATTATCATCGCTACGGTCTGGACGCAGAAAAACTGGCATTGGCCAAACCAGATGCAATCGTGATGCATCCTGGCCCGATGAACCGCGGCGTGGAAATCGATGGCACGATTGCGGATGATATCAATCGTTCTGTTATTCAGGAACAGGTGGAAATGGGCGTCGCAGTGCGTATGGCAGCCATGGATCTTTTGGCACGCAATCTGCGAAATCGCGGTGAGGCCAAATAGTAAATGACCAAGGACGCGATCCATATTTCCGCTGAAGAGCACGGACGTGTCCGTCTGTTTGCTTTGGATATGCGCCCTGAACAAATCGCGTTTCTGCGAGATGAGCCGGGCGCGCTTGCGCAGCTTTTACAGATCAACACGCTTGATATGGCACAAGTGGATGTGTTTCACACCAAAGATCTAGAAGGCCTTGGACTTGCAGGTTACCTGAGTGAGGGTTGTGGCATTGCACGAAGCGATCTGGATACTGCGAGGCTCAACACGCTGTCAGGTGCCATGATGGCGATCCGCAGCCGCGCCTTTGAGGGACAAGCCTGCGATCTGACTCTCTCCCCTTGCATAACGCTGGTGGAAACATTTTCTGAAGAAACAGCAAAATGGAGTGCAAGGGCGATGGAAACGCCAGCTGCAGCCAAACCGCACATGCCGCAACCAAAGAAAACCACCCCCAGACAAGCCCGCGCGGAAGCCCGGCGTATTGGTGCCACACTGTTTGGATTTGTCATGGCACTGATTGCACTAGGGCTTTTCAGCCTCTTGTTCTGACCCAACCGCCCCTGTCTTTTTCTGTCTTGAAACGAGCCCCGGATATGACCCTTTTCTTTACAAACGCCCGCGTCATCAACCCAGAGGCCGGAACCGTCAGCCCCGGCGCTTTACTGGTGAAAAACGGGGTTATTGACAGTGTTCTGCCCGCAGATGCGCCCGCCCCGAAAGAGGCTGAAGTGATTGACTGTCTGGGAAAATACCTCGCTCCTGGCATCGTGGATATCGGCGTGAAAGTCTGCGAACCCGGAGAGCGGCACAAAGAAAGCTATAAATCAGCTGGACTCGCTGCGGCTGCGGGAGGGGTGACAACCATTATCACCCGTCCCGATACAACACCTGCGATCGACACGCCTGAAGGGTTGGAGTTTGTCACCCGGCGGGCGCAGGCGGATGCACCGGTGAACGTGCTGCCAATGGCAGCACTCACCAAGGGGCGCGCAGGCCGCGAGATGGTAGAAATCGGCTTTTTACAAGACGCAGGCGCGGTGGCGTTTACCGATTGTGACCATGTTGTCAGTGATACCAAAGTGCTGACCCGCGCGCTGACCTATGCCCGCTCCTGTGGTGCCTTGGTGATCGCCCACCCACAAGAGCCGATCCTTAGCAAAGGTGCTGCTGCCACCAGCGGAAAATTTGCAGTCCTGCGCGGGCTTCCGGCTGTGTCTTCAATGGCCGAACGCATGGGACTAGACCGGGATATTGCCCTGCTCGAAATGACAGGGGCAAAATACCACGCGGACCAAATCACCACCGCACGCGCCCTGCCTGCGCTGCAACGCGCCAAAAACAACGGCTTGGATATCACGGCAGGCACTTCAATCCATCACCTGACGTTGAACGAATTGGATGTCGCAGATTACCGAACGTTCTTTAAAGTAAAACCGCCCCTGCGCTCAGAGGAAGACCGTCTTGCTGTCGTAGATGCTGTGCGCAGCGGGCTTATTGATACCATTTCATCGATGCACACCCCGCAAGACGAGGAAAGCAAACGACTGCCATTTGAAGAAGCCGCAGCAGGCGCTGTTGCTCTTGAAACGCTGTTGCCCGCCGCTTTGCGCCTTTATCATTCTGACCTTCTAGACTTACCCACATTGTTCAAGGCCTTGTCATACAATCCCGCCCAACGTCTGGGGCTGGCATCTGGGCGTGTTGCAGAAGGCGCACCGGCGGACTTGGTGCTTTTTGACGCAGATGTACCTTTTGTACTGGATCGCTTCAAATTACGCTCCAAATCGCAAAACACCCCCTTTGATGGAGCCCGGATGCAGGGCAAAGTGCTTGCAACATTTGTTGCTGGTCATTCTGTATATGCGAGAGATTGATGCCTGTTTTTGAAACTGCACTCCCTATTCTTATACTCTGGGCCGTTATCGGCTATGGCTTTGGCTCAATTCCATTTGGTCTGCTGCTTACCAAAGCAATGGGCCTTGGCAATCTACGGGAAATTGGATCGGGAAATATTGGCACGACCAACGTTCTGCGCACAGGAAGCAAAGCCGCTGCGGCGCTGACACTGCTTTTGGATGGCGGTAAGGGCGCAGCGGCGGTGCTGCTGGCGCGTTTTCTTGCAGGTGAGGATACCGCGCAATTGGCAGGGCTGGCCGCCTTCATAGGCCATTGCTTCCCTATTTGGTTAAAATTCAAAGGTGGCAAGGGTGTTGCAACGTTCTTAGGTCTCATACTCGCGCTGGCCTGGCCCGTTGGTATCGCCTGTTGCGCAACATGGCTGGTTGCTGCTGCCATCAGTCGCATTTCTTCGTTAGGTGCGCTTATCTCCGCAGCAAGCAGCGCAGTCTGGGCTTTTCTTCTAGGATTTAGCTCACTGATGAGCCTTGCCATTATTCTGGCACTGATGGTTTTTCTGCGCCATAAAGAAAACATCGCACGCTTAAGCGACGGCACAGAACCACGCATTGGGCAGAAGTGAGGAATACAAGTGCATCTTTAAATCTCGCACCGCCTGTGTTGTCATCTTCCCTGCAGGTTAGCGCTCAATCCTTTGTATCCGTGAACATCATACGAGTTTAGAATATTTTTAATTTGAACAATTGGTACAGAATTACTTCCTCAAAGAGGACAAAAAAAACTATACAAGGTGTAAATAAGATCAAAAACTGGAATGATTTCCCGTACAATTACTTTTTGATTGGAAACCATGCACACTCGCTGATTAAATTTGCACAATCACAATCAGTTGTTTTGAACTCAGAGAGCAGACTCCCCAAATTCCGTTTTGTGTCGGGCACAGCGCACCGCACTTCAAAACCAAATGCCCATATAAAAGGTTGTTTTTCGACCTATGGGTGGATGAAAAGGACCTGCAATATGAACAAAGCTAAATCACTTCTCGGCGGCATCGCATTGTCTGTTGCGCTGGCAACTTCCGCACTGGCAGCAGGCGTTGAATTGAACGCGTCTTCTACTGGCCTGGCAATGCAAGGTTATGACCCAGTTGCATATTTTACTGTAGGTGAGCCTACCAAAGGCGATTATCGTATTACCACGCTGCACAACGACGCTATGTACCGTTTTGCATCAGAAGAAAACAAAGCAGAATTTGAGAAGAACCCCGAAGCTTACCTGCCTGCATATGGCGGTTATTGCGCCTTTGGTACCGCAATGGGCTTCAAATTTGATGGTGATCCAAACTACTGGAAGATCGTTGACGACGTTCTTTACTTGAACCTGTCCAAAGACATTCAAGAACGTTGGGAAGGCGACGTTCCAGGCTTCATCGAGCGTGCAGAAGTTCAGTGGGACGAAATCGAAGACGTCGCACCTGCAGACCTGCAGAACTAAGACGTACAGATCTCCTTATTTTGGAACTGTGTGGACCGGTGGTGCCTTTGGTACCACCGGTTTTTCATACAAATAACACGCGTGAGTATAAAAAAGAAACGGCCCCCTATCGAAAGCCGCTTTAACTGTTTTAAATTAGATCTGCTGGAAAGATCAGTAGCTGTAATCAGCAAAGATCCGTGACAGATCCCCGCTCCAATCCCCATTGTAACGATCTAACAACTCATCTGCTGGGACTTTGCCAGTCTCGATGCTTTCGCTCAATGCATTGAGGAAATGGGTCTCATCAGGTACCAAACCACCCGCACCAGGGCGTGCACGGTTTTTCAAGCCCGATTGCGAAATCGCCACCACTTCGCGTGCGAGATCATGCATGTTAAGAGATCCAACTTGCGCTTGAAGCCCATCGACTGAGGCCGCGACACGAAGTTTATCCCGCGTTTCGGCATCCCAGCCTTTTACCAGATCCCAAGCGGCATCAAGTGCCGTTTGATCATACGTCAGACCAACCCAAAATGCAGGAAGGGCACACAAACGCCGCCATGGGCCGCCATCCGCACCGCGCATCTCCATATATTTCTTGATCCGCGCCTCTGGGAAGGCTGTCGTAAGATGATCGGCCCAATCGCTCAGGGTTGGCGTCTCACCGGGAAGGGCTGGCAACTTTCCTTGTAAGAAATCCCGGAAAGACATGCCCAGCGCATCAATATAAACACCGTCGCGGTAGACAAAATACATCGGCACATCGAGCGCGTATTCAACGTAGCGCTCAAACCCAAACCCTTCTTCAAACACAAAGGGCAACATGCCGGTCCGGCTGTCATCCAGACTGCGCCAGATCCGGCTCCGCCAAGATTTGTGACCGTTTGGCTTTCCCTCGAAGAAAGGTGAATTTGCGAACAGTGCAGTTGCAACTGGCTGCAAAGCCAAGGCAACGCGCAGTTTCTGCACCATATCTGCTTCAGAACCAAAATCGATATTGACCTGAACGGTGGTGGTCCGGCGCATCATATCGCGCCCCATCGTGCCCACCTTGGCCATGTAGTCATTCATCAGACGGTAACGGCCTTTGGGCATCAAAGGCATCTCGTCATGCGACCATGTGGGAGCCGCGCCAAGACCGATAAAGCCAACGCCAATCTTGTCAGCGATCTCTTTGACTTCGGCAAGATGCGTATTCACCTCATCACAGGTCTCGTGAATGGTTTCCAGAGGCGCACCAGAGAGCTCGACAGCGCCACCGGGTTCAAGACTGACGTTTGCCCCGTCTTTTTCAAGGCCAATCAGATTGCCGCCTTCGGTGACAGGTGCCCAGCCATAGGTATCGCGCAACCCTTCAAGCACCGCGAGGATTGAACGTTTCCCCTCATAGGGCAAGGGTTTCAGCGTATCTTTGCAGTAGCCGAATTTTTCATGCTCTGTGCCAATGCGCCAAGTGTCCCGTGGTTTGCACCCGGAAGCCAGGTATTCCGCCAATTGTTCGTGCCGTTCAATCGGACCGCCGCCGGATTGTGGGATGGACATCTGGGTACTCCGTCCTGTGTCTGTCTTTGAAGTATTGTGGTGGGCGGAATCGCCTCCAGTGTCAATGCAACCTGTGATGCGCAGCTCTGCTGGGATTGCGCTCCCAGATCACGACATGGTGATCGCCGCTGCTATGAAGCTCAGTCAACATACGTTCCGTTTTCAAGCCTGAGAGCGTCGAGAATACATCAAACAAAGCATCTGCGCCCTGAGCATTCACTGGGATAGCCAGCGGCGGTTGCCCGGACTGCTCTAACACCCAATGTGACGGCTTTGCAGTATGATCCAATTGCAGGCTATTCATTTCTGACAAAGCAATCGCACCACCAGAGAGTGGGCCAAAATAAGTGATTTGCCCTTCTTTAACCGATACAAGGCCTGGTCCGCCCGCTCCCAAACGGAACCGAAAACGCTGTCCCGCGACCACAGAAAACAATACGCCAAGGCAGACAATAGCCCACCCGATCCAACGTAAAACTCCAAAAGAGCCAACCGCCCACCACAGACCAAGCGCCACCAAGGCAGCTGCAAAAATCAGCTCACGCCAACGCCAAAGCGCTGCCCGGGCTTCTGGGCGAATAAAGCTCATGTGCATTTCTCCACAGTGGCTGTTTTCTCATGCGTGGGGCTTGCAAACACGACAAGCGCATAGCTGCCGTTTCGCTGAAACCCCAGTGACGTGTAAGCCTTAGCTGCCGCATCACTTGCAGCAAACAAAACCGCGCGTTGCGCCCCCTCATGATGCAAATGTCGCAGCATCAAGGCAACCGCACAACGCGCCAACCCCTGACTGCGCAAATCAGGCGGTGTGTATACTCCGCCAATCTGCACCACTGGTCCCGCTTGGGCATTGATTCCACACATTGAAACCGGGTTTGCACCTCGATAGAGCGCCCAATGTGTCTCCCTAGCGAGAAAGCCAGATACTTCGGCTTCGGCTCGCGTTCCGGCCTCGGCCTGAGGAGCGCCAAGAATTTCGACATTATAATCACGGCGCCACTTCACAATCAATGAACGTGGGGCTTGCGCCAGTGGGCGGAGTTCCAATCCATCAACATTGGGAACATCTAGATCATTGAGGTCCAGAGCGAACCCCGGCTCATCCCGATTAACCTCACAAGGGTGATGTCCAAGGCTCGCATATTTCAGGAACTGACGCGCCTGATGAGCCTCGGCAAGAACTCCGATAATTGTTCTGCCCGCCACCAGACCGGCCGCTGCGCGCCACTCTGCCTCGTTCGCATGAGAGGCCTGTGGCATAACCATGCCTTCGTTTGTGATTGCAAAAACCCCTGAATGGATCCCTTCTTGGGTCCACACCCGTAAAGCCCGCGGCGCATCACTGCCAAGACCGTGAGTCTTTAGGTTGCTGAGCAAAAACATGGAACTTTGCGCGTGCTGCATAAGAAAGTCCTGTATCCAGCTTAAATCGCCCTGTTCTGCCAAGCGCCAAACCATCTACCAATCTCCCAAGGCTTTCTGCCAGAGTGTCATCGCCGCGACTGCTGCCGTATCCGCACGCAGGATTCGTGGCCCAAGACTGACTACATGAGATTGCGCCATCGCATGCAAGCGTTTGCGTTCTGTTTCTGAAAAGCCACCTTCAGGGCCGATCAGTATAGCCCAAGGTGCATTTTCATGCTGTTGGCCATAAAGTTCGAGCGCATTGCCCACCTCTGCTTCATCACAAAACATCAACTGGCGCTCATCCGGCCAGTGATCCAACAGGCGCGACAGTTTTTGCAGGTCATCCACCTCGGGCACAAAGGTGCCACCGCATTGCTCTGCAGCTTCAACTGCATGGGCCTGCAATCGGTCTCGGCGAATACGCTCGGAATTCGTAAAATCAGTTCCTACCGGCAAGATCCGCGCCGCACCCATTTCTGCAGCCTTTTCTACGATAAAATCAGTCCGTGCCTTTTTGATGGGTGCAAATAACAGCCACAGATCAGGCGGCATCTGCAAGGGTTTGCTTTGCTCTTCACATTGTAGCAGCCCACTCCGTTTCCCGGCGTCCACCACTACCGTCTGCCATTCCCCATCGCGCCCATTAAACAACGCAACGCGCGCGCCAGCTTGCAAACGCATGACTCCAAAGAGGTAATGCGCCTGATCGCGGTCTAAAGGAACCGATTGCCCTGCCCCCAAAGGGTGCTCTACATACAGTCTGACTTTTGCACTCATGAGAGCTTACATATGCAAGGCAACGCCCCAACACCAGATGGTCAGGTCGCAGATGCGGTAAAAGACAATTGGGTCGACACAGTCGCCCCGATCTGGAGCCGCCCCTATCTGCGTCTCAGCCGGGCAGATCGACCAATCGGAACCTGGTTGCTGCTTGTTCCCTGTTGGTGGGGACTCGCGCTCGCCATCCTGTGGGATCAAAACGTGGGCTGGAACGATCTCTGGATCGCTGTCAGCTGCGCCGCCGGAGCCTGGCTCATGCGTGGTGCAGGCTGCACTTGGAATGACATCACAGACCGTGATTTTGATGGTAAAGTCGAAAGAACACGTTCGCGCCCAATTCCATCTGGGCAGGTCACCGTCAAAGGCGCCATGCTCTGGATGGGTTTGCAAACCTTGCTGGGCGCGTTGATCCTGTTCAGTTTCAACACTGCGGCAATCCTTATGGGCGTATTGTCGCTGCTGCCGGTGATTATATACCCTTTTGCCAAACGATTCACCTGGTGGCCTCAGCTGTTTTTGGGGATCGCTCTGAATTGGGGCGCTTTGCTGGCCTGGGTCGCGCATACCGGAAGCCTGAGTTGGCCTGCTGTGTTCCTGTATCTCGCAGGGATCAGCTGGACCTTATTTTACGACACGATCTATGCCCATCAAGACACAGAAGATGATGCGTTGATCGGCGTGAAATCCACTGCGCGTCTGTTTGCGGAAAACTCTCCACGCTGGCTACGTCGTTTTTTGCTTCTCACCGTCTCCTTCATGGCGATTGCTGTCTTCGTGGCGCTCAATGGGCGCGAAACACCATTGCCGTTGCTGATCGCACTGATCGGGCCATGGGCCATGGGGTGGCATATGACATGGCAATTGCGACGCTTTAACCCTGATGACAACTTAACCTTGCTAAAGATTTTTCGCGTCAACCGTAACACCGGCTTGATTCCGCTGATATTCTTGATTGCTGCGGTCTTCGCTTGATTGATCAATCTCAGCGCTGTGTTTATTACCGCATGCAAGTGATGATCCAGGATACCAGTACCCGATGCGTTTGAAATCTCTGCTTTTGACTGGTGTAAGCTTTGCCGCCGCCGCTGCGTTGAGCTTGGTTGTCGCGAAATTTGCATTGGACGGTGTTGAAAGCAGTACAGAATTTGCGGTCCGCGCGTCGTTGGATAGTGCAAGTTTTGATTGGGCTGAAGTGACCGCCGATGGTTTACGGGTGATTTTGGAAGGCACTGCACCTGATGAAGCCGCCCGATTTGCTGCAGCATCCGAAATTGGAAAACTGGTGGATGTCTCCCGGATCATTGATCAGATGGCTGTTGTGCCCTCAAAAGGCATTGCACCACCACAGTTTTCAGCTGAAATCTTGCGCAACGACGCAGGGATATCTGTCATCGGGCTGGTCCCGGCCTCTACAAACCGTGATGCGATGGTGGCTGACCTCCATACAATCGCAGGCTCCGAAAACGTTGCAGATTTTCTTGAACCGGCGGCCTATGCGGCACCACGTGGCTGGTCTGAAGCAATGGAATTTGGAATGGAGGCGCTTAAATCGCTGCCGCGTGCAAAGATTTCGGTCACCCCTCATGCCGTCGCAATCACAGCGATCACCGAAAGCACAGAGGCAAAATCGCGATTGGAACGACGCCTCAATAGAATGACCCCTGCTGGACTGCACCTAACCCTAGATATTGCTGCACCACGCCCTGTCATCACACCCTTTACACTGCGGTATTCGCTCACCGAAAACGGCGGACAATTTGATGCCTGTTCAGCCGAAACCGAAGCCAGTCGCGCCCGTATTTTAAGAGCCGCACAATCTGCCGGATTGACGGGGCAAGCTGATTGTACAATCGGTATGGGTGTTCCCTCTCCCAATTGGGCGCGCGCCGTTGAACTGAGCCTTGCAAAGCTTGCTGAGCTGGGCAGTGGGACCGTGACGCTCGCAAACGCGGATATCACACTTGTGGCCACGCAAGGCACCAGTCAGGCCGCCTTTGATCGCGCGGTCGGTGAACTGGAAAACAGCCTTCCTAATGTTTTTGCGCTTCACGCCATTTTGCCTGAAACGCAGGAAGCCAGTGAAGAGACACCTGAATTCTCAGCAACGCTCAGCCCAGAAGGACAGGTACAACTGCGCGGACGAGTGGCAGACAGTACACAAAGCCGAATGACCAACAGTTTTGCCCAAGCGCGGTTCGGAACGACACAGGTGCACAATGCAACTCGGCAGGTCGACGATCTCCCCGCGGATTGGGCGGTACGCATTCTTGCAGCGATGCAGGCACTCTCTATGTTAGAACGTGGCTCTGTCACTGTGTTACCGGACAGTGTCACTATACGTGGTATGAGCTACCGCAAAGATGCGTCTGCAGCGATTGCACGCCTCTTTTCGGAACGCCTTGGGCAGGCCGAAAGCTATGAGCTGGCGATCACCTACGAAGAGCCCCCATTGCCCGAAGATCAACCGCTCACCCCTGAAATCTGCGCCCGCGCATTGGTTGAAGTGCAATCCGATGCCAAGATCACCTTTGAGCCTGGATCTGCGACCGTTGCGACTGGCAGTAAAGACACGCTCGACCAGATTGCTGATATCTTGAAACGCTGCGGTGAGTTAAAGATCGAAATCCAAGGCCATACTGATAGTCAGGGCCGCGAGGCCATGAACCAAGAACTGAGCCAGACCCGTGCAGAATCTGTTTTAAACGCCCTGCGCGCCCGTCGTGTTCCGACGTTGACCTACGAAGCGCGTGGTTACGGCGAAGCCCAGCCCATCGCAGACAACAACACAGCAGAGGGTCGTGAAGCCAATCGCCGGATCGAATTTAAATTGATCCAAGCCGAAGAGCCCGCAACTCCCCCTGATACAACCGCTCTGGAGGCCACTGACCAATGAACGGTCCCGAATTCATTATCGCAACTGCCATCATTCTCTTTGTCGCCTTCCTGATGGGATGGTTTTCTAATTGGCTTGTTCACCGTTTTACACGGGTCAATCAAAGCGATGTCGCAGATTTGGACCGGATGAGCCAAGAGTTGCACGAAGCAGAAGAAACACGCGATCAGGCCATTCACTATCTGCAAAGCCGCGAGGCTGAACTGACCAATCAATTGGCCCAAACCGAGGCGGAACTACGCGCTGCAATGGACGGCCTGCGCGATGCACGTCGCGAAACCGAAGAACTGCGGGCACATCTAAATCACTAGTTCATTTAGTTTACCAGCGCTTCAAAGCCTGTTCATCGGTATCTTTTGCGGCTACCCAATCCGCGTTGCCATCTTTCAGAATTTCTTTTTTCCAAAATGGTGCCCGTGATTTCAGGAAGTCCATCAGAAACTCTGCAGCTTCAAAGGCATCTTTGCGATGACGCGCAGCCGTCGCGACCATCATAATCTGCGCGCCCGGCTCTAAACGTCCATGTCGGTGAATGACCAAAGCATTCGCCAAAGACCAGCGCGCAATCGCCTCAGCTGTAATGGTTTCAAGCGCTTTTTGCGTCATGCCCGGATAGTGCTCGATCTCCATCGCAAGCATATCGCCGGCATCGGCGTCGCGAACAATACCAGTAAACGTCACCACTGCGCCTGCATTGTCCAAACCAGTTGAAAATGAACTTGCAACTTCGCCTAGGTCGAAATCTTCTGTCTGAACCCGCACATCCATGGCTTTACCCCCCAGTCATTGGGGGGAAAAAGGCAACTTCACGCACACCTTCAAGCGGGGCATCAAAGTCGCTCAGCTCCTGATCCAAAGCCACGCGCAATGCCGTTAGGTCAGAAAACGCAAGAGCGTAGCGCTCTTCCCGTGCGGCAAGTTCCTGCACCAACTCATTCACCGTTGTCGCAGAGGTCTCGACCACTTCACGCGGCTCACCAATACGTTCCCGAACCCATGCAAAATATAAAACATCCATCACGCAGGTTCCTTTAAATGAGGAAGGGCTTTGCGGAAGTAATCTGCCCCCGTCAGAAAAGTCAAAATCGCAGCCAGCCACAGCAACCACAGTCCCAAACGGCCACTCCACACCATCCCCTCAAAGGTCAGGCGCAGGTACTGGGTATCTTCCACGGCCCCGGTCATGATCTGATCGACCATATCCTGATCCATCCCCCAAACTGCCATCCCAAGGTAGTGTTCAAAGATCCCTTTGCCAAACAAAACCGCAATGGCCAGCATTTGGACTGTGGTTTTCCACTTGGCCAATTTTGTCACCTTCAACGTGCCTGCCGTGTCACCAAGGTATTCACGCAGCCCAGAGACAAAGACTTCCCGAAATAAGATAATCGTCGCTGGAAGGACCAGCCACGGAATCCAGTTGTCTTCGGAATACCCAACGATGACCATCAGGGCGACAACCACCATCGCCTTATCTGCAATAGGGTCTAACATGGCTCCTAATTTGGTTTCCTGCTTCCACAGGCGAGCCAGATAGCCATCAAACCAATCGGTCAGCGCAGCCCCCAGAAACAGCAAAAGGGCAAGCCAATCTGCCAAAGGGCGCGCAAAATAAAGAAACATGATCGCCACGCCCGGCGCCGCAAGCAGCCGCAGTGTGGTCAGAATATTGGGTATCGTCCATCGCATGAGGCGCACAGTAGCCGTGCTGGCCGGTGGTGAAAAGCACCCTTTCGCTCTTTTGTCGTCAGAACACTTAGACTTACAGCATCTCTAACCCTGTGCATGAAAATGATCGTAGATCCGTTCAGCAAGAGCATCAGATATACCATCCACCGCCCGCAGATCAGCCAGATCTGCGCGTGTGACAGCTTTGGCACTGCCAAAGTGTATTAGGAGCGCGCGTTTGCGTGATGCGCCCACGCCGGGCACATCATCAAGAGGATTTGCGCTCATTGACTTGGCCCGTTTTGCCCGATGCGTACCAATAGCAAAACGGTGTGCCTCGTCTCGCAGGCGCTGGATAAAATAAAGAACCGGATCATTACGCTGTAGCGCAAAGGGGCGCTCTCCGATGCGATAAAACTCCTCCTTGCCGTGATCCCGATCCTCCCCTTTGGCGACCCCGACCATGGGGATATCCTGTACGCCGTGCTCTTCCATGATTTCAGCAACGGCACTGACCTGCCCCGCCCCACCATCAATTAACAGTAAATCAGGCCAGAGCCCTTTGTCGCGTCCGGGGTCTTCTTTCAGTAAACGTGAAAAGCGCCGATGCAGCACCTCTTTCATCATGCCAAAGTCATCACCAGGCGTCAGGTCATCGCCTTTGATGTTAAACTTGCGATACGCATTTTTCACAAACCCTTCTGGGCCAGCGACAATCATACCGCCTACCGCATTCGTACCTTGAATATGCGAGTTGTCGTAGACCTCAATCCGTTGCGGCGGCCCCTCAAGCGCGAAAGCCTCGGCCAGCCCTCGCAGCAATTTAGCCTGTGTCGCACTTTCAGCCATTTTCCGCGCGAGACTTTCACGCGCGTTTCGCACAGCACCCGCCACCAGCTCCGTTTTTTCTCCACGAATAGGAACAAGAATTTCAACCTTACGCCCTGCCTTTTCGCTGAGCGCATCACACATCAAATCAGTATTCTCGATCCCATCTGACAGGATCAACTGCCGCGGTACTTCTTTGTTATCGTAGAACTGTCCGACAAAGGCCTCCATCACCTCTGCAGGGGAGTTGTCGGCGTCAATGCGCGGGTAGAAATCCTGATTGCCCCAGTTTTGATTGGCGCGAATAAAGAACACTTGAACGCAAGCTTGGCCCTTTTCGATATGAAGCCCGATTATATCAGCCTCAGCGACTCCACGCGGATTAATGCCTTGCACCGACTGCACCTGTGTTAGCGCCTTGATCCGGTCGCGTAAGGCGGCAGCGCGTTCGAACTCCATCGCCTCAGACGCTGCCATCATCTGTTCCGCAAGCTCTTCCTGAATTTTGGTCGAGCGCCCCGACAAAAAGCGTTCTGCATCGCGGACGCTTTCATTATAATCTTCGCGAGAAATCATACCCGTACAAGGCGCCGAGCAACGCTTAATCTGATATTGCAGACAAGGCCGAGTGCGACTGTCAAACATCGCATCTGAACAATTGCGCAGCAAAAATGCTTTTTGCAGCTGGTTCAGCGTGCGGTTCACAGCGCCAGCACTGGCAAAAGGTCCAAAATAGCTCCCGTTTTCTTTACGCGCGCCGCGATGCTTTTTGATCTGCGCGAAGGCATGGTTTTTCGCAACAATGATATTGGGAAAACTCTTATCATCCCGCAGCAAAACATTGTATTTCGGCTTCAGCTGCTTAATCAGATTCTGCTCAAGCAAAAGCGCCTCGGTTTCTGTCCGTGTGGTCAAAAACATCATCGAAGCTGTCAGAGAAATCATCTTCTCGATACGAGGCGAATTTCCCGGACGCGTGTAATTGCTAACGCGCGCCCGCAGATTACGAGCCTTTCCGACATATAACACCCGACTCTCAGCATCGAGCATACGATAGACGCCCGGTGATGTTTCCAGCGTTTTTACATAATGCTGGATAACCTTGTAGCCTGTTGGGATGGAAACCTTTTCCGGTGTCACGTCGTCGGTATTATTTGCCGTATCTGTCATGGAATCAGTCTTAGGCTGGGTCTAAGTAGGCTGCAATATCAGCGTGCCTTTCGCAATGCTCAACAAGTCCACGAATCCTGTGGATAACCCTGATGATATCTTCTGATTATCCGCCATTTTTCCTTGAAATATAGAGGTTTCGCTCAAATGATTAATTTTTAGGCAATCAATTAAGGTATTGTTTTTAAGCGAAAAATTATTATCCAAAAAGCCTCTTTCACGTTCTCGAAACTTTATGTAACGGAATCGCAACCAACAGCAAAGCATGTTGATTCTTTGTGGCGGTTAACGAAATATTAACAGCCAAGTTGCGTTATTCATGACCTGAAACATCCGGCGTTTCCCACGCCAAATGTTGCCCACCGTCCACACAAATCATCTGACCAGTTACTGACTTAGCGTGTAGAAAATAGCTTACCGCCGACTGAATATCATCCAAATCCGCACCACGTTGAAGGATTGTAGCCGCACGTTGGTCTTTAAAATCTTCAGGTGCCTGCCGCGCGCCCTGTAGCGTCGGACCCGGCCCAATTGCATTAACCCGAATATGCGGAGCAAGTGCTTGGGCTGCTGTTTGCGTCAATGTCCAAAGCGCAGACTTTGCGAGCGTATAGGTCGCAAACTTAGGCGTCAGGCGTCGCACACGCTGATCCACAAAATTCAAGATCAGTGCTGAGGCACAGGGCTCACCTCCCTGCGTTTGCGCAGTCAGCTCCTGTTCAGCCATCGCCTGGGTCAACACAAAAGGCGCCCGTAAATTGCTGCCGAAATGACGATCCCAACTCTGACGCGTGGCGGTTGTCAGATCATCTTCTTCAAAGATGGATGCATTGTTAACCAAACAGGTGATCGGTCCCCCTAGCCCGTCAGCGGCTTGTGGCAGCAAAGTCTGCAGAGCCAATTCGTCCAGCAGATCCGCTTGCAGAGGGACAGCACGCTGTCCCAAGTTATGGATCTGCGCACACGTGTCTGCTGCGCCCGCCTCAGAAGTCGCATAATGCACCGCGATATCATATCCGTGGCGCGCAAGTTCAACTGCCACCGCCTGACCGATACGTTGCCCTGCTCCGGTTACAAGTGCACGCATGGTCTGTCCCTCCAAAAGTGATGTAAATCGATTAGAACAAAGACACCATGTAGACAACGTAGAGACCAGAGAACCCGATCCCCCAAGCCCGAGTGATGTCCTTTTTGAAGAAAACAAAAGGCACCAGCAAAAGTGACGCGCCAAGCATGACCCAAAAATCATATGTCATAAAGCGATCTGCAACTGGTATATCTCCAATGAATGTCGCGATACCGATGATCGCAAGCAGATTGAACATATTTGACCCGATCACATTGCCAAGCGCGACTTCAGCCTGTTGGCGCAGTGCAGCCATGACTGTTGTGGCGAGTTCCGGTAAGGATGTCCCGACGGCAACCAACGTCAAACCAATCACAGTCTCGCTCACACCATAAGTGCGCGCAATGACTGTTGCATTATCAACCAAAAGATCTGCCCCAAGCGGAAGCCCAATGAGGCCCAAAACCAGATAGATAGCAATCCGCCAATACGGCATATTTGGATCAGCTTCTTCGATATCTTCCAGCTCATCTGCCTGCCCACTCATCTTACGATGTGCTTTTGCCTCGCGTGCCGCGATCAGCAACACAACAGTCAACAATGCAAGCAGAGCGATGCCAGAGAATAGAGTGAACGTGCCAACAAAAGCCAGCGCAACAAAAACCAACGATGCTACGATCATAAAGACATAATTTTTGCGCGTGTCGCAGTGGCTGGTCTGCAATCCAGTCATCAAGGCTGGAATACCTAGCACCAGAAGAACATTCGCCGTATTTGACCCAACAACATTACCCAGCGCAATACCAGGTGCGTGATCATCAACCGCTTCAATCGCAATAAGCAACTCAGGCGCGGAAGTACCGAAAGCAACAATTGTTAAGCTTACAATCAAAGCAGGGACGCCAAGGCGCAAGCTTAGGTTCACTGCCCCGCGCACCAATGCATCACCCGCCAACAACAAAACGACCAGCCCCAAAGCCGAGTACAGCCATGGCATCATGTGCCACGTCCTCCATGTCCACAGCCACAGGGGCCTTTTCCAATTCTAAATCGCCCACATTGCGGACAACGTGCGGATTTCAGGTGCTTGTGACCCGGCAAGCGCAATTTTCCAAACATGGCCAATACACCCATCGCCACCAGAAATAATGTTACAATCTTAAAAAGCACGTCAGAGGCCAAAACGTGCAAAAGATGCGCGCTCCTCGATGGCTGTCATGGCATCTTCAGCCACACGTATTCCTACATGGCTCAGCAATGATTTTTTAGGACCATGCACTCGAAACCGTACTTTTTCACCAAGGATCTCTTTCATCTTTGGTCTTAGGTGCCCAATACCATCAATCAACCCAAGCGCTTCAGCGCGACGCGCAAGCCAAATCTCACCGGTAAACAAGTCCTGATCTTGCGCAAGCCTGTCTGCACGACGAGTCTTTACGTGGGTTTTAAACACCTCATGAATATCACCCAACAGTGTTTCAAGCCGGGCAACATCTTCCGGCTTTTGCGGGCTAAAAGGGTCCAGCATGGATTTACTCTCACCCGCAGTGTGGACACGCCGTTCAATTCCCTGACGGGCTAGGAAAACATGCGCGCCAAAACCAGATGAAATAACACCGATTGAACCAACCACTGAACTTTCATCGGCCCAGATTTCATCAGCTGCAGCAGCCAGCCAGTACCCGCCCGAGGCGGCCACATCTTCGACAAAGGCATAAACCGGAACACTCAGCTCTTCCGACAAACGACGGATCCGTGCGCCAATCAATGAGCTCTGAACAGGAGAGCCACCCGGCGAGTTGATCTGTAGTGCCACAGCGGCGGGTTTGCCCTTACGAAAGGCTTTTTCCAGCACAGGTGCCAACCCAACATCGTTGAGCGACCCGCGCCCAGAGGAACCGATTGCCCCTGAAAGGCGCACGACAGCGACCAAGGGCGCTTTTTTAAAGAGGGGCAATTTATATCTCATAGCGAGCATGTAGAATGCCGCCATGGGTGAAACAAGATCCACACCCGAATGGAATGCCTCACATTTGCAAAAACATCCCAACTGAGGCGTAAAATTGCAACGCTTCTCAAGTCGGTGATGGTGGCATCATACAGCGGCCGCGCCGCGCATCGTGCGGCGCCAAGCCCAACGAAGGATGGGCAATATTTAGATTGTCATCCTTGGACGGGAGCCCTCGCGTGCATAGACCATGCATTCGTTAGTCCCGAATGCGCCAACCGGTTTTGAAAATCCAACCAATCACTGCCAAACACACCAGTGTAAACCCTCCGATCGCAAGCAGGCTGACCAGTACGGGCACATCCGCTGCACCAAAAAACGACCAACGAAATCCTGAGATCAAATAGACGACTGGATTAAACAACGTCACCGTCTGCCAAACGGGTGGCAGCATAGATATCGAATAAAACGCACCGCCCAGAAAAACCAAAGGCGTGACAACCAACAGAGGCACCAGTTGCAATTGTTCAAAACTTTTTGCCCATATCCCAATAATGAACCCAAGCAGAGCAAAGCTGAGACTGGTCAAAACAAGAAACAAGATCATCGCAACAGGATGTGCAACCGGCAGATCCACAAACAGCGCTGCAGTGCCAAGAATCACCACACCGATAAACAGCGCCTTACTGGCCGCCGCCCCGACATATCCCAGCACCACTTCAAGAAAATTGATTGGCGCTGATAAAACCTCATAGATTGTACCGATAAATTTGGGGAAATAGATCCCGAAAGAGGCATTTGAAATACCCTGCGTCATCACGCTCAGCATAATCAGACCCGGTACAATAAAGGCCCCATATTCAATTCCATCCACCTCTTGGATCCGGCTTCCAATAGCAGATCCAAACACGACGAAATAAAGCGAGGTCGATAAGACAGGCGATAAAAAGCTTTGCAACAGCGTGCGAAAGAAACGCGCCATTTCGAATTTGTAAATCGCAGCAACCGCTGTCCAGTTCATGCTGCATCCTCCGCAACCAGATCAACAAAGATCTCTTCCAACGAACTTTGGCGGGTTTGTACGTCACTTAGCACCAATCCGGCCTCTGCCACCGCGTTGAGCAAGCCCGTAATGCCGGTTCGATCTTGTTTCACATCATAGCTGTAAATCAGCGCGTGCCCATCCGCAGCAAGCGTCAGATCGTATCCAGACAACGCCTCCGGCACGTCTTCAATCGGAGCAGAAAGCTGGACCTCCAATTGCTTTTGCCCCAGCCGCACCATCAGTGTATCTTTGTGTTCAACCAGTAATATTTCGCCACGTCGAATGACACCAATACGATCTGCGATAGCTTCGGCCTCTTCGATGTAGTGAGTGGTCAAAATGATGGTGACACCCTGCGCCTTCAGATCTGCAACGATCTTCCACATATCTTTGCGCAGCTCAACATCCACACCTGCGCTAGGTTCATCCAAAAACAACAATTGCGGTTCATGGCTCAGCGCCTTGGCAATCAGCACCCGTCGCTTCATGCCACCGGACAATTCCATAATTTTGGACTTCCTCTTATCCCAAAGCGAAAGCTTTTTGAGAATATCTTCAAGCAATGCGTCATTGCGCGGTTTACCAAACAAACCACGCGAAAAACTTACAGTGCTCCAAACCGTTTCGAACGGTTCCAGATTGATTTCCTGTGGGACCAAGCCGATCATGTTTCGAGCGGCGCGATACTCGGTTACGATGTCATGACCTCCGACTTTTACCGAACCGGAAGAAGCCGTAGTTATCCCACAAATCGTTGAAATCAATGTGGTCTTCCCAGCGCCATTTGGCCCCAAAAGCGCTAGAATTTCACCCCGCTCAATCTCAAGGGTGACATTCTTCAACGCTTCGAATCCACCCTCATAGGTCTTGCGCAAAGCGTTGATGGATAGGATGGCAGACATAGCGTCTCCGTGATTTGCACCTAGAATTATGCGCACTCTAGCCAGATCATCACAAGCACACCATCAGTGCGCTTGCGCAATAGTATGTGCACCAGCGCAGAGTTGCAAAAAACCCGCAACCAAAGGATGCAGATTTTAGAGTTACTCAGCTTTTGGCTTTTGCGCTGCTGCTTTTATGCGCTGCAACAAAGATGATTTATCAGCTGCTTTGTCATAAGGGTTCTTGGCAGAGCCTTTTGCATTGTGTTCGTTATGGCGTGGCTTGTTCTTGCCAAGTTTTGGCGCGCCTGCGGCTTTGTAATCCATGGCTTATCCTTCTCTGGCTCAACGCGTCTCGCGCACAGTATCAATCATCAATTGCACATGGTCAGGGTTTGCATCGGGGGTAATACCATGCCCCAGATTGAAAACATGCGCCCCCTTGCCAAACGCTTGTACGATACGGCGCGTATCATCCACCAATTCCTGCCCACCCGTGACCATGTGTCGGGACGCCAAATTCCCCTGAACGCAGCCATCTGTCTGCACATGTTGTGCAGCCCATTCAGGGTCAACGGAATTGTCCAAGGCCACACAATCCACACCAGTTGCTTTGGCAAAACCTACATATTTCTCTTTGGCTTCTCGCGGAAAGCCAATTACCGGCACATTTGGATGGCGCGCTTTCAAAGCTGCCGTGATCTGGCGACAGGGCTCTAACGCATATTTTTCGAAATCATCACCAATCAAAGAGCCTGCCCAGCTGTCAAAGATCTTGACCACCTCAGCACCAGCTTCAATCTGCATCGAGAGATACGCAATCGTTGCATCCGTAATTCGCGCCAATAAGGCCTCAAACAGTGCCTTATTTTCCGCCTTCAGCGCATGTGCTGGGCCCTGATCAGGTGTCCCGCGCCCGGCGATCATGTAGGTCGCCACAGTCCAGGGCGCACCTGCAAAACCAATCAGAGTTGTGTCTTTTGGCAGTGCACCAGACAAGTTTCGCACGGTCTGGTAAATTGGATTAAGGGTCTCATGGATATCGCTCACCGGGCCCAGTTTGGCAAAATCCGCCTCAGTCGTGATCGTCGAGAGACGTGGCCCTTCTCCTGTCACGAACCACAGATCCGCGCCCAGTGCCTGTGGGATCAACAGGATATCAGCAAATAGAATAGCCGCATCAAACCCATAACGTCGGATCGGTTGCAACGTCACTTCGGTCGCCAGATCAGAGTTATAGCAAAGCGACAGGAAATCACCCGCCTCTGCCCGCGTCGCGCGATATTCTGGCAAATAGCGTCCCGCCTGACGCATCATCCAGATCGGTGGTACCTCTTGCACCTCCCCCGCCAGAGCACGCAGGAGTTTCTTTTGATTGGCTGTGGTCACGTCGGGCACCTCAAAATTGTTCCCCTTCTGGTCTTCTTTTAGCGACAAATTGTCAAGGTAGGTCGCGGATTGCTTGCCACGGCAAATTGCCGCGATTAGACCTTCGATTATGACACCAACCCTGCCCTCTCCCGCTTCACCCCTTAAAATCGGCACCCGTGGTTCGCCGCTTGCGCTGGCACAGGCTTATGAAACCCGGCTGCGATTGATGGCTGCTTTTGCTTTGCCCGAAGAGGCATTTGAAATTGTTGTGATCACCACCAGCGGCGACAATCGACAAATGATTGAGGCTGATCGCCCGCTGAAAGAAATCGGCAACAAGGGTTTGTTCACCAAAGAGATTGAAGAAGCCATGCTCGATGGCCGCATCGATATATCAGTACACTCAACAAAAGACATGCCTGTGGAACAGCCAAACGGGTTGGTACTGGATACCTTCCTGCCCCGCGAAGATCCTCGAGACGCATTTGTATCACAAAGCGTCACACAGATTGGCGATCTTCCCGACAGCGCGGTAGTGGGCACCTCGTCACTGCGTCGCAAAGCGCAGCTTTTACACAAACGCCCTGACCTGCAGGTGGTTGAATTTCGTGGCAATGTGCAGACCCGATTGAAAAAGCTAAACGACGGTGTCGCCAGTTGTACATTCCTCGCGCAGGCAGGTCTGAACAGATTAGATGCAAAAGACGTGCCCGCAACACCAGTGCCTGCAGAAGACATGCTGCCTGCAATCGCACAAGGCGCTATTGGCATCGAACGTCGCAGTGACGATATGAACGCCGCTGATCTATTATCTGCCCTACATGACCCTGAAACGGCCCAGCGCCTAACGGCGGAACGCGCTTTCTTGGCGGCTCTGGATGGATCCTGCGAAACACCAATTGCGGGGCTGGCTGAAATTGACGGCAACGTGTTACGACTTAGAGGCGAGGTTTTGCGCCCAGATGGGTCGGAAATCATAACTGCGGATCAAAACTGCCCTATCGAAGACGGTGCGGCACTTGGTCGTGCAATGGCAGCAGAACTGTTAGAGAAGGCTGGGCCGGGGTTCTTTGACTGGCGCTAAGTCAGCGTTGTTGCGACCAGCGCTGCCACGCAGCAGGCGTACCCCGAAACACGTTGATATCAACATTTCCCGCGATACCGGGGATACGTCCCGTGCCGGTGTACTGCCAGAATCTCCAGCTCTGCCCCGGATAAACTTCGCTTGGATGCGCCGCAACTGAGCGAAGCCAGAATTCGGTGCCGCGCAATCTGCCAATGCCTGTATCTTTATAGAAATCCGGCGTGGTGTAGACGATGGGCCGTTTTCCATAATGGCGCTCTAACATATTCAGAAATATCCGTGCCTCGGACCGTACTTTATTCGGAGAGGGGCGATGGCGACAAGTTTTTGAGGTCGGCGTCCACTCCATATCAAGCACATGCGGCAAGGCAGAGCGATCTTTGGGAACATTGCGTATAAACCACCGTGCCTGTTCCGCCGCAGAGCGGCAGAAATAATAGTAGTGATACGCGCCCCGTGGCACACCTGCCCGTTTCGCAGCTCGCCAATGTGTGCGAAATTTTGGATCAAACACGTCCCCGCCCTCTGTTGCCTTCATAAAAGCAAACGAAACACCGGACTGACGTGCGCGTCTCCAGTCGATATCACCCTGCCAGCGCGAAATATCAATCCCATGCACCGCATAGCTGCTAGGGGGGCGGCGTCTCCATTCAACCGGGTCCGCATCCCCAAACCGCGTCTGAAATAGGCGCTGCTCTCCTGTCGTCCCTCCACGATCAGCGGGTTGTGAGCCGGGCGTACAAGCGATCAAAAGACTTGTCAGAGCAACACCAACCCACTTCACACGCATTCTGCGACCTCAAACTCAACTCACGACAGGATAGATCAACTATAACGAGCGTCTGCAATCAGGGTCGAGGGGGAACAAATCTGATTGTTACGCAAAATCGATCAGAGTTTTGTGAATTCAAACCGCGTGTGTGCAAGCGCCGGTTCGTCGGGCAATAAATCCACCTGCGCGCGCCAGGGTTGGTTGGGGGCATCGACCCACGCGTGCGGCTCCAACGCGACCCCTGCACGCGGACCATAACTGCGCCCGTCAAGGCCTATACCGGGCAGATCCATCGCGCCCGCGTCATAGATCTGCAAACCAGCTTCGGTGCTCTGCACATCCATCCGCAGGTTACCAGCCTCAAGAGAGGCGATCGGGCGCATCAGAGTGCGACCGTCCGACAGGCAGAAGTGATCATCAAGCCCCAATGGAACGGGCTGCGGAGTGCGCAGATCATATGATGTTTTTGCGACCCGAACCGGCGCGCCTGACGGCAAGCCACCAATCAGAGGCAAGCGCTGATCCGCGTGAACCATCAAGCGATGATGTTCAATCGTAGTGCTCCCATCCAGATTGAAATAAGGATGTGGCGCAAGTGTGCACACCGTTGCAACTTCAGAAGTAGCCGCCAGCGTCAGCTCTAACCCTGCCCCATGAATATTATATCTTGCTTTGATCGTAATGGGACCGGGAAATCCCATATGCCCATCTGGGAGTGTCAGCGCAAAAGTCGCAGCTGTTTCATCCGCGTCTTCCAATTGCCAATTGAGCATAGCACAGCCCAAACGCCCACCATGTAGCGTGTTTGCGCCCTGTTCGTTCTGATCAAGCTGCAGAGTCTGTCCACCAACAGGTAAACACCCGCCTCGGATACGGTTGGCAACCGGTCCGACAATCGGTCCAAGATAAGCCGCGCGCGTGAAATAATCCTCCACCGCATCAAACCCCAACACCAGCGGATGCTCGATCCCTTCCAGTCGCAAATCACGCAGGCTTGCACCAAAGGTCAAAAGGCGTGCAGACATCTGATCATTCTGAAGCGAGACCTCATGAACATCAGAACCATCAGGCGCAGTTGCAACAGTCTGAACAGGCATTTTCAGGCTCCTTTGGGATCAGCAGGCCGGACGCGGGCGCCGCAAAACACCTGCAGCAGGCAATAGGCCAACTTCTGTCTTTACTGGGGCCGCGGTGTGATTAAACCAGAACTCTTCGGTTGCGGTCTGGCGCACGCGGATACCTTCGGGCAGATCGCGCACTGTCAATCCGGCCTCGATTGCGAGCTGGCGCAACAACATGCCAAATCCGTCATCATCCAACCAGGCACCGCAATAGATCTTATGACCATCGCGCATCGCAATCACCTCACCGGCGTTGGTGCGCAAAATGGGTTCACCTGTCCCTTCTAGCTCTTCGACATAATGAATGGCCGCACCCCCCCCCTTAAGCGGACGCGGCATGTCCGGACGGATCGTTTCAAGCCGGGACACAGTTACATCCAAACCCGGCAACGCTGGTGGTAAGGGATTTGGGATATTAAAGCTCGCATCCCGTGCAGCACTGCGTGGCCCGTAAATCACCTGTGCCTGCGAAGCGGCTAGCGCCTGTTTCAGATCATCAGGCATATGCATCATGCCAGGAACAAGGACCATTTTATATCCCGCAAAATCGCGGGTTTCGGGGCGCACAATATCCACGCTAAGACCTGCACGACGCAGCGCACGATAAACATCAAAGATCAGACCAAAATAGCTAAGCCCCTGTCCCTGTGGCTGTGTTGCCCAGGCCCAATCTGCATCATAGTCAAACATCAAGGCGACAGGTGCCTGTGCAGGTTGCACATCTGGCGTATCTTTCAATTCAGCTGCAACCTGCATTGCCTCGGCCATGGCAGGCGCATCTTTGCTATCGGGACGCAGCATGCCCGCATGCAATTGCTCTTGGGCAAAAGGCGCTTGTCGCCAGCGGAAATAACACACTGCTTCGGCGCCGTGGGCAAAGGCTTCCCAGCTCCACAGCCGTACCATACCAGATAAAGGCGCAGGGTTATAAGGCGCCCAATTGACCGGACCGGGCTGTTGTTCCATCACCCACCAGCGACCTTTGCCAACAGCGCGGTAAAGATCATGATGCAGCGCCTGAAAATCTGGATCACCTTGGCGCGCATAAGCACGCTGCTGTTCTGGAGACGCTCCAACGCGATCTTCAAGGAAGCCCAAAGGATAGCTGTCCCATGTGGCAATTTCCAGATCATCGCCTGTTTTGAAATGATCAAAATCAGTGATCCGGCCCATGTAATTATGCGAGATCGGCGCGCTTGAATGGTCTTTGATGATCTCAACCTGCGCGCGGTTAAATGCCACAACCTGATCAGACGAGAATCTGCGGAACGCATGAACATGCGCTGGGTTTGGCTCTGTCACTGTGAGATTTGGGAGCGCAATCTCGTCAAAGGCGCGATATTCCATTGACCAGAAAACATTACCCCACGCCGCATTCAGCGCTGCGATATCATCATTAAATTGCACCTGAAGCCAAGTGCGAAACCCATCACGTGCCGCCTCAGAATAGCTTATGATCGTATCATGGCAGCCGTATTCATTGTCAGTCTGCCAAGCCGCAACATGCGGATTTTTCCCAAAGCGCTCGGCAAACAAACGGGTGATACGCTGGCTTTCAGCAAAATACCCTTTGTGGCTAAAGCAATAGTGCCTGCGTGATCCAAACCCACGTGGGCGACCCTGATCATCCACAGCAAACATGTCTGGATGTCGATCCGCCATCCAGCGCGGTGGTGTCGCTGTTGGTGTACCAAGCACGACCTTAAGACCTGCCTGTCCCAACACCTCAATCGCACGGTCCAGCCATTCAAATTGCAGATCACCGGGACTGGGTTCTAGTCTGGACCAAGCAAATTCACCGATCCGAACCCATGTCAAGCCAGCCTCCACCATGCGACGTGCATCTTCGGCCCAGATATCTTCAGGCCAATGTTCGGGATAATAGCAAGTGCCAAGGGTCCGGAGCATGTGTTTTGCCCTCTTATTTTTAGAGTTTGACTTGATGTTCTTTTTGACCACACGCCACATCGGCGATGGCAAAGGTCTGACCTGCAGGCGCAGGCAATCCGCCATCAGCGGCGGTGGTTACATACAGCGTCGCAAGGTCTGCACCGCCAAAAGCAGGGCATGACGCCTGCGGCGTAGGCACCGCCACGGCGCGCAGGAATTCACCAGCAGGACTATAGCAGGCCACACGCGATGCGCCCCACTGTGCATTCCATAGGTTGCCATCCGCATCGACAACAGCACCGTCCGGGCCGAAATCTTCAGCGGACAGATCAACAAACAGCTCAGCCTTGCCAATTGGCCAACCATCCTCAGCATCTAGTGGCTGGCGCATGATTTTACCGGTCACGGTATCTGTGTAGTACGCACAAGATTGATCTGGGGCGAAACAAATCGCATTAGAAATCGTCACATCTGGCACAACCGTACGCAATTCACCGTGATAATAGCGGTAGATGGCACCAGCGCCGGGTTCTGCGTTATAACCCATGGTTCCAATCCAGAACCCACCCCAAGGGTCCGCACGCCCATCATTTGACCGTGTTTCAACATTGTCAGCCTCAAGCCCGACAACAAAGCTCTGCTCGCCGGTTTCGATATTAAACTCCCAGAGCGCAGTGGCCGAAGCAAGCAGGAAGCGACTATCATCAATCCAACCAACCGCTGAGACGCATTCGTCAAACTGCCAGTGTCGCTCTTCCCCGTCCTGCAGCGTATAAAACCGCTTACCTAGAATATCGAACCAGAAAAATTGCTGAAGGGAGGGATGCCAAAAAGCCCCCTCCCCCAGTGTACATGCCGTAGAGCTGATTGTTTGGATCATGCGCCAAAGGCCTCGTCATAGGCCGCAACCATGTCTTTTGCGATTGATGCAATATCTGCAACACTTCGACCCTGTTTGTAGAGGTTAGAACCAATACCAAACCCTGTGATACCGGCAGCCTGCCAATCGGCAAAATTCGCAGGCCCGACACCGCCAACCGCATAGGTTTTGGTCTCTTTTGGCAACACTGCTTTCACCGCATTAAATCCATCGATCCCAAATTTGAAAGCGGGGAAGAATTTCAACCCATCTGCGCCGTGGCGCAGCGCAGAAAAACATTCCGTCGGTGTAAATACACCGGGGTAAGACAACATGCCCGAAGCTTTGGTGGCCATGATCACATCCGGGTTTGCGTCCGGTGAAATCACCATCTGCGCACCGATCTGTTTCAGACGCGCGACATTTTCAACAGTCAGCACAGTACCCGCACCCACAAGCGCGTTTTCACCTGCCAGTTCAAGCATCTTAGAAATGCTGTCAAAGGGTTCAGGCGAATTCAGTGGTACTTCGATCTTGGAAATCCCAGCGTCAATCAGCGCTTCGGTTACGCCAATTGCTTCGTCAGGTGTGATACCACGCAGAATGGCAATGATTTCGCGGCTCATGATTGGCTCTCTTGCAAATGGGAGTGGGCGGCCTTCAGGCCATTTAAAGTTGTTTCTTCCGCATCAACGATGCGAGGCGTTTTACCTTGGGTGGCCAAGGCCGCAGCATAGGCCTGTGACAGCGCGTTTTCACCAACAATCGTCACATCTGAACTGTCCCAGTAGCTTTGTGCGGCCGTCAATTCCGCCCCAAGCAACAAGCCAGACAAGGTCGCACGTGCAGCCTCAGGGGATAGGTCTGCCACCAAAGCCTCAGCGCGCAATCCAAACAGCGACTGCATAAGCGTATTTGGGTTTTCGATGGCTTTGACGCAGGCGTTTCTAAAGGCTGTTTCATTCCAGCCATCACGCCCGACAGAATGACGCAGAACCGAATGATCTCCGATCACATTGAACAATTCACCACTCATGAAAGTGGCAAATTCAGTGATCTGCCCGGCCTGGACATGCGCCCATTTGGTATGTGTGCCCGGCAGGCAAATCACCCCATCGAACTGCGCATCTCGTGCCGTAACACCCATGATCTGCGTCTCTTCCCCCCGCATCACATCAGCCGGAGACATCTGTTTCACCCCCGGCAATATGTGCACGTTGAGCCGAGCGTCTTGTGTGGCAACATGAGTCGCCATGTCAATTGATGGCGGCGGGCAAGGTGTTGCGGCATAAGGCGCTTCAGACCAACCTTGGCGCGAGCCGGCCATGCCACAAATCACGACATCCAGCTTGCCTTCAATTGGCAATGCATCTCCGATAAGTTCTAACAGAACCCCTTCATAAGCATCAGGGGAAATCCGCCCCATGCCTTTGTCAGATGTGCGCCGTGCAAGCACGGTCCCGTCTGCGGCAAGCAACCACACACGCACTTGGGTGGTGCCCCAATCCGCTGCAATCCAAGCTGGAGGAATATCAAGGCCAGAGGTCATCCTGTCACCACTACCCCGCCATCTACAACCATCGCCTGACCCGTCATCATTTTACTGCTGTCAGACGCAAGGAACAGTGTCGCGCCCACGATGTCTTCAGGGCCCAGCGTGTCTTTCAGGCATTGGCGCCCCAGATGCTCTTCAAGTGCTTCGGGAGTAACCCACAGTTCTTTTTGCTTGTCGGTTAAAACCCAACCGGGCGCAATCGCGTTGAGGCGAATTTTATCAGGCCCAAATTCCCGTGCCAGTGAACGGGTCATACCGTTGATGCCGGAATTCGCGGTTGTATACGCGGGATATCCCGCATTGCCCATCATGTAGGAAATTGAGGTAAAGTTGATGATAGATCCGCCACCTGCTTCCTTCATACCTTTCACAGCTTCCTGACAGGCAAAGAAATAGGCTTTTAGATTGATCGACTGCGACCAATCCCAGAACTCTTCATCGACGTCGAGGGTTTCATGACGTTTGTCATTCGCAGCATTATTCACCAGTGCCGTTATTGCCCCGTGCGCTTCTGCTGCCTGCTGCATTGCTGCTTTCAAGGCTGGAATATCCGTGATGTCGCACTGGATAAACAGAGGGCGAACCCCGTACTTTTCCTCCATCTCATCACAGAATTCTGTAGCATCTGAACGCCCAACAAAAGCCACCTTAGCCCCTTGTAACAAAAAGCCTTCGGTCAAGAATGCGCCGATGCCAGAACCGCCACCAGTGATAAATACGGATTTACCTTTCAGGTCATGAAATGTTGCAGACATCAATGGCTCTCCCGTGTGACGGGGCGGGTGTCTTTACCCACCAGAAAATCAAGATCAGCACCCTTGTCAGCCTGCAGCACGTGATCGACGTACATTTTGGCATAACCACGGGTGTAATGAGGGTCGGGTTCGACCCAATCAGCGCGGCGCGCTTCCAGCTCAGCTTCATCCACCAAGAGTTCAAGAACACCGGTAGAGGCAGAAACTTTGATGCGATCGCCGGTTTTTACCAGCGCGATTGGACCACCTGCGGTGGCTTCGGGTGCCACATGCAGGATCACAGTGCCAAAGGCAGTGCCAGACATGCGCGCATCAGACACGCGCACGATATCGCGCACGCCCTGCTTCACCAATTTTGCAGGAACGGGCATGTCCCCGACTTCGGGCATACCCGGATAGCCTTTGGGCCCGCAGTGTTTCAGAACAAGAATAGTATTTTCATCGACTGGCAGATCATCCCGGTCGATGTTTGCTTTCAGCTCTTCAATCGTTTCGAACACATAGGCTTCGCCCTCGTGTTCCAGCAAGTGATCTGACGCAGCAGATGGTTTTACAATTGCACCGCGCGGCGCAAGGTTGCCACGCAGCACACGCAGGCCAGCAGCCGGTTTGCGCGGTTCATCATAGGCATAGATGACGTCACGGTTATAGCATTCCGCCTCTTCGTAATAATGGGAAATATCCTTACCCATCACAGTGTTGGCATCCCGCAATTTGTGCGCGATCTCTTTCAACACAACCGGAACACCGCCTGCATAGCAGAAATCCTCCATCAGGTATTTCCCCGATGGCATGCAGTTTACAAGCAATGGAATTTCTCCGCCGATCTCAAAGTCTTCCAGACCCAGATCCACGCCTACACGCCCTGCCAATGCTAGAAGATGCATCACCGCATTGGTCGATCCCCCTAAGGCCGCATTGGCAAGGATCGCATTTTCAAAGCTCTCTTTGGTGATCACATCCGAAAACTTCAGATCTTCCTCAACCATCTCAACAATACGTTTGCCTGTCATATGCGCCAACGCCATACGCCGCGCATCAACAGCCGGGAGTGAACCGTTCATCGGTAAGGACAGCCCCATGGCCTCGGACAGAGACGACATGGTCGAAGCTGTGCCCATGGTCATGCAAACCCCTTTGGAGCGTGACATGCCTGATTCAGTCGCCATGAAGTCTTTGAGGGTCATTTCCCCCGCTTTCACGTCCATCGCAAATTTGCGCACATCCGTGCCAGAGCCCAGATCGCGGCCTTTCCATTTTCCGTTCAGCATAGGACCGGATGACACAACGATGGTCGGCAGATCAACCGAAGCCGCGCCCATCAATTGGCCCGGTGTGGTTTTGTCACAGCCGCCCAGCAGAACCACGCCATCCATACCATAGGCGCGAATGCTTTCTTCGACGTCCATCGCCAAAAGGTTGCGGAACAGCATCGCTGTGGGCTTCATCTGGGTTTCACCCAAAGACATTGCTGGGAATTCCACAGGGAAACCTCCAGCCTCCCACACGCCTCGTTTCACACCTTCGGCCAGTTCCCGCAGGCCAGAGTTGCAGGGGGTCAGTTCAGACCAAGTGTTGCAGATGCCGATAACAGGGCGACCATCAAACACATGATCAGGAAACCCCTGATTTTTCATCCAAGAGCGACGGATAAAACCATCCTTATCCATCATGCCATACCAGCTGCGGTTACGTCTCTCTTTGGTCATACCAAGGTTCCTTCAATAACCCACATGCGATCCGGGAAGCTCCACGGCAGGGTAATACCATGGTTCATCAGGAAAGCGCCGCTCACGACCATCGGATCGGTTTTAAGAAGTGGGTTGCCCCGCGACAGCGTTGGCGGTGCGATTTCATCGCGGTTCTTCAACTCAACTCGGTACATACTGTCGGCCGACAATCTGGTCAGTCGCAATGGACGCGGCGCAATCTGTGCTGATGTTGCTGCTTTCCCGGCAAAAACTACAAAACGCTCATGGTTTTGCGCCAGCTGTTGTTCGGCAATGACAGCTTCATCTGAACTGTCCAACCGCAGAATGTCTGCAGTGTTCATCCAATCGCGATTTTCTTTCCACCAGTTGGTCACATCCGTGAGCACCTTGGCTTCGTCTTCTGTCAGCTCACGTGGGTCCATCTCGAAACCCATGTGACGTTGTGCAGCCACCCAAGCCCGATAACGGATGTCATACACGCGTCCTGAGGTATGGCATTCACGCGGTCCTACATGACTACCAGTGACAGCTGAAGGTAGAAAGATTGCCGCATTATGCTGCATCCGCAAGCGTTCATGTGCATCATTGGAATCTGACAGCCACACCCGATGTGTGCGCTCAAGAATGCCAAAATCGATCCGACCGCCACCAGAAGCACAGCTTTCGATTTCCACTTTTGGGAAAGCCTCACGCAGGCGGTCGATCAGCGCATAAGAGCCTCGGGTTTGTGCTGCATCAGGCATGGGCAACACGCGGTTGTGGTCCCATTTGATGTAATCAATATCGTGATCCCGCAAAACCGCGCCAATCCGGTCAAACAGAAAATCGCGAACCTCTGGCAGGCCCATATTCAAGGCTTTCTGCTGGCGACCCAGAATTTGATCTTCACCACCCAATGCCCAATCCGGGTGCGCGCGGTGGATATCGGAATCTTCGTTGATCATCTCTGGCTCAAACCAGATGCCAAAGCTCATCCCCAGACTATGAACGTGATCGATCAGCGGCGTCAGCCCATCAGGATATTTGCGCGGATCGACTTCCCAATCTGACAGCGATGTTGTGTCATCATCACGGTTTCCAAACCAGCCATCATCCAGAACAAAACGCTCAGCACCAAGTTTTGCTGCGCGTTCTGCTATATCTTTCAGTTCAGGTAGGTTGTGGTTGAAATAGACCGCTTCCCAACAGTTATAATGGACAGGACGGGGACGATCCGCCTGCGGCCATTGCACGATGCGGTCCCGCAAATGGCGCTGGAACGCAACCGCGCAGCCATTCAGACCATCGTCTGAGAACATCGCATATAGCTTTGCGGTTTTAAATTCGGTCGCAGCTGCCATTTCCACGCGGGATGCATGCCCAAACTGCACCTGACGGCGGCCATCGGGTAGTTCTTCGGCCACCATACGGTGACCACCAGACCATCCATAATGGAACGCATAAGCATGGCCCGTAGCGTTCGTCGCTCCACGACAGGGCACAATCAAACCCGGGAAATGTTCATGTCCGGTACGGCCAGTCCGGTTGTTGCGGTAGCGAATACCTGCAGACCATGGCGTGCGGTTCATCTGGAATTCGCCACACCAGCGGCCAGCGAAATCGATCATCTCATCAGAGAATTGCGGGGCCGGGAACACCGGGGCGGACAGCCAATGCAAGTGCACTGGGCGCGTTGAGGAAACGCTGGCCTGTGCTTCGATCACATGTGTCTGCCCATCAATAGAGAACCTGGCAGTGTAAGTTAGGGTTGTACTATCATCGATATAGGTCAGCGTTAAAACGCCATCCTCTTCGGTTGCGGACGAAAAACAAAATTTCGGCAGCAACGGCGTGCCATCAGAATCGCGTATGTTCAGTCCCGGTTGACCGGGGAATGTACGTGTTGCTTCAGGACAAATAGACAATTCGGGGTTCTGATCAAGCATCCCCCCGGTCACGTCCAAAACCTGCGCTTGATACAGCGTGGTCAGGTTTTCAGTATCAGAGAGCCTAGGGCCCCAATAGACCACCTCAGCGAGGTGGTCATTGTGGGATCCCAGGACAAGAGTTTGGCGTGAGTCATCAAGACGCCAGCATCGGATCATTTCACGGCTCCTAGTGTGAGACCTGCGATAAAGTGCTTTTGCATCAAGAAGAACATAGCAACCGGAGGCAAAGCGGCGACAATCGAGCCTGCACTCATCAGGTGATACGCTGCACGATATTGCGCATTGAAGCTGGTAATACCTGCAGTCACGGGCTGGCTTTCAGCCCCCTGAGTGAGCACGATAGCCCAAAAGAAATCGTTCCAGATGAACGTGAAGATCAACACGGCCATTGCAGCCAATGCAGGTTTCATCAAGGGCAGAACAACATACCAGAAAATGCGCCATTCTGCGACACCTTCCACACGTGCGACTTCGATCAAATCAAAGGGCAGTGCGCGGATAAAGTTGCGCATGAACAGAGTACAAAAGCCGGTTTGGAACGCGATATGGAACAGAACCAACCCTGTTTTGGTGTTGTACAATCCCAAATCCAAAGTCAGATCACGCACAGGCACCATCAAGATCTGAAACGGGACAAAGTTGCCCGCAACAAACATGAAGAACACCCAGAGATTCGCCTTGAACTTGTAAACGCCAAGGGCAAAGCCAGTCATCGAGCTGAGGATGACACAGCCAACAACAGTTGGAACGGTAATAAACACCGAGTTGAGCAAATAGCGTGGCATGTCAGAGGCAAAGAAAACCTTGCCATAATTCTCCACGAAATTGAACGAGCTGGGCAGTCCCCAATAGTTTCCGGTGGTGAAGTCTGCATCGGGTTTGATTGAGAACAAGGCAACCGCAATCAAGGGCAGCAGCCACATTACAAGCGCCACAGGCAAAAGAGCCTGATACGTCAATTGCCAACTGCGGGGGGATTTTTCGATAGGCGTGGGAAACATCTTAACGACCCCCTTTGTCGTCTTGGTACATGGAGTACAGGAAGTACGCGATGAAGAAGAGCATGATCAGGAACAGCACAACCGCAATCGACGCACCATAGCCCATGCGGAAGCCATATTCGGACAGAGCCACTTCAAACATGTAAAAGGACAGCACGCGGCTTTCACCAAAGGGCCCGCCATTGGTCATGATTGAGATCAGGTCGAATGAACGCAACGCGCCAATGATCGTCACAACAAATGCAATAAACGTGGCAGGTTTCAACTGCGGAACAATCACGTGCCACAACATGCGCCAGCCTTTCGCACCATCAAGGCGCGCTGCTTCGATTTGTTCAGGGTCAACAGCGTTCAAACCAGTAAGATACAGAATCATACAATAAGCTGTTTGCGGCCAGATGCCTGCAGCAATAATGCCGTAAGTTACATAGCGTTCGTCCCCGAGCACATTGATCGGACCGAGCCCGAAAATGCCGATGAACTCATTCAACAAGCCAAATGTCGGGTCATAAAACCATGTAAAAACAAGGCCCACGACAACTTGAGAGATCACAAACGGGAAGAAAAACAGTGACTTATAGAGGCGGATGCCCATTACCGTCTGGTTGAGGAACAACGCGATAAACAATCCCGCAGGAATCGCCAGCAGGTATAAAACCAGCCAGATCAAGTTGTTGCGCAGCGAGACGTAGAACGCATCGTCCCAATACAACTCTTCATAGTTGCCCAAACCGATCCATTCGGGGTCGCTTAGACCGTCCCATTCGTAAAAGGACACGCTGATCGACTGAAAGATCGGGAAAATCACATAGAACAGAAAGAAGATCACACCCGGTGCGAGGAACAGCCATGGGGTGACCGCGATCTCATTCCTTTTATACCAGGACGACTTTGTCGTGGCCTTGGTGGATGAAGACATGGTCAATCTCCGATTGAGAGTCATTCCTTAGTCGGTCGGCTTCACCAGACCGTTCAGGAAGTGGCAAAAAAGGGTGCAGCACATACACGTGCTGCACCCGTCATGTGAGAAAGTTACTTGTAGATGCGCTTCGCAGCACGGTCCAAGCGCGCAAGGATCTTGTCCAGATTATCTGGTTTCACCATGAACTCTTGGAAGCCTTCCATTGCAACTTTTGCCATTTCTGCTGGTGCATCACGATCAAAGAACTGTGCAACACCGCCTGGGCTGTTTGCAGACAGCATTTCGAAACCTTCTTTCAGGAACTTGTCATCATCAACTGATGATTTTGCGTTCACTGGCAACTGGCCTAGGTTATCGCCGTTGTTGATCAAAGTTTGGTTGTCCGCAGACACAACAAACTTCAGGAACTCACGCGCCGCCTCTTTGTTCTCAGCTTTTGCTGGAATGTGGAAAGTATCGGTTGGCGCGTCCTCGGACAACGCAACACCTTCGGTGATTGCAGGGAACTGATAGAAGTCCAGTTTGCTGTCATCCAGGCCTGCTTCACGCAGAGGTGGAACTGCAAAGTTACCCTTTAGGATCGCAGCCGCATCACCGGACACAATGAAGGGCAGTGATTCTTGCCAGCTGTAGGCGGTGTGGTTGTCAACAAAGGCACCCATGTCGATCAGTTCGCGCCAGTTTGCAAAGGTCGCTTTTACGCCGTCATCAGTCCAAGGGATTTCGCCGCCAGTCAGCTTCGCGTGGTAGTCATACCCGTTCGTGCGCATGTTCAGGTAATCAAACCAACCACCTGCGGTCCAAAGGAATTTGGTGCCAATGGTGTAGCACTTACGACCAGAATCAAGAATCGCCTGACAGTTAGACTTCATCTCATCAAAGCTTGCTGGCTCGCTCAGACCCAACTCGTTATAGATGTCTGCGCGATAGTAAACGCCCCACTGATAGTAAGTGTAAGGCACGCCCCACTGCTTACCATCCAACGTCA
This sequence comes from Epibacterium ulvae, assembly GCF_900102795.1. Taxonomy (GTDB): domain Bacteria; phylum Pseudomonadota; class Alphaproteobacteria; order Rhodobacterales; family Rhodobacteraceae; genus Epibacterium; species Epibacterium ulvae. The sequence continues at coordinate 135,511 of NZ_FMWG01000001.1, read as the reverse complement.
TCGCACCCTTGGTTGATGCGAGATCTGCCAGTGCCGGATCTGCCCAAACATCTGAGATGTCTTCAAAAAGACCTGCATCAACGTAAGGCTTCATGCGGTTTGCAGCGTACCAGTTTGCGACGTCTGGCGCGTTTGCAGTCAAGAAGTTACGGATCTGCGTTTTATACGCTTCGCGATCAATAACGGTCAGCTCAATATCCAGATCAGGATGCAATGCGCCGAAACGCTCAACCATGCCTTCCATCACAGCGCGAGGCGCCGGGTTCGACATGTCAGAGAAGATTTTCAGAGTGCCGGACAGACCTTCCGCCTGTGCGCCCGCACCAAACCCAACCGACAGCGCCAGGGCTGCAGCTGTCGCTTTAAACATTTTCATTGGTTTCCTCCCAATTCAACCTTTGTGTTCTAGGTTTCAAATAATGGAACTGCATTCCATCTATTGAAACCATGAAGGACTCTGGCTAAGAATGTCAACAGTTTCATAGTAGCCGCACTGCGAAACATCAGGGAGGAACGTGATGACAGCAATACAGTCGTCGCAACGCGGCGCTGACGGAACCGTCGGCAAAGCGTTGAATATATTGGATCAGGTGGCCCAATTTGGCCGTCCCGTCCGGTTTGGAGAATTGCTTGCAGCCTCTGAACACCCCAAGGCGACTTTGTATCGGCTTGTGCAAACCTTGGCGAATCAAGGGATGCTTACTTACGATGAAGATCGTCAAACCTATGCCCCCGGACTTCGTTTGGTCCGTCTTGCACACGCAGCTTGGCGTCAAAGTTCCCTTGCACCCATTGCGCGCCCATATATAGACGCATTGGCCACACAAGTTGGCGAAACCATTCACCTGGCCCAGCTTGATCGTGGTCAGGTCTTATATGTTGATAAACGCTCAGCATCACAACCGATCGAAATGTTCAGCCAGGCCGGTAAAGTTGGCCCTGGCTTTTGCACCGGTGTTGGCAAAGCCATGATGGCCTTTCTCGATGAAAACACCCAGGCCGACGCGATCCGACGCCAAGCCTTTCTCGCACATACCCCTACAACCCTAGCCTCGCCAGACGCACTGCTGGCCGAACTCGCAGAAATCAAACGCGACGGTGTTGCCTTTGACCGCGAAGAACATGAACCCGGGATCATTTGCATTGCCGCACCGATCCTGTCTGAAGGGGGGCGCGTGATTGGCGCACTCTCCATTACCACATCAACGCAGCGCCAGACACTGGACGGGCTTCTGGTTCACCGCCCTGTCCTGCAGGAAACCGCTGCCGAAATCGCATCAGCTGCCGAAACATGGCAGTTCCCATGCTGACCCCCCAAGGAGGAATGCAATGACTGGAGTCACACTATCAAAAGCGGTCAAGAAATATGGAGACGTGCAAGTTATCCATAACATTGATCTCGAAATTGAAGACGGCGAATTCTGCGTCTTTGTCGGCCCTTCGGGCTGTGGTAAGTCTACCCTGCTGCGCATGATTGCAGGTCTGGAAGAGACCACAGATGGCCAGATTAACATTGGCACGCGCGACGTGACTCATATGGATCCTTCGGAGCGTGGCGTTGCAATGGTGTTCCAGACCTATGCCCTGTATCCGCATATGACTGTGGAAGAGAACATGGGATTTGGCCTGAAAATGAATGGCCATCCAAAAGAAGAGATCAAGGAAAAGGTCGCAGAAGCCAGCCGTATTCTGAAGCTTGACCAATACCTAAAGCGCAAACCCAAAGCGATGTCTGGTGGTCAACGTCAACGTGTGGCGATCGGACGTGCAATTGTTCGCGGTCCTGAGGTGTTCCTGTTTGACGAACCTTTGTCAAACCTTGACGCAGAACTACGGGTCGACATGCGCGTCGAAATCGCGCGCCTGCACAAAGAAATTGGCGCAACCATGATCTATGTGACCCACGATCAGGTTGAAGCGATGACCCTAGCGGATAAAATCGTCGTTCTGCGTGCAGGCCATATCGAACAGGTTGGCAGCCCGATGGATCTCTACAAAGATCCAGACAATAAATTCGTGGCTGGTTTCATTGGCTCCCCGGCAATGAACTTCCTAGAGGGCACGGTTGAAAATGGTGCTGTAACTGTTCCCGCCTTGGGTGGTCGCGCCGTGTCCACATCAGTTTCCTTGCCTGCAAACGGCAGCAAAGTGCTGGTTGGCGTGCGCCCACAACACCTGCAAGTGGCCGAAGCGGACAGCCCGATTCGTCTGGAACTGCGCGAACGTCTGGGAGGCGTTTCTTATGACTACCTGACCACGCCAACAGGCGAGAAGGTTATCGTGGAAACCCGCGATGATGGCGCCATCGCCGAAGGCTCTGCCGTAAGCTTGGACTTCAACGATGCAGATGCATATTTCTTTGATGCAGCAAGTGAACAGCGTTTGCGCTGATCAAACACGACTTCGAAAAAAGAAAAAGGGGCCCGCAGGGCCCCTTTTTTATATGCCAAACCAAAGTTAGTGCTGCGATACCGTGTGGAAAGCGGCCGGTACAAACCGGCCACGACACAGGCTTTAGCCTTTATGTTTAACGATTTCGCCAGATTTCAGGCGGCTCGCATAGGATGCAAGTTCTTCGCGGACAACACCCATCAGGAAGTACAAAGCGAAGATGTTCACAACAGCCATTGCAAAGATCGCAGCATCTGAGAAGTCGATAACCGGACCAAGGCTGGCCGCTGCACCAATCACGATGAAGATACAGAACAGGATCTTGAATACCAGTTCAGAGGCTTTCCCTTCACCAAACAGATATGTCCAAGCTTTCAGACCATAGTAGGACCAGGAAATCATCGTAGAGAAGGCAAACAGAATCACTGCAATCGCGAGGATATAGGGAAACCAGCTGATCGAGGCACCAAAGGCCGCAGAGGTCAGCGCAACGCCGCCAACACCACCAACTGTCGCAATTGCGGTGCCTGCTTCATTCAAAACATAGTTTCCGGTTTCCTGATCAATGATCAGCTGCTGGCTGATGATGATAACCAGCGCGGTCATTGTACAGATCACAACGGTATCAATCAGTGGCTCCAGCAGAGAAACAAAACCTTCAGTGATTGGCTCGTTGGTTTTCACCGCAGAGTGCGCAATCGCCGCAGATCCAACACCCGCTTCGTTTGAGAAAGCCGCACGTTTGAAACCTTGGATCAACGCACCGACCAAGCCGCCCGCGACGCCCAGACCTGTAAAGGCACCTTCAAAGATCTGACCAAAGGCCCAACCGATCATATCAAAGTTTACAGCCAGAATGATCAATGCCGCACCGACATACATGACGCCCATAATTGGCACGACTTTTTCAGTCACGTTTGCGATAGATTTGATACCGCCAACAATCACCATAAAGACAACAACCGCAAATACGATGCCTGTGATCCAACCCGGGTAGTCACCAACAATACCAGCAATTTGAGCATGCGCTTGGTTCGCTTGGAACATATTGCCGCCGCCAAAGGCGCCAAGAATACAGAAGATCGCAAACAGAACGGCAAGGATTTTACCGCCCGGCAGGCCTTTTTCAGCGAAACCTTTGCTGATGTAGTACATAGGGCCACCAGAAACGGTACCATCCGCCAGCTCGTTACGGTATTTCACGCCAAGCGTACATTCAACAAATTTGGATGCCATGCCCATCAGACCGGCCATGATCATCCAGAACGTCGCGCCCGGACCACCGATGCCAACAGCGACGGCCACACCTGCGATATTCCCCAGACCAACAGTACCGGACAAAGCCGTTGCGAGCGCTTGGAAGTGACTGACCTCGCCTTTATCGTTGGGATCAGAATAGTCTCCTTTAACCAGCGAAATCGCGTGGCCAAAGAAACGGAACTGCACAAAGCCAAAGTACAGGGTAAAGATCGTCGCTGCGATCACCAACCACATCACGATCCATGGGAAGGACGTGCCGGGGAAAGGCGAGAAAATAAAGCTGACGAACCAGCCAGTAGAGGATGCAAAGGCAGCGTTCACCTTTTCATCGAGGCTCACCGCCTCTTGCGCCAAAGCGCTATTTGCCGCCAGAGCGGTCATGGCCGATGTCAGGCCAAACTTAGTCATGTTATTCATTGTATCCCTCACAATCCGGATTAGCCGACAACAGTCACAGGCACGCTTGCATGCATGACCAGATTGCTTGTGGCACTACCAAATAGGCGACGTGAAATGCCGCCCTCTGACGAACGAGCAACCACGATTTGTTCAGCGCCTTCTTCCAGCGCAATCGCGTTCAGCGTATCCGCTACATCGCCGTGGCGTACAATACCCGTGGCTGTGATCCCATCAGCCGCCAGCTGTTTGATCGCGGGGTCGATGATCCGCTCTTGTGCAATCTTCAGCTCTTCTTCCCGGCGTTTGTGGCGCTGTGCATTTTCTTCAGCTGTCTGAAAGGTAAAGGGTGACCATTCAATCACATAAACTACGACAATTGCGCAGTCTCCGATCAAGTTTGATAGTTTTTTCCCATAAGATAGCGCGCGACTTCCTGACGCTTCGCCATCCAACCCAATAATGAGTTTTGCGTTCATTAGTTCCTCCTTATCCCATGCCGCGCAGTTTCGAAAACGCAGCTGGTTATTGGAACGCCAATTTCCTTATCCAAGGCGCGCGGCGTTCATCCGCGTAATATCAGTAAAATTCTCTAGCGATTGGCGATAAATTTGAGCAAAATTACGATATAATTCACGGTATAATAGAGAATTGCAGGGAATTTCACTAGATGAAGAGAGAATTAGACCGAATCGACCGAAAAATTCTTACCGAACTACAACAAAACGGGCGACTGTCTGTCGTCGAACTGGCCAATCGTGTTAACTTAACAAATACCCCCTGTGCCGAGCGTGTCAAAAGACTGGAAAAATCCGGTCTTATCACGAAGTACAAAGCCGTTGTAGATCCAGAGCCATTAGGATTATCACACCTGACAATTGTTCAAATATCAATGGCTGCAACCGCTGATACAAGTTTGGACGAATTAAACGCAGCTGTCACTAGAATCGAAGAAGTAGAGACCTGCATGATGATTGCCGGATCATTTGACTACATGTTGATCGTTCGCACGCGCGATATGGGCCACTTCCGCGAAATCTTAGGCGAAAAGATAAATAAACTTCCCGGCATACGCCAGACAAATTCTTTTGCGGTTATGGAAACCGTTAAACATGATCAGGACATCGCATTTACGATCAACAGCGAATGATCGTCAAACCCACTTCGCAAGCGGCGGCAGACTCATCAAGACGGCATTGGCGTCATGACCTGTTTCCAATCCAAATTTTGTCCCACGATCATACACCAAATTATACTCGGCGTAGAGACCACGATGGATGAGCTGTGCGTCTTTTTCAGCTTCTCCGAAAGTTTGCACACGCCGTTTTTCAACGAGTGGCGCAAAAGCAGGTAAAAAGGCACGGCCAATATCTTGCGTCAGAGCAAAATCCGCCTCCCAATCACCTGAATTCTGATCATCCATAAAGATGCCGCCAACACCACGCGCCCGGTTTCGGTGCGGGATATAGAAATATTCATCCGCCCAGTCTTTCAAACGCGGATAAAATTCACTTCCATGTGGATCAAGCTGTGTCTTTTGGGTGGCATGAAAATGCGCTGTATCTTCTTTATATTCAAGACAGGGGTTCAGATCAGATCCGCCCCCAAACCACCATGCATGCGGCGTCCAGAACATACGTGTGTTCATGTGAACGGCTGGAACATGCGGGTTTCGCATATGGGCAACGAGCGAGATACCAGAGGCCCAAAACCGCGGATCCTCTTTCATGCCAGGTAACCCCTTACGTGCCGCCATAGCATTTTGCGCACGTTCCCCAAGGGTGCCATACACTTCAGAGATATTGACACCGACCTTTTCAAACACACGACCACCACGCATCACGCTCATCAGTCCGCCACCAGCGTCTGACCCATCAGCTGAACTGCGTGTCGTTTCGCTGACCTCAAACTGACCTGCTGTTTCTGACGAAAAGGGCCCTTCACTATGGCTTTGCTCTAGCGCTTCAAAACAAGCGACAATCTCATCACGAAGGGTGCGAAACCACGCGGCAGCACGGGCTTTTTCAGTTTTCATCTCGGCAGTCATAGTCAAAAGTCCTGATCAATGCACCGGCGCGGCGACGGGATCTAGCAACGTGCGCCCACCATCCAATGTCATAATTTGTCCGGTCATAAAGCCAGAGGCGTCAGATGCCAGAAACTGGGCTGCCTCTGTCAGCTCAGTAGGTGCAGCGATGCGTCCTAATGGGGTATGTTCTTCGATATCTGCACGGAAACTGCGATTGTCTTTCAAAGTTTGTCGCATAGACGCGCTCATCACTGAACCAAAAGCAATCGAGTTCACACGAATACGATGCGGCGCCAGTGAAACGGATAGAGAGCGCGTCAATTGATCCAAAGCCGCCGAAGCAACCGAGTAAGCCATCAAGTCCGGGTGCGTGCGACGCGCCGCAATAGAAGACAAATTGATAATTGTCCCCACAACATCATCTCCCTCTTGATCTGCGCTTTGTTTGATCATCCGGCGCGCCACCTGTTGCGACAAACGCAAAGTCGGCAGCAAGTTTTGATTCAACATCCGATCAAGCGAATCGTCTTCGGGATCCAACAGATCCGTTGCTTCAACCTGACGCGCGCCATTCACCAGAATGTCGATCTCATCAAAGGCATCAATGGTCGCAGACAAGAGGTTGGCAATCGTAAGCCGCTCTCGCAGATCGCCAGCGAAATAACGAATATTGCTATCCTCGACTTGCTGCCCCAACTCTCGCACAAGCGCAGATTCCTGCATATCTGCAAACATCACATTTGCACCAGCATCGGCGAACTGTTTGCCAATTGCCAAGCCGATACCGCTTGATGCACCGGTTACAATCGCTGTCTTACCAGAAATGGAAAACGACATAAAAAAGCCTCTGCGCGTGTTCAGGTTTCGCAGCAAGATAGACTGGTTCGCCAACTAGGGAAACCAATCATACCAGCTTTAACCTTTATGGCGTCTAGGTCGCGCAGCATGAAGCACTTTAAAGCGAGACTCTCCAGCCACTTCTTCAACGGTCAGAAAGTTCTGTTCCAATGTGGTCTCATAGGGCAAATGACGATTCGCAACCATCCACAAGTCTCCAGACGGCGCCAGCACTCGGGCTGCCTGTTCGATAAAAGCCTGCCCTAGCGCTGGTTCCGCAGCACGTCCAGAATGAAACGGCGGGTTCATCACAACACAATCGCAAATCTCGGGCGTGGACCATGTGCGGGCATCAGCCCAATGAAACTGCGCCCGTTCATCCGAATTATTCCGTTTTGCGCACTCAAGCGCGATATAATCTGCTTCAACAAGATGAAGTGACCTGACATCTGAGCGCTTTAATATCTCTGCAGAAAGGTATCCCCAACCCGCCCCAAGGTCGGCAATACGGCGTCCCAATTTGGTCGGCAGGGCCGCAGACAACAGAGCCGAAGCTGGATCAACACCATCCGCCGAGAACACCCCCGGAGCAGTCATAAATCCTTCGATCTCAGCCTGCGCAGGGGGGCGCAACTGCAAGAGTTCTGCGCCACCTGGCACATGAAACACTTTTCCGTGTGCTTTGGAAATCGGGGAGGATGGCGTGCTGTATCTCTTCATTTCTTTCAGAATCGAATCAATACCGTCGGTCTTTGCGCCATCAATCAACACAGAACCTTTGGTCATTGCCACAGCTTGCGCGACCAAATCACGCGCCAGCGCTTTGGCACGCGTTACAAACACAACCGAAGCGGTTGGTGCTTCGCCTTCATAGCGCGCAACGCAAGTATAACCCTGCGCCTCAAACGCCTCAAAATCCGGACGAAACGGTTGCACAACAACAACACGGTCTTGTGGCAAAGCAGATAAATCGTTTCCAGAACGCGGATGAAATACAACAATGGGACCTTGATCCGGCACGGTGAAACCGCCCGTCTCGATGGCCAAGGACAGGCGCACAGACATCAAATGGCCCTTTCTATTTGATCAATCTTCTTTTTCCATGGTGCACTGCAAAGGGTGCTGATGCCGTTGTGCATATTCCATCACTTGCGCAACCTTGGTTTCGGCGATTTCATGGCTAAAGACACCAACCACAGCGACGCCTTTTTTATGCACCGTCAACATGATCTCGAAAGATTGGGCATGGGTCATACCAAAGAAACGTTCCAACACGATGACAACAAACTCCATCGGGGTGTAGTCATCGTTCAAAAGCAAAACCTTGTAGCGCGGTGGGCGCTTGGTTTTGGGGCGCGTTTTGGTCAACAGGTCAAGATCGCTGTCATCGTCAGAGCGATCCGACATCATTACTGGCTCAAACGTCATCTTGAAATCGATCCGATCATGCATGGAAATTCCTAGGGCGCTTATATAGCCTTTCTGGGCGGCAGGAAAAGAGACATAGGACATAAGAATGACAAACAAGCTCACAACAATCGCATTTGATGCAGATGACACACTTTGGCACAATGAGCGTTTCTTCCGCATCACACAGCAGCGGTTCGCAGAGTTGTTACAGGATTACACCCCATCCAATATGGGCGCGGAACAGCTTGACCGGCTGCTTTTGGACGCAGAAACACGCAATCTTGGCCGATATGGCTATGGCGTCAAAGGTTTCACCCTTTCCATGATCGAAACCGCGATTGAGGTCACAAACGAACAAGTCCCTGCACGCGTGATCAAAGAATTGATCGAAGCCGGTCAGATGATGCTTTCTTTCGCGATCGATCTTCTACCATATGCGCAGGATGCTGTTGAAGCCGTCGCGAAAGAGTATCGCGTTTTGCTGATCACCAAAGGGGATTTACTGGATCAGGAACGTAAACTGGCGCAATCCGGCTTAGGCGATCTTTTTGATAGTGTTGAAATCGTTTCTGAGAAAAATCCAGAAACCTACGCGGGAATCTTTGAACGCCATGGTGTCGCCCCCAACACGGTGATGATGGTTGGCAATTCCATGCGCTCTGATGTGTTGCCTGTCATAGAGGCAGGTGGCTGGGGAACATTTGTGCCACATGGATTGGTTTGGGAACACGAACATGCCGAGGCCCCTGTCGATCATCCTAGATTCCGTGAAATTGCCGATCTGAGCGGATTGCAAAACCTGATACGCAGCTTGTCATAACGTTCAATCCTCTCACCACTGTAACGCGATTAAGGATCAGTCGAAACCTGTGTCCTCAGTGCCTCACACGTTGAGAGAAAACGGGGTGAACGGTGTCGTATTATACTGAACAATCGCACGCTAAACCTTAACTATCCGCGAAAATGACATCCATTTAGTGTAACGCGCCCGACTCACCACCAAATATAGAAGAACAGGCTTTTACAATTTTCGACCTATCATAATCGCGACAGTTTATTCTAAAATGTCATTGTGTTAGCCTACTCGTGAGCAGAACAAGTCAGCTGGAAACCAGCGGCACGAGGCACATATGGCAGATAAAGCGCAGGTTTGGTCCGCAAGGACTCCCGGTCTGATACCGGCTATTTCATTCCTATTTCGCCGAATGGTGAGACGACCTCTCCAATTGATTGCTGTCATGGTAGCATTTCTTTTGCTGCTTGGTCATTCCACACAGGTTCAGGCAGCGCCTTACGCCGCGATGGTCATGGATGGGCGCACAGGTGAAGTACTGCATTCGCGCAATGCAAACACGCGCCTGCATCCAGCTTCTTTGACAAAAATGATGACCCTTTACATCACCTTTGAAGCTATCCGAAACGGTGAACTCTCTTTGGACACGAAGGTCCAAATCTCACGCAATGCGGCGGCGGAACCTCCCTCAAAACTTGGCTTGCGCAGTGGTCAAAAAATAGCCGTGCGGTATCTAATCCGTGCGGCGGCAATCAAATCGGCAAACGATGCAGCCACAGCATTGGGAGAAGCGGTTTCAGGGTCTGAAGCAGCTTTTGCACGCCGTATGACGCGGACTGCAAAAGCCTTGGGCATGACAAAAACGACTTTCAAAAACGCCCATGGCCTTACGCAAAAGGGGCATCTTTCTACAGCACATGACATGACCATTCTGGGTCGCCATATGCTGTATGACTATCCTGAATATTACAATCTGTTTTCGCGTCGCACTGCCGATGCAAAAGTACGCCAGGTCGCCAACACCAATCGCCGCCTTCTAGGATCCTATAAAGGCGCAGATGGTATCAAAACCGGCTACACCAATGCTGCGGGCTTTAACCTTGTAGCCTCTGCGAAGAGGGGAGATGAAAGAATTATTGCAACCGTGTTTGGTGGCAAATCCTCTGCTTCCCGAAACGCAAAGGTCGCGGAATTGCTAGATCTTGGGTTCAGGCGTGCACCAACACACGCAAAACTACGCCGCCCCTCACGCCCATCATACCAAGGCAACAAAGGAATTCAGGTTGCCTCAAGCGAACCTCATGATGGCCGCGCAGGCAAAACCATCCGCGTGAACGGCGCAGTCTTGAAAAGCTTACGCCCTAAGAGCCGCCCAGAAAGTACTGTAGTGGTTGCAATCGCAGATGAGACACCAGAACAAGACGATGACGCACTGAAAGCCAGTATTGACGCTGCAATCACTGAAGCGACACTAGAAACTGCACAGGCAACCAATGAAGATCTGAACGATGCTCAAATCATTGCAGCGGTCGCCTCGGTCAGCAGTGCGCTGCCTACCGTTTCACGCGTACAACCTTATCGCGGTGGTCTGCGTCCGATTGCACGGCCTGCCAATATAGAAACAGCCGCGGTCGCTCCTGAACCTGTTGTTGTCACACGGCTTTCAAGCTCAGGCGGGCGGTATTGGGGGATCAATGTAGGCCGCTATACCAACCGGTTCAAAGCGGAGAAGGTCTTGTTAAAAACAGCGCTGACAGAAATGTCCACGCTCAGCGGGACATTGCGCAAAGTCGTAAAATCTCCACGCGGGTTTGACGCGACTTTTCAAGGACTTAGCCAAGATCGCGCAGAGCTTGCATGCCGACGTCTCGCGGCGCGCAACCTAACGTGCCGTACGATAGGCCCTCGCTCTTAAATAAAGCTGCTAAACACAATAAACGCCCCACTCCACCACGGGCGTTTATTGTGTTTGAATTATTCTTCATCAAGGCTTTGGATGATCGTCCCAATCAGGGTTTAAAATGCGGCGTGCATCCCCTTCTGGGTCGTCATATTGGCGGCTTTTCAGCGTATAAAGAAACCCGGCAAGGCCAACACCACCCAACAACAGTGAAATCGGAATAAGATAAGAAATCACCGTCATTTTAGACTCCATCAACGCAAGCGCAGGGCATTCAAAGACACCGTAATAGATGACAAAGACATCGCCAAGGCAGCGATTAAGGGTGTCGCAAGTCCGGCAACTGCCAAGGGTACCGCAACTACATTGTAAAATGTTGCCATGCGGAAGTTTTCACGAATGCGGCGGGTTGCCTGTTCTGCAGTGCGACACGCATCTGCCAAGGGTTCAAGGTTTTGCCCAAGTAAAACGATATCAGATGCAACACGTGCCGCATCAAGAGCAGATGCCGGAGAGACCGAGACATGTGCGGCCGTTAAGGCTGCAGTGTCATTTAAGCCATCGCCGACCATTAAGACCGTTCGCCCCGCCGCCGCCATGGCATTAATCTCCTGCAGTTTGGTCAACGGCAGCGCATTTGCGTGCCAATGTTCAATATTCAGACGCGCAGCGAGATGTTCGACAGGGGCTTCATTGTCACCTGACATCAAGATGACTGTTTTCCCAGCCGTTTGTAGTGCAGAAACTGCCTCGTGTGCACCGGGGCGCAATCGATCAACAAAGGTAAACACACGAGGAGTGCCCTCTCCTGTGTCCAAATAACTGCTGGTCAAATGGCCGGGAACAACATCAACTCCAAGCCAACCGGCACGCCCCAACCTTACCCGCTGCCCCGCGACATATCCTTCGGTTCCAAAACCTGGTATTTCACAGAGATCGGTTATGGGAGCCGCTTCAATATTGAGACCATGAGCGGCTTTGACAATTGCACGCGCCAACGGGTGCTCGGATCCCTGTGCAAGGGCAAAGGCAATGGAGAGATCCTTGACAGAATAAAGCTCTGCATTTGTTAATTCAGGCGTCCCTGCGGTCAATGTCCCGGTCTTATCAAACACAACAGTGTCAACGACAGCCAACCGTTCCATTGCGGTAGCGTTTTTGATCAGCAACCCCTTTTTGAACAAACGCCCTGATGCAGCCGTGGTGACAGCGGGAACCGCAAGACCAAGCGCGCAAGGACAGGTGATGATCAAAACAGCTGCAGCGATATTCAACGCGGTGCGCAGGTCAAACGTATAAAGGTACCAGCCTACAAAGGCCAAAGCAGATAAGATATGAACCCCCGGCGCGTAGAGTTTCGCAGCCCGATCCGCAAGCGATGTATAACGAGAGCGACCAGATTCAGCGATCGCAACCAAATCCGCCATCCGATGCAGGGACGTATCTTCGCCAACGGCAGTGGCTAGAATGGTCAACGGGCCGGTTAAATTCACTTCACCTGCCGAAACAATGGTGCCTGTCTCCGCATATACAGGCACGGTTTCCCCGGTCAGCAAGGAACGGTCCAATTCGGATTTACCCTCAATGATTTCACCATCAACAGGCATCCGTCCACCCGGTCGCACTAAGATTTTGTCTCCCACGGCAAGTGCACGGACTGGGACATCCTGTGGGTTTCCCTTGGGATCAAGCCGCATAGCGTTGGGCACTTCTAGCGCAGCAAGCTCTTCGGCGGCGGAACGTGCCGCCGCACGCGTGCGCTGATCTAGGAAACGTCCAACCAATAGGAAAAACACGAGGGTAAGTGCTGCATCGAAATAGGCATGCTCTCCGCCCAAACTGGTTTCCCACAATGAGGTCACAAGCGCGAGCAACAGTGCCAAAACAATTGGAACATCCATGTTCAAGCGTCGGACGCGCAATGCAGCCCATGCGTTTTTAAAGAAAGGTTGCCCCGCAAAAGCCACCGCCGGGATCGTGATCGCGGCGGAAATCCAGTGAAACATATCACGTGTGGCGTCACTTGCCCCAGCCCAAACGGAAACCGACAAGAGCATAACGTTCATAGATGCAAACCCTGCCACGGCAAGACGCATCGCAAGATCCCGCCCCTGTTGATTGGATGCCGTAGCATTCAACGTCGCAAGATCAAGCTCATGACTTTCATACCCAAGGTCGTTGAGCACCGGGATAAGATCTGCGGCATGCAACTCTGGGGCAGCTTCGACGAATGCACGTTTGAGAGTCAGGTTTACACGGGCCTCGCGAACCCCCGGCACTTTGGCCAGACCACGCTCCACTTTTGAAATACACGCTTGGCAATGAATTGTCGGCAACGAAAGCGCCAAGCTTACTTTGGTCGGCGGCGCTGGCTCCACTTGAGTATCTGATCCTGTCACACAGCCCGGACAAACTGCCAGACGAGAGTGGGTATGTGCTGTCATTCCCGCGCCTCCCGCACATGAAGAATGATACGTTGAGTGAATTCCACACCGTCTGCAGACACCGCTTTCATCCGCAGATTCCAATTCCCCGGCGCAAGCGTTACAGGGGCGACATATGCCATCCCATCAAATGAGAGTTCAGGAGACTGGTCATCCTGAACATGCGTCGCTCGCCCCAAGGTTGCCGCAAGAGATTTCACACGAACTGGCGTATTGTCAGCATCAGCAATCCAAACGCGGAGCTGTTCTTGATCCGCGCGCGCCTCGACCTGCCAGCCAAGCGCCAGCTGCGCATCACGACGATCGTTAAACTCTTGGCTGGCGACATAAGAGTTTTTCACTTCAAGCCCTGGAAAGCTCGTGACCGCATTGTAAGCGAGTAGAATATTTACACCGATGATCACGGCAAACGCCCCAACAAAGATGAGCGCCACATGACGGCCCGTCAATTTACGTTCGGTTTTGACCATGGTTCTACCCTTTCCCGTTAAAGCTGGTCTGCTTGCTGGCACGTTCGCCACTGATCAGGTCTTCGACCCAGATGCGGAGCGACGTTGCATCCCGCAGTGCAGGCGCTTCCTCCTTGGGTGACACGATGTAGACGCGCTGCAATTTTGCACTGTCAGCAGGGACAGTGACGACATGACCCGCAACGCTTTCCAGCTCAAGCTCCAGTCCATCTGCACCGGTTAACGTGAGAGCGAATTCACGCGCCTCTCCATGTTTGTTGCGCAAACGAACATCATAGGTGTTGCGAATAGATCCATCAGACAAAACCACAAAAGTTGGGTTGCGAACAGGCGCGACGGTCAGATCAACGTCTGGCCTGATAAAGAGCGCATAGACCATGGCAAGACCAATCCCGGCCCAGAGAACGGTGTAAAGGATAGTCCGTGGACGGAAAATATGCCGCCACACGCTACGCGGTGCCTCACCGGCCTGTTCACGTGTTTCATCGGAAAGCGCCATATAGTCGATCAGGCCACGCGGCTTGCCGAGTTTATCCATCACGTCATCACAGGCATCAATACAAAGCGCACAAGTGATACACTCCATCTGTTGTCCATCGCGAATATCAATTCCCATCGGGCAAACATTGACGCAGGCCATGCAATCAATGCAGTCTCCCAATGGTGAAGTCTCGACTTGTGCCTCTTTAATTTTCCGATGCTTGCCACGCGGCTCACCGCGCCAATGACGATATCCCACCGTTAGCGTATCTTCATCCATCATTGCTGCCTGAATGCGAGGCCAGGGACAGGCATAGATACAGATTTGTTCGCGTGCGAACCCACCGAAGAAGAAGGTCGTTAAGGTTAGAAATGCCATCGTGGTGTAGGCAACAGCATGCGCATTCCCGGTCACGAGATCCTGCACCAACGTCGGCGCATCAGCAAAATAAAACACCCAAGCCCCACCTGTCGCGAGCCCGATCAGCAACCACACCACCCACTTTGTGACCCGCAAACGAATTTTCCGCAGATCGAGCTGCTTTTGATGGTAGAGGCGTAGACGCGCATTGCGATCCCCTTCAATCCAGCGTTCGACCAATATGAAAAGATCAGTCCAAACCGTTTGCGGGCAGGCATAGCCACACCAAACACGCCCAAGCGCAGAGGTAAACAGAAACAGGCCAAGCCCCGCCATAATCAAGAGACCTGCGACAAAGTAAAATTCATGCGGCCAGATCTCGATCCAGAAGAAATAGAAACGCCGGTTTGCCAGATCTACAAGCACAGCCTGATCTGGTAGGTTCAATCCGCGATCCCAGCGCAGCCAGGGCAGCAGATAGTAGATGCCCAATGTCACCGCCATAAGGATCCATTTGAGGTTACGAAATTTCCCCGTTACGCGGCGCGGGAACACCGGTTCATGTGCAGAATAAAGGCTAGGAGGAGTGTGAGATTGCGACACGAGAAGCGCTCCACGGCGATTGCAGTTCGATTGATGTTGTCTCAAAGAGTTCCCGAAGAAACCTTGACGTGGATCAAAAAGAGCATCTTTGGCTGATGTTTGCGCTGCGACCAACTGGCTCAACCCTCGAAAAATAGGGTGTTTTCCCTGTGACGTTTGCGCGCAGCCTGCCAGTGAGGCGCTCATGCTACACCTGTCTGAACTGGAATTTTTGGGAGCACAGCCGCTACCAAAAGTGCTGAACTAAAAGACGAAGCACGCAATATGCAATGCGATCGAGCAAAGTACGATAAGGGGGCCAGCTTTTAGGAAACGCGCGAACATATCAAAAAACCGGCCCCCAGATTTGGCGCAGGAAAACCCGCCCCAAAAATGCTGTCACGTTTCACCAACGATTGTCAGCAATCCTAAGGATAATCTCACCCTAGCAAACACCTGGGAGACAGGGCTTTGATATAAATCAATACACGTCTTCATGGAAAAAGGGGCCGCAGATTGCGCCCCCTTCGCATTCGTTTTGATCGACAGACTTTGACGCTTACTCGCCGCCACCCAGCTGATGCACGTAGGATGTAACAGCACGGATTTCAGCTTCACTCAAACGTGTCCCCCACCCCGGCATCACACCAAAGCGCGCGTTTGAGATGGTGTTTATCAACGTTTGATAATCCCCCCCATAAAGCCAGATCGCATCCGCTAGGTTGGGCGCCCCCTGTGTTCGATCCCCTAATGCTTCGGCGCCATGGCAAGAGGCACAGTTTTCGCCGTAAAGTACCGCTCCCTCAGAAACGACCTCTGCGTTGGCAGGCGTGCCTGATAGAGACATCACATAGTTTGCGACCGCATCAATTTGCTCTGCTTCCAACAGACCATCGCGCCCAAAGGCTGGCATGGCAGAATAGCGCGCGTCATCATAGTCTTCGTTGCGAATACCATTGCTGACAGTTTCATGAATATCGCTGACGGATCCTCCCCACAGCCAATCATCGTCGAGAAGATTTGGATAGCCTTTCGCGCCCGCGGCCCCTGATCCGTGGCATTGCGCACAGAAGGTTTTGAACACTGCAGCTCCTGCCGACACTGCATAGGGGCCAAGATCAGGATCTCCCGCAATTGTTGTCAGCTCTGCAGCTTCAAGCCGCGCATTTATCGGGCCATTTGCTTCATCAACCGCAGCGATTTCTGCTGCAACATCCCCACGTGATGACCAGCCAGTAAGCCCTGTTGTCGCGGAACTTACCAAAGGCCAGGCTGGATAAAAGATCGCATAGACGAAGGCCCAAATGATGCAGAGATAAAAACAATACAACCACCAGCGCGGCATCGGATTGTCATATTCTTCAATCCCATCCCAAACATGGCCAGTGGTTGGAACATTATTTGGATTGTTCGGATTGTTAGGTTTCTTCTGGCTCATATCCGATCCTCCTCAGTGGCAGGAGCTGGCCGATCAGCGTTGCGAAATGGAATATCTGCGGTATCGGCATAGGTTGTGGTGCTACCTGGACGAAAAGCCCAGACAATCACGCCGATGAAAAACAGAAACAAAACAAGAAGCATCCAGCTATCAGCGAACTGTCTGAGTAGAGTATAGAGTTCCATAGTCTCTCTCCTTACCGGCTCGCATCTGGGGTGAAGGTTGAGAAATCAACCAAAGTCCCCAGCATTTGCAGATATGCCACCAGCGCATCCATTTCAGAGACTCCGGGCTGACCATCAAAGTTGCGCACATTGATATCCTCGCCGTAGCGTTCAAGAAGGCCATCATAGTCACCGTCGGGATTGACCTGGACGCGGAAATCCCGTTCCGCATTATCGATCATCTGTTGACTATAAGGAACGCCAACCATGGCGTTGGCCGCCAACAGATCTCCAATGTAACGCCCATCAATACGCTTTTCTTCAAGGAAGCCGTATTTAGGCATAACCGATTCCGGCACGACGGCTTGAGGATTACGTAGGTGGTCAACATGCCATTCATCCGAATAGCGCCCCCCTAAACGCGCCAAATCAGGGCCGGTGCGTTTTGACCCCCACTGATGCGGGTGATCATACATGGATTCCGCCGCAAGCGAGTAATGACCATAGCGCTCCACCTCATCTCGCATCGGGCGGATCATCTGACTATGGCAGACATAGCAGCCTTCACGAATATAGATGTCCCGTCCCGCCAGTTCCAAAGGCGTATAAGGGCGCATCCCTTCGACTTTCTCAATGGTGTTTTCGAGGTAGAATAGAGGGGTGATTTGCACCAGCCCTCCAATTGTGACCACGATGAATGAAAAGATCAGCAACAAGGTTGCATTGGTTTCAAGGATCTTATGCTTGTCAATAATGGACATAACCCGCTCTCCTATTCAGCCGGGACTGCAACGGAAAGCTTGGCTTCTTTTGCCGGAGCTTTTCGAACAGTCATCCAAAGGTTGTAAGCCATCATGAGCGCCCCGGTGAGGTACAACACCCCGCCCAGTCCACGCACGACATACATTGGGAATTTCGCCGCGACAGTGTCCGCAAAGGAGTTCACAAGGAAACCGTTTGCATCAACTTCACGCCACATCAGGCCTTCCATGATACCAGTGACCCACATGGACGCCGCGTAAAGCACGATGCCAATTGTCGCGAGCCAGAAGTGCCAGCTGACCAAAGAAAGTGAATACAGACGTTCCCGTTTCCATAAGACAGGCACCAGATAGTACATCGCCCCAAAGGTGATCATACCGTTCCAGCCCAACGCCCCTGAATGCACGTGTCCAATGGTCCAATCCGTATAATGGCTTAATGCGTTCACCGCGCGAATAGACATCATCGGACCTTCGAATGTTGACATCGCGTAAAAGCCCAAAGAAATCACCATCATCCGCAACACTGGATCAGTGCGCAACTTGTCCCACGCCCCTTGCAACGTCATCAAACCATTGATCATTCCTCCCCAGCTCGGCATCCAGAGCATGATCGAAAACACCATTCCAAGGGTAGATGCCCAATCCGGCAGCGCGGTGTAATGCAGATGGTGTGGACCTGCCCAGATATACAGAAAGATAAGCGCCCAGAAGTGAATGATAGAGAGTTTATAACTGTAAACGGGTCGTTCTGCCTGTTTCGGAATGAAATAGTACATCATGCCTAGGAAGCCCGCCGTTAGGAAGAAACCAACCGCATTGTGGCCATACCACCATTGCACCATCGCATCTTGGACACCGGACCAGATAATTACCGATTTTGACCCCCAGATGCTGACTGGGATGGTCATGTTATTGACAAGGTGCAACATGGCAACTGTGATGATGAAGCCAAGGTAGAACCAGTTTGCTACATAGATATGCGGCTCACGGCGTTTGATAATTGTGCCGAGGTAGGCCGCCAGATACGCCACCCACACGACGGTCAACCATAGATCAACATACCATTCGGGCTCTGCATATTCTTTGGACTGCGTACCACCCAAAAGATAGCCGGTCGCGGCCAACACAATAAAGAGCTGATAGCCCCAGAAGACAAACCATCCCAGGTTCCCGCCCCAAAGCCGCGCGGCCGAGGTCCGTTGTACCACGTAAAAAGAGGTCGCGATCAGGGCATTCCCACCAAACGCAAAGATCACTGCAGAGGTGTGCAGCGGGCGTAGACGGCCGAAATTGGCAAGACCATTGGCCCATTCAAAGTTCAGCGCCGGGAAAGCCAGCTGAAACGCAATAAACGTTCCGACTAAAAATCCAACCACGCCCCAGAACACGGTTGCAATGACACCCGCGCGCACAACGCTGTCAAAGTACTCATGTGTTGGCTCTGGCTTTTGCACCTCATCCGTTTGGCGCAACGTATAAAGAAATAACCCACCTGCCACAGCCATAACGATAAAAGCGTGGACCTGATAGGCTAAATCGCGCGCGAAGTTGGTCCCAAGCATCGCAAAAAACGTGATGAAACCAAGCGCTATCAGCTTGATATAATTAGACATACTTCGTCCCTTTACCTTGCCCTGAACGATTCTTTTTGATCGCATTGGGCGGTTTAGACTGACACCCTGATATTTTTGTTGATCTCAAGAAGCATTGATCTGCATCAAAACGAAATGCGGCAAAACGCGCCTAAACTGCCGAAAGGAACCGCGTGACAACCCGACATGAGGTCTGAGATGTCTTACAAATCCCTTTTGACTGTAATCACTGATCCCGAAACAGCTTTAGTCCCGTTGACCCAGCTGACGATCTTATCGTCGCTGTTTGACGCCCACGCTGACGCCCTGTGTTTGGGTATAGATCAAACACAGTTGGGCATCGATTATGGAGCAACGAACGCCACTTTATGGCAAGAATCCCTGTTACAAGCGCGAAAAGACGCAAAAAAACTACATGAATTGGCAAGTACAGTGCTGGCCCGCAACGAAGTGAATTTTGGCACGCTTGATGAAGTTTCTCTGATTGGAGACCTTGCCCGCGCAGTCGCGCGCCATGGCCGCTTTACGGATTTAATAGTGCTGAACAAACCATATGGCCCGCAAGACATCAGCGAAAACGAAGCGCTGGTCGAAGCTGGTCTGTTTCAAAGTGCCGCACCTGTTCTGGTGGTGCCTGAAGACCGCCTTTTGCAGCGCGTTCCACGACATGTTGTCATCGGTTGGAACGAAAGTGCTGAAGCGCTTACTGCCATTCGAAAGTCATTGCCATTTCTGCAACGCGCCGAAAGCGTTCATGTGGCGGTGATCGATCCACCGCGACGCAGCCTTGAACGCTCGGACCCTGGGGGACAACTCTGCCAGATGCTCGCGCGTCACGGCGTAAGTTGCGAAATTGACGTCCTAAGCCAATCCTTGCCACGCACCTCAGACGTTCTTTTGCGTCATGCAGAAGACAAAAGCGCTGAGCTGCTTGTGATGGGTGCATATGGGCATTCGCGTTTTCGCGAGGCGATCTTAGGCGGTGCAACACGCAATATACTGGAGCAAATGGATAGGCCCGTTCTAATGGCGCACTAATCGTCTGCTAAGCCAGCAGACCGCCATCACTGTCATCTCCGGCCTCTTCCAGCAAGCGCCCCATATCTGGAACAATCACATGGCGCTTGCCTTCTAGAACAATGACACCAGCTTTTTTCAGCGCTGAAATCTGTCTGCTCACTGTTTCAAGTGTGAGACCCAGATAATCAGCCATCGCCTCCCGCGTTAGCGAAAGCTCAAATTCAGATTCTGTCTGAAAGTTCGCTTTATCAAAGCTGCTATCCCTTCGCGCCAGAATCGCAAGAAGACTAGCGATTTTTTCACGCGCCGTCTTTCGACCAAGCACAAGCATCCACTCGCGTGCCGCGTCCAATTCATCTAGAGTCATTTCAAGCAATCTATGCGAAATATGCGGTGTCTCATCCAATAGCTTTTCAAACGGACGTTTCCGAAAACAGCACATCATGACATTGGTCGTGGCCATAACATTGTACGCAGCACCATCTCGACCTGGTCGCCCGACAAAATCACTCGGCAGCAATAGCCCTACCATCTGCGTCCGCCCGTCTTCCATCGTCTGCGTCAATGTCGCAACACCCGAAACAACAGACCCTACAAAATCCATCTGATCCCCAGACCAAATGATCGCCTGACCAGCTTCATAACTGCGATAATACTTAATCTGATCCAGCAATTCTAATTCATCACTATCACAACGCGCGCACACTGCACGATGGCGAATAGGGCAATCCGCACATTTGACATGGGTCAGGCTCGGCGCAGTCATAGGCATACTCGATTGATCTGGGTCAAAGAATGGATACGTCTTGTCTTCTACTCTATCGACATGGAAAGAGTTTCACAATTGGCCCGTATGGGTTTGTTTGACGCGAAAGTACCGCGTTACACAAGTTATCCAACCGCGCCGCATTTCAACGCAGACGTGACGCCTGCTGTATTTCAAAACTGGATCTCGCAAATACCTGCGGGGAGCCAGATCTCATTGTATTTGCACATCCCATTTTGCCGCCGCCTCTGTTGGTTTTGCGCATGTCGAACACAAGGCACAAAATCCATAGACCCAGTCCGCGTATATGTTGAAATTCTAAAACAAGAACTTCAACTCTTGGCAGAACATCTACCATCAGAAATCTCTCTAAGCCGTTTGCATTGGGGCGGGGGGACGCCAACCTTGCTAGATGCCGAAATGATCACCAGCCTTGCTTGCGCGATCACTCAAATCCTCCCATTCGCTTCCGGCGCCGAGTTTTCTGTAGAAGTTGATCCAAATGAGATTGATGGTCATCGGGCAGAAGCGCTTGCAAAAGCAGGGATGACTCGCGTTTCTATTGGCGTGCAGGATTTTGACCCTGAAATTCAAGAAACAATCGGGCGGCCGCAAAGCTATGCGATCACACAGCAGGCCGTGAAACTGTTGCGCGCACAAGGTGTCACAAGCTTAAACGCAGATATTTTATATGGCCTCCCCCATCAAACTGCGCCCCGCGTTGCGGACAGTGTACAAAAATTGCTCTCGTTAAACCCGGATCGTGTCGCTCTTTATGGTTATGCGCATGTGCCTTGGATGGCACGCCGCCAAACAATGATCCCCTCGAACAGCTTACCAACCCCAGAAGCACGGCTGCAACTGTTTGAGACCGCGAGGCAATTGTTTACCTTAGATGGATACGATGAGGTCGGCATCGATCATTTCGCCCGTCCAGGCGACGGCCTGTCTGTTGCGCAAAAAGCTGGCCGACTGCGCAGAAACTTTCAAGGGTATACTGATGACACCAGTGAAGTTCTGATTGGTCTTGGGGCTTCTTCGATCTCGCGTTTTCCACAAGGCTACGCACAAAACACCGCTGCAACCTCTGCCTATAATTCAGCAATAAAAACCCAAAACTTCGCAACGGCCCGTGGCCATATTTATCAAGAAGACGATGCTTGGCGCGGGCGCCTTATCGAAATGCTCATGTGCGATTTTCGCGTTGATCAACATATATTAGCAGAGGCATTTCCCGCGCACCAACTCCAAATCGAAACACTACTCGGCCAACTTTCAAATAGGTTCGAAGGGATGGTTGAGCGAACGCCCCAATCATTCATCATTCTTCCAGAAGGTCGACCTCTGACACGCGTTATTGCGCGCGCCTGTGATACTTATGAGCTGAGCAAAGCAGGTCATAGCGCTGCGATATAAACACCATCGAAACCATGCACTTCACCGCGGGCGCTCTCTCCTCGCCCAACCTAACAAAGGTGCCGTGACACCAATCACGGCATCAGTGAGAGCAGACGCGCTATCCTGCTTTTACCGCAGACAATAACTGCCGCGTGTAATCTTGTTTTGGCTCGCGAAAGATTGCCTCAGCTAAGCCGGTCTCGACCACATCGCCTTGTTTCATCACCATAATTCTGTGAGACATAGCGCGTACAACATTCAAATCATGGCTAATAAACAAATAGGCCAGCCCATAACGTTTCTGCAAATCACGTAGCAAATCCACGATTTGCACCTGCACGGTCATGTCCAAAGCTGATGTCGGCTCATCCAATACGACAAGCTTTGGCCGAAGCACCATCGCCCGTGCAATTGCAATTCTCTGGCGCTGGCCCCCCGAAAATTCATGAGGATATCTATCCATTGCAGCGGGATCGAGTCCGACCTCTTCCAACACTTCTGCAACGAGACCACGGCTATCACGTCCCTCGCCAACCTCGTGAATAGACAGGCCTTCTGCAATGATCTGCGCGCAAGTCATCCGGGGGCTAAGCGCACCAAAGGGGTCTTGAAAGACAATTTGC
The DNA here is from genome assembly GCF_900102795.1 of Epibacterium ulvae. Classification (GTDB taxonomy): domain Bacteria; phylum Pseudomonadota; class Alphaproteobacteria; order Rhodobacterales; family Rhodobacteraceae; genus Epibacterium; species Epibacterium ulvae. Next base: position 112,393 of record NZ_FMWG01000001.1, on the reverse strand, counting down.
ATATCTTTGCGCAGACCTCGTAGGTCTTTAGTGGACCACTGCCGTAAATCTTGCCCATGGAACCGGACCGCGCCTTCAGACGCTATTAAACGCATAATCGCAAGCGCCATCGTCGTTTTGCCAGATCCCGATTCACCTACGATCCCCAAAGTCTCTCCAGCGCGCAAGCTCAACGAACAGGGATTTACGGCTTTGATATGCCCAACGGTACGACGCAGCAGACCTTTTTGAATCGGGAACCACACTTTCAGATCTTCGGTTGAAATGATCTCTTCCGCGCTACCAGACACAGGTTCTGGAAGACCTGATGGTTCAGCTGCCAAAAGCTTTTGCGTGTAAGGGTGCTGTGGGTTGGCGAAAATTTCAGTGGTTGGACCAGCCTCAACAATTTCACCATTTTTCATCACACAAACACGATCCGCAATACGGCGAACGATGTTGAGGTCGTGCGTGATAAACAACACCCCCATGCCTTCGCTCTCTTTCAGCTCGGCCAGAAGATCCAAGATCTGTGCCTGAATGGTAACGTCCAGCGCTGTTGTCGGCTCATCTGCAATCAGAATATCAGGCTTATTCGCCAAGGCCATCGCAATCATGACACGTTGACGCTGCCCCCCTGACAACTGATGCGGATAGGCGTTCAACCGGCTCTCTGCATCCCGAATTCCAACCTTCTCAAGCAGCTCCAGAATGCGTGCGCGTGCCTTTCCCCCAGCAAGCCCCTGATGCAAAGCAAGCGACTCTGCCAGCTGCTTTTCCAGCGTATGCAACGGGTTCAACGATGTCATCGGCTCTTGAAAGATAAATGAAATATCATTTCCACGTACCTGACGCAGATGGCGTTCATCTGCGCCAACCATTTCGGTGCCGTCGTATGTTACTGATCCACTAACTTGCGCGTTTTCCCCCAAGAGAGAGACAGTTGAAAGCGCGGAAACAGACTTGCCAGACCCGCTTTCGCCAACCAGCGCCACCGTTTCTCCACGATCGACCGCAAAAGACACGCCTTTCACAGCCTCCACCAATTGGCCATCCTGACGGAATGCCACTCGGAGATTGTTCACCTGCAACATCGCGCTCATGAGAAAGTCTTTCTGGGGTCAAAGGCGTCACGCACGCCTTCAAAAATGAAGACCAGAAGCGACAACATGATGGCAAAGGTAAAGAAGGCCGTAAAGGCCAGCCACGGTGCTTGTAGGTTTTGTTTGGCCTGCAACGTCAACTCACCCAAAGAAGGTGCCGACGACGGAAGACCAAAACCAAGGAAGTCCAAGCTCGCTAACGTGCCAATGGTTCCGGTCACGATAAAAGGTAGCATCGTCACTGTCGCCACCATCGCGTTTGGCAGCATATGGCGGAACATAATTGTCATATTCCCTACTCCCAAGGCTTTGGCAGCGCGGACATATTCTAAATTGCGCGCACGCAGAAATTCGGCCCGTACAACGCCAACCAGGGCGGTCCAGCCAAAGAGAATGGTCAAAACCACCAGCAGCCAGAAACTTCGCCCCAAGATCGCAAAAAGAATGATGATGACATACAGGGACGGCGTAGAGGACCAAATTTCGATAATCCGTTGAAAAATCAGATCCAGCCAACCGCCAAAATAACCTTGAACTGCGCCTGCAAGAATGCCGATGACCGTCGCGGCCAGCGTCACCATCAGTGTAAAGACAATTGATAGGCGGAACCCATGGATAACACGCGCTAAAACATCACGTTTGCGGTCATCCGTGCCGAGCCAGTTCTGGCCATTGGGGGGAAGAGGCGCAGCACCTGGACGATCGACAGCCGTATCAAACGAATAAGGAATTAAAGGCCACAGAGCCCAGCCTTTTTCAAAACCCACCGCGCTATATTCATCTGCATCAATCGCTGCAAGAATACCTTCGGGGTCGTCAAAACAGTCTTCGATCCCCCCGGATGCGATCAGACATTGCACTTCGGGGTCGTCATATTGCGCTTCCGTCTCGAAATCCCCGCCAAAGGTGGTTTCAGGGTATGACGTTAGGACCGGCACATAAAATTCACCTCGGTAATTCACCAAAAACGGTTTGTCATTGGCCAACACATCGGCAAAGAGCGTCAGGCCAAAAAGCACGCCAAAGATCCAAAGCGACCAATAAGCACGACGGTTGTTACAAAAATTACGCCAGCGGCGCTGATTCAGCGGTGACATGGATTTACCCCTCCCGCTTTTCAAAATCGATGCGCGGATCAACCAGCACATACATCAGATCTGAGATAATTCCGACGACCAACCCCATCAAGCCAAAGATAAACAAAGTCCCAAAGACAACTGGGTAATCACGGGCCACAGCCGCCTCAAAGCCCAAGCGTCCCAGGCCATCCAGTGAAAAAATCGTCTCAATGATCAAACTGCCACCGAAAAAGACGCTGATAAACACTGCAGGAAACCCCGCAATCACAATCAACATCGCATTGCGGAACACATGGCCATAAAGCACACGATTTTCGCTCAACCCTTTGGCGCGGGCGGTCATAACATAGTGTTTTTTGATCTCATCCAGAAACGAGTTCTTCGTCAAAAGCGTCAATGTTGCGAAGCTTGCAACGGTTGATGCCAGAACCGGCAAGGTAATGTGCCATGCGTAATCTACGACTTTCCCCCATAGACTTAACTGATCAAAATTATCTGACGTCAGTCCACGCAAGGGGAACACTTGCCAATAGGATCCACCCGCAAATAGCACAAGTAAGAGAATCGCAAAAAGAAACCCTGGGATCGAATAGGCCGCAATGATCGCGCCCGACGTCCATGTATCGAACCGCGATCCATCACGCAGTGCTTTGCGAATCCCTAAGGGAATAGAGACCATATAAGCAATCAGCGTCGACCAGAGTCCAAGCGTAATAGAGACCGGCATTTTCTCAAGCACCAGATCTACCACGCCAATTTTGCGAAAGTAGCTTTCGCCAAAGTCGAGCCTGATATAGTTACCCAGCATCAAGAGAAAGCGCTCTAGTGGTGGCTTATCAAACCCGAACTCTTTCTCTAATTCAGCAATGAATTCGGGAGGGAGACCACGTGAACCAGCGTATTTTTCATCCCCGGCACCTATGCCGCCAAGATCATTTCCAAGATCTGGAGCGCCAGTTTCGCCTCCAGCAAAGCCCGCGAAAACATCACCTTGCCCTTCGACCTGGGCAATAATCTGTTCAATCGGCCCACCTGGAACAAACTGCACTAAGGTAAAGTTGACAACCATGATTCCCAGCAATGTTGGGATCACCAGTAATAAGCGTCGAAAGATATAGGCGGCCATCTTAGCGCAATACGCCTTTTGCTTTCAAATCGGCGGCTTTATCGGGATTAACCCACCACAGATCAAACCGCCCTAAGGCATAAGGTGGAAGAGTTTCAGGATGCTCATAGATGTCAAAGTAAGATACCCAATAGTTTGGCACATACCCATCAGGCACAACAAAGAATTCAAATCGCAACGCCCGATCCAACGCTTTTAGTGCCATATCCTGATCAACCTGATTGGCCGTATCAAACGACGCATTGATGATTGCGTCAACAAGAGGGCTCGCCAAGCCTGCAGGGTTAAAGAGGCTAAAGGAAGCTTCTTCTGACCCATACATCTGGCTCAAACCTTCCCCTGTCGACAAGAATGAACCATAGCTGCTTGAATGGATCATATCATAGTCACGATCGCGGCGGCGTGAGGTAAATTGCGATGGATCTACCTTTTCAGCCGTTGCGTCCACGCCAAGCGCCTGCAGATTTTGAACGTAAGTCTCGATCATGGTTGCGACTGAATTTGACTGATTCGATGGGTAGGGAATATTTACCTCAAGCGTCGCACCGCTCGCGTTCCGACGTAGCTTGTCCTCTCCAACACTCCATCCAGCGGCATCAAGCATCTTAGCCGCTTTCCGGAGATTGCGACGATCTCGCAAACGTTCTGGTTTGGACACATGGCTGGTGCGCACTGGTTCGTTCAGGAATTCTGCAGGGACAACATCACCAAGCGTCTCGAGAAACGTAAGTTCCTCCCCTTCTGGTAAGCCCGTCGCCTCTATTGGTGTCCCTTCAACAAATGAGCTGCGTTGCGTGTTCAAACCGAACATCAGCGATTCATTGACCCACTCAAAATTAAAGGCCAATGCCAGAGCTTCGCGCACAGACTTATCCGCAAATTGAGTTTTCCCAAGGTTAAACACAAATCCCGAAGGCGTAGGCGGGTTGCCGTTTGGCAGCTCTTTCTTAATCACATGGCCTTCCGCAAGATTTGGAAAATCATACCCCGAGGCCCAAACCTTTGGGTCTCCCTCTACACGAAAGGTATATTCTCCAGCCTTAAAGCCTTCAAAGGCAGCTGTTTGATCTGCAAAATACTCAACCCTAATCCGATCATAATTATGCCGACCAAGATTGATAGGTAGGTCTTTTGCCCAATAGTCTGCATTCCGTTTATAGGTGATACGACGATTGATATCATAATTATCCAGCTGGTATGGCCCAGACCCTAAGGCAACTTCAAGCCGCGGTTCATCCAAGCGACGCTCCGCATCTGCTTCGAACCATGCTTTTGAAAAAACTGGGGTGTTGCCGACGGTTTCGATCAAGCTTCTTCGTGACACCTCAGGGTTAAACGTAAATTTAACCGTCAGGTTATCCAACGCTTCCGCCTCAGGTACCATACGACTAACCGCCTGCGCATAGGAAGGCAGCCCTTGCGTCACAAAGAGCTTATGACTGTACACAACGTCATGGGCTGTCACCTGTGTACCATCCCAGAATTTTGCTTCGGGGCGCAAATGAAAGACGACATAGTTCCGGCCTTCATCGTATTCTAAACTCTTGGCCAACAGCCCATAATATTGTCCAACAGCGTCGTTGGTGGACTCTAATAAGCTGTCGTATTGGATGGTTGTCAAAACACCCGCACGACCTTTGCGTGAATAAGGGTTCAGGGAGTCAAAAGTCCCTGTTGTATTCAATGACAGCTCACCACCTTTAGGAGCATCAGGGTTCACATAATCAAAATGTGCAAAATCGGCTGCATAGTCTAAATTCCCGAAATAGGAATACCCGTGGGTTTTAACAATATTTTCCTCGGCCTGAGCAAAATCATTCGCAAACAGGGTGACCGCAAATGCGAAGAACAAGCTTTGTAATATACCATGTCGCAACAGGCTCTTGTTCGTCAAAGCAGTGCTACGAAATGGCATCATGTGCTCTTCCTCCGATATCATAGTTTCTTTCTAGCAAGATAACATCTCACTGACATTCTCCAATAAGAACAATTAGAAATTTAGAGATTATGAACCAAGTGTGAAGAAGTAGTCGCATTGACATGAAAAAGCCGCTGCCTCGGAGTGAGGCAACGGCTTGCTCAATTCTTCGCTCGAATGCTGGGATCAATTATCCAAGCTGTCGAGATACGCAATCAGGTTTGCGCGGTCTGTGTCTTTCTTAAGACCGGCAAAGCTCATAGAAGTGCCTGGTGCATATGAAGAAGGCTTTTTCAGGAATGCGTCCAGTTCTTCGGCTGTCCAGTTACCCGCAGGCAGTGCACCAGAGAAACCGAAACCAGCTGCCGCCGCGATATCACGCCCAACAACGCCATAAAGCGAAGGGCCTGTTGCATGGGCGCCGTCTTCCAGCTTGTGGCATGCGGAGCATTTTTTGAAAACCTTGGCCCCTTTACCAAGGTCAGCGGCTGCAAGGAGCTCTTCCAAGCTCACTTCTGGCGCTGCTTCTGCTCCACCTGCCTCTTCCACTTCGATCACATATGAAGCCTGACCGTGGCTATCCATGTGATAGATCTCCTTTGCGGCCCATTTGCCGAGCAGGAGAACAAGGAACGCGCCGCAAACGCCTGCGGTCGCTTTGGTAAGGGTCATCGTGTCAAACATGATCGCGAGTCCATCTAAACTGTCTGCATGGTTGTCTAAGGGTTCCCCTGCCAAGTGGCAAGGTATAGACAGCGTGACGAATTGTCCGAATACCTAAGTTTTGCATGGAAGACACGCCTATGACCCAAAAAATCGCGATTCAGGGGGAATTGGGATCGTATAGCCACGAAGCTTGTCGAATGGCGCGACCCGAAATGGAAGTTTTGCCGTGTCGCACCTTTGAAGATGCGATATCCGCTGTAAACACCGGCAAAGCCAGTCTAGCTATGCTGCCGGTCGAAAACTCTACCTATGGTCGGGTCGCCGACATCCACCGCTTACTCCCACATTCTGGGCTTCACATCATCGATGAAGCCTTTGTTCGGGTCCATATCAACGTTCTGGCCCTGCCCGGAGCCACATTGGAAGACATTAAAGAAGCTTACTCACATCTTGTCCTTCTGCCGCAATGTGCAAGCTTTTTAAGTGAACATAAAATCATCGGGCGCGTCAGTTCAGATAATGCCCGTGCTGCACGAGATGTGGCAGAGCGTGGTGATTCGGCTGTGGCCGCTCTCGCCAGCGAGCTCGCGGGGGAGATCTACGGGCTGCAAGTTCTTGCCAGACACATCGAAGATGAAGGTAATAATACCACGCGCTTTCTCACCATGTCGCCAACGCCGGATCACAGCAGGCGAAGTGCGGGAAAAATGATTACCACTTTCGTGTTTCAGGTCCGTAACATTCCAGCTGCGCTGTACAAAGCGCTCGGGGGATTCGCCACCAATGGAATCAACATGACGAAATTGGAAAGCTATATGGTCGACGGCTCTTTTACAGCGACGCGCTTTTATGCGGATATTGAAGGGCATCCAGATGATAAAAACGTACAACTTGCAATGGATGAGTTATCGTATTTCACCACGGATATTGAAATCCTAGGCGTCTATCCAGCAGCACAAGCACGCTAAAGAAAACACCCACCTTAGTGACAAGGTGGGTGTATTTAAGTGCTAAGCCATGTTGACTAATTTGCTTTCAATCAGTTCAACATATTCACTGATCCGTTGCGCATATTTTTGCGCTATTCGGCCGCGCGCCAATTTCATCGACTGCAATAGCAAACGTCCAGGCAATGTCTTCGCGCCAAGTGTTGTGCGCACCACGATACGTGTGCGCGATGGCGACAGCTCAATCAGCTCGATATCAAAGCGACCAGTGATACCACCACCATCTCCTTCGATCGCTATCAAAGTACTTGGTTCATACCCGACCAACTCCATGGTTGCATTGCGGTCTTTGCCACGCAGTTGGAACGAAATGTCCCACCCCATGCCAAGTTCGGCACCACCAGCGCCACCACGTCGCACAACATCTACGCCACGACGCGTCGCGGTCCGCTCGACCACCTCAAAGTCTGACAGCGCGCCAAAGACTTGCGCAATCGGAGCTTCCACGTCTTCCTGTGTTGAAAGATCCATTCTATCCTTCCACTCTCTGATTTGACCTAGGGTTACCTGAATTCAATAATCAATCCAAGGTATCCGAAAGCCAGTTATCAATTAGAAAACGTGCAATCGCACCCTTGCGTGCTGGTTTGATTTTTGGATGATCACCGGCAAAAGCCTGCATCATGTCCGATTTTGACACCCAAAGCGCATCTTCGATTTCGTTCGGATCAATGGTGATTTCTTCACTCAGCGCCTTACCAGCACATCCAAACATCAACGACATCGGGAAAGCCCAAGGCTGGCTGGCAAGATAAGAAACCGCACCAACTTTAACTCCGGCCTCTTCCCATACCTCACGGCGGACCGCAGCCTCAATGGTTTCCCCGGGCTCTACGAATCCCGCCAACAGCGAATACATCCCTTCTGGCCAATCAGGCGACCGGCCAACCAAAACACGATCTCCCTGTGTGATCAACATAATGACCACGGGATCCGTGCGTGGGAAGTGGCTTGCGCCGCAGTTCGAACATTTACGCTGCCAACCCGCCTCAATTAAATCGCTGGCTGTCCCGCATTTTGCACAAAACCCATGACTGCTGTGCCATGCCAACACGGCCTTCGCGGTGCTGGCGACTTCGGCTTCAAAAGGCGAAAGTGCGACCATCACCTGACGCAACTCCGCAAAACAAGCTATATCTGGAAGATCCGGGTGCTGTTGTTCGGTCCTATCCACAAAGCTGCCGAGGCTGCTTTGGTCAAATTCAGCGGGTGTCCAATCCTTTAATTCCACCGCAAACAGTCCTGCTCCACCCTCGGCAAGACCTAAAAAAACACTCTGATTGAACTGTCCAGCAACAAGTTCATGAGAACTCTCAAGCCACATAAGCTGATCGGATGGAGCCTCTGCATGACTGCGCTGCATCAGAGGCTTACCATGCCATACCAAAAGCACCTGTCCGCCTTGCTCCCAAAGCGCCTTTAAAGCAGATTCATCGCTGCGTAGGTGCGCGGCACGCATCAGTCCGCCGCCTCCAAATGTTACTGTCTCTGCGTGCAGCATCAGCCCACCTCTGGCATTCCTAGTTGCGACACCTCAGCGTCATTGCACTGTGTAGCACAAGCGCCCAATCGCAGCTTTTCATTTCTGATCCAAGCCTCTGAATTTATGACAAGCGTGTCCCAGCTACCAAAGGCGCACTCTGAAACCGGAAAATTTTACGAAACACTTACCGGAATTTCACCATCCACACAGCTAAGCGCGCGATCATTAGTGCACCTGCTCTTGTCAATGTTTGCGCGCTTAGCTATACGAGTGCTTGAGAGGTTGGCGCGGGCAGGCGCCTCGCCAACCTGGTCAGGTCCGGAAGGAAGCAGCCACAACGAGCCCCGCTTGGGTCGATGTCCAGCCTCTCACTTTTCAACAGTACATGTAAAACGCTACGATCTAGCCCAAATGCACTGTGTGTTCTGCAAACTGATATAATTTCAGTGGAGCCTCCTGCTATTTATCCAGTATAGGCAGTGCTATGTCGCTTACCTACTCAGATCTTGGCTGGACGCCTTTTTTCCAAAACCAACAAGATGCAGAAAACGCATTGGTTGCGTACCGTGTCTCAGCTGTCCATCGCAGCACCGTCACAGGCCTGTCACCGAAGGGCACCGCACGGCTGACACTGCCCCCTGAACAAATCACCAGCGGCTTTGCAGTCGGGGATTGGGTTCTCACAGATGACGATCTCCAGATTGTTAAGCTATTAGATCGACAAAGCACCCTGCGACGAAATTCCGCAGCGAGTGCAATGGGACGGCAGTTGATCGCCACCAATGTGGACACATTGATGATCACAACCTCCTGTAATGACGATTTCAATATTGCGCGGCTTGAACGCTATCTGGCCCTTGCCCACCAAGCTGGCTGCGAACCTGTTATTTTGCTGACCAAGGCTGATACCTGCAGTGATGCATCCGCCTATCGCGATCAGGCCGACGCGCTGTTGCTAGATCTGCAAGTGCTCGCAATCAATGCCCATGATCCCAAAGATATTGCTGCGCTTTTGGCCCTTTGCCCCAAAGGCAAGACCACTGCTCTGGTTGGCTCTTCGGGGGTTGGCAAAACAACACTGGCAAACGGGCTGACCCAACGCAGTGACGCAACAGCTGCGATTCGCGAAAGCGATGCTCGTGGTCGCCACACCACAACAGCCCGCCATTTACGCCAAATGACGAACGGCGGCTGGCTGATTGATACACCCGGAATGCGCGCTTTGCCTTTAAAAGGTGCAAGTGACGCAATCGAAGTGGTCTATTCTGAATTTCACGCCCTCGCACAGCATTGTAAATTTTCGGACTGCAAACATGAGGGAGAACCGGGATGCGCAGTACAAGCCGCGGTTGACGCAGGCGATTTGGATGAAAAGCGGTTTTTACGCTGGAAAAAGCTCTTACGTGAGGATGAATACAACTCCCTCAGCGCAGGCGAAGCCCGTCGTAAAGACAAACATTTCAACAAAATGGCACGCCCCGCCACACGGGGAAAAAAGCGCAAACGCCGCTAACATGGGTGCAACAGCAGTGGACGCGCCATGCTTGCTCCCATAGGTTAGCATATGTGGTCTACGCCGCACCAACGCTCCTAAAGATCCGGTAGCTTTTCATGACTGACACGACCTCTGCCTATCAAGTTCTTGCACGTAAATACCGTCCTGAAACCTTTGCAGATCTGGTTGGGCAGGACGCGATGGTACGGACGCTGAAAAACGCTTTTGCAGCCGATCGGATTGCGCAGGCCTTTATCATGACTGGCATCCGCGGCACCGGTAAAACCACCACTGCCCGTATCATTGCCAAAGGTATGAATTGCATCGGGGAAGACGGTACAGGCGGTCCAACCACAGAACCCTGCGGCAAATGCGAACATTGCACCGCAATCATGGAAGGACGCCATGTCGATGTGCTTGAAATGGATGCTGCATCACGCACAGGTGTGAATGATATCCGCGAAATCATCGATTCGGTCCAATATCGTGCAGCTTCAGCGAGATATAAAATTTATATCATCGACGAAGTTCACATGCTGTCGACCAGCGCATTTAATGCGCTCCTCAAGACACTGGAAGAACCTCCCGCGCATGTGAAATTTATCTTTGCGACCACCGAAATCCGCAAAGTTCCTGTCACGGTTCTATCACGCTGCCAACGTTTTGATCTGCGCCGCATCGAACCTGAAGTGATGATTGGACTGTTGCAGAAAATAGCAACTGAAGAACGGGCCGCTATTGCAGAAGATGCACTCGCCCTGATCACACGTGCCGCAGAAGGGTCAGCACGAGACGCAACCTCTTTGCTGGATCAGGCGATTTCCCATGGCGCCGGTGAAACGACAGCCGATCAAGTTCGCGCCATGTTGGGTCTTGCAGATCGGGGTCGGGTTCTGGATCTGATCGACATGATTTTACGCGGCGACGCAGCGGCGGCTTTGACGGAGTTGAGCAGCCAATATGCAGAAGGGGCAGACCCGTTAGCTGTCCTGCGCGATCTGGCTGAGATCACCCATTGGGTTTCCGTCGTAAAAATTACGCCCGACGCCGCAGAAGATCCGACCATTTCACCCGATGAACGCGCGCGTGGCCAGCAAATGGCGGAAGCGCTGCCAATGCGTGTTCTAACCCGGATGTGGCAGATGCTCCTGAAGGCTTTGGAAGAGGTAGCAGCCGCTCCAAATGCAATGATGGCAGCTGAGATGGCCGTTATTCGCCTCACCCATGTGGCAGATTTACCAAGCCCCGAAGAGTTGCTCCGCAAGCTCCAAGATATGCCGCCCCCCCCACCAAATCCAGGCGGTGGCCATCAGATGCCCGGGGCAATGCCCCCTGCCTCCAGTGGCAACAACACATATACGCCGCCTGTCAGCGCACCACAAACTGGACCAAAAGGATCCAATGCTCCCCAACATCGCATGCAAAGTGGCGCAGGAGCCAATACCATGCTGGCGCGGGATGTGGACCAAGCACTGGCGCGCTACCCAAGCTTTGAACATGTAGTTGAACTGATCCGCAACCGCCGGGATGTAAAGCTATTGGTGGAAGTCGAAGGCAGCATTCGGCTTGCATCTTATCAGCCCGGACGCATCGAATTTACCCCAACCGATAACGCACCACGTGATTTAGCCGCACGCCTGGGCACTGCCTTGCAAAACTGGACAGGCAATCGCTGGGTGGTTTCGATCGTCAGCGGCTGTTCTGCAGAAACAATCGCGGAAGTTCGAGATGCAGCCGACAATGCACTTAAAATTGAAGCACGGGCGCACCCCTTAGTACAGGCCATTTTCGAAGCTTTCCCCAAAGCTCGTATAAAACAGATACGCACCGCCCAAGATCTGGCTGCAGAGGTGGAGGCGGAAGCTCTGCCCGAAGTTGAGGATGAATGGGACCCATTTGAGGAAGACTAGAACCGGTCAAACCTTCGACAAAGGCCGTACGCCATGCCCCTTGTCTGGTAGCGGTATGCTGCGTATCTAGCCTGCAACGACGTCACTCAGGAGACAAAAGACATGTTAAAAGGCCTTGGTGGTCTTGGCGATATGGCCAAGATGATGAAATCAGCGCAGGAACTGCAGGGCAAAATGACCCAGATGCAGGAAGACCTGCACAATATCATGGTGACTGGTGAAGCAGGTGCTGGCCTTGTCAAAGCAACTGCTTCCGCCAAAGGGGATTTGAAAGCTCTGGACATCGATCCGTCCATTTTCAATGGCGATGACAAAGAAGTCGTCGAAGATCTCATTCTCGCAGCAATCAAAGATGCTCAGGCCAAAGCCGCAAATAAGGCGCAAGCCGAAATGAAAGCCCTGACAGAATCCATGGGCCTTCCCGCAGACATGAAGCTGCCTTTCTGATATCTCTGCGACATAAGTAATGACAGTAAACAATGCGGGCCCATCGCCCGCATTTTGTTTATACACCGTCCGCACGCGATGCCTATAAAAGACCACACCAGAAATTAGGTGCCTATGATGAGCCAGTCCTCCACCAGCCAGATCGAACATCTGATCGCATTGATGGCAAAGCTTCCCGGTCTGGGCCCACGTTCTGCGCGCCGTGTTGTGCTTCATCTGATCCGCAAACGCGCACAACTCTTAACGCCGCTTGCGGCCGCTTTGACAGATGTTGCCAATTCTGCACGCGAATGCCTGAACTGTGGGAATGTTGGTACCGATGACATCTGCGCCATCTGCGGCGACGAGCGCCGTAAAAACGGTGAAATTTGTGTGGTCGAAGATGTTTCAGATCTCTGGGCGATGGAACGTGCTGGACAATTCAAAGGGCGTTACCATGTACTTGGCGGCACACTCTCTGCCCTAGACGCGGTTGGGCCAGAAGACCTGCGTATTCCAAGGTTGATCGATCGTGTCGCAACTGAAGAGGTTCAGGAGGTGATCCTAGCCCTGAACACCACCATCGATGGACAAACGACAGCTCACTATATTGCTGACCAACTCGGTGATAACGTCACCATCACGTCACTTGCGCAGGGCGTCCCGATTGGTGGAGAGTTAGATTATCTCGACGATGGTACAATTGGAGCTGCACTCAAAGCGCGTAAACCGTTTTAGTGTCAGCCAGACCGCTATCTGGCCAATGTCTTTTGCATCTCCAAACAGGATTGCTGCCCACAAGATGTTTCACCGCCCGTTTGCGCCCAGCCTTGCGACAGGTAAAATGGCAATCCGGTTTTCGTCGCATTTAATTTAGCCGTTTCAACACCACTGTGGAGCATTTCGCTTTCAAGGTGTGACAGTAAAGTTTTACCAACGCCCCGCCCAACAGCAGTGGGTTGCAGATACAGCAACGTGATCTCTTCACGTCTTAAGCCGCCTACACCCAAAAGCGTAGATGCGTCTTCACAGACCCATATGTCTGCACCGCTCTCCAACCAAGCCAGAACGTGATCAGGTGACTTATTCGCGCACCAATCCGCAATCTTTGCTGCATCACCCTGATGATCGAGATAGCAAAGCTCTTTGATTGAACGGATAAGCACGCGGCTAATATCGCCAGAATCAGACAGTACTGCTCTACGAAACGTCTCGTTGCCGCGGATAGAACCACTCATCTCGCTTCCCTTGTATCACACCTCATCAGAGCCATGATCTGGTGCCTGACCAGAAAGCGCTTTGTAGGGGCGTGTTACATCTTTCAAACTGACGTCCAAAGCTTCAACAGACAGTCGTAAAGCGCCATCGCCAGCGAGGGTCAACAGAATATGCCCGACACCGTCATCACCCGGCTCAAACGTTACTGACATGAGAGACAAGATCGTATCTTTTTCACTGCGATCGATCCCCTGAGAAGACACCGAGAGCACGTTGTCAACCACAAGCATGGACTGCACCCGCTCAAAGGCCCGCCCCCGTGCTTGCGCAGCAGATTTATCCTCCCAACGGAACCGGTTCAGCAACACCGCAAACCGGTGCTGCTTTACCTGCCAGCGCATTTCAGTGATCGGAAAAATTGCATCCTGCGCCAAAGACGAAAGGACAACTAGATCCTCTGCCTCCAACGCACCAAGGTTTAAAGGAGCCTCTCGCCCATCTTCAAAACGCGCGTCTGTCATCACTCTTCCCGAATTCGTTCGATTTTTGCACCAACACCTGAAAGCTTGCGCACAACATGTTCATAGCCGCGATCCAAATGATACACTCGGCTCACACGGGTTTCACCTTCGGCCGCAAGGCCAGCCAGGATTAAAGATACCGAAGCACGCAAATCTGTTGCCATTACGGGCGCACCCTTTAACCGCTCCACACCAGTAACGGTCGCGGTGCCACCAGACACGTCGATCTGTGCGCCCATGCGCATCAGTTCAGGAGCATGCATGAAACGGTTTTCAAAGATCTTTTCCTCAAGAACGGACACCCCATCCGCCGTGCACAAAAGCGCCATCATCTGTGCTTGCAGATCAGTTGGGAAACCCGGGAAAGGCTCGGTGACAACATCAACAGCCGCAACACGCGCTCCGCGACGCGAAACCTTTAAACCTGCCTCAGTCTCCACAACAGAGATCCCCGCCTGATCAAGCTTTTCAACAAAAGCTCCGATCAAATCGATGCGTCCGCCAAGCAGCTCTACTTCGCCACCGCAAATCGCTGGTGCAAGCATATAAGTGCCCAGCTCAATACGATCTGTTACCACAGGATGAGTCGCACCGTTCAGGCGATCAACCCCTTCAACAGTAATCACAGAGGTACCATCACCGGAAATCTGCGCCCCCATTCGACGCAAACAATCAGCCAGATCAACGATTTCTGGCTCACGCGCGGCATTGCGAATTATGGTCGTCCCTTTTGCCAATGTGGCGGCCATCAACACGTTTTCAGTCGCACCAACTGACACAATCGGAAACTCTACTACGCCACCTTGCAAACGCCCTTGTGGCGCTTTTGCATGAACGTAACCATCTTTCAGCTCCATCTCAGCCCCAAGCGATTCCAGTGCTTTGAGGTGCAGATCAACTGGGCGTGCGCCAATTGCACAGCCGCCAGGTAGTGAAACAACCGCATGGCCATCGCGTGCCAGCATGGGTCCTAGAACAAGGATAGAAGCCCGCATTTTTCGCACGATATCATATTCTGCGGTATGATTATTAATATCATGGCTCGACATCGCGATGACTTTACCATCCTGCAAGCTAGAAACTTCAGCTCCCAGTGACTGCAGCAAAGTTGTCATCGTCCGAATATCACTCAAACGCGGCGCATTTGTTAGCGTCAGCGGCTCTTCGGTCAAAAGCGTTGCAGGCATCAAAGTCAAACAGGCATTCTTGGCACCTGCAATGTCAATCTGCCCATTTAAAGGGCCATTGCCCGTTACCAGAATCGAATCCATCTAGTCGTCCCTCTCAGACTTACCTGTCTGTTCCTCATCTTGTTGCGCGCGCGCTTTCGCTTGCGCCTTACGCCGCGCCATATTTGCTTTTAAGGCCGCCTTCAATCGATCTTCACGAGAAGCGGCCGTCCCCTGCTTTTTTGGTGTTTTCTGATCTACCATGGAACTTCTGTACCTGAGAGTGAAAAAACCGTCCAGATTGCTCTTGCACCCCTACACATTTATGCCTAAAAGCCCCCTCACCGGCGCTGCTGTAGCTCAGAGGTAGAGCACTCCCTTGGTAAGGGAGAGGTCGAGAGTTCAATTCTCTCCAGCAGCACCATCTTTAAAATTACCCTGTAAAACCATATCTAAAGCCTTGAAAGGCAACGATATTTCGGGAGTTCTAGCACCCTCGTTTCGGTGGTAGGCAAAAGGCGATGTAAACGCCAATCTCAACAACAATCTACGCGATGTGATATTGCCGCTTTCCCAGAGTTTCCAAGGGCTTGATAGGAACTTTAGGGAGAGTTCTAGCACCTCTTCCAGCCTCCCTTGTGGTGGGCGTTGGTAATTGAGCTTGTCCTGCAATCTGATCTTGGATTTTTCCAAACTCGCGATCTTATCTTCATAGGCTCCAATCACGGTGTCATTGGTTGCCGACATGATCCGCCCCAAGAGTGATTCAATCTGTTTCTCAACCTCAGTGATTTGACGCTTCACCGATGTGCTGGCCTGCTTCATCTGCTCATCCCGTGCACTCCACGCATTGTGGAACATAGCCTTAGCCAGAGCCAACATGGACGGGCTGGGCTGCAAACTCTTCACAACCTCACCAAATGCCCCTTCCAACTTGTCACGCGGAATAGACTTGCCGGAGCAGGAACATGATTTGTTCTGGCAGAGATAATACGGGTAACGCTTGTATTTGCCTTTTGACCAAGACGAGCGCAGCGGCACGCCACATTCCCCACAGGTCACAAACCCACGCAGCGCGAAATCGTCACCGATATTCTTGCGTGCAGGCGCGAGGGCCGTTCCTTTGATACGCTGTTGTACCTTGTCGAAGGTCTCCAATGAAATCAGGGCTTCATGCTGCCCTTTGAGCCACTCCAGCTCGTATGTCTCGCTGCAAATATATCCCGAATAAAGTGGCTGGTTGAAAATATCGTCCACGCGCTGCTGGCGGATCTCACCATGTTTGCTGCGCGGGAAATCTGGGTGGGACTCAAAGAAGCGCCTTACCTCAGAGCGGCTGCGAAAACGTCCCATCGCAAAACCTTCAAAGGCCTCTTTCACAACACTGGCCATTGGTTCATCCAAGATCAGTAGCTTGCCGTGGCCTTTGACGGTCTTGTAGCGATAGCCAACAGGCGCAGTATGCACCCAATAGCCATTTTGCATGCGCGCTTTCATCTTTTGCGCCACCTGCCGCCCGTTCTGTTTGCGCTCTAACGCGCCTTGGGCGGCCATGATGGTTTCAATGAACTCACCCTCAGGCGTGTCATCGAATTTGAAGTTCAGACATTCGATGCTTGCCCCGCGTTTGCGGAAAGCTTCGCGCAGATCGAGGTGGAACCGTGTGTCACGGGCAAAGCGCTTCAAGTCATCAAAAATCACCACAAAGCGCTGATCTGGTTGTGCATCAAGGAAAGACAGCAACGCCATCATGCCTGGGCGTTTCATAAAGTCGCCGCCGCCTGTGATCGTGTCTGGAAAAACCGCCGTAACCTCATAGCCCTTGTTGGCCGCGTACTCACGGCAACGGGTCTCTTGGGACTGCAAGCCATGCCCCTCGGCCTCCTGCGCCCGCGAGGAGACGCGGCAATAGATGATAGCGTGTTGTTTTGTCTGCATTAAAGACTCCCTCCTCGTTGCGCAGCGTCAAAGATGCGCGTTAGTTTTGAACTTTGATTGGTGGTCTGATCTGAGTTTACCACATCAGCAGCAGGCAATTGTGCAAGAGAAACATCTTGTCCCCCGTTTTGTTTTGAAATGGCCTGCTGGACAGGGTGAATGCCAAAGCCCAGATCAACAAAGCTGACCATGATCGTCCACAGAGCTTCGATCATTTCGCGCTTTTCTTCTTCAGAAATATCTTCGCTTTCGAAGAATGGCAGATACGCGTCCCAGTCGATAGTCAGGCGCGGAGGCGCGGTTTCGGGATTAAATTCTGGTGGCACATTTGTTGGTGCGGGGGCCATGCCAATGCTCCTTTCGTTAAATTGTTTGATGAGAAATCCGTTCTTATTGCTCTGGCCTGCGTAAAAAATGCAGGCGCAATTTGAGAACATATAAAGAACAAAATAACTCATCCTGTGCGTCGCAGCAAGAATTTAACGACGTAAATCCATGTGCTTACACGTCACAAACTATCAACGAAGCCGCTGGCTATCGCGGGTAATGGGCGGGTGATAACGGGTAATCAGCGCGGTTGGAAGATGAGTGAAGAATACATATGCATGTAATTATGGCATTTGATCCAAAAAACATTACACACCGCAAGCAACTCTACCCTGTCCTCAAAGCCTTGGCCGATCAAGATCCGCACAAGGGGCCGCTGGATGTGTTAGATGACGCCATGGGGCACCTCTTAAGCCGAGGTACTGATTATCTCAGCAACATGCGCAAAGGTCAGTATGCCACTAGCATTGCAGCGCGACTTCACAAGTGGATCACAGAGCACCATGCAGATTTGGGGCGGATGTTTGCGGCGGGTCTCTTTCCTGAGGCGCAGAGCAGTGCTTGGGACGCGTTTCTTGAGCGATACGCCACGCGCGGAAAATTGCGATTGGTAAAGTTCAAACCCAGTTCACTCGGTCTTGTTGAGCGAACACGCCAGACCTCAAAGCCAGATGATACGATCAAGCTCGGCGAGAAATTTTGCTTCCAGCTTGAATGCGAGGATGACAGGTATGTGCGAGCGTTTCAGATCTACAAAGGCGAATGGCATCCCATTCCTGTAGGTGCAAATGAAGCTATGGGGACAACAATCACAGCGCGACAGAAGCTTGTGCCTGTGCTTGCGGACGGCACACCTGATCCACTGGTTGAGCAACATGATCTTGGACCGCATCAATTTGTTGTCCTTGCTTCGCAATCGGGTGATTTTCCCGATTTTGACACGCAACCAACAGCGTCTGAAACGCTTGAGTGGCATGTTCTTAGAGTTCAAGTTGAATCCGCATAATACGGCAACATGGGAAGAAGATTTTCATTCAACGGTTTGAGACGCGCCCATTCCCGCGCACCGACAGTCTGCAAAGCCTCCCAATCACCCAGCTTGGCGCGTGCGATGTCCGCGAAAAAGACATCTGCCTCCCCCAAGTCGGAAGCGATGTTTTTTGCCTCAGCGGCTTTGGCCAACCGCGTGGTCCAAAACGCCCTTAGTGCCGTGCTTGAAACCACAAGTAGATACATGATGGCGAAGAAACTCTTTCATCAGCTTTGCCGATTGCGGCAATTGCCAAACCAGCCAGATGTGGAGACCTGCGCCACCACCGGAACGACAACACAAAGGTTTCAGACCTATACCCTTCAAACTATCCACGAGGGGTTTTGCGGCTTCTGCCATATCGTCCCAAGTCATGGAGCTATCATGGTCATCGAAGTCGATTACAGCAACTTGAGTGTGCTCACCCAAAACGAAGTAGCAGCCAATTGGCTGCTCCCCGTTCAGATGCTCGAAAGCAACCTCTTTTGTGATCGCAGCCTTTCGGGGCTGATATTTCGCTTTTCCTTTTGGTTTGTAAGTTGCGTGTACTGATGGATTTCCAAGCTCTGCTATTTGCTGAACAAGCGCCACTACGAGACTTGATGTGCTTCCGTCATTAGACATTTGCGCCTCCTTTCGGATCGCAAATCATGTCATTCATCCATCTTTCGACATCTACGCGGCGATATAGTACTTTGCCGGTGCGGCCACTGGATTTAAAACGCATGAAGCGAGGTCCGTAACCCAAGAAGCGGCCCTTCTCGAAAAAACTTGCGCTGAAACCGGTGATTTCCGGCAGTTCTTTTGTGGTAAGGTATTCTGATTTAGCAGACATGGTGTCCTCCTTTGTCATCTTGTGATGACGAGGACCTTGCCAAGGGCGCAACGGTCCAAGTTGCGAAACAAACTTGTATCTTTTCGCAACATGGGGGATTCGGTTAACGCGTGGTTTTCACACCGTTTTCGCGAAGCTCTTTGCAAACAATATCAAGGCTCTGAGCCTCAAGTGTTTCCGCGACATCATCATGCTCAACCGCCATGTACACAAAATACTCGCGGAAATTGACACCGTGCCCCTTGCCTTGTTTTCGATAATAAACACCGCTGAACTTCTCGCGTAGACGGTCGTATATTGATTTTCGAGCCTGTTCGTTGGAAGGATCAAAGAACTTGTCAGTTGCCTCCTTGGCGAGGGCCAAATCAGAGCGGACCTTTGGAAGCTCCGGTGGGGTCTTATCTTTGCGATGCTTCATATAAAGTAGGAATCTGTTCCCTTTATCGCGATGATGCTCTCTGGCCATGTGTCGAAGCGCGCGCAAATCGCCGTCCTACTTCACTGCCTCCGCTTTTGAGCTTTCGCCAGTTAAGGCGCGGACGGCAACGCCAAGACGGGTTTCTGGGGTTTCGTGACCGAATGGGTAGGCCTCGATAATCGATAGAAGCAGTTTTTCCAGATAGGTACGCCCAAACAAAGTGCCGACTGCAAAATCTCCGTAATTGTCTTCGGTCTGTTCGGTGCTTTCGTCGGACATAGTAATACTCCTACTCAATCTATGAACTGTTGAACAAAACCTTGAAATCTCACGTGTGCCCGCGCGAAGGCGCAACCGGATGATCACCGGTTAAACACATGAATTTCGTCTTTTCTATGATCAAGGACGCTCTCGGATTCCGTCGAAGCGGGATTGGCCAGCGCTGCCATTGCTCTGAGAGCCGTCGATGGGGTGGGGTCACCTGTGGTTCAATCGCGCGGCTCTTTCAGTTCTAGGATGCGCTTTTTTCACTTACGGTACAGTTCGGCGCGGACGTTCGGCAGTCCCTTCCTCTCGAAGCGATCAACAAAAACTCCACCTTTGCCCGATGGCATCTATGTAAGATCAGTTCGAGCGGCACAGCATCAACACTCGCAACAAGATGGAGTATCAAATCCAGCCTAGCGCGCAAAAAAAGTGAACTAAACGCGATAGCCTAGGGATAGAGATCAAAAGGCAACAGCTCTCCCGTACTCTTCCCATGCCGTATACCGTTAGGCCGCCTTGGGTATTCAACTGCCTCCAAAAGGGAGCTTGTGAATTATAGTCATATGACTATAATTCTGGACACAAAAGCGGTTCCTATCGGTAGTGGTAATTTGGCTCAGAATAACAACGCTGAAAACAGTGACACCCAACTCAAAGCTTGGATAGTTTCTCACATAGCTCGAAGTATGGAGAGCAGAGGACTGTCCCAAACCAAAGCTGCTGAAATCATGGGGCTTAAGCAGCCAGATTTATCTGCGGTGTTGAATGGCAAGTTTAGTGGCTACTCGGCAGAGCGACTTGCGCGGTGCCTTTCCGCTTTAGGCAATGAAGTGAAATTGGTTGTGACGGGAGCTGAGGGCTCTCAAGATTCGTTTGCTCTGGGAGCATTTTAGGCAATGCTCACTCCCGGAGAAATTTACAGCAATCTGGATGACTTGGCAGCATCCCCACCGAAGGGTGGAGCTTTCGGCCTAGAGCTGATGGAAGCGGTTGGCGCGCCCCGTGCGACAATTACCAAGCTGAGGGATAAAGCAAAAGATGGTGAGTTTGTTTGGACGCGCATGCTGCGTTTCAAATCCACGCCCGTCGGCGGAACGCATTCTGCGCTCGAAGAAATGCAGAAAGAGGCAGAGGCATCTCCGAAAAGCCGTCGCCCGCGTATTCTTCTAGCCTACGATGGCGAGAGCATTGCAGCTTTCGATACGCGAATTGCTGATGAGCCCCTACGCGTTGGCTTGGATATGTTGTCGCTTGAGGGTGACCTCTTCTTCCCGCTGGGCGGGCACGAACGCTATGTGCCAGCCAAGGAGAAACTGGCCGACGTGCGCGCCACGCGGTTTATATCGCGTTTCCACGATGCCGTCCGTGACATGAACCCCTCATGGACAAGTGAGAAAGACAGGCATGCACTCAACATTTTCATGGCGCGCATTCTATTTTGCTTGTTCTCTGACGATGTTGGAATCTTTGAAAAAGACGTGTTCGAAAAGGCCGTTCGGCAATCAACCAAAGTTGATGGGTCTGATTTGGCAGAGTTCCTGTCTGGTGCATTCCAACATATGAACACCCCGCCCAAAGACAGACCGTCGGAAACGGCGGGTTGGTCAAAGCTGAAATATGTGAATGGGTCTCTATTTGAAGAGCAAGAGCCCATGCCCACGCTCGACAGCAAATGCCGTAAGCTTTTGCTCGATTGCGCTCAACTTAATTGGAAGCTGATCAATCCCGATATTTTTGGCTCTATGTTGCAGGCGGTCGTAGACGTGGAAAAGCGCGGCGAGCTGGGGATGCACTACACCTCGCCCTCCAACATTATGAAAGTTCTGGAGCCAATTCTGCTAGATCCGCTCAAGTCGGAATTGGAGCGCGCGGGGGCCAACAAGGGCAAGCTGCGCGCGTTCTTGGAGCGTTTGGGTCGCATCCGGGTTTTTGATCCGGCCTGCGGGTCGGGTAACTTTCTGATCCTAGCCTATAAAGAGATGAGAGCGCTTGAGGTCGAAGCACTGAGACGCCTAGCAGAGGTGCGCCTGTCTGGCATTCAACTGGAGCAGTTCTTTGGCATTGAGATTGACGATTTCGCCTGCCAAGCGGCGCGGCTCGGGTTGTGGATAGCCAAGTACCAATGTGACCAACAGCTTGAATTGGACCTTGGACAGCGAACCGATTTTCTGCCGTTGCAGAAGGCTGGGGTGATTAAGAAGGGCAACTCGGCGGAGGTGGATTGGCTTGACGTTTGCCCAACAAGTGAAAACTCTGAGACTTTTTTGGTTGGCAACCCACAGTTCCGAGGGTCATCATATTGGACGCCTGAGCAAAAAGCGGACATGGAACTGGTTTTCAAAGGGCGTGTGAAGAATTGGGGCAACCTCGACTATGTGACGCTATGGTTTGCAAAGGCCCGTGATTATTGCATAGCGACAGGCGCTCCTTTTGCTTTTGTTTCGACGAACTCAATCGTCCAAGGGGTGCAAGTGCCAGAACTGTGGCCCCATCTTTTGAATCAATTGGAAATAAAGTTCGCTCATCGGTCCTTCAAGTGGTCAAATCTCGCCGCTCACAATGCGGGGGTTACATGCGTTATTGTAAGCATGGGTTTGCCATCCAGTTCGCCTAAACGCTTGTTCGATTCAGACACTGTGCGTGATGTTGAAGTTATTGGCCCCTATTTGGCACCCAATACAACTGTGGTCGTTGCAAAGACAAGTACACCGATTGCATTGCTCGAACAAATGACACGAGGCAACCAACCAACAGATGGTGGAAATCTAATCCTTAACCGAGAAGAACGCATAAAGCTGCTTGATGAAAACCCGCAGGCCGAGCGGTTTGTTCGGAGACTTTATGGATCACAAGAGCTTATGAAAGGTATCGAAAGATGGTGCCTATGGGTGGCAGACGAAGAAGCCCAAAGTGCGAGAGCGATACCTGAATTGGCTATGCGTTTCGATGCAGTTGCAACAACACGCTCCAATGAAAAAGCTAGCAAGATATCAAAGTCTTTCGCGGATCGACCCCATCGCTTTTTGCAGCGACCAGGTGCGGCGCAGTGTTGGACAATTTTGATCCCAGGAGCTGCAAGTGAAGACCGTATTTGGTTACCAGTCGATATTAAGGATGAGAATAATATAGTGTCGAACCTTGCTTTTGGTATTTTCGATGGCGCTGTCTGGCAAGCGGCGGTTTTGTCGTCGCGTCTTCATCGGCTGTGGTTGGAAACAGTTGGAGGACGTCTCAAAGAAGACCCTCGTTACTCCAATACCTTGGTTTGGAATACTTTTCCACTGCCGATACTTTCGGAACGCAGAAAAAGCGAATTGGAAGAACATTGGTGGGAAATCGATTTGGCGCGCAAAGAAGCGGGTTGGAACAAGACTTTAGGAAACCTGTACTCCCCAAAGGAAATGCCCCGTGCACTACGCCGTGCGCATGAAGAGTTAGACGAAACGATGGAAACGATCTTTGGGTCACGTCGTTACCGTTCTGATTCGGATCGGATCGAGCATATGCTGCAGCTTTACGAACGCATGATTGCTGAGGAAGCTGAAAAGCAAACAAAGAAAAAGAAGAAGGAAACCAAGACATGAACGACGAAACCGCTACAACAGCGCAGAACAGTCTTGGTTCGACCACATTGCAATATGAAGCGACAGGGGCGTCAAAATCGACGAATGATCTCGGTATGCGCGCAATGCAAGCGCGGGTTTGGGATAAGCGCGACGCCCAGCATCTGCTTGTGAAATCACCGCCTGCATCCGGGAAGTCACGCGCTGCTATGTTTGTTGGGCTGGAAAAGCTGCGAACTTCCGCAACTGCTCGCGTTGTGATCGCCGTACCCGAACGCTCTATCGGTGCTTCCTTTCGGGATACCGCGCTTGCGCAGCACGGTTTCCATTCGGATTGGCAGCTTGATGTCGATCTTTGCACTATCGGCTCTGAGACGGGCCGCAAAGTGGATGAGTTGATCTCATTCCTTAATGGTGAAGGGGGCAATACAGCCCTTTGCACCCATTCCACACTACGCTCAGCATATGCCAAAACGAACGACGTTTCACTGTTCGACCGGACGTTGGTGTGTGTTGACGAACTGCACCATGCCTCATCTGACGAAAACAGTCGCCTCGGCAATCTGCTGCGTGGCCTGATCGACCGTGCGGGCGAGGTCGGCAGTGATGCTGCACACATTCTGGCGATGACCGGCTCTTATTTCCGTGGCGATGGCACGGCGGTACTACATCCCGAAGATGAGGCGCGTTTTGAAAAAGTCATTTATACTTATTATGAACAGCTAAACGGCTATGAGCACCTCAAGACTCTGCGCATCAATTTTCGATTCTACCAAGGCAAATACCTTGACGCGATTGGCGAAGCGCTCGACCCAAATCTGAAAACGATTGTTCACATTCCGCATGTCGGATCTACGGAAGCTGGTGGCGTCAATAAGATGTTCGCGGTTGATGCCATTGTGGATGCTATCGGAGACCGGCTTGGCGAAAACGCAACTACTACACTCGATCCTGCAACTGGCTTTGTCCATCTGTCCGCAGGCGGCAAAACTCTACGCATAGCAAACCTTGTGGATGATAGTGCAGATCGGGATCAGGTTCTTAGTTCTCTGCGTGCAGTGCAAGGTCGAGAAGACGTTGACGTTATAATTGCGCTCGGCATGGCAAAAGAAGGTTTTGATTGGGTCTGGTGCGAACATGTCCTGACCGTCGGATATCGCGGGTCGCTGACCGAAGTGGTGCAGATTATTGGCCGCGCAACACGGGATGCTCCGGGCAAAGAGGAAGCGCAATTCACCAACCTTGTGTCCGCCCCATTTGCCAAAGATGAAGCGATAACGCGGGCTGTAAATGACATGCTCAAGGCAATTTCCGTATCGCTTCTGATGGAGCAGGTGATGGCCCCTGTGTTTAAGTTTCGGACCCATAAAGGCGCGGATCAATTCGACGGGACACCGGGCGAACAGGGCGATGATGCGCCTGTCACCAATGCGGGCGAGATCGAAATCGTTGGAATGCCGGAAATCAATCAAGAAGCGGTGGAGGCAATCGAAACAGACTTCAACGATTTGTTTGCTGACGTTCAAAGTGACCCCAGAACGCTTACGGTTATGATCAACCCGGATGATCATCATACAGATGTCATGTATGATTTAGTTGTTACGGATGTGATCAAGAAGCGCTACCCAAGTTTTTCTGACGCACAGGTGGAGGATGCCGTCGGACTGTTCGGTGTGCGCGCCGGACTTGGCAGAGAGGTCGCAAAGGACCCCAGCATTATTCAGACACCGGGGATGTCCGAGGGTGAGCAAGCCCTGTTTGAAATGCCAGAACAAGGGACTGACACGCAGGCTTCAGATGGGCCAAATGCCGGAGACCGGTTTGTTCAGCAGGCAAAGCGGTTCATCAATGTTCGTGAGTTGCAGGTCGATCTACTTGGCGGTCGGCGCGACTTCGACGATGCTTATGAGTTGTTGTCAAAGGAGCTATCCGAAGAACTGCTTGCGCGCCTGCACGGCGAAGTTCGCGCTCTGAAAGTTAACATGACACAGGAAGAGGCCGAACGGCTTTACGACCGTGTAAAGGAGTTCATTGCGCGAGAAAGCAGAGAACCGAACTTAAATGCTCCAAATGGGCGGGAAGTGCGCTTGGCAGAAGCCCTTGCCTTCCTGCGGAAATTGTCCCGTGAGAAACGCGCGGCAATGGCGGGCGCGGATATGCAGGGTGCAAGCGATGCCTGAGATCGACTACCTTAATGACGAACTGCTAATCACCGCAGATGAAAAGCCAAAGGCGGCAAGAACACCTGTCATAGACAGAGCATTAGAAGTCTTGGAGCGCATAGACGCATTCTTAACTGAGACCGGTAGGGTGCCAATTTCCGAGCAAGGGCGAAGCGTGCGCGAACGTATGTTGGCCAACGAGTTGGCGGGTTTGCGAGCGTCGAAAGCAGGCCTCTCTGAGCTTGCAATTTATGACACCAATAGTCTGATATTTGGCGAGCAATCAGACTTTGATCCGTTAGAAGACCCTCTTTTGTCAGACCCAGTCGGAATATTTGAAGTCCGTGACGAACTCAAACCCATCGCCCGCCCAGATTTTGTAGCAGACCGACAACCATGCCCGGACTTCGAGCGTTTTGAACCCTTGTTTGAGCAGGTTCGAGAAAGTGTTGCGAATGGCAGTCGCAAACCCCAACGGTTTCGGCAAGAACGGGTCGATCTGGGGGAATTTTTTACCTTGAAGGGTCAACTGGTCCATGTGGCCGATGTTCGCGATGAGCATCGACGCAATGGAAAGCCGGATGCTCGCCTACGGCTCATATTCGACAATGGAATGGAGTCCAACTTGTTGATGTCATCGTTGGTGCGCCGTCTTTACGAAGACAAAGACGCTCGCCGTATTGGCACAACCGATGCAGGCCCTTTGTTCCAAGGCGCAAGTACAGGGTTCGTGTATGTCCTACGCTCCCTTTCTGAAAAACCTGAGGTACACGGGTTGCTCAAAGTCGGAACCACTTCTGGGACGGTGGAAGATCGGATCGCTAGGGCTGAGACACAATCAACCTTCTTGTTCGCAGCCGTCGAACTGGTTGAAACCTACGAATTGATTGGTCACTCCGCAAAGGAGGCTGAGCAACTTATCCACCGTGCCTTGCGGCCCAATCATGTCGTTTTAAAGGTGACTGGGCCGGATGGCCGGGCTTTTCGTGCGACGGAATGGTTCAAAGCGTCATCAGAACTCGTTGAAGCAACTGTCCGCGCGGCCCTTGCTTAACCGTTCTGAACGTTCCGGCCCCACGTGTGACTTTGAAGTGTGTAGGGCGTTAGTAGGGCAGAGTAGTGAAAGACTGGAAGGCTAAATGTGGCTATCTGCAATTCACTTTCCGAAAATATGCATTTGAAGGCAGAAGGTTATGCGGTGCCGAACTGATCTGTCCGGCTTTCTCCAAACTCATCCAAGGACACCGCAAACACATTGGTAAGGGAGAGGTCGAGAGTTCAATTCTCTCCAGCAGCACCATTTCCAAATTTAATTATGATATGACCTCCCAAAGCCTTAAATGGCATAAGAGATTGGTACTCAAAAAGCTTTTCTCTCGACAGTACAAAACTGACTCCGAAAACACCAAACGCAGCACTATTTTCTGCAAGTCACACCTCCCTGAACGCCATACTTTACAAGGGTTTTCGAGAATCCGGTTTGTCCACTGCCCGGCAATGCATTGAAAATGCACGAGAGGGGAAGAGCATTAGCCGTGGGGTATCGACTAACCGCCTTGGCAAGGTTTTGGATGTCAGCGAACGTGGCCTGCACGCCCTCTCACAGCTGACCTGCCAGTCAAAAGCAACGCGCTGACATGGGGGTTCTGGCCCACATCAAGGAACAGTCCCGTCTTAGCTTTCGCAGTTATGGCCGTCCAAGAATCACGGAAGAGTTGAAAGAGCTGGGCCCGCACATTGGTCAGCGTCGGGTGAGCCGTATTCCTCGGGCAAATGATCCCCGGGATCATATGCGGAACTCTCGTCACGGCATCAGAATGACATTCGCATTGAAAGACCTAAGAAAGACAAGGTGGCGACCGACAGTACCCCTGCTTTCAACATCGCACCGAACCTCTTGAACCGGGACTTCCGCGCCGACCCCTAGAACCAGAAATGGGCGGGCGACATCAGCGTTCGCCAGTGTGCTCGAACCAATGGCGCATCAATAGCTCACTCGCTAAGGAGACACGGATTGTGAATGACTTGAACCTGGCCGCAGCCAAAAACTGGTAAAGCTAAGTTCAAGGTATCTGTGACATCCTCAGCTCTCATATTGGGGCGAAGCTTACACGCGATGATATAGTAGCTGGAAACGTCAAGGAATGAGCCTTTTCCGCCATTGGTCCAAGCACAATGGGCAAATGCTGAGATCGGTGACGTCAGTCTGTCAGAGTAGGTTGATCGCTGTCGTTTTGTCTTTGAACGCGTTGGTAGCCTTGATCACGATGAAGGCAGGGCTTGTGATCAGATCATACGCCTTCAGCACGTGATAGACGGAAGCTTCTGATACAAAGTGGCTTTCTCGGTCGGTGAAGATCACAACCAACTCCCGTGGTGACAGCTCGGTCTCCTTCAGCGCCAATCTAACTACCTTACGACGCATCTCATCCGGGATGCGGTTCCAGACATGCTTGGGCGTGGGAAATCGGTCGTACCAGCAGTAGAACGTTGTACGGGGGCTACCCAGCTTGACCAGCTCTCGACAAGGTGGGTGCTCTCCAGTTTCTTGGATGCAGCATACCTCATTTTGGTCGCCCCCATCCCCTGTCATGCTTTCTTTGAGAAGGCGCAACTCCAACGTTTGCTCGGCTACAACTTCCTTCAGATCGCGGGCTTTAACCTCGTCGGGCGTGGCAGCATGGGCGGTATCGCCAGCTAAACGCCGCTTGCCAGCTTCCATGAAGTCTTTTGAGCATTTGTAGGAAACGCCCTCACGACGGCAAAGCTCAGCAATACTGTCTTAGCCAGTCAGGCCATCCAATACGCGCCGCATCTTCTCTTCTGAAGAATACGGCTTGCGGGTCGCCCGCTTTATGTCTTTGATGATCTTCTCGTCAGGGTTCTTGGTTATCTTTCTCATCTTCCACTCCTCAGTGGTTACGATGAGCCAAGAACTCTCTCTTATCAAATACCTCTATTGGGACCCAATAGGCACTAATCTCAAACAGGGAAAAGGGGAAGCTCGATCCTCAGCCGATTTATGCAACAGAACCCCTATGGAAAACAAAAATTAAGACTCTATCCCTCATATTCAATTGGATAAATGAATAAGGGAATACGATGTCTAACACTTGGAAAGCCATTTTTTTAGGAAATGACCCGAGTAAGCTCTTGGATGTCGTTGAAGGCGACAGTATTTCCGAAAATGCTGGCGCACTCGTGGGGCAGACATATGGAACAAATGATAATCCACTTTTAGATAGTGTTTTATCAGTTAGCGCGCTTGATCATTCGTCGGGCTTCGGTGAACTTGAGAGTAACAACGACTCTCACAATGACCAAATCCAATTTGATTTGGGACAAGGTGCCGGTCTTCAAACCACAACCTTTGATGCCGGAGCGCTATATAACGCTACACTTACTTATACAGATGGAACAACGGCCGATATTACAGCCACATTAATCCAAGACACTGACGGAAACCTTTTTCTAGCCCCCGAAGGAACCTTTGGTGGAGATTCCGTTGATAGCGACGCAATGGAAGCAAAGCCAATTCAGGCTTTGACGCTAAACTCAGTGAATACTTTCTCTAGGGGAAACATAGCTGTCGATCGGGTTGAAACGGAATTTCATACATCAGATGGAGTCGTAGATGGCACCAACAATGGAGACCTTATCGATTATACCTACAATGATACTCAAGGTGACCAGATCACCGATGGAGATGATATCATTGATGGTGCTGGCGGCGACGATACGATTTATGGGGGCGAAGGGGATGACACAATTGACGGCGGGACGGGAAATGACTCCCTCGTCGGTGGCATAGGGAATCAAAATCTCTCAGGGGGCGATGATAGTGATACAATCGTTCTGCATGACAATTTTGGCGACGATACCATCATTGGCGGCGAAGGCGGAGATGACAACGACCTTCTGGATTTAACTGGCCTCACCAGCGGTGTTTCGATTTCTTATAATGATGCCTCCGAAGGCGGCACTATCTCTGATGGTGCGAATACGGCTCAATTCAGCGAAATCGAAAAAATAGAGCTTTCGGATCAAGGTGACTTTGTTTCTGGAACATGGGACCTAGGTGCTAAATTCACAGCAGGTCAAAGTATCAACCTGAACGTCGGCGATGGCAATAACTCAGTCATCGCAGGAAATGGACATGACACCATCGTATCAGGGGCCGGCAATGATTCAATAAACGCACGCCATGGTGCCAATGACGTCTCATCAGGTGGTGGACATGATACCATCAAAACTGGTGGTGGCACAGACACAATCAATACAGGTGATGGCAACGACTATATTATCGACACTTCAGCTGGTGACGATAGCATCAATCTTGGCGCTGGTGATGATACGGTCGAGACCGCTGGAAGAGGCAACGACAGCATTGACGCAGGAACCGGCAATGACTCAGTCTTCGCTGGAACCGGTAATGATACCATTTTGGGCGGCAGTGGAAGCGACACGATCCTTGGCGGCGATGGGGGAGACCAAGTTGATGGCGGTATAGATGCTGACCTTATCTACGGTGATCGCCATGGTGAGGTGGGTAAAGCCATCTATGATGGTGAACATGAAATAGCCCACACCTCTTGGCGCCAGTATACTTGGGATACCGATGGCGGCGCGGAAACACATATCACATTATACGCGCCCGCAACCACCGACACAAACCGCATTTCGGTCGGCGATACCGATGACGGTGGTGTGCTGAATATCGCTGAGTTTCAATACGGCCGTGATTCCGTCGCGTTGCCAGAAGCTCCTGTAAAAATCGAAAATACATCTGCAACGTCGAGTAGCAGTGAATTTGAAGTGACCTATGCCAGTGGAAATGTGCAGACTTTCCATTTTGATTTCAACAGCGGCGGGCCTCAAACGGCCATTGAAGATTTTTTCCTGATTTCAACAGGGGATGACACTATCGACGGCGGTGCAGGCGATGATACCATATATGGCGGTGGCGGCGGAGATCTGATTTCGGGTGACGAAGGCCACGACCTGATATTCGGTGAGGCAGGGGATGATCAAATCTACACCGGTGATGGCAATGATACCGTCTTTGCCGGAGACGACGATGATACGATCTACGCCAACCTCGGGGATAGCATTGATGGCGGTGATGGCTTTGACGTGCTCGATCTTACTGGATCTACAAGTCCAGGTGGCAGTATTTCCGTCACATATGATGCGGGAGATCCAACTTCTGGGGTCGTTGAATATTATGATTCAGATGATGTCTTAGAAGGCGTACTGAATTTC
The DNA here is from genome assembly GCF_900102795.1 of Epibacterium ulvae. GTDB lineage: Bacteria > Pseudomonadota > Alphaproteobacteria > Rhodobacterales > Rhodobacteraceae > Epibacterium > Epibacterium ulvae. The sequence goes on along the minus strand of NZ_FMWG01000001.1, from coordinate 81,491 downwards.
GCAAATATCGAAAACGTTGTTCCCTGTTTTACACCCGGCACTCTAATCAAGACGCACCGGGGTGCTATACCTGTTGAACAGATAAAGCTCGGGGACTACGTTCAGACCTCTGACAACGGATTTCAGGAAATACTCTGGATTGGGAGCCGGCATCTAGATAATCAAATACTTACCAACAATATGAATTTTCGCCCAATTCATATTGCGACTGGAGCTTTGGGAAACGATCAGCCCATGCAGGTGTCTCCCCAGCACCGGTTTCTCATCAACTCCATCAGTGATGATTTCCTGATACGAGCCAAAGACCTGCCGCATGTATTGGGGGGGCAAGCACGCATTGCACATGGCAAACGCGAAGTGATCTATATTCATTTGCTTACGCAACAACATGAAATTATTTTTGCAGATGGCGTCGCCACAGAAACCCTCTATCCGGGCACACAGGCATTGGCAGGTTTTTCGAAGCAACAGCGATGTGAGATTTTATCCCTGTTCCCGGAGTTATTTGAAAACCGTCCAAAACCGGGACTTGAGTTACCTTCAGTAGCGTGCATCATGGAACAGGTTCGCCCCAATTATCCATCGAAACTCCTGAAATCACTAGGGACCCGAGTGATCGCTTAAATGAAGTAATAAGGTAGCAATTCTGATTTCCTTGGCCGGTTCACCCCAAAAACTGGGTCATATTAACACAAGGGATTCACACGGGCCCTCATGTCTGTTTCAAGCTGGTGTTTGTTATCGAGATCATTGGGTTTGAACGGTTTCCATTCCGGTGTGTTATTCATGTGAGGCGGCGATCTTTTCAAAGGCCACGTGAGATTTTCCATCCGGCGCTGACTATTGCCCGCATAGATTTCAGAAATCATTGATGTATACGAACACCGTGACTTCGACGTCGCGACCTGATTGCTAGGTCAATTCTGTCTTGAACGACTTAGAGAAACTCTCGACAGTAGAATTGTCATCGCAGTTTCCCTTGCCGCCCATCGAAGGCAGCAGTTTGTTGTAGCGAAGACGCTTCCGGTACGCGTGTGCACAGTATTGGGCTCTGCGATCGGTTTGGTGAATGCAGCCGCGCAGGACGGTGACTATATCCAAAGCACGCAATGCAAGATCCTGCTTCATGCGATTACTGAGCGCCCAACCGATCACGCGAATCGGATATAGATCAATGATTACAGAGAGTTCCGAGCAACCTTCACAGGTCTGGATGTAGATTATGTCACCGGCCCATTTGGGCTGGGCACCGTTGCCGTGAAATCTTGGTTCAGACGGTTCGGGGCGGTGTTGAAGCAGTGGTCGCTGGAGGCGGTGCGTTTGAAATTACGGCTGCGTAGAACTTAGATGCCGTTTTCAAGCATGGTCCGGATGATGCCGCGCTGACCTAGGTTAAGACCCAGTTCCTTCAATTCCTACGCCATCCGTAGACAACCGTAGTGGCCCAAGCTGAACCGATGCTGTTCGAGGATATGTGCCAGAAAGATCATGTCGCGATGCTGACAATGTGATGGCGGTCGGCAGCGCCAAGCCTATAGCTCACGATCTGAAACCTGCAGCAGGCGGCACCGATGAGCACGTGAAAATGGGCCCGATACTCCGCAATGAATTAAAATATCATTGGTTCAGACATTCTCTCAGACCAATAGCGTTCGTGCATTTACTGGCTCGCGAAGTCGATCGCAGCATTTTTAACACTTCCCTCTCCGCCCGCAGATACGGTTTTCCCTGCGCAAGCGCTCATTCTAGCGGCGCAGTTCAATGTCCTCGGCTGCTGCTGGGTCAGGCGAATTGTCCTGCATCACTTGCGCAAGGGAGGAAATCCGACACCAAGATCTGAGGCCAATTGGCATCGTGCTAGGCTGCTGTATGTTGCGATCCGAACCGCCTCGCGTTTGAAGTCTTTACTCTATCTGGGTGACATTTCCAGTCTCCTTTATGGCGAGCATTGCTCGCAGAAAACCAGAATGGAAGTGAATCAAGTCCAACTTTCGCGATTATTTAGCCTGTGCTGAGACATCAGAGGAGTGACAGAAAATACCTGGATCATCGCTGTGGACGAATACGAACACCATTTTGGCCCTGACCAGCACGGCATCGAAATCTACCATGTCAGCAGTATGAGAGAACCAACGAAGCAATGCCTCGAAGAAATGCTTATACGACGAAATCCCTGAGAACCTACAACATCATATCGACTATGGCTTTTGCTGCGCAGACGCTCGTTCTTGCTGACCTTACTGCTGCTTGATCTGTTGATACGAAACTCGTCACGCTCGATACGGTTTTGCTCCTCAGTTTTCTTTTTGCGCCCTGTGAGGCCATCAAGGAAACAAGAATACCTTTTCGGAACCGGGCGTTCTGCTCTTTGCGCTGAAACAGGTCCGAGTGGAAGTCGAGGGCTTACTCCAGTGCATAATAGCTCCTAAACTGCTACCAGATCAGTCCCAGCGATAATTAAAGCTTACTGAAATTCGTTCTTCTTCAGCCATATTCAATGGCACCTCATGGCGTATAAAGCTCTCCCACAAGAGAACATCACCCACCTTAGGAGATTGATACACAAAGGTTTTCAGCTCATCCCTGCAGGTCTTTAGGCGCGGAGGATGTGCCATCATCATCGCATGGCGGGGGTCTTCTAACTTTAGCGCACTCGCGCCTTCCGGCATCTGCACGTAAGTGGTGCCGGAAATAACCGAATGGGGATGGATATGGCTTGCGTGTGTTCCACCTTCGGGCAGAATATTGATCCAAAGATCTTCCAAAACCAGCTTACGCCCATCCAGATCAAGCTCAAGATCTTTCGCAAAGGCGGAAACATGTGCATCTAGCGATTTCACAAGATCGGTAAAGATTGGAAAACGCCAAGGCAGATCCGTGAGCGATGCATAAGAGGTATAGCCCGGATAGCCATTCTTTTCACACCACTCTTGGCCTGCATCATCATCCTCGGCAATGACAATACAAGAGTTTTGCAACTCCTCTGGGTCAACAGTTGGGCCATGTTCGGACAGAGCTGCACGATAAAGACGAGTAACGAAGAGAGAATCAATCTGAGCCATGCCATACCTTTAGCGAAGCGTCGCTCACTTGGCGAGGCGCTGTCATCTATCGACAGCTTAAATCCTTCACGATAAGCTAAAATCTGGAAACGCGCGCTGAGACCTTGGGAGGAAAGGAACAGCATGCACCTCACACCAAAACCGGGAACACCAGAATTTGTTCCTGTAACACCCTTAATCTTGCGCACGGCCCTGCAGCGCTCTGCAGCCGATATGAAACGTGCTCCCATATTTGCGGTGGGGATTGCTTCAATCTACGTTCTTTTGGGCTGGTTCATGGCATGGGTGACACATGCCAGCGGCCAAACTTATTGGCTTGTACTGGCGGCCGTTGGATTCCCGCTGTTCTCCCCATTTGCCGCCATCGGCTTTTATGATGTCAGTCGGCGTTTCTCTCGGGGCATGACAATGAACTGGCGCGCAACGCTCAGCGTGATTTTACAACAGTCCAAACGCCAACTGCCGTCGCTCTGCGCGATCATTGTGATGATCTTCCTCTTTTGGTTCTTTCTTGCTCATATGATCTTTGCCCTATTCCTCGGGCTTAGCACCATGACACATGTTTCCAGCTCACTTGATGTGTTCTTTACCTCAAACGGATTGATGATGCTAAGTTTTGGCACAGCGGTCGGTGCGTGTTTTGCAGCGCTACTCTATATGCTGACAGTACTGGCACTACCCCTTCTATTGGACCGTGAAGTGGATTTCATCACCGCAATGATCACAAGTTTTACCTACGTTCAGCGCTTCCCATTGTTAATGTTCAGCTGGGCGGCATTCATCGCATCCATTACTTTTGTCGCAATGATTCCTGGTTTCCTTGGGCTATTCATCGCGCTCCCATTGCTGGGTCATGCCACGTGGCACCTCTATGACCAACTCATTGACAAAGACACCTAACGACAAGAATACCTTTCAATTTTCAAAAGGTAGAACACAAAACCCCCGCCACCTGCGTGACGGGGGTCTAAATTTTTTCAAAGACGGTAAGACTTACCAGTCTTCGCGAACAACAACGCGGGTTTTTACCGGCAGTTTCATCGCTGCAAGGCGCAGAGCCTCACGTGCGATATCTTCTGCAACGCCGTCGATTTCGAACATCACACGGCCAGGCTTAACCTTGCACGCCCAGAAGTCCACGGAACCTTTACCTTTACCCATACGAACTTCGACAGGTTTAGAGGTTACGGGGGTATCAGGGAAGATACGGATCCAAACACGACCTTGACGTTTCATGTGACGTGTCATGGCACGACGTGCAGCTTCGATCTGACGCGCGGTTACACGCTCAGGCTCAAGAGCCTTCAGACCGTAGGTGCCGAAGTTCAGATCGGAGCCGCCTTTAGCCAGACCTTTGATCCGGCCTTTGTGCATCTTGCGGAATTTAGTACGCTTTGGCTGAAGCATATCGCGATCTCCTTACCGGTCGCCGCGACGGTTACCACCTGCACCACGAGGTGCCGGTCCGTCTTGGACTTCTTGCGATTTGCGATCACGCGCCTGAGGATCGTGCTCCATGATCTCACCTTTGAAGATCCAGGTCTTGATCCCGATGATACCATAAGGTGTCATCGCTTCAGAATGTGCGTAATCGATGTCTGCGCGCAGGGTGTGCAAAGGCACACGACCTTCACGGTACCATTCTGTACGCGCGATTTCAGCGCCGCCCAGACGACCAGCAACGTTCACCCGGATACCCTGGGCGCCCATACGCATTGCGTTCTGAACCGCACGCTTCATTGCGCGACGGAAGGATACACGACGTTCCAGCTGCTGGGCGATGCTCTCGCCAACCAGCTGTGCGTCCAGTTCAGGCTTGCGAACCTCAACAATGTTCAGGTGCAGCTCAGACTCGGTCATTGCGGCAATTTTTTTGCGCAGAACTTCAATGTCTGCACCTTTTTTACCGATGATGACACCAGGACGTGCTGTATGAATGGTCACACGGCATTTTTTGTGGGGGCGTTCAATGATAACACGCGCCACACCGGCCTGCTTGCACTCTTCTTTGATGAAGTCACGGATCTTGATGTCTTCCAGAAGAAGATCACCGTAATCCTTAGTGTCGGCGTACCAGCGGCTGTCCCAGGTGCGGTTGACCTGCAGGCGCATGCCGATCGGATTGACTTTATGTCCCATTAGGCTTGCTCCTCAACTTGACGCACCTTGATGGTGATCTCCGAGAACGGCTTCAGGATTTTGCCGTAACGACCACGTGCACGAGGACGACCGCGCTTCATGACCAGGTTTTTACCGACATATGCTTCGGCAACGACCAGCTCATCGACGTCCAGATTATGGTTGTTTTCAGCATTCGCAATTGCAGACTGAAGGCATTTCTTCACGTCCTGCGCAACCCGCTTATTGGAGAATGTCAGGTCGGTCAGAGCCTTGCCAACTTTCTTACCGCGGATCATGCCTGCAACCAGGTTCAGCTTTTGCGGGGAAGTCCGAAGCATGCGCAGTTTTGCCATTGCTTCGTTATCTGCCACGCGGCGGGGGTTTTTTGCCTTGCCCATGACTTACTTCCGTTTCGCTTTTTTGTCAGCCGCGTGACCATAATAGGTACGAGTTGGCGAATATTCACCAAACTTCTGACCGATCATGTCTTCAGTGACGTTGACGGGAATGTGCTTCTGACCGTTGTACACACCAAATGTCAGACCCACAAATTGGGGCAGAATGGTGGAACGACGTGACCAGATTTTGATAACTTCGTTGCGGCCCGATTCACGTGCAGCTTCGGCTTTTTTAAGCACGTAAGCGTCAACGAAAGGACCCTTCCAAACAGAGCGAGACATAGATTAACGCCCCTTCTTCTTGGCGTGGCGCGAGCGAACGATAAGCTTTTGCGACGCTTTGTTTTTGTTACGGGTACGCTTACCTTTGGTGTCCTTACCCCATGGGGTCACAGGTGTACGACCACCAGAGGTACGACCTTCACCACCACCATGAGGGTGATCGATCGGGTTCATCGCAACACCACGCACTGCAGGGCGTTTACCCTTGTGGCGCATACGACCGGCTTTACCCAGGTTCTGGTTTGAATTGTCAGGGTTTGACACGGCGCCAACTGTTGCCATGCATTCCTGACGCACCAGACGCAGCTCACCTGAAGACAAGCGAATCTGAGCGTATCCACCATCACGACCAACGAACTGAGCGTATGTACCAGCTGCGCGGGCAATCTGACCGCCTTTGCCGGGCTTCATTTCGATGTTGTGGACAATTGTACCGATTGGCATGCCTGAAAACGGCATTGCGTTGCCCGGCTTGATGTCTGCCTTATTGGAGGCAATGACCTGATCACCTACGGCCAGACGCTGAGGCGCCAGAATGTAAGCTTGTTCACCGTCTTCGTACTTTACCAGTGCGATAAAGGCAGTACGGTTAGGGTCATATTCGATGCGCTCAACAGTTGCGGCAACATCAAACTTGTTCCGTTTGAAGTCAACGATCCGGTAGAGACGCTTTGCGCCACCGCCGCGGCGGCGTGAAGTGATCCGTCCGGTGTTGTTCCGGCCGCCCGATTTAGTCAAACCCTCAGTGAGAGACTTGACCGGACGCCCTTTCCAAAGCTCCGAACGGTCGATCAGAACCAGCCCACGCTGGCCCGGCGTAGTCGGTTTATACGACTTAAGTGCCATGCTTTCTGTCTTCCGTTTAGCGTGCGATACCCCAAGGAAGAAACGAGGCACCGCTATGTGAAAGCCCCCTGCCTTGCTGCGCCTGCAACCGGTTCAGGTGACCAATGTAAAGGGCCCCGAAGGTCCCAAAGTTCGAACATCCCGTAAAACAACAGCCCCGGAACGAATCCGAGGCTTACAGGATAGAGCGCGTTTAACAGGCTTCTGATTTTCTGGCAATGGAAGAATCTGCACAGTCATCGGTTCAGACTTACTGAAAATTAAACCTATCCTACGGCTCTCGCGCTCTAGACCACGATCCGGTGTTAACAAAGAAAAAAGGTCAGACAGTTATTGTTTTTCGCAAGCTAGATGGGAATCGTAAAATGCTCAAAAATCTACCGATCAGTAAAAAACTGATCTTACCCGGATTGGTTTGCCTTACGCTCTTTGTCATTTCGATCACCTATTTTTGGGCGACTCGTTACGCAGACAGTTTGCGGGCCAGCTTTAATGAAAAAATTGGTCTCACAGAGACGTTTATTCTGCCACCTCTTATTGAAGCAAGTTGGAACTTTGACAGCCATTTGGCCGAAACGTCACTGTCTTCTCTTGCACAGTTTGATGGTTTTGTTTTTGCGAAACTATATTCTGATAACAGTGTATTTGCAGAGAGTACCTTTGAAGGAGAATGGAACCCTGCATGGGATGAAGCGATAACCAGCCTATTGGCAGATACCGAGGCACAGCAAGCCGAGGTGGGTCCAATATTCTTCAAGAAAGCGCTGTTGATCCAAGATGGTAGCGAGATTGGTCAGCTCATTTTAACATTTGATCTCAGCCGAATTGATGGCGTTATCGCGGAAGCAAACAAGCTGGCCGGTGCGATCGGTGCCATTTCTTTTGCTTTGTTCGCGGCAGTACTCTTTGGTATTGCGCGCTCAGTGACGGGCCCACTGCTTGGAATCATCGACAAATTTGAACGCCTCGCAAAAAACGACATGGGGTTTGAAATCGATGAAGCCAATCGGCGCGATGAAATTGGTGCACTGGGTCGCACTCTTGTAACCTTCCGCAATTCACTGGAAGAACGCCAGAAACTTGCGCAAGAGCAAGCCCGTGCTCAAGAAATTCAAAAGCAGGTTGTGGACCGTCTAGGTGTCGCGATGCAAGCCTTGGCAAGTGGCGATCTGGATCACAAAATCAAAGAAAAATTCGGCAAAGGCTACGATCAATTGCGTCAGCACTTCAACGACGCTGTAGACAATCTCAGTGATCTTGTGAACAAAGTGGTCGGAACCTCTCATAGCATCCGTCGTGGTTCGACTGAAATTAGTCAAGCGTCTGACGATCTCTCCCGCCGGACAGAAAGCCAAGCGGCAACGCTGGAAGAAACCGCTGCAGCTCTTGACGAATTGACGACAAGCGTTCGCAATGCCGCTGATGGCGCCCGCAGCGTAGAAAACATCGTTGGCGAAGCACGAAGCGAAGCCCAGCAAAGCGGTGTGGTCGTTCAAGATGCCGTATCTGCAATGGCCGAAATCGAAACATCTTCGAATCACATTGCACAGATTATCAGTGTTATTGACGATATCGCCTTCCAGACGAATTTGCTTGCCTTGAACGCCGGTGTCGAAGCTGCGCGCGCTGGAGAAGCAGGTCGTGGCTTTGCGGTTGTTGCCTCTGAAGTTCGAGCTCTAGCCCAACGCTCTTCTCAGGCTGCTATGGAAATCAAAACACTGATTGAGGACAGCTCTAGTCAGGTTGACCGTGGTGTAGATCTTGTCGGCAAAGCAGGGGATGCATTGCAAAGCATTGTAAATCGCGTCGCCCACATTTCTGAGCTAATCAGCGGTATCGCAGAAGCCACCAGCACCCAATCAACTGGGTTGAGTGAAATCAACACTGGCATGATGCAGCTTGACAGTGTCACCCAACAAAACGCGGCGATGGTGGAAGAAGCAACCGCTGCAAGCCACATGTTGAACGGCGATGCGAGTGAACTGGCACAACTGGTCTCACATTTCAGTGTGGGCGCTGAAACCAGCCCCAATTCAGCCAGAACGTCTAGCGCCGCAGCTTAACGCCATTTCCAACTATGATAAAAAGGCCAGACGGGTCATATCTGTCTGGCCTTTTTACAATCTCATGCTGGAACGGCAAAGGTAGCATTTGCCGCGTTATTCCACAGCCTGGAGACACAACAGTCTTCGACCGGTTGACGCCTCGCGGTACATCAAATTATTCGGGTGATCCAAAGTTGCTCCCCGAAATATTTAAAACACTCTTCTGTGCTATGATCGCCTCGCGCCTACTCCCCGACTGCCAGAAAGCCTGTGTCGATCTCCGCCACATCAATACTGCCATCGTCATTGATGGTCACCTGCTGACCAGAGGTCAGCCCTTGTAGGCCCGAACAAGAGACCAGCATCAGCTTGTTCTTCTCTCGCGCAACAATTGACATATGGCTGAGCCATCCACCAATTTCACTGAGCACTGCACCGGCTTGCAGCATCTGAGGCAGCCATGCCGGGTGAAGCATCTGACACACTAAGATATCTCCCGGCTCAAACCCATCAAACAACACTTCGATCGGGCCGTTCTCTTCTGCCAAAATAGGATCAACCCAAAATACACGACCGCTAACAGGCCCTTGCCCTGCAACACATGTCCCCGCCAGTGTCCCCCCTTCAGCTGTAATCTGTTCACCCAGTGACAAAAGCTCGATATCGTGAAGCGTCAGAGAGACTTGCGAAGGTGCGAGCGGTTTACGAAGTGCTTCTAAATCTTCATTTTCTTTTGCTCGCTGCAAAAGAGCATCCGTTTGTGCCCAATCCCCCTTCAGCACATCCTCAATCGTCAGATAGAAAATTGCGGTATCCAACCCAGTTTGCGCTCCCAGTGCAAGCAAAGCACGCCGTATTTCCGCATAAAGCCTAAGTGCTTCGTGTTTTGCGCGCTCTTTGAGATCCTGATAGCTGACTGCAAGATCAATGCACTCTTTTAACTCTTCAGGCAGAGGAATCCCGTCTGTTTCAAGAGGTTTCAAAATCTCTACAGTCGGCTCCATTAGTGATTTTAACAAAGACGGCGCTTCATGGTAGCGCGGGCTGCTCAATTCATAATCAAACATCGCGCGGTGCCCCATATGTGCGAGCGCTTCGTTCAGATTTCCCTTGCACTCAGCGATCAAGGTCGAAGGCGCATGGGGCAATTCCCCCTGCGTTAATTTGGTTTTGAGCGCCAGATCACCAGCTGCCCGTGCCAGAGCTTCGCCCATCGTGAAGCCCGCCAGGATATTGATCTTTTCCGCTTCGACATAAATACCACCGACAAACTCATCGACCAGCGTATCTAGCGTCTCCAACAAAGCAGCTCGTGGCAAGGCTGCGTAATCAAGCGCTCTCCAGTAAGCCAGTTTAGCATGGAATTCTGGCAGAACTTGATTTGGGAAAGACGCTTGGATGTCCCTGGCTTGTTTGCGCAATTGCTTCGATTTTGAACCGCTCAAACGCAGTGCCATTTCCTCTTTCAAGGCACGATCCACGTAGGTCTTTCCAAACAGGTTGACCAAATGGCTGCCTGGCTCCTCATCCAGACGATAAGGAAGCGCTAAAGCGCGGCTCGCAAGATCGAGGCTCCCCCCCGGAGCCCAGACCCGGTTGATCATACTAAACGAAAGTGGCGTCGGACGCGGCAAAACCTCAGACATTTCATCCTGTTCCAGGATAACTTCATCTGGCGCGGCCTGCGCAAAACGTTCCAGAAGCTTGCTCCACTCAGAACTGCGAACTTTCTGCTCATCGGTACCAAGATCAAGCGTGGTGATGTCACGGGTCTGCAGGATACGGAACTGCCCTTTTGCATAGGCCCACTCAACGTCCTGCGGCGTATCAAACACTGCTTCAATTTCCCGAGCCAACATCAAAAGCTCTTTAAAATCAGGCCCTCCCGGTGCAGTGTCACCGACTGCCGCGCCCGTATAGCGTCCAAACCGTTCAATCTGCGGCGTGACACGTCCCGAAACAAGATCATCGCCCGTGCCTTTGACCCACTCCAACAACACCATACCTGGAGCCATGGGATCTTGGGTAAACAAAACCCCGGCCATTTCGGCATCAACCATTTCCTGTACAAGAATATTGGCCTGCCCAGCCCCCTCAGCTGTCGTATCATAGCTATCACTGCGCGCCGATTGAAAGCTGCCAAGCACGTCACGCAAGGCTGTTAGCATCGTTTGCTCTGTCACATTCAGCACACTGTCAAATACGCCCGCAAAACTTTGGCCTGCACCATCCTCATTGCTGGCAGAGCTTCGAACAGCGCAAAGCTTTTCACCAGCAAGCATCCAGACCTTATCGGCCATCTCCTGTTGCTCGACCTCGTTCATCCGCCCAAACCGCTCTAATGCGTCACTCGTTAAGACCACACCTCCTGGCACAGGCAATCCTGCGTTCTGAAGCACGGACAGGCGCATCGCTTTGTTTCCGGCTGTTAAAAGTCGCTCAGTCTCTCCCAACACAACAACACCCTTTGGTGCGCGGGCTATAAACAGGCGGCCTAGGTGCATACGCAGGCGTTTCACGCCATTTGAAAATGCACCAACGACATAGGCACGTTGGACCAAAAGAAGGCTCAGGCTAAAACAAAGATAGACATTCGCAGCAAAACTGAGGGTCGCGACCATAGCAAACAAAGCTGGCGCACCCAATATGCTCCACAACACTTTTTGCCGGGGTGTCTTTGCAACGGCCCACAACAGATAAACCATCGCCAAAGCGGTAAAAACAACAGGCACTACAAAATACGGATCAGCCGCACCAATATCGGCAGACCAAAGAAAGGACGTATTTAGGTCTTTGCTTGCCAGCCCAGCAGCGGAAACCCCCAGCATCATCACGGGCAGGAAAAGCAGCGCCAACAGGTTACGCATCGGAGTCATACCCTGTTTTTTATAAAGGCTCTGCAACGCGCGTGCTTTACGCACTGGATCCTCTGCCAAACGCTCTTTTAATGCTTTTATTTCAGGTTGCAGAGCTTGAGTGCGCAATTGATCCCGTTCAGATTTGAGCGCAATAGGCAGAACCAAAAGCCGTGTGAGAACAGAAAGGGCAAGCAGACCTAAAAATAGATGCGTCTGTTGGTGGCTCCATTTCAGTGCCACAGCTACTGCTGCAATCGCCTTATCCCACAGCCCACTATTTTGTGCTGTCAGCCATTCCTGCACATGGGGCTTAGGTGTCGGAGGTACAAAGTACTCCCAGGGCAACGTGTATCGACCTTGAAAATCAATACCCGCCCGGCTGAGCTCCAAACCTAGAACCTGCGACATAAAGCAACTGCGCCGATCATAACAAGCCGCTATGGTCGGCTTGTTCTCCAACTCCCTTATCCGCGCTTGCAGGTCATTTGTTGTCATCGCACGGATTGGGATATTGATCGCCCCCGGCAAATGCCCACTTGCGAAATCACCAGGGTAACGCGTGTCAACAATCTGCAGATCTGTCGTCGCGAGCATATCGGAAAAGGTTTCAGTGCTAAGCAGAGTGGCGCTATTCGGATACTCTGGGATCGCGCGCAGGTCAGCGATGGTCTCGACCTCTTCATCACTAAAATTATACCCTTCGGTAATCCACTTTTCGATACCTCCGACGATAAACCGGCAATCGATACCAAGCTTGGCAAGCTCTGCACAGGTTTCTGAGCTCCGGTTGCCATTATGGCAAAACAAGATAACTTCACCGCCTGGTTGCACCGGGATAGTTTCAAGAAAGTCAGGAAACCGAATATGAGTTGCTCCGGGAAGAGTTCCCATCTCATGTTCACCAGTTTCACGAATATCAAAGAACTGGGTCTCGCCTGCTTCCAACCTTACAAAGGCATCAGCAGTTGAAATACCCTGAGGGTGACCACTTTGCGCAGAAAAACTGGTTTCCTTTAAATCCGCATCTTTAATGGTACTCCCATCAAATTGGGCAGGTCGCAACAAGGTCGCCTGCAGCCGCGCAAGTTCTTTATTCTTGCTAGAAGTATACTGCCAATAATTGGCGCCAACCAAAGCTATCAATCCGCAAACTAAAACAGTCACTAGCTTGGTCGGAAATTTACCCAAACGCGGCCCACGTTTGTTTAGACCCAGCTTCGCAGCCACAGTCGCACCAAGTGCGGCAACCATTGCGACACCAGCGGCAACAACTTGTGACAAAGAAGAAACTGATCCTATAATTAGTTCTGGTGATGGAATAGCGTAAGCTGCTTTTGCCTGCAGGATAACAAAGAACAGTACACCATAGAAAAACGTTCCACGAAGGGTCAAAATTGTTTTCACAAGGTGCTCCAATACTTTTTGTCCAACAGTTAACAATTTCATAATTTTACAAAATTGAAATTAAATTGTTACAAATTGGTTAACGTTAATTGTAAAAATACGCTACATCTTTTGCGAAAACGGTGTGAGTTTCTAAACGAATACGCACTAATCTCTCATGAACATCTTTCGAAACGCCCTGATTTCACGTGAGGTTCAAAGCTGCTATGGAACGTTTGATAACGTACAAGCTACCGAAATTCGGTTTTCCCCGTCTGTTAGCCATCATTGGGTGCTGGGCTTACCTCGCCCTGCCATCGCAAGCAGATATCTCACTCACCTTTGGCACTTATGCGGCCGATAAACCCACCGAGACGGTGCGCAAATATCGCCCTTTTCTTTCCTTTCTGGAAATAGAGCTGTCCAAAGCACTCGGTGAAGCAGTCTCGATCAAGATGGTGATTGCGAAGGAATATGAACACAGCATCGACCAGCTGGCCAATGGCGAGGTCGACTTTTCACGGTTCGGTCCCGCATCTTACGTTTTAGCAACCAAGAAGAACCCTGATGTTGAAATTATCGCAATGGAATCCCAGAAGGGACAAAAGCGCTTCAAAGGTGTCATCGCTGTCCATGAGGAAAGCGAGATCAACGACCTGAGTGAACTTGCCGGGCACTCCTTTGCCTTTGGAGACGAACTCTCTACCATTGGGCGCTACCTGTCACAGGCGCTGTTGCTTTCTGCTGGTATTTCAGGCGCCGACCTTCAAACGTACGAATTCCTTGGACGACATGATCGCGTGGGCACTGCTGTCGGCAGTGAGCGCTTTACAGCGGGCGCTCTTAAAGAGAGCACCTTTAAAAAATTGGTCAAATCAGGTGTCCCAATCCGTGAGCTGACAACCTTTGATAATGTAACAAAACCATGGCTCGCGTCATCAACACTCGCACCGCACGTTGTAGAAGCGATGCGACACATCATGCTGGAAGAAGCCAACGCTTCTGCAGTCAAACAAATAGCCAAACATGGCTTTCTTGAAGGCGATGACGCTGACTACCAATTGGTACGTGATGCAATGGAAGACAGTCAGTCCTTCTAGCCCGAGAGGCCAGAGTAATGAAACGCACAAGTATCCTAGCTCAAATTGTCATTTCCATGTCGATTGCTGCCGTTCTTGTGGCTTTTGCCGTGGGGAGAATTGCGCAAAAAACTGAAGCAGAGAATCTAAAGAATCACCTTGCAGAGCAGGCCGATCTGACGATTTCACTGCTCAGTGGTTTGATGATGGAATCCATTATCATCGAAGATACGCCTGTCTTACAGACAGGGCTAGCTGAAGCCCTGTCGCGCAACCCCAAGCTCATCTCGATCGAAATCCGATCTTCTGACAGCACGCCCATCGCCGAAGTCAACGCTGAGCATAAGGCTTCTGAGCCTTTTGTGGTCTATGAAAGTCCAATCATTGTTGATGGCCTGTCTTTTGGGGAAATGACGGTCAAATGGTCAACCCGCGAAGCGGAAAGCATGGTACGCGCGCAGGTGAACCAAACCCTACTTTGGACCGCGATGGCCGTCAGCATCCTTTCGATGGTCATTTGGATACTTGTTCATCTATTGGCTTTGCGTCCCCTCAAAATGGTGCATCAGCGCATGTCTGATGCCATCTCGGGCTTGAAACGACACCACAAGCCGTTGCCGTGGTATTCTTCACGTGAATTTTGGGCACTTAACTATTCCGTGGGCGTTCTTGAAGACACGTTTGATGAACGAGACGAACGGGAATATGCGCTCGAAACAGCACGTGAAACCGCCGATATTGCCAATCAAGCAAAGTCTGAATTTTTGGCCAATATGTCACACGAGATCAGGACGCCTATGAATGGTGTCATTGGCATGGCCGAATTGATCTTAGAAACTGATCTTGATGCTGACCAACGCATGTTTGCAGAGACAATTTCAACGTCTGGATCCGCGCTATTAACAATTATCAACGACATCTTGAACTTCTCCAAGATCGAAGCAGGCAAGATGGAATTTGAAAAAGCGCCCTTCAATCTTCTGACAACGCTTGAGGACGTAGTGACGCTTTTGTCGCCACAAGCTGCTGAGAAACAGGTCGAAATCGTTCTGCGATACGATCCGAATCTACCTGAATGCTTTGAAGGCGATGTCGGCCGTATTCGGCAAATCATCACCAACATCGCAGGAAACGCGGTAAAATTCACGCCTCGCGGCTATGTCTCCATTGACGTAACAGGCGAACAAAAGAGTGAGCGGTACACCCTGAACTTAAAAGTGCGTGACACTGGCATCGGCATTCCGCAAGAAAAAATTGATAAGATTTTCAGTGCATTCGAGCAAGTCGATGGTGCAGCTTCACGCAGTTTTGAGGGAACAGGATTAGGGCTCGCAATCTCTGAACGTTTGCTGAAGCTTATGAACGGGCACATCTCTGTAATGTCCACTTTAGGACAAGGTAGCGAATTTTCCATTCAATTGCCGCTTCGTACAAGTTCCGAAATGGCTCCCTCGGCTCAGCCAACAATTGAATTCACAGGCCGGAGGGTTTTGATTGTCGATGATCTCAAGGTGAATCGGGTCATTCTTAATGAGCGCCTACAATCCTGGGGTATGGACTGTGAAATCGCGACCTCAGGCATCGAAGCACTCGAAATTCTACGCAGCGAAACCGCTTCGCAGCATCCTTTCGATCTGGTGATACAAGATTTCCAGATGCCCGTCATGCATGGCGGTGAGCTGGCGAGCCAAATACGGCAGACAAAAGGCTGCGCTGATCTACCTATTATTATTCTCTCTTCTGTCGAAAACCCTTTGACCGCAAGTGATATTCAGGAGATTGGGGTTTGCAAACTTGCGCTTAAACCGGTGCGCTCCAGCCAGCTGCAGCGTGTCATAACTACGCTGCTTTCGGCCCCTGATGCACAGGACATGGCGCCAGAACAAACGCAAGCCTCGCACAGTTTAGATAATCCGCTGAAGGTACTTTTGGCCGAAGACAACCGAACCAATCAATTGGTGGTATCTCGTATGCTCAAAGATACCCCCATCACGCTAACTGTTGCAGGCAATGGCGCAGATGCAATCGCACGTTATCATAAAGACAAACCAGACCTGATCCTGATGGATATGATGATGCCGGATATTGATGGGTTGGAAGCAACAGAAGTGATCCGAAAATATGAAACATCACAACAGCTGAAAGCGATTCCAATTATCGCGCTCACCGCAAATGCGTTAGATGCCCATAGGGATAAATGTCTCGCCGCTGGGATGGATGATTTTCTTACAAAACCTATTAAGAAAGCTGATCTTTTGGGAGCTTGTGCAAAATGGGCCCCTCATACTGATACGATTACCCGCCAGACAGGTACCTAGTCACCGAGTCTTTCTCAGACCGGCACCGACAGCACTTGCTACAACAAACAGACAGGCCGCAATGCTAACAATTGTTGGGCCTGTAGGGCTGTCCGTCACAAACGAAACATGCAGACCAGATAAAACCGCAAAAGATCCCGTTAACGCAGCAGCAATTGCCATACGCTCCGGTGTATTTGCGAAATTGCGCGCTGTCGCTGCTGGAACAATCAACATCGCAGCGATCAACAATACACCAACGACCTTGATCGCAACAGCTACAACAACTGCCAGTGTCAATGTCAGCACAAGCTGCTCTCGCTTCGGATTTAACCCGGCGGCATAGGCAAGGTCTGGATTAAGCGTTGTTGTCAACAAAGCCGACCAACGCCAGCACAATAGTCCTAGCACCGATAAGCCGCCGCCCCAGATCAGCAATAGATCTATCCGGCTTACCGCAAGAATATCGCCAAATAAATATGACATCAGGTCGATACGTATTCCATCCAGAAAGGAAACAGCGACCAACCCCAACGCAAGGGCGGAATGCGCTAGAACACCCAATAACGTGTCCATCGCATAACCGCGTCCTGCAAGGGTGGATACGGTTGTTGCCATGATCAAAGCAGTGGTTAAGACGCCCGCAAACACCGATACGTCAAACCCCAACGCAAGCGCCACACCCAAGATCGAGGCATGCGCAGTTGCGTCACCAAAATAAGACATCCGACGCCAGACAACAAAACATCCCAATGGTGCCGCTGCCAACGCCAAACCAAGACCGGCAAGCGCGGCACGTACTAAAAAATCGTCCAGAAAACTCATGTGGCAGTCTCATCTGGCGCGCAATTATGATCACTGACCGAATCGTCATGGCTGTGATTGTGTTCGTGGCGATAGAGCGCCAGCGCGCCTTGTGTTCCGGTTCCAAACAAAGCCCGGTATTCAGGCGCGGTTGCCACGTGCTCGGGCGCGCCTTCGCAGCAGATATGACCATTCAAACAAATCACGCGATCTGACGCGGCCATCACCACATGTAATTCATGGCTCACCATCAAAACAGCGCAGCCCAGATCTTGGCGAACAGCTTCGATATGTTGATAAAACCGTGCAGACCCCGGTTGATCCAATCCCTGTGTAGCCTCATCCAAAATCAACAGCTGCGGATCATTCAACAAGGCACGCGCCAATAATACTCTTTGGAATTGCCCACCAGATAATGCTGACATCTGTCGCTGCTCTAACGCACTGACGCCAGCCTTTTCCAATGCATGCAGCGCGCGTGTATTGCTCACACGTTTTGGGAGGCTTAGGAAACGGCGAACCGTCAATGGCAATGTCGGGTCAATATGCAATTTTTGCGGCACATAGCCGATACGAAGTCCCGGCGCGCGTTCCACAAACCCCGTAGTTGGCTGCAAAGCCCCAATCACATTGCGTAACAAGGTCGATTTACCAGAGCCATTTGGTCCGACAATCGTAACAATTTCACCTTTGTTGATTACAAGATTGATCCGCGACAAGACTGTTGATCCGCCAAACTTGACGCTAAGATCCGTCAAAGAAATTAAGCTCATTGCGAAACTGGACCTTGGCACTTTGGGCACACACCCTCGGCCTCAATGATCGATCCTTCGATTTGAAAACCGGCAGCACGTGCTGTATCATTCAGCTGCCCCCGATGGAGTTCTGCTGAAGCTTCAGCAACGGTCTCACACTTTCGGCAGATCATGAATAAGGGTGCATGATCTGTCCCTGGATGAGAGCAGGCGATAAAGGCATTCAGGCGTTCTATCCGATGCGCAAAGGAATGCTTGACCAAAAAATCCAGAGCACGATACGCAACAGGAGGCTGTGATCCCAAGCCGTCTTCGCGCAGGCGATCTAAGATCTCATAGGCGCCCCAAGCGCGATGTTCTTCCAATAAAATTTCCAAAACTCTGCGTCGCACAGGTGTAAACTGCAACCCCTTGTCGATGCACAGCACTGCGACAGTTTCAAGCGTCGTTGCAATGCAACGACTGTGATCATGCGGCTCAAAGCTGACGGTACGCATAAGAGGGCTTTCTGAAAAGAGCAGGAAGGTTTCTGTCTTGATATGTTATACTTTCCCGCATATCAAGTCGGGCAATGTTATAAAGTAACGAAGGACTGACATGAGACAGCTTTTGGGAACAGCCTTTGCCGCCACTTGGATTGCAACGATCAGTTGGGCCGATGTGCCGCGCGTTGCTACAGATATCGCACCAATACACGGGCTTGTCTCACAGGTGATGAAAGATCTAGGAGAGCCAGATTTGATTATTCGCCCTGGTGCTTCTCCCCATTCTTATGCGCTGCGCCCCTCTGAAGCACGTGCGCTTTCACAAGCGGATCTTGTCGTCTGGATTGGCGAAGGTCTGGCTCCTTGGTTAGAGCCTTCGATCGAACAACTTGCCACAAATGCGCATGTCTTAGAGTTGCTTGCACAGCCCAGCACGACCATACTTCCATACCGCGAAGGCGCAACGTTTGAAGCTCATGACCATGACGAACATGATGCGCACGATGATCATGGGCATGACGATGATCATAAAGATCACGAAGGTCATGACGAGCATAGCGAACACGCACATGATGAACATAACCACGATGAGCACGCGAAACATAATGAAGAGCATGAAAGTCATGATGCGCATCCCGAACATGACGAGCACGCGCATGATGAGCATCATCAGGATGAACACGCAGATCATGATAAAAAGCATGACGATCATCACGGTCATGACCATAGCGCTGGCGATCCGCATGTCTGGCTCTCGCCCGAAAATGCAATCACGTGGCTTAGCGTAATCGCAGAAGAACTATCCGAACTGGATCCGGAAAACGCATCAAAATACCAGAAGAATGCCCAAGAGGGGATCGCAAAAATCCAACAGACAAAAGCGGATTTGGCGCCACAACTTAGCAATATTGCAGACAAGAGTTTTGTCGTCTTTCACGATGCTTACCAGTATTTTGAAGTCAGCTTTGGTGTCACCGCAGCAGGTGCAATCTCTTTGGGGGATGCATCAGACCCTAGCCCTGCCCGCATTGCAGAGGTGCGCGATACAGTCCGTGATCTGAATGTTGCCTGCGCCTTCAGAGAACCGCAGTACAACAGCGGTCTGGTTGATACCGTGCTGGAAGGAACGGAGGCAAGAGCGTTAATTTTGGACCCGCTCGGAACAAATCTTGAACTGGGTTCTAATTTCTATCCCGAACTTCTACAGGAAATGGGCAAAACGCTGATTGCATGTTTAAAATAAGCGGTTCACAAACCGCCTAACATTTAAATCCTAGCGCCATAGAGGTTTAACCAAATTTCTATGGCGAGCCCCGACATAATTTGGCAAGCCTATATCAGCTTGTGGAGAAGGGGCATACTATGGATCTGCTGACTGTGAACGACCAGCAGGGAGCTTATCCAAACTCTTATTATGCGGCAACAACACGTCATTTAGCCCCCTTTGCAGCCGCGAAAGGCAGGATTACATGTGATGTCTGCGTGATAGGTGGTGGCTACATGGGCCTGTCTACGGCGCTCCATCTTGCTCAGCGCGGTTACGATGTGGTGCTGCTGGACGCGCAACGTGTGGGCTTTGGTGCGTCTGGCCGCAATGGTGGCCAAATCGGACAAGGGCAAAGGCTTGATCAGGATGAGCTAGAAACACTCGCAGGTGCCCTTACAGCGCGCGCACTCTGGGATATTGGTCGGCAAGCTGTTGATCTGGTTCGAGATCTGGCCCGGTCAGATCTGGTAGAGGCAAAAGTACATCCCGGGATCATTCACGCAGATCACAAGCATCGATACTGCAAACATAGCCGAGATTATGCTGCAAAGCTGAATGACTCATATGGCTATGATCTTATCCGCTATCTTGATCAGGAAGAACTACGCTATTTGGTGAACTCTCCAGCCTATTGTAGCGGCACACTGGATACGGGGGCGGGGCATATTCACCCCCTCGCTTTCGCTTTTGGGCTCGCACGCATGGCCAAGGCTGCAGGCGTCAGAATTTACGAACAGTCACAAGTCACAGAGCTTGAATATAAAACACCAGCCATTGCCCGTACAGCTGAGGCAGACATCATCGCCTCTCATATCGTCCTTGGCTGCAATGGATATTTGGGGCATTTACAACCCGATGTCGCCAACCATGTGATGCCACTCAACAATTACATTATCGCGACCGAACCTCTTTCGCCCGAACAACAGGAAAATATCTTGCGAAACAACTATGCTGTCGCGGACAGTAAGTTCGTTGTAAACTATTTCCGATTTTCTGACGACCATCGACTGCTATTTGGTGGAACCGAGAGTTACGGCTATAAATTCCCAACTGATATTTCCGCTGCGGTGCAAAAACCTATGCTCGAAACTTTCCCACAGCTCAAAGGCACCCGTATCGATTATGCGTGGGGGGGCACCTTGGGGATCACCATGAATCGAATGCCACATTTTGCCAGACTTTCGGGTAATGTGCTCAGCCTGTCTGGCTTTTCAGGTCATGGACTCGCGATAGCAACTTTGGCTGGACAAATTGCTGCAGAAACCATCGCCGGTCAGGCGGAACGCTTTGACATTATGGCTAACCTACCGTCCCCGCGCTTTCCAGGTGGCACCGCTCTGCGCAGCCCTTTGATGGTTCTAGCAATGCTCTGGTATAGCCTTAGAGACAAAATCTAGAAGTAAACGCTTATAATGCGTGCGAAATAAGATGATTGATTTCTGGTGAAAACAATCTAAGGTTGATGCATCACTGCACGAATTTGCATGTGACGCATTGGGTTTGTATTCGCTAAAGTTGGGCAAACAAATCGCAGTGGTATTCCCGCAATCAATCGCAGTGGGAGCACAAATGAAACAAAATAAATCGGTACTCTTGATAGAAGAGGATATATCGGAGCAATTCATGATGCGCAAAATTGCGGATGCTCTGGATATCGATATCGACATTGCCACGGAATTTGCGGAGGGCTATGCCCTCTATCAAGCACGTCCCGGTCATTACGGAATGATATTGCTTAGCCTTGATATTTTGCTCAGCGCAGACCGCAATGCTTTCCGCAGGACACAAAATACAGAAATAGCCCCACCGGTCATCGCGTTAACCACAGAAGACCACACTCACGACATTCATTTCTGGGGAAATCATGATCTTCAGGATTGTATCAAAAAACCAGTCACGCCCGTGCAAATGTTACATCTGGTTGATCGATACCAGCTTGGAGCTGTTGGAAAATCTGCATAACAAGGAAAGCGCAGCTATGCGCTTTCCTGTCCGGTCTCAACCCCGACCACGGTACGGCGGAACACCTTGATCAGGGATCCAAACGTCTTTTGGCATCTCGCCCGTTTGCCAGAAAACATCAATTGGGATGCCGCCACGTGGATACCAATAGCCGCCAATCCGCAACCAACGTGGTTCCAGAAATCCGACCAACCGGCGGGCAATCGAAATGGTGCAGTCTTCGTGAAACGCGCCGTGATTGCGGAAAGAGCCCAAATAAAGCTTCAACGCTTTGCTTTCAATCAGCCAGTCGCCCGGAACATAATCGATCACAAGATGTGCAAAATCGGGCTGGCTTGTCATCGGGCACAAAGACGTAAACTCGGGCGCGGTAAAGCGCACGTTGTAATTTACATCCGCTTGCGGGTTTGGCACCCGCTCCAGCTCCGCCTCTTCAGGAGAGGTCGGCATAACGGTTGCGCCGCCCAATTGCTTCAAGTCGCTATAGATACTGTCTGTCATCTTGTCCTCACGGAAAGAAACTGGGGTTAAACACCCCGTTTATTGCCCCAAAGGAGCACATGAAGTTGTGGCAAAATACGCGGCGTGAACCACCCTTCCGCCGTTGTTTTATCCACCAGCCAAAGCAGCCTATCAAGCGTGTCTTGGGTTTCGACCGGTATTTCGGGGTCAACCTCGGGGTTACCCGGCTGAAGGTAAAGCGGCAGCTGCGCATAACGGTCTGCAACCTCTTTTGCCCAATCATAATCAGTTTCGTCAAAGATGACGATTTTCAAAACGACCTCTGGCGCCTCTCCAGCAGCTGCAAGACAGGCATCAAATGCATCCCAATCAACGGTTTCACCGCTTGAGGGAGGTTTGGGAGACAGAACAAGTGTGTTCAACTCTGCAAACCACGGCTTTGCAATTGATCCTTGGGTCTCGCAGGCAAACCGGTATCCAGCCGTTTGCCCCAACGCAATAACAGGCGCAAAATCCTGAATGGCCGGATTGCCCCCGCTAATTGAAACAGTCAGCGGTCGATCACCGGACAGATCTAGAACCTGTTGCCAGACGTCTGCGGCCTGCATTGGGGTCCAGGTGTGCCGAAAGGCACTATCAACAGCGTGCAAACTGTCGCACCAGCTGCAGCGATAATCACACCCGCCCGCGCGTACAAAAACTGTCGGCTCTCCGATCAAAGCACCTTCGCCTTGAATCGTTGGCCCAAAGATCTCGGCAATGCGGAGCGTCATGGACGATATTCAGCCCAGATTTTGGGTGTTTCAGAAATCCGTACAGATGTCACCTCTTCCCAACGCTCACGGCACCAATCGTAAAAATGCTTAGCTAATACCTCTGAGGTAGGCATTTCCAGAACATCATTCAGATGACGATGGTCGAAATTTTCATCGATATAGGCCTTTAAAAGATCTAAATCACGATATTCCCGCACAAAACCATGCTCATCCAAAGTTGCAGAAGCCAATTCAACAACAACAACATAGTTGTGCCCATGCACCCGTGTACAAGGGTGACCATCTTGTAGCGTGGTCAAACGATGGGAGGCCGAGAATTGGAACTCTTTGGTGATCCGATACATTATATGGTCTCCTCAGTGGCTGTGACGCCCGTTGCATTTCGCCAGAAATCCGGGTCTTCGTAGATTGTTGGGTCTGTTAAACCCGCCAGATGAAAGGCCTCTCTGCGTTCAACACAAGTGCCACAACGACCACAGTGATCTTCCCCACCTTTGTAGCAAGACCAGGTCTCCGCAAACGGTGTGTTCACTTTTGCGCCCTCAACAGCGATGTCAGCCTTAGAGCGGTGCACGAAAGGTGTATAAAGTTTCACCTCAGCGTACCCATCAAGTGCTGCCTGCTGCATCGTATTGAAAGCTTCGGTAAAGGCCGGGCGACAATCGGGGTAAATGAAATGATCGCCGCCATGCACAGCCGTTGCAACAGCATCATCGCCGTTTGCAGCAGCAACCCCAAACGCCACAGACAACATGATCGCATTCCGATTGGGAACAACTGTGACTTTCATCGTCTCTTCGGCATAATGCCCATCAGGCACGTCGATATCGTCAGTCAAAGCTGACCCCGTCAGCGAAGCGCCAATGCCGCGCATGTCAATGATGTCATGGGGCACACCTAAACGTTTTGCAGCCAAAGCAGCAAAATCCAGCTCTTTGCGATGTCGTTGACCATAGTCGAAAGAGACCAGCCGCGTCAGCTCATGCTGTTCAGCGACCATATAAGCGAGAGAGACCGAATCCATCCCGCCCGAGCAGATTACAATTGTTTTCATCATTTTACCCTTGTTTTGATGACCGGGTAGGCTGCGACCGGTTCGGTGGCCTATACCGCTCTCTCTGGGTAAAAATCAAGAGCTGCGTTACTTACAGCTGATCCGTATCTGCCAATGCCACAGATTTAACAATCGCATAACACGGAGAACCTTCTTGTAAGTTCAACGCCTGTAAAGAGCGCAATGTAAGCCGTGCAAGAATAACACCCGCTGCAGTTTGCACCGCAACCGTCGCGCCACAATTTATGTCTTGGTGAACCTGCTTGATGGTCCCGGCAATGATATTCAACGCCGATAGACCAGTCGGGTGCTCAGTCGACAGGATCACATCCTGTGCAGCGATTCTGACACAAACAGGGCTCCCGACGGCAATACCCAAACGCGGAAGCAAGAGGCTTTCACCCGCACTTCCAAGCTCAGTCAATCCATCCGCATGATGCGTTTCCACCCGCATTTGCAGAACCGCGCCCGCATGCTTATCGCCGTATTGCAAAAGTGCCGGGTTTTGCAGCACATCCTTCGTCGGGGCACAGGTCACAACACGGCCTTCGGCGAGAACAACAACCGTGGTCGCAAGTCGGGCAATCTCAGCCAGAGAATGGCTAACATACAAAATCGGCGTATCTACCTCATCACGAAGCCTTTCAAAATAAGGTAAAATTTCTGCTTTTCGTTCACTATCCAACGCTGCAAGAGGTTCATCTGCAAGAATAAGTTTCGGGGCCGCCAAGAGTGCCCGACCAATAGCAACGCGCTGTTTTTCTCCTCCTGACAGAGCCGCAACCCGCCGTGCGAGCAAGGTGCCAAGCCCGAGCATCTCGACGATACGGTCAAAGTTTGGCTGGTTTCTGTGACGGGAAAACCAACGCCCATAGGATAAATTCGCCTTTACCGTCAGATGCGGGAAAAGACGTGCGTCTTGAAAGATATAACCGATCTCTCTGCGGTGTGGCGGCACCCAAAGTTTAAGGTCGGTATCGCAAAGCACCTGCCCAGAAACCGAAATACGAGCACCAGTCGGACGCATCAAACCCGCAACCGCATTCACAATGGATGTTTTCCCCGCCCCTGAGGGTCCAAATAGAGCTGTCACACCCTTGGGCGTTGAAAATTCGACATCTAAAGGCAAGCGCGCAAGCTGATGACGCAACCTTACATCCAACATGAGTCAGGCTCCCAACCGACGACGTGCCTGACGCGCAAGTATCTCAGACAGCAAGAGCGCAGACAGGGCGAGCACAATAGAGATCATGACCAGCCAAGTGGCTTTATTTTCTTGTCCCGGCACTTGCAGCGCTGCGTAAATCGCAGTGGGGATGGTCTGCGTCTGCCCAGGAATATTGGCGGCGAATGTGATTGTGGCACCAAATTCCCCCAAGGCTTTGGCAAACGCCAGAATAGCACCTGTTAAAATACCCGGGATCATCAAAGGCAATGTCACCGTTGCAAAGACCCAAATAGGAGAGGCCCCTAAAGTCTGGGCGGCCTGTTCCAGCTTTGGATCGATTGCCTCAAACCCTAGACGAAGGGCGCGCACCATCAAAGGAAAGGCCATAACAGCAGCTGCCAGCGCTGCTCCCGTCCAGCGGAATACAAAGACAATGCCCAATTCCTGCAAAGCTGCACCGACAAAACCCTGACGACCAAATATCAACAGCAGCAGATAACCAGTGACAACCGGCGGCAGGACAAGGGGCAGATGTACGACCCCATTTAATATCGTTTTGCCACGAAACTCCCAACGGGCAAGGGCAAAAGCCGTCAACAGACCAACTGGCAAGATTGCCACTGTTGCCCAGCATGCAACCTTGAGCGACAAAAAAACGGCCTGCCATTCCAATGGCCCCAGAACGTCTATCATGGCTTTGTGACCGATTTTAAGTCAACAAACCCATGTGCCTTAAAAATCGATTGGGCAGGTTTAGATTGAAGGTAGTGCAAAAATTCAAGCGCCGCCTCGGATGGATGCACGCCCAACGCAGCTGCAGGGTAACGGATCGCCGTATGACTATTTTCTGGAAAAAGACCGACCAAAGCAACATGATCACTGGCACGCAGATCACTGGAATAGACTATTCCAAATCGCGCCTCTCCCAATGATACAAGCGCTAATGCGCTGCGTACATTGTCCAACTGTACAAGCTGTGTTTCCAACGCAGCCCAAAGACCAAAGGCATTCAACGCCTGTTTAGCATATTGTCCAGCAGGCACAGCTTCGACCAAGCCAACCGCAATTTTATCTGCTTTTTCGATTAGGTCAAAATGCCCAACTCCAAGATCAATGTCCCCGCGAAGGGTCAGATCGGAAGTCACCAAGGCGAGCCTGTTCGCAGCAATCTCTACTCGAGACGAGCGAGCTACAAGGCCCTCAATTTCGAGGTAATCCATCCATTTAGCATTGGCCGAGATAAACACATCTGCCGGAGCACCAAATAGAATTTGCCGCGCGAGTACAGAAGACCCTGCAAAGGACAGTATTATTCGGTGATCTGTTGCCTCTTCATAGGTGGCCACAATCTCATCCAAAGCACCTTTCAGACTGGCCGCCGCAAAAACTGTGGATGTTTGCGCGCGTGCTGATGTGCCAAGTATCAGTAGAGCTGAGATCAGCACAGAACATAACGTATGCTTCAACCAGAACTGATCTTTTGAATCTGACCGCACGCCTGCCACCTGTCTACTGTCCAGCTATAACAGTGACTGTCTCACGAGAGAGGTTCAAGACGCAAAAGCCGCTAATCCGCATACTACGCGGCCATTTTAAAGGCCCTAAAAGAGCATAACATCGCCTGCAGGTTCTGCGGGTTTTGGTGCTGGGGCCGGGCGAACCGCCGCTGCTTGCTCCATATCTGCCAAACTCTGATCATTTTGCACACGCGTTTGTTGCGCACTGCCAGAAGTCGGATCAAAACGAACCCGGCGCGCTGACGTTCCTCCAACGCTTGATGAAATGCAGGGAATGCCCTCGTCACGTAAAAAGCTTTGAATAAACGCCGTGTTTTTCGCACCGATATCAGCCAGGTTCACTGACATCTTTGCACCACCAAATACTTTGGCCTTTAGATTGCGTCGCTCAGCACCCTGCTTCATCACACCGTTGATCAGCAATTCCATCGCATGAACACCATATCTGGCATTCGCACCGCCACCATTGCCGCCATGAGCCAAAAGAAAATGATTCATTCCGCCCACACCATTTTTTTCATCATAGATACAGGCTGCAATACAAGACCCTAGAACTGTCGAAAAATACTCACCGGTATTTTTCGATACGCGATAATCTCCCTGAAGGACCGTCACGTTTTTCTTATTCGTAAAAGCAGAACTCATCTCGGACTCCCTGTGACTGGTTAAGATTGGCTGGCCTGAAGTAGTGCCTTTGACATTCTTGTAAGTGATACTTGCTTTTGTGCAGCACCTGTTTCCCACGCAACGCGCGGCATGCCATAAACGACTGAGCTTTGCTCATCTTGCGCGAAAGTTGTCGCGCCGGCTTTGCGCAGGTCCAAAAGTCCGCGTGCACCATCTTGGCCCATCCCAGTCAAAATCGCCGCGACGACATCTTTTGCAACCGGCAAGCAAGCCGAGAACAACGCATCCACAGACGGCAGATGCCCAGAAATTGGTGGTCCGTCCTTCATACGCGTACGCAAAGGTTTACGAGGCGACACACCCATATGCCGCTTTTGACCCGCAGCAATCACAATACGCCCGGGTTCAAGCGACAGGTTATCATCTGCAGCGACCACTTTTGCCGGGCAGATACGGTCCAAAAGAGACACAAGCCCTGGCCCAAAACTGCTGCCGGTGTGCTGAACGATCAGCGTGGGTGGGCACTGCGCGGGGAAACCTCCTAACACGGTGCGGAGAGCTTCAACGCCACCTGTCGATGAACCGATCAAAATAATTTTACCTGAATAGCCAGCCGATGCCCGTGGAGCAGGAGCCGCACGTGCTGGAGCAGCAGCACGTTGTGCCAGCGCATTTCTACGCGGCGCTTTAACCATCATGTCGAAGTATTGCAGAAAGTCCCGCGGCGGATCCGCTTTGGTCAATTCAAAAATACCTGCCCCAACGTTCAGCAAGGGGGATACACTTTGCCCCGGCGCTGAGTTCACTGAATCCATTACAGAGACCCAACGCACATCTAGCGCCGAGAACAAAGCCAACATCATTTCAAACTCGGGCAGTTTCGTGAAACCATCCTCAACAAACGCAAATGTTGGTTGCCCGGCTTCAGCTTGATTATAAGCCATCATAAGATTGTTCGCCAACATAACCTGCATTCCAGGACGAGCGGACTGCATATGGCTCTGAAGTGAGCGCGCAAAATTACGATCGGTTGTGATAATAAGTACAGAAGATGATGGCAAGGAAACACCTGTGGTCTTTGCCGGCAAAGCTGCCGATCGTTTCGAATCCCGGTTCAAACAGCCGCACAAAGCGACGCAAGAATAGAGCTAAACGAAAAACCTTCCCAAATTCTTTCCATGCAAATTGTCATCGTTGAAACAGCGTAATTTAGTCGTGTTTCAAATCATCTCCCCCCCCGGGCAGCCCATTTATCTCACGATATAAATGGCTTATATGCAGGAAGTATGGGGCATCGACGCGTTGCAGAAAGTACAAGCGAACCGATGACCATGCCAATTCCACTACGTTTAATGGGAATCACATCAACAAACTCAACTCTCTAATTCATACTTGAAGCGCCTAACGGCGCTTTAGAGTGTCACCAAAGTCGATAGTCGGCGTCAACGTGATATGCTTTTCAATAGTGTCTTGATTGTCATTCAATTGGCTGGCGATAAGCTCCGCCGCTTTCCGGCCAATTTCCTGTCGACACGCATCCATGGTTGCAAGGCGCCTTGGCAATCCATCAAGCAACTCAACGCCGTTAAATCCCGCCAAACCGATCTGGCCAGGAATATCGACCCCTTGCTCCATCAGATAGAGCAATCCACCGGCACCGATCATATCATTGGAATAATACAGAAAATCAAGATCAGGCGATCTCTCCAGCATGTCTTTGGTCATCTCGCGCCCTTTTGCCAGGGCAGACCCGCCGGAATAAAATGCACGATCCTCGATCTCTACACCTTCTTTTGCAAGACCTTCTGTCAGCCCTTCAAAGCGCTTACGCGCCCGGTGATCGAGTGGCATTTTTGTGCCCATGAAGCCAATATGGCGATAGCCTGCCTTCAAAATGGCTTTGGCCATTTCCCGCCCAGCGCGTCGATGTGAAATACCGACCATCGCATCTACAGGCTTACCATCCGTATCCATGATCTCCACGACAGGAATACCAGATGCATTCAGCATCGCACGTGCTGCATCTGTATGTTCAAGCCCCGCGATGATGACACCAGATGGGCGCCATGAGAGCATCTCATAAAGGACTTTTTCTTCCTTTTCAGGTTGGTAATCCGTGACCCCGACAACAGGCTGCAGCTCTGTATTTTCCAACACCCGATTGATGCCGGTCATAACCTCTGGAAACACCATATTGGATAATGATGGAATAATCACAGCAACTAGATTGACGCGGCTAGAGGCCAGTGCACCAGCAATCTTGTTTGGCACGTACCCCAGTTCTTTGGCAGCGATCAACACCTTTTGCCGTGTCTTTTCAGACACATCGCCCCGATTGCGTAACACGCGGCTGACGGTCATCTCTGAAACCCCAGTGGCTTCTGAAACATCACGAAGGGTAAGCGGTCGATGGCTGTCAGATGTCACAGGTGGTGCGCCTTTTAATTGCTGCATATCCCTAGGTTAAACAGAGCATCAGCAGGATACAATGGGGCCAATACCGCCCCTGTCTAACCTAAGGCGCTAACAGTGTCTTATCGGTTAATAGACCACCCTATTGCGCGGCAACACCTGACAGGCCTGCCATCTCTAACAGACAAGTGGCCACATCCTTCACACCCTCTCGTGCTTTTAGATTGGTGAAATAGAATGGACGCCCCTGTCGGCCTTGAGTCGCGTCCCGCTGCATCACATCAAGCGAGGCACCCACGTGTGGAGCAAGGTCGATTTTATTGATGACCAATATATCCGAACGCGTCAGGGCAGGGCCACCCTTGCGCGGGATTTCTTCGCCCGCAGCAACATCAATGACATATACAGTCAAATCAGCAAGCTCTGGGCTAAACGTGGCCGAGAGATTGTCCCCCCCGCTTTCAATCAAAACAATCTCAAGATCCGCATGACGGTTCTGCAACTCTGCAATCGCCGCAAGATTGATTGAGGCATCTTCACGGATAGCAGTATGCGGGCAGCCCCCAGTTTCCACACCAATGACACGGTCCTGCGGCAAGATTTGCATACGCATCAACGCTTCTGCATCTTCCTGTGTGTAGATGTCATTTGTAATGACCCCGATCGAATAGCGATCTTTCAACAGCTCTGAGAGCCGCGCTGTCAGGGTGGTTTTTCCTGCCCCAACCGGCCCGCCGATACCAACCCGCAAGGGGCCATTCAATTTTGTCATGTTTGGAAAATCCTTGGTTGCAGCATTTCATGACGCATCGCTGCGATATCAGATAAAAACGCAATGGAGGACAGATCGTCAATCCCAATCTCTGAGGTTGCTTGTGCAACGTTTGGACAATCTGCTGTCAGTTCTGCCAGAACAGCCTGCGCTGCGGTCTGGCCAATCGGCATCAGGCGCTGTGCTGCAGATACCAAATTGCTGAGCATCGCTTGCAAATAGAGCGCACAGACACTTTCCACGCACAGATCGACCGCACGCGCCGCATAGCCCAGCGCCACGGGTAGCTGCGATTGCGGTATCTCTAGATTCCACACTGACGAGACAATTTGCGCAAAGGCATGCCCCTGCCGCGTGCTTTCCTTTAGCCGTTCTGCCGAAGGTGCAAAGGCCCGTGCCTCGCTCTCTAAATCAAGTAAAGCGTCTATGTTGTCACATGCATAGGCCAAACGGATCCAGATGGCATCATTGCGACCCGTTCCTGACCACAAGACATCTTTTAGCCAGTCGCGCAGACTCTCTTGATCAGACACCCAACCGGAATAGATCGCCTGCTCTAATCCATGTGAATACGCGAATGCGCCAACCGGGAAGGCTGGCGACAGCCACTGCGTCACGATAAGCAGACGCGCATCAATGGGCATGAGGCGCATGGGCAGAATGGCCATGTTCGTGTGAATGAGTCCGCCCATGACCATAAGCCCCCCCTTCTGGCACAAAAGGCTCATGGGCTTCTGCGATCTCGGCCTCTAAATGCTCCAACATATGACGAATGACCGGATCATTCTGTATCACCAATCGTGTGACTTCGATCTGACAAGGCGTATGACGGTTTCCGATATGCCAGGCCAGCTGCGGTAAATTCGCTCCCGTAATCACCAGAACATTTTCACGCGCGGCTTTAATCTGCACAAGTCTACCATCTGACAATTCAAGCACATCATCATGATTGAGCGAGGTTGCCTTTTCTAGATCAATAACAAACGCGGTACCCGTATCCGTTTGCAGCCTTTTACGTCGGAGAAACCGCCCCTCATACGAGAGCGTTACGGTATCCTGTACCGTTGCTGTATCGCCTTGATACAAATGCTGTGCTAAAGGTAGGTCAGTCATATCAGATCTCTAGAATAGGAAATAACGCTGTGCCATTGGCAATTCTGCAGCGGGCTGGCAGGTCAATAATTCGCCATCGGCACGCACTTCATAGGTTTCTGGATCAACCTCAACCTTAGGAGTTGCCGTGTTCAGCTTGAGATCCTTTTTGCCAATATCGCGGGTGTGACGTACTGCAAGCGTTTGTTTGGCCAGCCCCAGTTGATTGGCAATTCCCTCTGCCTGGGCTGCTGCAGACACAAAGGTCACAGCAGAATGTTCAACCGACCGCCCATAAGCCCCCCACATGGGGCGGGAGTAAACCGGTTGCGGCGTCGGAATAGAGGCATTGGGATCCCCCATTTGCGCCATTGCAATGGTTCCACCCAGCAAGACCATCTCGGGCTTGATCCCAAAGAAAGCAGGATTCCACAGCACAAGGTCGGCGCGCTTGCCTTCCTCAATCGAGCCAATTTCATGTGAAATGCCATGCGCAATTGCCGGGTTAATCGTATATTTGGCGACATAGCGACGGACGCGAAAATTGTCATTGTCGCCGGTCTCTTCAGCGAGGCGACCGCGCTGTTTTTTCATCTTATCCGCGGTCTGCCAGGTCCGGATCAACACTTCCCCAACGCGGCCCATCGCCTGGCTGTCAGATGCAATAATACTGAAAGCGCCCATATCGTGCAGAATGTCTTCTGCCGCAATCGTCTCGCGCCGAATGCGGCTTTCGGCAAAGGCCACATCCTCGGGGATGGATTTATCCAGATGGTGACACACCATCAACATATCCAGATGTTCTTCGATGGTATTCACCGTGAACGGGCGGGTTGGATTGGTAGATGAGGGCAGAACATAGTCTTCACCACAAATCTTGATGATATCCGGCGCATGCCCCCCGCCTGCACCTTCGGTATGAAACGCATGGATCGTGCGTCCCTTCATCGCTCCCACTGTATGCTCAACAAACCCACTTTCGTTCAGCGTATCAGTGTGGATCATGACTTGAACATCCATGGCATCGGCAACCCCCAGACAGCAATCAATTGCAGCTGGAGTAGTTCCCCAATCTTCATGCAGCTTCAGCGCACAAGCCCCCCCCTTGATCTGCTCTTCCAGCGCGCCAGGCAGGCTCGCGTTGCCCTTACCTGCAAAGGCGAGGTTCATAGGGAAAGCATCTGCGGCCTGCATCATACGGCCAAGGTGCCAGGCACCGGGAGTACAGGTGGTGGCCAAGGTCCCATGGGCTGGCCCGGTGCCTCCACCCAGCATTGTGGTCAGGCCAGAATGAAGCGCATCCTCAATCTGTTGCGGGCAGATAAAATGGATATGGCTGTCAAATCCCCCTGCGGTTAAGATCCGCCCTTCCCCTGCAATTACTTCGGTGCCGGGACCAACGATAATATCTACATTTGGTTGCGTATCTGGATTCCCCGCCTTGCCAATTTTGTGAATACGCCCGTCTTTCAAGCCTACGTCAGCCTTAACAATACCAGTATAATCCACAATCAATGCATTAGTGATCACCGTATCGACAGCGCCATCTGCACGCGTGGTCTGAGCCTGCCCCATCCCATCGCGGATTACTTTGCCGCCACCAAACTTTACCTCTTCGCCGTATGGTCCGGTCAGGTCCTTTTCGACTTCGACGATCAGATCTGTGTCTGCAAGACGCACTTTATCGCCCACAGTGGGGCCAAACATCGCTGCATAGTCAGAACGCTTTATATCCACTGCCATGATCAAAGATCCCCCATCACAGATTGATTAAACCCAAAAACACGCCGGGCGCCTGAAATCGGGATCAACTGCACCTCGCGACGTTGTCCAGGTTCGAACCGCACCGCTGTCCCGGCAGCGATATCAAGCCGCAACCCATAGGCTGCCTCACGATCAAAATCGAGCGCAGGATTGGTTTCTGCGAAATGATAATGACTGCCCACCTGCACCGGACGATCTCCGGTATTGGCAACCATTAACGTCATCGCTGTGCTGTCTGCATTCAGCGTCAGTGTTCCAGCAGCTGGCATAATCTCTCCCGGTATCATGCGCGCTCCTCCTTATCCGAAAGAGATTTACGTCTGAACCAGACAGCACCGGCCAGAACTGCGAGACCACAGACCACGATGCCCCATGTGGCGTCCCCATGCGTGTGACCATGTGCAGCAGGATGCGCATAAAGAGGAGAACCAAGTACAACCAAAAGCGGGAAAAGATATTTCATCGTATCGCTCCTTTAACGAATTGGATTGTGGACAGTGACCAATTTGGTTCCATCAGGAAACGTGGCCTCAACCTGAACGTCGTGGATCATCTCAGGAACCCCTTCCATACATTGCGCCCGTGTCACGACCTGTGCACCAGCTTCCATCATATCCGCAACGGATCGACCATCACGTGCACCTTCAACGACAGCATCAGTGATCAAAGCAATTGCTTCTGGATGATTCAGCTTTACACCACGCGCCAAACGCTTCCGCGCCACCTCTGCCGCCATTGCAACAAGCAGCTTGTCTTTCTCTCTTGGGGTCAGGTTCATATTCAAAGTCTCCAGGACGTTGGAAGACGATCACTGCTGAGGCGATCCAAAATAGGCAGCAACATCTTCCGCAATTCAAAACTATCAGACGCCAAAAGGCGTCCCACAAGAAGGTCAGCAGATTTCAAACTGACCCCGCTGGTATCATTTAACATCTGCCGCAGAACCGGCAGATGCGCTTCGGCATCAGGCGCGATATAGACAAGACTGGCCATGGCTTTTGCCCCCTGCGCAACAGCTCGTCTTGCCAACTGTGCTGTAGCGTCCCCAGTCATATCCAAACCATCGCGATAAACCGGGCGGCCCGCTCGTGTGATAGAAACCCGATCGCGAAAAGAAAGTTCAGTTATTGTCTCGCCCATCGCAGTTCGGCCAAACACAACAGGTTCAATCATAAGAACGCGTGCATCCTCTTCCAACCGGATCGCCAAGCTGCGTTGAAGCGCTGCACCCTGAAACAGAATGAGTTCCTGCGGCAACCAATTCAGCTCCGCACCGGACTGCACCCGAAGATTGGTTGTGACGCGCGCAACACCCGACTGGGCGCGATAAGCGCGTTCTGCTGCCTGTGTCGTCAATGACAAGGCGCTGTTGGTTCCGGCGCAGGCTTCAATATCAAGCTGATCTCCGCCGGTCAGCCCACCAGACGTGTTGATCAGAATCGCTTGAACCTCCTCTGTGCGTGGGAACAGCGCTTTCATCGCACCCGAAGTGCGAAACCCATCCAACCCACTGCGTTGGGCAACCTGCTTTGTTGAAAGGAAAAGCGTGCCCTTCGTGCGAGGAATCTCCTCAGAAACAGAGGCTTCGGTCTTTTCGGCCAGTGTAAAGATATCGTAAATCTCCCAATCACGCACTGCCACATCTTTGACCAAACTTGGCTAGAAGTGACCCCAGAACAGCAAAAATGATGTATTCCCACATAGCTTCGCACAAAAAATAGGCAAATCGCCTTTCAGCTGCCTGTAAATCAACCAGACAACCGAAAAACTACGAAGTTACAATTGCAACAGTTGAAAGGTTACGCTGGCACGACCTTCATGAAGCCGTCTGATCAGCTACGGCTTGGTCAGAGGATCACGGGTGTGTGACGGTCTAACGAATTGGACCTCGAAGTGACCGCCACACGAAATGCAACAAACGTTGCGGAGTCATAGCTATGTGCTTGCGACCTCTCACGCAATCCCAGGGCGACTCCGTGGGGAGTGAAAATGATGAAATTTGCAAAAACCATGACCAGCGCAGCCGCACTTGCAGTGGTTGCTTCTGCTGCCGCAGCGGCAGATTGCCCAGTTAAGGTTGGCGTTCTCCACTCATTGTCAGGCACGATGGCAATTTCTGAAACCACATTAAAAGACACCATGCTGATGCTGGTTGATCAACAAAACGCAAAGGGCGGTGTTCTGGGATGCCAGATCGAGCCCGTTGTTGTAGATCCCGCATCTGACTGGCCATTGTTTGCGGAAAAAGCACGCGAGCTTTTGACGACGCACGAAGTTGACGTGATCTTTGGAAACTGGACATCCGTTTCGCGCAAATCTGTTTTGCCAGTGATCGAAGAGCTGAACGGCCTGCTGTTCTACCCTGTGCAATATGAGGGCGAAGAAAGCTCCAAAAACGTCTTCTACACAGGCGCTGCCCCCAACCAGCAAGCCATTCCTGCGGTTGACTATTTCCTAGAAGAATTGGGTGTCGAGAAATTCGCGCTGCTGGGGACCGACTATGTATACCCTCGCACCACCAACAATATTCTTGAGCAATACCTGCAAGACAATGGTATCGCAAAAGACGACATCTTTGTGAACTACACGCCATTTGGTCACTCTGACTGGGCGACCATCGTGGCAGATGTTGTAGCTTTGGGCGAAGATGGTAAATCCGTTGGTGTGATCTCTACCATCAATGGAGATGCAAACATCGGCTTCTACAAAGAGCTGGCTGCAGCTGGTATTTCTGCGGATGATATTCCCGTGGTTGCCTTCTCAGTTGGTGAAGAAGAACTCTCTGGTCTGGACACCACCAACCTTGTCGGCCATCTGGCAGCCTGGAACTATTTCCAATCAGCTGAAACCGACGTGAATGCTGATTTCATTGATGCCTGGAAAGAATACGCCGGTACAGAGCGTGTGACCAACGACCCAATGGAAGCACATTATATCGGTTTCAACATGTGGGTGAACGCCGCCGAAGCCGCAGGCAGCACCGATGTGGACGCGGTACGCACTGCGATGTATGGTCAAGAATTCCCCAACCTGACTGGCGGTACAGCAGTTATGCTGCCAAACCACCACCTCGCCAAGCCAGTTCTGATTGGTGAAATTCAGGACGACGGCCAGTTTGATATCATCTCGCAAACTTCCGAAGTTGCGGGTGACGCATGGACTGATTTCCTGCCTGCTTCTGCGGTTTTGAAATCAGACTGGAAAGATCTTGGTTGTGGCATGTTCAACACCGAAACAAACAGCTGTGTTCAGATCAAATCTAACTACTGATCTATAATACATCCTCCTGCTAAGGCGCATCGCGCGCCTTGGCGCTCCCTTTTTGGACGATCTCCCTCATGATGCGGATACTACTTTTGGTGCTGGCAAGCCTTTGCCTGCCATTCCTTGCGCACGCAGATAGCTTACAGCCGATATTGCAAGACCATCAGAAGGTGATTGCAAAACCTTCACGGAAGACGGTGGCACCTGCCCTTGAAGCCCTTGTGGCATCTGGTCTGCCTTCAATCCCCGAGTTTCTGCAAACTTGGCAGGACAAAGGCGTTTATACCCGCAAATCTGATGGGTTTTTCTTTTACGGTTCAAAATCAGATGGCGCCATCCAATTCATTGATATCGACACGGGCGCTGCGCTGACCAACGTAGATGAGAAGGCATTTAAACAAATCAAACCAAACGGCGGCGTGCGTAAAGCCATCGCAGCAGCCCTCGTGCCTTTTGGGCTCAGCGATCCTAATCTGAACCGTCGGCGTGACGCGGTACAGGCGATCGCGCAAAATATGACTGCCGCACAGCTGCCCCAGCTACGCGCTTCAATTGATGGAGAGACCGACCCCGCGTTAAGAGCACGCAAAGTCCAACTGTCAAACTATCTGGCTGCGCGTTTTGACCAAAATCCACTAGATCGCATTGCTGCAATCAACGCAATGGCGCGCGATCTCAGTGTCGAGGGTCGCGCGGTTTTGTCGCAAATTCTGGAAACCGAGCTTGTCGTGTCAGAGACACTGCCAAGCACAAACGTCGCCAAACGCCTTGCGGTCGGTACGGACCTTTCTTCTGAAGAGGCGTATGCCCTCCTTGTCACCCATCAAGGTCTTCCGGCACAACTTCGCCCAAACGACATACGCTTGGCGCTTGAGGCGCATATCGAAAACGCCCAAGTCGGTGGTGTTCCAATACACAACCTGAATGAAACCGAAAAACGTCTCAACGCTTATGACCGCCTTGCTGAGAATAATCTGGTTCCCCCCCGTATCACCGACACAGACATTACAACAGCGCTTCAAACCTACGGCCTGTATCAAGTCTACATAGAACCCAACGCTGAGATTACTGAGGCTGCAAAAGCCGCACAAACTTCAGTACAGACACGTGTTGGCGTGAACCAGTTTTTTGATCTGAGCCTTGATGCAATCTCGCTCGCCTCCATTTACTTTCTTGCAGCTGTGGGGCTTGCGATCACCTTTGGCGTGATGGGCGTAATTAACATGGCCCATGGCGAATTTATCATGATGGGCGCATATACAGGCTATGTGGTTCAGCAAATCGTGCCCGACTACACGATTGCCCTTATGATTGCCTTCCCACTCGCGTTTTTCGTAACCTTTGGTGCTGGCGTCGCGATGGAACGGCTGGTGATCCGTTGGTTGTACAATCGCCCCTTAGAGACCTTGCTAGCCACCTTTGGTGTCTCGATCGCCCTGCAACAGTTGGCCAAAAACATCTTTGGCACCCAAGCGCGTCCGCTGACCTCTCCCGCCTGGCTGGATGGGGCGTGGATTATCAACGATGTGGTCCAGATCAGCTATATCCGTATTGCAATTTTCGTGCTTGCGCTCCTGTTCCTTGGGCTTTTGCTCTTCATCCTCAATAAAACGCGCCTAGGGTTAGAGGTACGCGCAGTCACACAAAATCCACGTATGGCGGCTTCCATGGGGATCAACCCGGATCGGATTAAGATGATGACCTTTGGCCTTGGTTCAGGCATCGCTGGCATTGCAGGTGTGGCGATAGGTCTCTTCGCCAAAGTTACTTCAGAAATGGGATCTGATTATATCGTACAAAGTTTCATGACAGTTGTGGTCGGCGGTGTCGGCAATGTCTGGGGAACGTTGGCCGGAGCCGTGATGATCGGCACCTTCCAAAAAGGTGTCGAATGGCTCAACCCTTCCAACACGCTGGCGGCCCAAACCTACATGATCCTCTTCATCATTCTATTCATCCAGTTTCGGCCCAAGGGCATCATCGCCCTCAAAGGGCGCGCAGCGGGGGATTAAGACATGCAAAAAAGCTTTATTGCACAAAACCCATCCGTGCTCTGGTTCCTCGCCAGTCTTGGACTGTTCACATTAATCGTCACGATCCTGTCTGAGGCGACAGGTGTTGGACTGATCTCAACCTCTTTTGTGAAAACACTGGGCAAAGTGCTGTGCCTTTGCCTAATTGCCATCGCGATGGATGTGATCTGGGGCTATTGTGGTATACTATCCTTGGGACACTTCGCCTTTTTCGGCATCGGTGGCTATGCGGTCGGCATGTGGTTGATGTATGAACGCACCGAAAACATCGTTCTGCAAAGCTTGGCCGAACGCAGCATTCCTCCCACTCCAGATGAAGTCACCGAAGCCATTGCAACACAGATTTTTGGCGTGGTCGGCTCTTCTGAGTTTCCTGCGATCTGGGCGTTTTCTCACAGCTTAACACTACAATTGTTCATGGTTATACTGGTTCCCGGCATCTTAGCACTCGTTTTTGGCTGGCTTGCGTTCCGCTCACGGGTCGCAGGGGTTTATCTGTCTATACTGACACAGGCTATGACATTGGCACTGTCCTTGTACCTGTTCCAAAACGCCAGTGGATTGCGTGGCAACAATGGCCTTTCAGGACTACAAAACATTCCCGGCTATGAAGCCGTTCCACAATCCGTTATCTCTATCGCGTTCTTTTGGGCCTCTGCCATGGCCCTCGCACTGGGATATGTTCTTTTTGCACGCGTCCTGACCGGGAAAATGGGAAGCGTCATCCGGGCAATCCGCGATGATGAAGCCCGTGTCCGGTTTCTTGGCTATCACGTCGAAAGCTATAAGCTGTTTGTCTTTACACTTACAGCAGTCGTCTCTGGCATTGCTGGCGCGCTTTACTATCCACAGGCTGGGATCATCAACCCGGCCGAAATCGCGCCGATTGCATCAATCTATCTCGCTGTCTGGGTCGCCATTGGGGGGCGCGGGCGCCTTTATGGTGCGGTCATTGGCACCGCTTTTGTGTCGCTGCTCTCGAGCTGGTTCACCGGCGGCGGCGCACCCAATGTAAACCTTAGCTTTTACACCATCCAATGGACAGAGTGGTGGCTGGTTTTGCTAGGCGTCTCATTTGTCGCCGTAACATTGTTCTTCCCCGGCGGCATAGGGGCACTCTTTGACCGTTTCAAAAAGGAAAGATCATGAGCACTCTACTAGAGCTTTCAGGTGTATCGGTCTCCTTTGACGGATTTAAGGCAATCAACAATCTCGCCTTTCAAATTGGAGAACCAGAAATGCGCGCCATTATCGGCCCCAATGGCGCGGGCAAAACCACATTCATGGACATCATCACCGGCAAAACAAAACCCGACGAAGGCCGCGTGATCTGGGGTGAGAAAAACATCAACCTGATCGGCAAATCCGAAAGCCATATCGCACGCGAAGGGATTGGGCGTAAATTTCAAAAACCCACGGTATTTGAAGCCCAAACCGTGCGTGAAAACCTCGCAATGGCACTCAAGAATCCACGCGGACCTTTTGACGTATTATTTTACAAGAAATCCGCAAATGGTGCGGCCCGGATTGAAGCACTGGCTGAGCAGATCAATCTCACAGAACAGCTACCCCGGATCGCAGGTGAGTTGAGCCACGGGCAGAAACAATGGCTAGAGATCGGGATGCTTCTGGCACAAGATCCGCGCCTATTGCTGGTCGATGAACCAGCGGCGGGCATGTCTCCATTTGAGCGAGAGAAAACAACCGAGATTCTGGTTGAGGCTGCAAAGACCCGTGCGGTTGTCGTTGTGGAACATGATATGGAATTTGTACGGCGCCTGAATTGTAAGGTCACCGTGCTGCATGAAGGATCGGTTCTGGCCGAAGGGTCACTCGATCATGTCACACAAAACCCTGAAGTCATTGATGTTTATCTAGGGCGGTAATCTATGCTGACGATTGAAAACCTGACCCTTCACTATGGGCATTCTCAGATCCTTTATGATGTCTCACTCAAAGCAGAGCTTGGAAAGGTGACTTGCCTGATGGGCACCAACGGCGTTGGGAAAACCAGCCTCTTAAAAGCAATTTCTGGCACGCATCCGCGCTCTGGCGGTTCAATGCTTCTGGGCAATAAAGAGATTGCCAAAACCACCTCGGCCCATGCTTTGGCGCGCCTTGGCGTCGGTTATGTGCCGCAAGGGCGTGATGTATTTCCTTTGATGACAGTGCGTGAAAATCTGGAAACCGGTTACGCCTGCTTGCCCCGCACAGAACGCAACGTCCCCGATGAAATTTACGAATTGTTCCCAGTG
The DNA here is from genome assembly GCF_900102795.1 of Epibacterium ulvae. Lineage (GTDB taxonomy): Bacteria > Pseudomonadota > Alphaproteobacteria > Rhodobacterales > Rhodobacteraceae > Epibacterium > Epibacterium ulvae. The sequence goes on along the minus strand of NZ_FMWG01000001.1, from coordinate 40,651 downwards.
CTCCACGACATGCGCAACCGCAGGGGTGGAGACCTGTCAGGCGGGCAGCAACAGCAGCTTGCGATTGCGCGTGCTTTGGTTACACGACCAAAACTGTTGCTGCTGGATGAACCCACTGAGGGCATTCAGCCCAATATTATCAAACACATTGGTGACGTCATTCGCTACCTGCGGGATCGTGGTGATATGGCCATTGTTCTGGTCGAGCAGTTTTTTGATTTCGCACATGATCTGGGCGATTCTTTCGTCGCGCTCAATCAAGGGAAGGTCATCGTAAATGCGGCAGCAGGTAAGATCAGCCGCGATGCGCTGCTGAACAGCGTATCGATCTAGCTGTCAAAACAAAGGCTCCACCGTTTTTACGGTGGAGCCTGAACAGTCCAGACTTATATATCCAAATTAGTATTTGGACTCTTCGTCATCATCGTCACCACCACCCGATGGCAAGTTAAAGAAGCTATCTGCATCGATAATCTCCTCTTCAGCCTCAGGTTTTTCAGGTGCATCACCCAAAGTGAAAGTCTCCAGACCTTCGATACCCGTTGGGATCTTAGGCTCTGCTTCCATCTCAAGAGATTGTTCGGTTGAAACCAGTTTACGACGCTCGTCATCGCTCATGACGCCGCCTTCTGCTGCTTTTGCAGCCGCAGCTTTTTGCACGATCGCGTCCAGTTCTGACTGTTTACACAGGCCCAGCGCCACCGGATCGATAGGCTGCATGTTTGCGATGTTCCAGTGCGTCCGCTCGCGAATCGACTGGATGGTTGGTTTAGTGGTACCGACCAGCTTTGCGATTTGCGCATCTGACAGTTCTGGGTGGAATTTCACCAGCCACAGGATCGAGTTCGGACGGTCCTGACGTTTTGACAGTGGCGTATAGCGCGGTCCACGACGCTTTTCTTCGCCTGCAGCAGCTGGATTGAACTTCAACCGCAGCTTATGCAAAGGGCTGTTTTGCGCCTTTTCGATCTCGTCATGGGTCAACTGATTGTTCGCAATCGGATCGTAACCCTTTACGCCCGCAGCCACATCGCCATCCGCGATACCTTGAATTTCCAGCTCATGCATACCGACAAAATCGGCGATCTGTTTGAAGCTGATGGTGGTATTGTCCACCAGCCACACGGCTGTCGCTTTGGCCATCAACGGTTTCGCCATGCGCTCATCTCCTTAAACATATATCCAAACCCCAAATACAACTTCCTTGTCGCCTGGAAAAAGGCTGCCCCGCATTTGGGGTTGGTTTCCGTTGTCGGGGAACTTGGTTTCTATATAGTCCCCCCTGACCCATAAGGAAAGAGGCCAATGCGCAGCTTAATTGTTTCCCTGATCACCAGTATTTCCCTGCTCACCCAGCCTCTTCTGGCAGAGGGTGAACGCGCCGGGGAGTTTGACTATTATGTTCTTGCTCTCAGTTGGTCGCCAAACTGGTGTGCGGTCGAAGGTGATGCGCGCGACTCGGAACAGTGCGAACCACAGCACGACTATGGCTGGATCTTGCATGGCCTCTGGCCCCAGTTCCACCGGGGTTGGCCCAGCTATTGCCGCACTGTCGAGACCCCGCCCCGCCGTGAACAAACAGCCGCCATGCGCGATATTATGGGAACCTCCGGCCTTGCTTGGCATCAGTGGAAGAAACATGGAACCTGTTCCGGCTTGTCTTCTGCAGCCTATTTCGATCTATCGCGACAGGCTTTCGACGCCGTGCAAAAGCCCGCAATCTTCCGGAAACTTGACAAAGCTGTAAAGCTTCCCGCAAGTCTGGTTGAAGAAGCCTTTCTGAAAGACAATCCTTTGCTGTCAAAAGACAGCCTGACGATCACCTGCCGTCAAGGATACATACAAGAAGCACGTGTCTGCCTGTCACGCAGCCTTGACCCGGTTCCTTGTGGGCGCGACGTCATTAAAGACTGCACCTTAGATGACGCGTTATTTGAACCTTTGCGCTAAAAACAACTTAAAGTTGACAATCTGCGTCGCAAACCACCCAAGGGACCCCACGAGACATCACGTTTCCATCAAACCGGCGAAATTTGCAGGCTTCTACGCCCAAGATCGCCCGTTTTATGGTAAATTTCCTTAGGGCCGCCTGAGGCCAGCTCTCACTAGCCTCTGACGCGGTCCACATGTTGGACAGCACAAGGAGATATTGATGGGACAAACAATTGGCAATCCGCTTTCCTGGCTGGCGCAGAATGTTGGCGGTGCAGGCACACACTTGGGTGAATCGATCGAACAGGTAAAATCGCCTACCAATGACATTCCGCAAATCAGGCGTCTGGCGATGCAGGATCTTGTTCAAGTATTGAAACTGGGTCTGCAAGATTTTGCATCCTGCCGCAGTGATGCAATGTTTCTGGTCTTTTTCTATCCATTGATTGGTATTGCGCTGATCATGTCAGCCATGGCCGAGCAACTATTTCCGTTAATGGTGCCTATGATACTCGGGTTTGCCATAATCGGCCCCGTCGCCGCCTTGGGCCTTTATGAAATGTCCGCACGGCGCGAGGCAGGGTTTAAACCACGGTGGAGCGACGCCTTCAGCGTCTTGCGCTCAACTGCCTTTCTCCCAATCCTGATCTTAAGCCTGTTTCTTGCCGCTCTCTTTATCACATGGCTGGTCGCTGCTAATTTAATATACATCCACACATTGGGACCTGATCAACCAGAGAATATGCGTAGCTTCCTGACAGAGGTCTTTACCTCCCGTTCCGGCCACATCATGGCGCTCAGCGGGATGTTTGTTGGTGCTCTTTTTGCGGTCACAGCTTTTGCGGTCAGCTTTATCTCATTCCCAATGTTACTGGATCGTCGAGCCGGGTTGCCAGTCGCAGTCGTAACATCACTACGGGCTGTCAGGCTAAATTTCAAAATCACAATGATCTGGGGAGTCATCATTGGAGCCAGCCTCGCTCTGGCTGCGATCCCCTTCTTTGTGGGCATGATCATCGTGGTGCCTGTTCTAGGCCATGCTACATGGCACCTGTACCGCCGCGCAGTTGTCTGACCAGAACACGTAACAAGAAAAAGCCGGAGGTTTTTGATGCCTCCGGCTTTCTCACATACGATCCTTCAACACACTCAGATTTTCAGAACGATTTTGCCGATATGCTGTGAACTTTCCATGCGGGCGTGTGCAGCAGCCGCATCAGCAAGATCAAAGCATTGATCCATAACAGGTGCAATGCGCCCACTTTCCAACAAAGGCCAGACCTCTCTTAGCAAATCCTGTGCGATCTCAGCTTTTGCGAGATCACTTTGAGGCCGCAGCGTGGATCCTGTGAGGGTCAATCTGCGGGTCATCACATGAACAAAGTTAAGCTCAACTTTGGGACCCGCAAGAAAAGCGATCTGCACCAATCTGCCATCATCAGCCAAACATTTCAGATTGCGCGGGATATAATCGCCACCGACCATATCCAAAATGACATCAGCGCCCCCTTCAGCCTTTAACTCAGCCACAAAATCTTGTGTGCGGTAATTGATAGCACGCTCGGCGCCCAATGTGGTGCATGCCGCGCATTTGTCATCCGATCCAGCCGTTGCAAAGACCCGTGCGCCCCGTGCATGCGCCAATTGGATCGCCGTTGTTCCAATGCCAGAAGATCCGCCATGCACCAGAAAGCGCTCGCCTGCTTTCAGACGCCCCCGCCCAAAAACATTGGACCAAACCGTAAAAAACGTCTCAGGGAGACAGGCCGCCTGCTGCAAATTCAATCCAGCAGGAACCGGTAGACAGTGCGCAGCTGGTGTCGCCACATATTCGGCATAGCCGCCGCCAGGCAATAGGGCACAGACCTGATCCCCCGGTTTCAGACCTTCTACCCCAGCTCCAACAGCGACCACTTCGCCAGAAGCTTCCAAACCGGGAAGATCACTTGCTCCCTTCGGGGGGGCGTAAGACCCAGCACGTTGCAATGCATCTGGGCGATTCACCCCTGCATAAGCCACTTTAAGAACAACCTCACCAACGTCAGGGCTGGGGCGTGGGCGCTCCACCATTTTTAGAACGTCAGGGCCACCCGGCTCCGATATCTCAACTGCTCGCATCACTTGAACCATTCCTCTTCCCTTTTTATCCCTGCGTGCGGCCGGGCAAATCATCGCGTGTTTCCGGCTTACGGATCTGCGCGGCCAACCAGTTTGGAGCAGCCATAAGAGGTTTCAGCAAAGGATTCTTCTGCAGCTGGGCTTTGACCTTTTCAAACCCCATGACGTTATCAATGCGTCGGTCCAAAAATTCCCATGTGGCATGATGATCCGAACTGTCATCCCCCAACCAAAACAGAACGGTCGTCGAATATACTGCAGAAAGCGTCGCGCGTTTACTGTACCAATTGGCGTCCTCTGATGTATCTCCGAGCGCATTCCAAATCGCGTCACAGGTGCCCCAAATCAACGCAGCCCCTTCGCTTGCGTGATGAGGCAAAGCAAATAGCGTGGTCCCACGCCGAACTGCTTCTTTGTCGTCAGCCGCTTCTAATCTAAGACGGACTGCCAACGCGACTTTGTCACGAAAGCGCAAATCATCTTTGTTCGCCTCAGCAAGGGCTGCCAACATCTTTTGGTCTCCTGCTTTGTGATATGCGATCGCCAGATCCAAAGCGCCACGCGGGCATATGGCCTTGGCTAAACTGCCATCTATATCACAATCACGCAGCGCAGCCTGAAACGTTGCATCACTCCAGCCATCAAAAGCGACATGCATCAACGCAGCATCCAACAACTCTGCCAGAGCCCGATTGTGTGTGTCTGTCACCTGCTCTGTCATGTGTCCTGCCTCTCTCATGCTGCAAATCCAATCTTCCTCAGTACTAGACAAAAACATGGCTCCTTGCTATATGCCAGCTTCCTGCAATTTCCTTGCAACTCAAACTTAGAAAGGTGGTGAAAACCACATGCAGGTTAGTGTTCGCGACAACAACGTCGATCAGGCGCTTCGTGCCCTGAAGAAAAAGCTGCAGCGTGAAGGCGTCTTCCGCGAAATGAAGCTCAAGCAACATTTCGAAAAGCCGTCCGAGAAAAAAGCGCGCGAGAAAGCTGAAGCGATTCGCCGTGCCCGTAAATTGGCACGTAAGAAAGCACAGCGTGAAGGTCTTCTCTAAGGTCTTCTTCCAGCTTTTCTGGATACCACGAATTGATGACCCCCGTAGCTTGGCTGCGGGGGTTTGTCATTATTAGGGATTTAAAATCCAGTTAGGCATTTCTTTACGTTTCGTTTCAAATTGCGAAACACCGCCGACAAATCACGCGTATTCGAGCACATTCTCGCCCTTTTCTTACCCAATCCTTAACAACAACCACGCAGCTCACCCATTGAGTTAAAACAGCGTGAAAGACCTACATCCGCTTCACGCGGAACGTGACCATAAGGATTAATACGCATGGGCATCGCCGACACATATGAACGTCAAATGCTTGACCTAATAAATGCCGAGCGTCGTGCGAACGGCTTAAATGAACTGCAACTCGAAGTTCAGTTAAATGCCGCTGCGGCAGATCACAGTATCTGGCAACTTGAACAGAATGTTTTCTCACATACCGGTGCAGGTGGATCATCCGCCGGAGACCGCATCGAACAGGCTGGATTTGATTTCACAGGGCGCTGGTCTTGGGCAGAAAATCTTGCTTGGCAAAGCCTACGAGGCGACCCCGGACTTTCAGATGATGTCATCGACCTGCACAATGCACTGATGAACAGCCCTGGTCACCGCGCAAATATTCTTGATCCGAACGTTACATATATTGGCATCGGAATCGAACTGGGCGAATTCAACGGGCACGACGCGATCATAGTGACTCAGAACTTCGCACGCACGGCAGCAGAAGTTATGTTGGATACTGGAGAAAGTCCTGACACGGGCACGGCTGCGCAACCTGAGACTGCTCCAACGTCACCACAACAAACCGAGACCCTCGCAGAAGATACAGAAAGCGCGTCTGCCGATACACCACCTGAAACAACCGATCGTACAGATCAGATCGAGCTGACAGCAGCCGGACAAGTGAATGGCCGTGGCGGCAACGACGTCTTGCGAGGCAGTATGGAAGACGATCAACTCAATGGTGGAACTGGTGCTGACCGTTTATTTGGCCGCGGCGGAGATGACTCATTAGCGGGTGATGCGGGACATGATCGGCTGTTTGGCGGCGGAGGGGCTGACACATTAGAGGGCGGTGCAGGTCAGGACCTGCTCAAGGGCGGCGCATCTGCGGATATACTTGACGGTGGCAATGGCAGCGACCGATTGCGTGGTGGCCGTGGAGACGACTCTCTGGAAGGGGACGCAGGGGCTGATCTGCTTTTTGGAGACGCAGGACGTGACCTACTACAAGGCGGCAGCGGCAACGATCGCCTCTTTGGCGGGAAAGGCAGCGATTCACTGTCTGGAGGAGATGACAACGACCAGCTGCGTGGCGGGCAAGGCGCCGATACGCTTGAAGGCGGCATCGGTGCAGACACTTTCTATTTTAGCCCCGGCCAAGATCAAGTCACAGATTTCGACCAAAGCGAAGGCGATCTGATCAATCTGGGCAGCGCAAATGGCGTTTCCTCTTTTGCAGACCTGATTGCCAACCATATCACACAGGACGGAGCTGATCTGCTCATAACCAGTGAGGATGGCCATAGTCTGCGTCTGCTAAATACTGACCTAGCAAGTTTGAGCAGCTCAGACTTTATATTCTAAGGCAATCACGAACCGCCTGAGCCACAAAGGATCAATAGATCTTAGGTACATAGAGCTCATCCGGAAGGATGCGGCGCTCGTAGTCTGGATTGTACTCACGATCTGGGAGCGTCACCTTTTCGTGCTGACTCTCTGCATAGGGGATCTGTGACAAAAGGTGTTCGATGCAATTTAGCCGCTCCCGCTTTTTGTCATTCCCTTCCACAATAAACCAAGGCGCTTCGGGGATGTTTGTTCGTGCAAACATCTCCTCCTTAGCCTTTGTGTATTGCTCCCAGCGAATCCGACTTTGAAGGTCCATCGGGGACAGCTTCCACTGCTTCATCGGATCATGAATACGCATCATAAAGCGCAGTTGTTGCTCTTCATCGGTAATTGAAAACCAGTATTTCAGGAGGATAACACCTGATCGCACGAGCATACGTTCAAATTCTGGAACGTCTTGAAAAAACTGTTCCACTTGGGTGTCTGTCGCGAAGCCCATAACACGCTCAACCCCGGCGCGGTTATACCATGAACGGTCAAACAACACGATTTCACCGCCCGCAGGCAAATGGGGCACATAGCGCTGGAAATACCATTGGCTTTGCTCTCGCTTTGACGGAGCAGGCAATGCGACGACCCGCGCGACACGAGGGTTTAAGCGCTGCGTAATCCGTTTGATCACGCCCCCTTTCCCAGCTGAATCGCGCCCTTCCATAATGACGCAAACCTTTGCCCCGGTATGTTGCACCCAATCCTGAAGTTTGATCAATTCAGCTTGCAAGCGGAGCAAGTTCTTAAAGTAAACCTTGCGGTCCAGCATCTCGGGATGTTGCGCTTTGTAAATTTTACGCAATTCCATCGAGAGCATCGGCTCTGAAAACTCGATTTCCAAGTCTTCGTCAAATGTGTCCTGCAATTCAGCTTCCAGCCAATCAAAGGGATCTTGGGTCTCGTCGCTGTGCACAGGTCTCTCCTTCAGGTTCGGCGTATTACATGATGTGAGGCTATAGCGCCGCCATGTGATCCTTTCATGTCAGTTGGGACCTAAGGGTACAAGACACAGGTCATGAAAGGATCGCAAACATGATCTCATAAACTTAAATGAAAAATGTAAATTATTTCAAAGCGTATAGCCTGATTAAGCAACGGGCAGTGCAGTGGTTTTAAAAACAGTGCGTAACGCAAACGAACTTTGCATCTGCGCAACGCCTGGGAGACGCGCAAGGAACCGACGGTGAATACGAGCGAAATCGTCTGTATTCTCTGCAACAACTTTGAGAATGTAATCCGCTGTTCCTGCCATCAAATGACATTCGAGCACGTCTGGAATCAACGCAACAGCCCGTTCAAAAGCATCCAACACTTCATCCGCTTGACCAGATAAGGTGATTTCAACAAACACCGTCGTTGGGACATTCATCTTACGGGCATCCAACAACGCCACATAGTCGCGAATATATCCTTCACTTTCGAGTCGCTGCACCCGTCTGTGACAGGCTGATGCTGACAGGTTAACTTGTTCAGACAGGTCAGAATTCGAAATACGACCCTGCCTTTGCAAAACCTTTAGAATACGACGATCCGTTTCATCTATAGACATTATGCGATGATCCTTTCAACAACTTGCAATATTGTCGAATAATCTTCGAATGTCATGTTTTTAATGTGCCTAAAAAAGAAGCATATTTTCCCCGATCACGTTCACTCTCAGCGCAAAGAACACTCAGGAGGAAACCATGAAAATTGGATGCCCAACAGAAATCAAACCCCAAGAGTTTCGTGTCGGCATGACGCCAGATGCAGCACGTGAGACCGTGCAGCATGGCCATGACGTCCTGATCCAAAAAGGCGCGGGGCTTGGCGCTGGTTTTACAGATGCAGATTACACAGCTGCCGGGGCTGTCGTGATTGATACCGCAGAAGAGATCTTTGCAACCGCCGATATGATCGTCAAAGTCAAAGAACCACAAGCTGTTGAGCGCAAGATGCTGCGCGAGGGGCAGTTGCTGTTCACCTACCTGCATTTGGCTCCGGATCCTGAACAAACGCATGATCTGCTGGCGTCTGGCTGTACAGCAATTGCATATGAAACCGTCACAGATGCCAGCGGCGGCCTTCCATTGCTAGCGCCTATGTCAGAAGTTGCTGGCCGCTTGGCCCCGCAGGTGGGTTCATACACTCTCCAAAAAGCCAATGGCGGACGCGGCGTTTTGATGGGCGGCGTCCCAGGGGTTGCCCCCGCCAAAGTCGTCGTGATCGGAGGAGGTGTCGTGGGCACGCATGCTGCGCGTATTGCTGCAGGCATGGGTGCAGACGTGACAGTCTTGGACCGCTCGCTAAATCGATTGAAATACCTTGATGATGTCTTTGGGCGGGACTTCAAAAACCAATATTCGACTGCAGGCGCAACTGCAGAACTTGTCCGTGAGGCAGATATGGTCATTGGCGCAGTCCTTATTCCCGGTGCTGCTGCCCCCAAACTAGTTTCAAAATCTCAACTATCAGAGATGAAACCCGGTGCAGTACTTGTAGACGTCGCGATTGACCAAGGCGGATGTTTTGAAACCTCACGAGCGACCACACATGCCGACCCAATCTATGAGGTTGATGGTGTTATGCACTATTGCGTCGCCAATATGCCGGGCGCTGTCGCGCGCACTTCAACGCAGGCACTTGGCAATGCAACCCTGCCTTTCTTGCTAAACTTGGCGAATAAAGGCTGGAAACAAGCCTGTGCAGACGATCCCCATCTGTTGAATGGCTTGAACGTTCATGCAGGTCAACTGACCTACTTTGCCGTCGGAAAAGCCCTCGGCATTGACGTGATTTCCCCAAACATTGCGATCAAATAAGCGATTAAATCCAAACCGGGGTGCCTCGCCGCCCCGGTTTCCCCTTAAATCATCTAATGAATTGCTCTCTTTTGCGTAAAATCAAAACAATGTTACGCTTAACAAAACAAATCCTGCAGAGAGGGCCTGCACAATGTTGAACGAATTCAAATCCTTTATCGCGCGCGGCAATGTTATGGACATGGCCGTCGGGATCATCATCGGTGCAGCTTTTACAGCAATTGTAAAATCAATGGTCGATGACTTGATTAACCCCATAATTGGTTTGTTCTTAGGTGGCATTGATTTCACTAATAATTTCTGGGTTCTTTCTGGCGAGAACACATATGCTTCACTCGAAGCCGCGCGTGAAGCTGGCGCTGCGGTCTTTGCTTACGGCGCATTTTTCATGGCAATTATCAACTTTCTGATCATTGCATTTGTTGTGTTTCAACTGGTCCGTAACGTCAACAAAATCAAAGACCGGATGGAAAAACAGGAAGAAACCGTTGAAGAGACTCCCAAAGGTCCAAGTGAGCTGGATGTCTTACTCGAAATCCGCGACGCGCTAAATAAATCCAGCTAAGGGGCGCACACACGCTCTAAAACCATCGAAGGTCCGCCGCGATAGCGGACCTCCTGAAAAGGTTGAAATCCAAGTCTGGCAGCAAGTTTCAATGATGCAAGGTTTTCTGGTGAAATCAGGCAATGGGTTTTATCCCAATTCTGATGTTCATCAGCCCATGCATAGGCAAGCTGCATTGCTTCAAATGCAATGCCCTTAGACTGAACCTTTGGATGCAGAACCCACCCTGCCTCAACACTATCTGGCAATGTCGGCTCAGTATTGCGAGGGCGTACTGCAAAACCGACCATTCCAAGATAGTGACCAGTGGTGGCATCTAGAACAGCCCAATATCCAAAGCCTAGCGCCTGCCAATGACCGATATGAAACATCAGCTTGGCCCAGACCTCGTCGCTCGACAATGGCGCGCCAGAAATATGTTCAACGACCTGCGGTATCACCCACATCTCGCTGAGGTCACGCAGGTCTTGTAAGCCATGCGGACGCATCATCACACGTGGGCTGCGCAGGGTGGTCATTTAGGCAGCGTACCCTCAACCACATAAGTCAGTAATTCTACCACTTGTTGAGGTGTCTCAGCCACTGCAAGCGCTGCTGCATGAACTTCTTTCAAAGCATGCTGATGTTCAGGCGGGCTCAGCACAATAATGGATTTCCCTAAAGCCGCTGCATAACCTGCATCAAAAGCCGCGTTCCATTGTTTGTATTTGTCACCAAAACGAACAACCACAACGTCTGCTTCTTCAATGCCTTTGCGGGTGCGGATCGCATTTAATTTGGCGCCTTTGTGATCGTGCCAGAATTTGCTCTCTTCGCCGCCCAGAATCGCAACACCACAATCATCGCTTGCTGCATGATCCGTCACAGGTGCATTGAACAAGATCCCCATACCATCAGCACCTTCGGTGATCTGTTCACGCCAATCAGTGTGAATTTCACCGGAAAGATAAACACTCAACATCTGATACAATCCTTTGTCTATTTTCAGTTGCCAAAGTCCTAGCGTAGCAGCCCAGACAGGCCAACCCGTTTAGGTTCTTGTTCCCAGATCCTGCAAAAACCGCAAAAGATACCCGTCAGGATCAGCAACGACAAACTGCCGGTTGCCCGCTTCACAATCAGAAGTCCTGTACCATTTGTCTTCGAGTGGAAGGATAATTTCCGCTGCCACACCCTTCACCGTGACGTAAAGCCCTGCAATCTCTGCGACTTCAATTTGAAAATTCACCCCACGCCCCAAAGGGGTATCTGGTGTTAAATCGTCAAAATCACGTCCTAGGCCAATCTGATCGATCATCATTTCAGCCATTCCAAGTTTGAGATACGAAAACCCCTCCTCGGGCCGTTCATAAGCCACCGAAAACCCCAGGACATCACAATAAAACTGTCGTGATCTTTTCCAACTCCTCACAGAAAGCTCGGGAACAAGTGCCTGTGTCATCAGTTCTCTCCAAAAGAAAACGCGCCCTTCAAAAGAAGCGCGCGTTTCTCATTTAAAACCTGACAAAGCGTTTAACCACGCAATGTCCCGCCAGTCGCTTTTGTAACCTTGGCGATAATCTTTTCGCTTACAGCTTCGATGTCTTTTTCTTTCAACGTCTTATCTGTGGGTTGCAAGCGTACCGTAATAGCAAGGGACTTCTTCCCCTCACCCAGACTTCCACCGATAAATTCATCAAAGACGCGCACATTTTCAACAAGCGCCTTATCTGCCCCAGCTGCAGCATTCACCAAAGTCAGCGCTTCCACACTGTCATCAACCACAAAGGCGAAATCGCGTTCTACGGCCTGTAAATCGCTGATATCCAGCGCTGCTCGCGTGGTTGCCGATTTGCGTGGCAGTGGAATTTCCTCGGGCCAGATGCTGAATGCAACAGCGGCTCCCTTGATGCCCAGCTCTTGTAGTACTTTGGGATGGATTTCACCAAAAACGCCCAGCGTCTTTTTCGGCCCCAGACAAATCCGACCATGGCGACCGGGGTGCCACCATCCTTCACCGCCGCGCAGAATCTGAACCTTTGCGGGCGCACCAATTGCTGCAAGAACAGCCTCAATGTCAGCTTTTGCATCATAAAGATCAACGGCGCGCGATGCCCCATGCACATCTTTAGGTCCGGTACGACCGATAAGAATACCTGCAATCTGCTCGCATTGCTCACCCGGTTCCCCACCCTGGAAAACTGGTCCAACTTCAAACAAAGCCAAATCCATATAGCCACGCGCCTGATTGCGCGCAGCAGCCTGCAAGAGGCCCGGTAACAGATCAGGACGCATGTGACTCATCTCAGATGAGATAGGATTGGCGAGTTTCGTGGCGTCATCCCCGCCGCCAAAAAGCGCAGCTGCAGCTTGATCAATAAAGGTATAGCTGACCAATTCATTATAGCCCAAAGCCGCTGACGTCCGGCGCGCCATCTGCAAACGGCGCTGTTGCGCTGTCATAACAGGTTTAGGAATACCATCACCCAACCGTGGCAGCGGAACACCTTTCAGCTTGGTCAATGAAGCAATCCGGGCAACCTCTTCCACCAGATCCGCCTCACCCTGCACATCGGGACGCCATGTCGGCACATGAGCCATATTGCCTTCCAATCGGAATCCCAGCCGTGTCAGCGTTTGACGTTGATCTGACTCAGGGATCTCCATGCCAACCAAAGATTGCACCCGCTCAGGATCCAATTTGTAAGCACGGGCGTGATTAGGCACATCCCCTGCGATGACCATTTCAGAGGGTTCACCTCCGCAGAGCTCCAGTATCATCTGGGTCGCACGTTCCAAACCTTCGATAGTGTATTCAGGATCCACACCACGCTCAAACCGGTAGCGTGCATCTGAGTTGATCTTAAGTGCACGGCCTGTTGTGGCGATCTGGATATGATCCCAAAAAGCGCTTTCCAGAAACACATCAACGGTCTCATCTGTGCAGCCGGTTTCTTCGCCCCCCATGATGCCCGCGACGCTTTCCACACCGTTGTCATCAGAAATCACGATCTGCCCAGCCGAGAAAGTGTATTCTTTCTCATCCAAAGCTTTCAGCGTTTCACCACCAGCGGCACGATGAACACGCAGGTCCCCCGAAACCTTTGCCGCATCAAATACATGCAATGGGCGGTTCTGATCAAAGGTGAAGAAGTTTGTGATATCAACCAAGGTTGAAATCGGGCGGAGGCCGATAGCGGTCAAACGGTCTTGGAGCCATTGGGGGCTCGGACCATTCTTAACACCTCGGATCAGACGGCCAGAAAAGAGCGGGCAGCCATCTCGTGTGTCTTCATCAATTGACACTTTAATCGGGCTCGTAAACTGCCCCTCAGTGGCGGTATATTCAGTGGTCTTGAGCGTACCTAAACCACGTGCAGCCAGATCACGCGCAATACCATAGACGCCCAGCGCATCCTGACGATTGGGCGTGATCGCGATCTCTATCATCGGATCAACTTTGGCCGGATCATTGGCCGCAAGCCAATCCACGAATGTGTCGCCCACAGCCCCTGAAGGCAGTTCGATAATTCCGTTGTGTTCATCTGATAGCTCCAGCTCACGCTCAGAGGCCATCATGCCAAAGCTGTCCACGCCGCGGATTTTGCCAACACCAATTGTGATATCAAGACCGGGAATATACATGCCGGGCTTACAGACAACGACCGTGATACCTTCACGTGCATTGGGCGCGCCGCAGATGATCTGCATCTCGCCTTCGTCGGTATCCACCTTACACACGCGAAGCTTATCCGCATCTGGATGCTTTTCGGCATGTTTCACATAGCCTAGTTTGAAATCCTTAAGACGATCGGCGGGGTTCACCACCTCTTCGACCTCTAATCCAAGATCAGTAAGCGCTTCGGTGATCTCGTCCACTGTTGCAGTGGTATCAAGATGTTCTTTCAGCCAGGACAGCGTGAATTTCATCGTCAGGAATCCCTATGGCAAGCCATGTGTCATTGACCTGAGGCAATGGCAAAGAATTGCCCCATGTGCAAGCCTAGGCCGGCGCAGAGCCTAAGGATAACTGGGAGTGAGACCCAAAAGCTCGTCCAGCTGCCGCCCAATCCAACCATGGGGCACAAAATGCCCCCCCGGATGTAAATCAACTGTCACGCTACCATCGGCACAATCCCAATTGGTACGCTCCAGCGTCAAAAACTCGCGTGCCTGCCAGCTGCCACCGGGTGTGCTATCCTCACATCCCAGCCGCGCGCGCCACAAGCGCAAAGGGGCCGCATCGCCCTGTCCAAGTGGCACACGCGCCACCGTATCATTCAGCCCATGCACATGCCGCACCGCCGCTGGCGCTTCGTCGCAAGTTTCAGATTGTGAAATGCTCCCGGCGATCCCCAACAAGGCACTCACATCATTGCCGCTGTGGCAAACATACCGCCATGCCATCGCAGATCCGTAGGAATAGCCAGACACATAAATCTTATCCGATGCCACCGGATAGCGTTTAGCCACATCAGCAAGCACCGCGTCCCCAAAGGCCACATCATCCGTATCAGCCTGCCAGAAATCCCATGTTTTGTTCGCGCCATTTGGTGTCACCAGCAACACGCCCCGCCGCACAGTTGAGGCCCCAATGCGTTCACTATTTTGCGCATGTTTCCCGGTGCGGGACCACCCATGAAAATGCATCAACACCGGCAGAGGCGTTTCTCCGTCCCAGCCTTCAGGCTCTAACACGTGATAAGACCGCTCCCCGATCTCACAAGGCGTGGTTCCATGGCAATCCGAGTTCCACGGCCCCATGGCATGAGCGGCAGACGCAAAGGCGAAAAAGCAAAATGTCAGTGTTTTGATCATGGCGGCGACCCTAGCGGATAAGACGCACCTGTCACGTCACAAATCTGTGGGAACAAAGCGATCCCTCAGATGTTAACAGCTCCTCGGTACCACACATAGGGCAGCCTCCAAGCCGGAGTGGTTGAGAAAGCGCCCTCCCCGTTTGCGAAAGCAAACCTGCGCCCGACCGTCAAGAATTCAAAGCCTGAGCAAATGTTGCTGAACCTTTCCCAGTGCCGCGAACGCCTCCATAATAATGTTCAAGGTAATTCGTGTGTCTCCGAATGTATCACGGCGCATCTGGTTCAGTGCTTCTGCTCTAGCGCTGTTGAACGCTTTCAAGTGCATTTCAAAGCTCTGAAAATCGTAATTTTCTGGATCATTGCCACTCCCCCAACTCAGAAGAAGTAATAGACTAGGAATTTTCATCCATGCTTCGGCCACACTGTCAGGCGCAGAGACTTGAATTTCAGCCACCACTTGCTCAAACTCAAAAAGTGCTCTTTGCAGCATTTCTGCGTCGGCCTTGTCTTTCTTAATTTCTTGAAAGGACCTTTCCAACGCCACCGCTGCGCTACGATAAAGTTGTCGACGTTCTCGTCGAACCTCTGTTTCGCGATCAATATGCTTTTGGACAATATATAGAATAGCTGCACCGACCACACCAATAATCGGCACAATGATTACTATCCAATTGGCTACAGTCAACGCGACAGGCCACCATGCAACGTCGGCGTATCCAGACATTGGAAGCCATAATGACGCAGCCAGCGCAGGTCGCTGTCAAAGAAGGCGCGCAGATCGGGGATGCCGTATTTCAGCATCGCCAACCGGTCGATGCCAATACCAAAAGCAAAGCCCTGATAGATCTCGGGATCAATGCCACCGGCAGCAATTACCTTGGGGTGCACCATGCCGGATCCCAGAACCTCTAGCCAGTCATCACCTTCGCCCACTTTCAGCGTGCCACCTTCCCAAGAACAGCGAATATCCACTTCGGCAGACGGCTCGGTGAAGGGGAAGTGCGAAGCGCGGAAGCGCAGTTCCACGTCGTCCACTTCAAAAAACGCTTTTACAAACTCTTCCAGAACCCATTTCAGGTTCGCCATCGAGATATCTTTGTCGAGCGCAAGCCCTTCGACCTGATGGAACATCGGTGTGTGGGTCTGGTCATAATCTGCGCGATAAACGCCGCCGGGACAGATAATACGCAAGGGCGCGCCCATTTTTTCCATAGATCGGATCTGCACAGGGCTGGTGTGGGTCCGCAGCACATGCGGTGGGCGATCATCCCCTTCTGCGCGGTGCAGATAAAACGTGTCCATTTCTGCGCGCGCTGGGTGGTGGCCAGGAATGTTCAACGCGTCAAAGTTATACCAATCGGTATCAATGCGCGGACCCTCCTGCACGGAAAAACCCAGCTCCGCAAAAATCGCTGTGATCTCTTCCTGCACCTGACCGATCGGATGCAGCGTGCCCGTGCGGCGCTGTGGGCGCGTGGGCAAGGTGACATCCAGCCATTCCGATCTTAGGCGTTCATCCAAGGCTGCATCAGCCAACGCGGCCTTCTTTGCGACAAGAGCTGAATTGATCTCATCCTTGAGCGCATTCAATGCAGGACCTGCAATCTGGCGCTCTTCTGGCGTCATCTTGCCCAGCTCGCGCATCTTGAGCGCCACTTCGCCTTTTTTGCCGACCGCAGAAACACGAATGCCTTCCAGCGTGGCTTCATCAGCGGCCTCAGCAATCTGACCCAGATATTTTGCCTTAAGATCGTCCATAACGGTTCCCCGAATTCTGTTGGGAACCTGCTATCACACGCGTCCACGAAAGCAAGAGGGCCTGTAGCATCACAGCAACGCGCATAGCTTTTGCAGCAACAGGCGAAAACGCATCTGCGGATCATTCAGTCGGCAGGCTGCGATGAAACATCGTACTTGAAATCACTGGTGAAGTCACCTGATATCCATCATCACAAACAGCCCGTCGCGGATTCTGCGGTGTTTGCGGCAGTAATTTGTTCTGGCAACCCGGAGATGGTCAAAAACCTCTATTTTTTCCGGGACACTCGACAGCAGTGAAGGCTTAAAACTGGTACAGCAAATTCATACGGCAACCAAAGGCGGGTATTACGAGCTACCTGATATCCCAATCGTAGAACAGTCAGATCTTTAGTCGCGTTCGGCTCACAAAAAGCAAGTTTACAAAATTGAAAAACACGCATAAATTGAATTGAAATTTATATGTTCTGGTGATTTTCATGTGGCCATTGCTTCTCCTCACCGTAGCCGCCGGCACCATGGCGGCTACAGATTTTTTTCAATCTTCCGATGAAGAAGACCTCGCTGCCCTTGAAGAGGGTGATATTACGGATCTTGGTCAGCTCATTGAGGAGCTCGAAGAAGAGGGCGTCGAGCCGGTCGCGCTGGATCCTTACCTTGCCCTTGGCGAAGAAGCCTCCTACGACTTAGACTTCTCTATTACTGATGGAGATGATCTTTTGGTTCTGCCCGAAGCAGATCCTGAAACTCATCCAGATTTCTCCCCATCCGCCGTGGTCTTTGCTCTTGAAGGTGATGATACTTTAATTGGCAGCGAATTAGACGATGTTTTATTTGGGGATGAAGGCAATGACTCGGTGTTTGGTCAGGGCGGAAACGACCAAATTTTTGGCGGTGACGGCAGCGATTATCTTTCCGGCGGCGATGGCGATGATGATGTGATCGAAACCTTCGACGACGGAAGCCAAGATACGTTATTTGGCGGCGATGGGAATGACGTGATATTTGCGAGCGGTGCCTTGGAAACAGGATCGCTGCGCCTAATCTCAGGCGGTGATGGCGATGATTCTGTCACATTGCTTGGCGGAGCACATATCGTACATCTCGGTGAGGGCGAAGATGCTGTCGTCGTTCAAACAAATCATGTCGAAGAGAATGAGGCGGCTGTCGTCGAAACGATCGTGGCAATCACAGACTTTGCTCCGGCAGAGGACGCGCTTCAGATCGAACTGGAGGTGGCACCCGATGCGAATTTACCCGATGTGTCACAGGATTTCAGTTATACCCTCAGCGAGATCGACACGCCGCAAGGTCCTGCAACGCTTGTTGAACCTACAGCCCACGATAGTGCTTCAGCAGAAATCTTAGAAAACACATTGAACGACGCTGTTGTTATTCTTCTTGGCGTGAGTCCCCAAGATTTAGAAGGTGCTGATATAAGCGTTGTTTTGACCTGATCACCTGTGGCGACATCAAAGCAAAAACCCCGCAGTTTTCACTGCGGGGTTTTTGTTTAAATATGCGAAGCTTATGCTGCCAGTGCAGATTGTGCTTGCTTTACAATTGCACCAAACGCTTCGGGCTCATGTACAGCAAGATCCGCCAGAACCTTACGGTCCACTTCGATACCAGCCAGATTCAGGCCATTGATGAAGCGTGAATATGTCAGTGCCTCGTCATGGCTGCGAACAGCCGCATTGATACGCTGGATCCACAGCGCGCGGAAATTCCGCTTGCGGTTCTTACGGTCGCGGGTTGCATATTGGTTTGCTTTATCGACCGCCTGACGGGCGACCTTGAAGGTATTCTTGCGACGACCGTAGTAGCCTTTCGCTGCCTTGATAACCTTCTTGTGACGGGCGTGAGTGACGGTACCACCTTTAACGCGTGACATATCTCAGATCTCCTCTTAGCGGGCGTAGGGCATAAAGCCCTTAACGATCTTGGCGTCCGGCGCGGACAGGGTGGTGGTTCCGCGTGCATCACGCAGGAATTTGTTGGTACGCTTGATCATGCCGTGGCGTTTGCCAGCC
The DNA here is from genome assembly GCF_900102795.1 of Epibacterium ulvae. Taxonomy (GTDB): domain Bacteria; phylum Pseudomonadota; class Alphaproteobacteria; order Rhodobacterales; family Rhodobacteraceae; genus Epibacterium; species Epibacterium ulvae. The sequence goes on along the minus strand of NZ_FMWG01000001.1, from coordinate 21,970 downwards.
TGACCTGCTTTGACCTTGCCAGAGGCGGTCATTTTAAAGCGCTTTTTTGCGCTCGACTTGGTCTTCATCTTAGGCATTTCCGTCTCCTTCAATGCGGGTTCGCTATTCACGCGACTCGGCATGCCAACTGGCCGGACGCGCGATGAGTGCTGCCGTTTATGAAAATTCACCGTCAGATGCAAGGCCTAATGGCGGGCACGCACTTTAATCACACCAAACAAATCCCGTAGAATCCGAAAACAGGCTAAACGCGTCTCCCTTACTTAGAACTCACCACAAAAGCCGTCGCGAATCCAATTGCAAAGTTTAACAATATCCCGAGATCTAGAACGGGCCTGATCCTGCAAAAGCCAATAAGAAAGCCCTGTAATGGCGACATCAGATTGCACTATACGCAACAGGCCCTGCTGCAACAGAGGAGCCGCCAGAACATCACTGGCCAAGGCAACGCCAGCTCCGGACAACGCAGCTTGTAGAGCTAGATTTTCATCCGGAAGCTGAAGCACTTGGACAGCATCGGGCATAGCTTTCCCTTGTAGCGCAAACCAGTCCTGCCAGTTAGGCGCGAAACCGCGCCCCCTAGCCCAGCGCGTTTCGATCAGCGGAAGATCTGGTAGCCCCGTGCTGCAACACGTCACAGACCGGCCCGTGACCGCACGAAACATTTCTGTCGCCAGAAGCTCTCCCTCTGATCGTGCAGCATAGCGGACAGCAAGATCAGCCCCTTTTGCAGACAGCGATACTGTTTCTGTTGTCGCAAGAATTTGCACAGGAATCATATGTCCCTCAGCTGCCGTTTGAGCCAAGCGGGGGGCAAGCCAACAGGCTGCGAACGCGGGGGTCACTGAAAGGGTAAGTGTCGTTGACCGTTCAAATACAGACGCAACCGCTGCATCAATGCGCGCGAAAGATGGCGTGAGCTCAAAGGCCAGATCCCTGCCCGCCTGCGTCAAGGTAGAACCGCCATTTCTTCGACTAAACAGATCCGTACCCAGCTGGCCTTCCAATGTACGAATGGCATGAGACACCGCGGTCTGCGTAACGCCAAGCTCTTCAGCCGCCATTTTCTGCGACGCCGTAGCGGCAACGCGTTCAAATGCCCGCAAACTAGTGAGTGAAACGCGTCGCATGAATATTTCTCAATCCTTGATGAAGTTTTCGCTTTTGTAAAAATGAATTGTTCAGGTGAATTTGTGCGAACACATGAACAAGGCTCATACAAATGAACATACTCCGAATTGATGCAAGCGCACGCCTAGAACGCTCGTTAACACGAAAATTAGCCACGCACTTCCTTGAGACTTTGCTGGCTGGCACACCCGACAGTGAAGTCGCCAAACGAGATGTCGGCGTCACACCACCTGACTTTCTGACCGAGGCCTGGATTGCGGCAGCCTTCACGCCTGAAAAGCAACGGACAGAACAGGATCGTAGGGTTTTGGCAGAGTCCGATCAGTTGATTGCAGAGGTCAAAGCTGCCGATCTGATCTTGATTGCGACGCCTCTCTACAACTACGGCATGCCCGCGTCGTTAAAAGCTTGGTTCGATAAGGTGGTGCGCATAGGGCAAACATTCAGCTTTGATCTCTCCCGCGGCGACGTGCCCATTGAACCAACCCTATCGGGGAAAACACTTGTTATTCTGACGTCCAGTGGTGAATTTGGTTTTGAACCAAGCGGGATACGACATGCAGACGATCATCTTGTGCCGCATATTCAGACTGTTGCAAAATACCTTGGTGCAGAAACAGTAGAAATCATTCGAATTGAATATCAGGAATTTGGAGACCAGAGGCACGATCACTCTGTCGAACGTGCATTCCAAAACGCGACAACCTGTGCGCAAAAATTGGCACGCTCACTGAACACACATAGAGCGCATAAGTTGCATCTATAGATAGCGGTTCGTCACCGTGGATAGCACATTGGGTAGGTCATCCAATGTGTACCCGCCCGGCTTCTCCAGCATGGCATAAACAATCAAAGCAACTGCCAACATAAGAGCCACACCGCCGCCACGGGGGGCACGCGCATCACTGATAGAAGATAAAAGGGCCGGGACGGACAATACCCCCAGCCCCAGCCCTACAATCAAACTCAGATCGGGATCCATTCATCCCTCCCATCCCAGATAACCTTGGGACAGGTTACTCTGGGTCAGTGCTGTAAATCAAACGTTCATCACAGGGCGCAACCCGCAGAATATTGGTTGTGCCCGAAACATTAAAGGGGACGCCCGCCGTTACAACGATCTGATCACCTTCACTTGCAAAACCACCCGCACGCGCGCCGCGAACCGCGGCAACCACAGCGCCCTTAAAGCGTTCCACGGTTGGTGTCACCACGCAGTTACACCCCCAGCTAAGCGCGAGACGACGTGCTGTTCCTTCAATAGGTGTCATCGCAAGGATCGGCACAGATGGACGTTCGCGCGCTGTCAAAAGCGCGGTTGTCCCGCTTTGAGTAAAGCAAGCGATTGCCTTGATGTCTGTTTTCTCAGCGATTTCACGTGCCGCAGCAACGATACCATCAGCAACAGTTGTTCCAACCGCCTTACGAGATGCATTAATCACCTCACGATAGGTGCCATCTGCCTCCACTTCTTTTGCGACCTGATCCATGGTTTGTACGGCTTCGATCGGATATTGGCCCGCTGCGGATTCCGCGCTCAACATGATCGCGTCCGATCCTTCATAGATCGCTGTGGCAACATCCGAAACCTCTGCGCGTGTTGGCATTGGGCTTTCAATCATGCTTTCCAGCATCTGAGTCGCCACGATCACCGGTTTCGCCGCAGAACGACATTTCCGGATCAGGCGCTTTTGGATAGGAGGCACCGCAGAAACGGGCAGCTCAACACCCAGATCTCCACGTGCGACCATGATACCGTCTGAGGCATCCAAAATCTCTTCAAAGAACTCAACGGCCTTTGGCTTTTCAATTTTCGCCAGTACTGCTGCACGCCCATCTGCAAGACCTTTGGCCTCAAAAACATCTTTTGCGCGCTGCACAAAGGATAATGCCAGCCAATCCACGCCAAGTTCGCAGACAAACTCTAGATCTTTGCGGTCTTTTTCAGACAGCGCGGCGAGTGGCAGCATCACATCAGGAACGTTGACCCCTTTACGATTGGAAATTGTCCCACCAATCACGACAGAGCAATCTGCAAAATCCACACCACAGCTCTCAACTTTCAAACGGATTTTACCATCGTTGACAAGCAGGCTCGCACCCGGCTCAAGTGCTTGGAAAATCTCAGGATGTGGTAGGTTTACACGGTTCACATCCCCGGGAGTTTCGTCCAGATCCATACGGAAAGCGGCACCTTCAACCAGTTCTTCTGATCCATTTGCAAAAGTCCCAACACGCAGCTTGGGGCCTTGCAAGTCCGCCAGAATCGCAATTGCGCTATCCAAATCTGTTTCTACTTTGCGAATGATGCGATGACGCTCGGCAATCTCTTCGTGACTTCCGTGCGACATATTCAGGCGGAACACATCAGCACCAGCCTCATGCAACGCGCGAATGGTTTCATAGTCGCTGGAAGCGGGGCCAAGTGTCGCCACGATCTTTACATTGCGCTGACGTCTCATGAGGTCTCTCCTCTGGGTATAGGACCATATGTCGGAGCGGAAATGTTACCGCAAACATGTTTTCGGCATGCTTATCGCCTAATTCCAATTTTGTGGCAACTCCCGTAAAGCTGCTACAGACAAAGATGGCAGGCTCTATGACATATACACCCTTTTTCACACATGGTGAGACACGCCGCGGTAAATGGTTGATCACTTGTGACCACGCGACCAATCATGTCCCTTCTTTTGTAAATGATGGCGATCTTGGCCTGCCTGCAGAAGATATGGCACGCCACATCGCTTATGATCCCGGTGCCTATGGAACTGCACGGATTTTAGGTGAATTGCTCAATGCACCTGTAATCGCCTCTAACTTTTCACGCCTCGTCATAGATCCAAATCGGGGTGATGATGATCCGACACTTTTAATGAAGCTCTATGATGGCACCCTCATTCCTGCGAATCGTCACGCAGACACAGCAGATTTAGAGAACCGCCTGACAGCCTGCTATCGACCCTACCATGCCAAACTGGCGGAACTCGCAGCGCGCGATTCGGATGTTATCATCGTCTCTGTTCATTCATTCACACGCCAACTGCGCGGCCGCCCGCCACGGCCTTGGGAAATCGGTATCCTTTTCCCCGACCAAGAGCGCTTTTCACCTCATTTCGTGACCACCCTCAAACAGGAGGGCGATCTTTGTGTGGGAGAAAACGAACCCTACGTGGGTTATCTTCCGGGTGATGCGATCGACACGCATGCCACCAAACAGAACCGCCCCAACACGCTGATTGAACTGCGCAACGACCTAATAGAAACCGCTGCACAACAGCAGGCCTGGGCTACGCGACTTGCACCTTTGTTGAAAAAAGCGCGAAAAGCGGCAGATCTATGAGCAAATGCAAAGGCCGTCGAGGTGACAGCGCGTCGCATCGCTCCTACATATCCACAGACTGAAAGAGGGGGATCTGACATGGACCAACAAACAGAAATCGAACTACAAGCAGCTGCCTTTCGCCGGTTGCAGCAACATCTCATGCAAGACCGCACGGATGTGCAAAACATCGATATGATGAACCTTGCCGGTTTTTGCCGCAACTGTTTGAGCCGCTGGTACCAAGAGGCCGCGGCTGAGCGCGGAATTGAAATGGGAAAATCTGAAGCACGCGAACTGTTTTACGGCATGACAATGGATGAGTGGAAAGCCAATTATCAGACCGATGCAAGCGCATCTCAACAGACGGCTTTTGAAACAGCATTTCAGGAAAACGTTGCAGATAAATCCTGAGTCTTCCTTTTGAAAAACTCAAACAAAAAAGCAGCGGATGACCCGCTGCTTTAAATTTCCGACCTAAGATCATCCTCTTAGATAGCTGCCGCGCGGCTCTCTTCTAGATAGATCTCGCGCAAGCGTTTTGCGATTGGCCCTGGAGTGCCATCACCAAGCTGCTGGCCGTCAATTTCAACAACCGGCATCACAAAGGCTGACGCAGAGGTTGTGAACGCCTCATCAGCTTCTTTTGCTTCATCAATGGTGAAAAGGCGCTCTTCGATTTTCATCTGCGCTTCTTCGGCCATACGTAGCACTGCTTTGCGGGTAATACCGTGCAAAATATCGTTGGACAGAGGGCGCGTTACGATGGTGCCATCTTTGACGAAATAAGCATTGTTTGATGTGCCTTCGGTGACATGACCATCTTCGATCATCCACGCGTCATCCGCACCAGCCGCTTTTGCCATCATCTTACCCATTGAAGGGTACAAGAGCTGCACAGTCTTAATATCACGACGGCCCCAACGGATATCCTCAATCGAGATAACCTTGGCACCCTTTCGAGACGCATCACTGTCCGCAAGACCCGGCTTGTTCTGCGTGAACAAAACCAGTGTCGGCTTGGTGTCTGCAGAAGGGAATACAAAATCACGGTCCCCATCAGACCCCCGGCTAACTTGCAGGTAAATCAGGCCTTCGTTGATATCGTTCAACTCAACCAGCTTCTGGTGAATTTCCAACAACTCATCTTTTGAGCAAGGGCTGGCCATATCCAGTTCCTTCAACGACCGCTCCAGACGCACCGCGTGGCCTTCAAAATCGATCAGTTTGCCGTCCAGAATCGAGGTTACCTCATAGACCGCATCGGCAAACAGGAACCCACGGTCAAAGATCGAAACCTTTGCTTCGGTTTCCGGTAGATATTCGCCATTTACGTAAACGGTACGGGTCATATGTGTCTCCTTAACCCCAAAGTTCGGCTTTTGGCGGGTGTACGCCATCTGTGTCAAATGTCAAAGGAACATCCCGATCTTCTGCAAGCAAAAGCGGTCCATCCAAATCCGTGACCAACATGCCTTGTGCAATCAATGTCGCCGGCGCCATCGCCAAAGAGGACCCCACCATACATCCAACCATCACTTGATAACCTTCTGCCAAGGCTGCTTCACGGAGTTTCAGCGCTTCGGTCAAGCCACCCGTCTTATCCAATTTGATGTTCACAACATCGTATTTGCCCTTCAGTTTGGGGAGGCTTGTGCGGTCATGACAGCTCTCATCCGCGCAGACAGGAACGGGACGTTCCATGCCAACAAGGGCCGCATCCTCGCCAGATGGCAAAGGCTGCTCCACCAATTCTACGCCCAGACGCACCAAATTCGGCGCAAGGGCGGCATAGTCTTCAGCCGACCAGCCTTCATTTGCATCAATAATAATACGCGCGTCAGGCGCACCAGCACGCACTGCTTCCAAGCGAGGCATATCATCCGGCGTACCAAGTTTGATTTTCAGCAATGGGCGGTGCGCATTTTCAGCAGCCTGCTTTTGCATCTCTTCAGGACTTGCCAACGACAATGTGTAAGCTGTGATTTCTGGGCTTGGCTCTGGCAGTCCAGCCAACTCCCAAACGGGTTTCCCAGCAATTTTCGCTTCCAGATCCCACATTGCGCAGTCCACTGCATTTCGGGCAGCCCCCGCAGGCAACAAGGATTGCAGCTCTTCCCGCGTAAATGTTTCGGGCAGCGCTTCAATCTCGGCCGTTACGCTTTCCAGCGTTTCATTATATCTCGCATAGGGCACACATTCTCCCCAACCGGTAAAACCATCCTGCTCGATCTTGACAGTCAGCACCTTTGCTTCTGTCCGAGAGCCCCGCGCAATCGTAAAGACCTGCGCCAGTTTAAAGACGTCCCATGTTACGGTGATTTGCATCGCTTTGCCCTCTTTTTTCTGTTCTTTTGAGAGTAAACACCAGCAAAGCGTCTACTCTTAAGCACAAGAGGCTCTGCAAACACTGCAAGAGCCTCTCAGCCATTGTCTTAGATCAGATCGCAGCCAGCGCGTCGACCAGACGCTCAGCGCCATGGCGATATGGGTCAACAGTGGGCAGGCCCATTTCTTCTTCAACTTTCGCACAATATGCGGCCGCGTCTTCATCATTCATATGCTGTGTGTTGATCGAGATACCAGACACAACAACATCAGGGTTCGACACTTTGGCCAATTGCAGTGCGACATCGCGCAGCGCTTCCAGAGTCGGCAGTTTAAAGCCTGGCAAACCGCGCATGTGATCGCGTGTCGGTTCATGACACAGGATCAATGCATCAGGCTGACCACCGTGTACCAGCGCCATCGTCACACCGGAATACGATACGTGGAACAGTGATCCTTGACCTTCGATAAAGTCCCAATGATCGTCGTCATTGTCAGGTGTCAGATATTCAACCGCACCCGCCATGAAGTCAGCAATAACGGCGTCCAAAGGCACACCGGATCCGGTGATCAGAATACCGGTCTGGCCCGTCGCGCGGAAAGTAGACTTCATGCCGCGCTTCTGCATTTCGGCATCCATCGCCATTGCAGTGTACATCTTGCCAACAGAACAGTCCGTCCCCACGGCCAGACAGCGCTTGCCCGAACGTGGCACACCAGTTGCAATCGGATAAGCAACTGTTGGTACGCGCACATCATGCAGGGTGCGACCGTGCATTTGTGCAGCGGCAACCAGTTCACCCTCATCGCGCAACAGGTTGTGAAGGCCCGATGCAATATCATAGCCCAGCTCAAGTGCTTTAACCAAAACCTCTTTCCAGGCATCGGAAATCACACCACCGCGGTTTGCCACACCGATCACCAGAGTTTTCGCACCTGCTTCTAGGCCTTGCTCCAGAGTCATTTCGGTCAAACCGAGATCCGCGCCACACCCGGGCAAACGAATCTGGCCAAGCGCATTATCAGGACGCCAGTCGCGAATACCAATTGCAACTTTCGCAGCAAGCATATCAGGCGCGTCGCCCAGAAACAGCAGATAAGGGGTCTCGATCATGTCAGAGCGCTCCATTGAAAGAGTTAATTTTAACTCTGTTTAATTGAGACCGAACGCGAGAGGTTCCCTGAATCTACGCTCCACTTCACCTAGAGCGCAACTTTCTTCGAATAAGACATCATCAAGCGGTAAAATCTTTCATTGAAGATCTAATATCCGTAGAATTTTCCACCGCAAGTGTGACTTAAGCGTGACTGGATCGGAATGCTGCATGTGCAAAATACTCATTGCAGACAGTGTTGAAATAAAATACCAATAGATAAGAAAAAAGTGAAACTTTCTTACCGCAAGAAGGAGGCTACATGAGCTTTCGCATCCAACCCGCCGCGCCCGCCCGGCCGAACCGCTGTCAGCTATTTGGCCCCGGCTCAAATACCAAACTGTTTGCCAAAATGGCGGCATCAGCGGCAGATGTCATCAACCTCGACCTAGAAGATTCCGTCGCACCAAGCGACAAAGATATGGCGCGCGCCAATGTCATCGAAGCAATCAACACAGTCGATTGGGGGAATAAATACCTCTCTGTCCGCATCAATGGCCTCGACACGCCCTACTGGTACAAAGACGTCGTCGACGTGCTGGAACAGGCCGGTGAGCGGTTAGATCAAATTATGATTCCAAAGGTCGGCTGTGCTGCGGATATCTATGCTGTGGATGCCTTGGTGACCGCAATTGAGGCTGCAAAAGGCCGTACAAAGCGCATATCCTTTGAAGTGATCATCGAATCTGCGGCGGGTATCGCTCATGCCGAAGAAATTGCCGCCGCCTCCCCGCGCCTGCAAGCGATGTCACTGGGCGCTGCAGATTTTGCCGCGTCCATGGGAATGCAAACCACGGGCATCGGGGGCACGCAGGAAAACTACTATATGCTCCGCGAAGGCGTCCAGCATTGGTCGGACCCGTGGCACTGGGCTCAGGCCAAAATCGTCGCGGCCTGCCGAACCCATGGCGTTCTGCCCGTAGACGGCCCGTTTGGGGACTTTTCTGACGATGAAGGCTATATCGCACAGGCCAAACGCTCCGCGACACTGGGCATGGTTGGCAAATGGGCAATCCACCCCAAGCAAATCGCCTTGGCCAATCAGGTCTTCACCCCATCCGAAGCAGCAGTCACCGAAGCCCGCGAAATCCTTGCAGCTATGGAAGACGCCAAAGCCTCAGGCGCAGGCGCCACGGTCTATAAAGGGCGTCTGGTTGATATCGCCTCAATCAAACAAGCCGAAGTCATTGTCGCACAGGCTGAATTGATCGCAAACAGCTAAGCCTTCAGACATCCCAACACACGTAAAAAGGCGCCGGATACAGGGCGCCTTTTTTTCGCTTTGGGTCCGCATTATCCGCGAAGATCTTTCGTCGAATCCATCACAACATAGGTGGTGATCGCCGTAACATAAGGCGATGTCCCAAGAATTTCTGTGTGAAACCGTTTATAACTTTGCAAATCAGCGCATTCGACCCGCAACAAGTATTCAATTGTACCGGTTATATTATGGCATTCGACCACTTCAGGCGCCCCCAGCATCGCAGTTTCAAAGGCTTGCTGCGCATCTTTTGTATGCTCACCCAGACCAACGCCGATGTACGTCACAAAACCATGCCCCAGTGCTTGCCTGTTTAAAACCGCGCGATATCCAGAGATGACGCCAGCGCGTTCCAGATCCTGAACCCGGCGCAAACAGGCTGAAGGCGACAAACCAACGCGTTCTGCAAGCTCAAGATTTGAGATCCGCCCATCACGCGAAAGCTCTTGCAATATATGTTGGTTTATCCGGTCAAATTTCGTCATTAATTGTGATATATTACAAAAATCATATTAAAACACAATTTCATTTGGGTAATAACGCGCCAAAATACTGTCATGACTTATGAACTATTTATCGCTCTTGCAGGATTCGCCTTTGGCACGGTTATTACACCTGGGCCAAACAACCTAATGCTCATGACCTCCGGTGCAAATTTTGGGTTCAAGCGCTCCTTACCCCACATTCTGGGTGTCGGGCTGGGCTTTCCGCTCATGATCCTACCAGTTGGCCTTGGCGTGATGCAGCTGTTTGATCTGTTCCCAGCGCTGAATTGGATCTTAACAATCTTGTCAGTTGTCTACATGTTATGGCTTGCATGGAAGATTGCTCATGCCGCCGCGCCCAAACAAGGTGAAGCCAACGGAAAACCACTGACCTTTTTACAAGCCTGCGCTTTTCAATGGGTTAACCCCAAAGCCTGGGCAATGGCACTTGGCGCCGTTACGTTATATGCAGCCAGTCGTGATCTACAGGCCGTGCTTTGGGTGTCAGGCACCTATGTCATGATGGGATGTATCTCCACCACCACCTGGACGGTATTAGGGCAACAACTGCGCCGTATCTTGACCAATCCGCAACGATTACGCGCCTTCAATTGGTCTATGGCTGCACTTTTGGTTTGTTCGCTCTATCCAGTCTTTCTGAACCGATAAAATAACGGCGCGCAAAAACAGCGCGCGCCACTAAAAAACTACATGTTTGCAGCCAGTGTACGCCCCTCGCTGCGTCCAAGCAGATCATTAGGGGGATCCACATCAAAGAACGCAATCAAATGGTTTAATTTGGATGTATCTGTGGACATCATATGAACCGCAGCAGTGGCTTCCTCGACCATAGCTGCGTTTTGCTGTGTCACCCCATCCAACTGTGTGACCCCTACATTGATTTCATCAAGGCCAGTCGATTGCTCTGCAGCACCGCTTGCGATTCCAGAGATGAGATCTGAGATCTCGCTCACCTGAGACGAAATCGCAGTAATCGCATCTCCTGCCTGCCCCACAAGACGCACCCCGTTTGAGACCTGCTGAGAGCTCTCGCCAATCAGCGACTTAATCTCAAGCGCAGCATCCGAGGACCGTTGCGCCAAGGATCGCACCTCGGAGGCAACCACAGCAAACCCGCGCCCAGCTTCCCCAGCCCGTGCTGCCTCTACCCCTGCATTCAGCGCAAGCAAATTGGTCTGAAAGGCAATATCATCAATCACACCGATAATTTGCGAGATTTTTTCCGAACCGCGCTCCAGTTGCTCCATCGCATCTACCGCATTGCGTACAACAACGCTGCTGGATTCCGCTTCCGTACGCGCGCCCTTCATGTTGTTTTCAACATCCCGCGCACGCCCAGCCGTTGATTTGACGCTTGCCGTCATTTGTTCCAATGCAGCCGCAGTCTCTTCCAATGTGGCCGCCTGACTCTCTGTGCGACGCGACAATTCACTCGCCGCTTGATCCAGCTCCGATGCCCCATTGGAAATCGATCGTGTGGAGGTTACAACCTGTGATACGGTTTCATCCAGCTTGCTCAGCGCATGATTAAAATCATGTTTCAGCTTCTCATACTCTGAGGGCAAATTGTGAGAAATGCGGACTGAAAGGTCCCCTTTGGACAATTGGGCAAGCCCGGCCCCAATCATCGTGACAGCACTTGTTTGTTCTGCATATTTGCGATCGGCTTCTTCTTTCTGCGCACGTTGCTCGGCTTCGATCCTGGCCCCAAAGGCGGCAACCGCTTGCAAGATATCACCGATCTCATCCTTACGGGCTGTTTCAGCGACCTCAGCCTTGCCCTGCTCGTTCTGTCCAATACTCTTAACCCGTTCTGGAATGGACCGAATGGGACGGATGATACCGCGCCTGACGGAAAAGAGCGCAGCACTTGCCACCAACACTACAATCACCGCAAGCGCAATGTAGGCACTTTGTTTAAGTTCCGCTTGGCGGGTCTCAGAGGCCACGATTTGTTCTGTTGTTATACGACTTTGAACCTCCATCAGGAGCTCTGACAGTTCAGAAAAACGGATGCTTGCCAGATCCATGTTTTTACGCAGGGTTTTGGTTTGCAAAAGCTCTTCAAAACGGAAGTTATTGCGCGCACCGACAAAATCGCCGTCTGAGGCCAGTCGCAAAGTACGGCTATTGGCAACCATATAAAGAGAAGCAAGGCGATCAATTTGCCCCGCAGCACGGGTGAGATACACAACATGCTTTTCCAAATCTTCGCGCGGCAACTGTGTCTTTTCAATCGCCGAAGAGAAGCCGATCATTCCCTTCAGATAAGAGCGAATTGACGCTTGGAATTGTGAACGCAACGCGACTTCAGATGACGGATCGAACCGTTCAGCCGTCAGGTTAGCGCGACGTTCGCTTTCTATCTGAACCAATGTGCGATTGATTTCCGATAACGCACGAGTCAACGCATTACTATTTTGCGTTAAAAGCTGATTGTTGCTAACCAATTTGGCTTGTTGTTGTAATAGCTGCTGTGATTGCCGATCAGCAAACCAGATTGTCGCCAAGGCAATACAAGACAAAATCAACATTGGGAAAACAACCCATGCAAGAATGCGAGTCGCCAGACGGATTTGAATCCCAAGCCGAGGCTTGGTTGGATTATCATGTGACATATCTAACCCTCAAAGAGTTAATGCAAAAATCGCTCATGCGGCTTTGTCGTTCAGAGATGAAATAATGTGCTGAGCCCGCTTGATCTCATAATAAACATCAGAGGGCGTTTTACCGCCGACATAGGGCGCGTAAGTTAGCGCTGACGCCGTTTGAGTGACATGCATAATCGCCATCACATCAGCCAACGCGCGCGACAGCACGAGAATGACATCATCAGGCGATATGCCTTTAGATTTCTCATCAGGAATAGCGACACCGCCCGGCACTGTATACGTGTTGTGATCAGTTGTTAATGTTTGCAAATCCTGTAACAAACCCAGAGCACCGCGATAGGCATCAACGGGAGTGCGCCCCTGCTCAGGTTTAAGGCCACTCAAATCAACTTTAACCCCCTGCTTCTCTGCGATCTGCTCGAGGGAATGGGAAACGGTCAATGCAACGCGATAAACATCATTGGGAACGGTGGCAGGCACCCCCAAAGATTGCAATTCAGCGGAAACCTGGATGAGGCTCCCATAAACGTCCACCGGCTTCTTGCCAGATGTCATCGCAGCGTCCAGGTCGCTTTTCGCAAGCCCATATGCAGGCCGCAGTTCTCGGGTCTCGCGCAAAAGTTGATCAACAAGCGCCTTCACTTCACCCGGCGTAATCTGGTGAACCACCACATCATCTAGGCCGTGGGTTTCCAGACCATTCATAAACCTTAACAGCTGCACCTTGCGCCAGCGATCACGCGCGAGAAAAAGAACATGACGCGGCATTGCTGGCGTAGTAGGACGTGCAACTGAGGAAGCCTGGGTAAAGTTTTCCTCGTTCAGTGCCTGCAGCTCTTGAATCACAGTCTCCGTAACCTGAAGCACGTGATCCGGCTTTACGGTCTGCGCAAAACCTGCAGTCGTGGACAGCAAAAAACCCGACAGGAAAAATACACGAGCGCTATTAGTATCTAGAAAAAACATGAAACCTCGCCTTGTTATCAACACGCAAGACTCACCAATCACAATGAGCTTATCTTGCTTCTTGAACTAAGAAGAAACCAACAAAAATCAGTTAACCGCTGCTGGCTGCAGGGCAAGGCGTAGGAATAATTTGATCAAACGCTTAGTAAATCAGGTGTATTAGAGTTTCGAGACCGCGGTATCCGCTGCATCGGTAATCTCATCCAAGGCGGCTGATAGGTTTTTCTGCAATGCCTCAACCTGTTCTGGGGATGGCTTGCGAGGCACTTCACAGTGCCATTCTTTGCACATGAGGACGCCACGAGAAAAGGGAACCGGCAACATCTGCTTATCCCAAGTCGGGAGTTTGATAACCCGCCGTTCTGCAAAAGACACCGTAAACACCCGGCAGCCTGTCGTTCGCGCCCACATGATAGGCACTTCAGAACTGACCCGTGCTGGCCCGCGCGGCCCGTCAGCCGCAAGCCCAATAGAGCACCCTTCCTTGGTGCGTCGCAACACTTCACGTGACAGTGCAACATGGCGTGTATGGCTATGCATCGGAATGGTTTCAAACCCAAGCCGCACCAGAATCTGTCCGGCCAACCGTCCCGCACGCGCACCTGATGTCAACGCACAAATGCGGCCAAGCGACGTATCAAACAAAAAGGGTGCCATGATTAGCCGCTGATGCCACAACACAAAGATAACGGCTTCACCCCGACGCACGCAGCCATCCATGTCCTCAAAGCCATCACGCTGCCACCGTGACGTATAAAACGCGAATCGCACATAGGCAGCCAAAAGCCCTTCGATCGCACGATTAAACCTAGGGCTGTCCGCAATTTTCTTACGAATACTCAAAACATACACCTTTTTGAGGTGCTCATAAATGAACACCACGACATCGACCAGAGTTCTTGTTCAAAGCATAGTCGTTATGGCGAAATACCTCTTGCCACGCCCGACTATGTGGCTTAGGAACACCGTCACTGTAGGGGTATAGCTCAGTTGGTAGAGCGACGGTCTCCAAAACCGTAGGTCCCGGGTTCGAGCCCTGGTGCCCCTGCCATTATAGGCATAAATTTGATAATTTGTAATATAGCAGAGTGTCGCTCTGGTACGACGATTGTTATCTCGCTCCAAAGTGAACGCACGCAGCTATTGCTCTATCGTTCAATCGTATAGTGATATTCCAAGCAGGCGAGACATAAATCTGTCTCTACTCATGTGAATGACCATATGGTCCCCCCCCCCTTTTCTGCGAACACAGCACGGAGCCAGCCATGTCACCTAGCAGACAAAATTCAGCCCGCAGCTATATTTTGCAAACTCTTTTTCCCTTATTTACAATCATCTGCTTAGGCGTAACCAGAGCGTTTGCCCAAGACATTGATGGCCGCGATACTGCCTCAAACTGGCGTGGTACACACCACAGCTTTCACGGGATCTGGAACACTATCTGTGACGAACGCGAAGAAAATGGCATATTGAAAGAGCGCTGCTATATTCGCTGGGTGGATGTATATGCGCCTCGCCCACAATTCGGTGGAATATTTACGTTTATCACACCGCGTGGTGAAGGGACGATCGCCGGTCACGACGTGATGTTCGGTGTCGAGAGAGGCACAGTCTTTGTACGAGATGGCTTTCAGATCACCCAAGGAGGTGAGGTTATCTGGCGTTTAACAGACTTTCGATGCCTTCGATTTGGAGAATGTGATTTCACATCATCAACCTCTGACGAGATTTTGTCCGCCCTTTTGTCAGGTGAAGTTTTGGAGCTCCGTTTTATCGATCGCCATGGGCGTTCTTTTGAGCGTAACTGGTCATTGGAAGGATTTTCATCAGCCTATGAGGCGTATGAAAATGAATTATCTTCCCGGTTTGGAAGCTAAAGCCAGCCTATTAAACTCAAAACCGTGACCTACGCAAAACTGTGAACTCTTACCCTTCTATTCGTCAGGGAAGTCTTGATGCTTGTGGCAATGTAAGCGTTGCATCTGCCTCCTCATTTGCCCTCTGCGCCCCTCGCCAGAAACAGCTCGAAAGTTGCGGTCAAAATTGACCGTTCAGCTCATCACAGCAACCGCAAATTTTAAGTCGCAGGTCGATATTCCTGCTTCAGCCCAAGGTAGGCAGGGCCAAAGGCCGAAAGTCCTTTGGGGGTAAGGAACGGCGCGGGCGCCGGCAGAACCACCACCGCAACCCTTTGGCCCTGATAGTAATTGGGATTGGTCACAGCATAGCCTGTTTCGGTGTCGATCAGACAAATGAGATCCGGAATGGTTGCGTGAACCTGACCGTTCAAACGACCAATCATGTTCTCATTCTTGAGCCAGATATGATAGGTATCCCCGGAATTTTCCTCAATTCCTTCGATTGCAATATCACCGATCGTGAACCCATTTTCGGTCTTCCAGTTGTTTTCATCAACGGTGCCTCGGAACACAACAGCGCCCTGACCCTCGGTCGCAATGGCGTCAGGCACGTCGGAACCAACATCTTTGGCCTTACGCCAGACTTCTCCCATACGCATGGCCATCGAAATGGCACCCGGTATAACGGCATGGCGGATCTCGCGCACTTCAAGCGCATGATCAATCGCTGCGATGTCATTTCTGCTCACCACTGACAGCGCCCGCACGATGTGTTCGGCGCGCTCATCATCCATCACGTTTTCGCAGATGACCGTTTCGCCAAAAGCATTCGCAGTCACAATCGGCGCAGCAGGAAGACCGTTGATATAGTAGGTTGAATGGGTGATTTCAGGCACCGCACGCCCAGCTGGGTCGGCGTCGATGATATAAGCATCTGCCATGGCCGCGGCATAAAACGCAGTCGCCGTGTTGGAGCCACCCAATTCGCAAGAAATTGTGCCATAGAATTTACGCCCGAGGTAATCTTCAAATCGTTTGAAAGCGGCCAAGATTGCAGGTTCTGAAATCCTCGGAAGGCGCTCGTATTTCTTTTCTTCCTCGGCTGGCAGAGGTGAGATCGCCCCTAACATATACGGTGTACAGACAAGTGCGTCCTCGGGCGCTTCATCCAAACTAACCATGTTAAAGCTTTTGCCCTGCGCCAACGCGTCATCGATCATCTCTAGACCCAGTGACATTTCACCGCCACCTCCTGTACCTAGGATGGTTGCACCAATAAGAATATCTTCCAGATTCTGCCGAGACAGTTGTTTCATTGTTTCATTCCTAGAATGTATGGGGATCAGTCGCGAGACGCGCCAAGAAGTTTCAAAAGGTCCGTGAACATCGACAGTACGAGCAGTGTGCCGATCGTCAGTAGCGCGAACCCCATTGCGGCGGAGGCAACGACAGGCGTGTAGCCATAGCGCACATTATTGAAGATGCGAATCGGGAGGGTTTCCACCGCAAAACCTGAAACCATGTAGGAAATCAGATATTCGTTCACCGAGATAATGGCGACCAGAGCGTAGCCCGTGATCGCATAGGGCAGAACCAAAGGAAAGATCACTTTGGCGAAGGTTTGCCAAGGCGTCGCTCCCATGGTGCGAGACGCTTCGATTACATCATCAGACAAGGCTGCAAAGCCGCGTGCGATAATCACCAACGGCAAGGTCACAAAAAAGACGCCATGCGAGATCACGGTTGCTTCAGCGCGCCCGTACCAGCCCATTTCGGCCCAGAACACGCTCGCGCCCATGGCAATAATGATCGGTGGCAGCATGAACGGGCCAAGGCCAAGGCCGAATACCAGTTTACCAAAACCAGACTTCAACCGCCAAAGTA
This sequence comes from Epibacterium ulvae, assembly GCF_900102795.1. GTDB lineage: Bacteria > Pseudomonadota > Alphaproteobacteria > Rhodobacterales > Rhodobacteraceae > Epibacterium > Epibacterium ulvae. Next base: position 4,950 of record NZ_FMWG01000001.1, on the reverse strand, counting down.
CATAGTTCGCGGCCAGTGCGATCGAAACGGCGATCAAACCCGCAAAGAATGCGATAACCAGTGAGTTACGGATAGGCCGTAACCAGTCGGGCTCGGTCAATAGCTGTGTGTACCATTGCAGTGACAACTCTTGCGGGGGGAAGGAAATATTGCTCGCGGAATTGACCGATACTCCTGCAACAATCAAGAAGGGCAGGATTAATCCCGCTCCGATAGAGCAAACGAACACGCGTTTCAGGAACAGGGTCATGGTTGCGCTCCTTGATCCTTGCTGCGCGAGGCGTAAGCCAACGTACCAATAATCATCAGCGTAAAGATCAACATGATGACGGAAAGCGCGGCGCCAAGCGGCATGTTCGCGTCACCAACAGCTTTGTCGGTGATGATCACAGTCATATTCCAGTCTTGCGGGCGGCCAAGCATTGTCGGCATCACAAAGACGCCTAGAAAATAGACGAACATTGTAACCAGAGCCGAGATCAACCCCGCCTTAAAGTTTGGCAGGATAACCTTGGCAAAAACCCGTATCGGAGGGGTGCCCAGTGTCAGCGCTGCCTCTTCGATGCTGCGGTCCCGGCGCGCTAGCTGCGGTAGGAACATCAAAGCAACCAGTGAAAACCCAAGCGTGACATAGCCCACCATCATCGCCCCGAAACTTGGCGACAACGAACGTGGATCACGCCAGAGACCTGTCCAGCCCAGAAATTTTGGAATGCCCGAGTTTTCAGAGAACAGGATCAACCAAGCAAAACCGATGATCACTTCGCTCAGGCACATCAGTGACAATAGTAGAATGACCCAGAACAGCTGCCAGCGGCGGGACATGTCAACGATGATGTACATCGCTGGGAAGGCCAGCAGCACAACAATCACCGCGCCAAGTGAAGCCGACCAAAGAGACCTCAGCGAGATCAAATAGTAGAAGCTTGAGAAAAACTTACTGTAGTTGTCCCAGACAAAGGCGACATTATAGAAACCCAGCGGGTCGCGCTCATAAAAGCTTACGATCATCATAAAGGCGAGTGGAGCTAGGAAAAACAGGCTCATCATTCCAAGAGGGAACAGCCCGATCATATGGGGAATGGCTCTGTTCTTCATGACGGGATCACCCAAGCATGGTCAAAATCGAAATCGATTTCTGCACGATCTCCAACCGCAAATTCAGGTGCGCGATCAGAGACCATAGTATGGATGAAACTGCGATCCCCTACACTAAGCTCTGTTTCAATTGATGCGCCAAGCAAACGGACAAAATCAACAGTACCCACAAGGCCTTTGCTGTATTCTGAAGCAGGTTTCAAACGCAGATATTCTGGGCGGACAGCAATTGTGTATTTGCCGTTGACATTCGCCAGATCGCCGGTTGGCATGCCTAGGTTGGCGTTTTCCAGCATCGCATCCTGGCCGGCCGAAAAAACCGGACTGAAAATGTTGTTCGTTCCCATGAAGTCGGCGACAAATCGGGTCTGCGGTTTGGCGTACACCTCGGTGGGGGTGCCAGCCTGTTCAATGCGCCCTTCGTTCAAAATGACGATGCGATCCGCGATCGACATCGCTTCATGCTGATCATGGGTTACAAAAATCGTGGTCACACCAAGTTTGCGTTGCAGCTTCTTGACTTCGATCTGCAAATGCTCGCGCAGGCCAGCATCCAGCGCGCTGAATGGCTCGTCCATCAAAAAGAGCTTTGGCTCGATAGCGAGCGCCCGGGCGATAGCGACACGCTGTCTTTGCCCGCCTGACAGGGCCGACACCTTGCGTTCATATAACCCACCAAGACCAACCACTTCGAGCAATTCTACGGCTTTGGCAGCACGTTTGGACTTTTCCACGCCACGTACTTCCAGACCATATGCAATATTGTCTCCCACATTCAGATGAGGGAACAAAGCAAGACTCTGGAAAACCATTCCGACGTTGCGTTTGTGGCAATCAACCTCTGATAGGTTTGAACTGTCCAACATCAGGTTACCAGATGTCTTGGTTTCCAGTCCTGCAATTATTCGTAAAAGGGTCGTCTTGCCGCAGCCAGATCCCCCAAGCAAGCAAATGAATTCACCGGATTCAATTTCAAGGTTCACATCTTGCAGCGCTTTGAAAGTGCCAAATGTTTTTTGGATATTGGAGAGCGATAGGGAGGCCATGCGTATTTCTTTCTGACGACTACACCGGCTTCCGCACCAAGATCTGGAAGCCGGTAAAACCAAAATTAGGCTTGTTTCTCTCCGCCTTAGCGTGAAATCATCTCGAGGTACTTGTCCGACAGCCAATCGCCTTCGCGCAGGTGAATTTCTGTTTGAGTCCGAATTGCTGTACCAGTTGTGCTGACGGCTGCAAATTCTTCATCTGACAGATCCATTGTATCGCGTTTCGCAACAGGCGCCACGCCAAGGTTACGCGCAAGTTTCGCCTGTATGTCAGGTCGGATCATATAGTTGATAAACTTTTCAGCCGCGTCCACGTTCTTGGAATCGCGCGGCACGATCCAATATGCATCGCCAAGGATGCCGCCCTCCTGTGGAAATGTGGACGCGACTGGGCGTCCATCGGCTGCCGAGAGTATGGTCACATCGTGATAATACAGGCCGCCAGCCAGTTCTCCTGCTTCCAGGCTTTGCTGGAATTGGCCTTCGTCACGATACCAGAGCTGCACCTGAGGCTTCAGTTCCGCGATTTTGGCGATGATCTTTTCAAGACCTTCGCGGGTCTCCATGGTTTCATATCCATCAAAGAACGTAAGCGCCGTAGCTTCGATCAGGCCGCTGTTCGAGTTTGAGGTCAGCCCGAGTTTGCCGCTCCAATCACGGGTCCAGAGGTCTGACCAAGAGGTCGGCGCATCAGGCGACGCGTCTGTATTTGTGACAAAGGTGGTGAACCAGGTCAGTGCGCCAACGGCATTCAGATCGCCACTTTCGTTTTGCTTGGTGAAGCCATCCATCAGGGTTGCGGTGTTCGGGATATCCTCCGCATTCAGGTTGGCCCAAAGACCAATTGATTGTCCACGAATGAACACTTCGTCAGCGACAAGTGAAAGATCGGCGGGGGCCTTTTTTGCGCGCGCAGCGTTTGTGAGTTGGGTCAACCAAGCTTGATCAGCGGGTTGCGCAATGGAGCGCACCTCAATCCCGGTTTCTTCGGTAAATCCCGGATAAATCGCGGTTTTCAGGGTCTCTTCAAAAAAACCACCCCAAGAGCTTACGGTGATTTCCTCCGCAGTTGTGCTGGTCGCCAAGGCCGCTACCAAGCCTACCGTTACAGCAAGTGTTTTGACCGGTTGCATGAATTGAACCCCCTGTGTTTAGTTGGCGAGCGAGAAGACAGCCTGCCTTGGTAATTTTTACGTTTCATCAAAGCTAAGCTGCATGCATAGTTGAAAACCATATCAATCAGGTGATGTATGCATAATCCATACCACATGCTTGCCGAATTCGGCTTAATTTTCAATCACTTCTGATCGGAGGAGCAAGGTGCGTTTATCCGATATCGACTTACGTTTGTTACGCGTTTTCAAAGCCGTCGCCGAAATGGGAGGCTTTGTAAAAGCGCAAGGCCAGCTTGGAATCAGTCAACCTGCGATCAGTGCTCATATCGCCAATCTTGAACAACGGCTGAATGTGCGGCTTTGTAATCGTGGTCGACAGGGGTTTTCATTGACGCCAGCTGGGCATGAAGTTTTGACCGAAACCAACAAGCTTCTGAGCCATCTCGATTCTTATGCGTCTAAACTGAATGAAATCGGCGGGCGGGCAACGCAGCTTGTTCGGATTGGGGTGGTCGATTGTATGGCAACCGACGTTTCCAACCCGGTGAGCAAGGCGATCGAGAAAGCCAACGCAGCCTTTAACCAGTTGCGTATACGCGTTGGCGTCTACGACTACCTCGATAATTTGACGGAACTTCGTGCAGGGCGACTTGATATCATTGTAGTGGGTACCAGCTGGGAAGCGCAGGCGCCCGGGGATTTGGAGACCTTGCACCTCTATGACGAGAAAAGCGGGTTATATTGCTCACCAGAGCATCCATGCGGTCAATCCATGGACACCAAGACGCAAGAGGCCCGGCTGAAAGACAGCAAAATTTCAGCCCATAGCTTCTTGAATAACCCTATCGACGAACATCTCGAAATCCATCTTCTGGAGGAAAACGCAGAAGTTTCACAAGGCAACGTCGAATCGACAGCTTACCTGACGCTTGCTGGCACGCATGTGGGCCTTATTCCAAACCACTATGCCGAACACTGGGTGAGCGCCGGAAAACTCATCCCTGTTGCCTCTGAGCTTTATCAAGTTATCTCACAAATTCATGCCGTCCGCCTGCGGTCGGGCACCCGCAATGATGTGGCGGCTCATATTTGGGATCGTTTGAAATCGCTTAGTGCCAAATGACAGCCTGTGTCTTGGATAGGTTATGTTTTGATCATCAATATACAACTATTCAGTATCATTGAGGTTTTAATGCTCGACGGGATGTCGTGCTATTTTTGCCCCATATGCGACGCTTACACGCTACAGGTCTTCCCCCTCGTCGCAGGCTTTGAAGTGGTCCTCGTGTTGAAGCGGGGCTTTCCAAACTTGAACCTATGCAATAAGAGATTAGCGCTAAAACGCAAACAGCCCCCGATGCGGCCGGTTTGGCATCTTTAACATCAACAACATGATATATTATGCTATTATTGGTTGCGGGAGTAGGATTTGAACCTACGACCTTCAGGTTATGAGCCTGACGAGCTACCTGGCTGCTCCATCCCGCGACGCTTTTTTGGGCTTTTGCCCTTATGGGCTTATTTAAGCCATGAGATCATGTTCCGGTGTCGCACGGTTTTGATCTTTTTCACCGCGACAGATTTGTCTGTTTTGGTGTTTTCCCCTTTTTTGAGCCGGGGCTTTTGAGGGGTATTTTTTTTGTTATCGTCTTGAGAGTTTTGTGGATTTTACTAGGTTTGGCGGTGAC
>NZ_FMWG01000021.1 GCF_900102795.1 Epibacterium ulvae | reverse complement strand
CCGAGACCGAGACCGAGACCGAGACCGAGACCGAGACCGAGACCGAGACCGAGACCGAGACCGAGACCGAGACCGAGACCGAGACCGAGGCCGAGGCCGAGACCGAGACCGAGACCGAGACCGAGACCGAGACCGAGACCGTTGAAGTTCACGAAAGCGAACTGCAAAACGCGGAAACGGTAGAGCCAACCTCTCAGCCCGAACGGGTTGAAGTTGAGCGTGTGATTGAAAAACGTGGCGGTTTCGTGGGAACCCTTTTGGGAGGGGTTGCTGCTGCAACGATTGGTTTTGTGGTTGCGAAAAGCGAGGTGATTGAACCTTATCTGCCTGTGGGTCTGAAAACAGAAACCATTGACGTGAGTGCCTTGGAAACCGGTCAGGCCAGCCTCAAGCTGGATCTGGAGACAGTGAAAGAGGCGATTGATCAGCAACCTGTTGTTGATCTTGCACCGATTGAAGCCCGAATGGCTGAGCTTGAGGCGAATCTTGCGGGTCAATCTGCAGCGCGTGCTCCAGATCTTTCCGATCTAACCGAACGTTTTGATGATTTTAATGCGCGTTTGGCGACGCTTGAAGCACGGCCTATCAGTACGGATGGAGAATCATCTGATGCCATTGCTGCATATGAAGCCGAAATAGAGAAGCTGCGCGAGAGCTTTGCAGCACAGCATGTCGAAGTTCAGGCGATGTTTGCTGAGGCCCAAGCCTTGGAAACTGCCAGCAAAGAGGCAGCGCGCATTGCAGCGGCACAATCGATCATAGCACGATTGCAGTCTTCACTGGATGCAGGGCAGCCCTTTGCACAAGAATTGTCTGAACTTGCGGCGCTGGGCGTTGATGTGCCAGCAGTTTTGTCTGGGCATGCTGTTTCGGGTGTCATGCCATTGGCCGCCTTGGCCGAAGGGTTCGCCCCCGCAGCGCGGGATGCGCTGGCAAGTGTGCGGTCTGAAGATGTGGGTACGGGTGGATTGCTGGCCTATGTCAATCGCCATCTTGGTGCGCGGTCTGTTGCACCACGTGAAGGCGATGATGCAGATGCTGTGTTGTCGCGTGCAGAGGCGGCTGCGCGTGCGGCTGATTTACCGACTGCATTGGATGAAATATCTGCTCTGCCAGAGGCCGCGCAAGCTGCGCTTGCGGAATGGCAGGCTGCTGCCACCTCTTATATCGAAACCGGACGTGCCTTGACCGCCCTGTCTGATAGCCTGAATGCCAACTAAGGACGACTACATGCTTTGGTCTCTATTTAAGTATCTTGTATTTTTTGCACTGGCGGCGGCTTTGGCCTATGGCGGTGTTGTGCTTCTGGAAACATCTGGTGGTGTTCAGATCACTGTTGCAGGCACGGAATATACACTCAGTGCACTGCAGTCTGTGATCGCTTTGTCCGTTCTGCTGGTTGCCTTGTGGATCGTGCTGAAGCTGTGTTCGCTTTTGGTGGCGACGCTGAAATTCATCAATGGTGATGAAACAGCTTTGTCGCGTTTCTTTGATAAAGGGCGCGAGCGGAAAGGGTATAAAGCGCTGGCAGATGGGCTGATGGCCTTGGCCTCAGGTGAAGGTCAACAAGCGATGGCCAAGGCGGCGCGTGCAGAAAAATACCTGCAAAATCCACAGCTGACTGATCTGATTACGGCCCAAGCGGCTGAGATGACCGGGAACACCAAGAAAGCAGCGGAAGCTTATAAACGTTTGCTGTCTGATCAGGCCACACGCTTTGTTGGCGTCCGTGGCATCATGAAGCAGAAAATGTCTGAGGGTGATGCTGAAACTGCGCGCGCCTTGGCTGAAAAGGCATTGGCGCTGCGCCCCAAGCATGAAGAAGTGCAGGACACGTTGTTGACCTTGCAGGCGCAGGCACAGGATTGGGCAGGGGCACGTAAAACTTTGTCCACCAAGCTGAAGACCGGAACGTTAACCCGTGATGTGTTCAAGCGCCGCGATGCCGTTCTTGCGCTTTCATCGTCAAAAGCTTTGCTGAACGAGGAAGCAACGCCAGAGCAGCAGGAACAGGCGATTGAATCAAATCGCCTTTCCCCTGATTTGGTGCCTGCGGCAGCTTTGGCTGCACGCGCCTATATCGCAAAGGGTAAGAAACGCCCTGCGGCTCGTATTCTGAAAAAAACGTGGGAAACACAACCACATCCAGACTTGGCTCATGTCTTTGCTGAGATCGAGCCGGATGAGAGCGCAGAAGCGCGGATCAAACGGTTTGATCAACTGACGCGTCTAAAGCCCAATCATGATGAAACTCGCCTGGTGATGGCTGAGCTCCATATCGTTGCAGAAGATTTCCCAGGTGCGCGTCGGGCTCTGGGGGATTTGGCCGAACGTGCACCTGATGCCCGTTCTGTTACACTGATGGCTGCGATTGAACGCGGCGAGGGCGCAGATGACAGCGTTGTGCGCGGTTGGCTGGCCAAAGCCCTGAGTGTGCCGCGCGGTCCACAGTGGGTCTGTGAAAACTGTAATCACATCCATGCAGAATGGGCGCCCGTTTGCGAAAATTGTGCAAGCTTTGATACCCTCAGCTGGAAAACACCTGAGATGCCTGAGATTACCAGCCTGACCGGTGCGCATATGTTGCCTTTGGTGGTCGGCGCACTTGAGGATAAATCTACTGAGGTTGCGATGAGCGAAGATGAGTCTATCGAAACCATCACGATCGAAGACAGCGTAGAAAGTGCTTCTGAAAAAGAAGACGCACCCGTGGAAGAGGTATCTGCCACCAAATAGAGCTTATCTGTTGTTAGTGGTTCTGAGCCAAAGCCATCCCGATTGGGGTGGCTTTTTTAATAAACACCCTGTCAGTATGCCTGCATTCTGGCTCCAGATCTTAATTTTTGAAGAGCCCGAGACGGGAGCGTTGTGATTCTTGTGTGATTTACCAATCAGAAAAGTAAGGGCATATGAGGCAATCGAAGTCAGAATTGGTATGTGCGACACAGTTTTGACACTTGCCTGTAGAAGTTTGCGCAAAGTTACTGCGCACGAGCGCCATAAACCGCTTGTTCATCAGTCTTAACTGCCGGCAAATTTATCTGTTAAGGTCTGCTTAACACACTGACTGTTATCCCGGTTGTGGGTGAACAAGAAAGTGGTGGTGAACATGAGCGCACAAGGTGAACTAGCGCCCATTATCATCAAGAAGAAAAAAGGTGGCGGTGGTGATGGGCACCACGGCGGCGCTTGGAAAGTGGCTTATGCTGACTTCGTGACAGCGATGATGGCCTTCTTCTTGTTGATGTGGCTATTGAATGCAACAACCGAGAAGCAACGCAAAGGTCTTGCGGATTACTTCTCTCCCTCAATTCCTTTGAGCCGCGTTTCTGGTGGTGGCAACGGTGCCTTTAACGGCGATAGTATGCATACCGAAGATATCATGCCGCAAAACGGTTCTGGTGCGAGTGCGGAACATCCAGAAGAAGCACAACAAGCCAAAGGTAATACAGGCGTTGAGCAAGATTCTGAGAAGAAGAAAGCAGACGAAGTTCTGGTTTCGGTGCAGGATGCGCTGTCAGCACAAAGCGGCGAAAGCACAGTCTCTATCGAAATGTCACGTCACATTGTGACACGTGTGACAGATGAAGGCCTGATCATTGAACTATTTGATACGGTAGATCAGCCTTTATTTGACGGCGAGAGTGCAACGCCGACAGCATTGTTCCGAGATCTGGTGCGGATGGTGGCACGCGTGACGTCGGTTGTTGATAACAAGATCGCTGTTGGTGGACATACACGATCACAGCCCGTGGTTCTGGCAAATAACCCGATTTGGGAACTGTCTCATGCGCGTGCAGATGAAACGCGGAAACTACTCGAATCAGGTGGCATGCCTGCGCAGCGAATCCGTCGTGTGACGGGGCACGCTGACCGGAAGCTGTCTCAAGACAATCCGATGTCGACCAAAAATAACCGGATAGAGATCATTCTCCTAAGAGAGTGACCCCAATTTCCTTGATATCGGAGCTAACAGATAAGACGCATTTTATCTGTTAGCTCCGTATTAATTTCGTTGGGATAGCTACTGTTGCAGAAGAGAATTGATGCAGCAGAAAGGCGTATCCATGAGTATTTCTTCGTCGCTTAACGCAGGCGTTGCAGCGCTGGCCGCGAATGCTAGTCGTTTGGGCACAATTTCAGATAATATCGCGAACTCCTCTACCTATGGATACAAGCGGGTAGAAACAGATTTTAACTCTGTCATTACAGCACGGGCCGGGGGGTTTAACTCTGCCAGTCAATATTCCGCAGGTGGCGTTCGGGCAACAACGACACGTTTGATTGATGAACGTGGGTCTATTGTTGGTACCGAACACGCGACTGACCTTGCCGTTCGGAACCGTGGTATGTTGCCAGTGGCCAACATCACCGAGGTGAACGCTGGCCAAGCTGTGCCGCAGATGCTGTTGACCTCGACCGGCTCGTTCCGAACCAATGAAGATGGCTATCTTACGACAGCATCCGGGTTGGTTTTGCTTGGCTTTCAGGCGCTACCTGATGGGACAATTCCAACAAAGCCACGTGATACCACTGCAGGTCTTGAACCAGTCCGTGTGAACCGCGCGGAACTTCAAAGTGAACCTACAACAGAGGTGACTTTGGGAATTACCCTACCGGCAAGCGCGACGGAACCGGGCTCCACCGCCGTTACAGCAGATACGACCATGTCCACGACCTATTATGACAACGTGGGTCGTTCTGAAACGCTGACCGTTGAATTTACACCAACCATTCCCGCTGCGACTGCCGTAGCCAGTTCGAATGAATGGACAATGACCATCACGGATAGTGCAGACGGTGGATCAGTTATTGGTACATATACAGTAACGTTTGATGACAGCCGCGCAGCAAATGGTGCGTTGGCTGGGGTTACCGTTGCGGGCGCTGGCGGTGCCTATGATCCAGTGACAGGCGCCGTAACAGTCAACGTTGCCGGTGGACCGGTTGAGATCAACCTTGGTCTGGTCGGAGAAAAGAACGGTCTAAGCCAGGTGGGGGAAGATTTCCTTTCAACTGGTGTTGTGCGTGATGGCGCCCCTGCTGGCAACATTGTCAGCGTGACTGTTGATGACAATGGTTTTGTTCGTGCAAAATACAATACGGGCCTTGAAAACATTGTGTATCAGGTGCCGCTTGTGGATCTTCCAAACCTAAATGGTCTGGAGCCTTTGGATCGTCAGACCTATTTGCCGACGCTAGAGAGTGGTCCATTCTTCCTATGGGACGCAGGTGCTGGCCCAACAGGGGCTATTGTCTCTAACGCTTTGGAGGAATCAGCAACCGATGTTGCAGGCGAATTGACTGATATGATTCAGACCCAGCGCGCCTATTCGTCCAATGCAAAAGTCATCCAGACTGTGGATGAAATGCTGCAAGAAACCACCAACATCAAGCGCTAATAGCGCTTGATACTCCTCATCAAAATTAGAAGTGGGCTGATCTATGACTCTGTCTAGCGCGATCAATTCCGCAAGAAGCGGTATCTTTGCGACGTCCAGATCCATCGCGGTTGTTTCTGACAACTTAGCGAATGCTCTGACACCTGGATACTCCCGGCGTAGCGTAGAGCTGAGTACTCGCGTTCACGGCGTTCCAGGGGTTCATGTTACTGGTATTACACGTGCCAACGATCCTGGTATCCTAGAGAACCGCCGTACCGTTGAAGCAGAGCACAAAGCTGCCGAGAGTCGTGAGAGTTTTTATAAAGGGATTTCAGACAGCGTGGGAACGGTGGATGATCCAAGCTCTCTTGCATCTTTCCAATCTAATTTTGATGCAGCACTTATCGAAGCCTCATCTCGACCGGATTCAGTGCAGCGTTTGAATGCGCTTTCCGCGGCTGCTGGCGAGTATGTTGAAGCTATCAACCGTGCGGCCAATGAGATAGCGAATCAACGTAATGCAGCTGAGCGCTCGATAGAGCAGCAAGTTGAGGCGGTGAACGCGTCCTTGAAAGAGATTGAAAAGCTGAACGCGCGTATCGTGCTTGCGGAAGCCGCTGGAAACGAGACTGTCGCTTTGATGGATCAGCGTGATCAGGCGATTGATCGGGTGAATACGATTGTTCCAGTGAAGGTGGTGCCTCGACAAAACGGACAAGTAGCCTTGTTCTCGCACGGTGGATCAATCCTACTGGATGGGCGTGCAAATGAGCTTACGTTTAACGGCAAAAGAGATCTGACACCTTATATGACTCAGGCAAGCGGAGCTTTGTCGGGCATTGAAATTTCGGGTTTGTCGATTCGCACTGGGCAAAATGGTGCGATGAAAGGCGGCACGCTGGCTGAGGCGTTTGAAATTCGCGATGTTTACTCGGTCGATGCACAGGCCGAACTGGACATGGTTGCACGTGATTTGATCGAACGCTTCCAGGATCCAACTCTGGATACAACGCTTGGAGCGACGGATGCAGGTTTGTTTACGGATGAAGGTGCCTTTTTTGATCCGGCAAATGAGCTAGGGATCGCAAACCGATTATCCCTGAATGATGTCGTGGCGATCGATGGTGCCGGTGAAACGTGGCGTTTACGTGATGGTTTGAACGCGGCGGCGCCTGGCAATGCAGGTGATGCAACTCTATTGCGCGGATATAGTGAAGCGCTTGATGAAAGCCGTTCGGTTGTCGTGCCAACCTTGGGAGCCGTGAATGTGACAGCGGCAACACTTGCAGCAGATGTAATGTCGCGTTTTGCACATGCCCATGAAAACTCCAGAATAAGTCTTAGCTTTACTGCTGCAAGTTTTACCGAAGCACATGAGATGGAGCTGGCAGAAGGCGTTGACACAGATGCGGAGCTGCAAAGCTTACTAGCAATTGAAAAAGCGTACGCCGCGAATGCGAGAGTTCTCTCGGTCGTGGATGAGCTGATGGAAACAATTCTGAGGATTTGATAAATGTTTTCAACTTCATTTGGTGATCTTGCTCACTACAGTTTCCTTCGGACTCGTAATGCAAGCTTGAAGTCACAAATGACCACGCTCTCTAAAGAGGTGGTTACAGGGCGTACAACTGATCCTACCGCGCGGTTGGGAGGAGATCTGACCTATTTGTCGGGTGTGGAACACACCCTGAACAAATTGGATAGCTACCAAACTACGGTTTCTGAAGTGCGCACGTTTGCCAATAGTGCACAGACTCGGATGGAACAGATCCGGGATATCGCACTCGAAAACCGTGATGTTATTTTGGGTCTTCCTGACCAGATAAACACAGTGAATGTTGCTGGAGTTGGACAAGATGCGCGTGAAGATCTGGATGTTGTTATTGGTTCGTTAAACGGCAATGTCGGGGGCCGCAGCATATTTGCAGGAACAGGTACAGATGGTCCTGCCCTGAATGACGCAGATACCCTGATGACTGCGTTGGTGGCAGAAGTTTCGGCACTGGTATCCAGTACAGATATCAAAACGGCTGTGGACAATTGGTTCAATGATCCAGCGGGTTTTGACGCTGTGATGTACACAGGGTCGCCGGATCTGATGGCCCCGATCGAAATTTCAGATCACCAAGCGGTACAGGTAAGCGTTTTGGCGACAGATGATGCGTTTAAGTCAACGATTAAAGGGCTCGCGCTGGCAGCCTTGACCGAGGAAGCCGGTTTATCTTTGTCTGATACCACATCTTTAAGTCTCGTGAAAATGTCTGGAGCGGAGCTGACATCTTCGAATGACAAGATGATTCAGCGCCAAGCGGATATTGGCTTCATGGAATCTCGGATCGAATCGATCAGCGTGCGAAATATCTCAGAAATTACCAGTTTGAATATCGCAAAGAACAAGATGCTGGAAGTTGATCCTTATGAAAGCCAGTCTAAGCTTGAAGAGGTTCAAACACAGCTTGAACTCTTGTTCCAGGTTACAGCTAGATCCTTTGATTTGAGCCTGCAGAGGTATATTTAATGTTTAAACTACTGCGCATCCTGGTTCTGTTGACGATGGTGCCTATGGTCGCACAGGCCAATGCTATTCGTCTGAAAGATCTGGTCGAATTTGACGGTGTCAGAGGCAACGATCTGGTGGGCTATGGTCTAGTTGTGGGGTTGAACGGCACTGGGGATGGTCTTCGAAACTCACCGTTTACCGAAGAAATCATGTCCAATATTCTTGAACGGCTTGGGGTCAATGTTACGGGTGAACAATTTCGCCCAAAAAACGTTGCCGCAGTTTTTGTGACCGCATCTTTGCCACCGTTTGCACGTGTGGGCTCCACAGTGGATGTGGCTGTTTCGGCAATTGGCGATTCAAGCAGCTTGTTAGGGGGAACACTTATTATGACCCCTTTGAATGCGGCAGATGGTCAAATCTATGCAGTCGCCCAAGGCTCCATTCTTGCGGGTGGCGTGGTTGCAGAAGGTGAAGCAGCCACAATTACGCAAGGGGTACCAACATCAGGTGTTATTCCCTCTGGTGGCCGGATTGAACGCGAGATTGACTTTGAGCTCTCATCCCTCACCACAATGCGACTAGCTCTGCGAGAGCCAGATTTTACCACCGCTAATCGTATCGAACGGGCGATCAATGCTGAGTTTGGGCTGAATGTGGCTTTGATGCAGGATTCGGGCACAGTAGAAGTTGATATCGTGCGCACCAATACGCGCTCAACGGCTCATGCAATTGGTCGGATGGAAAATGTGCTGGTTGAACCTCAACGTAAGGCACGTGTTGTTGTTGATCAGCGCTCAGGCACAATTGTGATGGGGAGTGATGTCAGGATTTCCCGGGTGGCGGTGGCACAAGGTAATCTGACACTTCGTATTGAAGAAGCACCCTTGGTTGTACAGCCTAATCCTTTTACAGATGCACAACCTGTTGTCGTTCCTAGAACTGGCGTAGGCATTGACGAAGATGGCATACAGCTTGCAGAAGTTCCTGAAACAACATCGTTGTCCGAAGTTGTGTCTGGCCTAAATGCGCTGGGCGTCTCTCCACGCGATATGATTGATATTCTCAAAAGTTTGAAGGCCGCTGGTGCACTTCATGCAGAGTTTGTCGTGCGTTAGCCCTTAGGCTAACGCGCAGAAGACTGGACGTGTCAGGGTTTGAAGTCGGGCTCCTTTGATAGCATTTATTGCGGCAAAGGAGACTCTCTATGAGAGCGACACGGATGGATGAACGCGGGTCGCGCTGATTGACACGCAAACAGGCTGCATCTGATTCGGGCGTAGGCCTATCGGCTCTTAACACGTGGGGCGCGGCGCATTGCGACGCATATGCTGTGTCCAACAAGGGCTTGGACCGGGCCGGTGAAAATGAACGGCTTCGACGCGAGAACCGTATCCTGAACGACTTGCAAGGATTAGTAAACAATCCGAGGGATTGTTTGCCCGCAGCAAGAGGGATATTCTAAAAAAGGATGGTCATTGATTGCGCGATTGGTTCGAGCCCCAATGGCGACGCCTTCTTTGCGGACCAAAAGCCATGAGGTTCCGGTTTATCCACTGTCCGGCAGTGCATTGAAAGTGCACGAGAGGGGAAGAGCATGGGCAGGGCCGTTTTGAACCGCATGGAACGCAATCTTGCGATAAGGGCTCTAGAGATGGCCGTGGAAGAGACGCGGAACTGGCCATCTCGCAATGCATCAACAGCTTCTAAAATCAGCGACGGCGGCACGCAGCCTGGAGCTGGGCCCGGTCGCATTCGAAAAGAAAGTGGCCTAAACGAGCACTCGGAGCGGCACGAAAACGTCACACCTACAATTGCTCATTGATACTTTCGCGAACCGTGTCGTCGGCTGGACAGCATCAACGACACAGGATAGGCAATTTGTCTTGGATGCACTAGAATAGGAAATCCATGCGCGCAGACAAATACACCCAGGGGGTTTGGGCCCACGCCGGACTGGAGCCCTCAGTCGGCAGCACTGGTGATAGCTATGCATTCCAGATGGTCCGCGCAGCAGATCAAATAATCCGGGGGATCATTTGAAGACGCAGAACGCCCCGGCCGAGACGATCATCGGCCTGTTCAAAACCGAAGTTATCCATCGGCTAGGGTAGTGTACGTCTAAAGATCAGGTCGAATGGGAAACCGTGCAAATGGGTAGACTGGTTCAACAAAGAGCGCCTGCTGCAGCCGCTCGGCTGCATCACGCCCATCGAAGCGGAGGAGCGATACGAACAAACCTTGAAATCAGACAAAACCGCAGCTTGAAAGACGAACTTAACAGTCTCCCGCAAAATCGGGGCGGTTCAGATCGTACAGGATGCGCGTTTAATTGGGCACCCCTGCAAGGATGTAGACCTGCGCTTCTATAAAGATCTCGCAGACTTTGAATTTGCATAAAGCGATATCAGCGAAGCCACAGCCTTGAGACTGGCAACGACTGTTAACGCTTCAAAGGAAATTCAAAGTCCGCAAAGAAAACCACAAAGCGGTACGCAACATTAATCCAATCATTCCTGGACAGAACGAAGACCGTGTCAAATCTCCATGAGATTCAACACGGTTTGTCGAAACAAAGTCTGCCAGATTGTTCGCACGAGATGTTTTCGGCCCCGGATCAGTCAAGTTGTGGTAAGTTTAGTATACCCAGATCAAACATCTTGTCGTGAGATTTCAACGATCAAGACATCATTGATTGCTTTACCAAGTTGGCCTTGTGCGGCTTCGCGAAGGGCAATACGGAGCGGCTCTAGCATATCTGATCGTGTAAAGGCGCCTCTGAACCCGCCCATATTGGCATGATCAAACAAAACGCGTAGGAACTCGTCCCGTAGTTTAGGTTCATACGCGTGCACTTTCCCTTCCATATCCGGCATGGCTTCCAGTGAGAGGGAGACCACGACAAGTGAGGCCAGCTCTTCACGCTCTACCACGGGGACGACGAACTGATTGGCGATCTTGATGTATTGATACTGGATCGCGTCCTCGCCGGCCATTTCCTTTTCGGCCATCTCTTTCTTCGCTTCCATGCCCTCTTCCGCATGTTCTTCGGGTTCAGGTGCAGGAGCCATCGCGATGCCCGCACCAATCCCTCCGGCAGTTCCGACGATTAATAAAATCACAGGCAGAAGTTTTGCAATCATGACAGGACCTCAGAATGGCAGTACGGCATCCAGCACTTGCTGGCCGATGCGGGGTTGTTGGACGTCGGTAATTTGACCACGGCCACCGTAAGAGACGCGGGCGGAGGCAATTTTATCATACGTAATCTCGTTTTGGCGGCTGATATCTTCAGGGCGCACATAGCCAGATACTAGGAGTTCGCGAATTTCAAAGTTTACGCGTAGCTCTTGTGATCCGTTGATCGAAAGAACGCCATTTGGCAGAACGTCGACAATTGTTGCAGCGACGCGCAGCTCCAGTTTCTCATTCCGCTTGACAGAGCCGTTACCGCCAGAAGATGAAGAACTATTGATCGATACAGCTTCGGAGGTGCTGGCACCGTCTGGCAAATTGTTGTCGATCCGTTGCGGAATGCCAAGCAATTGCGGAACGCCCAAGCTTTCTGAACCATTGCGTGAGCGTTGCGTATCATTTGAGATTTCAGCTTTTTCGTCGATCTCGATCACGACGGTCAGGATATCTCCCCGTTTGATTGCGCGTCGATCTCCCAGCAACGATTGCCGCTCTCCGCTCCAAAGCGAGGCTTGGTCGACTGAACGGCGGGGGCGTGTTTCGTGGGGCAGGCCTTCCCAGAGCATTGCTACATGTTCCGGGGTTTCATTCGCTGGGTTGAAAGAGGGAGGTTTACCCAAATGATCAATTCGGCCGCAGGCTGTGGTCAGAATCATGCCCGATAGTGCTGCAAATTTTGCAAGTGATTTAATGCTCATCAGTTTACCTCTACCGAGCCGTCGGCTGTGATCCGACCTGAGATTGTCGTGCGTGAAGACAGGTTCATCACCCGTACTGTTTCCCCTGCCGCCCCACGACCAAGGGAGCGGCCTTCGGTTGAAATTCTCAGCCCGCCTCTGTGGAAGGTCAAAGACACGAGATCATTTCGTTCGATGATGGCCGGAGGGCCAATATCGCCCGCGTGAATCGGACGACCGGCATAAAGTGCAATGCGCGCCTCTTTTCCGACGATTGCGTTCAGGTCTTTTAGAGCACCAGAGACTTCGGCATTTTTGTAGCCAAGATCTTCGATGGAGATGACCTCTTTGGGACGAATGGTGCGTGTGGGCACCAAGATGTCCGCCCAAACTGTTTGGGCGCAGAACGTCATCACGAGGGCGAGCGAAAGTTTCATCAGCGGACCTGTGTTGTTGCACTCATCATTTGATCAACGGCAGAGATGACTTTGGAGTTCATCTCATATCCCCGCTGGGCCGCGATCAGCTCAGTGATTTCGCGCACCGCATCCACAGAGCTGGTCTCAAGGTAGCCCTGGCGAATTGTGCCCAGCCCTTCTTCGCCGGCGGTTGCAACAGTTGCACCACCTGAGGCTTCGGTTTCGGTAAACAGATTGCCGCCAATGGCTTCAAGCCCTTTGGGGTTGGTGAAATTGGCGAGACTTAGCTGTCCTAAAAGCTGTGCTTCGCCACCCTGTTCAAAATAACCGTAAACTTCACCTTCGGGATTGATAGAGATGCTACGGGCATCATCTGGGATGGTGATTTCTGGTGATACAGAAAAGCCATCTGAAGTGACGATAAGGCCTTCAGCATTGCGTTTCAGAGATCCATCACGCGTGTAGGCGGCTTGACCAGAGGGCAAAGTGACCTCGAGGTAGCCTTTGCCATCGATTGCGATATCCAGATCGTTGTTGGTTTGATTCAATGCACCTTGCTGCAGGTGAATTGAAATCGCGGCCGGACGTACACCAAGGCCGACCTGAATACCCGTAGGCAAAACGGTTCCGTCAGATGCGTTTACAGTGCCTGCGCGAGACACCTGCTGATAGTGAAGGTCCGCAAATTCGGCACGACGCGCATTATATGCAGTCGTGTTCATGTTTGCGAGGTTGTTTGAGATGGTTTCAACACGCAGTTGCTGTGCGCTCATACCTGTGGCTGCTATTTTTAAGGCACGCATGTGTTTTCCTTACGATTTCATCAATTCACTGATTGCCGAACGAACGCGCTGATCTTCGGTTTCAAGAAAGCTTTGTCCCATTTCATAGGCACGTTGGATTTCGATCATCCGGGTTATTTGACCGATGGCGTTTACATTGGACCCTTCAAGAAACCCCTGGTGAACACGAGACTCGAAATTGTCTTGGATCTCGCCTTCGACGCGGAACATGACGCCGTCTTCACGCACCATCGTGTTGACGTCTTCGGGAACAAAAAGACCGATCTGTCCCAATGGGTTCCCATCGGCACTTAGAGTTCCATCCTGACCAAAGTTGATTGATTTTGCATCTGCGGGCACAAAGACCGGGGCGCGTCCTGCGTCCAGAACGCGGTACCCGTCCATGGTGACAAGATCGCCCGCAGCATTTGGTGAAAAAGCCCCCGACCGGGTCAGGCGCTGCCCCTGAGGTGTTTCAACCATGAAGTAGGCTTCACCTTCGATAGCAAGATCAAAGGTACCTCCTGTTTCGGTTAGTGCACCCTGTTCAGCAGAGGTGTTGCGAATGTTTGCCCGCGACATCGAGATGGATTCGCGCCCCGGAGCTGAATTCACAAATTCTGAAAAGATCAGGCCTTCCTGCCGGTATCCTGTGGTCGCAGAGTTTGCGATGTTATTCGCGACAACACGCATCTCTCGCATCAACCCAGTTTGACGCGAGAGCGTTGTATAACTGCTATTCATCAGGAACCTCCCGAAATTATGGGCACGATATGGCCATTGAAGTAAGCAACTAAGGTCTGTGTCATGAAGCCCATGGAGACCCAGAAAACGACAACAATAGCCACGAGTTTAGGGACGAAGGTCAGGGTCATTTCCTGGATCGACGTCAAAGCTTGGAACAGCCCGATCATGAGGCCTACAACAAGTGCTACAGTTAGAATTGGGGTCGACATCAAGATTGCGGACCAAAGCCCCTGTCGTAATGTGTCGTAGAATAGCCCTTCGCTCATCATCGGATTAGACCGGCATCCGCAGGATTTCTTGATAGGCTTCTACGACCTTGTTGCGCACTGTAACTGCGGTCTCTACTGCAAGTTCTGTTTGGGCCAGAGCCTGAACCAGCGCGTGTGGATCACCCGAGCCTGTCATTGCTTGAACAGAGGTTTGCTCGCTTGTTTGTAGGGTGGCCGCGAAATCTTCAAAACTTGCCTTCAGTTGTTCACTGGGAGCAGGGGCTGTGTAGCTTGGATCAATTTTGGTCGCGGGACGGGCTGCATTATAGCCAGTGGCGGCGGAAAGACTGCGAATATCCATTCTGGATCTCCAATTTTAAAATTTATCTGCGTAAAAGGTCCATCAGGGAGGCGGACATTTGGCGGGTTTGGTCAAACATTTTTAGGTTGGCTTCGTAGCTGCGCTGGGCTTCGCGGGCGTCGGCAATCTCGATCATCAGATCCACGTTTGAGCCGTTGTAATGGCCCGAATCGTCTGCCATCGGGTGGCTTGGGTCATAGATCTGTGTGAGATCGCTACGGTCCAGAATGACGCGCCCGACGCGAACCTGCTGAGTATTTGTATTCAGCTCGCGCACTGCTTCAAACGGAACGGATTTCCGACGATATCCCGGCGTATCCGCGTTTGAAATGTTTTCTGATACATGACGCAATCGATTGGCTTGTGCTTTCAGACCGCTTGCGGACACAGTTAATGACTTTGCAAATTCACTCATTGCAACACCTATTGCTTGCCGAGGCTTGTACGAAGGATATTCATCGAGGAGCGATAAATCGCGAGTGCCCGATCATGCTGGCGTTTGGCTTCAACGCCATTCAGGATCTGTTCTTCGATTGAAACTGTGTTTCCGCTTGGATCCGCATTCGAATCATCGGTTGTGATGGCCCATTGCATCCCGTTGGCCGACCCATTGAGATGGCTCGCACGGGTTGAGATCATATCGCCGGACGTGGTGCCGCGACGTGCAAAAACCTCGGTGAATGGGCGAATATCTTTGGCCTGGTAATCTGGCGTATCAGAATTTGCGATATTCTGAGACACCAGAGCCTGCCGCGTCCCGGCATGGGTCGCCATTGCATATGAGATCTTAAAAACGTTCAGTTCTGTGAACACGGGGGCTTCTCCCTCGAATAATTTCAATCAAGGCTTAACCCCGATTCCTTTAGAAATTGTTTTCAGAGGCAGATTGGAGAACCCGAGAATGATCCCCGAACTAAAAGCGCTGACCGAAGATCTCGCATCAAAAAACCTATCAACTGAGATGGGCCGTGTGCATGGGGTTTCGGATGGGGTGATCAAAGTCACCGGTCTGTCACGAACTGCACGCATCGGAGACCGAGTCTTATTGCGGCGTGCTCCCGGAGATGAGCTTGCTGGAGAGGTGATGAAAATCGACGGAGAATTTGTGAGCATGCTGCCGGATACGGCGCCGGATCGCATTCGCATCGATGATCTTGTTCTTTTGCATCCCACACAAGATTTTGCTCCTGCAAACAACTGGATAGGTCGTGTGATCGATCCGTTCGGACAGCCGCTGGATGGCCGGCCTATGCTGCGTGGAGAAAGCGCACGCAATTTGATGGCTCCACCACCAAAAGCGGCTGCGCGGCGTGGCTTGGGGGAGCGGATGTCAACCGGACTGGCCCTTTTGGATACAATATTACCGATCGTGGAAGGTCAGCGCGTTGGCCTGTTTGCAGGTTCAGGTGTGGGGAAGTCTACGCTGCTTGCGACGCTTGCAAAATCGATGAAGGCTGATGTCGTAGTGATGGCGCTGATCGGCGAGCGGGGACGGGAAGTGAATCACTTTGTAGAGCATGTTCTGGGTCCAGAAGGTATGAGTCGCGCAGTTGTTGTTGCCGCAACTTCTGATCAATCTGCTCTTGTTCGGCGTCGTTGTGCATGGTCTGCGATGTCTGTTGCAGAACATTTTCGTGATCAGGGAAAAACTGTTTTGTTCTTGGCAGATTCTGTAACGCGATTTGCAGAAGCGCACCGAGAAATTGCAGTGGCATCTGGCGAAGCGCCTGCACTACGGGGCTATCCGCCTTCGGTTACGCCGCTGATCACCGGGCTGTGTGAGCGCGCTGGACCGGGTGAAGGCAATCAAGGTGACATTACAGCTGTCTTTAGTGTTCTGGTGGCAGGATCTGATATGGACGAGCCGATTGCCGATATTTTGCGCGGTGTGCTTGATGGGCATATTGTGCTCAATCGGGAAATTGCCGAGCGCGGGCGCTTCCCAGCGATTGATGTGTCACGTTCAGTGTCACGCAGCTTGCCTGCAGCAGCGACGCCAGAAGAGAATACGCAAATCATGGAAGTCCGTAAGTTTCTAGGGGCTTATGAGCAAAGCGAAGTGATGATTCGGGCAGGCTTATATTCACCCGGCAATGATGTTGTGCTGGATCAGGCGGTCAAACTTTGGCCAGAACTTGATGCGTTTTTTGGGAAAGAGGCGCTTGACGGGATCGAAGGCAGTTTTTCGCGGCTCAACTTGTTGTTGCGGCGCGCAGGTCGCTAATCTGAAGCAGATATGATGATCTGGCATGTGCACTTGACCAGATCATCATAATGCAGGGTTATTGTTGTAAAAGGCGAGATTGCAGCAATGCGATCTTTTCTTTCTTCAGGCGATTTTTCTCATCCTTTGCCATCGTTTCAACCGCATGCTTACGACCGAATGATTTTTTCAATCGTTCCATCGCCATCATCTTCTGGGCGGTCGCCTGTGCCAGTTCAATGTTAAGTTGCCGTTTGGTGCGTGAGTGCCATCCCTGCCATAACAAATCTGCGCCAAGGGCTTTCATTGGTAAATCTTGCCCCACCTGTGCTTTGCTGTCCTGAAGCTGGGCGTCCAATTTGGCGATGTTTCCGCGCAGGCGTGCTTCATTGTCCAAAATCGGCTTAATTTTTGCATGTTCCTGCATGTATTGTGCGGCAGTAACGGCGACCATCTGTTCAAGCATTTTCTGTTTCATCAGATTCTACCCTTTGCTTTTTTGCGCATTTCTTCTGCGAAACGGATAGCAGCTGCGACGGGGGCGTAGTGTTCTTCGTGAATTTCCTGGCCAATCTCAACAGTTGCAAAGATTGCGCGTGCCGTGGGAGGATCACTGTGAATAGGCACGCCGCTTTCCTGTGCCTTTTGGCGGATCGCAGCGGCGATTTCATCGACGCCTTTTGCGACACAGGTTGGGGCTGCACCTTTTTCTCGGCTCCATTGCAGAGCAACCGCGTAGTGCGTTGGGTTGACGACAATCACATCCGCGTCGGGGACCGCTCCCAACATCTGGCTGAGCGCGATTTCTTGCCCTCTTTGACGGCGCTGCCCTTTAAAGTGTGGATCCCCTTCGGAGTTCTTTGTTTCATCCGTGATTTCTTTGCGCGACATCATGTTTTTGCGTTTGTGATCTGCATGCTGGAAGGCAGCATCAATCACCCCAATGGGCAGAGAAAGCAAAATGGCAATAATCAGGAATTCCATGGCCAGTTTTGCCAACAGCATCATGACAGATGTGGCACCTGTCGCAGAAGAGGCAATCATTTCTGGTAAGCGCCAATAGACGAAGACACCAAGGCAGATAGAATAAAGAACAAGCTTTAGGAAACTCTTGCCGAATTCAAACAGGCCAGACCGGCCAAATTTGTTTTTAGCATTTGAAATAACAGATATTTTGGAAAGCTTTGGCTTGAGCCGCTTGGGAGCGAACACAAAGGCTTTTTGTGCCAGAATTGATAGGAAAACCAAAACGAACGGAATAGCGAACCACGGAAGCAGTGACAGCATGGTTGATTGCAATAGCATCCCAACTGGGGCGGTTGCTGTACCATCGAAAAAGACTGCAGCCATTCGGTCTGGTTGGTCGAGAAAGGTCATCAAGATGCTGCCAAAGCGGGTTACAACGCTTTCGCCAGCTGTGTACAGCGCGATGGTAAAGCCTATGTAGGCCGCCGCGACAGACAGGTCGACGGATTTAGGGACATTGCCCTCTTCCCGCGCCTTTTTGAGTTTCTCGGGTGTCGGGTCAAAGGACTTATCAGAATCGTCGTCTTGTCCGCTCATTGCATCCCCGCGCCTGGGTCTTGAAGGAACATAAACAAACCATCCCGCCAGATCTGCAAGATCATAGGGCTTGCTACCATTAGGATGAAAAGACCGCCAAAGGTGATCAAGGGCGCACCAACGAAAGAGACCATCAATTGTGGCATGGCACGGTTAATAACGCCAAGCGCGAGATTGTAGATCACAGATGTGATTACAAAGGGTGCAGCAAGGGTAAAGGCGAGGTAGAAACTTTGCGAAACCCGATAGACGCCCCAATCTGAAAGGCCAGAAGCTGCTGGAAATTGTCCCACGGGAAACATTTCATAGGAATAGATGATAAATTCGGCGGCGCGCACATGCAGTCCCATCATCACAGCTAATGCTGTTGCAGATATCATCAAGATAGCGCCCATTGCAGGCATTGCTTCGGCACCAATTCCGCCCAAAACTTGCGACAACGAAGTGCTTTGTGCGGCCATGGTGCCGGCAGTCTGAATGGAATGGATGAAAAAGCGGATCGAAACCCCCATTGCCAGGCCAATGATGGATTCGCTTGCTGCAAAGCTAAAGTAGTGCAATGGCCCACTTGGTGCGTTCAGCGCTGGGATTGCTGGTGCGACGATGAGCGTAAAGACAATCGCGACCGCCAATTTTACGCGCATCGGGACATACATTTCTCCCACTGCTGGCAAGACGGAAACCATCGCACCTACGCGCAAAAACACGATCGCTGTATGCCAAAAGCCTGCGCCCATAAGGGCGACAAGCTCTAGTGGCAGAAAGTCGAGGTTCATGCGGGTACCATTCCAACAAGCGCTGGTTGCGCTTCCAACCCGATTTCTTCGAAGGACAAGACTGGATTTGTAATGCCGCGGGCTCTGAGAATTGTTTTTAGGTAACGGCGCCGGCGTGTGGATGTGACAACAGCGGCAAAAATACCCTGTTCTGTTACAGTTGTCAGCCGCTCGTTCAGCCCATCTGCAAGACGGTTAAACTGATCTGGTGGCAGGGCGATATCCAGCCCGTTCCCCTGTGCGTCAACTTGATAAGTTGCAAATGTTTCTTCCCATTCTGGCGCAAGTTGCACCAGTGGAATAGTTCCGTCTTCGCGCTTCATTTCCGCAACAAGCTGGAACCCGAGACGTTGGCGAACATGTTCGCAAATCATTTCAGGCACTGGTGTGTGCTGGCGTGCCTCTGCGATTGTTTCCAGAATCAACGGCATATTTCGAATCGAAACACGCTCTTCAAGCAACAGTCTCAGAACTGAATGCAACGTATCCATCGGCACTTTGTCTGGGACAAGCTCATCCAAAAGTTTGCGGTTGGCTTCGGCCCGGAATTCGTCTGACAGTTGGGTCATCTCGTTCAGCAAGCGCCGCAGAGATTTCAAAGTCAGCAGACGTGGGAAATTGACCTTGATGACTTCAAGAAGGTGAGTCGCCAGAATTTCTGGAGCCGAGACGACCGTCGCTCCGACCAAGTTTGCCTGTTCTTGATGTTTCTCGGAAATCCAGCGCGCAGGTGCCCCATAGACGGGTTCTGTTACGTCGGTGCCGGGGGGCAGTGCCTCATGATTGTCTGGCATAAGCGCAAGCATCATATCAGGGTGTAGTGTCCCGCGTACCTGCTCAACCCCTTGAACTTTCACAACATATGTGCCGTTTTCCAGTTCTGGCTGATCACTGAGACGTATTTCTGGCAAGATCAGCCCATAGCTCGTTGCCACATGGGTACGCATATTCGCGATCCTAGCGTCGAGACCAGTGCCGGTATCAAGCACCATGCTCACGAGATCAGGTGCAAACTCCAGGTGCAGATCATCAAGATCCAGCACATCCCCTAGCGCTTTGGTTTCAGGTGGTTGCGCGGTTTCCTCCATCTGTTCTTCGACAGCGTTTTCGGCCTCTTGTTCGATGGTTTTATATCGTTTGAATGCCGCATACCCGAGCGCGCCTCCGCCGACCATAAAGGGAATGAAGGGCAAGCCGGGGACCAGCGCAAACATCACCATCATCACCGCAACTGTGGCCAACGCAGCGGGGTGTTTTCCGAATTGGTCGAAAAGCGCAACATCGGTTGCGCCGGTTGCGCCACCGCGCGCCAGCAAAAGCGCAGCCGCGATCGAGATGATCACCGAAGGGATTTGTGAAACAAGGCCATCGCCTACTGTGAGAATTGCATAGGTTTCGAACGCGGTGCCGATAGGCATACCTTGTACGAGAATTCCCATGATCAGACCCATCACGAGATTCAAAAGCGTGATCAAAAGGCCAGCAACAGCGTCACCTTTGACAAATTTTGATGCACCATCCAACGAGCCAAAAAAGGTGGTCTCTTTTTGATCCAACTCGCGGCGTGCTTTCGCCGTCGCATGATCGATGGCGCCTGCACTCATGTCGGCATCAATCGCGAGCTGCTTACCTGGCATTCCGTCTAGGGCAAACCGGGCGCCGACTTCAGCCATCCGTGCGGCGCCTTTTGTGATGACCATAAAGTTCACGATCAGCAAAACGCCAAAGACAACGAGACCAAGGAACACACTGCCGCCCATTACAAACTGGGCGAAGCCTTGAATGACGTTTCCAGCAGCGTCTGTGCCTGTGTGTCCCTGGCCAATGATTAGCTTGGTCGAAGAGACGTTGAGCGATAGGCGCAACATTAGCGATGCTAGAAGGATTGTTGGAAAAGAAGAAAAATCCAACGGCCGCTCGATAAACAGCGTGATTGTGAAGATCAGAATGGCTAAGGCGAATGATGCTGCAAGCCCTACATCCAGAACCCATGCGGGCATTGGTAAGATCATCATAACGATGATTGCCATCAATGCGAGAGCGAGTAGGACAGTCGGACTGAACAGTTGTTGTACGGTGAGTTTAGGCACAATCTACGCCTCTCGTTGCGCAAAGCAATCATTGGACACCCAGCAAAGGGCGGCCAACGGGTGCGTATGCCTTTGATTTTTATGAGAGGATTTTACACGGAAGAAATCCGCGACATTTCCAACAAGGGCTGGCCCTGCTGGTTTAAAATAGCGGTACAGATTGCGTTTATACGCGCAACGTTTCGAATCTATTTGTGGCATTCTGCCCATTCCAAATCAGGTTTCACCCGACCTCGAAGGTAAAGGGATAGGCTTTACAAAGTATTACGACGCAAATCAGCGGCCATTGTTTCCAACGACCGCTGATCCATTTCTAAATTGTGAGATTGCTTATTCTTCTTCAACCTCAGGCGAGACACGATTGAGAAGATCCTCAATGCGGTCGCGTGTTCCTATACTGCTTTCAACCAGAGCCCGAGCTTCGGCGAGAGGAGGCATGCCTTCAGGATCTTTGGCGATTTCATCGATTTCCGTTGTGACCGATGCTAGCGCACCGTATCCTAACTGTTCGGCATTTTCGATCTCATCGATGGCCTGATAATTCTCAGAGAGCCAGAAAACCCGTGCGGCTTCGTCGGCCTCTTGCTCGGCGAGCAAGACTTCACCGGCGCGTTTATAATCACCATTTTGTCGCAGGGCTTGTGCTCGCAGCTGGTTGGCTTCTGAGCCATCCATCTCTGAGAGTTCATCCAGCGCGGTTTGAGGGCTTTCCATTCCAAGAGCTGCCTTCGCCATCATGAGTTTTCTCGATTCTGTTTGCTCCTCCAATGAGAGTTTCTTGAGAATCGATTGCGCAGCTTCTGAGAACCCAAGAGCCAGAAAACGTTCTGCCATTATATCCGCCACAGGTGTGGCTTCTGGAACTGTCGCCTCTTTGCTGAAGGGCAGTCCGTATTTTAGGAAGGTGATATCATTGGCGCGTTCCGTGAGGAGCGTGAACAAGGGTGTTGTCGCTTGTGCACGTGCCACGGGTCCATCGACATTTAACAATTCCCCAAGCTGATAGAACGCATCTTCAAAACGGCCTTCAAGTGAAAGCGCGGAAACCTCTGCCTGTCTCAATGCAGCACCTAGGTCCGTTTCGCGATTCTCAACTTCATAGGAGGCAACGAGCTCAGGAATGTCTGGCAACAGTGCGCGGCGTTCTTCGAAATGTAGATTGATCAAATCAATCAAAGCTTGAGGAGTATTTTCGCTGCGAGCAGCCACCTCTTCGGTCAGCTCATCCGCGACGGTATCTGTGTCACCTGACAGTTCCGCTAACGCTGCTTCGGCCAGATTTAGTTCAGGAACATGTTCAACGCCTGTGCGTTCAAGGGAACGTAAAGTCGCCTCTGCCATGTGCTTTTCACCAAGTTGCGAAAACAGGGTTGATATACGGGGGCCTAAATGCACCCGCAGATGCACCGGCAGCTTTGCATAAGTGAGCTGAATGGCTTCAGCATCGGCATTTTTCTTGACTTCGCCTTCAGACAAAGCGGCCCAAAACGCTGCATGTCCATCGCAGACCTGTTGCCCTGAAAATGGGTTGTTTTCGCCCACATCGCGGGCATCCAGAAGATCGGCCATTGCGAGTAGATTTTCGTATCCTTTGGGTTTTTCCATCAAAAGTTCCAAAGTCATACGCGCTTCGGCCCCGAATCCGAAAAACAGGTAGGTCTTTGCAAGCTTGTGTAAAGCTGACTCATCAAAACGGTCAAATTCACCTACCATCATGCTACGGTACGCGCCGATTTGTTCAGAAAATGGTTTGTCACTGCCCCATGTGTGCACAGCCAGATCGTCATTTGGTAGGCAAAGCTGTTCTTGGGCGTCTTTGCTTGGCCGATTGGCATATAGACCGGTTTCGCGGTCAATGGATGAGGTCACCGCAACATGATCCAGAGGATTGAGGGGACGGTCTCTTGCTCCAAGAGGGTCCAGGCTAAAGTTTGTTGTGCCATCGTTGACTTCGGTTACGACAAGATCCAACAAACCCTGATTGGTTGCACGGCCAATCTGCTGCAGCAATCGACGTTCAGATTCGCCAACTTTTGCGGCGCGGGAGGCCTCCTCCATATTTAACAGCTGACTAATCGGTGGTGTCGGAGGGGCTGTTGTTTCGACAGTTTCAACGGCTTCTTCTACCGGTTCAATAGGGGCCTGTTGTTCTTTAACTTTTGCCACTTGTGGCGTCTGCGGCGAGACCTTTTCTGGCGCTGCCTGTGAGGCTAGAGCAGATGCTAAATTGGTTGCAAATTGCGACCGGGCGATGGCGTCATGGTCAAGTTGGGCCTCTGCTGGGTCGTCAAATGCAAGTGGCAGTACACCACTTTCGGGCTCATATTGTGATGCCCCTGACACTTGGCCACGTACATCAACAACCAAATATCCATTGGCCATCACATAAGACTGAACTTCGCAATTGCACCCCATTTCAATACGCAAAGGACGACCTGCTGCGGCTTGCGACAGGTTTGCAATGCGACCACGAGGGATCAAGTTGAAAACTTGAGATGTATCAAACACGGTATCTGTGCCTGAAATGTTTAAAATGGCACTGCGCCCATTCTGGGTGAGTGACCAATCTGCACCTGCAGGAAGGCGCATGACGAGACGTGAAAACCCGTCATGCTCCCCTGATCGTGCGACAATCGTTTCAGCCTGTGCGGCTCCGAGAGGAGCCAGCGTTGCCAGAGCGATTGTAAGTGCGCGCCAATTCATGCTGCGTCCTGTTTCACCGATTTCAATGCTTCTTCCAGCTCAGAAAAGCCGGGCCGGAAGTGTGATGGAGTGTTTTGGCGACCAACCTCGATACAGATTGCGGCCGCGTGGTTGTGGAGATTCGCGACAAGAACTTCACGAATAAGCTGGTAGAAATGTGCGTCCTCTTCGGTGACCGACTTCACTTTTGCAGCAAAAGGACCAACCAAAGCATAAGCCAAGAAAACCCCCAAGAACGTACCGACCAAAGCACCACCGATCATCTTACCCAGAACTTCGGGGGGCTGGTCGATCGAGGCCATCGTTTTCACGATACCCAGAACCGCCGCAACAATCCCAAGAGCAGGCAAGCCATCTGCCATGGTTTGCAGCGCGTGGCTGGAATGCATGGCGTGGTGATGATTGGCTTCAATCCGCTTTTCCAGAACTTCTTCAACCTGATGAGGATCATCATAGTTCATAGAAGCAGATCGCATTGTATCGCTGATAAGATTGACTGCTTCCTTGTCCGCGAGAATCTTTGGATATTTGTTGAATATCGAAGAATTCTCAGGGTCTTCAATATGTTGCTCTACTTCAACAGGGTTGGCTTTTTGAATGCGCACCAGTGCAAAAAGCAGACATAGCAAATCGCGATAATCTTCAGGCTTCCATTTGGGGCCTTTAAACACTTTGCCCAAATCTTTCAGGGTGTGTTTTACGCCACCCATGTCATTACTGATCAGAAACGCGCCAACCGCCGCGCCTCCGATCATCATTAGCTCAAAAGGCAAGGCTTTGATGATGATGCCCATTTTACCACCTGCAAGCAGGTAGCCACCGAACACCATAACAAAGATGATGACGATACCGACTATACCGATCATGGGTTAACTCCGAAAATCTATTACTCTCTAACAGGCTAACTGAGTCTTCTTAAGAAAGGCTAAGCGGTCCGTGTTATTCCTTTGGGACAGCACCATTCCGTCCGGCAAAGACAACACTGATGGTATATGCGGCTTCGGGGCTGAGACCTGCCATAATACCTGCGGCTGCATCCGGACGCATACGTGCGAGGAAACCGGCTGCAAATGTTGCATCCATTTCTTCAAACAAAGCGGCTGCATCTTTGGGCTTCATCTGTTCGTATACTGTGGTCAACCGGTCGACATCTGCCTCGGTCGCCCCGTCAGCCATTGCAACAGTGGCCTTTAATTTCGCTTCTGCATCTTCAAGCGCCGCAAGCTTTTGATCAATTGCCTGATCTGCAATTTCAAGAGCCTTCATGCGATCTTGAATTTCTGCTTCTCGTTCAACCAGACGAGCTTCCCGCTCTTTGAAGGCCATCAGCATGGTTTGCAATTCTGCGGATGAGGGCATGTCAGATTTCTGCATAGCGTCTTTATGCATATCATCTGCCATTGCAGGTTTTTGCATGCCCGCAACTTCCCGTGCGATCGCTGGGCCTGCTTCTAGGCCGATTCGTACCACCGCTGAGCCGACAAGGAGCGCCGCCAAAGCAAAAAGCGCGCCGCTGCGCGCGCGATTTGCCGATGTTTTCTTGGTTTTCTTACCCATCATGCCACCTGATTCTGGCTGCGGTTGTGACGAACAAACATAAGGCCGGCTGGCTTTGCTTCTTCTTCGGGTTCGGCTTCAGCCACGGGCTGTTCCTGGCTGTCTGCTTCATAAGCTTCTGCCAAAGCATCATGTTCTTCTGCGGCCTGAGCTGTCGGCGCTGGTGCTGCCGTCGTTTCTGGCAAATCATGCATTGAAGCCATCATCAGCTCGAGACGTTGTGCCACTGATTCGGCGCGACCCGTGAGCTGTTCCAGCGCTTTGCTGGAACCATTTGAGATGCTTTGAGCATGATGCAAAGACTTATTCAGATCATCGACTTGCGACGATAGTACTGCAACAGCACCGCCAACACCTTTTTCGAGATCATTAAAACGTTTCAGCCTGCGCGACAGCACAAAGCAATAAAATCCTGCGCCAAGCGCCCCTGCGGCCAGCAGGATATCAGCAATAAGGTCCATCCTGTCCTCCTAGTTCAATACGAAATCCATAATCAGCAAATCACGCACCCGACCCTGGCCGGTTGCAATATTGATTCGCCGCAACATTTGCGATCTGAGCTTTGGCAGCGCCATCGGATCTGTCAGATCCTCGACCTCCAATGCTCTGAGATAGCTGTTTAGAATATCGACAACCCTTGGCAGGATTTTCTCTACCTCAGCTTGATGGGCAATATTAACCTCAAGCTGTGCACGGAACCGCAGGTGGTTCAGACCGCTTGCATTGCGCAATGCGATCACCAACGGATCCATATCAATAAAGGCAAGGTTTGCGATTTCTTCAGCACTCTCACCTGTGTCCACGCCTTCTGGCGCCGCTTCGGTCGCATGCTCCTCTGCAGGAGCTGCTTTCTGACCAAAGGGAAGAAGGCCTGACGATGCGGCGAAAAATCCGCCGCCGCCGCCAACCAATGCAAGAACCACCCCAATGATGAGGGGCATCTTGCTTGCCTTAGCTGGGGCTTCTTCTTCTGTATCAACTACAGCGTCTGTCATGGCTATCCCTAATTCGTCGTGTGATCTCTTCATAACCTGAGAGGAACTAACCGAATGTTAAGGCCGATGAGGGAAAAGGGTTGCACACCGGACAGAAAGACGGTGCGACGGAGGTTTATTGTGCAGCAGATTAAAGATGTCTGGGCTGGACTGGATACACGAAAACGAATGATTGCTGTGGGCGCCACGGTATTTATGTTTTTGAGCGTTTTCGCGATGTCCCATTTGGCGAACAAGCCAACCATGCAACTACTTTATGCCGGGCTTGAAAGTGGCTCTGCAGGTGATGTTGTGCGCGCGCTTGAGCAGCGCGGCACAAAATATGAAGTACGTGGAGGGTCTATCTATGTCCCTTCCGAGAATCGCGATGAGTTGCGATTGACGCTCGCCAGTGAGGGCTTGCCCGCAAATGGTGGGAAAGGCTATGAATTGCTGGATACGCTCAGCGGTTTTGGTACGACATCGCAGATGTTTGACGCCGCTTATTGGCGTGCAAAAGAAGGGGAGCTGGCGCGTACGATCGTTGCGAGCCCCCATGTCACGCAGGCGCGCGTGCATATTGCCAACACCGGCAGCAACCCGTTCCAAAGAACAGTGGAACCTACCGCATCCGTGTCGGTGACGCCTTTGGGGTCGCCAATCACACCTGCGCAGGCCAACGCGATTCGTTTCCTGGTCGCGTCCGCTGTAACCGGCCTTGCGGTTGATAATGTTGCAGTGATTGATGCCAATGGCACTCTCATCGGCTCACCCGAAGCAGCGGCCGCTGCAGGGGCGGGCAATGACGACAGGTCACAGGCGATTCGAGATCGTGTTATGCGTTTGGTTGAAGCGCGTGTCGGTAAAGGCAATGCGGTGGTTGAAGTGAGCGTTGAAACAGTCACGGATACAGAATCGATCCGCGAAAAGCGCGTTGATCCTGAAAGCCGTGTCGCTGTCAGTACAGATGTAGAAGAACGCGCTGATTCTTCGACCAATCAATCTGGTGAGGTGACAGTTGCTTCGAATATCCCAGACGGGGACGCGTCCTCGGGTGAAGGGTCAAAGGCGAACACAAGCGCGACACGCGAACGTATCAACTATGAAATCTCTGAAACTGAGAAAGAGATTGTCCGTGGTCCGGGCGCGATTAAGCGGCTCACCGTTGCGGTTTTGGTCAATGGATTGAGCGTGACCGGTGATTCAGGAGAGGCGACTTTCCAAGAACGCCCAGCAGAAGAGCTGCAAGCGCTTCATGATCTGATTTCAGCGGCTGTTGGTTTCAGCCCAGAGCGAGGGGACATCATCACGCTGAAATCGATGGAAATGCCGGTGAATGAACCGCAGGGCACCGTTGTGAATTCATCCTTCCTCGACAATGTCTACATCGACACAATGTCGCTAATCCAAATGGCAGCTTTGGCGATCGTGAGCTTGGTTCTGGGTCTGTTTGTTGTGAAACCTATCCTCACCTCGAGTGCTGGTTCCGGCGCGCCTGCTCTTGCTGGGCCGGGGGGAGCCGTTCTTGGCGATGATGGCGAGCTTGGTGGCCTTCCGGCACTGGACGGACCTGACTTTATGTCCAACCCGAATCTTGGTGAGGGAATCGCGCTGGATGGAGAGATTGAAAACTCTGAAACTGGAGCGTTTGAACCTCTTGGCGAATTAGGCGGCATGGGCGGTGGCCTTCCAATGCTGGGTGGTGGCGGAAGCGGAGACCCCGTTGATCGCCTGCGCTCGATGATTGGTGAGCGCCAAGAGGAGACAGTGCAAATTCTCCGTGGTTGGCTAGAAGAAAATGAGGAGCGCGCATAATGACTATTGCACACCTTCTTGAAGACTTTGGTATGGCAACCAGCGCTCCTCCTGAAGACCTAGGCGTTTCCGAAGAGGTTGTAGAGGCCACACGCCTTGCTTCTTTTGAAAACGGCTATAGCGCGGGTTGGGAAGATGCGGTTGCTGCAAAAGACAAAGAGGCCACTCAAGTTTCAACCAACCTGGCGACGTCTCTGGAAGATCTGAGCTTCACCTACCATGAGGCGCAATCACAGCTCATTGAAGCTTTGGATCCAATGTTCAAAGTCCTGACCAGTGCTGTTTTGCCTGACGCTATGGCGGCCTCTTTTGGCCATCATATTGTCGATCAGCTTGCTGATATGGCGCGCAGCCAAACAGATCAGGGTATGGAAATTGTTGTTTCTGCGGGAGAAGGTGCACCGGTGCGTGCACTTTTGTCTCAGGAATTTTCTGTCCCGGTAAAAGTGCAGGAAGACAAAGACCTGCAGCCGGGGCAGGCTTATTTGCGGGTCGGTGCAACCGAACGCGAACTAAACAGCGATGGGCTGATCGAGTCGGTCAAAGATTCGGTTGATGCCTTCACCTATCATTTCAAAGAGGAAAGCCAATATGGATGAGGCTGCAGATCTGAATATGAAAGCCACAGATGCGGGCAATCCCTTTGTCTCGGTCCCTGTTGAGGTGGTCGTTTCTGTCGGGAAGGCGCGACCGTTGATTCGTGATCTTGTCACGCTGGGCGAGAACGCGGTGCTTACACTGGATAAACGTGTCGAAGATCCGGTGGACCTATATGTAGGGGACCGTTTGGTCGCACGGGGCCAGTTGGAAGAAATGGAAGGCGATCAAGCCGGGCAACTGGCTGTTCGTTTGACAGAAATAGCAGATCTTCAAAACGGGCTGGGATGAAACATTTAAATTTATGGGGCACATTCTTGGCAGTCGTCATCGTTTTGACTCTGCCAGGTGCCGCCGTGGCTCAAGAATTGAGTCTTTCGCTTGCAGATGGTCAATCTATTTCTGCGCGATCCATTCAACTGATCTTGTTGATTACAGTGCTCAGTGTTGCACCGGGCGCTCTGATTATGATCACCTGTTTTCCATTCTTGGTGACAGTATTGTCGATTCTTCGACAGGGAATTGGTCTGCAGCAGTCCCCTCCAAATATGATGATGGTGAGCCTTGCGCTCTTCCTTACCTATTTCGTGATGGAGCCTGTATTCATGGACGCTTGGACCAATGGCATTAGTCCGCTTTTGCAAGAACAGCTGGAACCAGGCCCAGCGATTACCCGTAGCCTAGAACCATTCCGTGTTTTCATGGCCAATCGGCTAGACCCCGATACCTTTTATGCGATTGCAGATCTGCGAGAAGAAACCAGCGGGATTGATCCCACACCTGAAGCACCTTTGTCAGCATTGATCCCCAGTTTTATGCTTTCTGAACTGTCTCGTGCGTTTCAGATCGGGTTCTTAGTCTTCTTACCTTTCCTGATCATCGATATGGTTGTCGCAGCTGTTTTGATGTCGATGGGGATGATGATGGTTCCTCCCGCTGTGGTCGCGATGCCGTTCAAACTGGCATTTTTTGTTGTTGCAGACGGCTGGTCACTGATCGCTAGTGCTTTGGTGCGCAGTTATCACCCATAATGGGCGGATATTATGCGCCACGGCTGTGGGTCTTTGACCGCAGCCTTGCCATTAGATAGCGGGCTCGGTCAATCGTGGCCGCAACACCGTGTATGCGAGCAACGAGGTTCGGAATATTTTTATAAGTACTGTGCTTATGTTCTCACCGACTGTTGTTTGTTTTATTTAGGTCTCTAAGCGATTGATGTTGGGTTATTTTTGTTATTTTTTGTAATTCTGTCATTTTTCTTATGATTAGGGGTTGCGAGTCGGTGTTAGTAGGTCTAGAAGGCCTCTCACCGGCGGCGCTGAGGCGCACAACGGGGCGGCGGAGACGCTGCTAGGGACGCTCCGGAGAGACGGGGATTGACGGATCGGAGAGACGATTTGACGCTTAGGAAAGACTGGGGCATTTGGAGAGATTTGGTGGCTGTGTGCGCTGAGAGATTGGCGTTACGGTCCTGTTTTTGACCTCTGGGTGTTTGCTCTTTGACATTGA
>NZ_FMWG01000002.1 GCF_900102795.1 Epibacterium ulvae | reverse complement strand
GGTGACATTCCCGCAATTGGACAAGGCCGCTTTGCGACCATTACCGCACTTGATGTCACCGCTGTGCTGCAAGAGAGTTACCCTGAACTGATGGGACGGAGTCTGAAATTCGAGGTTATTGTCGACAGCGACAATACCATCGTTGAGAGCAATGAAGATAACAACACGGCGTATCAATACTTCGACACTCCCGAAATTCGACCTGACTTATCAGTAAGAAACCTCGGAATCGTTGAGGGGGAGATTCTCGATGGCACAATGAACTTCGACCTAGAGTTTGACTACGCGTTAAACGGCGTATTCGAGCGACATGGAGACATCGGCTACAAAGTCGTCGTCTACTCGACCAGTACCCCAGGTGTGGAGTTTATTATCAGCGAAGGTCAAATTCCCTACACGCAATCTGTTGCAACGGGACACATCGTGATCGAAGATGCAGGACAAAGTATTTACACAGGTTCAGGTTTTGACTTTGGTGATGACTTTGAATTCCGAGTAGAAATTGACCACGATCAACTCGTTTCTGAAACTAATGAAAACAACAACACCGACACATTAGGTGAATTTCTTCCCGACATTGTCACTGATGCGTTTGTAACTGGTACAAGTATTTCTGATCTTCCTGATGAAGATTCGTTTATCTTTACAGCGACGTTAGGGGGGAACAACAATCTTAGCGCTACAATTGACTACAATGTGGTAGCTGTGGACCAGACTACCGGCGACATCTATTCGATTGCTTCTGGCACATCTGGCCTCGATATGGCAGGAGAAAGTGAAATCATCGAAATACAGAATCTGCGGGCGCTACTCGACGATGCAGGAGCGGCGAGTGATCTTCGGAACTATGTCATTACGGCGGCCTTGGATCCCGAAAATTTGCTCGTTGAATCCTTCGAATTCAACAATTCAGGGTCTGCATTAATCGAATTGTAGTGCAACTAAGCTTTTGGGCGCTCCTAAATGAGCGCCCACCTCAACAGTACTTTGATTTTGGCGAAAGCGGTATGCAGCCTGACACCCATTGACGCCGTGGCCAATTGCCGATTTTGATGCAATACTGCACATAGCCCCTCACCACGCCATCTCACAGCAACACATTTGTTCATTCACGGCGCGGTATATGGTTTGACGTGAGAGGTTGAGTTCTTCGGCGAGTTGATCGACTGAGGCTTCGCCTATATCGATACGGCGGCGAAGGAGTGCGGCAACATCTGGAGGTATAGCGCGAGGACGTCCAACATGGACGCCTCGCGCTTTGGCTGCTGCCATTCCTGCCTTGGTGCGTTCGGCAATTTGCTCCCGTTCAAATTCAGCGAACACTGCTAACTGACCGTAGAGCAACCGCCCCACGGCGGTGGTAGTGTCGATGCCTTGGGTGATGGCGATGAAATCCACTTTGTTCTCGCGCAGATCCTGCAAGAGTTGCAGCAGGTGGAGTGTGGAACGCCCCAGCCGATCCAATTTCCACACAATCAAGGTGTCACCCTCTGTCAGGTCGCGCAGCAGCGTATCCAGTGAACGCCGCGTGACGGTTGCGCCTGACACACCATAGTCTCCATAGATGACGTCGCAGCCTGCGGCTTCTAGCGCTTCGATCTGCAGGGCTTCGTTTTGATCCTGATCCGAGACACGGGCATAGCCAATGCGCCGCCCCGATTTTGGTTGCGTGGTTTCATCGTTCATGCGGGTATTGTGAGCGTTCACAGCCATGTGACAAGTCCTCCTGCGGGTGCGATTTCCGCTTTCCAAAAGGGTTCCCTTTTGAACGCAGGGTGGAAGTGGATTTCACGGACTCCGCCCCCATTGATTTTCTTGTGGAAAACTGGCTGGCGTGACGTGAAAGCGGTGATGTGGTAGCTGTACCAAAAGGGAACCCTTTTGAGACGCACCCCATACAGGTTATCTCATGCTTTGGCTTTCTCCCTCCAAGTCGAAAACCCTTTTTGTTGCCGCCACTTCCTTGTGTATCGCTGCATCGACGGCCTATGCGGCTTGTCCAACTAAAGACAGTCTCAGCCACGGTGTTTTTGTCACCTATGATGATGACAGCTACACCCGTTTCACCGCCAAAGAGGATGGCGTGATTTTCGAAGACACCAACTACATGGATGGCTCTGGTTTCCGCGTGGCATATGTTCTGCAACAAGGCCTGCTGAGCACCATGTCTTTTGAATTCGAAGATGCGCAGGTCAAACCTGTATCCGTTGAGCAGACATCATTTTCGGGTGGTCGCTTGGATATTGATCGGATGAAAGAAAAAGCCGAAACCCATCTGAAATTCGAGCGCACTGACCGCAAAGGAACGACGAATGGCTCGATGATCATCACAAAGGGTAAACGCATCACCGAGACAATCGGCGGTTGTCGCTACAAGGTTCATCCTGTGTCTTTGGCGGAAACCACGTCACAAGGAACGCGCACGACGCACCTGCTTTATATTCCTGAGCTTGGCGTCTCTGTGCTCAACACAATCATCCAGCGCAATGGCCAGTTCGCAGAATTTGCCGTCAAGAAAATGGACGATGATTTCCCATGGGAAGGCCGCGACTAACGCGGCTGTTCTTAAGATATCGGGCTGCACTCAAGCCGCCCGATAAATCAATGTCTCGCCTGCGATCTCGGTTTCTGTGTAATCGTAATGCAGATCTCGGGCGATGGCGTCTATGTCGATATAGCGCTCCAGATGTTCGGGGATGTCACCAAACAGGCCTTCATCAATCATCTGCTCGGCTAACTCTGCCATGCTCTCCACATGGTACAGATCCACGTCAAATTCTTCTGGGTGAACATTGACAGGATCAAAGTCACATCCAATCTCACCCACGGCGATGATAAAGATCTTTTTCTGGTAGTTCTCCCATCCATCACAGGCAGTGAAATAGCCCGCCATATTGGCCTGATTGATGCCCCACGCTTTGGCAAGGGCGGCATCAATGTCATCACCATCAATGAACTGAATCTCATATTCTTCAACGGGTTCAAAGTGGGCGTTCAAGTGACGCTTTGAAATAGTTTGAAACTCCTCAGCACTTTCAAAAAAGAAGCCGATAGCGTCCAAGTCGTAGGGTTGTGCGAATAGCTGCGGCATGTGTCTGTCTCCTCTCGTATATGACGGGTTGCGCATGCAACCGTCTGGCTTCCGCCGAGGAGCGGGGGGGCAAGGATCAAAGGCGACCGCAGGTCGGGACCAGAGCCACGCGCAGGTGCAGCGCAGCGAACCGAGCATGGCGAGGACCCACCCTTTGAGCCGCGCGGGGGCGGCAGCCCCAGTCAGTCATGGGGAATTGGGGAGAGGACAGGTCTCCCCAATTGAGGATCAAACGCGCAGTCGTTTGTGCATGGTTCGGTTGCAAGGTGGAGAGGTAAATCTCCAAGCCCTGCGAGTGGGTTCCAAGGGGATGCGATAGTCCCTTTGGCGGCATTCAATCGGCGGACGGTTGATCTGGGTTCTCAGGGGCAGGAACGCCCTTGATGTCGATGGGTGCAGGGAGAACGAAATCTCACCTGCGAGGGATCAAACAATGATATGTTTGCTGGCTGGTTCTGGGTTCAATACCCTGATCCAGCCACAGCTGAGGGGGATGCAACGGGCGCGCGCAGCGGACTCCCTTGCCAAGATTGTGTGGTACTACCACACACATCTTGCAGCATACCTTAATGCTGTAAGATGCCCGAAGGGTCGCAGCGCAAACGGGTAAGAATGACCCACATCTCGCATTGTTCCTTAAGCCCCATCTTCTGCAAGGATGAAGCTGCTGGTTGAGAGGTCAGCGTGGAACCCGGATCGGGCACGGCAAGACCCCAAAGTAGAGTTGATAGCCGCCATCGCTAATGCCGCACTCGTCAAATACGGGCTATGTGTCCTGACACTAGTCACACCACTTAAGGCGTACAACTCATTCTAGTTTCTGGGAGTAACTGTTCTGGCTCTTGCAAAGCATCTTGATTTTCATACCGAGCAGGCACATCCTCCACATAGTATACCTTTGCAAACAACAAACCAAAAGCGAAGGCGATGTGTGCAAAAAAACCAGCAGCACTATAATTAAAAGTATTATTCATATCAAAAAATTAAAGGTTAAAAAATAATGAATAACACAAAAACGGTGTGGGTGTCACTTTTTTTCAATTAATATTGTTGGTTCTTATTTCATGTATAAGAGCAGCGATGCCTTGACGGACAGCCTTGTATTCACATTGATTATTTTGGTTCTCGGTTTGGGAATTGAATTCTACTCCGCTCGGACATCCATTTTAGAAAAAGCAGGATCCAACTTCACTGTTGAAGTATTAGGAGATCCGAAGAAAGCAAACAACCAAATGGATGCTGACATTTTAGCTGCGCGAAATGTATGGAACGTCTATTGCGGAACATCGACTATGGACGAGTCTGAACTTTACAAAAAGTGGTTAACTCAAGAAACGTCAGAAAAGTGGATAGATATTGTAGGTGTTACCGAGTATTTTTCTGACCGCTTTCGAAATATTGGATTTTCCGAACAACAAGTAGCAACTCATAACATTTTCGTACTTAGAGAGTTCTCTCATGTCATAAACTTTATCATCCTTGAATTCCCACCAGACCTTCAAGGTATCCAAAGAAGAAATGTGGTTTATTTCGGGTGGATCGCAAACAAGGAAAGCCAGCAAGTTATTTTCAGGTCCTCCAACGCAGTCGTTGTGGAGTTATTTAAAAGGCAATTTGAAAATTTACAGCAAATCACATGGAATCGCACTGCTCAGATAGAAGATAAATACGAAGACGGAATCGAAATAAACCATTCATATCTATCGTCAAACAAAACAAACCTCGGACCGGCTAGCTTAGTTGACAAATCTGGGTTCTGGGAAACTATTTCATTCAAAATTTCAGAGGGCGGAGATCTGGAAATTATCAATTTTGCGATTGTGAAGATTAAATTTGATCATGACAATATTAAAGTAGATTCTCAAGTCTACTCTCCACAAGGGGACAGTATGAACAGTTTCACATCAAGAAGTCATGATGCTACATACAAACTTAACAATGTTTATTTCCTTTACAAACTTCGGGACACTGAAGAAACTGGTCTATGCCACTAAAAGTTTTAAAGGCATTCATCCGGAAGAGGAGTTGCAGTTGGTTCATTTATAGACACAAAATCCAAGCTTAGAACGTCAATAAAGGGTCTTAGTCGTGAGGGGCACACTCACTTTGGGGAGTATAATAAAGCTTTTGTACAAGAGCGCATCTCTAAATTGACTTCAGATTTGAATAAAATTGACCCCAAGGGAGAGTATAACGCCGGGCCTAAAATCGGTTTGCTGTCCTAAATTATTTACTTCCTATTGATCTTGGACTTGATGCTAGATTCTTTGAAAACCTATACTCTAAACCCGCGAGCATATTGTGATGCAATTTTAGAAAAAGCTCTGTCGCGCTACGCTGAGCGGATTGGCGTGGCGTTTCCGGCCTCTGTGACGATTTCTTCCATTGAGACCAAAGCCTTCTGGGCGGTTGGGTATCCAGTAAAGGACGGCCTCAAGCTTGAGGTCACGACTGGGGCGTTGGGCCGTATTCAAGCGGTGTGGGAGCAAGCGCTTAGACTTTCTGCAACTTTGCCACCAGAGCAGCAGATCGCGCTTCTTGGGCACCCTGATCACGCGGTTGAAACGTCTTTCTCTTGGCTCTTGCAGCATGAGCTGAACCATCATGCAATTGGGCATTTTTCTTATCTGGACGGTATGGGTCTAGCCGAGGGCAAAAGCCCGTATGGGCTTGGGGTCGTGCAGCGCACCGGTAAACAGAGGAAGCCGAAGCCACATGGGCTAAACGAGCGTGAGCTTGCAGATCTCCATATGTGCCTTGAACTGCAAACGGATCACGACGCGATTGAGATTGTCCTTGGGGCGTATTCGGCTGAGAACTGGCCGCTGTTTCGTTACTATGCCACCTGCATTCTGGTCGTGATGTTCATAATTGAGGCCGAGGAACGGCGGTTGGATGAACCACTGCGCCATCACCCCCTTGCCGCAACGCGCTTATTTCAGTTGATCGGGCATCTTGTTGAATTGCCAACGATCCCCGCCATCAAACGCGCATATGAAGAAAAGCTGGATCACCTGCCAGCAGAGTATTTGCCGACGGCGGATGAACTGGTGGCCTATAGATCAGAGGTCGTGGCCCCTGTGATGGCAACGCTTTTTTGATGCACAGCCCGCGTTCCCCAAGGAACTGCCAAACGGACAAATCCGCCAACAGAAGGTCAGCGATATGATCGCGCGCGTGATCTATGCCGGTTATATCGAACATGACCCGTGGGGCGTGACACGCCGCAAAGGCCACCACGAGCCGATCATCTCACTCGCAACCTTTGAGAAAATCCAAGAGCGCAAAAACGCGCGTCCCATCGCTGCGGCAAAACAAAACATTCACGCAGACTTTCCCTTGCGTGGAGCACTGAGCTGCGCGTGCTGCAATCAACCGATGACTGCCTGCTGGTCACGCAGTGGCACAGGAAAGCGCTATCCATATTACTGGTGCCAGACGCGCGATTGTTCGCAATATCGCAAAAGCATCCGTGCAGAAAAGATCGACGCAGGGTTTGAAGAGTTGCTTAAGGGGCTGACGCCGTCCCAGAATCTCTTGTCCATCGTGACGTCCATGCTCTCAGACGCATGGGATCAGCGCGCAGGGCAACGCGACAATGGTAAGGCACAGATCAAAAGAGACATTGCCCAACTCGATAAACAGCAAGATTCATTGCTGGAAAAGCTGGTTGATGCGACCAATGCAAAAGTCGTTACGGCCTATGAAAGTAAGATTGCCAAGCTGGAGGATGAGAAGCTCTTGCTGAGTGATAAACTCACCCAAAACAGCAAACCAAAATATTCTAAGGCAGAAATTTTCGAACTTTTGAAGACTTTCCTCTCAAGCCCTTGGAATATATGGGAGAAAGGCAACCTACTGCTGCGCAAAAACGTCCTCAGATTGGCTCTCAAAGAACCATTGGCCTATGACCGCGAAAACGGTTTTCGAACTCCGCAAGTGTCTGAAATATTTGAATTTTTCGAGATAATCACATCAAAATGTGAAATGGTGCGGGTGGGGAGACTCGAACTCCCACACCTTGCGGCGCCAGAACCTAAATCTGGTGCGTCTACCAATTCCGCCACACCCGCAACCTGAACGCTATATGCGCTCGTTGTGGGGTCTCTAGCAGAGCTTTTTGAAAGATGCGAGAGGAAAAATTCAATTATTTAAATTTCTTGCTCTCATGTCTTCCGTACAGGCAAGGTCTGATCCTGTTCAATCAATGCAGCGATTTCTGTGTCAAACACAGCGCGCTCGCATTTGATGATCTCACGATAGCGCGCCAGATCAGATGAGACCTCTTTAGAGGCGTTCAAAACCGCTTGGATCCGCTCACGCATCTGGTCAACCGAGAAGAATGACTCTG
Organism: Epibacterium ulvae; assembly: GCF_900102795.1. GTDB lineage: Bacteria > Pseudomonadota > Alphaproteobacteria > Rhodobacterales > Rhodobacteraceae > Epibacterium > Epibacterium ulvae. The sequence continues at coordinate 503,156 of NZ_FMWG01000002.1, read as the reverse complement.
TTTCAATCAAAAGTGTTTCCGGCAGGGGCACGTCTTGTGTAAATCGCGCTGCCCCTTCGTGGCGCACGACAGGAATTGCACCACATAGGGCTGCTTCTCGCGGAACGCGATCTTTGCCCGGGTGGTTGCCGCAATCCAGGAAAATCTTGCTGTCGGAAAGCGTTTCAACAACTTGGTCGCGCGTCATATTCTGCAAAGGTACAATTTTGAAATCCCTGCCAAGCGCGTCCAACAAAGGTTCTGCGCCTCGGGCCTTGGCCGGAAGATACGCAATATCGATGCTGCGCGCCGCAATTGGTTTTGGATTTTTCACCTCATCCAGCTCGACAAAATCGGACAACATAGAAACGTTTTGTGCGCCGTTCTTGCGAACGAAATCTGCAGCATAGGCCGATTGGCACAGATTGTTACACGCTCGGATCAGACGTTGGTTGACGAGTTGGTTCAAAAGGTTGAGCGGGAAGTTATCAACGCTCAGCCACCAAATATGCACATTGGGACATCCATGATTGACCAGCGCACTGGCGAGATCTGGCCAGACTTCAGGGACGATGAAGTGTGTCTCTAACGGCGCGGCTTGCAGCTGTGGAACTTCGAACATGTCAAGCCTGCGGTCGGGGCGAGACTGGCGCAGCCCTTTACGCATACGAACCTTCGCTTGCGCCCCTGCTCCTTCTTGAGCAAATGCATCGAGGCCTGCCCCCAGCTCTTTGTCAGTGATATACATGACAGAGGCTTGTCCGCCCAATGCATTCAATCGCGCAGCCGCCTGATGCAGCGCCATGGGGCCGCCTGTAAATGCGCCCGGTGTCAAAAAGCAAAATGGCATGTGGTCCGCCCCAGTTCACGACATACCTCTCCTTAATGACAGGGCGCGCGCATCTGTCAAGCACAGCCCCCTCCCCCTCTACGAAAGATCTGCTAAAACCTTTGGAAGCTGTTCAGGCAGATCTTCGGCGATTAAGCCGGGGCCAAATTGGCGCGCACATTCCACATGCAACCATGCAGCGGCTTCGGCAGCGTGCATTGGTGCAAACCCGCGCGCTAAGAGGCCTGTGATAAAACCGGCCAGTACATCTCCCGCCCCGGCGGTCGCCAGCCAAGGCGCGGCGCGATTATAAGCGGCGGCATGTATCGAACACGCGCCGTCTGGCGCGGCAATAACGGTATCCGGTCCTTTAAACAGCACGATACAACCCGCACGTTTTGCGGCATCGCGCGTAGCGTCGACCTTGGAATAAGCAGAGCCTCTGGTGGTAGAGCTGTTCAGCTTTTCTGCCAAATCCGGAAACAAGCGTGCGAACTCGCCACCATGCGGTGTCAGGACACAGTTTTCATGCAGCATTGCAAAAAGTGCCTCGGGTTGATCCGCAAAAGCCGACAAAGCATCTGCATCGAGCACAACCGCGCGTTTGGGATCGCGCAGCGCGACCGGTAGTAAATCGCGCGCACGGTCCTGCCCCAGCCCTGGCCCCAAACACAGCGCATTGATCCGCGCGTCCTCTAGCGTCTTCGCCAGCCCTTCCGCCCTCTCGACACGGGTCAGCATCAATGAGGTGATCTGGCAGGCAACCTCTATTTGCGCACACGGCGGCACACCCAGTGTCACAAGCCCCGCACCAATCCGCAACGCCCCGCGCGCGGCGAGACGCCCTGCTCCGGTTTTACCTGCACCGCCTGTCAAAACCAGCGCATGGCCATGAGAAAACTTATGCTCATCATTATCCTTAGAAAGATACATGACCAAAGGCTCAGCCTGAGCACATACATGTCGCCCTAATTTGCGATCAATGTGTAACTCGATCAAAGCACTACGAGACAAAGTTCCGATCTCAGTTGAACGGCTCAGCCCGATATCTTTGATCATGACGCGATGACAAAACTCCGGCCCATCATTCAAAACGTGGCCGAGTTTCAGGCTATGAAACGTCACGGTTAAATGTGCGGTGGCTGCAGGGAACCAATGACCGCTGTCCTGATATGGAAAAACGCACCCGCTATCTGAACAAACTCCGCTCGGTATATCGATAGACACAATGGCTGGACGTCCAATGTCATGACCCGGCTCAACAGGGAAGCAATTTACCATCTCCTCCATATTCCAGAACAGTTCTCCAAGCTCAGGCAAAGCCCGCTTCAAACCTGTCCCAAAGAGCGCATCAACCAAAAGATCGCAGCCCCAGCCACCCTGATAATCATAGGCATCAAGCATCTGCACAGGCCCTAACTCCAACCAGCGATCATAGTTGACGCGCGCATCGGTTGGCAGGCTTTCTGCATCTCCATACAAAAACACTTTCACGCGCCAGCCCAGTTCCTGCAGACGCCGCGCGACGACAAACCCGTCGCCGCCATTGTTGCCGGGGCCGCACAATATCACCGCGTGTTTCACGCTTTGAGTGGACGTGTTGTCTGCAGAGAAAGGCTGCGCAAGCTCTGGCCATTCTTCAAAAATAGCCTCGACCACACCAGAACCAGCGCGTTCCATCAGTTCAAGCCCGGTCACAGTGCCGCTTTTTATAGCGGCCTGTTCTATCGCGCACATCTGTGCGGCTGTTAAAAGTTCAGGCATCCTTAAGAAATTCCATTCACAAGTTGCACATTTTTAAGTCACAAAGCGCACAAATTAAGCGCATTTGCATATTTTTAGAGCAAACATGAGCAAAGCCGCCTAAGATTACATTGTTTCCACCATTTAGAAGTGATTTCTAATCAGCGACAAGGTTGTGAGGAGCCAGACCCTATGAAAAAGATCGAAGCCATCATCAAGCCGTTTAAATTGGATGAGGTGAAAGAAGCCCTGCAAGACGTGGGTGTTCAAGGGCTATCGGTCATTGAGGTGAAGGGCTTTGGGCGGCAAAAAGGCCATACCGAGCTTTATCGGGGTGCTGAATATGTGGTGGATTTTCTTCCAAAGGTGAAAATTGAAGTGGTTTTGGACGACGATCAGGTCGATGCCGCAATTGACGCCATCGTGGAGGCTGCCAAGACCGACAAAATCGGAGACGGCAAAATCTTTGTGAGCCCCGTCGAACAGGCCATTCGCATCCGCACAAGCGAAAGCGGATCTGACGCCCTGTAAGCGTTACCAAACAGACACTGCAGCCTGAATGCTGGCCAGAGGTCGGGGTCAGGCTGAACATTTACTCAAGATCCAAAACATCTATTGGAAGGACTAAGGGAATGAGCGCAGAAGCAGTTCTGAAGCTGATTAAAGACGAAGAAGCGGCATATGTAGATATCCGTTTCACCGATGTGCGCGGCAAACTGCAGCACGTCACCGTTGATGTAGATCTGGTCGATGAAGACTTCTTGGAAGAGGGTTTCATGTTTGACGGCTCTTCCATCGCAGGTTGGAAATCCATCGAAAACTCAGACATGAAACTGATCCCTGATACGGATTCAGCTTATGTTGATCCGTTTTATGCGGAAAAAACCATCTGCATTCACTGCTCTATCGTAGAACCAGACACCGGTGAATCTTACGAGCGCGACCCACGCGGCACCGCGGAAAAAGCCGAAGCATATCTGAAAGCATCCGGCATCGGTGATGTGGCTTACATGGGCCCCGAGGCGGAATTCTTCCTGTTTGATGATGTTCGTTTCTCGAACTCCATCAACAAAGTGTCTTATGAAGTTGATGCAACTGACGCATCATGGAACACCGACACTGAATATGAAATGGGCAACATGGGCCACCGTCCCGGCGTTAAGGGCGGCTATTTCCCAGTAAACCCAATCGACGAGAGCCAGGATCTGCGCTCTGAGATGCTTTCAACCATGAAGCGTCTGGGCATGAAAGTGGACAAGCACCACCACGAGGTTGCTTCCTGTCAGCACGAGCTGGGCCTGATCTTTGACAGCCTGACCAAACAAGCGGATGAGCTGCAGAAATACAAATATGTGATCCACAATGTGGCACACGCATATGGCAAAACTGCAACCTTCATGCCAAAGCCGATCTATGGCGACAACGGCACCGGTATGCACGTGAACATGTCCATCTGGAAAGATGGCAAGCCATTGTTTGCAGGCGACAAATACGCAGATCTCTCTCAAGAAGCGCTGTATTTCATTGGTGGCATTCTGAAGCACGCGAAAACGCTGAACGCCTTCACCAACCCATCAACCAACTCTTACAAGCGTCTGATTCCAGGCTTTGAAGCGCCTGTTCTGCGTGCTTACTCTGCCCGCAACCGCTCTGGCTGTGTTCGTATCCCATGGACCGAATCTCCAAAAGCGAAGCGCGTTGAAGCACGTTTCCCAGATCCATCTGCAAACCCCTATCTGGCCTTCTCAGCGTTGCTGATGGCGGGTATGGACGGTATCAAGAACAAAATTGATCCCGGCGAAGCAATGGACAAAAACCTGTACGACCTGCCAGCAGAAGAGCTGGAAGGTATCCCAACCGTATGTGGTTCCTTGCGTGAAGCTCTGGAATGCCTGGCGGCAGACCATGACTTCCTGCTGCAGGGCGATGTTTTCACCAAAGACCAGATCGAGGGCTATATCGCGCTCAAGATGGAAGAAGTGGAACTGTTCGAGCACACGCCACACCCTGTTGAATTTGGCCTGTACTACAGCTGCTAATTCCGCAGATCAAAGATCCGGGAGGGGCGTCCATTTGGGCGCCCTTTTCTATTTTGATAAGAATGAATTGCCCAAGAAAAAACCGGACGCGAGAGCGCGCCCGGTGTAAAGGTTGCAAAAACCGCGATTAATCGCAGCTTTAGCTCTTGCCAGAGTATTTTGCTTCCATCTGGTCGTAATAAGCTTTGTTCACGGCGTTTTGGCGCACTTCAAACGAGGCCACAGGCCCGCTTTCGTCCATACGACCATCTGTTTTCAACAGAGATAGCGCGTCATGCATGCCTTTTAACGCCCCCTGCAGCGCGACATTGGCATAAAGAACAAGACCAAAGCCCATGTTATCGAGCACGTCAAAATCCATGATGGGGGTTTTACCCCCGACCACCAGATTAACAAGCTGCGGTGTACCTTGCAGGCGTTTTGGGATGTCTTCTATTTGCGTAAGGGTCTGTGGCGCTTCAACAAAGGTGATGTCGGCTCCATCTTCAATGAAAGCCGCGGCTCGATCGATTGCAGCATCAAAACCTTCAACAGCGCAGGCATCGGTGCGGGCGACCACCAAAAAGTTTGGATCCTGACGCGCGTCCACAGCCGCTTTGATCCGGCTGCGTGCTTCCTCCAGATCCACGATGTCTTTACCAGAAAAATGGCCACAGCGTTTTGGCGCAACCTGATCCTCGATCTGAATGGCGCTGGCGCCTGCCCGCTCTAGGGTGCGCACAGTGTGATGCACGTTCAGCGCATTGCCAAATCCTGTGTCTGCATCCACGACAATTGGCAGGTCAGTTACATTGCGAATGGTCGCGGTATGCTGTGCGATTTCTGGCAGGGAAATGAACCCAAGATCAGGCATGCCAAGCGCTGTATTGGTGACACCCGCGCCCGAGATATAGAGGGCCTCAAAACCGATTTGATCAATCACCTGAGCGGCCAGCGCATTAGCGGCCCCCGGCATCAAAACCGCTTTGCCACTGTTAAGACGCGCGCGAAACGCCTTGTTAATTTCATGGTTCATCATAGCAAATGCCCTCCAAATCAGGGTTTTGCTCTCTGCCTAATCAGCGACTGAGATTGATACAAGCAACGAATAAACAGGTTTCACTGAGTGAAATTTCTGAGCTCAAGACAGATCAAGCTCCAAGACCGCGCGCAAGGCTTTCCAACAATGGAATCGTGCGCATGCGTGCCTCTTCATCAAATCTGTTGACAAGACCAGACACAGTGAGCGCACCGATCAATTGTTTCTGGGCATCAAACACAGGGGTCGCAATTGAGGAAATATTGGGATTGGTTTGCCCGACTGAGACGGCGGTCCCATTTGCATTAAAGCGATCCAGATTGCCTACATCTTCACCTGAGAAATGGCGCAGAACCAAGCCCGACGCCCCTGTAGATAATTTTAACCGCATACCTTCTTCGACATGAAATCGCAACAGGTTTGGGGAATTTTCCCTGTATAAACAAACCCTTTCATTACCAACTTTAACGTAAAAAGACGCAGTTTCGCCTGTGGCATCAGCTAAAATTCGAAGCGAAGGCGCAACATGTTCACGTTTGGTGAAGTCCTGTCGAAACACCAATCCCAACCGCCAAACACTGGGGCCCACTGTGAATTTTCCAGCATCATCTCTTTGGATAAATCCATAGATCGCCATAGAATTGGTGAGCCGCAAAATCGTGGTTTTATGCAGCCCGGTTTCTTCGGCAAGATCCGCCAATGAAAGGCTGGGTGTTTTGGTCGAAAACGCGTTCAAAATCGACATCGCGCGCTCGACCGCTTCGGTCCGTTGACCTGAGATCATATTTCACCTGATGAAACGAATACGTTCACAACTTGCCTCATATCTAGGCGGCTGTCTACCATTCAACCAATTCAGGAGATCAAGACGTGCACTACCTCGACATTCCCAATTCGCCCCTTAAAGCCCTTGATTATCGTGCCCTATTGGGAGACCGCACGCGCACCCTGCCCTATTCGTTACGCGTTCTTGCCGAAAACGCGGCACGTCATTCCACAGAGGGTGAGGCGGCGTTGCAGGTCGCGGCACGCAAGGGGGATGCGGTGCCCTTTCGCCCAGCCCGTCTGTTGCTTCACGATATGCTCGGCATCCCTGCCCTGATCGATATTATGGCCATTCGCGACCACCTTGAGGCACATGGCGGAGATCCGAGCACGGTTGATATGAGCCTGCCAGTGGATCTGATTATTGATCACGCCATGTCGATCAATCACTGGGCAGATAAATTTGCACTTGAACAAAACATGCAACGCGAATTTGAAGTAAACCGGGAGCGTTTTGCCTTTCTGAAGGCCTGCGCAGACCGCTTTCCCCGCCTGCGTGTCATGCCTCCCGGTAGCGGCATCTGCCATCAGGTCAATCTGGAATATCTTGGCCATACGGTTCTGCCGTCCAACGAAAACCCGCATCTTTTGATCCCAGACTCCTCGCTAGGTACAGACAGCCATACACCGATGATCAATGCGCTTGGCGTTATGGGCTGGGGGATTGGCGGACTGGAAGCCGAAGCGCTACTGTTTGGTGAAACCTCTTCGGTGAATGTGCCCCGCGTTGTCGGGCTTGAAGTCACAGGCGCGCCCTCACACGATATTACAGCCACGGACATCGCGCTGGTTGTGGCCGAAAAACTGCGCGCTCTTGGCGTGGTTGATACATTTGTTGAAATGTTTGGGACTGGCTACAACACACTAAGCGTCGCAGATCGTGCAACCATCGCGAATATGGCCCCCGAATATGGATCAACCATGGTGTTCTGCCCGGTTGATGAGAACACGATCCACTATCTGAACCAAACTGGACGCGGAGAGCACAGCGCACGCACCCAAGCCTATTGTCAGGTTCAGGGCCTTTGGAATGATGGCGTTGACACTGCGATAGAGTATGACGAGGTCGTTCACATTGATCTAAGCCAGATTGGCCGCGCCGTGTCTGGCCCCTCTCGCCCAGAACAACGGATCGATCTGGCAGACGCCACGAAACAGCTTACCTCGGTTGAAGAGGCTGATCACAGAGTGGCTGTTGTGGACCAAAGCGGCAGCTTACCTGCCCATGACATTGGTAATGGCGATGTTATCATCGCTGCAATCACCAGCTGCACAAACACCGCAAATCCGCGCAATATGATAATGGCAGGGCTGATGGCCCGAAAAGCCGTCGCAAAAGGGTTGCAGGTAAAACCCCACGTAAAGACATCGCTTGCGCCGGGCTCTCGTGTTGTGGCGCGGTATCTTAAACAAAGCGGTCTGCAGGAAGATCTCAGCAAACTTGGATTTGAAATTGCGGCCTTTTCCTGTTCGACCTGCAACGGCATGTCTGGCCCCCTGCACCCGGCACATGAAGAAACCATTCGCGCCCATGACGTGAAAGGCATCGCGGTGCTGTCGGGGAACCGAAACTTTGCAGGACGTATCCACCCATTGGCCTCACGCAATATGATTGCATCCCCGCCATTGGTGATCGCTTATGCGCTGGCGGGTTCTGTGCTTACAGATATTTCCAGCGCGCCGCTTGGCCATGATCAAGACGGCGCACCGGTCTATCTGGATGACCTTTGGCCAGATGCAGACGAAGTGTCTGCATTGATCGAGGCACATGTGACGCCAGAAGAGTTTCGTGACAATTACAACAGTATAGATACAATCAATGCACAATGGACTGCGATGCAGGTGGGCGCGGGTCGATATGACTGGACGCCTTCTACCTATGTTTCTTTCCCACCCTTTGTGAAAGACATCCGGGCTGCCAACACACCAGTGACCACCCTACGTGGCCTACGGCCGTTGGTGATCTTGGGCGATAGTGTCACCACGGATCATATCTCGCCGTCTGGGATCATTACACCAGAGTCAGAAGCGGGGCAGTTTTTGCAACGCCATGGTGTTGCACACCGGGATTTTAATTCCTTTGGCACCCGCCGTGGCTGTTCAGATGTGGTCATCCGCTCCACATTTGCAAACTATCGTTTGCGCAATGAGATGGTTCCAGATCGCGAGGGATCCTGGACCAGCATTCAGCCTGAAGGGCGTGTCACCACGATCTTTAATGCCATCGAAACCTATCTTGGGCGTGAACAGCCGCTCGTGGTGATTGGCGGAAAAGAATATGGATGCGGCTCGTCCCGCGACACCGCAGCAAAGGCACCTTGGCTTGCCGGAATCCGCGCTGTCATTGCCGAAAGTTTCGAACGTATCCACCGGTCTAACCTGGTTAATATGGGGATCGCCCCATTGTGTTTCCCCGAAGGGGTCACACGCAAGACGCTTGAACTTGATGGCAGCGAATTGTTTGACATCCATTTGAATGAAGCGCTGACATCGGCAGAGCTGACAATCACGCGTGAAGATGGCAGAAAAACCACGACCCCCCTTGATCTGCGCTTGTACAATGACGCAGAGCGCGCGACTTTTTCAGAAGGCGGTCTGCTGCCGCGCGCGTTCCGCAAATTCCTTGCGGGGGCTGCGTAATGGTTCAATCTCTGCGTGCTGCGTTTTATCGGGGTGGGACGTCCAAAGCGGTGGTCTTCAACAGCAAGGATCTCCCAACCGATCAAGCGCTGCGTGATCGTATTTTTCTTCATGTTCTGGGCAGTCCAGATCCAAATGGACGCCAGCTGGATGGATTAGGTGGCGGGCTTTCCTCTCTCTCTAAAGTGGTGATTGTCGGCCCCTCAACGCATCCTGACGCAGATGTGGATTACACCTTTGTCCAGATCGCCGTCAGAGCGCCGGTTGCAGATTATGGTTCGACCTGTGGAAACATGTCCTCCTGTGTCGGACCTTTTGCCGTGCGTGAGGGGTTTGTGACCCCAACGGATGAGACCTGCCAAGTGCGCATTCACAACACCAATACAGGTCAGATCTATCAGGCCGAGTTCGCCGTCAAAGATGGCGCTGCACTTGAAGACGGCAATTTTGAAATTCCCGGTGTAAGCGGCAGCGGTGCCCCCATCCGTCTTGATTTTCTGAACCCGGGGGGTGCGGTCACCGGGGCGTTACTGCCAACCGGTCACGAGGTTGATAACATCATAACTGGCAGTGGTGAACGTTTCGAAGTCTCTTTAATTGATGCGGCCAATCCAGTTGTTTTTGTGCGGGCACGCGATATTGGCTGCACCGGACATGAAGCGCCAGAAACATTGGACAACAATGCAGAATTGATGCACCGTATGGATGAGATCCGCCGTGCAGGTGGCGTGGCTATGGGAATGGCAACATGTGCGGAAGAAATCCCACTGTCCAATCCCAAGGTTGCAATGGTTGCACACCCTCGCGAGTTTACCTCGCTTGATGGTCGCTGCAATTCAGCAGACAGTCATGACATCGCGGTGCGGCTGATTTCAATGGGGAACTTTCATAAAGCAATTACACTGTCAGGCGGTATGTGCGTGGCAGTCGCTTGTAAACTTGAGGGCAGTCTTCCGGCACAGATCGGTGGCGATGCCAAGACTATACGCGTGGGCAACCCTTCGGGTGTATTGCCCGTTGATGCTGAGGTCGAGGCAATTGGCCCAACCCAAAGTGCGCGATCGGCCACGACCTTTCGCACACAACGCTGCATCATGAGCGGTGCAGTTCACTACCCAGACGACCTACTGCGCAAAGAGATAGACACCCCCTGAACGCAGTAACTTTGGTGAACGAGAGCCTCAAAAAGGTTCCGAGACCTCATATGACCTAATCGATACAAGATTAGGTAATTCATGTAACGGGAGGAAAACATGAGTATTTTAAAATTTAGCCGTCGCGCTGCATTGGGTTTTGCTGTGGCCAGCCTCAGCTTAGGCGCACCGCTGGCCTCGGCTGATCCTGTGTTGGACAGTGTGCACTTTTTGATCCCCGGCGGCGCCGGTGGTGGATGGGATGGCACTGCGCGTGGTACCGGCGAGGCGCTGACTGGCGCTGGTTTGGTTGGAACAGCCTCATATGAAAACATGTCTGGTGGCGGAGGTGGCAAGGCCATTGGCTATCTGATTGAAAACGCGGCCAGCCAACATGGCACGCTGATGGTCAACTCAACTCCCATTGTCATTCGCTCGCTTACCGGTGTGTTCCCGCAGAATTTCCGTGACCTGACATTGGTTGCAGGCACAATTGGCGATTATGCCGCACTAGTAGTTGCCGCAGACAGTGATATTCAGAATGTAAACGGTCTGATTGATGCCTTCAAAGCAGATCCTCGCAGCGTTGCTATTGGCGGTGGCTCTGTGCCGGGTGGTATGGATCACCTTGTCGCCGCCATGGTCTTTCAATCCGCGGGTGCAGATCCTTTGGATCTGAAATACGTGCCATATGATGGTGGTGGCGCAACCATGGCAGGTTTGTTGTCCGGTGAGGTCAAAGCCGTCTCAACCGGGTTTTCTGAGGCGGTAGAACTCGCCAAAGCGGGCGAAGTGCGCATTATCGGCGTTACCGCAGATGCCCGTGTCGATGCCTTCCCGGATGCCCCAACCATGGTTGAACAAGGCAATGATACCACCTTTGTAAACTGGCGTGGTTTCTTCGCAGCCCCCGGCCTGCCAGAGGACAAACTTTCCTCATATCAGGACGCGCTGACAAAGATGTACGACACCCCTGAATGGGAAGCCGTACGCCAGCGCAATGGTTGGGTCAACATTCACAACAACGGCGATGAATTCCGGAGCTTCCTTGAAAATCAAGAACAGGTAATCGGTGATCTGATGCGCAAGCTTGGCTTCCTATAATCTGACCGACACTGTTTGATCTTCAAACATCAACCCGGCGCACCCACGCGCCGGGCTTTTCCGCAAGTGATGGAGGACAGCGATATGGCTCTAGACCGTTGGATCGCTCTGGCCCTTTTCTTTGTATGCGTGCTCTACGGCTATTCCGCATATTTCCTGATGGATGACCTGCTGCCTCCGATTATGCGGCGCAGCCCGATTTGGCCATCCAGTTTTCCCAAAGTGCTTGCCGTTGGTGGCGTGCTCATGTCTCTCAGCGTTTTATTTAACTTAGAACGCAGCTCAGAACAGCCACAGAGCGACATTAATCTGTCTCGCCTTTGGGAATATAACGTCGGCCAGGCCGTACTTTTACTAGGACTGATGGTCGTTTATGCGATCTTGCTGCGCCCCTTTGGGTTTCTTGGCAGCACCTTCCTTTTCCTCGTCGGAGGCAGTCTTATTCTGGGCGAGCGACGTTTTGGATTGATGGCGCTGGTCTCTGCCATCGCGGCCGGCACAGTCTGGTATCTGGTGGATGCCGTTTTGGGGATTTTCCTAAGCCCCTTTCCTTTTTTTCTGATGGGGAGCTGATATGCTGGAAGGACTTTTAACAGGTCTTGCCACGGCCTTTACGTTTACAAACATCCTGATGGTCATCGGTGGATGTTTGATCGGGACATTTATCGGCATGTTGCCCGGCCTTGGGCCGATGTCGATCATTGCTATCATGATCCCGATTGCCATCACCATTGGTGATCCTTCTGCTGCGCTGATCCTGCTGGCAGGGGTGTACTATGGCGCGGTTTTTGGCGGATCGACCTCGTCGATATTGATCAATGCACCCGGCGTGGCCTCAACAGTGGCGACATCCTTTGATGGCTATCCGATGGCACGCGCAGGCAAAGCGGGTAAAGCCCTGACCATCGCCGCGATTGCCTCTTTTTCAGGGGGAACCATTGGTGCAATTCTCTTGATGATCTTTGCACCTGCGCTGGCTTCGGTCGCGCTTTTGTTTCATTCCTCAGAGTATTTTGCACTGATGGTCGTGGGATTGTCCGCCATTGCGGCCTTTGCGGGCACTGGTCAGGTCTCAAAAGCACTGCTGATGACGTTTCTGGGCCTCATCATGGCCACGGTTGGCGAAGGCGTTCTGTTTAACTCTGCCCGTTTCACTATGGGGGTGATGGAGCTGCAATCTGGCTTTGGGTTTGTTACACTCGCCATGGCGATGTTTGCCCTCCCCGAAGCGATCTATCTGGTGCTGGACCCCACCCGCTCCAAAACTGGCGATGACAACAGCGGCGAAATCAAAGATCTGCGTATCAGCAGGGATGAAGCACGTAAAATTGCTCCCGTTATCGGGCGACAGTCTTTGCAAGGCTTCTTTATTGGCGTGCTCCCCGGCGCAGGGGCTACAATCGCATCTTTCCTTGGCTACGCAGTTGAACGCAACATTGCCCCCAAGCATGAACAGGACGAATTTGGCAAAGGGGCCATTAAAGGTATCGCGGCACCCGAAAGCGCCAATAACGCAGCCTGTACCGGCTCGTTTGTGCCACTCTTGACGCTTGGGATTCCAGGATCTGGAACAACTGCAATTTTGCTTGGTGCGCTTATCGCGCTTAACGTCTCTCCAGGACCGCGTTTGATGATTGATGAGCCGCAGATCTTTTGGGCGGTGATTGTTTCAATGTATCTTGGCAATTTGGTGTTGTTGATCCTGAACCTGCCTCTGATCCCTTACATTGCAAAGGTATTGGCGGTTCCACGGAATTTTCTGATCCCCTTTATTTTGTTCTTTACTCTGATGGGGGCTTACATCGGGCAAAATAACGCAGCAGAGCTGTTGATCCTGATCGGATTTGGCATTGGGGCAACTTTACTCCGGTTTGCCAACTACCCTCTCGCGCCATTGCTGATCGGGTTTATTCTTGGGCCATTGCTTGAAAACAACTTTGCCCGTGCAATGCAGCTGTACGATGGGGTTGGTTTTATCTGGGAGCGCCCGATGACACTTGGCCTACTGATCTTTGCGGCATTGCTTATCGTCTTACCCTCGGTGAGGAACCGCAAAGCCAAAACCTAAGAGGTAAGCTGATACAATCTTTCAAAGGGCGCATTCCGCGCCCTTTTTTTATGTCATACATCACACTTCGCATGACATAAAAGCTTCATTTGCTTGCAGCGCAGGAACCATGTCAGGTTGCATGCCTTAGCGCGACAGTACTTTTGGATTATTTTACAATGACATTTTCTGACTTTCGCAGCGCGTTGCCTTTCTTGGCACTGCAACTCAGCGGGACGCTGTGCAGTTCTATGATCGTTCCCTTCATGGGGTATTTCATCGTTGAGGACCTAGAGAATGCGCCGCTGATTTTAAGCGTCTATTCTGTCCTTGTTGTTGCACTGACATTGTTTTTAAATAAACGTTTCGCAAAGGCCATGGATGCAGGGAACCCCGTGTTTCCGCTGATTGGTATCGCTGCAAGCGGGTATTTGATGGCGGCATGTGCCTTGTCGCTTTCCCCAACGCTCTGGGTCACGCTAACTTTTGGCGTGATTGGGTTTAGCTTTGGCTCCAGCGCAGTGTCGACGATGTTCACCCTGAGCCGCAGTTACGCCGAAGCGCGCAAGATCCCCACAGAACAGTTCAATGCTTTTATGCGCGCCACGACATCCACTGGTTGGATGATGGGCCCTGCCCTATCTTTTGTCATTGCAGACAGTTTAGGCGCGCCGTTTGTCTTTCGAGTTTGCGCAGCACTGGTTGTGATCTGGCTTACGCTTTGGTGGCACATTGTGCCGCGCAATATGACCAGTCTCACCAAATCAGATAAGGCTACGCGAGCCTCCGCACCCCATGCCCCCTTGTCAGATCATGCTCTTTACCTAGCAGCGCTTGTTTGCTTTTGCCTTTCAACCGCACATTCGCTGACCTTTTCCGCCCTGCCGCTGTTTTACGTGCAAGAGGTGAACCTGCCCACCTTTGCACCCGGCCTGCATTTTTCGATCAAAACCTTTGTCGAAATCTTTGCTATTCTCTCTACTCCTTACTTCATCCAGCGGTTTGGCGTGCGTCTTACACTGGGAGGTACTTTGATCCTTGCCATCGTCGCGATTGAATTTCTGGCGCAGATCAACAGCCTGAAAATGATGATGCTGGGAGCCGCCATTGAAGGGCTGTATTATGGGTTCTATGCAAGCCTCAGCATCACTTTCGTGCAAAGCTTTGCAAATGGACGCTTTGCACGTGCAACAGCCATCTATTGGAATACACTTATGGTCAGCGGTCTAATCGCCGGTCCATTGGTGGGTGCAATTGGCCAGTATCATAGCTTTCAAGCCGTAATACAGCTGGCAGCGCTTGGCGCTGTCCTTGCGCTCGGCATTTTGGTTCTCACCCGTGCGCTTACGGCACCGCTAGCTTCCGATCAGACCTAAAGATAAGGACGAAAATCCAAACCTTGCCGAAATGGGGCAAATGCGCTAGACGCCTTCTCCCATCTTTTGGAGCGCACACATGTCAAATCAGTCCCCAACAACCCTTGGCATCGATTTTGGCACTTCAAATTCCGCTGCGGGCCTTGCCGTTGCAGGGCGTCCCTACCTGATTGAACTGGAACCGGGAGAAACCACGCTACCAACCGCAGTCTTTTTTGAAGAAGGCCAGCGCGGTATGCGGATTGGGCGCAGCGCCACCCGCGCTCTGATCGACGGCGAAGAAGGCCGTTTCATGCGGGCGCTCAAAAGCCTTTTGGGCACGCCCCTCCTTTATGAAGAACGTCGTTTGGGGGGCGAACGGCTAAGCTTTGCTTCGATCATTGCGCGGTTTCTAGCAGCGGTAAAATCTCAGGCCGAAGCCCAGACGCGGATGGTGTTTACCCACGCTTTATCCGGGCGGCCGGTCAAATTTCATTCCAAAGACGCCGCGCGCAACACCAAGGCCGAAGAAGATCTGCGCGCCTGCTATCTGGAAGCGGGTTTTACGGATGTAAAATTCCTGAACGAGCCAGAAGCCGCCCTGCGCGCAGCGCCGCCAGAACCGGGGGTGGGCCTTATTGTTGATATCGGCGGCGGGACATCGGATTTCACCGTTTTCTCACAAGATGTGAACGGCCACACTGAGATTTTGGCCTCTAATGGTGTGCGCATCGGCGGAACCGATTTTGACCGGCAAATCAGTATCGATCACGTGATGCCTCTGCTTGGTCGTGGCAGCGACATCAAAAACGCATTTGGCGGCGGGACCTTGGCGGCCCCAAATCAGATCTTCAACGATCTCGCAACCTGGCAAATGATCCCTTTTCTTTATACAGGTGAGACGCGGCGCAAAGCCGCTGATCTTGCGGCGCATGCGGTTGAGCGCGAAAAATTGGATCTTCTGGTTGACGTTTTGGAACATGAGCTGGGCCACGATGTCGCTTTCGCGGTTGAGCGCGGCAAGATCACCGCCAACAGCCAAGCTGAAGCCCGTGTCGATCTGCGCATGCTTAAGCGTGGATTGGGCACCCCGCTTAGCTCAGACCTAATGCAAACATCACTTGCTGCAACTGTTTCTGAGGTCCGCACCTGTGCCGCTGAAACGCTACAGCTGGCAGATGTCACTGCGGCGAAGGTCAACCGGATTGTACTGGTCGGCGGCTCATCTCTTCTTCAGGTGATTGAACAGGAGATGCAGAACCTCTGTCCCAACGCTCGCCTGCATCGCGACAATGCAATGACAGCTGTTGCAGATGGGCTTGCCCTCAGTGCGCAACACGCATTTCACAACTGATCCCCAGTCAAAAGCGGGCACAGAACCAGCGCCAAGGAAACAATCAGTGATCGCAGATCCTTTTCGTGGCGGCCTGGAATGGTTAACAATTCCCTTACCTCGTAAAGATTGTGCGAGCTGCGGCACAAATGTGTTCCTGCGATGCCGTCTCGATGCCTTATTCTAAACAATTTACTTTCAAAAATATACGCCAAATCATTGATTTTTATAAATTATAAAGGGTGCCACAATTTGATAGCAGGGCGGTTTACATTTTTTGAATAAAATAGATCACCGCCTAAATTTATACTCTTTCAAATTTTATTGTTTCCTCATCGGCCCCTAAAAACAGGATTTCGATGATGGAACAGAGCGCAACATTAAAAGCAAAACTTGGCTTCGAAGGAGAAGTCCTGGGTCTTCTGGATGCAGCAGCTCCTTTGATCGTTGACACGCTTGAGGTCTACGGCCACGATATTTTAAGCTCTGAAAATCCTACCGGTCACACTCTGGTTCTTGATACCGACGAATATTGTCTGGAACTGCGGCGGCGGCGCAAACTTACCCATGGCTGGCGCTCACCACATACGCTTGGCGACACGCTAGAGCTGCGTTTGACGCCACTTTATCCAATGTATAATGATCAAGAACTTTCAGAGACCTTGCTGGCCTGCCTGTTGCATGCGCTCGCTGTAACCTTGCCTATCCGAAGCGTGCACTGGTTGGATTGGCCAACCGAACTGACCGCCGATCAATTCCTGAGTGTTTTTGAAACACCTTTTACAAAACAAGACACCGTTGAGCCCACGCCAGTTTCAGCATCAAACACAGCGGGACGTCTGTTTCATCGCGATGCACCGTTGTATCGCGCGACAACCTTTGGAAAAATCAGCGCAAAACCCGCGCCAACCCAAAGAGCGTCTCGCTTTGCTCCCATTGATCAAACCGCAGAACAACTTGCTCTGCAATGTGATCTGCGTCTGAAAACCGCGGCAATGGATCAGGCACAAAACGTCGGATCAGGCAGCTGGAAACAATATGTTCTGGACAAACTGCCCCAGCATGTCGCCACATTTGCTCTGACCGCTATCATGGCAACGGTTTCAGCACCCGCAGCCATTCTGGCCGGCGCGGTCAATCTTATTCGCGGCAGTGATTTACGGTTTTCTTTACAGCTCCTCGTTCTGCTCACGTTGGCGCTGTATCTGGACAGTGCAGGCATGGTGCGCGCCGCGCTCAGTCTTTTGCCCGCATTGCCCTAAAAGCACACGGTTTCATCGTGTGCCAACCGCCTTGTCTCTCCTGCCAGAGAGACAAGGCTCAACCTGTGGAGCCGTTAGGCTCCTCCGCTAAGCGACAATTCCCCTATTATATCAATGGCTTTATCGCGCAGACGCAGCAACGAAGGTTCGTCAGAATACTCTTCCAGCGCCTCAAGGGGCACCCATGCCAGATCGTTGCTCTCTGCACTGGAGCAAAGACGTCCCTGCTCAGCCTGAAATAGGTAACGCACATCAAAATGAAGATGTGCAGGATCAGCACCTCGCGCAGGAATTTCATGGACGTCGAGATCAATCACGTCTTCTGTCAGCAGACGGATCCGGCTCAGCCCGCTTTCTTCATAAGCTTCCTTTTGCGCGACAAAAGCCGCATCTACAAGACCGTCACAATGGCCCCCAAGCTGCAGCCATTTGTCCAGTTTAACATGATGCGTCAACACAACCGAAGTGAGATCCTTTGACACCACAAAAGCTGATGCTGTGACATGATCATGTGATGGGTCACGTTCAAACGCGCGCGGCTCGGCGTCCAAAAACCCCATAAAGCGCGTACAGATTTCCATATCAAACGTCGTCTTTAGATTATATGTACCTATTCCCGGCAGTTGTCGTTTTAGATCGTCTTCCACCAAACACCTCACCTCTGCGTGACAAAATGTAGCAAACCTTGATAGGCTGTCTAAGCAACCACATCTTTTCAACCGCTTACCGCAATAGATTACAAGGGGCACTCTATGCCAACGGAACGTATCTCTTTTCCCGGCCATGCGGGTCTCAACCTTGCAGCCCGTCTTGACCTTCCCGAAGGTCCCGTTCTTGCAACAGCACTTTTTGCTCACTATTTCACGGGGTCCAAAGACAACGCTGCTGCACGCCGCATCTCGTCTCGTCTTGCGGCGATGGGCATCGCAGTTTTACGGTTTGACTTCACCGGGCTTGGTCAATCATGTGGCGACTTTGCAGACACCAGCTTTACCACCAATGTCCAAGACCTTGTTGCTGCAGCTGCATATTTGCGCAGCCGTGACATGGAACCCAGCCTCCTGATTGGTCACTCTTTGGGGGGCGCTGCTGTCTTGCGTGCAAAACAAAACCTGCCCTCTGTGAAAGGCGTCGTTACGCTTGGTACGCCCTCAGATCCCGGCCATGTTGCGCATCATTTCGAAAAGGCACTCCCTGAAATCAAAGAAAAAGGTCAGGCAGAAGTCTGCTTGGGCGGGCGCCCTTTTGTGATCAGCAAAGAGTTTGTAGATGACATTTGCGGCACGCATTTGAAAGAAGCTGTGCCCAATCTGGATGCAGCCCTTTTGATCATGCACGCGCCTTTGGATGCAACCGTCAGCATTGATAACGCGGCAGAAATTTTTGGTATGGCGAAACACCCCAAAAGCTTTGTCACTTTGGATGACGCCGATCATCTGATCACGCGCGCCTCTGATGCGGAATATGCGGCAGAAGTTATTTCAGCCTGGGCCGCGCGCTATGTGGATCTGACACCGCCCGCGCCCCCACCTGGCGCACCAGAAGGTGTCTTGCGCGTTACCGAGGCGGACCCGACCGGCTTTATGCAGCATATCCAATCCGGCCCTCATCACCACACCATCGCAGATGAACCCCTTGCCTACGGTGGAACCAACAAAGGCATGACGCCTTATGGTTTTGTCTCAGCCGGTCTGGGCGCCTGTACAGCGATGACGGTACGCATGTATGCGCGTCGTAAGAACTGGCCTCTGGATGATGTCAGTGTTGAGGTCAGCCACAACAAAGTACACGCACATGATGCAGGCCCCGAAGGCTCAACAAAGCTTGATCAATTCACGCGTACATTACATCTGTCTGGCGCATTGGACGAAGAGCAGCGCGCACGTCTGCTGGAGATTGCTGACAAATGCCCTGTACACCGGACACTGGAAGCAAGCGCAAACGTTGTGACCGAACTAAAAGATTCTGCTGGATTTGAAGATTAATCCCGCCCAAAGGCCTTCCGCAATCCCAGCGGGAGGCCACTTATTGGCTATTCTCCTTTGTACTTACCAACCGTCACGTCTCCCCGCTTGCCGATGAAGCGCAGCATCTCCCCTTGGACTTCGATCTGATAACACGCCCACAGATCCGAAGGGGGCCAGACCGAACAGTAGTGATCACCCCGAATTGACCAATATCCAAGGCTTGGCCGATCCGAAATATAGCTGGTCTGACCACTCACATCAAAGCTTTGCTCCGCACCGTTTTCATAAACGAGCGCACGCCCTGTCAGGGCAATCTTAATGGCGTTGGCATCCAATCTCTCCCACGCGCTGTCTGCCAAGGCGGTTCCTGCAGCAAAAAGGCTGACCACAGTGGCAGCCTTCAACGCGATCCAACGGAGCTTTGTTGTTTTCACATAGGTCATATACATCTTCAGCCTCCCAGACTTGCTCAATGTCCTCCTCTGCTCTAAGAGGCTGGCATCTGCTGGACAATCACATAAAGGTGCTTTCGCCCATGATCCCTCGTTATTCTCGCCCCGACATGGTCGCCATCTGGTCACCAGAGAGCAAATTTAAGATCTGGTACGAGATCGAGGCGCACGCCTGCGAAGCAATGGCCAATCTGGGCGTCATCCCACGCGAAAATGCAGATGCGGTCTGGAAAGCAAAAGATGTCGAATTTGACGTCGCGCGCATTGACGAAATCGAAGCTGTCACCAAACATGACGTCATCGCCTTCCTAACGCACCTTGCCGAACACGTGGGCAGCGAAGAAGCGCGTTTTGTACATCAGGGCATGACATCATCAGATGTTCTGGACACCTGCCTGAACGTACAATTGGTGCGCTCTGCTGATATTTTGATCAAGGATATGGAAGGCCTGCTGGCGGCTCTGAAAAAGCGTGCGATCGAGCACAAAGACACTGTGCGTGTTGGTCGCTCACACGGTATTCATGCGGAACCCACCACTATGGGTCTGACCTTTGCGCGGTTTTATGCGGAAATGGACCGCAACATGGCGCGCCTCAAACTGGCACGTGAAGAAATTGCCACCGGCGCAATTTCCGGTGCGGTTGGGACATTTGCCAATATCGATCCTCGCGTCGAAGAGCATGTCTGCGAACAGCTGGGCCTTGCGGCTGAGCCGATCTCAACCCAAGTGATCCCGCGCGACCGCCATGCGATGTTCTTTGCCACCTTGGGTGTTATTGCGTCGTCGATTGAAAATGTCGCCGTCGAAATTCGCCACATGCAGCGCACCGAAGTGCTGGAAGGCGCCGAATTCTTCTCGATGGGCCAAAAAGGCTCTTCCGCGATGCCGCACAAGAAAAACCCAGTTTTGACCGAAAATCTCACGGGTCTTGCGCGTCTGGTGCGCATGTCCGTCATCCCGGCGATGGAAAATGTTGCGCTATGGCATGAACGCGATATTTCACACTCTTCTGTTGAACGTGCGATCGGCCCAGATGCCTGTGTGACTCTTGATTTTGCGCTGGCGCGATTGACAGGCGTGATCGACAAAATGCTGGTCTTCCCCGAAAACATGCTGGACAATATGAACAAATTCCCCGGCCTTGTGATGTCACAGCGTGTACTGCTGGCCCTCACCCAGGCAGGTGTTAGCCGTGAAGACGCATATTCCATGGTACAACGCAACGCATTGAAAGTCTGGGAAGACCGTGTTGATTTCCGCGAACTTCTGCTGGCAGATGCAGATGTCGTTGCGGCTCTTGGTGAAGAGGCAATCAACGAAAAATTCGACATGGGCTATCACACCAAACATGTGGATACGATTTTCAAACGGGTCTTTGGTGAATAATCTATAGACCTGATTAAACAGAAAAGGCCTCCGTTCCTGCGGAGGCCTTTTTGTTTGTGGCATGAAACCTAAAAAAACACCTTTGTGATCGCATAAAATACGCGCCTGATGTGTTTTATGAGTATGCTTTGATAAAACGGACAACTTGGAGACCCTGTTATGCGTTCTTTTGCGATTGCAACTGCCCTAGTGGCAACATTTGCTCTACCTGTATTTGCGGCCGGCGGTGATGATTTTGAGCCTCCAAAGCCATCTGATGGAACAAAAAAATGCTGGGGCAAACGGGTTTATGATGCAGAGACGGGAAAATGCATCAAACCTGAAAAATCGTCGATGAGTGATCAGCAGCTTCTGCAAACGGCGCGAGAACTGGCATATTTGGATCGCCAAGAAGACGCACAGGCTGTTTTGGCGGCGATCTCAGACCAAACGGATGGCCACGTTCTGACGTACTGGGGCTTTACGCATCGCAAACTGGGCAATCAAGATCTAGCAGATCGCTTCTACACTCAGGCGATTGCGCAGGATCCAAGCAATATCCTAGCCCGCTCTTATATGGCGCAAGGTTTTGTCACGCAGGGTAAACTGGGGGAAGCCTATGAACAATGGCAAGAGATCCTTGCCTATGGCGGTAAAGGCAGCTGGCCCGAAACCTCGCTGCGCAAGGCTTTGGAAACAGGGAAAACTTATAGCTACTAGCTTCAGCCTTTGTTTACGGGTTAACCGTTATCTTGGGCCTCATACCGAAGAAGAATCTTTGTGGTCGAGGCTCAAGAATGGAAGAAGACTCAGCATTGGCGCTCCCCATGGTGGGATTGGGAGATGACTTTGGGGATTTCCCTGCTCTCTCTCCGATGGAAGACACCAGCCCTGCTCCGATGGCAGACGCAGCACCGCTTGCGCCTGCTGCCCCTGTTGATCTCAGCGGAAAGGCAAAAGCTGCCATTGTCGTCAGGCTTTTACTCAACGAAGGCGCTGATATCCCAATTGAAGAACTGCCAGATGATCTACAGATCGAGCTGACCCAGCAAATGGGACAGATGAGCCTGGTGGATCGCGATACACTGAATGCCGTTGCAGGTGAATTTGCTGACAGGCTCGACAATATCGGCCTATCTTTTCCCAACGGTCTTGCAGGCGCGTTGACTGCAATGGAAGGGAAGATCAGCCGCTACACCCATAACCGCCTGCGCAAAGAGGCCGGTGTACGCCAATTTGGCGATCCGTGGGAACGTTTGCGCAGCCTTACGCCTGAAGATCTGGCAGAACTTGCACAGGCGGAAAGTGTCGAGGTTGCTGCGGTCTTGCTCTCCAAGCTGGATACCGCCAAAGCAGCTGCACTTCTGGGAGAGCTGCCCGGTCCAATTGCCCGTCAAATTACCTTTGCCGTGCGTCAAACCAGCAGTGTAACACCAGAAACCGTTGATCGCATTGGTCTGTCACTTGCCGCACAGGTCGAATCCCGTCCGGATGTTGCCTTTGACGATACCCCCGGTGAACGTATGGGCGCAATCTTAACTCAGTCCCCGGCTGAAAAGCGGGAAGAGGTGATGACGGCCTTGGATGCGGAGGATGAAGAGTTTGCGACGGATGTACGCAAATCCCTCTTTACCTATTCGCTTTTGGGCACGCGGATCGCACCAACTGATGTCCCCAAAATCACTCGTGTTGTTCCGCAAGGGGATCTGGTGACAGCCATTGCCTATTCCTCAGATGACGAAGATGTCGCCGCGAGTGATTTCCTGCTGGCCAATATGTCCTCTCGTATGGCTGCCAATATTCGCGAAGAAGTGGGCGAACAGGGTAAGGTAAAGCGGAAAACCGGTGAAATGGCGATGTCAAATATTGTAAACTCGCTCCGCGATCTGGTGAACTCCGGTGAAATCGAGCTGCTGTCCCCTGACGACGAAGAAGACGAATAGACAGAAACGCCTGCAAGCCAGATCAGGTTTGCAGGCAGCTTGTAGCCAAGCGTGGAGAGCGATATAGAAAGAGGCTAACCTCACACTCCGGTAGGTCCCTATAATGCCCATCACTCCTGAAGAACTCTCGACAAGTCAGCGTGTTAAATACTACCTGAGCAATCAAGTTATTCGGGGGATCACCGCAAGTTTGAGCCTGCTCCCCTACCCCCAGCGTATTGCGATGATGGGCCGCCTTGTGCGTTTTCTCGGGCCGGTGGTTGGCTATCATAAACGTATCCGCACCAATCTTGCGCTCACCCAACCGGAGCTGAGCGCGCAAGAGGTGAAAGACCTCTGCCGCAAAGTCTGTGACAATGTGGGGCGCAGCCTTGGTGAATTTTTCGCAGGTCAGCCGTTCTGGGATCGCGCAAAACAAGCCAAGATAACCGGCCCGGGCTTTGAACCTTTCAAAAAAGCGCGTGCAGAAGGCCGCCCCATTATGATAGTGACGGCCCATTTTGGCAACTATGATGCCGCGCGTTCAAAGCTCATTCAGGAAGGCTACAACCTTGGCCCGCTGTATCGGCGCATGGCCAATCCATATTTCAATGCCGACTATGTAAAATCCCTCAACGCCACTGGAACGCCGACCTTTGAACAGGGCAAAAAGGGGATGGTTGAAATGGTGCGTTACCTGAAAAAGGGTGGCACAATCGCAATTGTAACGGACCTACATGCAATTGGCGGTACCTATATCGATTTCATGGGCCACCCTGCAAGCACATCTCTGGTGCCCGCAGAACTTGCCTTGAAATACAACGCGTTGATGGTTCCGATCTACGCTGTGCGGCAAGACAATGGTCTGGACTTTGAAATCGTTATGAAAGAGCCGGTTCCCCACTCAGACGCATTGGAGATGACCACCCATCTTTGTCGGGATTTGGAACAGGAAATCCAGACCCACAAAGATCAGTGGTTCTGGATTCATCGTCGCTGGAAATAAACCAGCCTTAGTCGAGCTTTGCCGCGCCAACAATTGGTCCGTAAGGCCCTGCCTGGATCAGCAACGCGCTGCGCAGTTCATCATCCAAAGACACTGAGAGATCAAGCTCGCCTGTGCCGTCCCATTGATGAATGACTTCTAAGGTGCTTACAACATTCGCGTAGTCCAAGGTGTGGCCAGCAAGTTCACCACGCTTGATAGAAACGGTGCGCATGGGCGCATAGCGAACCAACTGGACAAAATGCGGCACGCCCTCTTGCAATTCTTGTACCGCCGTTGCTGTTAGTCGCACGCTATCACCTTCGTCGTAAAGCTGCATCGCAATTGGCGCAGGCGTGTCATTATACTTTTTCAACAGGCTTGTAACAGCAGGCACATTGGCGCCAACAACATCTTCACGCCCCATGATAACCATCTGTGGTGTGTAAATCATGCGCCGCTGCCCAACGTGCGCATAACCTTTTTGACGGTTGGTATACGCAGGTGAAGCGAATTCATCCTTCCAGCCGATGTAATCCCAATAATCAACATGCAGTGCTAAAGGTAAAACATCCTCATGTGATGCAAGTTCAGCCAATAACTCATCCGCCGGCGGACACGAAGAACAGCCTTGTGAGGTATAAAGTTCAATCACAACAGGACTTGTTATGGGACCTGCAGAAACAGACGTTGCCTGCAATCCGATGGTGGCGGCGCCGATCATCATGCCCATTGCTAGGGCCGCATCTTTAAATACTCGCATAAACCTACCTCATGTCTCGTCCTATCAGTTCTATCTCTCTAGACGCGACGAGGCCAATCAATCATTGTTGAGCTGTTCGAGAGCACCTGGACACAATCAAAACCAGATACCCATATGTGCTAGCACAAGCACAGGACGCAGGATCAAGACTTCGCACCCCTTCCTTGTGGAAGGGGCGTACAGAGCCAACGTATATTAATCAAGGGATACAATCATGGCAGTGACTGTCGGAAATGACTCAAGCAAAACACGTAAAACCTTGACAGTAAAAGAAAATAAAATTTCATACTACTCAATCGCAGCGGCGACCGAAGCGGGCTTAGGTGATTTTTCAAAGCTCCCTGCTGTGCTCAAAGTGGTTCTAGAGAACATGTTGCGGTTCGAAGACAGTGGTTTTTCGGTCTCCACGGATGATATCAAAGCCTTCGCAGAATGGGGCGACAAAGGTGGTAACAATCCGCGTGAGATCGCCTACCGGCCAGCCCGCGTTTTGATGCAGGATTTCACTGGTGTGCCTGCCGTCGTTGATTTGGCAGCCATGCGTGATGGAATCAAAGCGCTTGGCGGGGATGCAACACGTATCAACCCACAAGTTCCCGTAGACCTTGTGATCGACCATTCGGTGATGATTGATGCCTTTGGCAATCCGCGCGCGTTCCAAATGAATGTCGATCGCGAATATGAACGCAACCTAGAACGCTATACCTTCCTGAAATGGGGGCAAGGTGCCTTTGATAACTTCCGCGTTGTGCCTCCCGGCACGGGCATTTGTCACCAGGTTAATCTGGAATATCTGGCGCAGACCATTTGGACAGATGTTGATCAAGACGGGAACGAAATCGCCTATCCCGACACGCTGGTGGGAACCGACAGCCATACAACAATGGTCAACGGAGCAGCTGTGTTGGGCTGGGGCGTTGGTGGGATTGAAGCTGAGGCGGCAATGCTGGGGCAGCCGATCTCTATGCTTATTCCTGAGGTGATTGGATTTGAGCTGACCGGTGCAATGATCGAAGGCACAACCGGAACCGATCTGGTGCTGAAGGTTGTCGAAATGCTACGCGCCAAAGGTGTTGTTGGGAAATTTGTCGAATTCTATGGTGAAGGTCTCGACCGTTTGCCGCTCGCGGATAGGGCCACCATCGCGAATATGGCACCTGAATATGGTGCAACCTGCGGATTTTTTCCGATTGATGGTGAAACCCTGCGCTATCTCCGAAATACAGGGCGCGAAGAAGACCGCATTGCGCTGGTTGAGGCCTACGCTAAGGAAAACGGCCTGTGGCGTGGCGATGATTATGCGCCTATCTACACAGATACATTGCATTTGGACATGGGCACTATTGTGCCTGCGATTTCTGGGCCAAAACGACCTCAAGATTATATTGCGCTTGATCGATCCCAATCAGCTTTCCATCGCGAGATGGAAGAGACATTCAAACGTCCCTTGGGAAAAGAGGTCGCGGTAAAAGGTGAAAACTACACGCTAGAATCTGGCAAGGTTGTCATCGCCTCGATCACATCTTGCACCAATACCTCTAATCCTTATGTGATGATCGGTGCGGGTCTGGTGGCACGCAAGGCTGCGGCACTTGGGTTGAATCGCAAGCCGTGGGTCAAAACCTCACTCGCACCGGGATCACAAGTTGTAAGCGCCTATCTTGAAGCCGCAGGTTTGCAAAAAGATCTGGATTCCATCGGATTTAATCTGGTGGGGTATGGCTGCACCACCTGTATTGGCAACTCTGGTCCGATCCAGCCGGAATTGTCAGACGCCATTGCGGAAGGAGATCTGGTGGCAACATCTGTGCTGTCAGGGAACCGGAACTTTGAAGGGCGTATCTCACCTGATGTGCGTGCCAACTATCTGGCCTCCCCGCCTCTGGTTGTCGCTTATGCGCTGGCCGGAACAATGGATATCGATCTGGCAAACGACCCCATCGCACAAGACAAAGATGGCAAAGATGTCTATCTGAAAGACCTCTGGCCAAGCGCTAAAGAGGTTGCAGACCTTGTACAAGAAACCGTCACGCGTGAGGCCTTTCAAACCAAATACGCCGATGTCTTTAAAGGCGACGAAAAATGGCAAAGTGTGCAAACCACTGCCGATGAAACCTATGATTGGCCTACGGCATCAACATACATTCAAAACCCACCCTATTTTCAGGGCATGGGACCGGATGCGGGGACGATCACGAATATAAGAGGTGCAAAAGTTCTCGCTTTGCTGGGCGATATGGTCACGACAGATCATATATCACCAGCGGGATCCTTTGCGACCACAACCCCTGCAGGGAAGTATCTGCTAGATCGTCAAGTACAGCCACGTGAATTCAACTCCTACGGATCACGCCGTGGCAATCATGAAATCATGATGCGCGGAACTTTTGCAAATATTCGGATTAAGAATGAAATGCTTGACGGGGTTGAAGGTGGTTACACCAAAGGACCCGACGGCACAGAAACCTCTATCTATGAGGCGTCTATGGCGCATCAAGCCAATGGCACGCCTTTGGTCATTTTCGGAGGTGAGCAATACGGCGCGGGATCTTCACGTGACTGGGCCGCTAAAGGCACTGCGCTTTTGGGGGTAAAGGCTGTCATCGCTGAAAGTTTTGAGCGTATTCACCGTTCGAACCTTGTTGGGATGGGAGTTATTCCGTTTGAATTTACCGGCGATGATACTCGTAAGACACTTGGGTTAACTGGCGAGGAGACCGTCTCGATCACAGGGCTTGATACGATCGAACCGTTGCAAAACGTCCCGTGTGAAATCACCATGGTAGACGGCAGCATCAAAACGATCACTCTCAAATGTCGTATCGATACGGCACCCGAAATTGAATACATCGAACATGGAGGCGTTCTTCACTATGTTTTGCGCGATCTCGCCAAAACATAACCAATGCAAGACGCACTATAATCACGCCCCGGTTTTTACCGGGGCTTTTTCATGTACCCAAAAGAACCGCAAGGCGTAACTCAGATACACCTAAATATAAATACTTAAGTTACGAAAAGTACCTTGCATTAAAATTACTCTTAAAGTTATATAACATCTTAAATAAGTAAATCATCTAAGGGATGGATATGGGCCGTAGAGCAGTAGAACACGACTGTGCCATTCGCGATGTCTTGGGACGTGTGAGTGACGCATGGTCTGTCTTGATCATCACTGAGCTGGGGAAAGGACCAAATAGGTTCAACGCGTTACGCCGCGTGGTTGATGGCATTTCACAGCGCATGTTAACTGTGACGTTACGCAATCTTGAACGCGATGGTATTGTGTCGCGAAAGGTTTTGGATCTATCTCCGCCACAAGTCGAATATGCACTAACAACGCGTGGATGTTCATTGATCGGAGCCTTAACGCATCTGACCCAATGGTCGGAACAAAACCAAACAGATATTCGTTCAGATCGTGCGACTTATGATGAAAAACACAAAATTGATTCAAGTTCGGAATAAAAAACCTGCATAAAAAGATGGCTCATTTGACATAGCGCAATAGATCCATTGTAAAACTCCACAATATCGCTTGAACAGTTGTTGCCTCAATTAACGGAGTATCATGGTGAAAGAAGCTGCGATTATCAGTCTGTTTCCTGTCGAGGAGTTCTTTGGAGAGCTCTTAACGCTGATTGAATCTATGCTGGATAAAACGCGAACCTTTGAAGGCTGCGAACAGGCATGTCTGATGCGGTCCGATGATCCTGCAGAGGTCGTTATCTTCACTCTCTGGTCTTCAGCAGAAGCCTATCAGACCTATGTTGACTGGCGTATTGAAAGTGGCGGGCTCTTAACTGTTCAAGGCATGATCGAACAGGATATCAAAATTAAATCATATCAGGTCGTCGCCTAGTTGCGACCGCCGCAATCAGTCACCTGTTTTTACTGTTTTTCACTCACCTGAGCCGCGAAAATTGGTTCAAGGGTGTTTTCAATCACACGCTGTGTGAGAGGGCCTGCAATGCGGGCCAAAATTTTTCCATCTTCATCCACAACAAATGTTTCAGGTAGTCCGTAGACGCCCCAATCAATAGATTGCCGCTTACTGCCATCAAACAATATCCCCGCGTAGGGGTTTCCCAGTTCATCCAAGAAGGCTTTTGCGTCCTTCTCACCATAATCTTGGTTGATACCATAAACGGGATACGTTTCGGCAAGCTCCATCAAATTTGGATGCTCTGCGCGGCAAGGGGCGCACCAGCTGGCCCAAAAATTGACCAAAGAAATCCCCTGCCCCTGCAGATCCGCCGTCTGAAACTCTGGGTATTCAAGAAGGGGCGCTGAAGAGACCGCTGGCGCATCGCGCCCAACAAGAACGGATGGCAGACCGTCGGGATCATCCCGGTGCAACCCGACAAAAGCCAGCATGGCAAAGCCTGTAAACAACGCGACAGGCACCGCCATCAAAGGTGAAACTTTAACCATCAATATGCCCTCGTTCTTCGATTTTGCGCAGCTCTTTACGTATTTTTTGCCCACGTAGGATCGTCCAGACAACCAAACCAATCAACAACGCCAAAGACACTGCATAGGTTGATAAAACCGTATCCGCATATTTGCCAAGTTCCATAGTCATCCCTCCAGGCGCTCACGCGCAATCAGCGCCTTCATCCGGCGCAGGCGAATTTCTGTGCCCGTGCGATACAGGACCAGTGCGAGAAATAGCAGGGCAAACCCGACCATGCAGACATAAAGTGGATTGGAGAAAACATCCGCAATGTTTTCTTCCTT
Source organism: Epibacterium ulvae (assembly GCF_900102795.1). GTDB lineage: Bacteria > Pseudomonadota > Alphaproteobacteria > Rhodobacterales > Rhodobacteraceae > Epibacterium > Epibacterium ulvae. Next base: position 473,653 of record NZ_FMWG01000002.1, on the reverse strand, counting down.
ATCAAGGCTGAGCGAGGCTCCTTGATGTAATCCCTGGTTCCAGAACAAGACCGCATACCGGCTGAGCACCGCAAAAACCGACCCCACCAAACATAGGATTGACGTCAGATCTGCGGCTGTATCTGGGTCCTCAATCGCTTCCCATAGGGCGATGTATCCGAGATAAAACAAGAAAAGCACAAGAAACGACGTGAGGCGTGGATCCCATTCCCACCATGTTCCCCACATCGGCTGTCCCCAGATCGCCCCCGTCACCAGTGCAATCACTGTCATGATGGCCCCAACCGGTGCTGCCGCTTTAGCGGCAAGCGCGCTCACATGGTGGCGGCGGACAATCCAGATAATTGAGGCCAGAAGCATCATGAACCAGGCATTGATGGCCATCAAGGCAGACGGCACATGCAAAAAGATGATCTTAACCGTTGATCCCATGCGGAAATCATCCGGCGTAAAGAAAAACCCCCAGACCAACCCAACAAGGGTGGTTATTGCTGCGAGCCCCCACACGAGCGGTAAAACACGTTCTGAGGTGGTCAGAAATTTTCGCGGGTTGGCATATTCCCAAAAAGACATATCAGGTCGTAGCTTTCTTCAAACGCGGGGCTTATCGCAGGTTGATACGCAAAACTGCGGCGCTGGCAAAGGGTAGAACCGCAAGTGACGCTGCTGAAATACCCGCCAGCATTAATAACGGAGTTTCAACGGCCAGTCCTGCGGCACCGCGCCGCGCCACCTCTGCGCCGAAGATCAAAGTCGGGACATAAAGCGGCAAGACCAGTAGCGAAAGCAGCAATCCCCCGCGTTTTAGTCCCACGGTCAACGCAGCGCCAAATGTTCCGATGACCGAAAGCGCAGGTGTGCCCAGCAGCAAAGAAATCACCAACCAAAGATACCCGCCCCCCGGCAGATGCAGTAACACCCCCAAAAGCGGCGAAATCACCACCAGTGGCAAAGCTGTTGTGATCCAATGCGCGCAGGATTTCATGGTTACGATTGCCTCCAGCGGCAAGGGCGCCGTGGCCAAAAGATCAAGCGACCCATCTTCCCAATCCAGCGCCAGCACGCGGTCCAATGACAACAGACATGCAAGCAAGGCCCCAATCCACAAGACGCCCGGAGCAATCCGCGCCAGAAGCTCTGACTGCGGGCCAACTGCAAACGGCACCAAAACAACGACAATCAAGAAAAACGCCAGACCAAGCCCAAAGCCTCCACCTGCTCGAAACGCAAGCTGCAAATCACGGTAGAGAAGCGCGATCACAAAAAAGCTCCATCAAAATCATCCAGCTGCTGCGGCGCTGTCTTGTAAGATGTCAGGTCCAGCTCGGTCCCGCTCAGGCCTAGATCAATATGCGTCGCAATCATCGCACTGCCACCTGATTGGAGATGATTTTGCACAACTTCAGCAAAGCGCTGCACAGAGGATGTGTCCAGGCTTACGGTCGGCTCATCCATGATCCAGATCGGGCGTCCAGTCACCCCCAAGCGCGCAAGTCCCAATCGTCGCTTTTGTCCAGCCGATAGATTTGCCGCCGGACGATCAGCCAGAGTTTCCAGATCAAAATCCGCCAAGGCCTCGGACACGCGATGTGTCACATCTTTGACTCCAAAAATCTGGGCCCAGAATTTCAGATTTTCACGCGTACTTAAAGTGGGCTTCAACCCATCCGCATGCGCTGCATAGGCAATCTGATCCTCAGCCCCTGCGATGCTGCCCGCATAAGCAGGCTGTAGCCCTGCCACCGTGCGCAAAAGCGTTGTCTTTCCTATTCCATTTGGCCCACGCAGGATCAACGCTTCCCCCGGGACAATCGCAAAGGACACCCCCGAAAGCACGGGTAGAGCACCACGCGTAACGCTCAGATCTGTAACGGTGAGTGTCATTCCATACCCATCTGGTTTACATGATCCATCTACCCCAGTGTCCTGCAAAATCGCTTTGCGCCAGATCAAACTGGAAGAGCGGCCAGCGCAATACGGCGCCCTTCGGAAAGCAAAACGTTATACGTTCGACAGGCTGCGGGTGAATTCATGATCTCAACCCCCATTCCGGCATCTTCCAATGCTTTACGCAGGGTCGCTGGGATATGGGTTATTTCGGCACCGGTTCCAACAAACAAAACGTCGATCTCTCCAGCAAGTGCCAGAAGCGCCTGCTGATCATCATAACCGCCCCAAATGCCAGTGCCTAAAACAGATGTCAGAACCGCACCTTCATGCACATTTCCTGCAATACGAAAGAAACCTGCGCCATATCCATCTACGGGGTCCGCGTCAGAAAAGTTCACTTCATTCAGGCGCATGAGGCCTCCTTTCAATCAAATATCGGAAGGCTGGATATCACAGCGATTGCAATCACGGAATAAGCTGCGACCCGATAGGCCCGTTCAAACCTTGGATCAAAAACCGCCTTGCCGATCATCGTAGTTGTGAAATAGGGCACGGACAAAAGCACGGCAAGCCAGATCGCTTCAGATGTGACATTGCCCCGCACCAGTAGATTCAAAGCGATGACGATATCCATCGCCGTCAGAAATACGATGGTATTGGCCCGCACCTTTGTAATATCGCGCGCATTGGCAAGGTAAAACACGATCACAACAGGCCCCGTTAGCCCTGTCATACCGCCAATCAGTCCGGCTGAGGATCCAATCGCCCCGCGTCCTTTTAAACCAAGGCGTCCCTGATAGCGCCAGCCAGACACCACCGCAAGAAGCGTGCCTCCAACGATAACAGCGATAAACCACCGCAGAAGCAATTCGTCCACCTGCCCCATGATCCAAATCCCGAGAGGCACAGTAACCGTGGCGGCAAGTGCCAACGTGCCGACTTCCTTTCGATCCGCCTGCCCCCAAGCACCCGGCAAAAGTGCCGCCGTTGAAGCAACCCCCGTGAGAACAATCATCAAGATCACCTCAACGGGGGTCAGGAAAATACCCGCGACTGGTACAAAAATCAGCGCGGTTCCAAAACCAGTGAAGCCGCGGACCAAACCCGCGGCTCCAATCGTGAGCAAGAGCCAAAAAAGGCCTGGCGTTGCCCATGCGCTCAACAGCGCATCAGGCATCGATGTCAGCAAATTGATTGCCGGTTGGCTTGTTCTTTTTGCTCCAGTCCCGTGTCACACCACAGCGAAGCAAAATGGTTGAGGCCACAAAGACCGAAGAGTAGGTTCCAACCACCACCCCCCAGATCATCGCAAACACAAAACCACGGATCACATCACCGCCCAGAACAAACAAAGCAATCAGCGCCAAAAGCGTTGTCACCGAGGTCATCAGTGTCCGGCTCAGGGTTTCATTGATTGAGATGTTCAACACGTCCGCCAGCGGCTTTTGCTTGTATCGGCGCAGATTTTCGCGAACCCGGTCAAAAACAACCACAGTATCGTTCAAAGAATAGCCGACAATTGTCAAAAGGGCCGCGATAATAGCCAGATCAAATTTGATTTGCAGCGCTGAGAACACACCAATGGTGAGGATCACATCATGAACCAAAGCCGCAACCGCACCCAATGCAAACTGCCATTCAAAGCGCAGCCAGATGTAGATTAGAACTGCACCGATTGCCAAAACAACCGCTAGAACCGCAGTTTGGATCAGCTCACCCGACACTTTTGGCCCGACCGATTCAACCGATACAAATTTGATATCTGGCACAACCGCGTTCAAGGCCGATTGAATTTCTGAAATCTGCTCACCAGAAATGGCCTCTCCCCCGTCTTGTGCCTGAATGCGGATCATGGCCACGTGCTGATCTTCATCAAAGGCAGGATCAAACACCTCTGTGATCGAGATATCCCCCAGATCAAGCGGCGCAAGCGCATCACGGTAGGTGCCTGTATCAACAGATATGGTGGCCTCTGTCCGAATGGTTGTTCCGCCTCGGAAATCAATCCCAAAGTTCAGCCCCTGAACCATAAAGGACACAAACCCAAGCACGATCAAAAAGGCCGAGAACCCGAGCCACAGGCGCCATTTTGTGAAGAAATCAATCGAGGTTTCTTTTGGGATAAGTCTAAGCCGCATCAATTATACCTCAATCTCTTTAGGGCGACGACGTTCAAACCACATCACCACCAACAAGCGTGTGACAAAGATCGCCGTGAACACAGATGTGAGAATGCCAAGCCCCAGAGTAATGGCAAAACCACGCACAGGGCCAGAGCCCATCACAAACAGGATCACCGCTGTGATAAAGGTGGTAACGTTTGCATCCAGGATTGCGCTCAGCGCTTTTGAATAGCCTTCATCAATCGCTTTTGCTGGACCGCGCCCTGCTTTGATCTCTTCGCGAATACGTTCAAAAATCAGCACGTTTGCATCAACAGCCATACCGACTGTCAAAACAATACCTGCGATCCCCGGCAGTGTCAGCGTACCACCGATCAGACTGAGTGCGCCAAAGATCAGGCCGATGTTGATGATCAGCGCAACGTTTGCAAACAGGCCAAACAATCCATAGCTCAGCGCCATAAAGACAAGAACCCCGGCAAAGGCGATAATGGTCGCAACCTTACCTGCATCGATGCTATCCTGACCCAACTCTGGGCCAATGGTACGTTCTTCAAGGAATGTCAGCTCAGCTGGCAAAGCGCCTGCGCGCAGCAGTACCGCCAGATTGGTGCTTTCTTCGATGGTAAAGTTACCTGTGATGATACCAGAACCACCCGGAATATGGCTTTGAATGGTCGGGGCCGAGACGACCTCATCATCCAGTACAATCGCAAAGGGAGAGCCGATGTTTTCAGCAGTATAGTCGCCAAACTTGCGAGCACCTGCTGGATTAAAGCGGAAATTCACCGCAGGGCGACCGTTTTGATCAAAGGCAGGCTGCGCATCCACCAATTCTTCACCGGTGACAACGGGTGCAGACTCCACGGTGTAATATACGCCCTCTTCATCCAAGGACGGAATTACCTTGTTACCTACACCCGGAACCGCATTTTCATCAGACCCCCGTCCAACAACAGGGTTAAACGTCAGCTGAGCTGTGGTACCGATGATTGCTTTCAATTCAGACGCGGAGCCGATGCCCGGCACCTGAATCAGGATGCGATCCGCACCTTGACGCTGAATGGTCGGCTCACGCGTGCCAACCTCATCAATACGGCGACGCACGATTTCCAACGCCTGACGTACAGTCCGATCATCACTGGCCAGCTTTTCTGCATCTGACAGCTGAATTGTGATCACGTCGCCACTAGCGCTGACCTCGATGTCATTTGCACCAGCACCTGTCAGGGTCACAACAGGCGTGGCCAGTTCGCGGACAACCTGCAGCGCCCGTGACATGCCATCAGGATTTGAAAGGCGCACCCGCAACTCACTGTCAGGCCCTTGCTGACGACGGAATGTTCCCACTGTCGCGCGCTCAGCCCGCAATACATTGCGCACCTCGGGCCACAGCGCGGTCATGCGCGCGGCGTAAACATCTTCAACTTCGACTTCCGCCAAAAGATGCGCACCACCGCGCAGGTCCAGACCAAGGTTCACAAGACCAGAAGGAAGAAATCCGGGCCACTGCCCTGCAATCTCCAAACGCTCCTGCGTTTCGCCTTTGGTGACCAATTCCGCGACCGCGTCATTGGCTTGTTCGACACGTGTATAAAACGCATTTGGCAGGGCCAACATCAGACCGATCACACAGACCAGCCAGATTGTCACCCTCTTCCAGAGATCAATTTGCAGCATAGCCCTGCCTTATCAAATTGTTAGACGGTAAAGCTTAGGCAGCTGGCTCGGTTTTGCTCAGCACTTGCGCGATGGTGTTTTGCACAACGCGAATTTTCACGCCGTCGGCGATTTCCACTTCCAGCTCACCTTCGTCTTTAACCTTCACAACCTTGCCGATCACGCCACCCTGCGTCACCACCTGATCCCCGCGGCGCAGCGCACTGACCATGTTCTGATGTTCTTTCATCTTCTTTTGCTGCGGACGGATCAGCAGGAAATACATGATCGCAAAGATCAGAATGAGAGGGACAAACTGCGCAATCGCTTGGCTATCCATAAAGGGTCTTCCTTGTTCTCGGCGGCCTTGGGGCCGGTAAATTTGCACCGGAACCTATGCGCTGCGTCAGGGCTTTGCAAGGTGAGCTGATGGCCTTGCCACATGAAACTCATGTCCGGCCACGTTCTGACAGGCGGGCAAGCTCGCTTTGTGTCATAAAGGCCAAGAATATGTCGAAAAACCAGCGCGTATTCTGCGGTTCCGTCTGGTGGCGAAACGAAGCATTAAGATGTGCAACCTAAAGCTGATATAAGTCAACATATCATTACTAGGAGTGCAGAATGCACATTACCACGACTGCCTATGTATCCACACCATTCAAGCAAGTTAACCAAGTCAATACAGACGGCAATTTTTCTCGGTCCTTTGCTCATTTCAGCATTGGAGATGCTCCGCCAATGGACCACACAAAAACATATACTTATGAAGAATGGCAACCGCTGCAAGCTAAGAGGTTGGAACAATTCACAGTACATATATCCCCCTTCGCAGACGAAACATTTAGAAAATTCGCTGAAAACATCCAAGTCGGCCCTCCCGCAACGCGCGAGGGGTATGAGCAATACTTAGATCACAAAAAACGGATATCTGACTTTTGGGAAACACTTGATAAATTTGCCCCATCAGAAGCCAGAAGGCTCCGCAACGCTACTCCTACCCCTCTCGTTAGCAAGCCTGTAAAAATGGCGATATACGCCGGAGACGCGCTGGTTGCCTACGTGTCCCATAGTATTGTCGTAGCCACTGGGTTTATCACCGCAGACGGAATGGAAGCTTTTGTTGAACACAAATGGGAGGACGTAACGCTTGAACAATTAAAATCTGAGTTTGAAGACTTCTTGAACGAGCGCACTGACCATGACTATCGAATTGTGACGGAACAACAAGGGCTGGATCTAAACACCGCCGAGGCGATTGATAAACTCTGGTATCCTGAGCTAGATCCTGCCCCCAACGTGACCAACTAACCCTATACAACGACGGATTGCTTCTCCCCCCTTCCCCTTTGCCCACCAATCCGGCATAGGGGAAGCTAAGAAACACCATCTCTCCAGAGGAGCAGTCCCATGCATGACATCCGTGCAATCCGCGAAAATCCCGCTGCGTTTGACGCCGCTTTGGCGCGTCGTGGAGATGCGGCATTGTCCTCGGACATTTTAGCGCTGGATGAAGCGCGCCGGGCCAAGATCTTGGCCTCTGAAACTGCACAGGCGGATCAGAACAAAGCCGCCAAAGCCATTGGCGCCGCAAAGGCCAAAGGCGACGAAGAGGAATTTCAGCGCCTGCGCGCGGAAGTGGCGGAAAAGAAATCCGAAGTCGCCGCAATGCAGGCAGAGGCTAAGGAGCTGGACGCCAAGCTGACCGATATGCTGGCGCGTATTCCAAACGCGCCTGCAGAGGATGTGCCGCAAGGTGCCGATGAAGATGACAACGTTGAGATTAACCGCTGGGGCACCCCAGTGGAACTGGCGTTTGAGGCCAAAGAACATTTTGAAATCAAAGGCGTTTCGGCTGCTATGGATTTTGAAACGGCCGCCAAAGTTTCAGGCGCGCGTTTTGTGTTCTTGAAAGGAGCCGTGGCGCGTATTCACCGCGCGTTGGCACAGTTTATGGTCGACACACATGTAGATAAAAACGGATTGACCGAGGTGAACTCTCCCGTTCTGGTGCGTGATGAGGCGATGTATGGCACCGATAAGCTGCCGAAATTCGGTGAAGACAGCTATCAAACCACAGGTGGCGAATGGCTGGTCCCGACGTCCGAGGTGCCGCTGACCTATTCAGTGGCCGGAGACGTGCTGGACGAAAGCGACCTGCCCCTGCGCATGACATCGCATACCTTGTGTTTCCGGTCGGAAGCGGGCTCAGCTGGGCGCGACACCTCAGGCATGCTGCGTCAGCATCAGTTTGAAAAGGTAGAAATGGTTTCCGTCGTACATCCTGAGAGCTCGGATGACGAACAAAAGCGTATGCTCCGCTGCGCTGAAGGTATTCTGGAAGCGTTGAACATCCCATACCGCACAGTCGTATTGTGCACGGGTGATATGGGGTTTGGCGCGCGCCGCACGTTTGACATCGAAGCCTGGCTGCCGGGGCAAAATACGTATCGCGAAATTTCTTCTGTCTCGACTACCGGTGAATTCCAAGCGCGCCGGATGAATGCGAGGTTCAAACCAGCAGATGGCGGCAAACCTGCGTTTGTGCATACGCTGAACGGTTCTGGTCTTGCTGTTGGGCGGTGTTTGATTGCTGTGCTTGAAAACGGCCAGAAGGAAGACGGCTCTGTCGAGCTTCCCGAAGCGCTTGCACCCTATCTGGGTGGCAAACGCATCTTGGGCGCGGATGGTGTTCTAAGCTAACCTTGCCACCGATCCATCACCAGCCTGCATCCACATCAGGCTGGTGATCATACCAAATCATCAGGCGGTATTTCACTCCACAAGAGAAATAATGCCCTGTGGCGTTTTACTTTTTTGATTTTTTGCCCTTTTTACCGTCCAGAATAGCTTTTGCCTTTGCCCGTTCTTTTGCAATTGCTTTCTTGGCCTTGGCTTTTTCCTTTTTAGCCTTTGCTTTGGCTTTCACTTTGGCGGCGGCAAATTCTTCGGCAAGCGTTGCAGCTTTTCTTTTGGCTTTCTTCGCTTTGGCCTTGGCTTTGCTTGCTTTTTCCTCGGCAGCCTGTCTGGCAGCCTCGGCAGCGACAAGCGCCGCATTCAGCTTGCTGTCTACAGACGTGCCCTGAGCAGGCTTACCGGATGTTGTGGATTTACGAGGGGCCTGGGCACTTTTTGTCTTCCTGTCCCCTTTGGCGCTTGGAGAGGTTAGCTCTTTGGCCGACGCCATTATGATATCGGCGCGACGCGACCCGATCCCCGGAAATGCCATCAAGGTCGCAAGGTCCATAGCCGCGATGTCTTCGACTGATGTGACTGATTTCGATTTCAAAACTTTTGCGAGGACTGGCCCCACACCTTTTAATTTTGATATTGCCGTCATGATGTCCCAATTTGTTTCATTTTTCTTGTCGCCCCCACCTCATGATGGAATGACGTCATTATTGCACATTTTCTACCATGGATGGAAAGGGGACAAGGCGTTTTTTCTTTTCGTCCCAGAGTTTCAAAGTCAGGGCACGCAGGGCTTCTGGAAACTTAATCCGTCGCGGTGCATATTCAGGCGGGATTGCATAGTGACACTGTCGCAGACGATATGACGGAATACGTGCATTGAAATGATGCAGGTCATGTAGGGTAATATTGGCGACGGCCAAATCAAAAAACCACCCAAAATCCAGACAGGATGCCCCCGACAAGGCCGCTTTGACAGGGTCAAGATCCGGTCTTCTATCCCAATAGGTGTCTTCAAAATTATGCTGAAGATAGACCAGAAACACCCCTAACATCCCGCCAAGAAATGAAAAGGTCAACCAAATTAGAACGGCAGTCACATCGCCAATTCGATACAGCCCCCAAAGAAAGCTCGCTATTACAATGTTATGCAGGATCACCCCGCCCGCCCCAAAATGCATCGTGTTCTTGGGCCAGCGATAGCGGATAAAATAAGTAAACAACGCACCAAAAGTAACTAATACAAAAGGATTTCGGTAGCAGCGATATCCAATGCGTTGCAGCACCGTAGCCTGCTCCCACTCCCGAAGAGTCATGGTAAAAATTTCACCTGTCTCTCTGTGTTCAAGGTTACTGATCCCGCCATGGTGCAAGTTGTGATTTTGTTTCATCACCTCAAATGGCGCAAATGTAAAAATGGATAAGAGATGACCGGCACATTCATTTTGCAGGCGGGTTTCAAACAGCGAATGATGACCGGTGTCATGCTGCAAAACGTATAGCCGCACTGCGGATACAGCAAAAACCATCCCTGCAGGCAACAAAATATACCATGCTTGCGCAAAGGCTATCGCGAAAGTGAGTGATAAAAAGTAGATCGCAAGCGTAGAGAAATAACTAAGTGATGCCAGTCGGTTATCACGTCTGCAGTATCGTCGTGTATGGGCACGTAAATCCATGCTGCTCTCATCTCTATCTGTGATCTAGATAAGTTGTGCGTAGAGTCTGTTATAAACTAGGGTAGGTTTTCTATGTGACAAGTAACAGCATTGTAAAATTATGAACGACAACAGCCTTTCTTCACGAGAAAAAGGCACCTCATAAGGAGATGCCTCTGTCTTTTGTAGATTTTCGACAGTCAATCAATTCAACAGACTTGGCACCAATTCAGGCAGGCGACCACTTGCCTTTACGGCTTGCAAAGCTTGGGTTAGCCATTGATCCGCTTCAGTGTCTCCCTCGCGGATCACAAATTTCATCGGAAATACCTTAAAGACGGTTTTTTGAATTTGGTCCAACCCCTTAGCAGCAATCACGCCGTCTGATACGTTGGAAGCAAACAGAAACACGCTATCCCGGCCGCTGTTGATCTTGGCCAGTGTACAGTCAACGCAAGTCACAGGCGCAATGTCAAACTCAAACAAGCCTGTATGGCTTCGTTCGGTTTCCAGATTGAGACCGCTTAAATTCTCGGGATCAACCTGAACATCAACATGGTGATAAAGAGCAAACTCAACACCCAAAATAGTTTCGGAGCTATAAGCCAACCCAGGCGCAGGAGGGCTGCCGTTTTCTGGGTCCAAAAGCGGTAAATGCGCGCTCGAAGATCCTGATGCAACCATGTGCAAAGATCTGGAAAAGGGAGCAACCGTTACCGGAAAGTCTACATTGGACTGTGCTTTCATCTCGTTCAGCAGGTCAATCAATTCACCTTTTTCTGAGGTCTCTGCAGCAACGGGCATTTGCGCGACTGAAATCTGATCCATCGCAGCAAACAAAGATCCCGCGGACACAAGCAAAGCGCTCACTGCGCCAACCACCGATTTTATCATCTGCTCTTACTCCAATCTCATTGAGAACCTTAAATCAACTGCTTTGGTTCTGCCGGAAGAGAGATAACGAACGGTAAAATCGGGTCAAAAAGGTTTCGAATGCGACTACTTTTTTGATCGTGGCAAGTTTCCAAGGTGTTTTTTCAATGCGCCCGCATTCTTCTTTTTCTTGTCCTTGTAGGGGTTTTTATCCCCCTGACCGCGTAACGTCAGGCGAATAGGCGTGCCCGGTAGATCAAAATCCTGACGCAACCCATTTACAAGATATCGACTGTAGCTTGCGGGCATCTTGTCTGGGTGCGAGCACATCACGACAAACCCCGGCGGACGGGATTTCACCTGCGTCATATAGCGCAGCTTGATCCGTTTGCCCTGCGGCGCTGGCGGCGGGTGTTGTTCCAGCATCCCCGTGAGCCAACGGTTGAGCGCAGCCGTGGGCATACGACGGTTCCAAACCTGATAGGCGCGCAGGATTGCCGCATTGAGGCGGTCAAGACCGCGCCCTGTTTTGGCAGACACAGTGATCAGAGGTGCGCCACGCAGCTGTGGCAATAAACGTTCAAAGCTTTCTTTCAGCTGTTTCAGCTTGTCTTGCTTTTCATCTTCAATATCCCATTTGTTCACAGCAATGACCACAGCGCGGCCTTCACGCTCGGCCAGATCCGCAATCCGCAGATCCTGCTGTTCAAAGGGAATGGCTGCATCCAACAGCACAACGACAACTTCGGCAAATTTTACTGCGCGCAGGCCATCGGAAACCGATAGCTTTTCCAGTTTCTCCTGCACTTTGGCTTTTTTGCGCATCCCGGCAGTATCAAAGATGCGCATGGGCACATCATTCCAGTTCACTCGTAAAGAGATCGCATCGCGCGTGATACCGGCCTCTGGGCCGGTCAGCAGACGGTCTTCGCCAAGGATTTTATTGATCAACGTTGATTTTCCGGCATTTGGCCGACCAATCACCGCAACCTGCATCGGCTTTTCAGCCGTTGGCATCGCGACCTCATAAACGGTGTCTTCGTCTTCGTCCTCGTTCTCTTCAAGATCCGTATCAGTTTCAACAACCGCATTTAGGTCTTCCGCCTGCTCTTCATATTTCTCTGAAAGCGGCAAAAGGATCGAATAGAGATCAGGCATGCCTTCGCCGTGCTCACCAGACAGGCGCAACGGTTCACCAAGGCCCAAACCATATGCTTCAAGAACGCCAGCTTCAGCGGCGTTCCCTTCCGCTTTGTTGGCCGCCAAAATGACCTGTGCAGATTTACGACGCAAAATCTCGGCAAAGACCTCATCCGTTGGGGTAATCCCCGTGCGCGCATCCACCATGAACAGGCAAATATCGGCCATATCGACAGCGCGCTCTGTGAGACGGCGCATACGGCCCTGCAACGAATTGTCGGTTGCATCTTCCAAGCCAGCGGTGTCGATCACAGTGAACCGCAAATCCCCCAGTCGTGCCTCACCCTCCCGAAGGTCACGCGTCACGCCTGGCTGGTCATCTACCAGAGCCAGTTTTTTACCGACGAGGCGATTGAACAAGGTAGACTTGCCCACATTTGGACGGCCCACAATGGCAAGGGTAAAGGACATGGTATCCGCTTTCCGTGATTACAGACGCGCCCCATAGCGCATCTTTGCGTCAACGGAAAGCGTGGAGTTCACCTTTTGTGGAGACAACATACAAAGTTTCTCCCGCAACAACAGGGGCTGTGGTTGCTCCATCTGGTATTTCGATACTGCGCAACAGTTGACCATCGGTTGGATCAAACAGGCGCATCGCCCCATCATTAGACACAACGATTACATTGCCCCCGGCAAGAATTGGTCCGTGATGCGCAACAATTTCTTCGCGTTTGCGCGGCTTATCTCTCAGAAAATTCGGCAGTTTTACAGACCAAATCGTCTCACCGTTTTGTGCATCCAGACGCGCCAGGGCGCTGAGGTCTGTGATTTGAAAAACACTATCACCTGCGGGCCAAACCGGTCCTGTTGTTCCCTCACGTGCAGTCCACAGACGATCACCATTGCCGGCATCAAAGGCCGCGGTACGTCCAGCGTTGTTGCCCACATACACGGTATTGCCCGCGACAACAGGGGCGCCTGTCACATCTGATATTCCTGAAATCGTCCGCCCGACACGCTGCCCCGACACAGAGGCGTTCCAGCGTGGCAATCCCCCCTTACGGAACGTTGCGGTGATGTCACCAGATCCAAAAGCAAAGATTGCCAGATCAGATGTCAAAGCAGGAGCTGCTGCGCCAAGAACATTTGCAACACTTGGGCTGGCTTCAAATTGCCATGCAATACGGCCATCTTTCGTGTGGACGGCCCATCCAGTTTGATCACCCGCTACAAGATAAAGCAGTCCATCCTGAACCAATGGCTGCCCAGAGCCCGTTGCATCCAGTTCTTGACGCCAGATGACCGCTCCTGTTTCCGCAGACAGTGCTGTCAGCACACCAAAACCGGAGGATACGTAAAGCACGCCATCATGGTAGGCAATACCACCGCCAGTCGCCTCTCCTGCATCATCAGAGGATGGGATCATCTGTGTGGACCACAAAACCTGCCCTGAAGGGGAAACCGCCGTCGCACGTGCGGAGCTATCAAGCGTATAAACCCGCCCTGCCCCAACGACAGGTTGCGCAGTTATACGTTGTCGCCTGCTGTCGCCATCCCCGATCGAGGTGGACCATCGTAATGTCGGTGCCGCCGCAAGCGCAGGGTGCGCGGTGCGAAACCCCGCCGTTCCATGAAATTGAGGCCAAGCGGCATTGGCCTTTTGCGACGGCAGCGAAATCTTGCGACTTTGGTTTTCGACCTTCACCGCGTCTTCCGGGCGAATGGGTTCACGTTCACCTTGCAAGATGATTTCAGGTTCAGCACAAGCCACCAATACCAATGCAAGAGTGCTCACACCGAAAAAGGAACGCCAGCGTGAAGTTCTCTTGTACATACTCTTACCCGTCATGCCCCTGCCCTTTAGCCTTCAAGGTTTTTTGTCATGCTTTTATGCATATAATCAACTGGTTTGATCGTTAAAGCGCAGATGCGTCTCCACCAAGAGCGGTAATCAACTGAAGAACGCGTTCGCGTTGATCCTGATCTACGGCTGCATCCGCCGCTATTGCCGTCAAACGGCTCAGCGCGGCTGCGGTATCACCAGATTCGATATCAAGCAGTGCAATTTGTTCCGAAGCCAGCAGTGCAAGTGGCGCACCCGGTTGCGCCAAAGCGTCCAGACGCAGGCGACGTTCTTCGATTGCTAAGCTGCCCACTTGCAGCGTCAGTGCTTTGAATGAAGCTAAATGACGATAAATCAGCGCAAGATCACCATTGGAGGCGACCTCTTCCAAAAGCGCGATCGCCTTTTCCGGCTCACCTGCATCAACAAGCGCGGTTGCTTCGCTCAATCGGACAAGGAGCGTGCTGCCTGCCGTATCAGTTGGAATTTGCGACAATTCTTGTGCCCGCGCTGCGCTGTCGTCGATTGCGGTCGCTGCGATAAGGGCATCGCCTAGGCTTTCTGCGGCATTGCGTGATTGCGCATTTGTGTATTCACGCCACGCAGTGCCCCCAACGATCAAGGCAACAGCAACTCCACCAAGCCAGCCATAGCGCTTTAGCAACACAAACAGCCGGTCGCGGCGTACCTCTTCCGTGACCTCATCGATAAAACTGTCTGTATTGCTCATCCGTAATCTCTCCTACGCAGTTCGGCACCGCCGGTGAATGATCTCTTTCGCCTCTCTTACCGCGTGCTGCGCGCCAAGCCAAGTGGCGCTTGCCTTCCGCAAACGAAAGAAAAGGAAGCAATACTGCCTGAAGTGTGATCTAAACTATATAGTTTAGTATTTAGACCGCATATACGTGCAAAAAATAGCTATCGAGTGCGCGTGCCCAACCCTAAGGTTACGACCATCACAATCGCGCACATATTGACTGGAAAGGCCTGCAATGCGCATTATTCCCCTGATTACCGCTGCCACGGTTACCGTGGGCACATATATGTTCGTGATTGAACGCGATCGCGTGATGAGCTTTGCGCGCGGAGACGGCCCTCTATTCGCAAGCGCACAGGCAGAAACCGTATCAACCGATACTGAAATATCACCCACAGATACATTTGCAGCCGCTGAAACGGCGCCTGTGAAAACACCTGCGGTTCTATCAGAAGAGACCGGTCGGGTAAAAGTTGTCGCTCTGCGCAGTGTTGCGCGTACAATTGACAGTGCGGTCGTCCTGCGCGGACAGACCCAAGCGCTCCGTCAAGTTGAAGTGCGGTCGGAAACCTCAGCGACCGTTCTTTCTGAACCTTTGCGAAAAGGCGCACATGTAGCAAAAGGCGATTTATTGTGTGAACTGGCCTCTGGCACCCGCCCTTCGGTGCTTGCGGAAGCAAAAGCACGACTGATCGAAGCAGAAGCGCGCGTTCCCGAAGCCCGTGCCCGTTTGGACGAAGCGCACGCGCGCCTGCGTGAAGCCGAGATCAATCTGAACGCCGCAAAACGCCTGTCTGAGGATGGGTATGCGTCAGACACGCGTGTGGCAGCAGCAGAGGCCGCAGAACGCACCGCAATTGCCGCAATTGCTTCTGCCCAATCCGGGTTGCAATCCACACAGGCTGGCATTCAATCAGCCGCAGCGATCGTGGCTGCCGCTGAAAAAGAAATGGAGCGCCTGACCATCACCGCTCCTTTTGACGGTTTGCTAGAAAGCGACACAGCTGAGCTTGGCAGCCTGATGCAGCCCGGTAGCCTATGCGGTACTGTTATTCAGCTGGACTCGGTAAAACTGGTTGGATTTGTACCTGAAATTGATGTGAACCGCATCGAAATTGGCGCATTGGCTGGTGCCGAACTGGCAGCCGGCGCGCAGGTCAAAGGTCGCGTGACCTTTGTCAGCCGCTCTGCTGATCCGGAAACGCGCACGTTTGAAGTTGAAATTGAAGTTCCAAACCCTGACCTTCAAATTCGTGATGGCCAGACCGCTGATATCGTTATCGCAGCAGATGGTGCCAAAGCACATAAACTGCCCCAATCAGCCCTGACCCTGAACAATGAGGGCCAATTGGGGGTCCGGACGGTTTCAACCAATCAAGTTGTTGATTTTGTACCCGTCAAATTGTTGCGCGACGAATCTGATGGCGTGTGGTTGAGCGGCCTGCCCGAAAAAGCAGATGTAATTGTGCTGGGTCAGGATTTCGTCACACAGGGCGTTCTCGTCGCACCTACCTATAAAGAGGCATTATAATATGACTGGTTTGGTAGCATGGGCCGCCGAGCGCGCCCGAATGGTAATAGCCTTTATTGCGATTTCGATTCTGGTGGGTGGTTTCGCCTATTCGGCCCTCCCCAAAGAAGGCGAGCCGGACATCGAAATCCCTGCTCTCTTTATCTCAGTGAGCTTCCCAGGAATTTCCGCTGAGGATGCCGAAGATCTGCTGGTCAAGACTATGGAGACCGAGCTTGCGGATCTGGATGGCCTTGACAAGATGACCGCGACCGCTGCCGAAGGCTATGCGGGCATTGCACTTGAATTTGATTTTGGGTGGGACAAGACCGCAATCATGGCAGACGTGCGGGATGCGATGATTGCAGCACAGGCAGAATTTCCTGAAGGTGCAGAACAATATACCCTGAGCGAGCTCAACTTCTCTGAATTCCCGATTGTGATCGTCAATCTCACTGGGGATGTCCCAGAGCGCACGATGACGCGCATCGCAAAAGATCTTCAGGATGAATTCGAAGCGTTGGATTCCGTGCTTGAAGCAGGGCTGGCTGGCAATCGTGATGAAATGGTCGAAGTCCTGATCGATCCTTTGCGCCTGGAAGCTTATAATGTCACTCCAATCGAGCTGATCACCGTTGTGCAAAACAACAACCAACTGATCGCAGCGGGTGAAATTGAAAGCGCGCAAGGCACTTTCGCGGTTAAGATCCCGTCTTCATTTGATGAGGTCAACGACATCTACGAGCTGCCCGTCAAGGTAAACGGCGATCGTGTCGTAACATTGGGTGAACTGGCGGAAATCAATCTAACCTTTGAAGACCGCACTGGAACAGCCCGGTTTGACGGTGAAAACACCGTGGCCCTGCAGGTTGTTAAGCGGAAAGGTTACAACCTGATCGACACCGTGGATCAGATCAAAGCGACCCTTGCAGAGGCGCAATCGCAATGGCCTGAGGAACTGCAGGCTGCGGTGAAGGTGGGCACCTCAAACGACCAAAGCCGCGTTGTTGCTTCGATGGTGAGCCAGTTGGAAGGATCAGTTCTGACCGCTGTTGCTCTAGTGATGATCGTTATTCTGTCCTCGTTGGGAAGCCGTGCAGCCCTGCTGGTTGGCTTTGCAATCCCAACGTCTTTCCTATTGTGTTTTGCCTTTTTGGCAATGATGGGCGTGTCTATTTCCAACATGGTCATGTTTGGCTTGATCCTGGCTGTTGGCATGTTGGTTGATGGCGCTATTGTTGTTGTTGAATATGCTGACAAACGGATCAAATCCGGTGTCGGCCCAATGCATGCCTATGTTGAAGCGGCACAACGCATGTTCTGGCCGGTGATTTCATCAACCGCAACAACGCTTTGCGCGTTCCTGCCGATGCTGTTTTGGCCTGGCGTTCCCGGCGAGTTTATGAGCATGCTGCCGGTTACGCTGATCTTTGTGCTATCGTCTTCACTCTTGGTGGCCTTGATTTACCTACCGGTTGTTGGTGGTGTCTCTGGTCGCATCAGCCGCAGCTTTGAACATATGTCAAACGGGTTGCGCGCCTTTCTACCATGGTGGATCCGTGCGCTTTTGGTTCCGCCTGTGATGTTCGGCATGTTTGCCGGTGCGATGCAAATGCTGAACCCGGCCTATCTGCTTCCCGAAGGTACCACAGGTCTGGGTGCGACGGCCTTCGGCGGTTTGGTGTTCTTAATTTTCGCCTTTGCAGCCTCTGTCACGCTGAGCGCCGCGCAGATCGAGCGTAAAAGCAATCCTCTGAAAGCCGATCGTGCACATAGCGGTTTTGGCTGGGTGATCAAATTCATCGTTGGCAATCCTATCATGCCAATTGCAACCCTTGGCGTTGTGGGCTTTGGCATCATGACGGTGTTTGGCATGTTTGGTCAAAACAACTACGGGGTCGAATTCTTTGTAGACACCGAACCAGAACAAGCCACCGTCTACGTGCGCGCACGCGGAAACACCTCGCTCATGGAAAATGATGCGATGGTAAAACAGGTGGAAGAGGTCATCTCGGCCCACCCTGCTGTTGTGAACGTCTTTGCCTTTGCCGGTGAAGGCGGGTTGGATACGGGCGGACCGGGTGGTGGAGATTCGCCAGCGGATACTGTGGGACAGGTTCAATTTGAAATCATCCCGTGGGATGATCGCCCCACACAACAAGAGCGCTGGTTCTTTGATCTCTTCACCCGTGAAGTGACCGCCACTGATTTTGACGGCGATACTGTCATCGATGAACTAAAGGCCGATCTGGCGCAGCTGGCTGGGTTTGAGGCCGAATTGAACGCGCTTGAACAAGGGCCAGGTCAGGGGAAACCCATCCACCTGCGTATCAAAGGCGACAATTGGGACACGCTGGACAGCTCAACGCTTGCAGCAAGGCAGCATTTTGAAAGCGTACCAGGCCTGACCTTAATTGAAGATACCTTACCCCTACCCGGCATTGACTGGCAGATCGACGTTGATGTGGCTAAGGCAGGTCGCTATGGCGCGGATGTCGCAACGGTAGGCGCCATGGTGCAGTTGGTCACACGGGGCATCTATCTGGACGATACGCGCGTCGGTAATTCTGACGAAGAAATGGAAATACGCGTACGCCTTCCCGAAGAGGATCGTGTCTTGTCAACACTAGATACGCTTAAGGTCCGCACGGACGATGGGCTGGTGCCTTTGTCCAACTTTATCGAACGCAAACCTGTAGCAAAACTGGCAAGCATCTCTCGGATTGATCAGGAACGGTTTTATGATGTCAAAGCAGATGTGCTGCCCGGCCTCATAAAAGTCGAACAGGGTGAAGGAGACGCGGCACAGCGACTTGCTCTGCTCAAGCCCGCCGAAGATGGCACAACGGCTGAAGTGTTCACCCGCCCCAACGGAGATCGACTGGAACTGATGCGATTGACGGGCGCTGGCAGCATTGAAACCCTGCGCGAGGCAATCGAAGATGGTGCACGTTTTGTGCCCGTCAATGCCAACGAACGAATTGCTGTAATCACCGAGTGGTTGAGCACCAATCCCCTATCATCAGAAGTCAGCTGGGAATGGACAGGAGATCAAGAAGAGCAGGCAGAATCAGGCGCCTTCCTGATGAATGCTTTTGCCGGTGCGCTTGGTCTGATGTTTGTAATCCTGCTTGCGCAGTTCAACAGCTTTTACAACTCGGTACTGGTCCTTTTGGCGGTGGTTCTTTCTACCACCGGTGTTTTGATTGGCATGATGGTGATGCAGCAGCCCTTCTCGATCATCATGACAGGGACTGGTATTGTGGCGCTCGCAGGCATTGTGGTGAACAACAACATCGTGCTGATTGATACCTATCAGGAATACAGCCAGCACATGCCCCGGATCGAAGCGATCATTCGCACCGCCGAGTCCCGTATCCGGCCTGTTTTGCTAACTACGATTACCACGATGGCGGGCCTTGCCCCGATGATGTTTGGCCTAAGCCTTGATTTCATCAATGGCGGCTATTCAATTGACAGCCCGACCGCCCTGTGGTGGAAGCAGCTGGCTACGGCGGTGGTTTTTGGTCTTGGTATTGCAACGATCCTCACGCTTGTTGTCACACCCTCTCTCTTGGCAATGCGTGTCTGGGTCAGCACCTACGCCCGTTGGCTGGGCCGTGCCCTGGCGCGGGTTACTAAGGGCCGCAGCAGCCGCATTGCACAAGATATGCGTCTGGCAAAGCAAGCTAAGAAAATCAAAACCACTGAAATCCAGTGGGAAGAGAATACGCCAGCAGAAACAGCTGAAACAGCAGAAGCCTTACCAGACAGTCGCTTGCGTGCAGCAGAATAACCCACAAAAGCCCCGCCCATCAGCGGGGCTTTTTAGTCTTTCGTGAACCTCCCACAGAACTTTGCATCATTTAGATTTCATCAGCACATAACTGCTAGCCATAGGCAAAAGAACGGGCAGAAGGCTGTGCAGATGAAACGCGTTTGGAAAAGATCAATTCAGCTCGGCAGCATTTTGACTGCGCTCTCCCTCTCCGCTGTGGCGACATTTGCAAAATGGGGCGATTTGACCGCTCTTAACACCAGCGATGCAGAGCAGCACGTTCTCTCTGTCTCCATGCCTCAAGGAATGGATGCACGATCTACAGCCATTTTCCTTGTCGGACATGAAGGATGGACGGCTGAGCAAGCCGCACGCGCAAAACGCTTGTCTGAAATGCATACGCTCGTCGTTGGTCTGGACGGCTTGCATCTACTAAAGAGCGCGGGAAATGATTGCTCCGCCGTCGCACCATTGATCCTAAAGGCTGCCCTTGCGGTCCAGGTGCGTGAAGGCGCGTTGGCACGTACCCCGGTTTTGACGGCTTATGGCAGCGCGACATCACTAGCCTTGTCCGCAGCAGATGTGGCGCCGAACCGGTTCAAAGGGCTTGTCACTGTATCAACAGATCATCAGGATATGTTATGCGCAGGGGCACAACCCGCTGACGGCGCAAAAGCACCTTTGCGGTGGCTGGATGTGACCGAGGGAGATGTTATTTCACCCGCTCAAAACATTCAGGGTGCAACAGTTGTGCCTCCAACACCAACGGCCCAGCGTGCGTTTTATAAAAGTTATCTGCGGCTGGCTGGCACAGATTCCGCGTTTGATACCCGCACACAAGCCGCCGCTGCCGATCTGGAAGATCTGCCGCTGACCATCCACAATACCCAGCAGGCAAGCAGTTACGATACCTATGCGATTTTCCTATCAGGCGATGGTGGCTGGGCAAACTTTGACAAGCAGATCTCAGACCGATTGGCAGCAGAAGGTATTCCTGTCGTTGGGATTTCCAGTCTGCGGTATATGTGGCGTGAAAAAAGCCCCGCCCAGATTGCTGCTGATCTTACCCGGATTGATGCCCATTACAGTATGCATTTTAGCAAATCTCGTGTGCTCATCCTTGGTTTCTCGCTCGGCGCAAATACCTTGCCTTTTGCAGCGACCCATATGCCTGACAACCTGCGCAGTCGCATTGCAGGTCTTGGTCTCATCGCGCCTGAAACCCGAACGGGCTTTGAAATTGTCGTGGGGGGCTGGCTGGGGCAAGAGACCGGCGCGCATGAGGTGTCGCCAGCGATTGCCGCGCTGCAAGGTCATCTTCCCGGTCACCGCGTCATGTGTCTGTTTGGAAGCAAAGAAAGCGTCAGCGCCTGCCCCCCAAGCCAACTACCGGGGATGAAAAAAGTGGAGTTTGAAGGTGGCCATCATTTAGGCCATGCCCACGACGCCATTGTCAGCGAGCTTAAAACGCTGTTGTCATCACCACGCGAAGGCTAAAAAGCCCTCGCGTGCCTTATAGGCAAGGGGGGGGGGTTTAGGCTGCATCCTGATCGGTGTGCTGGCGCTGCCAAAGGTGGGCGTAACGACCTTCTTTTTGCAATAGGGCCTCGTGTGTGCCTGCTTCAGCAATTTCGCCCTGCTCAAGCACGACAATCAAATCAGCTTCAGCGATCGTAGACAGACGGTGCGCAATGGTAATCACCGTGCGCCCCTGCCCCGCACGTGAAAGCGCATCTTTAATTTCCTGTTCAGTGTCCGTATCCAACGCGGAGGTTGCTTCATCCAGCAATAAGATTGGAGGTTTTTTAAGCAAGGTCCGTGCAATCCCCACCCGCTGCTTCTCTCCCCCTGAAAGCTTTAACCCACGCTCACCCACTTGCGTGTCATAGCCATCCGGAAGCGCCACGATAAACTCGTGGATCTGGGCATCTTTTGCAGCTTGGATGATCTCATCTTCCGCAGCGCCTTCTCGCCCGTAGGCAATGTTATAGCGCACGGTATCGTTAAACAGCACCGTATCCTGAGGAACCACGCCAATCGCTGTATGAAGGCTTTTTTGCGTTACATCACGAATATCCTGACCATCGATCAAGATCGCACCACCCGTGACATCATAAAAACGGAACAATAAACGCCCGATCGTTGATTTGCCCGACCCTGTTGAGCCAACGATCGCAACAGTCTGCCCCCCCATCACATCCAAAGACACGCCTTTCAGGATCTCACGCTCTGGATCATAAGAAAACCGTATATCTCGCAGGGCAATTGCCCCGTGGCTCACTTTCAGATCTTTGGCACGAGGGGTGTCCTCAACGTCAGCCGGCTGCTCAAGCAATTCAAACATTTCGCCCATATCGACAAGGCTTTGACGAATTTCACGATATACTGAACCCAGAAAATTAAGCGGTACGGTTATTTGGATCATGTAGGCGTTGACCATCACGAAATCGCCCACCGTCAGCGTACCGTTTTGAACCCCGATGGCCGCAAGCACCATCACCCCCACAAGGCCCATTGTAATAATGACGCTCTGGCCGAAATTCAAAAAAGCCAAGGAATAAGATGTTTTAAGGGCTGCTTGTGCATAGCCCTTCATCGCACTGTCGTACCGCGCTGCTTCGCGCTCTTCAGCAACGAAATACTTTACTGTCTCATAGTTCAGCAGGCTGTCGATCGCCTTTTGATTGGCTTCGGTATCCTGTTGGTTCATCCTCCGGCGCAGCTTCACCCGCCATTCGGAGACCGTGAAGGTAAATACGCAATAGCCAAGAATGGTTGCTCCAACGATCAACAGATACCGGATATCAAACAAGGTCGCTAATATGATAGCCACCATGCCCAGTTCCAGTATCAAAGGCCCGATGGAAAACACAAGATAACGCAGCAGAAATTCGACGCCTTTCACGCCCCGCTCGATGATGCGACTTAAACCACCAGTTTTACGCGTGATGTGATACCGCATAGACAGGCGGTGTATATGCGTAAACGTCTCAAGTGCGAGACGGCGCAAGGCGCGCTGGCCAACAGGGGCAAAGATCGCATCTCTAAGCTGTTGAAACCCAACAGTCATCACACGGGCCAACCCATAGGCGATCGTAAGTCCAATCGCCCCCAACGCCAATTGTGAGACACCATCGCCTGCAAGCTGATCAACGGCCCCCTTATATAGGATGGGTGTGTAAACCGCGACCACCTTTGACAGCACAAGAATAGAAAGCGCCAGAACAACGCGCACCCGAATCCATTTGGGAAATTGGGGCCAGATATACGGCACCACACGCCGTATCGTGCGCAACGAGGATTTGCGCTCTTCCTTGGCTGTTGGCTCGGGAACAGGTCTCATTCAGACGTCCTTATATCTTGGATGACGCAGCGGCGTTATCAGATGCAAAACGCGCCCGTTCAGGCGCGTTTGTCTAGACAAGATAAAGGATTATTCCGGCAGGGTGAAGATCTGGCCAGGATAGATTAGATCGGGATCGCGGATATCTTTTTGATTGGCTTCAAAAACCCGCACATAGAGAACGCCGTTGCCATACCGCTCTTGTGAGATCGCCCATAACGTATCGCCCTCTTGCACGGTCACGGCACGGACAAGCGCTGTATTATCAGATGCATTTTGCGCCGCATTTTCCGCCAGATCTTCACGCGCCTCACGTTTGAAAGGGGTTTCCAGACGGCTTGTGACCGTTCCGATCACCGGATCGATTTCATCCAAACGCAGCGTAAATATGCCCGCGTCAACCTCGGCAAGGTCGCCAGACCAGCGCCCATCTTCTGCGGTTTGAACTTCAGCAACAACAGTATTGTCAACATAGACACGAACCAAAGCCTTGGGACGGGCCCGCCCTGCCAATTGCACATCACCCGCGTCAGAGTAGCTGATTGTATCCAGTGCGACTTTCCCAACCAACTCAGGCACTGCAGGTGCTGCAGGTTGCACCACTTCAATCCCCTCAGGGCTCGCCCTGAGTACAGCAATCGCAGGGCTGTCTTGAACCGAAGGCGCAGGAATTTCCGCAATCTGCGCGGATGTCACCTGTTCAGGCGCGGTTGTCTGCACAGTGGGTTGAGTCGCTTCTGGTAATGCAGCTGTCTGCGTAGCGATTTGTGTAGGAGGTTCGCGATTTACTTGCACATCTGCAGTTTCGGTCACAGCAGCAAGTTCGGCTCCTGTTTCCTCTGGAACCTCAGTAACTGGTACCTCTGCGACGGGAGCAATCACGGCCTCTGCAACAACAGCAACCTCTTCTTGCGGCGTCTCAGAAAGCGCGGTTTCAACAGCATCTGTTACGCCCCCCGACGCACTTGCAACACTCTCTTCAACCTCCCTTGAAGGAACAATATCCGTTGCAGCAACGACAGAGGAAGGCGTTACAGTTTCCGCCAGCTCTTCCAGTTCAGCGGAGGCAATGCTGTTGGAAGTCTCAGATAAGGACACAGAAACCTGGGGCGCAGCTGTCTCCGCATCAATTGCGGGTTCAACTGGGGTTACTTCGGCAACAACACTCTCTTCAGCTATTGGTGTAACTGGGGCAAGAATGAAACTTGCCTCTGCAAGGCGTTTCTCTTCGGCCCGGCGCGCTTCGATTGTGACAACACGTGCCACATCACTTGGCGCAATGAACGGGAACGCGACAAACTCTTCACCAGCGGGCACATCGACGGTTTCAATGACTTCACCATCCAAGAGCACCGCAATTTCAGAGCCAACTTCCCCGCGTCCAGCGATCAGCCCTGAACCGTCTGGCGCAAAGCGGAACACATCAATTTCGGGCGCTTCCAACGCTATGACTGCTTCCGGCGCCGGTTCAATCACCAATGGCTCAGCCACATCCGTGGTTTCAGTTAGGCTTTCAGAATCCAAGCGAGCATCTGCGTCCCTCGCGACCTGATCAGATGCCACCGAATCCGCTGCAGAAGCGTTTTGACCCACAGGAGGAACAGGCGTGCTCTCAACACTGGTGGTCTGTGGCGTTGCGTCAGCTGTCACGATAGGAGCAGGGAGAGCGCGCGCATCATTAGGGGCTACCGCAAGATCGGCAGGTTTTTGCTGTTCTGGCGCGGCGGGCTTGTCAAAGAACCCCAATTGGGTCAGTACAAGACCACCAACAACAACCGCAACGGTTGCAATGCCGCCGATTGCAATACCACTTGATACACCTGTACCTGATGTCTCAGCCATGATCATCCTTCCCAGTATTAGGCCTCTTATCGAAGCCGCCACAAGGTAAGCCAAACAGGGACGGAGCTTACGCTCAACATAACCGTCACAGGCTCACTCTGCGATATCCCCACCGATATACATGTGCAAAAGGCCTTTTTTATGGCCTTAAATTTGCCTGTGTGTATTGCACTATATGTTTTGGCGCAAGTTACGCCTAGAATCTGAGTGACACAGGTGTCAACTCATCTATGCATAAATCTGAAATTTTCAGACAAATCTTTTTCACAAAACTGTCACCCCACTTTGGCAAACACCCTAAATGCAAAAGACCTGCCAGATCACTCTGACAGGTCTTTCAAGATCATACGACTGTTTGCTTACAGGCGTGATGCAACATTTTCCCAGTTCACCAGGTTGTCGAGGAAGTTCGACAGGTAAGCAGGGCGTTTGTTGCGGAAATCGATATAATAGGAGTGCTCCCAGACATCACAGCCCAACAGTGCAGTTTGGCCAAAGCACAATGGGTTCACACCATTTTCGGTTTTGGTCACTTTCAGACCACCATCGGTGTCTTTGACCAGCCAAGCCCAGCCAGAGCCAAACTGCCCTGCGCCTGCCGCTGAAAACTGGCTTTTGAATTCATCAACAGAACCAAAGCTTTCAACCAGCGCTTTTTCCAGCTCACCTGGAAGTGCAGATGCGCCAGGGCCCATCATTTCCCAGAACTGGTTGTGGTTCCACAGCTGAGAGATGTTGTTGAAAATGCCATTTTGCGCAACTGCGGTCTTGTCGTAGGTGCCAACAATGATCTCTTCGAGGGTCTTGCCCTCCCACTCAGTGCCTGCAATCAGCTTGTTGCCGTTATCAACATAAGCTTTGTGGTGCAGATCGTGGTGATATTCCAACGTCTCTGCAGACATGCCTTTGTCAGCCAGTGCATCGTGCGCATAAGGAAGATCGGGAAGTTCAAATGCCATGATGGCCCCCTGTCAAATTAAGTTATCCTGCGCAGATAAATGAGGCGCAAGGCCGCGCAGGTCAAGAGGCAAGAAAAGATAACAGACACTTAGTGTGTCGCTTAGTTCTACCGCTTAAGTGTTCGCCCCTGGGGTTGATGCACGATCATTTACCAAACTTGGGGCTGATCGTGCATTGGAGGGGTATCAATTATGCAGTCATCTGACGCTTACTCAAGAACGCAGTGACCGGTTCCAGAATCTGTATTGTCGAAGTTTGCAATCGTCAGCGTAATCGATGCACGATTGCGCGCTTTCCGATAAACCATAGAGAAATCCATGTCGGACTTTGCGCCCCCTCTAAAGGTTGCACCGTCAACACGCCAGCGCACACGTAGTAATTTGCTGTTGTTGTCAACAAATCGCGCCGCTTTCGGAGCTTGGCGCTCTGAGAGCAAGATAGGGTCAACAACCTCAGCGCCTGCGTTATTTGGAGCGACCTTTACCAACACCTCTTTTGGAATTGTATTGTAGCGACCCGGATCATGGAATTTACAACGATATGTTTCGGACTGTGCAGCTGCGACTGAAGATATAACAAGAACTGTTGCTAAAAAGAGCTTTTTCATTCGATTCACCAGTTAAATTAATTCAATAAAACAAATTACTACCGACACATAAGCCACAACACAACCTAAGTGAGAACATAAATTCAAGACGCCAAAATTTACTGCGCCATAACCCCAGACAGCGGATGTGCAGCGGTTTTCAAAAGATTGAATGCATATTCAGCAACAGACCGGAAACACACCAAAGTAAAGTCGCCACTGTCATCTTGCCAGACCGCTGCCGCAATCTGTGCGACACGTGTGCGTCTTACATCTCCTGCCTGAAACTCCGTCTCGGTAAAATCGACGGGTGCCAATTTTGACAGAACCTCCCGCGCATCTACACCTGAGATCGAAAAACAGACGCGTGCATCAGAAACATTTGCAACAAGTGCGTGTTGGTCTTTCAGCGCTTCCTCAAGCTGCAAAACCAAACCCTGCGCATTTACGTGTGCTGTCACAATCAACAGTTCATCTGGCGACATCCAGACCACTGTGTTGCTACCGGATTGCGAGATCTTTCGTATCGAGGGGACAGTGCATCCTGTAGCTAACTCGATATTTTTTTGAAACACTGCGTTGCTGAAATCACCGCGTACGGTGATCATGCCCGTTAAGCCACTTTCAGAAATATTTGCGAGGCCAGAAAAGGAAGCGCCCTCTAGAGCGCTGATTGCCTTAGACATTTTGTTTCTCGCCCTCTTTGTCATATACAACAGGATCAACGATCTTGGCGTGATATTCGGTACCATCGGTACCCGGGAATGTGATCACGTCACCCATTCGTTTGGGGCCATGTTTCACCAGTCCCATGGCAATCCCACGGCCCAAGTTTGCAGAGTAATAGGTTGAGGTCACGCGCCCTATGGTATTGCGCTGGCCATTGCCATTATATCCACCGCCAACGGCATAAGCCCCCTCAGGCAGAACTGATCCATCCAGTGTTTCCAAACCGACAAGCTGCCAGCGATCAGGATCCTGCATATGACTACGGCCATGCGCACGCTTGCCCAGATAATCGTCTTTCTTCTTAGACAAGGCCCAGTTCAAACCCAAATCCTGTGGAATGACCGTGCCGTCAGTTTCATCCCCGATCATGATAAACCCTTTTTCAGCGCGCAGAATATGCAGGGTTTCAGTGCCATAAGGCATCACGCCAAATTCTTGACCCGCCTCGATCAGTGCCTCCCAAAAGGCGGCCCCTTGCGACGCGGGAACCGCTATTTCGTAAGACAGTTCACCCGAGAACGAAATCCGATATGCACGCGCATCAAAGCCGCCGATTGTGCCATCGCGCCACTCCATGAATGGCAGCGCCTCTTTAGAAACATCCATGCCACCGTTGGCTTGAGCATTCAGCTTTTCCAGCACTTTACGCGCATTGGGGCCAACCACAGCGATTTGCGCGTATTGTTCCGTGACATTGGCAACATAGACTTTCCAATCCCACCATTCCGTTTGCAGCCATTCTTCCATATGGCTGTAAATGTGATCAGCGCCGCCGGTGGTGGTGTGACACAACCATGTGTCTTCATCGATACGTGCGACGACACCGTCATCCACCAAAAAGCCATTCTCTGAACACATCAGACCATAGCGGCATTTGCCAATTTTCAGGTTCGACATCATGTTAGTATACATCATATTAAGGAACCTGCCCGCATCTGGCCCTTTTACAACCAACTTTCCAAGGGTTGAAGCATCAAGCAGTCCAAGGTTTTCGCGCGTATTTTTTACTTCACGATTGACCGCCTCATGCACCGTCTCCCCGTCCCGAACATAGGCGAATGGGCGACGCCACTGGCCAACCGGCTCCCAATGGGCACCGTTTTTATCGTTCCAGCTATAGATCGGCGTTTTGCGCAGAGGTTGGAAAACTTCACCACGTGCTTCGCCGCCAATCGCCCCCATCGAAATGGGATGATAAGGTGGGCGGAATGTGGTTGTTCCGACCTGTGGTATTTCAGCACCCAGACTGTCGGCCAGAACAGCCAGACCGTTGATATTAGAAAGCTTTCCCTGATCCGTGGCCATGCCCAATGTGGTATAGCGTTTGGTATGTTCGACGCTTTCATAGCCTTCACGCGCGGCAAGCTGAACATCCGACACTTTCACGTCGTTTTGGTAATCAAGCCACGTTTTCATACGTAGTTTAATGCCCGCCTTAGCTGGCATCGACCAGACCGCCAAAAGCGCTGCTTCGACTGTCTCATCACAGTTGGGCGCATCTGGCATTTGGGCCGAGAACCCTGCAGCCTCTGCAGCTTTTGCACCGGCATGGGCGCCATCTGAGACAGCCCCCTGCAACGTCATATCTCCATTGGCACTGCCAGCCGCCCAAACAAATCCTGCGCCATCATGGCTTGTCGGTGCACGATCTGCATCTGGTCTGAAATGAGCCTGTGTTTCATCCCAGATCAGTTTCCCACCGCAGTGAGACCAAAGATGCACAACAGGGGACCAACCGCCTGACATGGCGACCGCATCGACATCTACCTCTTCAAAATCCGTGCCATCGCTATCCTGAGCACAAAGCGCCACACGATGAACCCGTTTGCCATCCTGTACTTTTTTGATCGCATACCCGGTTTCAATCCGAATGCCGCGCGCGCGCACTTCTTCCATCAAGGCACCACCGCCATTGGGGCGCGCATCAACCACGCAAGTAATTTCAGCCCCAGCGTCCTGCAGGCATAATGCGGTGCGATAGGCATCATCATTGTTGGTTGCGATCAATATGCGTTGTCCGGGAAGAACACCCCAGTTCACCGCATACTCTCGCATTGCAGAGGCCAGCATGACGCCCGGCACATCGTTTCCAGCAAAGGACAAGGGTCTTTCAACCGCGCCGGTCGCCGTTACAATCTGTTTGGCACGAATGCGCCACAGGCGATGGCGTGGACCAAAGAGTTTCGGATCATGATCCGTGAGGCGTTCATATCCAAGCGCATAGCCATGATCATAGATCCCGGCACCCATGCAGCGGCTGCGTAGGGTGACATTCTCAAGTGCAGCGAGATCCGCGCGAGTTTTCTCGATCCAGACCTCAGGCGCTTCGCCGTCGATTAAACCACCATCAACCGGAGCGCGACCGCCCCAATAGGCGTTTTGTTCGAGCAGCAATACCTTTGCACCAGAGGCGGCAGCGGATTTCGCAGCCTGCAACCCGGCAACACCGCCACCGACAACCAAGACATCACAGAAAAAATAGAAATGTTCGTAGGTATCTGCGTCTTTTAGTTCAGTATCTGGCGCTTTTCCAAGCCCTGCAGATTGGCGAATGAAGGGTTCGTAGATATGTTTCCAGAACGGGCGTGGATGGATGAACATCTTGTAATAAAAGCCCGCAGTCAAAAAACGAGAGAACAGTTTGCTGTTCAACACGCCAATATCAAAGTTCAGGCTTGGCCAATGGTTTTGGCTTTGTGCTTCGAGACCGTGAAACAACTCTGTTGTGGTGGCGCGCTGGTTCGGTTCGAACCGTTCGTTGCGACCAAGGCCCACCAGCGCGTTCGGCTCTTCGGCGCCTGCTGCAACCACGCCGCGCGGACGGTGGTATTTAAAAGAGCGTCCAACAAGCATCTGATCGTTGGCCAGTAGAGCAGAAGCCAGCGTATCACCTGCATAACCCTGCAAAGGCGCACCATTAAAGGTAAAAGTGACGGGCTGGTCACGATCAATCAATCGACCGAATCTGGGAGCGGCGGATGACGAAATACGAGTGCTCATCTACACGAACCTTCTGCGCTGGAGCGGGGCCAGATGCCCCAAACGGAAAAATAAGATGTCACACGTGACATCAAGAAAACTCGCGCCAGGTCCAGCCCGGACGTTTGGCGGCAATCTTATCTTTGATCTCTTGCGGGGGTTCGGTTGTCTGCGCGCTGTAGGTGCCAAACACTTCCAAGGTCTGCGTGCAGCGGGCCGCATGAAACCATTTGCCACAGCCATTCGCATGGCGCCAGCGTTCGAAATGTACGCCTTTAGGGTTTTCCCGCGTAAAAAGGTAGTCGTGGAATTCATCATCAGATGAGCCGGGGCCAAAGCGCTTCAGATGCGCTTCGCCGCCTGCAGTGAGTTCGGTTTCTTCGGCTTCAACGCCGCAATAGGGACATTTAAGGATGAGCATTTGGCTATCACTCCTTCACGAACTTATAGTGAGCCTTACAAAGCTGACCAAAGGATCTACCGGTTGACAAATTAGGAGGTTGCTTTTTGACCACAACAGAGACTGCGTCAGCAGGAACTTTCACTGAAAACACCAATGGGCCAGCTTGTATTTTTTTGTACTTACCGATTATGTTCGTCATTCCAACTTCTGCGACTTCACAATATCCGGTAACGTGAAGCGACAACGTTCCGGCTCCTTTCACACCATCCAGAACAATTTGGTTAAGTTCCCCAACCAACTGATTGTGAAAGTACTTTTCTCCTTCTGCAGTCCGCGAGACCTCGCTGACTCGAGCTAGTTCCATATTCGCCTGATCAAGTTTTCTATTTGCCTCATCAAGCTGACCATTCAGCTTTTCACCTGACAAATGCTGCAAGTACCCCACCCACGCTGTACAAATCGCGAAGGCTAGAGAAACAAAAATTGTAGCCGTTCTCAATGGCCCCAAACGTTTGAGCCATCCACTCCTATCAGCCTCTGCGCTCACTAAAACGCCAATCGCCGCAGAAACGAACCCAAGCGCTGGGAGTACGATAGAAAGCAAATATAGTTCCATCAATGCGCCACCCCTGCCGCGACGCTTTCATCAATGAACTTACCTTCACGGAAACGGGTCATGGTGAACTCTTCCGCCAGTTTGGAATGACCCGTGGCCATCAATTCCGCCATGGCCCAGCCAGAGCCCGGGATGGCCTTGAACCCACCGGTGCCCCAGCCGCAGTTGACAAAACAGCCACCAACCGGCGTAGATGATATAATAGGAGACCGATCCCCGGTGACATCCACAATCCCGCCCCACTGGCGCAGCATTTTCAAACGGCTGAGCATTGGGAAGGTTTCATTCAACGCGCGCACGGTTTCTTCGACGTGATGGAAGGAACCACGCTGGGTGTAGTTGTTAAACGCATCGGTGCCGCCCCCAATGACCATCTCACCTTTGTCGGATTGCGACAGATAACCATGCACCGTATTGGCCATCACAACAACATCCATACAGGGTTTGATCGGTTCAGACACAAGCGCCTGAAGCGCTACGGATTCCATTGGTAGACGGAACCCTGCCATATTGGACAAAACCGATGAATGCCCCGCAACAACCATGCCAAGCTTATCACAGTCAATCGCACCCTTGTTGGTATCAACACCAACAACACACCCGGCCTCAGTACGTACGCCTGTGACCTCGCATTTCTGAATGATGTCCATTCCCATATCAGAGCAGGCCCGTGCATAACCCCATGCAACGGCATCATGGCGCGCAGTGCCGCCACGCGCCTGCCAAAGGCCGCCAAGCACCGGATAGCGTGGGCCTTGCAAATTTATGATCGGCACCAATTCTTTGACACGCGCAGGTTCGATCCATTCGGTCGCTACCCCTTGCAGCGCATTGGCATGGGCCGTGCGTTTGTAGCCGCGCACCTCATGTTCGGTCTGCGCCAACATGATAACACCACGAGGTGAGAACATGATATTGTAGTTCACATCCTGACTCATAGTTTCGTAAAGGCTGCGCGCTTTTTCATAAATCGCGGCAGACGGATCCTGCAGATAGTTTGAGCGAATGATCGTGGTATTGCGCCCGGTATTTCCGCCGCCAAGCCATCCTTTTTCAAGGATAGCAACATTGGTGATCCCGTAGTTTTTCCCAAGATAGTACGCCGTTGCCAAACCATGACCGCCTGCCCCAATGATGATGGCATCATAGCGGCGTTTTGGTTCAGGAGAGCGCCATGCGCGCTCCCATCCGGTGTGAAAACGCAGGGCTTCACGCACCACGGCAAAAGCAGAGTATCGTTTCATTGGCGAATCCGATGAGTCAAGATTGCAATATATATGCGACATGCGGTGATATCAGCGCCTGCCGTTTATCGGCTGTTTTCTGTAACTTTGCGACATCTGCCTGACCGTGTGACACAATTCAATACCAAAGGGCGCGCGCCAAAGTCGCAGTCATTGGGGCTTTTGTCTGAGGCTGCATCTCTATAGAGACTGACCAAAGTATGAGACGTTTGACGGGGGAGAGCAGATGAGCTTTTGGATTGTGACCGCAGCCATGTCGCTTGCTATTGGCCTGCTGCTGGCGCTTGTTCTTGTGCGGGCGCGCAGCGCAGCGGAACCCGCCGCAGCCTATGATCTGCGTCTTTACCAGCAGCAATTGCGCGACGTTGATAAAGACGTTGCGCGTGGGCTGGTGCACGAGGCCGACGGCGAGCGTGTGCGCATCGAGATTTCCCGTCGCATTCTTGCTGCTGATGCCGCAGTTCAACGACACACAAGCGGCAATGCCCAACCTCGTATGCCGTCGTTTGTCACCGCCCTTGCAGTGGTTGTGTTTTTACTGACCGGGACGTTCTATCTTTATGCGCAACTGGGGGCACCGGGGTATCCCGACCTTGCCCTGAACACGCGTTTGGAACAGGCCCGCCTTTATGCAAACACTCGCCCCTCTCAGGCAGAGATGGAGGCCGACGCGCCTAAAGCCGCCCCGCCCCAAGTAGAACAAGGCTACGAAGCACTGGTTGCGCAATTGCGAGAGGCTGCAGCCGCACGTCCAGAGGATGCACAGGGACAAGCCTTACTGGTTCGCCACGAAGCGCGCCTTGGAAACCTAAAAGCTGCCTATCAGGCAAAGACCCGGCAAATTGCCTTGTTGGGAGCGGCCGCAACAAGTGATGATTATACAGAACAGGCAGAGCTGATGATCATTGCTGCTGGTGGTCTTGTCTCTCCCGAAGCCGAAATAGCACTTCGAAAGGCCCTAGAATTAAACGCGAGCCAAGGCATGGCAAGGTATTACTGGGGATTGATGATGGGGCAGTTTGGCCGCCCCGACCTTGCGTTTGATATCTGGCGCGAAACGCTTTCTGTCAGCCCAGAAAATGCCCGTTGGACTATCGCCATTCAGGCCCAAATCGGTGACATGGCCGAACGCGCGGGGCAGAATTATACGCCCATTGCCCCCGGCAGTGCGTTAGCCGGACCCAGTGCAGGCGATATTGACGCAGCTGCAGAGCTAACCCCTCAGGCACGTGCTGAAATGATCCATTCAATGGTGGCCAGCCTATCAGACCGACTGGCAAGCGATGGCGGCACGGCCCAAGAATGGGGCCAGCTGATCGTCGCACTTTCGGTCTTAAACCGCGTAGATGAAGCGCTCACCATACTGAGCGAAGCACGTGCACGATTTGCCGACAGTCCAGAGGATCGCCGTGTGATTGATACCGCAGCCACCCAAGCAGGATTTGCCCCATGATCTATGAGACAATCGAAGATTTCGCAGCGGCTCTTCCTCCGATGAGCGCCCTTGCGGGGTTGGACCTAGGCGATAAAACCATCGGCGTTGCCATATCAGACCGGTTGGGCACAGCTGCTACTCCGCTGGAAACGATCAAGCGCAAGAAATTTACGCTTGATAGCGCGCGCCTGCTAGAGATCATCGCCAATCGGGAACTCAATGGCCTCCTCTTGGGATTGCCCCGCAACATGGACGGCAGCGAAGGACCACGATGCCAGAAAACCCGCGCATTTGCCCGCAATTTGAACCGGATCACAGAATTACCCATCGGCTTTTGGGATGAACGCCTTTCCACCGTCGCGGCTGAGCGTGCGCTTTTGGAAGCGGACACCTCAAGAAAACGGCGTGCAGAGTTGATTGA
This sequence comes from Epibacterium ulvae, assembly GCF_900102795.1. Lineage (GTDB taxonomy): Bacteria > Pseudomonadota > Alphaproteobacteria > Rhodobacterales > Rhodobacteraceae > Epibacterium > Epibacterium ulvae. Next base: position 439,173 of record NZ_FMWG01000002.1, on the reverse strand, counting down.
TAACGTCGCAGCCTCATATATCCTGCAAGGCGCATTGGATCGATTGCGCCATCTCAAGACGACTTAAGGAGCGCGGGACTATGACCCAAGAGGTCTGGAAAAGAGATGAGATTCAATCCCCTTGTGTGCAGATCTGTGTGATTCATCCCGAAACACGGCTGTGCACGGGGTGTGCCCGCTCTATCGACGAGATCACGCGCTGGTCGAAAATGTCAGATGACGAACGGCTTTCGCTCTTGGCCGAACTTCCAAAGCGCGAAGCAGCCCCCAAGACACGCCGAGGCGGGCGCGCTGCAAAACGCGGGCGTAAAGCCCAATAGCGTCAGTATCCCAACGCTTTGCGCAGCATATTCAACGCGACAAAGATCAAGAATACAGCAAAAATCCGTTTCAGGGGTTTGGGGTTCATAGAATGCGCCAAACGAACTCCAATCGGCGCTGTCAACGTGGTCATCGCGACAACAATTGCAAACGCTCCCAGATTGACTGCACCAACCGTAAAAGGCGGGCGAACAGCAGGATCGATGGCGACAAATAAAAACCCGATGACCGAGGGCACCGCGATAATCACACCAAAGCCGGCGGCTGTTGCAACCGCGCGATGGATCGCAACGCCATGCAGGCTCATCAATGGAACACCAAAGCTGCCCCCTCCTATTCCCATAAGGACGGATAAGAATCCGACCATGGGGGACAAAGTCGCACGTTTGATCCCCTGTGGCATCTCATCACCAAGGCGCCATTCACTGCGTCCCAGCCCCATATAGGTCCCGATCAACAAACCCAAAACGCCAAAAAGCAACTGCAAAGACGACGACTGCAAGGCAGAAACCGCAACAACTCCGATCGCTGCCCCCACAACAATTCCCGGCCCCCAGCGGCGCAGAATTTCCCATTCCACAGCGCCTTTTTTGTGATGGCTCGACACCGATCGCAAAGACGTAACGATAATTGTTGCAAGCGATGTTGCAAGGCAGATCTGCATTAGCTGATCGCCGCCATAGCCCAAGGTTTGAAACGTATAGAAAAAGGCAGGCACCAATACAATGCCACCGCCGACGCCCAAAAGACCTGCCAGCACGCCAGCGATTGCACCAATTGCCGCCAAAATGGCGCACAAAAGCATTAAGGTTCCAAAATCAGGCATGCTGCTCACTCTCTCCCCACCTCAAGTTGATTAGTGGGAAAAGAGCGGCTCAGCGCCAGAATGTCCAGCGCTTATGCCGCGCGCTGAATCACTTCGTTTAATGTGCTTTCCACCAATTCAGGCCCTGCACCGGGTTTATTCGCCTCTTCGGATAGGCGTCGCCTCCACTGGCGCGCACCTGGACGCCCGGCAAATGCTCCCAACATATGGCGGGTGATTTGATTCAATCGCGCACCGTTCTGAAGCTCGTCCTCAATGAAAGGCAGCATCGCACGCACGGCCTGTTCTGCAGAAATCACCGCACCTGTACCAAAAATCACAGGATCCGCAGCCGACAAAATATCGACAGGTTGATGGTACGCCGCACGCCCAATCATAACCCCGTCAAGACCTTTTGCGAGTAGTTCTTGCGCCTGCTCCAGACTGTCGATGCCGCCGTTAATCGAGATATGCATATCGCCAAACGCGGCTTTCATTTCGTGCACAAGATCATAATCCAGCGGTGGAATATCACGGTTTTCTTTTGGGCTAAGGCCTTTCAGCCAAGCTTTACGCGCGTGAATTGTCACCCGCCGACACCCGGCATCTCGGATCTTTTCCAAAAATACAGGCAAAATATCGCGCGGCTCTTGCTCATCGACGCCAATGCGACATTTCACTGTCACTTCCACATCAACTGCCGCCCGCATCTCCCCCACACAGTCCGCAACCAGATCAGGCGTCTGCATCAAAATTGCGCCAAAGGCACCGGATTGCACCCGATCACTAGGACAGCCGCAATTGATGTTGATCTCATCATAGCCCGCATCAGCACCAAACTTTGCAGCCGCTGCTAACTCTTTTGGATCAGAGCCACCGAGCTGTAGTGCAACCGGATGTTCTTCGGGGGAAAACTCCAACAAATGCAAAGCACCGCCACGCACCAACGCAGGAGCCGTGACCATTTCAGTATAAAGAAGCGTTTCACGACTTAACAAACGGTGAAACATTCGACAGCGTCGATCGGTCCAGTCCATCATGGGTGCAATGGATAGGCGCGCAGCCCGCCGAAGATCGGAAAACCCTGATTTTTCTTGGTTTTTTGGATTCGCCATTTTGCGCTTTTTCCCCGTTTTGGCCCAAATTAGCCCCGTTTTTAGGTGCGGTGCTACAGAATGTAGCACCGACGGCGCCGTGTAGCACTTTTTTCTACCCAAGTTCCAGCACCCCAAATTGAGCACTGCCCGGTCACTACCGTACCTCATCGGTTTTCCCCCATTCCGCCCGATCACCCCCGGTTTGGGATTCAAACCCAATCAAACACGCTTCCGAACAAATCGAACGATCAGATGTCCCGGCCATGGAAACCCCGTGACTGAAAGGAACTCCCATGGGAACTATCACAGGACGCCTCAAGACAAATGGCAAACCGAGCTTCACCGCGCAGCTCCGGAAGAAGAAAAAGGGCAAGGTCATTCTCAATCTGGTCGAAACATTCGCAACTGAACAGGCAGCAAAAACCTAGTTAAAGCGTCGTGAAAACGCATTGAAAGAAACCCGTATGGCGACCATGGCAGATTGAACATGCGCCAAAAGGTCTGAATCCAAGGACTTTGAAGCCACCTCAAACTGCTCTCGAAAGGCGTTGACGCTGTCGATCAGCGCAACATCAATGTCTCTGACATTGATGAATTTCTTTACCATTTGGAGCAGCGTATTCTGTGCACCACCAAGCTCAACTTCTTCTTCATCATCCAAATCAGGCTTTTTACCTTCAAAGATGGACTGCGTTTCGGCCATTCCCTTTGCTTGCTCATCTCGAGCAATGCTAAAGATGTTCATGTGCGCTGCAAGATGCTGGCGAACAGACTCCGTTTCTTCTTCATCCAAGGCTTCATAGCGCTTCTTAATGATATCGGTCAGAACCATCTGAGTAGCCACCTCAGGCGTAGTGTCAGGTTCCAGAACCCTACGATCCATCGCCTGACAGGCCGCAGCCATCAGATCTTTCATATCTTGCTCACAGATATCTTTTGCACGGTCTGTGGGCGGCTCTACAAGACCCTTGATACCGATCATCACATTGCCCTGACCGTCGGTTTCGACAGGTTCTCGGATATCGCCATCTTCACGGCGGTAGAATTTGAAATTGAGGGCCAGCACCTGCTCCATCAGCAGCGAGCCCGAGATCGCCTTGAACATGTCGTTGACGGCATCTGCTACGACCAACCAGTCTCGACACCCGGCTCCGCAACAAGATTTGTAAAAACCGCCCCTAGCTTGCCGGGGGCGTCTCGTGTTGCGCGGCCAATGATTTGCACAATTTCGGTTAGAGAAGGGCGATAACCGATGGTCAGCGCATGTTCGCACCAGACCCAATCGAACCCTTCCTTAGCCAAGGCTTGGTACGCCTGCACGAGCTGCTCACCCTTGAGCATGTGCACGACTTCAGCCGACCAGAGTCGGCTCATTTTGCAGATCTCGATCCAGCAGCACCTTATGTCGAAGACCTCTGTCTACTGGCTAATGCCTTCCAAGATGTTCTACTCCGAACCGCTGATCGCCTGGACTTCCCGCGCGCCGCCTGAGCGCAACCGTCGGTGGGTAACTCCTTCCACCGGCGCCTTGAGAGGCCACGCATCGTGGCCTCACCCATTGGAGGAACAAAAATGGATGAAAAAATCGAACACGAAACGCATGAACTGGTTTTGGCTGTGATTTCTCAGGGGCGACTTTAGGCGCAAGAATGGCGTGAAGTTGGCCTTGTGCCGCAAGGCATTACTCGCCCCTTCGTCCTGTCGCTTCTCAACAGCCTCTGCGAACGGAGCGGCCTCGAAGACATTGATGATGAGCGCATCGGGATAATAGGCGAGCAGATCAGGCATTTCACAAACGACTACAGAAGCGGCCTGGGCGACCAGGCATTGGTCAGAGATGTCGATACCGAGCACTTTTGCGATGTTAAAGGGATCGACTTGGTGAACCTGGCCTGGTGCTGGCGCCAAGTCCGAAAAGCCAAAAGAGCGCTCGACGACAAGCTTGCCGCGATCAGAGAGACTGAAAGACTGTTGGCGGAAGTATGAACATAGTCTTGACAGCGACGAATACAGTCGCAGCCAAGATAGGATTCAAACCTACTAACAAACTTTCTTCCGAAAATACGGCTTCGCACCATTTCCTCAAAACCGTCGCCTTGGGTGGCGGTTTTTCAAACCCAGGCGGCCCCCAAAAAAACAGGCCGTCAAATACGAGGAAATCCAATGAACACAGCAATTATGATGATGGCAATGTACAACGCACAGGCAATCATCGATTCAGAAAAGGTCGCGCAGGATTGGTTCGAACTTTCTGTTGGGAAGTTCCATGAGAAAATCCGAGCTGGGCAAATTAAGCTTCCACTCGTTCTCATAGAGGAAGAAAGCCAAAAATGCGCCAAGGGTATCCATCTGATTGACTTCGCAGATTACATTGATGCCCGACATGCTGCTGAAAAAGAATTGAAGCTGATGGGGCATTGAAAAAATCATGACAACACTGATGCTGCTGTTGGCACGTCGTGATGGTAGCGAAGAGATCCCATTCGCTCAGATGGCACGAGAATATTTCGGGCTTGAACCGGAGGCTCTCGACCAAAAATCAAGAAAGGAAAGATCAAACTTGACTTCTTTAACGATCAAAAGAAATCAATGCGAAGAAGCAATGTAGCGTTGCCTCAGTTGGCACTGTATATTGAGCAGCAACGTGTTGCAGCAGTTGCCAGATTGAAAGAATTTACGTCTGAATGAGAAAACTGCTTTTGATCGAACAAAGAGGTTAATTTTCCTCATTCGCAGCGTGTTCAAGGTATGATCGTTTATTCATCAAGAACCAAAACATAAAAAGCAATGGATTGCTGGTCCTTATTTGTGCACGGCTCAAAAAAGATAGGCCCGATCAACATCTTTTTGTCATGCCGCTACACCCCCAACTTGCCTCAATTCGGATGTGATGAAATTCGAGAGTTTAGGCACCGGTTGCCGATTGAAGACGTTGTTTCATACTGTGAAACACAATTATCTCTAAGCGGGGGTCGGAAGATAGACTGCCGGCGGAAAGGGATCAACTATACCTTAATTGATTTTTTAAATTATAGAGTGGTGATTTCTTGAATAGAAATTGCAACATCAATTGCTTCATTCGGTCCACCTTTATGGGCGATACCCACAACCCGATCCAATTGGTCAACAAGAGGACCACCTGAGTTGCCTTGGTTAATTTCCCCTTCAACGAACAGTTGTTTTACCGCCGATTTGGTTTATTGGGAAACAATTTTAGCTTCGCGCACTTGGAGACTGCTGCCCGGTCCAAAAGAGGGATATCCTACAATTTGAACAGCATCACCTGTCCGCATGCGCCTGTCTATCATTTCGAGGCTCAGGTACTTACTCTCAGGAACAGCGTGGTCGAGTATCGCCAAATCCCTATGCTCGCAACTCTTCCTGACCGAAACTGTAAATCGTTTTTCAGGTTCATGAGGATGGAAAACTTCAATTCTTTTTGCCCCTTTAATACAGTGGAAGGCCGTTACAAGACCAATATTTTTGAGAAAGAACGCGCTGCCTTGATCGGAAGTTTCTGGAGTGTCCGCATCTTTTTCGAGAATCCAGTTTGCAAGATCTCTGATCTCCCCTTTACTATATCCAATTTCCAATGATTTATCAGGGAAAAGGTTGTTATAGCGGCGCGCGAGGCCCAAGTAGACAGCATCATTTAAGCCCTTCACCTGGGAGATCTATACAATCTTTCCACGCAGGTGTTCAGATAGGGGATTTGTCTTCCGATATAGCGTGCTGAATTTAATCTGAGCAGCAGGAAACCCATTTTTCTCGATGTCGAAAATGGTGGCTCTAATATTCCTGACAAACTTGCGCGGTACGTTGACAAAATCTGAGACTATCAGACCAGTAACTTCTTTTCTCGACGAAGGGCCAAAATACCTGAGCTTATCTTCGTTCAGAACAAATCCATTATCCAAAATTATCGACTTAAGTTCTCGTGAAATTTGGCTTGATGCCAGCTTTCCGGGGCTTGGAACACTCTCCGAAAAAAGTTGATGTGGGGCAGTGTACAAAGAGAATGTCAAATCATCAGCGTAGCGTGAGTACTTGATGCGGCGCGTCTTGCAAAATCCCATCAACTGTCGATCCATGCGGAGGCATATCATATTTGAGAAAACGGGGCTCGTGGGCGCTCCTTGAGGCAATCGACCATTTGCGCAGCATATCGACAAAATGGCTGCTCGAACATCACTGGGTATACCAAGAATGCGAAGTAAACTGGAAACCCGGTCTTGTGTAATAGTAGGAAAGAAGTCCTTTAAATCGATGTTCATTACATGTTTTCGGTTGAGATGCTCCTCGGCGTTCGTAATTGCCGACCGTTTCCGCACAAAACCGTGAACTGGATTTCTGGGCTTGTGCATTTTCACTAAAACTTCGAGCAAACGCCTTTGCAGATACAAAAGGCGAGGCTTCGGCGCGTCAATAAACCGAACCCCTCCCGACTTTTTGGGAATGATGAAATGGGAATACATCTTGGAACGATGCTTCCGAATTACCAAAAGTTCCTTATCCGAAATCTTGAGGTGAGTTTTCAGTGCGGCCATACTGGAAAATTCTACCGGGGGCGTCGGCGTTTTCCCAAACGCTACAGAAATGGCAGTTGGCACGAGACACCGCCTCCTTTCGCCATGAAGTGTCAAATCACCATGGTTTGGCTGATATAGTATAACTTTTAATCTCACGTCGCAGTTACGACAACGCGTTGTGCGAGGCAGAGTCTCGTTCAAAGCAACGTATCGCTACCTAAAAGTATATTCAACCATAAATTGCAAATTGAACGTGTTTCGACGAAAGCTTTGAGATCAAAAATCAACATTCGGCAAGAATTCCTAGGATTTAGGCGGTTGTTAATGCAAATCAAACGTGGGTTCTTCCAGTTCCCAATCGACGGTTTTATTTGGCTGCTCGGCGGCACCGCAGACGGCGGGATACCGCTCGCAACACGGGGAATCTTAGTGTAGATTTTAGTAAAAAGCCGGGTCAGCAGATCGGTGTCAATTCGCACGTGAAGTTTAACAACTCAATCAGGCAATAAATTCCTGCGGATTGGTTGCTAATCTGCACTAAACAGGTTCCACATAAGCGGCCCCGTGCTACAAATCAGTGCTACAAAATTTAACAGCGCCACATTGTCCGAATAAAATAAGGGGTTTCAGAAAGCGTCGCCCCCATCCATCATAGGAGCCACGCTTAAACGCACTGCACAATTTGCCGCTCACAGAACTCGCAAAATAAAACCTAAGATACTGTTTTTAATGTGTTATATCAGATCTTAAATTTCACTTGCTAACGCCCCCCTTTCGCGTTTAAGTTCGCTTTGATCCGTTGGGGTGCCCTTTTACAAGGGCTGAGAGGCACTGTGCTAACCCATCGAACCTGATCCGGGCAATACCGGCGTAGGGAACGGAACTGAACACATGGTGATCGGCCGCATGTTCATCCCTCCCCTCGCTTAGCACTGTCTGGAACATGACAATGGGGGAAAACATGTCAGATAAATCCAGGTCGCAGCATCCTGCCGCGCTGACCATCGCGGGGTCTGACAGCGGCGGCGGTGCAGGCATTCAGGCAGATCTCAAAACCTTTTCCGCTTTGGGCGTTTTTGGCACATCTGCGATCACCGCTCTTACGGCACAGAATACCCAAGGCGTGACCCGGGTTCAGGCGGTAGAGCCGGGAATGGCTGCCGCGCAAATTTCTGCTGTGATTGATGACATTGCAATTAACGCCATAAAAATCGGGATGCTTGCAACTTCAGATTTGATCCTTGAAGTCACAGAAGCAGTAGAAGGGCTTTCATCCCCCATCGTTTTGGATCCAGTTATGATCGCAACCTCTGGCGATCCTTTGCTTGCAGACGATGCCGTTGAAACGCTTAAAACCGCACTTTTACCACGTGCTACTGTACTCACACCAAACCTGCCAGAAGCAGCACGCCTGTTAGGCGAAGACACCGCTGCCACCGAAGATCATGTGATCGCTCAAGGCTTTGCGTTGTTAGAGCTTGGCCCTAAAGCGGTTGTGATGAAAGGTGGGCACGGACGTGGTGAAAGCTGTCGTGATTACCTCATCACAGCCGAAACCGTCACAGCCTATGAAGCTCCACGTCTGAAAACCCGAAATACACATGGCACAGGCTGCACCCTGTCCTCAGCTCTGACAGCTGAGCTGGCAAAAGGCACCCTGCTTTCAGACGCGATGGAACGATGCCATGGTTGGTTGCATGAGGCCATCCGGGCCAGTGATCTTATCAACATTGGCAAAGGCCACGGCCCGGTGCACCATTTTCATGAGATCTGGAAATGACCGACACCGCTATCACCATTTTAGGGGCCGGTGTCGTTGGGCTCTGTGTCGCAACTGAATTGACCGCGCGTGGTCAACGCGTTCAGATTTGCGAAAAAGCGCCAGAGCCCGGCACGCAAGCCTGTTCCTGGTGGGCCGGCGGAATGCTTGCGCCGTTTTGTGAAGGCGAAACCGCCGAGGAACCCGTTGTTCGGCTTGGTCAAGAAGCTGCCGATTGGTGGGAGGCGCAGGGGGTACCAGTGGTACGCAATGGATCTCTTGTGGTTGCTCTGGGCCGGGATCGCAATGAACTGACCCGCTTTGCGCGCCGGACTGCGGGGCATCGCACACTTGATGCGGAACAGCTTGCACAGATGGAACCTACTCTTGAAGGCCGCTTTTCAAAAGCGCTGCATTTTCAAGAAGAAGCCCATATCACCCCGCGCGCTGCGTTGAAAACACTGTGGCAGAACCTGCAATCGCGCGGAGTACAATTTGCCTCCGCCACGCCTGTTTCTGGGCGCATCATCGACTGCAGAGGGTTGGCAGCCCAAGATGATTTAAAAGATCTGCGCGGTGTCAAAGGGGAAATGGTTGTTCTGCGCTGCCCGGATGTGTCCCTGCACCGTCCGGTCCGCCTTTTGCATCCTCGCTTTCCCTTATATGTGGTCCCACGCGGTGATGGTGTTTTCATGTTGGGTGCAACGCAGATTGAAAGCGGCGAACGCACACGGCCAACGGTGCGTTCGATCCTGGAGTTGTTGAGCGCCGCCTACGCCTTACATCCGGCCTTTGGTGAAGCCGAACTCTTGGAGATTGGCACCGATGCGCGCCCGGCCTTTAACGACAACCTGCCCCGCATTCGTCAAAGAGGTCAGCGAATCTACGTTAATGGACTGTTTCGACACGGTTTTTTGCTTGCACCCGCAATGGCCAGACAGGTGGCCGAATTTATATGTGATGACATAAAACCAGAGGTGATGGATGAAAATCTCAGTGAATGGTGATCCACACGAGGTCACTTCAGAGAGGCTAAGCGCAGTGCTCGACGAGCTGGGTTATGGCGCGGCCAAGGTTGCAACAGCAATCAACGAAGCTTTTGTGCCTGCAGGCCAACGCACAACTACCCCAGTGCAAGAGGGCGACCGTCTGGAAATCGTAGCCCCACGTCAGGGAGGATAAAATGGTAGAATTCTACGGTACAGCGGTGTCCTCGCGGCTGATGCTTGGCACTGCGCAATATCCGTCACCTGCGATCTTGGCCGATGCTTTTCAACGATCAAAAGCTGGGATTGCCACAGTCTCGGTGCGCCGCGAAGCAGGAAGCGATCAAGCAGGGGCAGATTTCTGGGCCCTGATCAAAGAATTGGGCGTTGCAATCCTGCCCAATACTGCAGGATGCCACAGCGCGCGCGAAGCAATCACAACCGCCCAAATGGCCCGTGAATTGTTTGACACGGATTGGATCAAGCTTGAGGTGATTGGTCATACAGATACATTGCAGCCCGATCCCTTTGCATTGGTCGAGGCTGCAAAGGCGCTTTGCGCCGATGGGTTCAAAGTTTTCCCCTACACCACCGAAGACCTGATCCTTGCCGATAAACTGCTGGATGCCGGCTGTGAAGTTCTCATGCCGTGGGGCGCCCCGATTGGATCTGGGCTTGGCCTTTCAAACATCTACGGCCTGCGCACGCTGCGCGCGCAGTTTCCCGATGTGCCCATGGTGGTTGATGCCGGGCTTGGCTTACCAAGCCAAGCCGCCCACGCAATGGAACTTGGCTTTGACGCTGTCTTGCTGAACACGGCCGTCGCCAAAGCAGGGGATCCAGCTGCGATGGCCGAAGGATTTGCAGGCGCGGTTCAAGCCGGACGGCTGGCTTTTGAAGCCGACCCAATGGAACCTCGCGATATGGCCGCACCCTCCACCCCTGTCATCGGAAAGGCCTTTTTATCGTGACCACCCTGCCCCGATTTTACCCAATCTTTGATCACGTAGACTGGCTGGAACGGTTGGTCCCACTTGGTATCAAACTTGTACAGCTCCGCATCAAGGATACCCCCGAAGTAGAGGTGCGCGCACAGCTGAAGGCAGGGCGCGACATTTGCTTTGAGCACGGTGCAATTCTTGTGGTGAACGACTATTGGAAAACGGCGATCGATCTGGGGTGTGATTGGGTGCATCTTGGCCAAGAAGATCTGGACACGGCTGATTTGGAAACCATCCGGGCTGCCGGTCTAAAACTGGGGCTTTCGACGCATGACGAGGCAGAGCTGGATCGCGCCCTCTCTTGCAAGCCAGATTACATTGCCCTTGGCCCGGTCTATCCAACCATTTTGAAAAAGATGAAATGGCATCAACAAGGCATAGAAAAACTCACACAATGGAAAGATCACGCGCCAAACACACCGCTCGTTGCGATTGGCGGCATGAGCGTCGAGCGTGCCCCCGGCGCTTTTAACGCCAAGGCAGATTGTGTGGCTGCGGTAACCGACATCACCCTGAACCCTGATCCCGAAGCGCGGGTCCGCGAATGGCTGGAGATCTGCGGATGAGCCGGTACGCGCGTCAAATTGCGGTGTCAGAATTTGGTCCACACGGCCAGGAGGCCCTGCGACACGCGCGCCTATTGGTTATTGGCGCTGGCGGTCTGGCGGCACCAGTGCTGCCTTATCTTGCAGCTGCAGGCGTGGGAACGATAAAACTGGCTGACCCAGATATCGTCGATCTTAGCAATCTGCACCGCCAGACGTTATTCACTATGGACGACATCGGCCTTTCTAAAGCGACAAGCGCGGCCAAACATCTTTCCGCCCGCAATCCTGAGTGCCTTATCGAGACCCATGTCGCGCCCTTTGATCCCGACACAGCCCATGATCTTTGCAACGACATAGATTTGGTACTCGATTGCGCCGACAGTTTTGCAGCAAGTTACATCGCATCCGATATTTGCGGCAAACGCAACATACCGCTGATCAGCGCATCTGTTGTTGAGATGGGCGGCTATGTCGGCGGGTTTTGTGCAGGTGCCCCCTCGTTACGGGCTGTGTTCCCTGACCTACCCCGCGCATCTGGCACATGTGCGACCTTAGGCGTTTTGGGCCCCATTGTCGGCATCATCGCAACCTTGCAGGCGCAGATGGCAATCAGCGTGCTTACGGGGCAGTCTCCTTCGCCGCTTGGCCAATTGATCACCTTTGAAGGAACCGGCTTTCGGTTTGGCGGGTTTAGATTTGATACCGCTCCTGAACCCGAATACCGACCAAGCTTTATCAGTGCCCAAACCATAGATGACACGGATCTGATCATTGATCTGCGCCGCCCGGAAGAAGGGCCTTTAGCCCATGTAACGGCTCAGCGACGCACAGTTGAAGACATTGCGGAAAATCCCCCAAAAGCAGACGCGAAAACGCGCATTGTGCTGTGTTGCAGGTCCGGTCTACGGGCTTGGGCAGCGGCAGAGCATCTTTCACAACAACACGCAGGCCCGGTCGCTCTTGTGGCGCTCGGCGATCAAAGCGACCAACACGGAGAACACTCATGACCAAATCTCTCATCACAGCTGCTACGCTGATGGCAGCAACGCCCGCTTTTGCGGCGGATGAAATGACCCTTATTCTGGATTGGTTTGTCAACCCGGACCATGGCCCGATCATTATCGCGCAGGAAAACGGCTATTTCGCCGAGCAGGATCTTGAGGTTGAAGTGATTGCGCCCGCGGACCCCGCGGACCCACCCAAAATGGCTGCTGCTGGTCGCGCAGATCTGGCGATTTCCTACCAACCCCAACTGCATTTGCAAGTTGCCGAAGGTCTACCGCTAAAACGCGTCGGGACACTGGTTGCCACCCCGCTGAACTGCCTTTTGGTTCTGGAAGATGGCCCCATTCAGAATATTTCCGACCTGAAAGGTAAAAAGATCGGCTTTTCCGTCGCTGGCGTCGAAGAGGCGCTGCTGGGATCCGTTCTGGGCACCCATGGTGTGTCTATGGACGACATCGAACTGGTCAACGTGAACTGGTCTCTCTCACCATCATTGATGTCTGGCCAAGTGGATGCTGTGATCGGGGCGTTCCGCAACTTTGAACTGAACCAGATGGAAATCGAAGGTGTCGGCGGCAAGTGCTTCTATATCGAAGAAGAAGGCCTGCCGTCTTATGACGAACTGATCTATGTCGCTAACCCTGAAACCATGGACACAGACATGCTGCGCCGCTTCATGGCTGCAACAGAAAAAGCCACCCAGTATATTGTAAACCATCCGCAAAAAAGCTGGGAGATCTTTTCAGGCACCTCACCTGAGCTACAAGATCAGCTGAATGAAATGGCATGGGCAGATACATTACCGCGTTTTGCCCTGCGCCCGGAAGCCTTGGATGAAGGGCGCTACCAACGTTTTGAAGCCTTCCTACACGACTCTGGCCTGATTGATGAGATCAAAGCGGTCTCTGATCTGGCTGTGGATCTGGCCGAATGATGCCAGACTACGGAGCGACATTCAGCAGATGGCGCGCGGCGGCTGGGGAGACCTGGACCGCCTACACCCATCACGCCTTTGTACAAGGAATGCGCGACGGCACATTGCCGCGCGCAGCTTTTCTACACTATCTCGTGCAGGATTATATCTTTCTGATCCATTTCTCCCGCGCTTGGGCACTGGCCGTGACCAAGGCTGAAACAATCGAGGAAATGCGGCTCTGTGCCGCCACCGTCAATGCCTTGATTGATGAAGAGATCAAACTGCATATCGGCATCTGTGCCGAGGCTGGCATTTCCGAAGAAGAGCTGGCCCGCGCCGAAGAACGCACTGAGAACTTGGCCTATACGCGCTATGTGTTGGATGCAGGTCACTCGGGCGACTTTCTGGACCTTCTGGCCGCCCTCGCCCCATGTGTGATGGGATATGGTGAAATCGGGATGCGCCTTCAGGCGGAAGCAGGTGAAACACCCTATGCCGATTGGATCGCCACCTATGCTGGCGCAGAGTACCAATCCGCCTGCCATGCGGTTGCGGATCTTTTAGATGCCGCCGTCAGACTCCGATTGGGAGATCACCCTGAAAACAGCCCGCGTTGGGACGCGCTTTGTGCACGGTTCACCACTGCAACCCGCCTTGAGGTTGGGTTTTGGGACATGGGCCTCGCCCCATGATGCTGGATTGAGCGCGCCGCCCGGCCTATATCTTTCAGGCACGGCAAAAATTGGCGAAACACTGATCTTTGGCCCTGTCATCTTTGAGGCCTTGCCGGGGCAATGGACCTGCCTCCTTGGGCCATCTGGTGTGGGGAAAAGCACGCTCTTGCGGCTGTTTGCCGGATTGGGAGAGGCCGTCACCCTAGACGGAACGTTTGGCGGTAAGGACGGTACATCCTTATCAAATTGCGTTGCGCTGATGGCTCAGGAAGATCTTTTGATGCCTTGGCTGGATCTTAGACAGAACGTGACCCTGGGCGCGCGTATCCGGGGCACGCGCCCCGATTTTGCAAAAGCTGAAACGCTCTTGGCGCGTGTCGGTTTAGAGGCGCATATTCACAAACGTCCTTCAGAATTGTCCGGTGGGCAACGTCAACGCGTTGCTCTGGCACGGACCCTGATGGAGGACCGGCCAGTTGTCTTATTAGACGAACCTTTTTCCGCGCTTGATGCACGCACCCGCGCCGAGATGCAGGATCTTGCCGCAGAAACGCTGGCAGGGCGCACCGTTTTACATGTCACACATGATCCCGGCGAGGCTGCACGCCTCGGGCATCAAATCCTTGTCATGACAGAAACCGGCATCACTGATATTCCAGCTCCGGCCACATCGATACCGCGCATGTATGACAGTACAGAAACGCTGGATCTTCAGGGGCAGTTGCACCGCTTGCTGATGGAGCGCAGATGAACCGGCTCAAACATATCACTGCGCTCATCCTAATGTTTCTGATCTTGTGGCAAAGCCTCGTCACATTCGGAGATCTACCTGCGTTCCTACTGCCACCTCCCTCAAAAGTCGCACAAACCCTATGGCACAGTCGTGCCCTTTTAGCAGAACATGCGATAGTAACGGGGCTTGAAGTCTTGCTAGGGCTGGTGCTTGGGGCTTCTATCGGGGCGGTGACTGCGGTCTGGCTCACGGCCTCGCAGCTTGCACGTCACTTTGTCCGGCCACTGCTGGTGTTCAGTCAGACAATCCCAGTATTTGCACTGGCTCCACTGCTGACGCTCTGGCTCGGCTATGGGCTGCTGTCAAAAGTCGCGATGGCTTTGCTGATTATCTTCTTTCCGGTAACGTCAGCCTTTTTTGACGCCTTGATGCGCACCCCTGCAGGATGGATGGAACAAGCACGCGTCATGGGGGGCAGCTATTGGCGCGTGATGTGGTTGATCCGCATTCCAGCTGCGCTGCCCGGCTTTGCCTCCGGGTTACGCTTGGCGGCCGTCTATGCCCCAATCGGCGCGATCATTGGCGAATGGGTCGGTGCCTCCAAAGGGCTTGGATATCTGATGCTTTTGGCAAATGGGCGTGCCAAGATAGATTTGATGTTTGCCGCGCTCATCGTATTGGCAGTGTTTACCTTGATTTTGCATGTAGTCGTGGACAAAGGCTGTCAGAAATTGACACGTAACCACACCTAACTGGCAATCCGTAAAATCCTTTACAGACCTCTCAAGCGATGTGAAATTCCTTCACAGACAAAATCATATTTTTCAGAAGCTTATTCACATCCGCTCCAAGCCCTCTATGATCCCCATAGAAGGATTTCGTTATCCAGATCGCCCAATAGGCTTTGATCTGGAAAGCACGGCCGGATCTGGGAGGACACCATGACGCCAACACCGCCAAGCACCTATACACCCACTGAAGATTTCGTTCAAAATGCCCATGTAGATGCCGCAAAATACGACGTGCTTTATGCAGCTTCCATAGAGGATCCAGAAGGCTTCTGGCGCGAACAAGGCAAGCGCGTTGATTGGATCAAGCCTTTCACACAAGTCAAAGACGTCTCATATGATTTTGGCAATGTGGGTATCAAATGGTATGCAGACGGCACGCTGAACGTCGCAGCCAATTGCGTTGATCGTCATCTCGCAAAACGCGGTGATCAAACCGCGATTATTTGGGAGCCAGATGATCCCAAAGATCCAGCCCAACACATCACCTACAAGGATCTGCACACGTCAGTCTGCAAAATGGCAAATGTTCTGGAAACACTTGGCGTTTCAAAAGGCGATCGGGTGGTTATCTATATGCCTATGATCCCCGAGGCCGCCTATGCGATGCTCGCCTGCGCGCGTGTGGGCGCGATACATTCAATCGTTTTTGCAGGCTTTTCGCCCGATGCACTTGCCGCTCGGATCAACGGCTGCGACGCCAAACTGGTAATCACTGCAGATGAGGCACCGCGCGGAGGCAAAAAAACGCCACTCAAAACAAATGCAGACGCGGCGCTCTCACAATGCGCGGACGCCGTGCAATGTCTGGTCGTGCGTCGCACTGGTGGCGATGTTCCATGGAATGACGCACGGGATCGCGATTACTCAAAACTGTCTGAAGGCGCGAACCTCACCCATACGCCTGCTGAAATGAACGCAGAAGATCCGTTGTTTATCCTCTACACCTCTGGATCAACCGGTCAACCCAAAGGGGTTGTGCATACCACGGGCGGCTATCTGGTCTATGCGAGCCTGACACAAGAAGTGACCTTCGATTATCACGACGGCGACGTCTACTGGTGTACTGCTGATGTAGGATGGGTTACGGGCCACAGCTATATCGTCTATGGCCCCTTAGCCAATGGCGCGACAACCGTGATGTTTGAAGGGGTGCCCACCTACCCGGATGCCAGCCGGTTCTGGCAGGTCTGTGAAAAACACAAAGTGAATCAATTCTACACCGCCCCCACTGCAATTCGCGCTCTTATGGGACAGGGTAATGAATTTGTAGAAAAATGTGATCTGTCCTCTTTGCGTTTGCTGGGTACGGTTGGAGAGCCGATCAATCCCGAAGCCTGGACCTGGTACAATGACATTGTCGGCGGCGGACGCTGCCCCATCGTGGACACATGGTGGCAGACGGAAACCGGTGGCCATCTGATGACCCCCCTGCCCGGCGCACATGCCACAAAACCCGGATCGGCGATGAAACCTTTCTTTGGGATAGAGCCAGTGGTGTTAGACCCCGCCAGCGGAGATGAAATCACGGGTAATGACGTTGAAGGTGTCTTGTGCATTAAAGACAGCTGGCCTGGTCAGATGCGTACAGTCTGGGGAGATCATGATCGGTTTGAGAAAACCTACTTTTCCGATTACAAAGGCTACTACTTTACCGGTGACGGCTGCCGACGTGACGCGGATGGGGATTACTGGATCACGGGACGTGTGGATGATGTGATCAACGTCTCAGGCCACCGTATGGGCACGGCCGAAGTCGAAAGCGCTCTGGTCGCCCATGCCACCGTGGCTGAAGCTGCCGTGGTGGGATACCCACATGATATCAAAGGACAGGGCATCTACTGCTATGTGACTTTGATGAATGGCGAAACCCCATCAGAAGAGCTGCGTAAAGAACTGCGCACATGGGTGCGGTCTGAAATTGGCCCGATTGCATCGCCAGATGTGATCCAATGGGCACCGGGCCTTCCCAAAACTCGATCCGGGAAAATCATGCGCCGCATCCTGCGTAAAATAGCAGAAAACGACTATGGCGCATTGGGCGATACCTCAACCCTCGCAGATCCATCGGTGGTCGACGACCTAATCGCTAACCGCGCAGAGACATAATATTGATTTTAAGGAAGGGCAAATCACATCGGTTTGCTCTTCCTCACTCTCGGCTACAACTCCAACGCAAGCGTGATACAAAAAACCAACAGAATAGTTCCCGATAGCTGCCTAAAACGCGTGTAACGAATTGGGTCGGCGAAATAAATCCGCATCCGGTCTGCAAGACCCGCATAACTACTCAAAGATAGGATAGACAGCAAACAATAGGTCACAATAAGGATGCTGGCCTGTGGCCAGATTGGCTTGTCGAAATTTAAGACTTGTGGAAATAGAGCTATATAGAACAGCAATGCTTTTGGGTTCGAAACTGCAAGCACTATCGCTTCTATGAACAAAGATTTTGCAGAGACAACTTCAAATGATTGCCGGTCTAAAACGATACTCTCGCACGAAAGTAGGAGCTTAACTGCAAGCCACACCAAATAAGCAATTCCGAGGTACGACCACAATGCAAAATACCCATCTGTCGTAAGAAGAACAGCGGCGGCTCCACTTGCGCAAAAGCACCCCCCAATTGCCAACCCCACCGTATTCCCCAAAATAGTAGGAAAAACGCGCGCTGCCCCCAACTGTAGCGCGCGCTGAACAGTATTCAGATTGGCAGGCCCTGGTGTGATAATGTTTACAACAGAAACCGCGGTAAAATAGATCCACAAACTTAATGTCATTGCCTGCCCTTTGTCATATCAGAGTTGGCTAGACATTAAAGGACCACTGCATCAGCGTCCTTTCTCAAATAAAAGCTTTAAACTGCATTTGCGACGAAAACTAAACATAGCTCTGGAAGTAGCTTTCAAATGAAAACACTCTTTGATGAAATTGATTATGCACTTCTTAACGCGCTGGCCCAGGACGCAAGAGTAAGTTGGTCAGATCTAGCGACAACATTGAACGTTTCTCCACCAACTATTCGCGAACGCGTACGCCGGTTGCAGGATCGCGGTGTAATCGACTGTTTCACGGTACAGATTTCACCGGCAGCTCTTGGCTACACACTTGAAGCTCTGGTCCGGTTTCGTCCATTACCGGGCAAACGTCACATACTCGAACAGAAAATTCAGCAATCAGACCAAATTGTGCAATGTGATAAAGTCACTGGCGAAGACGGCTTCATTGCCCGTGTGCTGTTAAAAAGTATCACAGAGTTGGACCCGTTCCTTGAACCCTTCGGTCGTATCGCCACAACACATACCTCAATTGTAAAATCGAGCCCGGTTCCCTTACGTCTTCCGCCACTACTGCAAGAAACTAAGCGATAGAAGATCAACTTGCACAAAAAAGACCACCAGAGATTATCCGGTGGCCATTCTCTCTGAAGGTTTATCCCACAGACGCTTGAAGTTACTTCAATGCAGCATCTGTGATTGCGTGGGTCCAAGCACCTTCTGGTGCTTTTGTGATCACAGGATCAGAACCACCGCCCAGAAGGGTTGTGACTGTGCGCTCGTAGTCGGCGACATCCAGTGCGCCGTTGCTGCCCGCAGTGAGCTTGGCAATTTCACCCATCATGCGTTTCTGGTGGCTTTCGGTCTGCGCGCCGGATGCGTCATTGTCCAATACGATCTCAGCCGCATCATCTGGGTTTTCTTCCGCCCATTTCCAACCCTTCATAGACGCACGCACAAAGCGCTCCATCTTGCCGACGAATTCAGGGTTATCCAAGTTCGCTTCCAGCACGTAAAGACCATCTTCAAGCGTCGCAACGCCTTGGTCTTCGTATTTGAAAGTCACCAGCTCATCCGCACCAACACCGGCATCAATCACCTGCCAGTACTCATTGTAAGTCATCGTGGAGATACAATCTGCCTGACGCTGCAAGAGTGGATCAACATTAAAGCCCTGTTTCAGAACTTCCACGCCCGCGTCGCCTTTGCCATCAACCGAGATGCCCAGCTTGCTCATCCAGCTCATGAAGGGGAACTCATTGCCAAAGAACCAGACACCAAGCGTGCGATCTGCCAGATCCGCAGGAGCAGCAATGCCCGTGTCTTTCCAGCAGGTCAGCATCATGCCCGAGGATTTAAACGGCTGCGCAATATTCACAAGTGGCAAGCCCTTTTCACGCGCAGCAAGTGCCGCAGGCATCCATTCAACTGTGACATCCGCGCCGCCGCCTGCAATCACCTGTGTTGGGGCAATATCTGGACCACCTGGCAGAATGGTCACATCAAGATCTTCTTCTTCGTAGAACCCCTGATCCAGCGCCACATAGTAGCCCGCAAATTGCGATTGCGTGACCCATTTAAGCTGCAGCGTGACCTCATCCGAGGCATAGCCCGCACCTGCAAGAGTCATTGCTGCGCCAGCGGCTGCAATAATCGTTTTCATGGTCGTAACTCCCTGTTGAGTTGATCAAAACACATTTCTTGTTCCCTTTTTGCGCCAGCTATTTGCTGCCAGTCACAAAAGACAGAACCGACTAAACACGCGCCCTTTTGAGGAAAGGCGCATATTCAATTTCTACCCTCGCTGAGAGGGATGCCAAAAGGTGGATCGCTTTTCTATCAAAGCAACCAGCCCATAGAACAGTGATCCAGCCAAAGCCGCGACGACGATTTCAGCCCAGACCATATCCAAGGCAAGCTGACCGACGCTGGTCGAGATCCGAAACCCCATTCCCACCGTTGGCGAGCCAAAAAACTCAGCAACAATTGCGCCGATTAAGGCGAGTGTTGTGGAGATTTTCAACCCGTTAAAGATGAAAGGGAGCGCCGCAGGCAACCGCAATTTGAGAAAGCTCTGCCCATATGATGCCGCATAAGTCTGCATCAGGTCTCGTTGCAAAACAGAGGTTTCACGCAGGCCTGCAACCGTGTTCACAAGCATTGGGAAAAATACCATCACAACCACCACAGCCGCTTTCGACTGCCAGTCAAAGCCAAACCACATCACCAGAATAGGGGCGGTTCCAACAATCGGCAGTGCCGCGACAAAATTCCCGACAGGCAAAAGCCCGCGCCGCAGGAAGTCGCTGCGATCTACCAAAATCGCCATCACAAACGCCGCTCCACACCCGATAAGATACCCTCCCAAGGCCCCTTTCAGGATCGTTTGCACAAAATCAGCCCATAACAGATCAAGGCTCTCTCCAAACCGTGCCGCAATCAGAGACGGTGCAGGCAAGATCACAAGCGGCACCTGAAGTCCTCGCACCAAAAGCTCCCAGATCAGCAGCAACGTCGCACCAAATATTGCAGGCACCAAAAGCTGAACCCAACGTTGGTTCGCATAACGACCATTGGCCAGACGCACATTCATCCACCAGCCCGCAGCCCAGACAATGACAGCACATATAACAAGCATCATTATACCCCCATGCGTTTCAGAATGAGACGTTCCAACAGCCCAAGAATAAACACCAAGAGGGCGGCCAGAATTGCGGCGGCAAAAAGCGCTGACCAGATCTGTACGGTCTGGCCATAATAGCTGCCTGCCAGCAAGCGCGCGCCAAACCCGGCGACCGCGCCAGTGGGCAATTCGCCAACAATTGCACCAACCAAAGAGGCCGCAATCGCAATCTTGAGCGAGGCAAACAGGTATGGCAGGGATGACGGTAAGCGGAGTTTCCAAAATCCCTGGTTTGTGCTGGCGTGATAGGTGCGCAACAGATCCAGTTGCATGCCATCCGGGCTACGCAACCCTTTCACCATGCCAACGACCACTGGGAAAAAGCTTAAGTATGCGGCGATAATAGCTTTTGGCAAAATGCCTTGCACACCAATGGAATAAAGCACGACAATAATCATCGGTGCGAGTGCGATAATCGGGATGGTTTGGCTGACAATCGCCCAAGGCATCACCGACATATCCATCACCTTTGAATGAACAATCCCCACAGCCAACAAGATCCCTAGGCCAGTGCCAATGGCAAACCCAAGAAGGGTTGCGCTGAGCGTCACTTGCCCATGATAGATGAGCGAGCGCTTTGAGGTGATTTTCTTTTCAACCGTTGTGCCCCACAATTCATCCAGCACCTGATGCGGTGCAGGCAAGCGTGGGCGTTCCACGGACCAGCTGCGCGATATCACAAAGGTATTTTTGACGATCAAACCAATAGCAGAAGCGTCCCGACGTGCCTTTGGCGTGGCGGGTTCAACGACCTCACCACCGCGTTCGGCCTGATCCAGTACCCCTTTGATATTCATTGGCACACAGGCTGCGTACCAAAGACCAATGATAACGCTAAGCACAGTCAACACCGCAAGAAGTGACTTCATCGCTCTGCCCTCTTAAATGCGCGATCAATCATGCTCATGCCCTGCACGTAGACCTTCGCGCACACGATGCGCAATTTCAATGAATTCAGGTGAATCGCGAATATCCAAAGGGCGTTCTTTTGGCAGAGGACTGTCAATCACATCGGTAATCCGTCCCGGACGTGGCGACATCACCACAATCTTGGTCGACAGGTACACGGCTTCGGGAATCGAATGGGTCACAAAGCCAATGGTTTTTTCGGTGCGGGCCCACAGCTGCAGCAGCTGTTCATTCAAATGGTCACGCACGATTTCATCCAGCGCGCCAAAAGGTTCATCCATCAGCAGGATATCGGCATCAAAACTAAGCGCACGGGCAATACTGGCACGCTGTTGCATGCCCCCCGACAATTGCCATGGAAATTTTCCACCAAATCCAGAAAGCTCAACCAGCTCCAGAGCCTCTTCCACGCGTCGATCTTGCTCAGCTTTGGAATACCCCATGATTTCAAGGGGAAGTTTGATATTCTTGGCAATTGTGCGCCAAGGATATAGACCTGCAGCTTGAAAAACATACCCATAGGCCCGATTGCGCCGCGCCTCATCCGGAGACATATTATTGACAGTCAACTGACCTGCAGTCGGAGTCTCTAGCGCCGCGATACAGCGTAAAAAAGTGGTCTTGCCACAGCCCGAAGGGCCAATAAACGAGACAAAATCACCTTTATTGATATCAAGGCTTACCCCTTTTAACGCATGGACGGGACCATCGTTTGTTTGAAAGGTCAGGTCCAGATCTCTCGCTGCAATGACCGGTGACATCGAGGCAGTGCCGTCAGATGCAGTCTCTGGAGAGGTTTGCATATTCATGTTCGTTCCTTCGTCGCAAAATGGGGCAGACCATTGGTCCGCCCCACTGTTCGATCACACGCCTGTCGCCGGGATACCGCTGCGTTCAACAGGGCGCGGCGCAGTCAGCTCTTTCCAAGTGCTCAGCGCTTTATTCAAAGTAGAGTTCGCTTCGCGCTCCACAAACTTTCCGTGTCCTTCCTGACAGCTCATCGTGCCATCTTCAACGGCAACGTGACCACGGGTCAGTGTATAGCGCGGCAAACCTTTGACCGCATGACCTTCAAACACATTATAGTCGATGGCGGATTGTTGGCTGCTGGCCGAAAGTGTCTTGGTTTTATTCGGGTCCCAAACCACCAAATCCGCATCCGCGCCGGCCAGAACAGCTCCCTTTTTCGGGTAACAATTCAGAATTTTAGCAATGTTGGTTGAGGTTACAGCCACAAATTCATTTGGCGTCAATCGGCCTGTTTCAACCCCATGCGTCCACAGCATCGGCATCCGGTCTTCCAGACCGCCCGTGCCATTTGGGATCTTGGTAAAATCGCCAACGCCTGAACGTTTTTGTTCCGTTGTAAAGGCGCAATGATCCGTGGCCACCACCGAAAGAGAGCCAGATTGCAGCCCAGCCCACAGGCTATCTTGATGCTGTTTGTTACGAAACGGCGGTGACATTACCCGACGCGCCGCGTGATCCCAATCTGAATTGAAGTATTCGCTTTCGTCCAAAGTAAGGTGTTGGATTAGTGGCTCACCCCAGACACGCTTGCCCTGCATGCGCGCACGGCGAATAGCCTCATGCGCCTCTTCACACGAGGTGTGAACGACATAGAGCGGAACACCCGCCATATCTGCGATCATGATAGCGCGATTGGTGGCCTCTCCTTCCACCTGCGGAGGACGGGAATAGGCATGTGCTTCTGGGCCAGTATTGCCCTCAGCCAACAGTTTCGCAGAAAGCTCTGCGACGACATCCCCATTTTCAGCATGGACCATCGCAATGCCGCCAAGCTCTGACAGGCGCTGGAACGAAGCGTACAGCTCATCATCATTGACCATCAACGCGCCTTTATAAGCCATGAAATGCTTAAACGTGTTGATGCCGCGTGTTTCAATGACTGTTTTCATGTCTTCAAAGACCTGTTCCCCCCACCAGGTCACAGCCATATGGAAGGAATAATCACAATTCGCACGTGTGGATTTATTGTCCCATCGTTTAAGCGCATCAAGCAGGCTCTCGCCCGGATTAGGAAGCGCGAAGTCCACGACCATCGTGGTGCCACCGGCCAATGCCGCACGCGTGCCACTTTCAAAATCATCCGAGGAATAAGTGCCCATAAATGGCATTTCCAGGTGGGTGTGCGGATCAATCCCGCCTGGCATCACATAGCACCCAGTCGCATCCAGCTCCTCGTCGCCGTTCAAGTTGGCGCCGATCTCAATAATCTGCCCGCCGTCGATCAGCACATCTGCCTTGTAGGTTAAGTCGGCGGTCACGATTGTGCCGTTCTTGATGACCTTGCTCATCTTCAAACTCCCTGTTTCGCCGCATTTAATATGCGTTGTCCTTTTTGCGTTTTATCACGCTTTAGTAAGGACATATCTATCGCGGACTAGGCTACGATACCCGCTGTTTCGACAACCGCATGCAACAGCACATTGGTACCCGCAGCAGCCCATTCTTTGCTGATTTCTTCTGCTTCATTGTGGCTCAATCCGTCCACACAGGGGCACATGACCATTGCTGTTGGTGCAACCCGGTTGATCCAGCAGGCATCATGACCTGCGCCTGAAATGATATCCCGATGCGAGAAACCCAGCCGTTCGGCGGCATCACGCACAGCTGTTACGCAGCCCTCATCAAAGGCCACCGGATCAAAACCACCAACCTTTTCATATGCGATATCAACCCCCATCTCTGCCGCAATCTTATCAGCTGCAACCCGTAGCCGAGCCTCCATATCTGTAATAACATCCAAATCCGGGCTGCGGAAATCCACCGTGAACACCACCTTACCGGGTATCACATTGCGCGAGTTTGGATAAACATCGATATGACCCGCTGCCCCAACGGCATGGGGCGCATGACTTAATGCAATTTCATCAACCGCCTCAAGCACGCGCGCCATTGCCAGACCGGCGTTGCGGCGCATCGGCATTGGTGTTGATCCGGTATGTGCGTCTTTGCCAGTGATGGTGATTTCAGTCCAGCTTAGTCCCTGACCATGGGTCACGACACCAATGTCTTTGCCTTCAGCTTCTAGAATGGGGCCTTGTTCAATATGGAATTCAAAGAAAGCGTGCATCTTACGCGCGCCAACCTCTTCGTCTCCGCACCACCCAATGCGTTTTAGCTCATCCCCAAATGTTTTGCCCTCGGCATCTTCGCGCGCGTAGGCCCAATCCTGCGTGTGAATTCCAGCGAACACCCCAGACGACAGCATGGCTGGCGCAAAACGTGTCCCTTCTTCGTTGGTAAAGTTGGTCACCACAATCGGATGCTTTGTTTTGACATCCATATCGTTCAACGATCGGATCAATTCCAATCCAGACAGGACCCCCAGCACCCCATCATATTTCCCACCTGTTGGCTGGGTATCAAGGTGAGATCCGACATATACGGGCAAGGCGTCAGGGTCGGTTCCTTCGCGGCGCGCGAACATATTGCCCATCTGATCAAGGCCCATGCTACAGCCTGCAGCCTCACACCAAGATTGGAACAGCGCCCGCCCTTCTGCGTCTTCGTCAGTCAAAGTCTGGCGATTGTTGCCACCTGCAACACCAGGCCCCACCTTGGCCATTTCCATCAGGCTGTCCCACAGCCGATCCGCATCGATTTTTAAATTCTGTCCAAGCGCTGTCATCGCGAGCGTCCTCCCGGAGATCATGCGCCATCTCTTACGGATGATCTGGCATGACCTGTGTTAGCTGGCTATCTTATAGGGATGAAAGATCACCCCGGTCGTTGGTTTCCGTTGTTTTCACGGATTTGACCAACTGGTCAAACTCAAGCTATCACGAGAGGGCAACCAGTCAAGAAAATGAAGCAAAAGATAGCTGGTTTTATCTCACCTTCCGGCGCTATGTCATAAAATCGGGCGTCTAGAGCGCAAATTGCTCAAAACGCACAGAAACGGAGCAGATTTCGTATTATGCCGCAGGCAAATTCCCCCACCAAGGGACGTAAAGAGACCCGAATTCAGAAAAAAAATCGCGCCGCAATACTGGACGCTGCACTGGATGTGTTTTCAGCGCATGGCTTCAGGGGCTCAACTGTTGATCAAATTGCCAAAGCCTCAGGACTGAGCAAACCCAATTTACTGTATTATTACCCCTCCAAAGAAGAGATGTTTACGGCGTTGATGTCCAATCTGATGGACACCTGGCTGGACCCATTGCGCGAAATGCAATCCGATGGTGATCCGATGACCGAAATCCTGTCATATGTTGATCGCAAACTGCAAATGAGCCGCGAATTTCCCAGAGAAAGCCGTCTTTTCGCAAATGAAATCGTTCAAGGCGCTCCACGCATGTTGGAAACGCTAGCAACTGAATTGAAAGACCTCGTTGAAGAAAAAGCGCTTGTTATTCAAGGCTGGATGGATGCAGGACAGCTCAATCAAAGCCACCCTAAACATTTGATGTTTTCGATCTGGGCCCTGACGCAGCACTATGCGGATTTTGATATACAGGTGCGAACGCTCATGGGGGCCGAAGATCCCTATGATGCAGCCCCACATCATCTTGAAACCATTTTCAGGCGCTTGCTTCAACCAAGCTAAAAAGCCCACCATTATGGCGGGCTTTTCTCGTTACTTTAAAGTTGTGTAATGATCACTCTGCAGCTGTAACCGAAGGGTTATTGGGGTGTGTTGTCCAATCCCCATGATCTGCGGAAACAACTTCGCCGGTCCGTAAATCAATCTCACCTGCTGGGACTTCCTCCATGGTGATACAGCCTTCGATGGGGCAGACGTTAACGCACAGATTACAGGCAACGCATTCATCATCTTTGACGGTAAAGACACGATCTTCGCTCATCTCAATCGCTTGGTGAGAAGTGTCTTCACAAGCAGCAAAGCAACGACCGCATTTGATGCAGTCATCCTGGCTGATCTTAGCTTTCGTCACGTAGTTCAGATCAAGATATTGCCAGTCCGTGACATTTGGCACTGCAGATCCCATGAAATCTTGGATCGAGCTGTGACCTTTTTCATCCATCCATGCAGACAGACCCGTGATCATTTCCTGAACCACTTTAAACCCATAAGTCATCGCCGCAGTACAGACCTGAACATTGCCTGCGCCCATTGCGATAAATTCGGCTGCATCTTTCCAGGTGGTTACGCCACCGATTGCCGATATTGGCATGCCATGGGTTTGTGGACAGCGCGCAATTTCCGCAACCATATTCAACGCAATCGGTTTCACCGCAGGGCCACAATATCCGCCATGGGTGCCTTTGCCGCCAATGGTGGGCTCGGGTGCCATGGAATCTAGGTTCACTGACGTGATTGAATTGATGGTGTTAATCAGGCTCACCGCATCAGCACCACCAGTTTTGGCAGCCCGCGCAGGATAACGGATATCTGTGATATTGGGCGTGAGCTTCACAATCACAGGCTTGGAGTAATACTGTTTGCACCACTCTGTAACCATCTGAATATATTCAGGGACTTGACCAACAGCAGAACCCATCCCACGTTCAGCCATCCCATGCGGACAGCCAAAGTTCAGCTCGATCCCATCAGCGCCAGTGGCCTCAACCCGTGGCAGGATGTCTTTCCAGGCCTGCTCTTCGCAGGGCACCATGATTGACACAATCACAGCCCGGTCAGGGTAATCCTTTTTGACGCGCGTGATTTCTTCGAGATTGGTTTCAAGCGAGCGATCTGTGATCAGCTCAATATTGTTCAGCCCCAACAAACGCCGATCGGCACCCCAGATTGCTCCGTAGCGGGGGCCGTTTACGTTGACGACTGGCGGGCCTTCAGAGCCAAGTGTTTTCCAGACGACACCGCCCCAGCCGGCCTCAAAGGCGCGGCGAACATTGTACTCTTTGTCAGTTGGCGGTGCTGAAGCCAGCCAAAAGGGGTTGGGAGACTTAATTCCCAGAAATTCTGTTGTAAGGTCAGCCATCTATAAGCTCCTTCTCATGCTGGTCCAGGCGTGAAATCACACCTTGGATTGGCTTAGCCCATCAGGCTTTGATGAATATCCATGGCGGCATCGCGCCCTTCGGCAACTGCGGTCACAGTCAGATCTTCTCCACCAGATGCACAATCGCCTCCTGCCCAAACACCGGACACAGAGGTTTTGCCCTGTGCATCAACCTTGATTTTGCCGCCGCTCAATTCAACCGCCTCTGGTTGACCTTCAAGGGTCTGACCAATGGCTTTAAACACTTGATCTGCCTTAAGACGTAGTGTCTCACCGGTTCCGGTAACACGACCTTCTTTGATCTCGGTCCGTTCAAGCTCAACCTCTTCAGCGCTATTTGTCCCTAGAACCGCCTTAGGCATCACATTGAACATCAGTTTCACGCCTTTGGTTGCAGCCAGGTCTTGTTCAAACCGGCTTGCCCCCATGGCGCTTTGATCACGACGATATGCAATGGTGACATTTTCAGCCCCCAGCAGCTTTGACTGCACTGCCGCATCAACCGCCGTCATGCCTCCACCAATAACCACAACATCACGGCCGACAGGCAATGTGCTCAGATCATCAGACTGGCGCAATTTTGCAATGAAATCGACCGCATCAGCAACACCGGCAAGGTCTTCCCCCTCAGCCCGCAAAGCATTCACGCCCCCAAGACCAATTGATAGGAAAACAGCATCATAATCACTCTTCAACTGTTCGAGGTTAAGATCCCCGCCCAGTGTCTTGCCATAGGTCACAGTGATCCCACCGATCTGCAACAGCCAGTCGACTTCAGCTGCGGCGAAATCATTGGTCGATTTATAGGCCGCGATACCAAATTCATTCAAGCCGCCCGCTTTGGGCTGACCTTCAAACAGTTCGACATCATGCCCAAGCATCGCAAGGCGATGTGCCGCAGACAAGCCCGCAGGACCCGCCCCAACAACGGCGATGCGTTTACCGGTTGGTTCTGCGCGATCAAAGGGATGTACACCGCACGCCATAAGCGCATCCGTCGCATACCGCTGTAACCGCCCGATTTCGACGGGTTTGCCTTCTGCAACCTCACGCACACAGACCTGTTCACACAGGGTTTCAGTTGGGCAAACGCGAGCGCACATGCCGCCCAAAATATTCTGATCCAGAATGGTACGCGCAGCACTTTCAGGATGCCCACCCTGAATTTCGCGAATGAACTGCGGAATATCAATGGATGTGGGGCATGCTGTCATACATGGAGCATCATGACAGAAGTAGCAGCGATCAGCAGCCACCATTGCTTCATGAGTTTCGTAAGCTGGATGCAGATCGGCAAAGTTCTCAGCAATATCAGACGCGGCCAGTCGTCCCGCCTGAATGCCAGATGCCTGATGGCCTTGTGCCATTGGGTGTCTCCCTGAACTGTTTTTCTGCCCATAGAGTGCCACGATTAATTTTTTTATCAACTGGTAAAATTTTTTCTGAACGCCTTAATTCTTTGCATCAGGATCACAAAACCAGCGTAACTCTCTGTTGCTTTTAAATATTCGCGAAATATTCCCCTATTGCGCCCAAAAAACCGCGCGCATAATTCGCAAGAAATTTATGCAGATGGCTCAAAATCAAATGCTCCAAAGGCAAAATACAAAAAAACCACAGCTGGCTCAGCAACTGTGGTTTTAAGATTTACCCAGAACTTTAGGGTCAGGACATGCCAAGTGCCTCTTTGTACATTTCAAGTACAGCTTCTTCTTCAGCGATGTCATTCTCGTCCCGCTTGCGCAGCGCAATCAGCTTGCGGATCACCTTGGTGTCATACCCACGGCCCTTGGCCTCACTCATGACCTCTTTCTGCTGTTCAGCAATTGCTTTTTTCTCTTCGTCCAAACGTTCAAACCGTTCAACGAACTGGCGCAGTTCGCCTGCGGTCACACGATAGTTTTCGCTTTTTTCGTCTTCGGTGATGTCCATCTTCGGCTCCGTTCACACACTGCTCAGTGAAAATTCCAGCTTCGCAGATACAGGTGGCTCCCGACCATCGCAATAGCCGATGAACGCGGAATCTAAATTGCTTGCGATGTGTGCTCAGACCGCGTAACGCAGGGCTAAGATTTACACGAAGGAACGCACTTATGCTGCAAAGTCTGGTCTGGATCGGAACCGCTATGACGTTGGCCGGAATGCTAGGCCTGTTCTGGTGCATTTTCAAAGTCGCTCAAGCGAAACGTAAGAACCTCAGCGACGACGATTTGCGCACTGAGGTTCAAGCTCTTATTCCCTACAATCTAGGAACGCTATTTCTATCTGTTTTTGGTCTTATCTTAGTGATGCTAGGTCTATTTCTGACATAAACTAGAAAACATCTTACACGGTTGTTCGCCCTGAGGCGTAGAGCGGATGAGCAGTCAATTCTCAGATTGGCATGTTATCAAACATCTGCTCTGCGGCTTGTTCCGCAAGATTTTGTTCCAACCTGCGTAGACGCTGAGGGACGCTTGCGCCGCCTGCGCGAATGCGTCGCAAAATATCCTGATACTCGGTATGAAATCCAAGTCGTCCATCTTCGGTCACGGACAGGATCTTGCGTTCCAGCGTCTCAGCTGCGGTGAGTAGTTCATTGGTGGTCATAAGTGTCCTCCCTCCACTCTTTTTCAGGCCGATCACTCATTTAATGTAAAGCAACTGTGCTGCATTATGCTCATTGCAAATGAACTGAGCGATTGCACCTATTCAACATGGAAAGCACAGAGAAGAACAAGTAAGATTTTCGCCTTACCCTATGTTTTATTGGACGTTTTGCTGAATTTTGAGCCAGTTCGTTCCAATTGTTCAAAGACAGCGAAAATTGCACAATTCAACGTCTCAACTGCAAAGAATTTCATCGATGTTTGAATGTGATTTCGCACTTTCAGTGCGAGAATGACATGTTCTCGCATACTGTGTCTGTTGCAACTGGACCCCCTTTCAACAAACGCGTAAACAGATGCTCATGGATGCACGTACACTTACCCCCCGCTACTCAGTCTCTCCGCAAATTTCGGTTGACGATGTGCCCGCGATTGTAGCGGCTGGATACAAAACGGTTATATGTAACCGCCCGGATGTAGAGGTTCCTCCAAGTCATCAGGCGGCCTCGTTGCGTGCAGCGGTAGAAGCAGCAGGCCTACAATTTGAAGAGCTTGCGCTGACCCATCAAACCATGAATGCTGTCAATGTTGCGCAGCAACGTGCGCTTTATGAAAACTGCCCTGGCCCGGTTCTGGCATACTGCGCGTCTGGGACCCGTTGCTCTGTTGTTTGGGCGCTCGCTGAAGCTGAAACCCTAAGTGCGGATGAGATTCTCGCTACAACGTCTGAGGCCGGGTATGATCTGGAAGGGCTGCGCCCAACGCTTCAAAATTTAGCCAGCCAAAGATAACTTCACCTCGGACAAGGCGACGTTTTACCAGCCTTCTGTCCGAGTTTTGATGTGGCAGGCCATTAGGTTTCGAGACTGTCCAGTCCAGCCAGTTCGGTGATCTCAAGAGCGGCCTCATCCGTGGAAAGATCACCAAGCCCCCCTTCCAACGGCGGCAAATCACCAAGGTCGGCCATCAAATCATCTGCGAGCCCGTCAAGGCCACCAGAGAGATCATCAGTGATTTCACTCGCAAGATCACCGCCTAGCGCATCCAGACCACCAGCAAGATCACCGCCCATCTCCATTGGATCCTGCAAACCTTGTGCTGCAATCTCCAAATCCAATGTCGGTGGCTCATCCGCGGGTAATGCAGCCCCTACACCGATACCATCTCCAAAGGCCGATGTATCGTCCAAATCAGAAACCAGTTTGGTTTTGGGGACATTCATACGTACAGCACGTGCCCCATTCATCTGCCCTAAACGACCTTGTACAATTGATTGCCCTGAAATGGTCTGCATATCAGTTTCATACAGAAATGCCTGATCCAAAGGCAGCATATCACCAACATTCAAGGCTGAGAGCTCATTCAGTGGAACACGCATTTTACAGAGAACCGCGCTCAATTCTGCACGCATTGATCCCATGCTCGCCGCCAGCGACAATCCCTCGCCGCTCAGCGCATCGTCACTATCGGGTTGCGGCTCAGGCAAGATCAGCACCAATTCGCCCTGCATCTGACCACCAGCCAGATCTACATTGACGCGGATAATGCGATAATCTTCGGCTTCAAGCGTCAAAACCAGTTTTCGCACTTCTTCGATCTGTGCGCCAAACTTGTAGCCATCAAAGATCTTGCGCTCGGGCTCATCTTGTAAAACGGTTGTGACTTTTGAAAGGCTCGTTTCCAAAAATTCCGCCATCATAGCGGCGTCCGTTTGTGTGTAATTGCGTTCTTGCGAACCAGAGCTGAGCACCTGCCCCATGGTCTGCTGCTGAATAAGCGCCGTCACAAGAGCCGCATCCAGTGACGCAGCACCAATGCTGTTATCCGGACCGTCAAGCAAGATAAGCAAGTGCGAGTCATCAAGATGATCTGGCAGATCTTCCGGTATGCTTTGACACTGGCGTGCAGCAATGACCCCAAGCGGCAACTCACATAGGTCTGTGGCCGCACGGGCCAAAGACCTGCGCAATGCGCGTAGCATCAGCGATCCGCTGAGGCCACCAGTACCATCCTTTGTGGCAGCCAGTTTACGTGCCAGTACATTGCCTGCACCACCCGTTTCATCTGCCTTATCAGTTTCTGCCATAGATTCCAGCCTGCACCTGTTCGTGCCCCTTCGGAATTCGTTTTAAACTGAGGTGGTTACCAAGATCTTTACGACCCGTGCGGAAATCATATTTCTTGATGTATTGGCACAGATACTCGGAAACAACTGCCTGTTGTATGAGCAAAATACTCAATCTCACCGTTTAAACGCTGCATAACCTCGCGACAGATCGCAAGTCCCAGCCCTGCGCCGCCTGCATTTTCAGGTCGAATACGTGAGAATTTTTCAAAAACCAACTGGCTCTGCTCTTTATCGATGCCCTTACCGTTGTCAATGAAATCAATGTGAATCCAATCTGTTGTATGCATCACTGAAATCTTGAGCACTGGCTTTTCTGCATCGCAGTATTTTTGGGCGTTGGTAATTATGTTTATAAAGACCTGCGCCAGTCGGTCGGCATCAGTGAAAAGCTTGATCTCTTCCCGATCGCCATCGCGTTTTACGTCGATTGGTTGAGCAATTCCAGTCAAGGCAGTTGCCTGCGCCCGTGTCAGAACGTCCGCCAGTACCACTGACCGTAGATTAAGCTGTACTTGCCCATGTTCGAGAACACTTAGATCCAATATGTCATCTAGAAGTCGGGTCAGCCGCAGGCTTTCATCGTGAATGATTGCTGCGTAACGTTTCTGATCCGCCTCTTGCATCTGCTCCACGTCACGCAGAATTTCAGAAAACGCGCGAATAGAGGTCATCGGAGTGCGTAATTCATGACTGACCTGGCTCAGAAACGCATCTTTCTGCGCAGAAATCTGTGTGAGCTTTTCATTGCTGTCACGCAATTGCCGCGCAGTATCGGCAAGTTCCGTAGACTGTGTTTCCAATTTACTTGAATATTCCAAAATCTGGGCCGTTTCATCTGCAACAGCCATCAGATCTTCAACCGATACAGATGAACCTCCGACAATCTGCCCGATCATCGCGTGCGCGGCTGCAGCTCCTATCGAAGCACTCAGTTCCCGTTCAAGCCGTTCTAAAAACCCGGGCGTAGGTTCGGGCAAGCCTCCGCGGACCCCTTGGCGGTTCCGCTCATCATCAAAGAACGCCTGTGCTTCGCTGGCGCCCAAGATCCGTTGAGACATCACCATTAAATCTTCCGCCTGCGCAACCGATCCCGTCCAGCCCCTTGGACCAGTCGAATGCTCAAACACATGTACAAACTGCGCGCCTTGTAAACGCTCTATCGGGCTTGGAAAGCTCATCAGCGACACAAGGCAAAAAATAAGCGTATTGCTACCAAGCGACCAAAATGCGGCATGTACGATCGGATCCAAGCTATGCAGCCCAAACAGTGCTTGCGGGCGCAGCCACCCCACGCCCCAAGGCCCCTGCTCCATCACATCCGCAGGCAACAACCCGTCACCAAGAGCCGGGAGCAAGAGGCTGTAAACCCAAATCACAAAGCCAATTGTGATCCCAGCAAGCGCCCCATTGCGTGTCGCTCCCCGCCAGAACAAACCGCCGACCAATGCTGGCAAAAGCTGCGAAACACCTGCAAACGCCACAAGCCCAATTGTCGCAAGCGCAGTTCCTCCACCAGACAGAACATAATAAAGATAACCAAGCCCCATGATAGCCGCGATAGAGAGACGTCGCGCGATCAAGACAACGTTACGCACGTCTCCTGAGACGGACACACGACTGCTACGATAGCGCAGCCAGTAAGGCATAACGATATGGTTCGACATCATCGTAGAAAGCGCCATTGCAGCCACGATCACCATAGATGTCGCTGAAGAGAACCCGCCCAAAAAGACAAGCATTGCCAGCGCGTCTTGCCCCTGATGCATCGGGATAGCCAAGACAAAAAGATCAGGATTGGCCCCATCGGGCAGCACATGAAGGCCAACCGCAGCTATCGGCACCACAAAGAGAGATATCAACAAGAGATATAGCGGAAACGCCCATGAGGCGAGTTTCAGGTGCCGCTCATCTACATTCTCCACCACCATCACCTGAAACATACGCGGCAAACAAATAAAAGCTGCCGCTGCGAGAAAGAGAGTTGTGGTCCATCGGCCCGGCATAACCTGCCATGCGCCAATCGCAGAGGCATCTATCTGCGCAAGCGTCGCCTCAACCCCGCCTGCGATCCCCCAAACCACAAAAATACCAACGGCAAGAAGCGCGACCAGTTTTACCACAGCTTCTAGTGCCACCGCAGTCACCACTCCATGGTGGCGTTCATTGGCGTTTAAGTTTCGCGTCCCAAACAGAATAGCAAAAGCAGCAAGACCGCAGGCAACCCAGAATACAGTATTTTGTTCGCTAAAACCGCTTGTCGGATCCGCATCCGCAAAAATTTCAAACGAGAGCGTAATCGACTGAAGTTGTAACGCGATATATGGCGTCGTGGATACCACCGCGAGCAGCGTAATACAGATCGCAAGCGCATTTGACTTACCGTACCGCGCCGAAAGCAGATCTGCGATTGAGGTGATGCGTTGACTGCGGCCAACGCGCACAAGCTTTCGCAGCCCCCACCACCAACTGATCATGATCAGCGTCGGGCCAAGATAGATCGTCGCAAACTCCAGACCAGAACGTGCCGCATATCCAACGGCGCCATAAAATGTCCAGCCCGTGCAATAGATCGACAAGGACAGCGTATAGATCAGTGGTGATTTCATCCACTTTCCGCTGCGACCTTGAAGCGCTGCGCGATCCGCAAGAAAAGCAACACCGAACAGCAGTGCGACATAAAGCAGGCACACCAAGATCAACGCATTTAAAGACGCCATTAGAGCTCTGACGGATGGTGCGGCACGGATGGCGTTTCCGGCTTGCCAGTTGGCTCGGTTGTCCAATGCTGGGCCCAACGCCGAATGGCCCATGTGAACAACAGGCTCAGGGCGATCAGCCCGCCCCACACAACGTAGATATAAACAAAAGCGTCAGACATATTTACTGGATCCGCATCGTCTGCAGCAGACCACAAGAGCGGGATCATCAATAGCACGATCCCCAACAGTGGCAAAAGCCGTGCCATATCCATCAACCGCCGCCGCCGATAGGTACGCTGATTGACAAAAGACGGCCCAATGCGACCCTCAGCATGAATCAGATCACTGTCCGGGGCCGTCATCGATTGGCCTCTATTTGATTGGCCTGCGCATGAAGATCACGCACAGCTGTCAAAACCTCTCGATTTGAGAACGGTTTTGTCATAAACCGCGTGACCCCTGCCTTTTCTGCTCGTTCACGATCTTTCATCTGACCACGCGCAGTCAGCATCAGAATCGGCAGTGCCTGCATGGTTTCGCAATCTCGTAATTCCCGGACGATTTCGAGACCATCTTTGCCCGGCAACATCAAATCCAGTATGACCAGATCTGGCTGCGCCGATTGGATCACTGCCGTTGCGGATGCGCCATCAGCGTGTGTGTCTACCTCCCAGCCGTCTCGCGTTAGCAAAAAGCGGATCGCCTCAGTAATATTGGGTTCGTCTTCAACCAACACCACATGTCTGCTCATCGGTGACAATCCCTCCCTGAATTGTTCCCACATGGCCGCCTTCTCCCCAAAGGCAACAAGGATGAACCTATGACACGGGTTTAGCTTCTGTCAAAACCCTTCCCGTAAAATCGATGGCTCACGACGCGCGGTACAGCGTTCAGCATCGCATAAACGGCAGGTTACGCCCAAATCTATTGGCGCTTTTGTAGTTTCTGGGGCTGCAACCAAAACCATCGCCGCGCGCAACTGCGGATCCCGTTCGAAGCCTGCTTCTCCAGCTTGCCACGCGTATGAAAAACTTTCGAGCGTAGCGTCGCCACGGCCGTGATGTTGCCGAAACACATGATGGAGCGGGACATGTGGCTGACCAAGTGCCTGATAGACTGGCCACAAGGGACAGGCTGCTCCAAATTTGGGCGCAGAAAATCCGCCAATAGGTTTGTGCAGCAAAATCGCCCCTGACGCATCACACATCAGCAGGCCAACCTCTTGCCCCAAACGATCTTCTGGCAACCAGGCCAAGCGGCGCAGCACTTGCTGGATACGCCCTCCAAAACGGGCCTGAATACGATCTGGTTGGACCCCAAACTCTGCAACTGCTGCCAACATCTCTTCAAGAGGCATAAATCTGGCATCATTCACATATTGAACAAGCAAACGCTGCGCCATTTGGCGTGCGGCCTGGCTCTGCAATTGGGGCGCGTTTTCAATGACTTCGAGAACGGTTTCCTCATCCGTTTCAAGCGTAGCGAAATGATACCCATTGTCGCTCAGAAAGCGGTCCACCTCATCTGCAGGTAAACCTGGGCCGCCTGCCTGCGCATTGTTTTCATCCAGAAAAGACACCAGTTCGCGGCTGCT
Source organism: Epibacterium ulvae (assembly GCF_900102795.1). Classification (GTDB taxonomy): domain Bacteria; phylum Pseudomonadota; class Alphaproteobacteria; order Rhodobacterales; family Rhodobacteraceae; genus Epibacterium; species Epibacterium ulvae. The sequence continues at coordinate 402,682 of NZ_FMWG01000002.1, read as the reverse complement.
TTCCGCCAGCCGCTGCGCATCTTCATTGAGGTTCCGATGAAACCGGTCCAGCCAGCTTTCATCCAGATCCTTATTGTCGACCAAAATATCCGCAGTGGAACGAATGGCCGCCGCGGTCGACAACATCTCATGCAGAGAAGAGGCGAGTTGTGGATCATGCGTGACACGATCGCTGAGGGTCTGCACATGCCGCTCTAACGTCACAATACGGGCATGATTGCGCATCAAAACTTCGGCCCATCCGGGAAATCGGCCTGCGAATTCTTCCACTCGATCCAGTTCCGCAATCGGATTGGACTGATCAGCACCCGCTTCGCGCAGGCTGGACAAAAGCGTCGCTTCAGCCCCTTCAGTCAGCAACGACGGCTCAACACCGAGAACCTCAGCGATGTCTACCAAAAGCTTTCCGCCGATTTTGCGCCGGTTGTGTTCGATCAGATTCAAGTAAGAAGGTGAAATACTTACGCGCTGTGCAAGGTCGCTTTGGCGCAAACCAAGCATCATTCGCCGTTCCCGGATTCGACTGCCGGTTAACATCTGTCGTGCCATCGCGCGCCGCCCCATTCATAAGCAAAATTACCAAGTATTTTCTGCGACGCAGTATCACAAAATTTACAGCCAATCGCAGAAGTCAGTTCAGTTGTTTACAGAATAATCCTTTATAGCAAGCGTTTTATTGCAGAATTTTACAGGCCTCGCGCATAATTGACTTGCACGAGAAGTGCTGTGTTCCAGGGAAGTGAGGAGCCCGGAACAACCTGAAAATAGGGAGTTTTCAATGTCTAAAAGCGAAGTTTCACGCCGTCGCGTCCTGAAATCCGGCGCAGCGGGTACAGCTGGATTGGCTCTGCCAACGATTTTCACCGCGTCCTCTGCAGCTGCCTTTACCAATGAACCAACCGGCGGCACCGTCACCCTGGGTTTCAATGTACCACAGACCGGACCATATGCCGATGAAGGCGCAGATGAATTGCGCGCATATCAGCTTGCTGTTGAGCACCTAAACGGTGGTGGCGACGGCGGCATGCTGAACACGTTTTCATCCAAGGTCCTGCAGGGCAACGGTATCTTGGGTAAGAAAATTGAATTTGTCACTGGCGACACTCAAACCAAATCTGACGCTGCGCGTGCCTCCGCCAAATCGATGATCGAAAAGGATGGCGCTGTAATGATCACAGGCGGGTCATCTTCTGGTGTTGCCATTGCGGTCCAAGGCCTGTGTCAGGAAGCAGGCGTTATCTTTATGGCCGGGCTCACGCACTCCAACGACACGACCGGGAAAGACAAAAAAGCCAATGGCTTCCGTCATTTCTTTAATGGTTACATGTCAGGGGCTGCCCTCGCGCCAGTTTTGAAAAACCTGTATGGTACCGATCGCACGGCCTACCACCTGACTGCGGACTACACGTGGGGTTGGACACAAGAAGAATCCATTGCAGCCGCAACAGAGTCGCTGGGTTGGCAGACCACCAACAAAGTTCGCACACCGCTCGCAGCGACTGATTTCTCAAGCTACATTGCTCCGGTGCTGAACTCTGGTGCGGATGTTTTGGTTTTGAACCACTACGGTGGCAACATGGTGAACTCTCTCACCAATGCGGTACAATTTGGCCTGCGAGACAAGGTCGTAAACGGCAAAAACTTTGAAATTGTCGTTCCGCTTTATTCTCGTCTGATGGCAAAAGGTGCCGGAGCGAACGTGAAGGGCATTCATGGGTCAACCAACTGGCACTGGACGCTACAGGATGAGGGTTCAAAAGCCTTTGTACGCTCGTTTGGCACCAAATACGGCTTCCCGCCCAGTCAGGCTGCCCACACAGTCTATTGTCAGACACTGCTTTATGCAGATGCTGTGGCACGCGCAGGATCGTTCAACCCCTGCGCCGTAGTAGAAGCGCTGGAAGGTTATGAATTTGATGGTCTGGGCAATGGTCCAACATTGTATCGCGCTGAAGACCATCAATGTTTCAAAGACGTTCTGGTGGTGCGTGGTAAAGAAAACCCAACCAGCGAATTTGACCTGCTCGAAGTGGTTGAAGTGACCCCTGCGGCCCAAGTCTCTTACGCGCCGGATCACCCGATGTTTGCGGGCGGCGATCTGGGCGCGTGTAATTCAGGCGCTTAACTTCGCCGATCGACGGGCCTTCTGTAACAGACGGCCCGTCTTTTCCTGCTCACGGCAGGTTCTTCCTGAAAATTTCGCGCGCAGACAACCCAAGGTGGGGGGACTATGGACGCATTTCTACTTCAAATTCTAAATGGGCTCGACAAAGGGTCCGCTTATGCGCTGATTGCGCTTGGGCTCACGTTGATCTTTGGCACGCTGGGCGTGGTGAACTTTGCCCATGGTGCATTGTTTATGATCGGTGCCTTTTGCGCGGTAACCCTACAGCGTTTGCTGAACCTCAGCTTTGAAACGATTGACCCAAGCCAGAAAGATTTCTTGGGCAATCCGCTCAAAGTAAAAACACCCTATATCGAAAGCTGGTTTGGGCCAGACCTCGGTGGCGCGATCATAGACTGGTCCGTGCCTCTCGCCATTCTGTTTGCAATCCCAATCATGATCGCAATCGGCTTTGTGATGGAGCGTGGGCTGATCAAGCATTTCTACAAGCGCCCCCATGCCGATCAAATCCTTGTCACCTTTGGGCTAGCCATCGTGCTACAAGAAGTTGTCAAATATTTCTACGGTGCAAACCCCATCCAGACGCCTGCCCCTGACGCGCTAAATGGAATAGCCAACCTGGGCGCAATCATCGGAATGGATATCGTTTATCCCGTTTGGCGCATCGTTTATTTCTGCTTCTCCGTTCTTATTATCGCCGCTATCTTTGCGTTCCTTCAGTTCACCACTTTTGGAATGGTAGTCCGTGCTGGCATGGCGGATCGTGAAACGGTTGGTCTGTTAGGCATCAACATTGACCGTCGCTTTACCATCATGTTTGGCATTGCGGCCGCCGTCGCGGGACTGGCTGGTGTAATGTACACCCCAATCAATCCACCCAACTACCATATGGGCATGGATTTTCTGGTGCTGAGCTTTGTCGTGGTCGTTGTTGGCGGCATGGGGTCTTTACCCGGCGCAGTTTTAGCAGGCTTCCTACTTGGAGTTCTGGAAAGCTTTGCCTCAACCACCTGGGCGACCACCACACTCCCCGGCATCAATCAAATCATCATCTACGTCGTCGCCATTGTTGTTCTGCTGACCCGTCCACGCGGTCTGATGGGGCTAAAAGGTGTGATGGAGGACTAAAGTCATGTTCGGACTGAATACAAAAGACACCAAATCCCTGTTTATCGTCGCCTTTCTGGTGGTCGTGGCGCCCTTTATCCTGAACCCGTTTCCGGCAGCTTCAGCGATGGCGCAATTTAATGCAGGTTATCCGGACCTGATGCAGAAATTCGTCATCTTTGGCATTTTCGCAATAGGTTTCAACATCCTGTTCGGCCTTACCGGGTACCTATCCTTTGGCCATGCAGCTTTTCTGGGCATTGGATCATATTCCTGCGTATGGATGTTTAAACTGCTTGGCTACAACGTCATTCCCGGCATTGTTCTATCGGTGATTATCTCAGGTATTTTTGCGTTGGCCATTGGTTTTGTCAGCTTGCGCCGCTCTGGGATCTACTTTTCGATCCTGACACTGGCCTTTGCACAGATGAGCTTTGCATTGGCTTACTCGGTACTCTCAAACCCGAAATTCAATCTGACCAACGGTGAAACCGGCTTGCAGGTTTATGCCAATGATCCCCAATGGTTTCACCGCGATAGCCTGCCGGACCTGCCACATCTGTTTGGCCTGTCGATGCGCGCGACCCATAAGCTCGAAATCGGCGCATGGGAATTCCAACTGAATGCGGGCTATTATCTGTGCGCTCTGATGATGCTGGTTTGCTTTTATCTCGCCATCCGTATTTTTCGCTCTCCCTTTGGGTTGATGTTGCGGGCGGTCAAATCCAACCAGCAGCGCATGAACTATACCGGCCTCAACACCCGCCCCTATACGCTGGCCGCTTTTGTGATCTCCGGCATGTATGCCGGTCTTGCAGGTGGGCTGCTTTCGGCTGTGGATCCGCTTGCCGGAGCGGAACGGATGCAGTGGACCGCATCAGGTGAAGTGGTTTTGATGACCATTTTGGGCGGTGCTGGCACATTGATCGGCCCAGTTTTGGGGGCCGGATTCATCAAGTACTTTGAAAACATCTTCTCAAAGATCAATGACCATGTACTGCACAGCTGGTTCGCTTTCTTGCCGGATGGGCTCGAAGACTTTGTGGTCTTCCTGATCCATCCATTCATAGGCAAAGGCTGGCATCTGACTCTCGGCATTCTGTTTATGCTGGTTGTGATCTTCTTGCCCGGTGGCCTTGTTGAAGGTGGCCAGCGTCTTGGAAAATGGTTGCATCGCCGCAAAGCCAAAGACACCCCTTCCGCCAAAACCGAACCCGCAGAATAGGAGCGCTTAAGATGAGCATTCTTGAAGTCAAAAATGTCGGCAAGCGCTTTGGTGGACTGCAAGCCCTCAGCAAAGTGAACCTAAGTGTCAAAGAAAACACCGTCCACGCCATTATCGGGCCTAATGGCGCAGGAAAATCCACGCTCCTGAACTGTCTGGTGGGCAAATTAATGCCAGACAGCGGATCTGTGATGTTTGACGGGCAATCCGTACTTGGACGTGCGCCCTATGAAATCAATCAAATGGGCATCAGCCGCGTCTTTCAAACACCGGAAATATTCGGAGATCTCACGGTGCTAGAAAACATGATGATCCCGTGTTTTGCAAAACGGGATGGCGCCTTTACGCTGAACGCTTTGCCAGGCGTTCAAAAGCAAAAGGATATTCTACAAAAAGCGGAACAGATGCTTGAAGAGATGCGCATGTCAGATAAGCGACATATGCATGCAGCTGCCCTATCCCGCGGGGACAAGCGCCGTTTGGAAATTGGCATGTGCCTCAGTCAGGATCCCCGCCTGTTGTTGCTGGATGAACCAACCGCCGGCATGGCCCGCGCAGACACCAATAACACCATCGATCTCCTGAAAGAGATCTCTGATCAGCGTGATATTACCATCGCTATCATTGAACATGACATGCATGTGGTGTTCTCGCTGGCCAATCGGATCACTGTCCTCGCGCAAGGCACGCCCCTTGTCGAAGATGATCCTGAAAATATTCGCGGCAATCCCAAGGTACGCGAAGCTTATCTTGGTGAAACGGCCTAAAGGAGCGCCCTTATATGAATGTACAATCAGAGATCCTACGCGATCATAAACCCCGCTCCACGCCTGCGTTTTTATCTGTCTGGGATATGCATGCCTATTACGGCGAAAGCTACATTGTCCAAGGCTTGTCATTTAACGTGCACGAAGGAGAGATCCTTGCATTGTTAGGGCGCAATGGTGCGGGGAAAACCTCAACCTTGCGCTCTATTGCCCGCACCGGCTCGCCTATGGTCACTCAGGGGGAAATCTGGCTTGACCATCAACCTTTGCACAAAATGTCATCTTATGAGGCGGCCGCTGCAGGTCTTGGCCTTGTCCCCGAAGACCGACGCATCATCCCCGGATTGACCGTTGAAGAAAACCTGCAACTCGCGCAGATCGCGCCTCCCATCGGCTGGTCGATTGACCGCCTCTACGATCTATTTCCACGTTTGGGCGAACGGCGCAAACAAGAAGGTATCACGTTGTCTGGCGGAGAACAGCAAATGCTGGCGATTGCGCGCGCACTAGCGCGCGACATCAAAGTTCTGTTGTTGGATGAACCCTATGAGGGCTTGGCACCAGTGATTGTCGACGAAATAGAAAAGACCCTTTCGCTGATCAAGGAACAAGGGATCACCACTATCATCGTTGAACAGAACGCTTTGCGCGCGCTGAAATTGGCGGATCGCGCTGTCATCTTGGATACGGGCGGCATTGTTTTTGACGGCACCGCCGAGGAGGTTTTGCAAAATGATGCCCTTCGCGAGGAGTATCTGGCTATTTGACCTGCCCGAGAGCCCCCTCCCTCCAAAGGCAAAGCGCGCCGCCATACGGTCCTTCTCCCGGCGGCGCGCTTTCTGTCTGGCCTCCTGATCACGTTCTCTGCCATAAAACATCATGACTGAACCTGCTTTTGACCACGCGCCTGTCGGCCTTGCCGTTTTGGACGCCCGCATCATCACACGCTGCAATTTTCAATTTGCGGAAACTTTTGGCGGCACACCGGCTGATTTTCTAGGGCACTCTATTGCCATCCTGTATCCCAGTCAGGAAGATTTTCAGAAAATCGGCGAACGCTTGCAGCAAGACGATGTGCGCCATGGTACCTATAACGATGAACGTATCATGCGCAGGCTCACGGGGGATCTGTTTTGGTGTCGCGTGCGCGGTCGTTCCACCAGTTCGGACGTTCCCTTTGCAACCGGGGTTTGGTCCTTTGCAGATATCTCAGAAGATCGGCCTATTGTCTCACTTTCCCCACGAGAGCGTGAAGTGGCAATTTTAACCTGTCGTGGGTTGTCTGCAAAAGAAATTGGTAAAGAGTTGGGACTGTCTTACAGAACGGTCGAAACGCATCGCGCCAATCTTTTGGTAAAGTTCGAAGCAAGAAAATTACCCGAACTGGTCGCCAAACTTACAGGAATGCCATTGTAGCGCGCTCAAGCCCAAACTCTTCACAGAAAATCCACCAAAACGCGCAAAAGCTTTAGAATTCCCCCTTGTTCTAACCGCTCTGTCATCTTTTATATTCCCACATCTCGCGCCGGAAATGACTGGGATAGCGCTTTTCTTGCGCGCGCCCTTACCTTATAAGCGCATCTAATCTTTTGCCCGCTGGTGTTGCGGGCTTTCTCGTGAACCGCTGGGAATAAAAATGTCGAACAAAAATCACGACGCAGACGTGGCATTTATCAAAGCGCTGGCTGAACTGCTGCGCGAAAACGACCTGACAGAGCTAGAAGTAAATCGCGAATATGGCGAAGATGATGCGCTGAATGTACGTGTCTCCCGCCAAATGGCTATTGCAGCCGCTCCCGTTCAGGTTCCTGCCGTCACTGCCGCGCCTGCACCTGTTGCAGCGGCTGCGCCTTCTGTTGAAGCACCTGCCGCAAGTGCTGTGTCTGATGATCCTGCCAACCATCCCGGCGCTGTCACATCACCAATGGTCGGCACTGTGTATCTGCAGGCCGAACCCGGCTCACCTGCCTTTATCAAAGTGGGTGACAAGGTATCCGAAGGCGATACCCTTCTCATTGTCGAAGCTATGAAGACCATGAACCACATCCCAGCGCCAAAGGCAGGAACCGTAAAACGTATCCTCGTTGAAGACGGTGCAGCTGTGGAATTCGGGTCGCCTCTGGCCATCATCGAGTAAGGCTGACGCATGTTTGATAAAATTCTGATCGCCAACCGGGGAGAGATCGCGCTGCGCGTGATCCGGGCCTGCCGCGAGATGGGCATCAAATCGGTTGCGGTCCATTCAACAGCTGATTCTGACGCAATGCATGTGCGTATGGCGGATGAATCTATTTGCATTGGCCCTCCCTCTGGTGCGCAAAGTTACCTGTCGATCCCAGCGATTATTTCCGCCTGTGAAATCACTGGTGCGCAAGCGATCCACCCCGGATATGGTTTTCTGTCGGAAAATGCCAAATTCGTTCAGATCGTCGAAGACCACGGCCTAAAATTTATCGGCCCCTCCGCCAAGCACATCAGTCAGATGGGCGATAAGATCACGGCAAAAGACACGGCTCAAGCACTTGGCATTCCCTGCGTGCCCGGTTCGGCTGGTGGCGTTCCTACTGTTGCTGAGGCCAAGAAGGTTGCCGCTGACATGGGCTATCCCGTGATCATCAAGGCGACCGCTGGCGGCGGTGGTCGCGGCATGAAAGTTGCCGAAACCGAAGCCGATCTGGAAGTTGCCTTTTCAACTGCCCGCTCTGAAGCAAAAGCTGCTTTTGGCAATGACGAAGTCTATATGGAGAAATACCTCCAGAAGCCCCGTCATATCGAAATTCAGGTTTTTGGTGATGGTCAAGGCAATGGCGTGCACCTGGGTGAACGCGATTGCTCGCTTCAACGCCGCCACCAAAAAGTGTTTGAAGAGGCTCCCGGCCCCTGCATCACACCTGAAGAACGTGCCAAAATCGGTAAGATTTGTGCCGATGCTATCGGGGAAATGGGGTATGCCGGAGCAGGCACAATCGAATTCCTCTACGAAGACGGTGAATTCTATTTCATCGAAATGAACACCCGCCTGCAGGTGGAGCATCCAGTCACAGAGTCTATCTTTGGTGTTGATCTGGTGCGTGAGCAGATCCGCGTGGCCGAAGGCTTGCCGCTCTCCTTTACCCAAGACGAGTTAGAGATCAATGGACATTCGATTGAAGTCCGTATCAATGCAGAGCGCCTGCCAAACTTTGCCCCCTGCCCCGGAAAGGTAACTGCCTTCCATGCGCCAGGTGGTCTGGGTGTTCGTATGGATTCTGCATTGTATGATGGCTATTCGATCCCGCCGTACTATGACAGTCTGATCGGTAAATTGATCGTGCACGGCCGCGACCGTAAAGAAGCGCTTTCGCGCCTGCATCGCGCCCTAGGTGAGTTGATCGTGGATGGGATCGATACGACACTGCCGTTGTTTGACGCGCTGCTACAAGAGCCTGATATTCACTCTGGTAACTACAACATTCATTGGCTGGAGCGCTGGCTAGAAAAGAATATGTAGACCTGTTAGTCTGCATAGACCGAGGCGCGCCTGGCCTAGGCGCGCCTTTTCTTTGGCTGGATGACATAGATGCAGCTTACGCCTGACCTTCTTTTACATGCTTATTCCATTGGTGCTTTTCCAATGGCCGAAGGTCGTGATGATCCCGAAATTTTTTGGGTTGATCCCAAACTGCGGGGCATCTTGCCTCTGGATGGTTTTCACATCTCTAAATCCTTAGCGCGCATCATCCGCAAAGAGACTTATCAAATCACAATCAATCAGGATTTTCTTGGCGTTGTGGCGGGCTGCTCAGACCGAGACGAGACTTGGATCAATGCGGAAATCACCGCACGCTATCATGATCTTTTTCAGCTTGGCTATGCCCACTCTGTTGAAGTTTGGGATAATGAACAGCTGATTGGCGGTGTATATGGGGTGTCACTTGGCGGCGCCTTCTTTGGAGAAAGCATGTTCTCGCGCCGCAGCAACGCCTCAAAAATTGCGCTCGCCTATCTTATCGATCGTCTCAATCGTGCTGGTTTTCTTTTGTGCGACACACAATTTCTCACAACACATCTTGCAAGTCTTGGAGGCGTTGAAATCCCACGTGCCGAATACAAGAATATGTTACGTAAAGCACTTTCACGACAGGCGGACTTTACCGCTCCACCTCTGGCACGCGCTCAGGACGTTCTACAGCGCAGAACCCAGATATCATAGCGGTTGTGATCGAGCGCATTCAGTGCCGGACTTGTAGCAATCATCCAGCCTTCGAAATACCGTATCCCATCCTGTGGATCGCGAATATCCAAATAAGCGTAGGCATTGCCCGTTGGGTTATCTGCCGGATAGCGGCAATCTCCCAATGTAACCAGCAATCCTAAAACCGGTGCGCTGGCCCCAATAGGCAGCTCTAGGTCCGTTACACGGCCACTGACTTTATCTAATGCGCGCAAAACAGCTGCGCTTCCCTGAGCCGCATTCTCTTGTGCAGTGGCAAAAGAGGTGAAAACCGTACTGGAAATCAAAGCTGCTGCAAAACTTAAAACCTTGCGTTTGATCACCCGTCGTCTCCACCGGAGACAAATTTCAGCAACAACGAGATCAGACTTACAGATCCTTGTGTATCCAGCAGCTCATCCCCAGCAGCCAGCGCGTAAGGGGATCCCCCAGGGACGATTTCAACAAAATTTCCACCCAACAGGCCTTCGGAGGCGATCACAGCCGCGCTGTCGTCAGGGATCTCGATCCCGTTTTGCATGCTTAATTCAACATCTGCTCTAAACGTTTCAGCGTTGAGCGAAACCTCCGAAACAGTACCGACTTTCACACCTGCCAAACGTACATCAGTACCGACACCAATGCCTTCGATAGAGCGAAAGGATGCATTCAGATCATAGTCTGCACCGCTGCCAGAGAGGCCTGCAGCCTGCCCTGCAAAAATTGCAAACCCAAGGGCTGCCGCAAGGACAACCCCACCAACAAGAACTTCTGTGGTGTTTTCAGACATCTCTACCGCCAATAAAGGTTGGGATTATTCAGGCATCCACGCTTCGTAATCGCTGCGTGCCTTGGGTTCACCACCACTGCGAATTGAGCCAGCAGGCGCATAGGCCATTGCTGTACCGGTCAGGTTTTCCTGATGTGGCTTTTCCCAATCCTTGCGCTTGAGCGGTGCTTCAGTTGGCAGTTCATCGAAAGTCCGATGTAACCAGCCGTGCCATTCAGGGCCCACACGGCTTGCCTCAGCTTCACCGTTAAAAATGACCCAGCGTTTTTTATCATCCGCAGTGCGATAGAACTGGTTGCCCTGATCATCTTCACCAACTTTTTCGCCATGACGAGACGTAAAGATAGCAGTGTTCAAGGTTGAGCCGTTCCACCAAGTCACGGCGCGCAGAAGAGTGTTCAGGATGCCCATCGGTTCCTCCGAAAATTTCATGTTTGATATGACCCAATTCTGCGGCAAGGTCCAGACACAGAAATGATATGACCTGTATTCCAGCAAAACCTTGCAGTTCTGTTGCTTAATCCCATCTTAACAACAGCAGAGCAAACTGCACAGCAGAAGGAAGAAATTTGCCACAGCTGAAAAACTGATGTAGGTTTCTTCCAACACAAAAGGAGATCTCTCGCATGGCACTCGAAGGTTTTGGAAACGGCTAACTATTATAATTTTGGCTCTACCCAACTGTTTTGAAAAGATTTCTTGAAAACACACTCATTTTAACACTGTATGGTGCTGGTATTTTTCTGGCACTTTTTGTGATTCTAATATTTGCAGCTCTCAGCCTGCATGTGATTACAGGGGAATATCAGGCGCTATTGCAGCATATCCCCGACGCGCCAAGCGAAGATTACAAAATTCTAGTTACTTTGTTTGGCACAGTAATTTCGGCCTTCGCCGTGGTTGTAGCGATTGCTACATTCTACTTCAGCAACCGTGCAAATCGGCGAGCCCAGCAAAAACAGCACACAATCACAATCTTGTTTGAAACACGGCTGTCAGAATATTTCCAGACGACCAATAAAGCGCGAAAAATAGCCTTTCCCGTTGATCAAGACATTACTCTAGACCAATGGCAAGCCGCCCGTATCGCATCTTCCGAGACATCGGAAAGGGCAGAAATCCTGAACACTGGTGCGGACGCCTTACAACAACTTTTGAACTACTACGAATTCCTGGCTGTTGGAATCGCCCAAGGTGATTTGGACGAAGAACTGTTGAAGGCATCAATCCGGGGGATCATGTGCAATCTAGTGGATGATGCGCGTATTATGATTTCACAACTACGTCAGAATGACCCCAAAACGCTGGAACATCTTGTGCGCCTGTACGAGCGGTGGCGTCAAGATGGAGCCGTAAATCACAATGGCGTAGAAACTGAGCGCCCCATCCCTTCATCCATTAGTTAAGCCAGTGCGGTGACTTCGATCTCGATCCGATACTTAGGATCGATCAAACCACATTCAATCATGGTCGCAGCCGGAGGGTTAGCCCCAAAGGTTTCCGACAGGATAGGCCAGCAAGCTTCAAATTCAGTTGCATCCGGCAAATAGTAATTCACGCGAACCACTTTTGACATGTCACTGCCAGCCTTGATCAATGCGCTTGTAATGGTCTCCAACGCAGATCGACATTGGCTCACAACATCGTCCCCCTGCCCAACCGTGCCTGCGACATGGACAAAGCCACCAGCAATGACCGCACGACAATACCCGATTTTCCCTTCGAATTCGCCCCCTGACTTAATTCGCTTGATTGTCATACCTTAGCTTTCTCAAATAATTAGGGTGCACCTTTCAATCTGCATTGAGAATACAAAAAAGGCCAAGAGATTTTACTCCCTTGGCCTTTTAAAATCCAGTTTTCAGATTTTACCCCGCAGAGGCAGGTTCTTTTTCCGCATCAGCATGGATCATCAAAGGCTGCGCGTCAGAGTTCACGGCTTCCTCGTTTACCACCACTTTGGTTACGCTATCCATTCCTGGAAGATCAAACATCGTATCCAGCAGGATGTCTTCAAGAATAGAGCGTAGACCACGCGCACCGGTTTTGCGTTCAATCGCTTTTTGGGCGATTGCCAGCAAGGCCTCAGGGGTGAAATCCAGCTCGGTGTCTTCCAGTTCAAACAAGCGTTGGTATTGTTTGATCAACGCGTTCTTTGGTTGTGTCAGGATGATAACCAGCGCATCTTCATCCAGATCTTCCAATGTCGCCAAAACAGGCAGACGGCCAACAAATTCCGGGATCAAACCGAACTTCAACAGATCTTCAGGTTCAAGCTCTTTAAACAGATCACCAACGCCACGGTCATCATTGTTGCGCACATCTGCACCAAAGCCCATCGCGGATCCTTTGCCACGTTGTGCAATGATCTTATCGAGACCGGCAAATGCGCCGCCACAGATAAACAAGATATTGGTTGTATCTACCTGCAGGAATTCCTGCTGCGGATGCTTGCGACCACCTTGGGGAGGAACCGAGGCTACAGTGCCCTCCATCAATTTCAAAAGCGCCTGTTGCACGCCTTCGCCCGACACATCGCGGGTGATGGATGGGTTTTCAGATTTCCGGGTTATTTTATCAACTTCGTCGATATAAACGATACCGCGCTGTGCCCGTTCAACGTTATATTCAGAGGCCTGTAGAAGTTTGAGGATAATGTTTTCAACGTCCTCGCCCACATAACCTGCTTCGGTCAGCGTCGTTGCATCTGCCATGGTAAATGGCACATCCAGAATACGTGCAAGTGTCTGGGCAAGCAGTGTTTTACCGCAACCCGTTGGGCCAATGAGCAGGATATTGGATTTAGCCAACTCCAGCTCTGTCCCTGCTTTTTGCGCGTGATCAAGACGTTTGTAGTGATTGTGGACCGCAACTGACAAAACACGTTTTGCGGTTGCCTGACCGATGACATAGTCATCCAGCACTTCGCAAATGTCTTTTGGTGTTGGAACCCCATCCGTGGATTTCAGACCAGAGGCCTTCGTCTCTTCCCGGATGATATCCATACACAGTTCAACGCATTCGTCACAGATGAACACGGTTGGACCAGCAATCAGCTTGCGCACCTCATGCTGGCTCTTGCCGCAAAAGCTGCAATAGAGGGTGTTTTTGCTGTCACCACCTGAATTCGATGCCATGGTCTACCTTTCAGTCCACACAGTCAAAACGTCAAACGACGTTTGGTCTTCAAAACAGCTTAGGCCAGTGTGCCAGCCGCCACAATCTCAAAAGTGTGTGCTGTACCCGCCAGCACACACCGGAAGCAAAACTTAAAGTTATGCTTTATTCTTCATCGTCTTTTGCACGGTTTTCAACAATCTCATCCAGATGTCCCCATTCTTTTGCTTCTTCGGGGGTCATCCAGGTGTCACGATCCATCGCCTTTTGAACCGTTTCATAATCCTGCCCGGAATGCTGCATGTAAAGCTGATACATACGTTCGCGTGTGCGTTCGATGTGGCGCGCCGAAATCAACATATCAGCAGCCATGCCTTGCGCTCCACCAGAAGGCTGATGCACCATGACTTCAGAATTGGGTAGCGAGAAACGCATCCCCTTTTCGCCACCGATGGCAATCACTGACCCCATCGACGCCGCCATACCGCAAATCAGCGTGGAGACTTTGGGTTTGATATATTGCATTGTATCGTAGATCGACAGACCCGCCGTCACCTCACCACCGGGTGAGTTCACATACATGCTGATCTCTTTGGTCGGGTTTTCCGCTTCAAGATGCAAAAGCTGTGCGACGACCAATTGGCTCATGCCACTGTGAATCGGCCCGTTCACAAAGACGATGCGCTCTTTCAGCAAGCGCGAGAAGATATCATAAGCCCGTTCGCCCCGGCTGGTCTGCTCAACAACCATTGGCACCAGGGTGTTCATATAGGTTTCGCGGGGATCAATCATTTGGACCTGCCTTTTATCACTTGTAATCGCCAGTATAGACGCGTGAGAGTTACTCAAGTCTTAGTGTCGGGTAAAATGAGCTGCAAGAGGTGGAGATTGTTTTTGCGCAATCCGCGTTCAGAAATACACGTAAAATGCAATTTTACGCTCGCCCCCACAACAACGTGACATTAATTACAAACCGATGCCGCTAAAAGATGCGTATCATCAAAGGTAAATCTCATGCGCTGTTTCGTCATTCTACTCCTCTCTTCTTTAACGTTCTTCTCATTGCCGCCCCTTGCACAGGCTGATCATACGCTCTCCGCGCGGGAAGGATGGCGCAGTCATGGAACGGTAAAAAGCTATGAGGCGCTTCTTGACGATCTAAAAAAGGCCGTAAAATCAAATGGCCTGATCGTTGTGACGCAGGCAGGCCCAACCCAAGCAGCTGCTGCGCGCGGCATTACTATTCCAGGCAATCGTGTAATTGGTGTATTTAACAATGACTTCGCTGTACGCGTGCTTTACACATCAACTGCAGCTATGATTGAGGCCCCCATTCGATTTTACGTCACAGAAAACAAAGATGGCACAGCATCACTCTCTTACAAACAACCAAGCCATGTTTTCGGGCCCTATTTTGGTCAGGGGGGAGAGGTCTTGCAGGAAATTGCTGCAGAACTTGATCAAATCTTTGACGCAATTGCTTCAGAGAGCTTGAACTAAGTTTCATTCAATGTACTTCACTTAGTTCCCTGTGCCAGTAATGCTTTTCACAGAGGTGTGACCCCTCTTGCGTCGCGCGCGACAGCGCGCAATCTGCAACACATAGTTCACTATCAGAATGGATCCTTCCCATGACAACTTCCCTACGCGCCGCTGATGTTTTGGCACGTCGCCTATTTGATGCAGGATGTCGCCACGCTTTTGGGATGCCTGGAGGGGAGGTGCTAACGCTTGTCGATGCATTGGAAAAAGCAGGCATCACATTCCATTTGGCCAAGCACGAAAACTGCGCAGGCTTCATGGGTGAAGGCGTTTACCACGCAGATGGCGCGCCAGCTATTCTTGTCGCAACACTCGGGCCCGGTGCATTGAATGGTGTCAACGTTGTCGCCAATGCACATCAAGATCGCGTACCAATGCTGGTGCTTACAGGCTGTGTTGATGCGGATGAAGCAGAGACATACACGCATCAGGTTTTGGACCAACAAGCGGTCTTTCGGCCCATCACCAAAGCGTCCTTTAGGCTGGATGCCGGTGCGGCAGAGGTAATCGCGGACAAAGCAGTATCCATCGCATCCGAAGCGCGACAGGGCCCCGTTCACATTGACGTACCGATCTCGGTAGCAGAGACACCTGCAACAGAACGCAACATCCGCCGCGCGCCTGCAAGTGCGACAGCCCCTGCAGGCGAGGCTTTGGCGCAGGCGCGTTTGTGGTTATCCGAATCCAAACGCCCCATCGCCGTGGTCGGTCTCGATGCTTTGCAGGAAAACACCGGCCCTGCGTTAACGTGCTTTCTTGAAACCTTTCAAATTCCCTTTGTTACAACCTACAAAGCCAAGGGAATTTTGCCAGAAGACCATCCTCTTTGCCTTGGTGGCGCAGGATTATCCCCTCTGGCTGATCGTCACCTTTTGCCTCTCATCGAAGCTTCGGATCTCATTTTGACATTAGGCTATGATCCCATTGAAATGCGCACAGGTTGGCGCAACGCATGGGACGTGACACAACAGCGGGTGATTGACATCTCCCCTGAAGCCAACACGCACTACATGCATCAGGCAGGTATCAATATTATTGCGTCACTTTCTCACAGTCTCACAGCGCTCAGCGAAGACCAAACCGCAGGCGATACATGGGCTGGTGGCGAAATTGCAAAGACAAAAAGCGCCCTGAAGCTGGCCTTCCCCGACACGGATGAATGGGGACCTGCGGGTGTTATTGCCGAAGCACGGGCCGTGTTGCCTGAGACCACACTGGCGAGCGCAGACAGCGGTGCACATCGCATTTTATTGTCACAGATGTGGTCTTGCTCAGAGCCGCGCGCATTGATCCAATCCTCAGGCCTGTGCACGATGGGCTGCGCTGTCCCACTGGCGATGGGGCGCAAACTTGCGCAGCCTGATCGCCAGGTGATAAGCTTTTCCGGCGATGCAGGTTTTTTGATGGTTGCAGGTGAGCTTGCCACTGCACGCGAACTTGAAATTGCACCAATCTTTCTTGTCTTTGTCGATGCCTCGCTTGCATTGATCGAACTCAAACAACGCCAACGCCAATTAACGAATGCTGGTGTTGACTTTGCTCATCATGATTTTGCGGCCATGGGACGCGCTTTTGGTGGGAATGGCTTCACCGTAAAAAACCGCGCAGAGTTACGCGTAGCATTGGAAGAGGCACAAGCCTCGGACAGGTTCACAGTCATCGCCGCTGAAATCGAACGCGGGGGCTATGATGGTCGCATCTAATCTTTTCCCAAAAGGCGCGCTCACCGGTCTCAAAGTTCTTGATCTTTCACGCATACTCGCAGGTCCGACCTGTACGCAATTGCTTGGTGATTTGGGCGCAGAAGTCATCAAGATTGAAAACCCAAAGTCCGGCGGTGACGACACGCGCCAATGGGGGCCTCCTTATGTGACGGATGCAGATGGCAACCCAACCGATCTGAGCGCGTATTTCATGTGTGCAAATCGCAACAAGCTGTCCGTGGCCATCGATATTGCAACCGAAGAGGGCCAAGCCCAGATCAAAGCCCTGGCTGCACAGGCAGATGTGTTGATCGAAAACTTCAAACCCGGTGGTCTGGCTAAATATGGTCTGGATTATGAAAGCCTTAAATCTGACGCCCCTGCCCTGATTTACTGTTCGATTTCAGGATACGGCCAAACAGGCCCGAATGCGGCAAAACCAGGCTATGATCTGATGGCGCAAGGTTATGGCGGGATCATGTCCCTGACCGGCGAGCCTGAGGGTGCACCGATGAAGGTGGGCGTCGGCATCGCTGATGTCATGTGCGGCATGTATGCCTGCGTTGGGATTCTCGCCGCCCTAAATCATCGTCATGAAACTGGTGAAGGCCAGTGGGTGGAACTTGCACTTGTTGACAGCCAAATCGCATGGTTGATCAATGAAGGTGTCAATTACCTTACCTCAAAAACTCTGCCAACACGACGCGGCAACGGTCATCCCAATATCATGCCATATGGTGTCTATGAAACTGCAGATGGCCACGTCATTCTTGCGGTTGGGAATGACAGCCAATTCCAGCGTTTCTTAGAATTTGTGGGGCTTACAGGTCTTGCACAAGATCCACGTTTTGCGACAAACCCTGCCCGACTGGAACATCGCACAGCGCTAGATGATATTTTGATTCCAGTTGTTAAAGGATTTCAAACAGCGGATGTAATCGCAGGCTTGGAAGCCCGCAAAGTGCCCGCAGGCCCTGTACAAACCTTGGATCAGGTCTTTGGCTCAGATCAGGCGCAAGCCAGAGAGATGAAAATCAGTATGGACAGCAAAGCAGGTGCTGTAGAGCTCATTGGCAATCCGTTGAAATTCTCCAGAACACCAGTGACTTATCGTAGCGCACCTCCACACTTCGGGCAGGATACCGCTCAGATACTTGAACGATTGCGCACAAAAACGCCAAAATTTTAAACTTGGCGTTAAGCACCATTCCACCATTGTTACAAAAAAAGCTAGATGATGCTGGATTAGAACGAAAATCAGGCAAAAAACGGTACAAATTCGCACTTTTACACCTGCTTGGTTGACCCTTTCGGCAACATAGGCTCCAAAACACACACATGCCATCACCAAAGCGAGAGCAGGCGTCGCCCGATGAACCGGCTTCCTCTAATCTGGTATAGAACGTAACTGATGTTTCAGACTGCAAGGATTTTCACGACATGACCCAAGACATCTTTGGACAAGAAACCAGCCTCACGTCTGCCTCCGTCGTGACGGACTGGAACGCGGTCCAGATGGCGGTACTCGCCCATGGTGCAAGTGCAGCAGAACACTTAGGAGCAGTGCTGACCGCAGCCCCAGATTTTGCCCACGCACAAGCCATTAAAGGTCTGTCACTTTTAATGTTGGGCCGCTCTGAGTTGCTCCCCATGGCACAAGACGCGTTAAAAGCTGCGAAAGCAGGCTATCAAGCTGCGTTGCCACGCGAACGTAAATATGTGGACGCGCTGGAATCATGGATGCAGGGGCGCCCCTCAGAGGCCATCATGCATATGGAGCAGATCCTTGCAGTGGACCCTTGCGATACACTGGCAATGAAACTCAGCCACGGTATCCGCTTTATCATGGGGGATGCTCACGGTATGCGTGCCTCTGTTGAACGCGTAATGCCCGCCTATGCTCCGGATCATGCAGGACGCGGCTATCTCTTAGGCTGCCATGCCTTTGCACTGGAAGAAACCGGATCCTATGACAAGGCGGAAATCGCGGGAAAACAGGCCCTCTGGATGGCGCCGAACGATGCATGGGGCCTTCATGCGATTGCTCATGTTCATGATATGACAGGCAATGCCAAAGGCGGATTGGAATGGTTGACTGGGCGAGAGGAAGCTTGGGCGCACTGTAACAACTTCCGTTATCACGTATGGTGGCACAAAGCCCTGATGCATCTGGATCTTGGTCAAATTGATCAAGTGATGGAACTGTATGACACCGAGGTTCGTAAAGATAAAACAGATGATTACCGCGACATTTCAAACGCAACTTCTCTTTTGATGCGTCTGGAACTTGAAGGTGTATCGGTTGGCAATCGTTGGGAAGAATTGTCAGAGCTTTGCGCCAATCGTACTGAAGATGGCTGCCTGATCTTTGCTGATTTGCACTATCTTCTTGCGCTTGCAGGGCGTGATCAGAAAACCGCAACAAAGCGAATGATTTCACGCATTCAACAAGATGCAAAAAACCGGTCAAACGAAGCGCACGATCGCATGGCCACGCCAGGTTGTGATGCCGCGCTTGGCCTTGAAGCTTTTGGTGATGGTGATTACGCGACTGCTTTCTCACGCCTGCACGCCGCACGCAGTTCAATGCAGCTGGCAGGGGGCAGCCATGCCCAACGCGATGTTTTTGAAAGAATGACAATCGATGCAGGTCTTCGGGCTGGTGATTTTGACACTGTTGAAACCATTTTGGACGATCGTCGCGCCAAACGTGACGGCGGTGAAGACAATTATGCACTTGCACGTCGCGCTCTGATCGCAGAAGCCCGCAATCCAGAGAACGGTCAAAGCGTTCCAGCTGAATAATAAAGACGACACAGGAAGACTGACACCGACCGATGGCAACCATTACGCCCCTTACGACTGCGCGCACCCCTGATGCAAGCGAGCCTGCAAACCAACAGGCTGCGCCAACACCGCGTCCGCGCGACCCACGTCTGGATTTCTACCGTGGCATCGCGATGTTCATCATCCTGATCGCCCATATTCCTGGCAATCGCTGGACGGGTTGGATTCCTGCACGTTTCGGATTTTCAGACGCAACTGAGATCTTTGTTTTCTGCTCAGGCATGGCCTCTGCGATTGCATTTGGTGGCTCTTTTGCCCGGCGTGGTTGGTGGCTAGGCACTGCACGGGTTGCATTTAGATGCTGGCAGGTCTTCTGGGCACATATCGGTCTTTTTGTGTTTATCGCAGTCTGCATGGCTGCATTGGACACCTATGGGAACTTTGAAAAAAGCTATATCGGCTCGCTGAACTTACTACCTTTCTTCAACGATCCCGCTCCTCAACTTGTTGGTCTGTTCACGCTTAGCTATGTGCCGAATTACTTCGACATCTTGCCGATGTATCTGGTCGTCCTCGCGCTGATGCCCATCATGATGGGACTAGAGAAAATTAACCTTTGGGCTGTCGGTGCTTTCTCGATTGCGGTTTGGCTCAGTGCGAACCCTTACATCATAGGCCTTGGTCCAAACGGTGTGAGCCTGGGCGCCGAACCTTGGTCAGAGCGTGAGTGGTTCTTTAACCCCTTCGGCTGGCAGCTGCTCTTCTTTACCGGATTTGCCTTTATGAAAGGCTGGCTGCCCAAACCTCCGGTTTCAAAACTGTTGATCGCCGCCTCTGTCGCATTCCTGGTGATCGGCGCCCCCTTTGGATCGTGGAAAGTCTACCTTTGGGTCAAAGCTGCGAGTCCGGATCTGGGTGAGATCATTCGCCCGACCTACGAGATGACATCTCAATGGCGTGAGAAAACAGACTTTGGCTTGTTGCGATATGTTCACTTCCTTGCACTTGCCTATCTGGGTTGGGTTGTCGCGGGTGAAGGGGGAAAACGCCTGATTGCCAACGGAACCGGCGTCCTGGCGCGGATATGGGGTGTTCTTCTCGCGATCCTTACAAAGGTGGGCCAACAGTCTCTGGCGGTCTTTGTGTTCTCTATGGCCTTAGCACGTCTGATCGGTTTTGCACTGGATCACACAGATCGCGCAGTGCTGACGGTTGCTTTTGCAAACCTTGTGGGCTTTGCCCTGATTATTGCTTGCGCTTATGGCGCTGGCTGGTTCAAATCCCAACCTTGGAGAAGCAAGAAATGAGCCGTCTCACTCGCCGCTCTTTCCTCTCAATGGCGCTTGGTACGACAAGCTTGATTGCGCTGCCCGTCTCTGCGTCTACCAATGCCCCCTCGACAACACCATTTCGCCATGCGGATGTGATCGAGCGTGCACGCATCCTGGCCACAAAAACATTCTCACATCGTCCCAGCGTACCTGAAGATTGGCTGAATCAATCGTATGATGATTACAAGGCGCGTTGGTTCCGCACAACAGACGCATTGTGGGCCGATACGGACCGTAGCTACAACATCGATTTCTTTTTGCCGGGCCTTTACTTCCCACGCGCAGTTCAAGTCTACAGCGTAACGGATGGCCACATTGAACATCAGCCCTTTAACATCAACCTGTTTGAAGCGCACAAACGGGCACCAGATCTGAGCACAGAGGGCAATCTGGGCTATTCCGGCATTCGTCTCAGAACACAGTTCAACGCGCCAGACAAAAAGAACGAATTCTGTGTCTTTCAAGGCGCGAGCTATTTCCGTGCAATCGGCGCAGAGCATGCTTACGGTTTGTCAGCACGTGGTCTTGCCCTCAAAACAGGGGACGCCGAAGGCGAGGAGTTCCCAGAATTCACGGATTTCTGGCTAGAAGCCCCGGCCCCCGACCAGAAAAACATGGTAGTCCATGCATTGATGGATTCTCCCTCCTTATCAGGTGCTTACAGATTTAACATCACCCCTGGAACGAACTGTGTAATGGATGTGGAGGCCACGCTTTTTGCCCGTACCGAATTGCCGCATGTTGGGCTGGGTCCGCTGACATCCATGTTCCTTTATGATGATACCAACCGCCACCTTTTTGATGATTTCCGCCCTGCCGTTCACGACAGCGAAGGGCTATTGGTTAAAAACGGCAATGGTGAAATTCTCTGGCGTCCTCTGGCAAATCCAAAACATCTGCAAATATCATCTTTTGTAGATGAAAACCCACAAGGGTTTGGCCTCATGCAGCGCTCGCGCGATCTGTCAGACTTTGCAGACCTTGAAGCCCATTACCACCGGCGCCCCAGCCTGTGGGTTGAACCGTTAGGTGATTGGGGCAAAGGTGCCGTAACATTGGTAGAAATCCCCGCTGACAAAGAAATCTACGATAATATCGTAGCCTACTGGCGTCCTCGAGAGCCTTTTGCAGCAGGAAGCGAAATCAAATTGTCTTATCGTCTGACGTGGGGTGAAGAGCCAGACATGGTGCTGCCACGGGTGCTCAACACTGCCTCTGGTGAAAAGATTTTCGGTGATCCCGGGCGCTTAATGATTGTCGACTTTGAGGCAAGCCCGCTCTTTGCTGATTTCGTCGACGGTGAAGAAGGAGAGGGTATTCTCGATATCCATATCTCCTCTCCACATGTGGAAACCACGGATGGCGTGTTACAGCGCAACCCAGAAACGGGTGGTTTGCGTCTTGCCTTCTCATTTGATCCTGGTGAACAGGATCATATCGAATTGCGTGCACAGCTGCGCAAAGATGGTGCCGCCGCATCAGAGGTTTGGTTGTATCGGTGGACGACATGACCTCTGTTGCCAAGCCATCTCCCTTGATGCCGTCACAGTTTCCGTTGGACATGCCTGCACAGGATTTTGCACGGCCCTTTGAAGACGAAGACGCACCCAAAACCAAAGAAGCGCGCCATGCCGCGCTTTGGCGAATTGTGACCTTTTCTCCAGCAATGCTGGCAACCGCCGCTTTGGGCTGGGTTATGCAGGGATGGTTTGCAGATGGTGGGGTAACTTGGCTAGAGACTGTGCTGCTTGCCTTGATCATTTTCAATTTCTTTTGGATTTGCTTCAGCGTTTCAACCGTGCTTCTAGGCCTTTATTCGCTATCACGACGTGAACAAACCACAGGCGAAATTGAAGGCGCGCCAATGCGCGTGGCGCTTTTGGTTCCCGTTTATAACGAAGTGCCCTGGTATGTGCTTGGCAATGCGCAGTCTATGCTAGAAGAGCTCAGCTCTCGCGAATGCGCGCATAGCTACGACATGTTTATCCTCTCGGATACCCGTGACGAAGAGCTTGCGGTACAAGAAGAACAAAGCGTAATCGCTTTGCGCGCGATGTTGCCAGCGGGCAGCGCGCTCTACTATCGCCGCCGCGTTGAAAATACTGACCGTAAGGTTGGCAATATTCATGATTGGGTCACACGCTGGGGGGGCGCATACGATGCGATGCTGGTCCTTGATGCAGACAGTTTGATGACCGGTCAGGCCATTGGCCGCCTAGCTGATGCACTGGCACGCGATCCTGCCGCGGGACTAATCCAAAGTTATCCGCAACTTATCGGTGCACAGTCTGTTTTTGGTCGCATGCAGCAATTCGCCAATACTGTTTATGGTCTGGCACTGGCCGAAGGTCTGGCCAGATGGGCCGGCCATGAAGGGAACTATTGGGGGCACAATGCGATCATGCGCACACGTGCTTTTGCCGCATGTGCTGGCCTGCCACATTTGCGCGATCTACGCGGCAAGAAACAAGTGATCATGAGCCATGATTTCGTCGAAGCGGGCCTGTTGCGTCGCGCTGGGTGGAGCGTGCGTTTTCTGCCGCGGATCAAAGGGTCTTATGAAGAGACACCGCAAACGCTTATTGATCACATCCAAAGGGATCGTCGCTGGTGTCAGGGGAACCTGCAACACATCAAGCTGCTAAATGCCCGTGGTTTTCGTGCGATCTCTCGCTTTCATCTACTCCATGGAGCAATTGGCTATCTGATGGCTCCGATCTGGTTTGCACTCTTGGTGATCTGGGCCCTGATCGGTCGCGGTGAAGACGCCTCTGTCTTGACCTATTTCTCAGAGAAAAACCCGACAATGCCCTCTTGGCCTGACATGACAGAACCACGTCATGTGCTGGTTATCTTACTGATTTATGCAATGCTTCTGGCACCCAAAATGCTATCAGTTCTGGCGCTTCCGCTGACAGGACGGCAGTTCCGCGAATACGGGGGCGCAGGGCAATTTCTAGTTTCCATGCTGTCAGAGGTCATTCTCGCGGTGCTCTATGCGCCCATCTTAATGGTTCAACAGATGATTGCCGTGCTACGGACTTTGCTTGGACTGCAAAAAGGATGGTCTCCTCAGGCTCGCGATGGTGGATCTTATAGCCTGCGCACGATTTTACAGGTCCATATTTTGGAAACACTTAGCGGCGCTGCACTTTGGGTCGGAATTATCGCTGGCGTAATTTCCATCTGGCTGGTGCCAATTGCCGTATCGCTCTTACTTGCAGTTCCACTCTCTGCGCTATCCGGTATGACAATTCGCGATCGTATTCACCGCTGGATGGGCACGCATGATCACTTTGTTGAGCCTCAGATCACACAGGCTGCCCGCAGTTATCGCCTTCAGATGCGCCGGTATCTGGAAGGAAAAGCTCAGACACCGGCTGAATAAGACAAGATCAAGAGAGCGCAGCTATTGTGATGGCTGCGCGTATTCAAACCAATCCACCATTTTATCTGCCCAACCCTGCGGAATTGCATGACCACCTGGATGCAGAGTGAACCGGATCTCTGAATTGTCGCCGCAGCTCCATTGACGTACATGATCTTTATCTTCAGACCACACGCGAGAAGGCGCATGGGTTTCGCATCCTAATGCGTCACGCCATACTTCTAGTCCTGCATAGATATCACCTTGCTGAAAGGTACCATTGCGCAGGTAGCGTCCTTCTAGGGGGACAACGGTATCGCTCCAACCATGTGTATGATGCAGGCGAATCGGTCCATTACATTCACTTGGCTGAGGCCGCCAAAAACCACCCGCCACAGGGGCATAAGCCGCGAACATATCCGGTGTTTCACAGGCAAGATAATTGACCATAAAGCCACCTGCGGAAAACCCAGCTAAAACAACACGCTCTGGATCAACATCAAAGCGTTCTTTGGCATCATCAACAACAGATTGCAAAAACGCGGTCTCATCACGCCCGTCCCACCCGGGGAAAAAGTTCCAGCTGCGACGTCCATCTGCGCGGCGGGCTCCATCAGGTGCAATCACGGCATAACCACGGTCTTGCAGTGCTTTTACGGTCCCTCTCATTCTTAAGGTGCCCTCGCCTGAACTGCCAAATCCATGCAAAAAGACCACTGCGGGAATCGTCTCACCTTCTGCAGTATCTGGTGTACGTATGTGGTAGCTTCCTCCATCCTCAAATGTGCATATACCTGCGTCATCACAGGCTGCATCAGCTGCAGTCCCCCCGAACGCAATTGAAAACCCTAAAACAGAGGTGAACGTTAACGCACCACTGGCAAATTTGAATTGATCCATCCTGGTCCTGCCTTTGATCCCAACATGCCTTCGGGCACATCAATAATATTGTTAAATCCTGCCTCAGAGAGACGTATCGTCATACGCGCAGAGCGGACACCGCGTGCACAAATAAGCGCAATCGGTGCAGAGCGATTTTCACCAACAACACCCTGAAGCGCTTCAACGAAATCATCGCGCCGCATATCGATCGGATGCGCCCCTTCTGCGATGCCTGTCGCCGCCCATTCACGGGGTGTTCGTATATCAACCAATGTGATTTCACCGGTTTTTTGGCGCGTATGGGTTTCTTGAACGGAAAGCTTAGCATTGAGGTGCTCTGGCGCGGTTAAATACCGCCATCGCCCCACCGCCACGGCTCCGCCGATACCAAGCCCGACCAACAGTAAACGACGTCTGTTTAAATGAGGACGGCGCAAAGTAGAGGTGCTCATATTTGGCTCCAACAAATGTAACAGATTACATGTAGCCAATTTGGTGCGATGGATCATCTTATGCCAGCCTGTTTCAGGCTCTAGGTTGATCAAGTTCTCGTTAACTTCCGTCAGGCAGCAAGGCTCGTTTTTCATATCGTGGCAAATCAGCGCATCAAACGGTAATTTTATTTTCTGGCAGATCTGAAACACTGGCACAGGCTGTGAAAAAAGACTAGTTATCTGTAAATTTTACTAGCCAACCAGGAGATGTCCGCAAGTGTCGCTGTTCCTGATCGCGGCTTTACCCTTTTTGGGTGCCGTTTTCCCTGCCCTTTTGATCCGAGCTGGACGCAATGCGTCCTCTTCGGCAGCCGGGTTCACCACGTTGTTGGCCTTCATTGGCCTTATGTTGCACGCCCCAGCCATTCTGCGCGGCGAAACCATTCAAGCGCGCTTTGATTGGCTGCCGGGACTTGGTTTGAATGCCAATTTCTTTCTGGATGGCTTAGGCTTTCTTTTTGCCACCTTGATCCTTGGCATCGGTCTTTTGATCATCCTCTACGCCCGGTTTTACTTGTCACGGCAAGACCCTATGGGGCAGTTCTACACCTATCTATTGCTGTTCCAAGGTGCCATGGTCGGCATCGTCACATCCGACAATATCCTGTTGCTATTGATTTTCTGGGAACTCACTTCGCTGAGCTCCTTCTTGCTGATTGGGTATTGGAAACACCTGCCTGCCGGGCGTCAAGGCGCTCGTATGGCTCTGACAGTAACAGGCATGGGTGGTCTGGCGATGATTGGGGGGATGTTGATCCTTGGCAATATCGCAGGCTCTTATGATCTGACAGTCATCTTGCAGAATAAAGAGCTGATCCAAGCTTCACCGCTTTATCTGCCCGCGCTTATTTTGATCCTGTTGGGCTGCTTTACCAAATCTGCACAGTTCCCATTCCACTTCTGGCTTCCCCATGCGATGGCAGCTCCGACGCCGGTTTCTGCCTATCTACACTCAGCCACAATGGTAAAAGCGGGCATTTTTCTGATGGCGCGCATGTGGCCTGTTTTGGCAGGGACACCAGAATGGTTTTACATCGTCACCACCGCAGGCCTTGTCACTATGGTCATTGGTGCGGTGATTGCCCTGTTCAAAGATGATCTAAAAGCGCTTTTGGCCTTTTCCACGGTGTCGCATCTGGGTCTGATCACGATGCTTTTGGGATTTGGCACCAAGGCTGCGGCCGTCGGTGCTGTCTTTCACATCATCAACCATGCCACGTTTAAAGCCGCGCTCTTTATGTCAGCGGGTATTGTTGACCATGAGGCACACACACGCGACATCAAACGTCTTGGCGGCTTACGTCATTTGATGCCTGTGACCTTTACCATTGCCTTGGTCGCATCACTGTCCATGGCCGGGATTCCTCCTCTTAATGGCTTCATTTCAAAAGAAATGATGCTGGAAGAGACCACGCATACCTATTGGTTGAACAGCCCCTATGTGATCCCAGTTCTCGCAACCCTCGCAGCTTTGTTCTCTGCTGCGTACTCGTTCCGGTACATTGCGCATGTGTTTTTCGGTGCAAAACGGGATGATTATCCTGCAAAACCTCATGATCCTGGATTTGGCATGTGGGCCGCACCGGCGTTTCTGGTCATTCTGGTGGTCGTGATCGGTTTGTTCTCGGGCAAACTGGTTGGCCCGGTTGTACAGGCAGCCGCTGATGCAGTGACGGGTGACCATCCAAAAGTCTATCTGAAATTGTGGCATGGATTGAACCCAGCATTGTATATGTCCATGATTGCAGTGGTCGGCGGGATGATCCTTTTGGCCTTCCATCGTCAGCTTGAAGCAATCTGGAATGCTCTGCCCCGCCCTGAGGCCAAGGTGCTGTTCGATCGCCTAATCGCGGCCGTAACAGTTACCGCAGATCGTATCACAGCAGGCCTGCATAACGGTTCCATAACCCGTTACGGGCTGATCATGGTGCTGTTTACCGTCGGTATCAGCTATATGGCCTTTGCAACCGGTACTTTGTCTGAAGCAACCCGTTCGGTGCAATCAGTTGGTATCCTACCAGTTCTAGGCTGGATTGCGCTGGTCGTTGCTGTTGTCTTTATCATGCAACATCATCGCAAACGTCTGATTGCGCTGGTCCTGATCGGCGTTGTGGGTCTGATTGTATCGCTCGGCTTCAACTATTTCTCAGCACCCGATCTGGCGCTTACGCAAATCTCGGTCGAAGTGGTGACAATCATCCTGTTGCTGCTGTCACTGAACTTCATGCCAAAAGACACACCAATAGACAGCCCAGCAAGCACACGCATCCGCGATGGTATCATCGCAAGCGTCGCCGGTCTGGGTGTCGGAGGGTTGATCTATGCCCTCATGACGCGTGATTTCGCTGCGGAAACCATTTCAGGCTTCCATCTCGCCAATTCGTACAAAGGCGGCGGCGGCACCAATGTGGTAAACGTGATTTTGGTCGATTTCCGCGGGTTTGACACCTTTGGTGAAATCATCGTTCTGGGCATTGCAGCCATGGTAATCTTTGCCCTGACCGAAGCCGTATTGAGCAGGTCGCGCATTCGTGGCTATCTTTTGACGCGCAAACCAGATCTTCCACAGGATGGTGACGCACATCCTTTGATGATGGTAGTGGCAACCCGTGTAATGATGCCTGTGGCACTTTTGGTTGCAGCCTATATCTTCTTCCGCGGTCACAACCTGCCCGGAGGTGGCTTTATCGCGGGCCTGATCGCAGCCATTGCAATCATCATGCAATATATGGCGTCTGGCTTTGGTTGGGCGACTGAACGTCAAAAAATTCAGTACCATGCCATTATCGGATCAGGCGTTTTGATCGCTGCAGCGACAGGTATGGGGGCTTGGTTTAATGACAAACCGTTCCTCACCTCAGCCTTTGGGTATATCCACTGGGCCCCACTTGAAGAGTTTGAATGGGCCACGGCAGCCCTGTTTGATCTTGGTGTCTTCCTTGCTGTGGTCGGCGCGGTTTTGCTGGCGCTGGAAAGCCTTGCGCGTTTTGCCTGGCAACCGGGAATCACCAGTGAACACCCGATGGATATAAACCCCGCGCGCGATGACGCCGCTGAACCCACAAAGGAGGCCTGATCGATGGAGCTTCTCGTTGCATCTGCCGTTGGCATCCTGACCGCAGCAGGTATCTATCTCATCCTACGCCAGCGGACCTTCCCGGTTATTTTGGGACTGTCACTGCTGTCTTATGCGGTAAACGTGTTCCTGTTCGCCACTGGTCGTCTGGCTGTTGGCGCACCACCGGTTCTGAATAAATACAAAGAGGTTGCCTATACGGATCCGCTGCCCCAGGCGCTGGTTCTGACAGCGATTGTGATTTCCTTTGGCATGACTGCGGTTGTGGTGATGATCGCGCTCGCCTCTTACCTCTCGTCCAAAACGGATAAGATCAATATGACTGAAGAGCAAACAGCAGGAGACGACGCATGAACCACCTGCTGATTGCGCCCGTGGTGCTTCCCGCACTGGCGGCGCCCTTTATCACGATGGTGACCCGGCACCATATGGACCTGACCCGTGTATTCTCTGTTGCAGCGTCTGTGTTGATGGTGATTTTCACCCTCGCCTTAGGCTGGCAAGCTGCAGATGGCACTGTACAGGTATATGAATTGGGCGACTGGCAAGCGCCCTTTGGAATCGTTCTGGTGCTGGACCGCCTATCCGCGATGATGATTGTGCTGACAGCCGTTCTGGGCCTGATTGTAAACCTTTATGCGATTGGATCGGGCTGGGACGCGCGTGGGAAAAACTTCCATGCCTTATTCCAATTCCAGCTGATGGGCATTCAAGGCGCGTTTTTAACCGGCGATGCCTTCAATCTGTTTGTCTTCTTTGAAGTCCTGTTGATCGCCTCATATGGCCTGATGATCCACGGCGGCGGCACAAAGCGCTTTCAGGCTGGCGTCCAATACGTGGTTTATAACCTTCTGGGATCTACCCTGTTTCTTTTTGCCTTGGGTACAATTTACTCCGTCACAGGCACGTTGAACATGGCAGACCTTGCGGTAAAGGTTGTGGAACTATCACCTGATAATACCGCGTTGATCCGGGTCGGCGCCATCATGCTATTGCTGGTGTTCGCCATTAAAGCTGCACTGCTGCCTTTGCATTTCTGGCTGCCCGCCTCTTATGCCTATGCGCCTGCGCCCGTTGCTGCACTTTTCGCCATCATGACCAAAGTCGGAGCCTACGCCATCCTGCGGTTTTACACTCTGGTCTTTGGTCCAGAGGTGGACGCCGCTGCAGGTTTGGGTGGAGACTGGTTGCTGCCTGCGGCCCTCCTTACCCTTGGCGCAGGGGCTGTGGGTGTTTTAGGTGCGCGTGATATTGGCCGCCTCATCGCCTATGGTGCAATCACATCAATGGGCACGCTGCTCACAGCTGTGGCCCTGTTCACGCCAGAAGCTGCAGCAGCAGCACTATACTACACGGTGCATTCCACGCTGGCCGCAGCTTTGTTGTTCCTGATCTCTGATCTGGTGATCGAGCGCCGCGGCGTCGAAATATCCCCCAAAGCACCCATGGCACAAAACGGGCTGATCTCGGCGATGTTTTTTGTCGCTGCCATTGCGCTGGCAGGGATGCCTCCGCTGTCAGGTTTCTTAGGCAAACTTTTGGTGATGGATGCGGCACGTGATCACGATATGGTCTGGACCATATGGGCTGTGATCCTTGGCGGCTCTCTCGTAACTATTCTGGGGCTTGCTCGTGCTGGCACTCTGATTTTCTGGAAAGCCTATGATGCTGATACAAAACCTTCTGACACCACAGACGAGGCAGGCCGGCCCGCTGCATTGCCTTTTGTCGCAACATTCGCACTGATTGCGGGGCTCGTAGCACTCACACTCTTTGCTGGGCCTATGAGCTCATATGCGCAAGCAACCGCAGAACAATTGTTCACGCCTACGGCTTATCTTGAAACCGTGCTGGGAGGTGCTGCGAAATGACATTTCTGCGCAAACTTCTACCTCATCCTTTCCTGACACTTCTGCTGACGGTGACATGGCTTTTGCTGGTAAATGGCTGGTCATTGAACTCATTGGTGTTTGGATTTTTGATGGGATGGCTCATTCCATTTGTGACCAGAGCCTATTGGCCCCAACAACCCAAAGTGCGGGCCCCCTTAAAGATCATCGAATATGTCTTTGTCGTATTCTACGATATCGTTGTGGCAAATATTCAGGTGGCACTGATCGTTTTGTTCAAATCGAATGCAGACCGTAAGCCTGGATGGGTCACCATTCCACTGGATCTACGTACGCCAGAGGCCATTACCGTACTCGCCGGGACGATTACCATGACCCCCGGCACTGTATCTGCTGATGTGTCCGCTGAAGGCCATGCGCTATTGGTGCACTGCCTTGATGCAGAAGACACAAATGCAGTGCGAGACGAGATTAAGACCCGCTATGAGGCCCGCCTAAAGGAGATCTTTGAATGATCACCATTGCTGTTACATTTGCCTTTGCCTGCTTCTCTCTGGCCGTCATGATGAACCTGTATAAGGTGGTCTATGCCGCTGAGGTCGCAGATCGCATCCTAGCGCTCGATACCATGTTTATAAACGCAATCGTTCTGATGGTCCTTTACGGCCTCGCATTGGGCACCGAAGTTTATTTCGAGGCTTCTATGATTGTTGCCATGCTTGGTTTTGTTTCAACCGTTGCCTATGCCCGCTTTATCCTGCGCGGCAACATCATCGAATAAAGGAGCGCTCTCATGGATTTAATCCTCGAAATCGCAGTCAGTGCCTTCTTGATTATTGGCGGTGTGTTTGGTCTTGTCGGCTCTTACGGCTTGATCAAATTAAATGATGCCATGTCACGGCTGCATGCACCGACCAAAGCCTCAACTTTGGGCGTTGGGGGTGTCTTGCTGGCCTCTATTCTGCACTCTGTATGGCTAGAGGGTCATCTTTCGGTGCATGAAATTATGATCACATTGTTCATCTTCCTCACAGCACCCATCACGGCAAATTTCATTGCGAAAGTGCATATGCACGGGCATGAAACCCCCAAGAGCCTTCCTGACGCAGGTAAAGATAAACTTTGGGCCACCCACAACATTGCGCCCGAAGCGACCGCAGAAGAAAAGGCGTAACGCACGACATAACACAAACAGAGGCCGCCTATGGATCAACCTTCCAAAACTCAGGATATCGTGTTGATCGGAGGAGGCCACTCACACGCGTTGGTCCTGCGCGAATGGGGATTAAATCCACTGCCCGGTGTACGGCTGACGCTCATTAATCCCGGCCCTACTGCACCCTATTCGGGAATGCTACCCGGCTTTGTCGCAGGACACTACAAACGCGAAGAACTGGATATCAATCTCGTCGATCTCGCAGAGTTTTCTGGCGCGAATCTTATTCTGGGCGCGGCACGTAATATCGACATTAAAGACCAAACTGTTGACGTCGAAGGTCATGCTCCAATCCCCTATGATGCGCTTGCGATAGATATTGGGATCACCTCAGATATGCCCCAGATGGCTGGATTTGGCCACCACGCGGTGCCTGCCAAACCTTTGGGCCCTTTTGCGGCAGAATGGGAAATGTTTCGCAGTGAAACAACGCCTGCTCATGTGGCTGTGATCGGCGGCGGCATCGCTGGCGCTGAGCTGATCATGGCGATGGCCTATGATCTGCGACATCATAATAGACTGGCGCGCGCCACCTTGATTGACAATGCGCAGGCGCTGACAGCAATCGGCGCATCAGCCGCGCAAAAATTGCGCAACCAGCTCACTGCCCTTGGCGTTACAGTTTTGGAAGATGTTGAAATTAAACAGATCCTGTCAGATCGAATCATCTTAGAGAACGGGCGCGAGATCCTATCAGATTTCACCACAGGGGCTGCAGGTGCACGGGCCTATGACTGGCTACAACAGACCGGATTGAAGCTTCATAATGGCTACGTGGTGGTGAATGAAAACTTGCAGAGTTCACAACCAAATATTTTTGCAACTGGGGACTGTGCCCACCTCGCCTACGCACCACGGCCCAAAGCTGGCGTATATGCGGTTCGCCAATCAAAAGTTCTTTATAGTAACTTAAGATCATTTACATCTAATAGTTCCATGAATCCATATAACCCTCAAAGTGATTACTTAAAGCTCATATCGCTTGGTGGTAAAATTGCGTTAGCTGAGAAATTTAATATACCAATGAGCGGAGCTTTGATGTGGCGTTGGAAA
Source organism: Epibacterium ulvae (assembly GCF_900102795.1). Lineage (GTDB taxonomy): Bacteria > Pseudomonadota > Alphaproteobacteria > Rhodobacterales > Rhodobacteraceae > Epibacterium > Epibacterium ulvae. The sequence continues at coordinate 370,058 of NZ_FMWG01000002.1, read as the reverse complement.
GATTATATTGATCAGTCTTTTATGGATCAGTTTCGCGAGTTAAAATCCGTCAGATAAGCTAAAGATCTGATCATACTTGCAGACTGGAAAGCCCCCTACCGCAAATAGGCTTTACGGGCCAAATCGATGCGTGCCTCTGTCATCGACATGTCTTTCATAATCTCACGGCGGCGCGTGCGATCACCGGTTTCCTGCAGCTCTACACGCAGACGGGACAATTCACGAGACAGTGTCACAAATTCAGGGACGCCACCGCTTTCCTGTACCAAACGGTTGAGCAACGCATTTTCAGGATCATCACAGTCGGGTAACGGACGCCCTGCACCTTCCAAGTTATCAAATGCACCGTCAGCTTCCGCGGCGGCGATACGTTGATTGATAAGGTCGATAAGCGGGTGATCCATACCAGTATTATGAAGGGCGAAAACTGGAAATACCAGCAATAGAAAACCGCCGCATCGCTGGGATACGGCGGTTAGAATTCAGCTTTAATACAGCTTATTTGCGTGTGATACGGCCATCGGTATAAGGCTTATATGCACCATTTTTCGCCAAAAACTCTGCGGTGACATCAGCAAGATCGGGGCCAAAATCATAAGCATTTTCAGCGTCACGGAACATCTTGTATCCGTCGCCACCGCCACGCACGTAGTTATTGGACGCCAAGCCATAAGTCTTGGCTGGATCAATTGCAATCCATTCGCCACCGTCGTGCACTAATACATCAGACACACGGCCTTCGTTTGGCGCCACTGACATGTCAAAGGTATACTTCAACCCCGCAACCTGAGGAAACCGGCCTTTGCCTTCTTCGACTTGGCTCACACCATTTTCCAACGCATCAACCACAGTTTGGCCAGAGACGAAGAAAGTTGAAAGCGTGTTTTGGAAAGGCAAAACGGTCAGGACTTCGCCCATGGTTACTTCGCCCGCATCGATAGAGGCACGCAATCCACCACCGTTCTGGATCGCAATCGTGATGCCTTGATCTTTGACACGATCCAGCATCGCATCCGCAACAAGATTGCCCATCGCGCACTCTTCGGCACGACAAATATCGCGGGAACCTTCCACAACTTCAGCTGTTTCCGCAACGATCCGCTGCTTCATCTCTTCGATTGGTGCGCCCATTTCCGCAACGCGTGCCGCAACATCTGCATCCGGCGTGATAGAAGCATCCAACAAAATTGGCTCACCATTTGCTGCAGTCACTTTACCTGCGGCATCAAATGTCAGCTCCAACTCACCAAGATATTTGGAATAGGCATAGGCTTGAACAACCGGCACATCGCCAACCATAGTCGGGTATGGACCAGAAGCACGATCAGAGGTGTTCGACAAAAGCGTGTGTGAGTGCCCGCCAACAACAACATCAATCCCAGGAACCTGCGCAGCAATATCCAGATCTTTTGGCAGGCCAACATGTGTCAATGCAATGATTTTATTGACACCTTCGGCTTCAAGCGCCGCAACATCTGCCTTTAGGCTTTCGATTTCGTCCTGAAAAACAACATTGTCACCGGGTGAAGACGTATCAACTGTATCTGTCGCAAGGGCAGAAATAATACCAATCTTTTCACCGCCAACCTCTAGAACAACATGATTGCCAACTTTGCCTTTCAGCAAAGGTTCAGCTGACAGATCCAGATTGCCAGAGATCACAGGGAAAGACACTGCGTCTACAAATTTCTCCAGTGCTGCGGGACCATCATCAAATTCATGATTGCCGACGGCCATAACATCATAGCCGATCGCTTCCATAAATTCAGCTTCGGCTGCGCCCTTGTAGGTGGTGTAGAATAAAGAGCCTTGAAACGGATCCCCTGCGTCCAGCACCAATACATTCTGATCCGCCAATTCAGCGCGTTTCTCAGCCACGATAGTTTTGATGCGTGCAACACCACCAAAACACTCTCCAGCAGCCTCATCTTCTGCGCCACAGGTTGAATCATATTTGTTAATAGATTCGACACGGCTGTGAATGTCATTGGTGTGTAAAATGGTCAGCTTATACTCTGCCGAAGCCATACCTGCGGTCAGTGCCACCGCAGCAGCGCCACTAAGAAGACGTGTAAACATGTTACTCTCCTGTCATTTAATTGGACCCATAGGCGCATGAATATCGCTATGTGTCAAAAGCTCTATGCCGCACCTATCTAGTTCAGGGTAACAAGAAAATGACAAATTGAACCTCGCGCGCCAAATTACTTATTATTTTCGCCTGAAATTGCATCATATGTGGTCAGTCTTTCCTTGACCGGTCAGCCAATCCGGCGCATCACCCATGCCATGCTGATCTACAAAATTTTCCGTACCGACGAATGGGACGCGCTTCAGGCTGCAGGCCAAACAAAAGGCGCGCCAATTGACCTAGCAGATGGTTACATTCACTTTTCAACCGCAAACCAAGCCCCAGAAACCGCAGCAAAGCACTTTGCAATGGCGGAAGGACTGTGGTTGTTGGCTGTCGACGTGGACACCTTAGGCGAGGACTTGAAATGGGAAGTCTCACGTGGCGGCGCTGACTTTCCGCATCTTTATCGAATGTTGCATCTATCCGACATCCTTTGGGCCAAACCGCTGCCACTGGTAAAGGGAACCCATCAATTCCCCTTGGAAATGGCCTAACAGCAAAGACGTCTAGACATGAATGTTTTGGAAAACCTCGGCCTAAAGGCCTTGCACAAACTGGATCCAGAAGCCGCACATGGGCTGTCCATCAAAGCGCTGCAGCTGGGGCTGACACCAGCGCCTGGGCCTACTACCTCACCGCGACTTAGAACCAATTTGGCCGGATTGGATCTGCCCAATCCTGTTGGTCTGGCGGCAGGCTTTGATAAAAATGCCCAAGCGCTCTCTCCGCTGTCAAAGGCGGGTTTTGGATTTATCGAAGTCGGCGCAGCAACCCCGCGCCCGCAACCCGGCAACCCAAAACCCCGCCTTTTTCGATTGAGCGAAGACCGCGCAGCAATCAACCGATTTGGCTTTAACAATGACGGGATGGAGGTCATCGCCGCGCGACTGAACAAACGGTCCAGCAGCGGGGTCGTCGGCCTGAACTTAGGCGCCAACAAAGACAGCACAGACAAGGCACGTGACTTTGCAACAGTCCTAAAACAGTGCGGAGAGAGCATCGATTTCGCAACCGTAAATGTGTCGTCGCCAAACACAGAGAAACTGCGGGATCTTCAGGGAAAAGCCGCGCTTTCGGCTTTGCTAAAGGGTGTTTTGGAAACACGAAGCGACCTTTCTCGCCCACTTCCAGTCTTTCTGAAAATTGCACCTGATCTGAATGAAGCGGAACTAGATGACATAGCCGCCGTGGCCTTGGAAACAGGCATTGATGGCATCATTACCACCAATACAACATTGGACCGCACAGGGTTGAGCAGCGCGCATCGAGAGGAAAAGGGTGGGCTATCTGGAGCACCTTTGTTTGAAAAATCCACGCACGTCCTTGCGGGGCTGTCTCAACGACTGGATGGTGCCCTGCCGTTGATCGGTGTTGGAGGTGTCGGCTCAGCCGATCAAGCCTATGCCAAGATCGCCGCTGGTGCGAGCGCACTGCAGCTTTACACCGCCCTTGTTTATGGTGGGCTCTCACTGGTGCAAGAGATCGTCACAGGACTGGAGCAGCGACTGAAACGAGACGGGTTTGAAACTGTCGCCGCAGCTGTAGGACACAAACGCGGGGAGTGGTTATGATCACCTATTGGCACAATCCACGTTGTTCTAAATCAAGAGCCGGGCTGGCACTGTTCGAAGCAGAAGGCGTAAAGGTTAGCCTTCGGCTTTACAAAGAAGATGCTCCTTCTGCAGATGAACTGCGCGACGTGCTCGATAAACTCCAGCGACCAGTGGCGGATATGATACGTCACAAAGACGCTCTGTTTAAGGATCTCGGTTTGTCTCCTCAGGATTCTGAGGAGATTTTGCTGAACGCCATGGCGCAAAATCCTGCCCTGATTGAGCGCCCGATTGCAATAACTGACACGCAGGCCATAATTGGGCGCCCGACCGACGCCCTGAAAGCCTTATTATAATTCAAAGGCGAAAAAGGGGGGCTCCCGCGCGTCACAGGTGTTTTAGAAAACACCCTTGCCCCTTGGGCCAGGCAGGCCGCGCCATAGGTGCGGCCTGCCTCCCGGCGATGCGCAACGCGCAGCGCAAAACCTCTTGCCAACACTCTCTTCAAATTCTGACGGTGTCGCCAAATTCTCAAGGTATCGCCCCGATCTCCTTATACCCCTTCCAGCTTATCGGCCTGTCGTTCAAGTTGCGGATATTTCATACTCAGGGTCACCCCACGGGCCACAAATGAGATCAGCAATGCGGCCCATAGTCCATGATTGCCAAAGACCGGTATCAACAGCGCCGCCGAAGCACCATAGATAACAACGCTGACACCCATCATATTCCGCATATCACGCGTTGCAGTGGCTCCGATAAAAATCCCATCAAGCATCCAGCTGGCTCCACCAAGCAAGGGCGCCAACACAATATAGGGCAGAAAGACACGCGCCATCTCACGCACCTGAACAGCAGTTGTCATCGCATCAATCAAAAGTGGTCCAAACAGCGCAAAAACCACGGCAATGCTCAGCACAACCACAGCCCCCCAGATGCTGGTTATTATGGCCGCACGTCGCAATGCAGCCCGCGCACGCGCGCCTACAGCTTGCCCCACCAATGTTTCTGCAGCAAAGGCAAACCCGTCCATTCCGTAAGCCGTAATAAACATCAACTGCACCAAAATCTGATTGGCTGCCAAAGTCACATCATCCTGTCGTGCAGCCAAGAACGTAAATGACACAAAAACCAGCTGCAGCAGTAATGATCGGATAAGAATGTCCGTGTTAACAATCGCCATATTACGCAATGCAGAGGTTTTTAAGACCTGTGCCCAATTGCGCCAGGCTGAGCTGTAAAAAGCGCCTCTGCAAAACCACAACCCAAGCGCAAAGCCGCCCCACTCGGCAATAAGCGTCGCAAAGGCAACACCGTTGACGCCCAATCCAAGCCCAAGCACAAACCAGAAATCCAGTAGAATATTGGTCCCGTTGGTCACCAGTTGGATCACAAAGAAAGCGCGTGTTCGTTCCTGTGCAATCAACCAGCCCGAAATACCATAAAGCGCAATAACTGCCGGAGCCGACCAAATGCGAATGCTCAGATAATCGTTGGCAAGAGTGTGCACAGCTGGTGAAGGCTGCGCCAGCGCAAGGGCCGCCCAAAACAACGGAACCTGCAACGCAATCAACACACAGCCAGCAAAGCCACCGATCAAAAGACAGCGGGTCAACAATGCCGTGACCTCAGCGTCTTCTGAACGCCCGATCGCCTGCGACACAAGGCCAACTGTGCCCATACGCAAAAAACCAAACACCCAAAAAAGTGAGGTCAGGATCACAGCCCCAACCGCCACCGCGCCAACGGGGGCAGCCGCCCCCAATTGGCCCACAACAGCAGTGTCAACAACCCCCAAGAGTGGCACAGTTGCATTTGACAGAACCACAGGCACCGCGATTTTTAGAACGCGAAGATGCGTGATTTCCGTTGTCCTGTGGTCTTGGGATGCACTGTTTGCCATTGTCATTTATGACCCACATCACCCGACTGCGGCATGAGGAAATGGCCCGTAGCCTGCGCAAGCAGGCGCTCTTTGTTATCCTGCCAAGCCTCAACATGCACCGAAGCGTATCGACGTCCCGAACGCCAGACCCGTGCCCGCGCATATGCATCCCGCGGCAGTCCTGAGCGCAGATAATCAACACTGAAATCAATCGTTTTAGGATGCCGTGGCAAATTGCCTTGCGCCATATCCTGCGCATCCAGCTCTCCATTTTCGATCCGTTGCCACAACACCGACCAATTGAGTGTCACCATCGCGGTGATTTCTAAAAACGCCGCCGTTGCGCCACCGTGCAAGGCTGGCAACAGCGGGTTCCCAATCAAATTCTCATAATAATTCAACTGCGCGGTCAGCTCATCCCCGCGCCGATCAAATGTCACGCCAAGGAACTGAATATAAGGCACGGATTGAACCAGCGCAGTCAATGCGTCATCGCGTCGTTTTTTAACCTGTTGAATAGGCTCTGGCCGAGGACGGTTCATGCAGAGATCTCCACGGTAAAAGCACCCGTTGCAGTTGCAACTGGATGATCGGCATCTTCGTCAACTGCAACAGCACGCACGAACGCAACAGAGCGCGTTGCATGGTGGCAGGTTGCGGTGGTTGTAATCGTCTGGCCGGGGGTGGCCGCGCGCATATAATCAATGCGCAGATCGATTGTGGCCGTACTGACAGGGCGCATCGGATGCGCCATCACAGCTGCCCCGCAACAGGTGTCCATAAGCGCTGACACCGCGCCTCCATGAATAACCCGCGTATCAGGATCACCGATCAGTTTTTCGTCATATGGCATGATGATCTTGGCCTGAGCATCTTTAAGATCTATCAGCTCCATGCCCAAAGCACGCGCATGGGGCAACATCTGGATAAAGCCCTGTGCTTGCTCTAAAAGTTTACTCATCCCGCTTATCCTAAATGTTTCTTTGCCAAAATTGTAAAGAACAATAGCAATGGTTGCACTCTCAAAACGCAATGCCTAGGCTGCATTTAAGGGGGAGCTAAAATGGATGAACAAATATTGTCATTCAAAGAGATGTGTGCGGAATTTGATGTAACCCCACGCACTCTCAGATATTACGAGTATATCGAGCTGTTGCAGCCTCGACGTGAGGGGCGTTCACGGTTTTATACTGCGCGCGAATGTGCACGTATGAAACTCATCCTGCGGGGACGTAAATTTGGGTTCCAACTGGAAGAGATACGCCAATGGCTTTTGATCTATGAAGACAAAGGCAACCACGCTCAAATGCAGGCATTCGTCGGGATGGCAGATCGCCAATTGGTTGAGCTTCGCAACCAACGCGAACAGATCAACGAAGCTTTAGAAGAATTGGAAGTATTAAGACAGACGACTCTTGATGAGGTCGCCAAACAAAAAGAATAGAACGAGAAACAGGAAACGGGCACTGTGCCCGTTTTTTTTGCACCCGACCCAGCGTTGAGCAAAGACGATGCAAGGTGGTGACGCCACGTTCAGTTTACGTGAACGTCAATTTGGCTTGCAATGCACCCACCTCGTGCTCAGGTTTGAACCAGACCGAAAGTGAAGGATCCAGTGACAGAAAGGCCAGATGAAACCTTAACCATTCGCCAGATGTGTGAACTGTTTGATGTAACGCCACGCACTTTGCGATTTTATGAAACCAAAGAGCTTTTATTCCCGATCCGCGAAGGGCAGCGGCGCTTGTATACACGACGAGATCGCGCACGCCTGAAACTGATCTTGAGAGGAAAGCGCTTTGGGTTCAGCTTGGAAGAGCTACGCGAACTGCTTGATCTCTATAATGCGGACGGCAAAAACCTGCTGCAGATGACCCGTGTTTATGCACTCGCACAAGAGCGCCTTGCAGATATGGAACGTCGCCGCGCGGAACTTGACGATGCGATAACAGATCTGCGCTCTCAACTTGATTGGGGGGCCGGACGGATTGCGGAATTACAAGCGAACAAAAGCGTTTCTGACACTGATGACTTAACGACCGGACCAAAACCAGACTGACCACATTCACTTTGCCCAGGGAGAGCCTCTCATGCCCAGCTATACGGCACCGACAAAAGATACACAGTTCCTGCTTCACGAAGTGTTCAAGCTCACCGAGGCTGACATCCCCGGATATGCAGAGCTTGAGAGTGATTTCACCAATGCAATCCTGACTGAAGCCGGTAAAATCGCCAGCAGTTTGCTGCAACCTCTCAATCAGTCAGGTGATCAGGAGGGCTGTGGTTTTGAAGATGGACAAGTGACCGCTCCTAACGGCTTTAAAGAGGCTTTTGATGAAATGAAGGCCGGGGGCTGGCCGGGACTGGACATGCCAGAGGCCTATGGTGGTCAAAATATGCCAAATGTTATTGGCACCGCTGTCGGAGAGTATTTCTCGGCCGCCAACCAATCTTTTACGATGTATCAGGGCCTGACCCATGGTGCCGCCTCTGCCATCCTTGCACATGGAACGGAAGAACAGAAACAAACCTATCTGCCTCCCATGATCCAGTGCACCTGGACGGGCACAATGAACCTCACGGAACCTCATTGCGGAACGGACCTTGGTTTGATGCGCACCAAAGCGGACCCTCAAGAGGATGGCAGCTATAAAATCAGTGGGCAGAAGATCTTTATCTCTGCGGGTGATCACAACCTGTCGGAAAATGTAATCCATCTTGTCCTCGCAAAAATTCCCGGTGGCCCAGATGGCATCAAAGGTGTGTCTCTCTTTATCGTCCCGAAATTCATGGTGAACGATGATGGAAGCCTTGGCGCGCACAATGGTGTCAGCGTAGGAAGCATCGAAGAAAAAATGGGCATCCATGGCAACGCCACTTGTGTGATGAACTATGACGATTCAACCGGCTATTTACTTGGCGAAGCCCATAAGGGGATGCGTGCGATGTTCACAATGATGAACGAAGCACGGCTTGGTGTCGCGATGCAAGGTCTTGCGCAGGCTGAGGCGGCATATCAAAATTCGCTCGCTTACGCCAAAGACCGTTTGCAGGGCCGCGCCGTCACTGGCGCCGAAAACCCCGATGGTCCAGCTGATCCTTTGATCGTCCACCCCGATATCCGGCGAAATTTGTTAGACCAGAAAAGCTTTATCGAAGGCGGCCGTGCTTTCCTGCTATGGGGGGCTAAGTTAATTGATCAGGCCCATCTTACCGGCGACGCTGAGGCCGAAGGTCTCATCTCGCTCCTGACACCCGTACTAAAAGGCTTCCTGACCGATCAGGGCTACGACATGACGGTGCAAGCGCAGCAAGTTCTGGGCGGGCATGGCTACATCGAAGAATGGGGCATGTCGCAATTCACCCGTGATGCCCGTATTGCAATGATTTATGAAGGTGCCAATGGTGTTCAAGCACTGGATCTTGTGGGCCGCAAACTTGCGCAGGACGGTGGAAAGCACCTTCTTGGTTTCTTTGAACGCGTCAAAACCTTCTGCAAAGAAAACGCAGATCTCAACGAAGACTACAAGACACAGTTTATCGACCCCCTGAAAGCAGCCTCCAAAGACCTGCAAGCTGCGGCACAGTTCTTCATGATGAATGGAATGAAAAACCCCAATCATGCATTGGCTGGATCTTATGACTTTATGCACCTGTTTGGTCATGTTTGCCTCGGCTTAATGTGGGCTGACATTGCAAAGACCGCCCAAACCGCACTGGACTCCGGGCAGGAAGATGCTGACTTCTACAACGCGAAACTGACCACCGGACGGTTTTACATGGCCCGCCGTCTGCCTGCCACCGCTCTACATCTATCGCGTATCCAAAGCGGCGCAGATCCTGTGATGTCATTAGACGCGGATCAATTCTAACTGACAGCGCTGCTCTGCTCCTATCACCGAAAGGAAGGGGCAGAGCATTCAAATCAGGACGCTACAAATGCCCAAACGCTTTCGCCTTACAAGACGCTTTCCAATTGCAATGACCGAAGACGGCTATCGCCGCCTGAAACAATTCTCTCATGAGGCGGGGCTTGATGAAGGAGAGGCGCTCTCCTTTCTGTTTGAACACTTTGACAGTGTCACAGATAACGACGCGCTGAGCCATCGCTTGCGGGTATTCAACAGTGAACTCGAAGATCGCAAACGATGAACGTGCTGCCGTAGCGTTAGTGATCCAAAGCACCTTTTCTTTCGGTTAAACCCTCGCCATCTTACACCTGCGCAACACATGCGAGTGTCTTGCGTATCTGCAATAAGATTTAGGAACCTCAGATGACACTCAAACTTTATTGTTTTGGCGAAAGCGGGAACGCTTACAAAGCCGCACTGGCGCTTGAACTTTCTGGTCTGGATTGGGAGCCAGTCTTTGTTGATTTCTTCAATGGAGAAACTCGCAGTGAAGACTACCGTAAACTGAACGTTCAAGGGGAAGCCCCCTTGCTGATTGATGGCGATGTGACACTCAGCCAATCTGGTGTGATTCAACAATACATCACAGATAAAACGGGAAAGTTTGGCGGTGAGGGCGCGGATAAATACGAAGTCCTGCGCTGGGTCTTATGGGACAATCACAAACATTCCAGCCAAGTCGGAATGACCCGATTTTTGATGAATTTCCTGCCAGAAGACAAGCGACCAGCAGATGTCATTGGCTTTATGCAGGGGCGTTTACAAACCGCTTGGAGCACGCTGAATACACATCTGGAAGGGCGTGACTGGTTGGTCGGCGACAGCGTCACAAACGCAGATTTCAGCTGCTGCAGCTATCTTTACTATCCCGAATCTTTCGGATTTGACCGGGCAGACTGGCCCCATATTGATGCTTGGCTGTCGCGTATCAGCGATCTGCCCGGCTGGAAACATCCCTATGATCTGATGCCCGGCAATCCATCCGACCGCAACTGATCTTAAGACAACACAGGAGAGCGCCATGCAAGACGCCTATATCTACGACGCCCTGCGTACCCCCCGCGGAAAAGGCCGTAAAGACGGATCCCTTCATGAGGTAACCGCCCTGCGCCTGTCCGCCCTCACGCTCAATGCAATGAAAGATCGCAACGGGCTGGACGGAGCCCCCATTGAGGATGTGATCTGGGGAAATGTGACACAAGTCAAAGAACAAGGCGGCTGCCTGGCGCGCTCTGCCGTGCTGGCCTCTGAATTGGATGAAAGCATTCCGGGCCTCTCTATCAACCGTTTCTGTGCCTCCGGCATGGAAGCGGTCAACATCGCCGCCAACCAAGTTAAAGGCGGTGCAGGTCAGGCTTATATCGCCGGCGGTGTTGAGATGATGGGGCGTGTCCCGATGGGATCAGATGGTGCTGCAATTGCGGTTGATCCTTCGGTGGCGATGGAAACCTATTTTGTCCCACAAGGCATTTCTGCAGACATTATCGCGACCGAATATGGGTTTAACCGGGATCAGGCCGACGCCCTCGCCGTAGAGAGCCAACGGCGCGCGGCACAAGCCTGGGAAGAAGGCAGATTTGCGAAATCCGTTATCCCCGTCACGGATCAAAACGGCCTTACCATTCTGGATCGTGATGAATATATGCGCCCGGGCACGGACATGCAGGCCCTTGGTGCGCTGAACCCAGCGTTTCAGATGATGGGGGAACAGATGCCCGGCTTTGATAAGGTCGCGCTGCTGAAATACCCCCATCTAGAGAAAATCCATCACATCCATCACGCGGGGAACTCCTCTGGCATCGTAGATGGTGCAGCCGCCGTTTTGATCGGCAACAAAGCCTTTGGCGAGGCCCACGGCCTGCGCCCGCGCGCGCGCATCAAAGCAACGGCCAAGATCGGAACAGATCCCACGATCATGCTGACTGGCCCCGTCCCTGCCACACAAAAGATCCTGCAAGACAATGGCATGACAATAGGAGACATTGATCTGTTTGAGGTCAACGAAGCTTTTGCAAGCGTGGTTTTGCGGTTCCAACAGGCCTTTGATGTCGACCCGGATCTGGTCAATGTAAACGGTGGTTCGATCGCAATGGGACACCCCTTGGGCGCAACGGGGGCAATCATTATCGGCACGCTTCTGGATGAGCTGGAGCGTCAGGACAAAGAATGTGGTCTTGCAACACTTTGCATCGCATCCGGCATGGGCGCTGCGACCATTATTGAGCGCGTCTGATGCCAAAAGTCGATCTTACCCAAATTCCTGCAAAGTCAGGGTCGGGCTATCCCGGCAAACTGTCAGAAACAATGCAGGGGCGCAGCACGCAGCGTATCGGTGCGAGCAGCGGCTTAACCCAGTTTGGCGCGAACCTCGTGCATCTTGCGCCAGGCGCAATGTCTTCCCTGCGGCATTACCATATGCAGCAGGATGAATTTGTGATGGTCACTGCAGGCCAATGCACATTGATCGATGATCATGGCGAAACACAATTGTCGGTGGGAGAGTGTGCAAGTTTTCCTGCGAGCGATACAAATGGCCACCACATCGTGAACAAAAGCGATAAAAACGCGAGTTTTCTGGTAATTGGCACCCACACAGAGCAAGAGACCGCCTATTACAGCGACCTTGATATGAAAGTTGAGATCGAAGGCCAAACCTTCTCGTTCACCAAAAAAGACGGCAGCCCCCTGCCCGCCGATCTTACTGGCATAAATACCCCGTAACCAAATACAGGAGCACGATATGAGCGACTTTCACTATACGGTTGATGATGACGGCGTCGCAATCCTGACATGGGACGCGGCCGGAAAAAGCATGAACGTTCTCACCCGCGAGGCATTTCTTGAAGTCGAAAGCATGGTCGATCAGGCATTGGCAGACGACGCTGTAAAAGGTCTGGTGATTACCAGCGGCAAAAAAGACTTTGCTGGAGGCATGGATCTGAACGTTCTTGCCAATATCCGCGAGGAAAGCGGAGAGGCCCCGGCACAAGGCCTGTTTGATTTCACCATGAACGGGCACCGGATCCTGCGCAAACTCGAACGCGCTGGGATGAAGCCTAAAACCAACAAGGGTGGCAAACCTATCGCCTGTGCGTTGACCGGGATTTGCGCAGGCATTGGCACTGAAATCGCACTGGCCTGTCATCACCGCGTAATCTCGGACGATCCGAAAGCAAAAATCGGCCTGCCCGAAATCTTGATCGGGATTTTTCCGGGTGGCGGTGGCACCACGCGCTATTCACGTATGGTTGGCGCCATGGCAGCCGCACCGGTGCTGTTGGAAGGCAAGATGCTGTCACCCCAAAAAGCAAAATCAGCACAGCTGGTTGATGCGATCAGCGAAGATCCATTGGAAGCCGCCCGCGCATGGGTTCTGGCAGCCAAACCAGCTGATATTGTGAAACCCTGGGATCAGAAAGGGTTCAAATTTCCCGGTGGTGCGCCCTACCACCCCGCCGGATACATGACCTATGTAGGCGCATCTGCCATGATCAATGGCAAGACCCAAGGGGCTTTTCCCGCTGCCAAAGCGCTGCTCTCAGCGATCTATGAAGGGGCGATGGTTGATTTCGACACTGCACTGAAGATCGAGGCCCGCTGGTTTACGCAGGTGTTGATGAATCCGTCTTCTTCGGCAATGATCCGATCCTTGTTTTTGAACAAACAAGCCTTGGAAAAAGGGGCCGTGCGCCCTGCTGATGTCCCAGATCAGACTGTACAAAAAATCGGCGTCCTTGGCGCGGGTATGATGGGAGCGGGCATTGCGCTTGTCTCTGCTCAGGCCGGTATGGAAGTGGTCTTGATCGACCAAGTGCAAGAGGCCGCAGAGCGTGGAAAAGCCTATAGCTCCACCTACATGGACAAAGGTATCAAGCGCGGCAAAGCGACCCCAGAAAAAAAAGAGGCGCTGCTAGAGCGTATCACCGCAACCACCGATCTGAACACGCTGAAAGACTGCGACCTTATCATCGAAGCGGTGTTTGAAGACCCGAAGGTCAAAGCTGAAATCACCCAAAAGGTTGAAGCGATCATTCCTGAGACCTGTATTTTTGCTTCAAATACCTCAACTTTGCCAATTTCAGAGCTTGCCAAAGCGTCAACACGACCCGATCAGTTTATTGGCATTCACTTCTTCTCACCGGTTGAAAAAATGTTACTGGTCGAAATCATTCGCGGCAAAGAAACAGGTGATCGCGCTGTCGCCAAGGCTTTGGACTTTGTGCGCCAGATCCGTAAAACACCGATAGTGGTCAATGATGCACGCTTCTTCTACGCAAACCGCTGCATCATTCCTTATATGAATGAAGCCCTGCGCATGGTTACCGAAGGCGTTTCGCCGGTGCTTATCGACAATGCGGCACGCCAATTGGGTTTTCCTGTGGGGCCGATCCAATTGGCTGATGAAACCTCGATCGAGCTGGGCGCAAAAATCGCACGCGCGACCAAAGCGGCGCTGGGTGATGCCTATGATGACAGCCCTGCCGATGATCTGCTGTTCTGGATGGAAGCAGAGGGACGTCTAGGGCGCAAAGCGTCTGCAGGTTTCTTTGAATATGATGCAACCGGGAAGCGAACCCAGTACTGGCCAGACCTTGCGGAAAAATATCCTCTCGCAGTGGAACAACCCGCTTTGGCACACGTTCAGGAAAGGCTGATGTTCGCGCAGGCCCTGGAAGCGGTCCGCGCCTTGCAAGAAGGCGTATTGACCGATATTCGGGAAGGCGATGTTGGCGCCATATTGGCCTGGGGCTTTGCGCCATGGTCCGGTGGCCCGCTCAGCTGGCTCGATATGCTGGGAGCGCCTTATGCTGCAGAACGCGCAGAGGCCTTGGCCACTGAATTTGGCCCTCGGTTTACGTGCCCCGATCTATTAAAAGAAATGGCCGAGAACCAAGAGCAATTTTACAAGCGCTTTGCCCCAGAACAGGCCGCCGCATAATAACTTACGGGCAGGGTAATCCCTGCCCGTTGACCTGACTGCTCGGGTCTTGCCATTGCGGGCGTTTTGATGACACCCGCTTCTGTTTTAGCGTAATTCTGTTGGCGTATAGGGGCTGGTTTGGGCACCAGTCGACAGCAATGCAGCAGCCGTGATCTCATCCTTGCTGATGAGATCCTTCACCACAGTCCGGGCATCTTCAACCGAGAGAACACGATACAAACTATCCTGTGCAGAAAGACCATAGGTCAGCAAATTCCGTTTGGCCGGACTAAAGCCGAGAGTCCCCGCTTCAAGATAAATTGCCTGATCTTCAGCAAAGAGTGGTAAGATAACTTCCATTCGATGACCTGGCTTGACCCGGTCAATCCCGCGATACCCCACCAGTGCGCTTGCAGGCACAATTGCAAATGGATCATTAAAAAGCGTTTCAATCAGATCGCTTTCAATCAGAACCCCTTGATCCGGCATCATCCAGACAGGCGCGCGATTGTGCAAAGCATCCGCAGGCACGTAGACTGGCACCTGCTGGGTCAACAAAGCCCCACCATCCCAGATAAAAGTTTCGCGATGCATCTCGATAATGGGCTGCATGCCGTTGTCAAACGTCAAAACCTCGTCGCCCACTTCCAGAGCTTCCACTGAACGCCACCCCAAGTTGGAGGCAACACGTGTTCCGGCCACCAAACCGCCCTGTCCAGTCGCAACTGCATTCAACGCGCCACCCAGTGAATTAAACCCACCGCGCGCATTTCCTTTAATCAGCCACTCTAACATGCGTCGTCCTTCCTAGACTAAAACCACGTCGGCCCGAATGCCGTCTGTTAGGTCTTTGGTAAGTCGAAATCGTTAAAAGAGTATTCAAATCGCTCAATATCCTCTGCGCAGCACTGGGCCACTATTTCAGCAGATTTATCGCTGTAAGACAGACGCCAGTCCCGCTCACGCTGACTTTCATTGGCTTTTTGCAGATCAAACGAAAATCCAAGATGCGTGAACAGAGGCTGCGCATCTTCTTTGAAATGCTCCAGCCTTATGAACAAGTTACATCTCTCTTCACCATCCGTATTCAAAACATAAGAGCGCGCCGGGGAGCGTCGAAAGCTCTGCATTGTTTGAGGGTGACAGATAAAATCTTCAAAGCTGTATCCCTGCGCCAAGACGACAGCAGGATGATCAAATCGCTGTGATCGCAGCCAACTGTAATAGCTTAGCGCTCGGTCCCACGGGTTGCGCACCATAGTAAATGTAAACAAACTCCGCATCACGTCTTGTGGTAGCAAACCTTCAAGGTCCGTCAGAGCGGAATGTTTCCAAAGACGTCCTGCAGTTTTACGATCCTGTAAGCGTCTGCGGCGCTTTTTCGCCTTTGGCGTATCCCCCAGCATTAGGTCATCCGCCATAGCCCGCGCCTCTAAAGCCAGAGACATCGCTGTCCCACCGGTTTTGGGAATATGGATAAACAGATAAGAGCGGCCAGTAGACAGGATCATGACCACAGACTAAGCTCTTCCGACTATGAACAAAAGTCTGGAATAATGCAGGTTGTGGCCATCGGTTTAGACAGACAGGCTTATTTTTAACATTTCTACTCAAGTACAAAGACGCAAATAGGTTTACCGCGGTGGTTGAATAGCGCTACTCTACAAAAAAGAACGATGTGGTTGAGCAGGCGTCACATATGACCGCACTAAAAGAATTCCAACGTCTTGAGGCTGCAGGCCTGTGGCGCAATGGAGCAAACGCGCAACGCCGCGATGTGATCGTTTCCTTAGGGGAAGCGACCCTGACGATTACGGATCTGCAGGATCGTCCTTTGGCACATTGGTCACTCGCGGCCATTGTGCGAAAAAACCCCGGCGCGGTTCCTGCTGTATTTTACCCAGATGGCGATCAAGATGAAACACTTGAATTGGCCGCAAATGAAACCACCATGCTGGAAGCAATCGACAAGCTACGCGGCGCACTGGATCGTGCCCGCCCCCGCCCCGGGCGGCTTCGCAGCCTTGGCATCTGGGGGACACTTGCAGCAACACTTGCAGGATTGGTAATTTGGGGGCCCAATGCGTTGCAATCCCACGCCACGCGCGTGGTGCCAGAGGTCAACAGAAAGGCCATCGGGCAATCGCTTTTAAAACGTATAGAACGGTTAAGCGGACAGACCTGTCGCGCCAGCGGATCTGCCCCCCTTCTCGCCAGGATCGCACAACGCACTGGCGTTGAGCAGCTTTTGATTGTTCGGGAAGGCGTCACGACAAGCCTTGCGCTGCCAGGCGGTCTGATCCTGCTCAATCGCAGCTTCATCGAAGATCATGAAGATCCGGATGTGGCCGCTGGCGCGATATTGGCGGAACGGATCAGGGCTGAGGCACAAGACCCGCTTTACGCCCTGCTAAAAGCAAGTGGGCTGAAAGCGTCTGTACAGCTTTTGACAACTGGCACATTGAATGAGGCAACGCTAGACGCCTATGCCGAAGCCAAAGTCGCGCAACGCCGCCCAACAGTAGACGAAGACCGCCTATTGGCTGCCTTTGTCGAAACAAATATCGCCTCGTCTCCCTATGCCTATGCAATTGACAAAACTGGCGAGACCACGCTTGGCCTGATCGAATTTGACCCAATGACCCATCAAGAGACGCAGCCGGTCCTCACGGATCAACAATGGGTCGCGCTCCAAAACATCTGCGGTTAGTCCACACAAGCATATATATCTCAATAAGATAAGGCCGGTGCTCTCGCAGCCGACCTTATTAATAGATGAAATATTCGGCGTAAGACCGGCTTAGTTGCTCATTCTTGCGCCTGAAAACCCTGCACCCCGAACACGGTTCAACGCGTCTTGCGCGCGATCCTTGCTTTGAAACGGACCTGCAAGCACAACTTTGTAGGACTGCCCATTCCGTGTCACACGCCCCAATCGCGCTGGCAGGCCTGCCCCGCGTACACGCTGCAATGCGGCACTCGCAGCCTGCGCGTCCGCAAAGGTCGCAGCCCGGATATACCGGGGCGTGCTTTTGACGGCCTCTGAAGCGGACCGTGTCGATATATGAAAACTGTTTGTGGCAGTGAGCGGTTCAGGGGTTGCCTCAAACACACCTCGTGGCACGACTCGGCGCACGATCTGCTTGTCAACAGGTGCAGGTATCAGTGTGCGGGGAACGGTGCTCTTCCAAACTCGCGCCATCGCGGAATCGCCATTTGCGCCACCACGCCCCCGCTGGGGATTAAAGCGATCTTGTCCCTGAAAAGCGCTCTGATAGGCCGCGCTATGACCAGCGATTGCGCGGCTTGGCTGAAACGCGCCTTCAGCACGTCGTGGATTCAAACGATCATCTTGCCATACAGTTCTGTAACCTGCAGGCACTGTCACATCAGCGGCCTGCCGCCGTTGTTGATAGACATGCGTTGGCAAAACGCGGGTATTTGGTGTCAGCGAAGACTGCGGTCCAATGCCAGATCCATCACCATAGCTGACGGGCGATTGTGCCTGTGGACCACAGCGCACGCCGGTTTTGTTGATATACTGCTGGCTGATTGCTGATGCACCGGGGCAGGTTCCAGCTGCGGGCGCAGCTGCGCTTGGCCGTGGCGCAATCGGTGCGGGTTGAAGAACACGGCGTTGGGCTTGCGGCGCTGGCTGCTGCACCCTGCGCTGAGGCTGGCGTGCCTGACGCACCACAGGTGCCGGCGCGGTTCTGCGTGGTTTTTGCGGCACAGCCGTTGCAGCTGGACGACGCACCACTGGTGCAGACTGACGCGGCACCGCAGGAGTTGTTGCACGGCGTGTTGGCTGTGCTGGGGCCGGTGACTGAACCGCAACAGCCTGCCCACCGGGACGATCTGCCTCTGGAAGCGTGATCAACTCTGGTTGGCTGGACGTACTGGGCGCCGCGGCGCGTTGCGCTCTTGAAATCTGTGTTGGTTCAAACCCGCAAAGCTGTTGCCGACTGCGTGCAACACGCGGCACCCAGTTCACCGCACCATCTATTCCCGCACGAATGTAGACACAGCCACGGCTGTCTACATACTGGCGCCCTGTATATGAGCTTGGTGGAATTTCTGCCGGCGGTCCCGAATTTCTCAGAGATTGAGCAGTGCCTTCTGTCCACCCAAGAGTTCCTGCAACGATGCCAAGCGCAATAATTCTAGTTATTTTCATGCCTGTGCCCCACAAAATATGGGCAAAGAATGCATTAATAGTGGTTATGAGTAAAGGGAACGCTAGGTAATTTGTGGCAAAAGTAGGGCAAACCGTTGCGGATGTGCCCTAAAATCTGAAGGTGAAACCAACCCCTTGTTACTTGGTACCAAACATCCGATCCCCGGCATCGCCAAGCCCGGGGAGGATATAGCCCTTTTCATTCAACTGCCGATCCAAAGAGGCGGTGACAATCGGCACATCAGGATGCGCTTCTTTCATCTTGGCCACTCCTTCGGGCGCTGCCAACAAACAGAGAAAACGAATATTTGTCGCCCCAGCTTCTTTCAGCAGATCAATTGCCGCCGCAGAGGAGTTTCCGGTGGCAAGCATTGGATCAACCGCGATCACCAGACGGTCTTCCATCGCTTCAGGGGCCTTAAAGTAATATTGTACCGGCTTGAGCGTTTCTTCATCCCGATAAAGTCCCACAAAACCAACCCGTGCGGACGGGATCAGTTCCAACACACCGTCCAGCATTCCGTTGCCCGCACGCAAGATCGAAACAAGAGCCAGTTTCTTCCCGGCAAGGATTGGCGCTTCCATCTCTTCCATCGGAGTGTCGATTGTTGTGCTTGTCAGCTCCATCTCGCGGGTGATTTCATAGGCCAGAAGCTGGGTGATTTCACGCAAAAGTCGGCGAAACTCAGAGGTCGACGTCCCCTTGTCCCGCATCAGGGTCAATTTATGCTGAACCAGCGGATGATCAACTACGGTAAGATGGTCGCTCATGAAGGGCCTCATGTCTGTCGGGATATCTGAAAATTAATCTTCCTTTAGGAGGCAAACCGGATTTGATCAACAGGTCAAAGAAAACTACGCCCCCTACCTTGATTTTTGACGCCTAAATGTTGCGCAATACTGGCTGCAACATCAGCAAACGCCACCTGCCCGATCCCCCCCTGACCTGCACCTGCAATCAGCACAGGCACGCGTTCGCGTGTGTGATCTGTGCCCGGCCAAGTTGGATCATTTCCATGGTCTGCCGTCAAAATCATCACATCATCTGGCTTTAACGCAGTAAGGATCTTACCGATCTCAACATCAAACCATTCTAGCGCGCGGGCATAGCCAGACACATCACGGCGATGCCCATAAAGGCTGTCAAATTCAACAAAATTGGCAAAGGTCAGGCTGCCATCTTCTGCCGTTTCGACCTTTTCACGCAGGTGTTTCATCAACTGTGCATCTGGTCCTTTGGCGAGAGTATCGATGCCTTCCATAGTGAAAATATCACCAATTTTGCCAATAGCATGCACCCTTTGCCCAGCGTCCTGCACCCAATTTGTCAGGATTGGCGCCGGGGGTTTGATCGCATAGTCGCGACGATTGGAGGTGCGGGTAAAACCAGCGTTGGCATTGCCAATAAAGGGCCGCGCAATAACACGTCCGACCTTCATGTCATGCAAGCGCGGCGCAACCGCCGCACAGAGCGCTAACAGGCGATCCAGGCCAAAGGTTTCTTCATGTGCCGCAATCTGAAACACACTGTCTGCAGACGTATAACAAATTGGCTTTCCGGTTCGCATATGCTCTGCACCGTGTTTGGCAATAATGGCCGTGCCCGAAGCATGACAATTGCCAAGAATCCCATCCCCCCCAGCCATTGTCGCTACGTATTCAACAAGATCAGCTGTGAATGCTGGCACGGTCTCTGGGAAAAAATGCCACTGCCAAGGAACTGGCAAGCCCGCCAGTTCCCAATGCCCTGTCGGCGTGTCCTTGCCCGGACTGACCTCGTTTGCAGCGCCCCACAGGCCGACGGGTTCGGCGACAAACCCTGGAAATGGAACCGATGATGCCAGCCGCATCGCAGCGCCAAGGCCTAAACGCTCCATATGTGGCAGATAAAGCGGCCCACTGCGCCCGTCTTCGGCCTGTCCCGCGGCACAGGCCTGCGCGATATGGGCCAGAGTATTGGCTCCGATATCTGGCAGGTCCCCATTGAAATAAGACGCCGCATCACGCGCCCCCCCAATTCCAACGGAATCCATCACCACCAGAAACGCACGTGCCATCAGGCAATCCTTTCATGTACCAAAGGAGCGAGCACCGGTGGCTGCGCACCGATCGTCAACGCGCGACGAACCGCCAGTGCCGCAGCCTCTGCCGACACAGTATCTGCAGCATGCACCACCGCAAGCGGCACTTCTGGTGTAACAACAGCGCCAAGGGGTAAAAGGCCAGATAGGCCAACACTTGGATCAATGTGATCCTCTTCAACCTGTCGTCCACCGCCAAGGCTGACCACAGCAAGGCCAAGCGCCTCCCCATCAATCGAAGCGATATACCCGGTTTCACCTGCGAAAACAGCTTGTTGCACCGGTGCGACCGGCAAGATGCCTTCCCATCGCTGCAAAAAATCAGCAGGGCCACCCAAAGCCGCGATCATACGTGCAAACCGCTCCGCTGCCCGTCCATCACGAATGGCAGCCGCAATTTGAGCGGCACCCGCATTTGAATTTTCTGCAAGCCCCCCATCTGCGAGCAGCGCGCCGCCAAGCGCACATGTGATCTCAACCAGGCGGTTGTCTTGGCCTGATGTAAGCGCCTGCATCACTTCGCGCACTTCCAACGCATTGCCTAAGGACGCAGCAAGAGGCTGCGACATATCAGAAATGAAAGCAGATGTTTTGCATCCAGCTGCATTCGCCGTGTCTGCCAATGATTTTGCAAGAGCACGCGCATCTGAAAGGGATTTCATAAACGCACCCGAGCCAACCTTGACATCCAGCACAAGAACATCTGGGCTCGCCGCCAGTTTCTTGGACAAAATAGAAGCCGTGATCAGATCAATGCTTTCGACAGTTCCCGTCACATCTCGGATCGCATAAAGCCGCTTGTCGGCGGGTGCAATCTGTGAGGTCGCACCGACGATAGCACAGCCAACATCCTGCAAAATGCGCCTCAAGCGTGCTTCGTCAACTTGTGTGGACACCCCCGGAATGGCCTCCAGTTTGTCCAATGTGCCGCCAGTGTGGCCAAGCCCACGGCCAGAAATCATCGGCACATAAGCCCCGCATTCCGCTAAGGCAGGTGCAAGAAGCAAAGAAACACAATCCCCGACACCGCCGGTTGAATGTTTGTCCAGCACAGGGCCGTCTAACTCACCCCAAGTGAGCACATCACCTGTGTCCCGCATCGCACGTGTCAGCAAGCTACGTGCGTCAGTCTTCAACCCTTGTAGGCAAACCGCCATCGCAAATGCACCGGCTTGTGCATCACTGACACGACCATCTGCCAGCCCCTGTGCAAACCAGTTCAACTGCTCCGCATCAGGCTGTTCCCCCTGACGCAACCCAGCAATAATGGCGCGTGCGTCCATACCTTAACCCTGCTCAAAAAAATCAGCGTCAAAGCTGCCCGGTAACAATTCCCCAATTGTAGAAGACCGCTCTTTTCCTGCAATCGTCGCCATTGTGACAGGAACATCACTTGCACCGAATTCTTTTAATCGCTGGCGGCATCCGCCACAGGGCGGGATCGGTTCAGGGCAATCAGCAATGACGTAGACCTCAGTCAATTCTGTTTCACCTGCAGCGACCATGGCCGCGATTGCGCCGGCTTCCGCACAGGTGCCTTCTGGAAAGGATGCATTTTCAACATTGCAGCCCGCATAAACCACACCAGACGCAGAGCGGACCGCCGCCCCAACCTTAAATTTGGAATACGGGGCGTGCGCATTTTCACGCACAGCCGTTGCAGCATCTTTCAAGCACATGTCATGGATCCATTTTTGATCAATTGGTCAGAGGTAAAACATATCGCGATCTCTTGCGAAAACAAAAGCCCCGTTTGCGTTTCAGCGCTTAAGAATTTCGGCTCTGACCTCTCAAGACATCAACAGATATTTATTCTCGGTTCCCCTGAGAACCATTTTTGTTTAACACTAAACTAAAATCCCTGACCCCTCTGGAGAGCTGGATGTCTGACACCAAATCCCTGCGCGAGGACGCGCTGAAGTATCACGAATTCCCAAAACCGGGAAAGCTGGAGATCCGCGCAACCAAACCCATGGCAACCGGTCGAGATCTGGCACTGGCCTATTCTCCTGGTGTGGCAGAGGCCTGTATCGAGATCAGCAAAGACCCCACCACAGCTTCTCGCTATACCGCTCGGGGCAATCTCGTCGCTGTGGTTTCTAATGGATCTGCAGTGCTGGGCTTGGGCAATATCGGCGCACTGGCGTCAAAACCTGTTATGGAAGGCAAAGCCGTCCTGTTTAAAAAGTTCGCAGGTATTGATTGCTTTGATATTGAAGTAAATGAAAGCGACCCAGAGAAATTAGCTGATATTGTCTGTGCGCTGGAACCTACCTTTGGGGCGATCAATCTCGAAGACATTAAAGCACCAGATTGTTTTATCGTCGAAAAACTGTGCCGTGAACGCATGAATATTCCTGTGTTCCATGATGATCAGCACGGCACCGCAATTGTCGTTGGCGCGGCCGCAACCAATGCCCTGCATGTGGCCGGGAAGAAATTTGAAGACATAAAAATTGTCTCGACGGGTGGAGGTGCCGCGGGCATCGCGTGTCTGAACATGCTGTTGCAGCTGGGTGTAAAGCGCGAAAATGTCTGGCTCTGCGACATTGAAGGGCTGGTTTATGAAGGCCGCACCGCAGATATGACACCACAAAAAGCGGACTATGCCCAAAAGAGTGACCTGCGCACTTTGGATGACGTAATCGAAGGCGCTGACCTGTTCCTAGGCCTATCTGGTCCCGGCGTTCTGAAACCTGAAATGGTTGCAAAAATGGCAGACAATCCAATTGTCTTTGCCCTTGCCAATCCCACGCCCGAAATCATGCCTGATGAAGCCCGCGCTGTGAAGCCGGATGTAATCATGGCCACAGGCCGCAGCGATTTCCCAAATCAAGTCAACAATGTCTTGTGCTTTCCCTTTATATTCCGGGGGGCTTTGGACGTAGGTGCGACCGAAATTAACGATGCAATGAAGGTCGCCTGCGTGGAAGGTATTGCAGAGCTGGCTCGTGCCACGACCTCTGCCGAAGCAGCCGCTGCTTATCAGGGAGAACAATTGACCTTTGGGCGGGAATATCTGATCCCCAAACCTTTTGATCCGCGCCTGTCTGAAACCGTCGCGCGCGCTGTTGCAAAAGCTGCCATGGAAACAGGTGTTGCAACCCGGCCGACTGATTTGGACGCATATCGCGATCAACTGAATGCTGGCGTGTTCAAATCTTCAATGCTGATGCGCCCGGTCTTTCAGGCCGCCGCCACGGCCTCGCGCCGCATCGTCTTTACGGAAGGCGAAGATGAACGCGTGCTGCGTGCCGCGCAGGCGATTTTGGAAGAGACCACCGAAAAACCCATCCTGATTGGGCGCCCAGATGTGATCAACACACGCTGCGAACGCCTAGGTCTTGCCATTCGTCCCGAGCGTGATTTTGAACTGGTGAACCCTGAAAGCGACAGCCGTTACCGGGACTATTGGCAAAGCTATCATGCCCTGATGGCCCGTAAAGGCGTCGCGCCAGATTTGGCCCGCGCGATCATGCGGACAAATACAACAGCCATTGGCGCCGTCATGGTGCACCGCGGAGACGCAGACAGTATGATCTGTGGCACCTTTGGAGAATACAGATGGCACTTGAATTATGTTCAACAGGTTCTGGGGAATGACACCTACAGCCCGGATGGCGCACTATCGTTGATGATCCTCGAAGATGGTCCACTGTTTTTGACAGATACACACGTCTGGTCCCAACCTACGCCGGAACAGCTTGCCAAAGCAGCCCTTGGAGCGGCACGTCATGCCCGGCGTTTTGGAGTTGAGCCACGTGTTGCGTTTTGCTCCCAATCGCAATTTGGCAATCAGAGCTACGGGTCTGGTCAACGCCTACGCGAAGCCATCGCGATTTTAGACACTTTGGACACCGATTTCGAATACGAGGGTGAAATGAACATTGATGCCGCGCTGGATGCAGATCTGCGCGAGCGCTTGTTGCCCGGAAACCGTTTGAATGGCGCGGCCAACGTTCTGGTTTTTGGTCATGCCGACGCCGCCTCTGGCGTACGCAATATTTTGAAAACCAAAGGCAATGCTCTGGCGGTCGGCCCAATCCTGATGGGTATGGGCAATCGCGTGCATATCACAACGCCTTCTGTCACCGCACGTGGCTTGCTAAATATGGCCGCAATCGCAGGAACACCGGTCAAGACCTACGGTTAAGATATCAAACCTGTGCCAGCCTCCAATGCGAGGCTGGCTTATTCAGATCGCGTCATCCGCGCCCGGATACGAAGCGAAATCACCGGACCAACCAGATCAGGAAATCCTGATGCACCAAATTCGCGTCGATCAATATCCCCCGTTAGCAAAACCTCAAGTTCAGACAGATCACCAAGGTCTGCCTCACGTTTGCGAAACAGGCGTGCCTGAAGTGTCACTGGCCGCGTCACATTGCGAATGGTCAAATCTCCTGCAACCTGTGCATTCTGCAAGTCTCCGGTGATCTTACGGGTTTGAAAACGGATGGTCGGGAACTGTTTTGCATGCAACACTTGCGGCCCCCGCATGGCTTCTGTTGCCACAAACAAGCCAGCTTTGGCCCGGCGCGCATTAAGGGTCACATCTATATCACTGTTACGAATATCACGTACATCGATTTGCAACTGCGCGGTTTCAACAGGCATCATGCCTCCGGTTGCGCTCCCGCCAAGGGAATAGGTGAACCCCACCTCGCTCTTTGCGTCATCCAATGTGTAACTCAAGGGGGCCGCCTGCACTGCTAGCGTCATCGAAACAAACCACAAAAGCGCCGGTGCGAGAAACGTAAGATAAAATCGTTGGATGATCATTGTGATCCCTCTCTCATCAATAACATTCCACCTTTGACGATGGTTGCGATCTGCTTTGACAACACGTGAGCACGGTCAATTATTCGCTCTTTAAAAAGGTAGCGTGAACCGAGACGGATACCGGCGAATTCTCATCGCGCCGTGTAAAATACATGTGAAAATGGCACGCCATTTGTGAAAACTATTTTACAAGATTATCTGTTTTTCCACGTCCTCCCTGTCGATACAGGCTGTTGTCGCTTAGCCAGTAAGATGTGGAGGACAAATTCAAATGGGATATCGCGACACCTACGCCCGCTGGCAGGACAACCCCGAAACATTTTGGATGGAAGCTGCCCGTGACATAGACTGGACACGCACTCCGACTGAGGCGCTCACAATGCTTGAGAGCGGGGGAGCAAGCTGGTTTGCGAATGGGCTGACGAACACCTGCTGGAATGCCGTCGATCGTCATGTTGCCGCCGGTCGCGGAGGCCAAAACGCGCTGATCTACGACAGTCCCGTCACAGGTGACAAACGCAAGATAACTTACGCCGAACTGCAAACGCGCGTCGCGCAATTGGCCGGTGCGTTGCGGGCCCAAGGCATCGAAAAGGGGGATCGGGTGTTAATCTATATGCCCATGGTGCCAGAAACGATCGAAGCAATGCTGGCCTGCGGGCGCATCGGTGCCATACATTCTGTGGTCTTTGGCGGCTTTGCCGCACCAGAACTTGCTGTTCGTATTGAGGACGCGCGCCCCAAAGCCATTTTGGCCGCCTCCTGTGGTATCGAGCCAGGGCGTATCATTGCTTATATGCCCCTGCTGAACGCCGCACTTGAACAGGCAGAACATCAGCCAGACTTTTGTGCCATCCTGCAGCGTCCAGAACAGTCCGCCACGCTCACGGAAGGGCGGGATCTGGATTGGCTGGCCTTTCAAGAGCAGGTAGAACCCGCAGATTGCCTGCCTGTTGAAGGCGATCACCCTTCCTATATCCTTTACACATCCGGCACAACGGGACAGCCCAAAGGGGTCTTGCGACACACTGGAGGCCAGCTTGTGGCTCTGAACTGGTCCATGAAACATATCTACAATGTTGCGCCCGGGGATGTCTTCTGGGCCGCCTCTGATGTGGGTTGGGTGGTTGGGCATTCCTATATTTGTTACGGCCCCCTGATCCATGGCAACACCACGGTAATCTATGAGGGAAAACCTGTTGGCACGCCCGATGCAGGTGCATTTTGGCGGGTGATCAGTGAACATAATGTCACCAGTTTTTTCACGGCCCCCACCGCATTGCGCGCCATAAAACGGGAAGATCCTGAAGGCGCTTGCGTCTCCCGCTATAATCTGAGCTGTCTAAAACAAATCTTCCTTGCTGGAGAGCGCGCAGATCCCGACACCATCACATGGGCGCAATCCAAGTTAAACGTTCCTGTTGTAGACCATTGGTGGCAA
This sequence comes from Epibacterium ulvae, assembly GCF_900102795.1. Lineage (GTDB taxonomy): Bacteria > Pseudomonadota > Alphaproteobacteria > Rhodobacterales > Rhodobacteraceae > Epibacterium > Epibacterium ulvae. The sequence continues at coordinate 343,173 of NZ_FMWG01000002.1, read as the reverse complement.
ACAGAAACCGGTTGGGCCATTGCTGCAAACCCGCTTGGCCTTGAAGAGTTGCCAACAAAACTTGGCTCACCTACGGTTCCCATGCCCGGCTATCAGGTTGAAATTCTGAACGAAGCAGGCACACCTGTTGCCGAAAACGAGCTGGGCGTGATTGCGATCAAACTGCCGCTCCCGCCCGGCAGTTTACCCGGCTTGTGGCAGGCCGATGAACGTTTTCAGACAAGTTATCTGAGCACCTATCCCGGCTACTATGCAACGGGTGACGCGGGTATGATAGACGAAGATGGGTATCTTTACATCATGTCACGCACCGATGATGTGATCAATGTTGCAGGCCATCGCCTGTCAACCGGCGCAATGGAAGAGGTTTTACTGGACCACCCAGATGTGGCGGAATGTGCGGTCATTGGCATCTCTGACAGTCTGAAAGGACAAAGGCCTCTTGGATTTCTCTGCCTAAAGGCCGGATGCACCCGCCCCAATGATGTTATTGTAGCTGAAGTCGTACAGCGGGTGCGCGAAAAGATAGGCCCTGTTGCAGCCTTTAAAGAGGCGCTCGTGGTCAACCGGCTGCCCAAAACAAGGTCGGGAAAAGTATTGCGAGGTACAATGGTCAAGATCGCAGATTGCGTTCCTTACAAATCACCTGCAACAATTGATGATCCGGCAATCCTGGATGAAATTGAGAGCGCCCTGCACAGCATAGGCCTTGCACAGATTCGTAAGGCGCAATCAGACAAGGTTCTTTAGGCAAACTGCTCTGAGATCAGTCGCTCTTCCAAACCATGTCCGGGATCAAACAGAATCTTATGACTGATTTTACGCTCGATCTGGATTTCGACCCAATCGATATCAGCAAATGAGTCAGAATCAGCATGTGCCATAACTGGTCGCTTTTCTGGATCCTGTACTTCAAATCGCACCCTTGCGTCGCTTGGCAGCAAAGCGCCACGCCAGCGCCGGGGGCGAAAAGCCGCAATCGGCGTCAAGGCCAGAACATCTGCCCCAATCGGCAAAATGGGACCATGAGCAGAATAGTTATAGGCCGTCGATCCTGCAGGCGTTGCAACCAATGCACCATCGCACACCAATTCCTCTAAGCGTTGCCGATCATCAACCTTAATGCGCAATTTTGCAGCCTGAGGCCCTGAGCGCAAAAGCGAAATTTCATTGATCGCCAGCGCATGATAGCTCTGCCCGTCGCGGCATTGCGCATGCATAGACAACGGGTGAATGACCTCTTGCTCGGCTGCTTCAAGCCGTTCAATCAATTCACTTTCGCCATAATCATTCATCAAAAAACCGATTGTGCCCCGATTCATTCCATAAACCGGGATGTCTAAATCGACGAGTTCGTGCAAAGAATGCAGCATAAATCCATCACCGCCAAGGGCGACAACAACATCCGCATCTTCTGGCCGTGCATCGCCATACCGTCCGATCAATGCGGCCCGCGCAGTTTGCGCGACAGGCGCGCGGCTGGCCAAAAAGGCAATTTTCAACAACGTACCCTCTGTTTCCGGTGTTGCGCATTTCGTTCCAAAACAAGCACAGCTTTTCGCAGATGACCAGCCTTTGGATGCAGATGCCGCAGATATCCTATGAATTGTCGCTTTACATCTGTGGGAATATGTGGAGTTTCCGATAGGAAATTATCTAACCACCCTCAAGCCTGACGGAGCCCAGATGAGCACTACAACACGTGACCCCGGTTTCTTTACCCAATCCTTGGCCGAGCGCGATCCTGAGCTTTATGGCTCGATCACCGATGAGCTGACACGTCAACGCGACGAAATCGAACTGATCGCTTCGGAAAACATCGTTTCTGCAGCAGTTATGGAAGCACAGGGCTCTGTGCTGACCAACAAATACGCCGAAGGCTACCCCGGCCGTCGCTATTATGGCGGTTGCCAGCATGTCGATGTAGCAGAGAACCTCGCCATTGACCGTGCCAAGCAACTGTTTGATTGCGGCTTTGCAAATGTGCAGCCAAATTCCGGCTCTCAAGCAAACCAAGGTGTGTTTCAAGCCTTGCTACAGCCCGGTGACACAATTCTGGGCATGAATCTGGCCTCCGGCGGCCACCTGACCCATGGTGCTGCCCCCAACCAATCCGGCAAATGGTTCAACGCCGTTCAATATGGCGTACGCCAACAGGATTGCCTGATCGACTATGACGAGGTCGAAGCACTGGCCGTTGAACATCAACCAAAAATGATCATTGCAGGTGGCTCAGCCATCCCGCGCCAAATCGATTTCGCGCGTTTTCGTGAGATCGCCGATAAGGTTGGTGCATATCTGCATGTCGACATGGCGCATTTTGCGGGTCTGGTTGCGGCAGGAGAGCACCCCTCCCCCTTCCCCCATGCGCATGTAGCAACCACAACCACGCACAAAACCCTGCGCGGCCCACGCGGTGGGATGATCCTTACCAACGATGAAGCAATCGCGAAAAAGGTTAATTCTGCAATCTTCCCCGGCATTCAGGGCGGACCCCTGATGCATGTGATCGCAGGCAAAGCTGCCGCATTTGGTGAAGCCCTGCGCCCCGAATTCAAAACCTACCAGAAACAAGTTCGCGCCAACGCAGTCGCACTGGCAGATGAATTGATGAAGGGCGGGCTGGACATCGTAACAGGTGGGACAGACACCCATGTGATGCTGGTCGATCTGCGCCCCAAAGGTGTCACAGGCAATATCGTCGACAAAGCACTGGGACGTGCCCATATCACCACCAATAAAAACGGCATTCCCTTTGATCCAGAAAAACCAACCGTAACTTCAGGCATTCGCCTTGGCACTCCAGCGGGCACCACGCGCGGCTTTGGAGAAGACGAGTTCCGCGAAATCGCACAGATGATCGTCGAAGTGGTCGATGGTCTGGCGGCAAATGGCGCGGATGATAACGGAGATGTGGAAGCCGCTGTACGCACTAAGGTTGCAGCACTTTGTGCACGTTTCCCTCTTTACCCAGACCACTAAAAACCGGCACAGCTGATTTGGCCTGAAAACGGAGCCACCGCAGATCTCATCTGCGGTGGCTTTTTCACAGAGGGCTCCCGCCCCCTCTCGGCGCATTACATGCGCAGGCTCCAGGCCTTGGGCCTAGCCCTGTGGCTCAAATCTGAGCCACAGGGCTGCACCGCAGAACAATCCGCGCTGCGCAATTACCCAACGTTTGCCCCAACGCATGTGCGCCTACCTCTGACAGGTTCAACCTGAGGCGGCCCCCCTGCATCGATACAAGAGAAATCCGTAGTCCTATAGAAAACCGCGCCAGCGTAAGACGAAGAACATCGCACAGACCACGACAAGCAGAGCAAAGACGGTCGCTCCAAGCACATCCAACACCAAACCTTTACGCCGTTCGCTCACGTTGATCTCAGAAAGATGGCGCGAGACATCTTGCACTGCCGCCCGCAACATCTCCTCGTCTTGCAACATCCGCAATTTGGGATGTTTCAACAAAGGCAGCGCCTGCGCGACCAACAGCCCTTTTTGATAGATATCACGGGGCAGACGACGACGTGAGGCGGCAAGGGCGCGCGGCAGATCTCCACGAACACCATCTTGCTGTCGTAACAACACATGCATCTCTTCGATTTCTTCAATCAATGCTTCTGACATGCGGATTACACGCTCCATAGGTCTTCTCATCTACGCCAACTTTTAAATCGTTATTAGTGTCTTCTCAATGGGGCTGGCGCCGCACGTCTTCCATCGTTATCTAATCTTTATGCTGAATATGATTACCCACGGTGCTGAAACCGACCGCCCTCCACTTATCATTGTCCACGGCCTTTATGGCTCTGCGCGCAACTGGGGCGTAATTGCAAAGCGGCTGTCAGACGAACGCCAGGTGATCGCAGTAGACCTTCGCAACCATGGCCACAGCCCTTGGAAAGACAGCCACAGCTATCCCGAACTTGCCGCAGACCTTGCAGATGTGATTGAAACGCTCAATGGCCCTGTGGATGTGATCGGCCATTCAATGGGAGGAAAAGCGGCCATGATGCTGGCGCTACTTCACCCTGAGCACGTTGGTAGATTGCTGGTCGCTGACATTGCGCCCGTTTCTTACACGCACAGCCAAATCCAATTCATCGAAGCAATGCGCAAAGTTGATCTGATGGCTCTCTCACGCCGGTCAGACGCTGAAACGCAATTGGCCGCAGCCGGCGTTGATCCAGCATTGCAAAGCTTTTTCACCCAGTCTCTGGATATCCCAAACAAACGATGGCGATTGAATCTGGACGTGCTTGCCGATCAAATGTCTTTGATCCTTTCTTTTCCAGAAGGGCTTACGGAAAATTGGACAAAGCCCGCGCTTTTTCTTTCAGGGGCTCAGTCTGATTACGTCAAAGCCGAATATCGCCCGCAGATTAAATCCCTATTCCCTGCCGCACGCTTTGCAAAAATACCGGGTGCCGGACATTGGTTGCATGCGGAAAAACCACGCGAGTTTGAAGCGGCGGCTCGTGCGTTTTTCAACGCCAACTTCGATTAAATTATGCAAATTTGGTACGGGCGGCGGGACTCGAACCCGCACGGGCATACGCCCCTCAGATTTTAAGTCTGGTATGTCTACCATTCCATCACGCCCGCACCGAGCGTCGCAAACACATCAAATGATACATTTGCTGAGATTGGAGATACCCATACCCGTCGGGAGGTACAATATCATTTTGCACCTCACCCCGTATTAATTTCAAAACCACCCCTAAAGAGCGGCAAGCGCTGCATCTTCTTTCACCGCCTGCATCGCCACATAGGTCGAGGTGGAGGCGACATGCGGGAGCGAAGAGATCTTCTCTCCCAGAACAGCGCGATAGGCCGACATCGACTGTGTGCGCACCTTCAGCAGATAATCAAAATGTGAGGCCATCATATGGGCCTGCTCGATCTCAGGAATACGGGCAATCGCCGCATTGAATTTGCGCAAGGCAGCTTCGCGCGTGTCATCCAGTTTCACTTCGACAAAGGCCACGTGATCCAGGCCAAGCCGGATTGGATCAACCATCGCACGATATCCTGTTATAATACCTTCCGCCTCCAACCGCTTCAGGCGCGCTTGTGTCGGCGTTTTGGTCAATCCGATTTTACGTGCCAGATCGGCAATCGAAATACGGCCATCTTCTCCCAGAACAGCCAAAATCTTACGATCAAACCCATCAAGTGCAGGATAGTTCATTTGCACCAAAAATCTCCAAAACTTAGGTACGATTGATTTATATTAACAATAATTCAGGCGAAAAACCCATGAAAAAAGCGCCATACTACCCTCAAAGACTATTGAGGAGGCTTTGATATGACTGTGTTACCCAGATTACGTGACCGCATTGATCTGCAAACCTATGCAGATCCGGAACAAAAGCGAGACGAGCTGATTGCGACCGCCGCACTCTCGGCTGAGGATCGCAAAGCGATCTGCGGCCAAGCAGCTGGATTGGTGCGTGATATACGTGGCCACAGCGCCCCTGGCCTGATGGAAGTGTTTCTGGCGGAATATGGATTATCGACAGATGAAGGTGTTGCCCTCATGTGTCTGGCCGAGGCCCTTTTGCGGGTCCCCGATGCGGAAACAATTGATGCGCTGATCGAAGACAAAATTGCCCCTTCCGATTGGGGAAAACACCTTGGTCATTCCTCTTCCTCTCTTGTGAATGCGTCAACCTGGGCTTTGATGCTCACAGGAAAAGTGCTTGATGAAGGGCGCAGCCCAGTTGGCGCCTTGCGCTCTGCCATCAAACGCCTCGGCGAGCCCGTGATCAGAACGGCTGTTGGGCGCGCCATGAAAGAAATGGGCCGCCAATTTGTCTTGGGTGAAACCATCGAATCGGCAATGACGCGGGCACGCGGAATGGAAGACAAGGGGTATACCTACTCCTACGATATGCTGGGGGAAGCCGCACGAACCGAAGCAGATGCAGCCCGTTATCATCTGTCTTATTCAAAAGCGATCTCGGCAATTGCAAACGCTTGCACATCAGATGACATTCGCAAGAACCCCGGTATTTCGGTCAAACTTTCCGCGCTGCATCCTCGCTATGAACTGGCGCAGGAAACCCTTGTCATGGAAGAGTTGGTGCCGCGTCTAAAAGCGCTCGCTCTATTGGCTAAAGCTGCCAAAATGGGCCTGAATGTCGATGCCGAAGAGGCCAACCGCCTGTCCTTGTCACTTGAAGTGATCGAGGCCGTTGTCTCAGATCCAGCTCTGGCTGGATGGGATGGTTTTGGCATCGTGGTACAGGCCTATGGGCCACGTACAGGTGTCGCACTGGATGCGCTCTATGAAATGGCGGACCGCTACGATCGCAAGTTTATGATCCGCCTTGTCAAAGGGGCTTATTGGGACACCGAAGTCAAACTGGCGCAGGTCGAAGGCATCGATGGGTTTCCGGTTTACACCAACAAAGCGTTGACCGATGTGTCATACATCGCCAATGCACGCAAACTGCTGAATATGACCGATCGGATCTATCCGCAATTTGCCACCCACAACGCACATACCGTCAGTGCAATCGTGCATATGGCACAAGAAGGCCAAGCTTTTGAATTCCAACGCCTGCACGGCATGGGGGAGACCCTGCACCAATTGGTTCTGGAGCAAAACAAAACCAACTGCCGGATCTACGCCCCCGTCGGCGCACACCGCGATCTGCTCGCCTATCTGGTGCGGCGATTGCTGGAAAATGGCGCAAACTCCTCGTTCGTGAACCAGATCGTTGATGAAAGCGTCGCACCCGAACGTGTCGCCACCGATCCGTTTGACCAAATCGGCGACCTGAAACGTCAAATCCCAACCGGACCCGAACTATACGGAGCAGAGCGACCCAATTCTAAAGGGTTTGATCTGGCACATGCCCCCACTCTGACCGCGATTGATAGCGCGCGAACCCCGTGGCGCGCCCATAATTGGGTCGCGCGGCCTCTGCTGGCCAGCGATACCACCGGATCGGCCCCGCAGAACGTCATGAACCCCAGCGACCATGCACTTGTTGGAGAAAGCTCTGAATGTCGTTTGGAAGATGTCGAACAAGCACTGAATGATGCCGCACGCTGGTCCGCGCCAGCACAGGAACGCGCAGAGATTTTGAACCGGGCCGCTGATCTTTACGAAGCGCACTATGGGGAACTCTTTGCACTTTTGCATCGTGAAGCTGGCAAAACATTGATGGATGCCGTTGCCGAACTGCGCGAAGCCGTCGATTTTCTGCGCTATTATGCGGCCAATATTCCCGCTGCAGACCCTGCCGGTATCTTTACCTGTATCTCGCCCTGGAATTTCCCGCTTGCGATTTTCACCGGTCAAATTGCGGCAGCGCTGGCTGTTGGCAATGGTGTTCTCGCAAAACCAGCGGAATCGACCACGCTTATTGCACATCGTGCAGTGCAGCTTTTGCATGAAGCAGGCGTGCCGCGCACAGCGCTGCAGCTTACCCCCGGCCGCGGTCGTGAAATTGGTCCCCTTCTCACCGGAGATCCGCGCGTATCTGGTGTGGCTTTCACCGGTTCTACAGCCACAGCGCTGCATATCCGCACCGAAATGGCAAAGGGTCTGCGCCCGGGTGCGCCTTTGATCGCCGAAACCGGTGGTTTGAATGCAATGATCGTGGATTCCACCGCCCTGCCCGAGCAAGCCGTGCAGGCCATTATCGAAAGCGCGTTCCAATCCGCAGGGCAGCGCTGCTCAGCATTGCGCTGCCTGTACCTGCAGGAAGACATCGCTGACACCGTGCTTGACATGTTGAAAGGTGCAATGGATTGCCTGCACTTGGGCGACCCTTGGAACCTGTCTACCGACAGCGGCCCAGTTATCGACAGCCGCGCACAATCCGGGATCCTTGCCCATATCAGCACGGCGCGCAGCGAAGGTCGGGTGATGCATGAACTGCATCCGCCACAAGGCGGTACCTTCGTCGCCCCAACCCTCATCGAAGTGTCCGGGATCGATGCGTTAAAAGAAGAAATCTTTGGCCCGGTCCTGCATGTTGCCCGTTTCAAAGCACGGGATCTGGACAAGGTGATAGAGGCCATCAATGGCACAGGCTATGGGTTGACCTTCGGTCTTCACACCCGAATTGATGATCGCGTCCAACACGTCTGCGATCGCATCAAAGCGGGCAATATCTATGTAAACCGCAACCAGATCGGCGCGATTGTCGGCAGTCAACCTTTTGGGGGTGAAGGCCTTTCCGGCACCGGCCCCAAAGCTGGCGGGCCGCTTTACCTCAGCCGTTACTGTGCCCCCGACCGGCAAACATCAGCTGAGACCTTTAACAATAGCACCCGTGTTGTCCCGGCCCCTACGGGCACCGCCGCACAACCGACAACACAGACCTTGCCCGGACCAACTGGAGAGTCAAACCGCCTCACCACCGCGCCGCGCTTGCCCTTGCTTTGCATGGGACCCGGCAAAAAAGCAGCTGCAGAACAGGCCAAGGCCGTGCATTCCCATGGCGGTCTCGCCATACAAATGGCCGACAATCTGGATCTTGATCAGCTGCGCACGCTGGATGCCATCGCAGGTGTCCTTTGGTGGGGCGATGAACAAACCGCACGTGAGATCGAGCAACATCTAGCCGCCCGCGACGGCGCGATATTGCCGTTGATCCCCGGATTGCCAGACCGCGCACGCGTGATGGCTGAACACCACGTCTGCGTCGACACCACCGCTGCAGGCGGCAACGCATCGCTATTAGGAGGACAGGGTTAGCGCCCTCCCCTCCGACCAACGCTGTCACAGGGTACTTTCTCAGTATCCTGTGACAAGATCACAATAAAAAAACCCGCTCCTGTTTCGCGACAGGAGCGGGTTTTTTTGAATTTCATGATGCGTCAAAGTTAGCGGCGAATGACTTTTGCAAAGTTGTCAAAGATCACTTCATTGCCACACAGCACGGTGCCGGAATCGATTACTTTGTCTTCGGGGTCCATCGCCTGAACAAAGCCACCAGCCTCTTTGATGATGATGATACCGGCTGCAATATCCCAAGCATTCAGGCGGCGCTCCCAGTAGCCTTCATAGCGGCCAGCGGCCACATAAGCCATATCCAACGCAGCAGAACCCCAACGGCGCACACCAGCACAGGCTGGCATAATCTGCGCAAGATCCTGAATGGTTTCAGGCAGATCAGAACGCCCGCCAAAAGGAAGACCGGTTGCAAAGATAGATTCAATCATACGATTGCGCCCAGAAACCCGGATACGGGTATCATTCATCCAAGCACCAGCGCCTTTTTCTGCAAAATACATCTCATCCTTGGCCGCGTCATAGACCACACCCGCAACGATTTTGCCCTTGTGTTCAAGCGCTATCGAAACCGCCCAATGCGGCAAACCGTGCAAAAAATTGGTGGTCCCATCCAAAGGATCAACGATCCAGCGCCGGGTTGGGTCTTCACCGGCTTCCTCGCCGCCTTCTTCCGCAAGCCAACCATACGTCGGACGCGCACCGCGCAATTCCTCTTTGAGAATTTTTTCAGCAGCGATATCCGCCCTTGATACAAAATCCCCTGCCCCTTTCATCGAGACCTGAAGGTTTTCAACCTCGCGGAAGTCCTTTACCAAAGAGCGGCCTGCCGCACGGGCCGCTTTGATCATCACATTGAGGTTTGCACTGCCAATCATGAGTATTGGAATCCTGTATCGGTAGGGAGGAGATGTCGGTCAAGCCGTGCCTATACGCCGCATCACGCCCCTTGCCAAGAGGGTTTCACCTATATTCACCCTGCAAATCAACGGATAGTTAACCTGTGCTACACTTGCAGTTTGCGCGCCTCGGATTTTGCGAGGCGAACCAGTTCTTGCACAAAGGGTTTCTCTTCATCCTCACTGCGGATCGCAGCATATAGGCCGCGCGTCACCCCGGTTTCTGTTAAAGGCCGTGTCACATAATCAGAGTTATATTTTACTTCGCGCACCACCCAATCTGGCAAAACCGAAATTCCACGATTAGAGGCCACCAACAATAAGATCACCGCAGTCAATTCAACCTGCCTGACATGGGCTGGCTCCACCCCTGCCGGGATCAACAGCTGACTAAAGATATCCAGCCGTGTTTTATCAACTGGGTAAGTAATCAGCGTCTGGCCTAGAAAATCCTCAGCCTCTATGCAGGATTTCTCTGCCAGTGGATGCTGTGCAGAGGCCACAAAAACAGCTTTGTAATCAAACAGGTGAAGAAAGGTAATGCCCGGAATATCTTCTGGGTCAGAAGAGACCACCAGATCCACTTCTTCTTTTTGCAATGCAGGCAAAGCATCAAAAGCAAGGCCCGGACGGATGTCCACGTCCACATCCCCCCAGTTTTTGCGAAACCCTTCCAACACTGGAAACAGCCATTCAAAACAAGCATGGCATTCGATTGCAATGTGCATTCGGCCGGTTTTCCCGCTGCGCAACGCCGAAAACTCAGCTTGGGCAGCTTCCACTTGTGGCAAGATCTGATTGGCCAACCGCAACAGGCGTAAGCCTGCCGCAGACAGTTTCAACGGCTTAGAGCGACGTACAAAAAGTTCGACACCGGTTTGATCTTCCAAACCTTTAATCTGATGGCTCAGCGCACTTTGTGTGATGTTTAACTGATCCGCCGCACGGGCCAGCCCGCCCAATTCATGAATGGCTTTTATTGTCCGGAGGTGACGAAATTCTATGTGCACCGGTCTATGATCCTTGGGCTATTGGTTGTTCGCATTTTAAGCAAATGCAAGATATCTTACTCATGTGGCGTAACATTGAATTTCTTGGCCAGAGCCTCAGGGCGACTAAGCGTTTGCCTGACCTTGGCTTTTTCAACCAATGTACCATGAACGAATACCGCCCCAATGCCAAACCCTCAATCCATTCATGTTATTCTTGAGAATATTGAATTTGTCTCACATCTCTACGCGTGCAACAAGGGGTCAAAGCAAACAGAGGACCGTATCCATGTCGACGCCCCAGATTTCATTTGAATTCTTCCCGCCGAAAAACCTGGAAGCCTCTTTCCGCCTGTGGGACACGGTTCAGGTGCTGGCGCCACTGGCCCCGCGATTTGTCTCTGTCACCTACGGCGCGGGCGGTACCACCCGCGAGTTGACACGAGAATCTGTTGCAACCTTGCACAAAACTTCTGGTCTGAATGTGGCCGCTCATTTGACCTGCGTGAATGCCTCTCGCGCTGAAACGCTGGAAATTGCCGATCAGTTTGCGGCTGCTGGTGTAAATGAGATCGTCGCCCTGCGTGGTGACCCGCCAAAAGGGGAAGGCAGCTTTACGCCTCACCCCGAAGGGTTTGCAAATTCTGTTGAACTGATCGAAGCGCTCGCAGAGACCGGAAAATTCAAACTGCGTGTTGGTGCCTATCCTGATCCACATCCCGAAGCCCCAAATGCGCAGGCGGACGTGGATTGGCTAAAACGCAAGATTGACGCAGGCGCCGATGAAGCGCTGACACAGTTTTTCTTTGAGGCCGAAACTTTCTTTAGATTCCGGGACGCCTGTGAAAAGGCCGGGATCGATGGCGACAAGATCACGCCGGGCATTCTCCCCATCGAAAACTGGAAAGGTGCGCGCAACTTTGCAAAACGCTGCGGCACATATATTCCCGCATGGGTTGATGAAGCTTTTGAAAAAGCGACCCGCGATGACAGAGAAGACCTTTTGGCAACAGCGATCTGTACGGAGCTGTGCTCAGAACTGGTTGATGGTGGCGTGGAGCGTTTGCATTTTTACACCCTGAACCGCCCAGAGCTGACCCGTGATGTCTGCTTTGCACTTGGCATTTCACCAAAAGTTGCACTGGAACATGTCGCCTAAGCAGGGCTGCGCCTCTTTTACCCACAGCGCGCTATCTTGCAGATCGGCGTGCTGTTGTGTTCAAAGTTGATATATCATGTTGACCATTCAGATGACGCACACTGCTGTGCAGTCGTTCTGTACGGTCACGCCCCTGTCTGCGCCGACCACGTAACAGAAAGATCTTTCCCCATCCGCGCCAAGTGCCAACAGAGGGCGCATTTGGATCAACCGGGAACCGCATGCGCCAGTCTTGAGGCAAAGAAAGGCCGCAATCTTCGGCCTTTTCCAACATCCAGACCATCGAGAGGTTTGCGAGGGGACGCGCCTCTTCGAAGCCCCCTAACTGGCCGCCGATGTCGCCATGGCTGCCGCGAAACCAGACTTGTTCAACATGGCCCTGCCATCCTTCAGGGCACTCCCACAACACAGGTTCAAACACCTGCCGCGTCTCTTCCATTGCAAGCGCCTGATAGCCGTTTTTGATATGTCGCCCCAGCTGATGGTTGTGAAAGGCATGCTGGTTTTCCGCCCAGCGCCACAACAATGGAAGACGCAGACCCAACGCCTTTACCGTGTCCCAGACGCCGACCATTTCAATATCCACGTTCTGATGGCAATGGTTATCGCGAAAACGCGTAATCATATCAGGCGCTGACTCTCTTTGATAATGTCTGTACGCTGTGCGGATATTGCGCACGGTCGCCTCTTCGGCCCGCAACAAGCCGATCTGGTCGATTACCCCGGCCAAAGAACGCACAGCATAGGCCCCGCGTGAATAGCCAAACAAAAAGATCCGATCCCCCGGACGATAGCGTGATGCGAGGTAGCCATATCCACGTCGGATCTGACGATTGATCCCACGCCCCATCATCACATCTGGTGCGCTTTTCCAGCCACGCCACTGAACCCCAGCTTCGTAAAAGACGGAAATCGACGCCCCCATTTCGGTACACATATGATATAGCCGTCCCGCATGGGTTTCCTGTCCTGCATCAAGGGTCGACATGGTGCCATCTAAGATAATCACATGGGTTTGCGGCCCACGAAGCTTGCTCTCTGCAGAATGTTCAGAACGCAAAGGGCGTCCCAGCCATTCAAGAACAGTTGTGCTGAGCTGCTTCAGGATCATCCTTTTTGTCTTTCTCAATTCGGCTGCAGGTCCATCAAGATCGGACGCGACAGGTTAGTCTGTACAAGACATACGAACTGTAACAACCTCCGTTCAATCAGCGAACTCTCTTATGGCAAGATGCTAAGATGAGAGCCACCTTCTGTATTCAACATGTGTATCGACACCCTTGTCCACAACACACAGCAGTCGAACGATAGCGTGAGGCACGTTACAATCGCACGCTTTCGTTCAGCCTGTCGTAAAATGCTTTCAATATCGTAACACAAGCGCGCGCCTCATACAGTGTCGCGACGGTTATACCCTCGCATAGACCAGAACATACTCACCGGATCCGGCATTCTGCGGCAACCTCAATCCAATAGCGCGCAGCGGGCGTTAATCCCAGCCCTTCCCCTATCTTGGCGATAAAGGCGTCTTTCCCTTCGCGTTCCCATTCGATATGTCATCGTGCAACTCGAACACAGATGCACGCAGGACTAGATCAATGGCGATGGAAAAGACATTCGACGCGGCAACCGCAGAAAGCCGCCTGTTTAACGCCTGGGAGCAAGCAGGCTGCTTTACCGCTGGGGCCAATGCAAAACCAGAGGCTTCCAGCTATTGCATCATGATCCCGCCCCCCAACGTCACAGGCGTTTTGCACATGGGGCATGCGTTTAACAACACGCTGCAGGATATCCTGATCCGCTGGAAACGCATGCAGGGCTTTGACACCCTCTGGCAGCCGGGCTGTGATCACGCAGGCATCGCAACCCAGATGGTGGTTGAACGCGAACTGGCCAACACCCAACAGCCCAGCCGCGCTGAAATGGGGCGCGAGGCTTTCCTTGAAAAAGTCTGGGACTGGAAAGGCAAATCCGGCGGCACCATTATCAATCAGCTCAAACGCCTTGGGGCTTCCGCTGATTTCTCACGTACCGCCTTCACCATGTCTGGCGCGCCGGGCGCGCCTGCGGATGAGGCCGACGGCAATTTCCACGACGCCGTCATCAAAGTCTTTGTTGAGATGTACAACAAAGGTCTGATCTATCGCGGCAAGCGTCTGGTGAACTGGGATCCCCATTTTGAAACCGCGATTTCCGATCTTGAGGTCGAAAACATCGAGACCCCCGGCCATATGTGGCACTTCAAATATCCGCTCGCAGGTGGGGCGACCTACACCTACGTGGAAAAAGACGAAGACGGCAATGTCACGCTGGAAGAAACCCGCGATTATATCTCAATCGCGACCACGCGTCCTGAAACCATGCTGGGCGATGGCGCAGTTGCCGTGCACCCGTCGGATGAACGCTACGCGCCCATCGTGGGCAAGCTCGTGGAAATCCCAGTAGGGCCAAAAGAGCACCGTCGCCTGATCCCAATCATCACGGATGAGTACCCCGACAAAGACTTTGGCTCGGGTGCGGTAAAGATCACCGGCGCGCATGATTTCAACGACTATCAGGTTGCCAAGCGCGGCGGCATTCCGATGTATCGCCTGATGGATACCAAAGGCGCAATGCGCGCGGATGGTGCGCCATACGCGGAAGAAGCCGCCAAAGCGCAGGCGCATGCGAAGGGTGCAGAATTCACCGAAAACGAGATTGACGCGATCAACCTCGTGCCAGAAGAGCTGCGCGGCCTTGATCGCTTTGAAGCGCGTAAAGCGGTTGTGGAGCAGATCACATCCGAAGGTCTGGCGGTGATGATCACCGAAACGCAGACGGTAAAGGATGATGACGGCAACGAGACTGAGGTTTCCCAGATCGTTCCCTTTGTCGAGAACAAACCGATCATGCAGCCCTTTGGCGACCGCTCCAAAGTTGTCATTGAACCCATGCTGACCGACCAGTGGTTTGTCGACGCTGAAAAGGTTGTTGGCCCGGCGCTGGATGCCGTAAAAGACGGCACCGTCAAGATCCTGCCTGAAAGCGGTGAGAAGACCTATTACCACTGGCTGGAAAACATCGAGCCCTGGTGCATCTCGCGCCAACTGTGGTGGGGCCATCAGATCCCGGTATGGTATTTCCCTGGCCGGAATAAAGATGGATCGGTCGGCGACCCAGACGGTGCCTACGACGGCCCACTTGCAATCTGTGCATCAGACACCAAAGAACTCGCGGCGATCGTAAAAGAGCGCTTTAACGGCGCTATCTTTACAGAAATCTCTTCTGACTTTTCAGCGCCAGACAACAACCCAATGGATGCATTCATGACGAATAGCCTCCTTGGCACAAATGAAGACTATTCGTCATTGGTTGGCTTCCGCGACCCCGACGTTCTGGACACTTGGTTCTCCTCCGGCCTCTGGCCCATCGGCACGCTGGGCTGGCCGAATGACACGCAGGAGATGGCGACGTATTTCCCCACCTCAACCCTGATTACGGGCCAAGACATTCTGTTCTTCTGGGTGGCGCGCATGATGATGATGCAGCTGGCCGTTGTGGATCAGGTGCCGTTTGACACCGTGTATCTGCATGGCCTTGTGCGCGATGCCAAGGGTAAGAAGATGTCAAAATCCACCGGCAACGTGGTGGACCCGCTGGATATCGTGGATGAATACGGCGCAGACGCGCTGCGCTTTACCAATGCCGCGATGGCCAGCCTTGGTGGCGTTCTGAAGCTTGATATGAAACGCATTGAGGGCTACCGGAACTTTGTCACCAAACTGTGGCAGGCCTCATCCTATGGCGACAATGTCATTGATGCCTTCTCGGCGGAACGTGATGCGGATGCGCCCAAAGCCACCCTGCCCCTCAACCGCTGGATCATCGGTGAAATCGCCAAACTGCGCGAAGAGGTGGACAGCGCCTTTGACGCCTTCCGGTTCAATGACGCGGCCAACGCGCTTTATGCCTTCTTCTGGAACACCTTCTGCGCCCGCTATCTGGAGTTCACCAAACCGATCTTCCACGGCGACGATCAGGCGGCCAAGGACGAAACACAGGCGGTCTATGCTTGGGCGATTGATCAATCCCTGATCCTGATGCATCCGATCATGCCCTTTGTGACCGAAGAAATCTGGAACGTCACCGACGGGCGCGGCATTGAAACTGGCGATGCCTCAAAAATGCTGATCCACGCAGACTGGCCAACCTACAAGGCTGCAGATCTGGTCGATGCAGAGGCCGAGGCAGAAATGAATTGGGTCATTGCCGTGATCGATAATGTCCGTTCAGCCCGGGCGCAGGTGAACGTGCCTGCTGGTGCCCAAGTGCCTATGGTTGTCACCCAGATTGATGCCGCAGGCAAAGCCTATTGGGATCGCAATGAAGCGCTGATCAAACGCTTTGCCCGTATCGACAGCCTGACCGAAATGGATGAAGCGCCCAAGGGCAGCATTGCCATCGCCGCTCCGGGGGCAAGCTTTGGCCTCCCCCTGGCAGAGATCATTGATGTGGCGAAAGAAAAGGCACGTCTGGAAAAGACGCTTGGCAAACTGGCCAAAGAATTGGGCGGACTGCGCGGGCGTTTGAACAACCCCAAATTCGCCGACAGCGCCCCGGCTGAGGTCATCGCGGAAACCCGCGCCAACCTTGCGGCACGTGAAGAAGAAGAAGCAAAGATCAAAGAAGCCTTTGAGCGTCTTGCTGAAATCGCGTGATTTGAACTGACATAACCGCCTGCCATAAATGTCGTGGCAGGCGGATCCACTTTGCATATCTATCGCACAGAATTTTCCATGGGGAATGTCAGCGCAATCGGCTCATTGCCTTTGCCGCCAATCTGCGTCAGCTTAGCCTTATTCGGGAAAAGGGAGGCAGGCGCCAATGGCAAAGGGATACTGGATCGGACACGTCGATATTGAGGACATAGCGCAATATCAATCTTATGTAGAAGCCAACGCCTCTCCCTTTGCTGAGTTTGGAGCCCGTTTCCTTGTGCGTGGTGGCAGCCAAGAGCCGCAAGAAGGTAAATTGCGCGCGCGTACCGTTGTGATTGAATTTAAAGATATCGAAACGGCACGGGCCTGTTATGCTTCACCTGCTTATCAACGCGCAAAAGCCCTGCGTGATCCGGTGGCACAGGCGGATCTGATTATCATCGAGGGCTATGATGGCGCACAACCATAAGACTGTTGGAGCAAAGCAGACGCTCAGACAACAGCGACACCGGGGGATCTACATATGTTGAAAAAACTTTTTCAGGCGTTTCGCCCCAAGACATCCTCACCTTTGCCCGATCCAGACGCTGAACTGGCGTTGGGGGCTCTTTTGGTTCGTGTGGCACAATCTGATCGTGATTACCAAGTTGAGGAAATCAGCCTGATCGATCGCATTCTGGCACGGCTTTATCAGCACAATGCATTAGAAGCAGCCAAAGTCCGCGCCACCTGTGAAAAACTGCACGCCGCAGCACCCGAAACCGATACTTTTGGACGGTTGATCCGCGAAACCACGGGGCTGGAAGAGCGCCTAGCTGCGCTTGATGCGCTGTGGGAGGTGGTTTTAGCGGACAACATCGAACGTGAAGGCGAAGTTCAGATTGTAGATGACGCCTGCAAAGCGATGGGCCTTTCTGTCATCGACAACAAAAAAGCACGCGCAAAAGCGCATGCAAAGCTTTACCCAAGTGCAAAGACCGAGTGACATGTTTAAAGATATTCTCAATCTCCTGCTTGCCCCCATCAATGAACCCCTACAGGACACCGATGCGCGGCTGGCCTTAAGCGCCCTTTTGGTGCGTATCGCCCGGTCTGATCACGATTATGCAGAGATTGAAAAAGACCGGATCGACCGAATTATTGGCACTCGTTTCGACTTAGAGCTGGGTGAAGCGACACTCTTGCGCGAACAAGCTGAAGAAATGGAAGCCGAAGCGCCAGACACCGTGCGCTTTACCCGCGCGATCAAAGAAGCTGTGGTTTACGAAGAGCGTATCGCCATCGTTGAAGCCATGTGGCAAGTGGTCCTTGCAGACGGAGACCGCGATCCCGAAGAAGATGCGCTGTTGCGTTTGGCAACCAACCTCCTTGGGGTAAATGATGTCGACAGCGCGCGCATCCGCCAAAAAGTCGAAACAGACCGTTCACACTCGTGACTAAAACTCTCAATATTTGATCAAACATTCCCGGTCGCGCCCGATCTTCTGCCCAAATTGTAGCAATATGCGCATATGCGCCCATGTTTGCGGATTGCAATCGTCAAAAAAATAGGTCCAATAGAGAATAAATCTAAAGACAACGGACCAAATTCCCTTGACTGAACAAACACCCGTTCTCGAAATTCGTGATCTACACAAATCTTATGGCGATTTAGACGTCATAAAAGGCGTCAGTATCACCGCACATCGGGGAGACGTGGTTTCACTGATTGGATCGTCGGGGTCGGGGAAATCAACCTTGCTGCGCTGTTGCAACTTGCTTGAGGACAGCCAGAACGGGGAAATCCTCTTTCAGGGCGAACCTATTTCTTGGGCAGGGAGCGGGCCAAACCGTCGCCCTGGTGATGCAAAACAAGTCATCCGCGTCCGCACGAACCTCAGCATGGTGTTCCAGCAATTTAATCTCTGGCAGCATATGACCATTCTGCAGAATGTTATGGAAGCACCCATTACCGTGCTTGGGCGTGACAAAGGCGAAGTCGAAGAAAAAGCCAGACACTACCTAAACCAGGTTGGTATTGGCGACAAAGGCAATATGTATCCAGCCCAGCTTTCAGGCGGCCAGCAGCAACGCGCAGCTATCGCACGCGCCTTGTGTATGGAGCCGGAAGCCCTGCTCTTTGATGAACCAACATCTGCGCTGGACCCAGAGTTGGAACAGGAAGTTATCAAAGTCATCAAAGATCTGGCGAAAGAAGGCCGTACAATGATTATTGTGACGCATGACATGGATATGGCGGCAGATGTCTCAACCCAGGTGGTCTTTCTGCATCAAGGTTTGGTCGAAGAACAAGGGTCACCTGATCAAGTCTTCGCCAATACGCAATCCGAACGGCTCAAGGGGTTTCTCAAATCCACGCGCCACGGTTAACCTCAGATAAAACAAGTAATAACGATCCAAAAAGGGGAGATGAATCTAAATGAAGTCCATTATCCTAAGCACCACAGCTCTTGTATTGAGCGCGGGTGTCGCATTCGCGGATACCACTGTACGTATGGGCACCGAAGGCGCATATGCACCTTATAACTTTATCAATGACGATGGTGAGGTTGATGGTTTTGAGCGCGAACTGGGTGACGCCCTGTGTGAGGCAGCTGAGCTGAAGTGTGAATGGGTCACAAACGAATGGGATTCAATCATCCCGAATCTCGTTTCTGGCAACTATGATACTATCATCGCTGGCATGTCGATCACCGATGAACGTGATGAGGTCATCGACTTTACCCAAGCTTACATTCCACCAGAAGCCTCCCGCTATATCGGTCTGTCAGAAGATGCAGACATTGATGGCGTCGTTGCATCACAAACCTCAACCATCCAATCCGCCTATGTGGCTGAAAGCGGTGCTACCCTGCTGGAATATGCAACGGGCGATGAACTGATTGCCGCCCTACGCAGTGGCGAAGCTGACAGCGTCTTCTTCCAGGGATCATTCCTTGAACCCATCGTCGAAGAGAATGCAGATATTGTTTGGGTTGGCGAACCGGTTCCTCTTGGTGGCGGCGTTGCCATGGGCATCCGCGAGTCTGATGCCGAGCTCAAAGCCAAATTTGACGCTGCAATCGAAACGATGAAAGCAGATGGCAGCCTGAATACACTGATCTCCAAGTGGTTTGGCGAGGGTGCTCAGACCTTCTGATTGCACTAACAGTACCGCGACAGGCGTGGCCCCTCAGGCCTGCTTGTCGCGTCTTTTATTTACGAAGGCCTGATGTTTTCTTACTGCGCTGACCCTCAATCTCTCTCTGGTTTGACCTGGCTCTCCTGCTATCTGACCACGGGAAAGCATATGTCACTTTATAGTGCGGTTTTCACCGTGCTTATTCTTCTTGCTGTCACGGCCCCTGTTGCGCTCAGCTTCGGGTTTGGCGGTGCGATAGCAGCAAGATCCCGCATCGCGCCATTTCGTTGGTTTGGCAAAGGCTACATTGCCATTGTGCGTGGTGTACCCGATGTTGCGTTTTTCCTATTCTTTGTGATCGCCCTTGATCAGGGCATCGAATATCTGCGCCACAAAGTAAAATGTCCCGACTGGGACGACCCTATTCGTCAGGGTGCCGATTTTATTGTCTGCCAAACGGCAAAAATGCCTTTGGGCGACGCACCACAATGGGTGCATGAAACCTATGGCTTTGCGCTGGCCGTGATCACCTTTGCCATCGTCTTTGGTGCTTTTGCTGGTAACATCTTATATGGCGCGATGCAGTCCGTGCCCCATGGTCAGATGGAAACTGCGGAAGCCTATGGCATGACCCCCAATCAGGCCTTTTGGCGCATTCTGGTTCCACAGATGTGGGTCTACGCACTGCCCGGTCTGTCAAACCTCTCGATGGTTCTGATCAAAGCAACACCGCTTCTGTTCCTCTTGGGAGTGGAAGACATCGTCTACTGGGCACGAGACCTTGGTGGAATCAAATCTGCCCGTTTCACAGATTACCCGCACGGTGATTGGCGTATGTGGTATTTTCTTGCTTTGTTGATATTCTATCTCTGCTTCACCAAAATTTCTGAAAAAATACTGGATCGCATCCACCTCCGCCTCTCACGTGGGCAAGCGACAATCGCTGGAGAAGCCCAAAGGAAAGCCGCATGAGCTGTCTGCAAACCATACAAGACTATGGCCTGCGTGCGATCGGCTATGGGGAACGCCTGTTACCCCGCAGTGATTTCACCCTATGCGAGCAATTTACCCTGATTGGGTCAGGCATGCTTTGGAATATTTACTTTGGAAGCATCGCTGTGCTCTTGGGGTTTTTCCTCGCCAATGCACTTGCAGTGGCCAAAATGGCGCAATCTCCCGTGTTGCGCAAACCAGCAGAGATCTTTGTTTTCCTGTTTCGGGGCTCTCCGCTGTTTATTCAGTTCTTCTTTGCGTATTTCCTGTTCTTGAACCTCAAATCGGTCTCTTCGTTTTTTGATCCCTTTTCATCAGCCTGGCTGGGGGCATTGGTCGTTTTGTTCCTGAACACCTCGGCCTATACCGCTGAAATCTTTTACGGCGCCTTGCGATCTGTGCCAAAAGGAGATGTCGAAGCCGCAGATGCATACGGATTGACCGGATGGAATAAATTTCGCCGCGTTTTATGGCCGACCTCAATGCGCCTTGCATGGCCTGCCTACACAAACGAAGCGATCTTTCTGTTTCACGCGACAACCCTTGTGTTCTTCTCAGGCTTTCCTGCAAAACGACAGCAGGGGGATGCGCTTTATTATGCGAATTACTTTGCGGATAAGACGTTCAATCCATTTGTCCCCTACCCTATCCTAGCGGCTTATTTCATCTTACTGACACTGCTGGTGATCTTTTTGTTTGGACGTATAAACACCCGTTTGAACAGACATCTTCCACGTCCCAAAAGACAAAAGATAAAACTCAAACTCAACCTGATCCGTTAAGACCAAAGGCTCCCAATTGGGGGCCTTTTTTATTTTTGTGGCCAGCGTTTCATCAACCAGAATATTTTGATCAAATTTTCTTTGCGTCTGCGCACGGCTTCGTTACGGTTGAAAAAAGGCACAAGGAGGTTGGTATGGATCTGTCAGATTTGTCCTCAATTCGCATTGCAGCAGCAGATATGAATGGGATTCTGAGGGGCAAACGTATGCCATCTGATCTTGCCGAAAAGCTATCTGACGGTACCGCAAGAATGCCCCTGTCCACGCTGAACGTGGATCTATTTGGCAGGGATGTAGAGGAGAGCGAGCTTGTCTTTAAAACAGGCGACGCAGATGGTGTGTTAAAGCCAACAGAGCGTGGACCCCTTCCTATGCCATGGCTAGACACCCCATCCGCTCTCTTTCCAATGATGATGTACAACGAAGATGGATCTGCCTTTGACGGAGACCCACGCCATGCTTTGATCCACACACTGCAACAGTTTACGCACCGCGGCTGGCAGGTCTGGGCTGCCACCGAAATGGAGTTTTATCTGGTTGACGACAGCTCAGATCATCTCGCACCGCCGATCAATCCGACCACAGGACAACGGCTTGATCAACAGGCTGTCCTGTCCTTGGAAGAACTAGACGCATTTGACGCATTTTTCTCTGATCTCTACGCAGCAGCCGAAGAAATGGGTATCCCCGCGCAATCCGCGATCTCTGAGGGGGGACTGGGGCAATTTGAAATTAACCTCAATCACCAACTCGCTTTGCGCGCCGCGGACGATGCGCTTTTATTCAAAGGGTTAGTACGCGGCCTTGCGCGCAAACATGGTTTTGCGGCGACCTTTATGGCCAAACCCTATGGGGAGGAAGCCGGAAACGGAATGCATGTGCATTTCTCAATTGTGGACAAAGACGGCCGGAATGTTTTCGATGATGGCGGTGAGGCCGGAACGTCGCTCTTGCGACATGCGGTTGGGGGGTGTGTGGCGGCGATGCCAGCCAGCACATTGATCTTTGCGCCACACGGCAACTCGTATGAACGCTTTACTCCGGGTGCACATGCGCCCACCAAAGCCGCCTGGGGGTATGAAAACCGCACGGCAGCCATCCGCATTCCCGGTGGAAACCCTGCGGCCCGACGGATCGAACACCGGGTCGCCGGTGGAGATATAAACCCCTACCTGCTTTTAACTGCGATCCTGGGCGCCGCTTTGATCGGGATTGAGGACAAGATGATCCCACCGCCCGCCATTGGCGGCAACACCTATGAAGAAAAAGGACTGCCACGTCTCGCCGCAACCTGGCAAAACGCCGTAGATCTTTTTGAATGCGATCCGCTTATTGCGCGTATTTTCCCGGCTCAGATCATTCAAAATCTGGTCATGATGAAACGTCAAGAAATTAAAACATTTGCGGCATTACCAGCCCAGAACCATTGGCGCACTTGGCTGGACCTCGTATGACTGTATCAGTCAGAGATATCTGGCATTCTACAGAACTTGATCAAATTGGTGACCTATGAAAATCGGCATCCTTCAGACCGGACACTCGCCAGAGGCGCTGTTCCAAAATCTTGGCAATTACGACCAGCTGTTTCACAAGATGCTTTCTGGGTACGGGTTTACATTCGATACCTTTGCCGTGGTTGACGGCGTCTTTCCAGATACCATCGAAGCTGCCGACGGCTGGCTGGTCACGGGGTCCAAACACGGCGCTTACGAATCCCATTCATGGATCCCCCCCCTCGAAGCATTGATCCGCGAGATCTATGCCGCAAAGCGCCCCCTCGTTGGCGTGTGCTTTGGACATCAAATTATTGCGCAGGCCCTTGGCGGACGTGTCGAAAAATTTGACAAAGGGTGGAGCGTCGGACGCACTGAATATGAAATGAATGGTGAGACGATCGCCCTCAATGCTTGGCATCAGGATCAAGTGGTTGAACGGCCCAAAGCAGCCCGCGCAATTGCTGGAAACACCTTTTGCGAGAATGCAATTCTATCTTACGAAGGCAATGCTTGGACGATACAAGCGCACCCAGAATTCGACAGCGCATTTATCGATGGCCTGATTCAAAATCGCGGCAAAGGTGTTGTGCCCGATCCCTTGTTGGCACGCGCACAGGATCGCTTGAATAAGCCCACCGACAATGCTCGTTTCGCCAAGGAAATTGCGTCTTTCTTTCAATCAGCGAGGCCCTAATGTCAGATTGGACCACCTCTTGGCCCACAGCCGCCCAGCTCTATCTGGAAGGTCACCGACTGGACGAGGTGGAATGTATCATCTCTGATCTCCCCGGTATTGCCCGCGGCAAAGCGGTGCCAGCGTCAAAGTTTGCACGCCAAGACTATTTTCACCTACCTGACAGCATCTTTTTCCAGACGATCACAGGCGGCTGGGGTGAAGCCGCCGATGAAGATGGCTTCATCGAAAAAGACATGATCCTGAAACCGGACTTCACAACCACAACCGCGGCCCCTTGGACCGGCGACTGGACGCTACAGGTCATCCATGACGCTTATGATCGGGATCACAATCCCATTCCTTACAGTCCGCGCAATGTTCTGAAACGCGTTGTACAGCTCTACCATGATCAAGGGTGGAAACCTGTCGTCGCACCTGAGATGGAATTCTACCTGGTTGCACGCAACACAGACCCGGCGCGTGAAATCGAACCCATGATGGGCCGCTCAGGACGACCCGCAGCGGCGCGGCAGGCCTATTCGATGACTGCTGTTGATGAATTTGGTCCCGTCATCGATGACATCTATGATTTTGCCGAAGCTCAAGGATTTGAGATTGATGGCATCACGCAGGAAGGCGGTGCTGGTCAGTTAGAAATCAATCTGCGCCACGGAAACCCCGTCAAATTGGCCGATGAGGTTTTCTTTTTCAAACGTCTGATCCGCGAAGCAGCCCTGCGCCACAATTGCTTTGCAACCTTTATGGCGAAACCCATCGCGCATGAGCCGGGAAGCGCGATGCATATTCACCATTCCATTATTGATATGGAAAGCGGAAACAACATTTTCTCTGGTGCCCAAGGTGGCGAGACCGACGCCTTTTATCACTTTATCGCAGGGCTCCAGAACCACCTGCCTGCAGGTCTTGCAGTGATGGCACCTTATGTAAATTCATATCGGCGCTATGTGAAAGACCACGCAGCCCCCATCAACCTGGAATGGGCGCGTGACAACCGCACCACCGGCATTCGCGTTCCCCTCTCTGACCCCAGTGCCCGGCGCGTCGAAAACCGTATCGCTGGCATGGATTGTAACCCTTACCTTGGCATCGCTCTCTCGCTTGCCTGTGGTTACTTGGGGTTGATGGAGCAGAAGCGGCCGCGGCGCCAATCCAAAGGCGACGCCTATGAAGGCGATGGGGATATCCCGCGGGTGATGGGCGATGCACTTGATCTATTTGACCAATCCAACGCATTGCATGAAATCCTGGGACCTGAATTCGCCCGCGTGTATTCCATCGTGAAACGTGCCGAATACGACGAGTTTTTACAGGTCATTTCCCCTTGGGAACGCGAACATCTGCTTATGAACGTTTGAGACTGGCAATCTTCAGCCGATAAAATCGCTCTCACGCAACAGTTCTGTGAAATCTTTGCGCAACACAGCGACACAGGTTGGCATAGCTCACGTCTTCATTTAGATTATCCAAAGAGTAAATTCAGGATTTTGAAATATGGTACAAGTGCCCGACGTTCACACCGCTGAAGCCATTCCCCAGGATGCACGCGCAGCCATCGACGCCTTATTGCAAAGTGGTGATCTTTTCCGTTACACGGCCGCAGAAAATGCGCCTGTGACACTCTTGGAACAGGAATTTGCGGCGTTGCTTGGCACAAAATATGCGCTGGCTGTCTCTTCCTGCTCAGCAGCTTTGTTTCTCTCTCTCAAAGCCCTTGAACTGCCGCGTGACGCGCGTGTTCTGATCCCTGCCTTTACATTTGCAGCCGTGCCCTCGTCCGTTGTACATGCGGATTGCGTGCCCGTACTGTGCGAAGTTGCAGACAACTATCGTATCAATATGGCAGATTTTGAGGCCAAGCTGGACCAAGACATCAAAGCCGTCATCATCAGCCATATGCGAGGTCACACCTCTGACATGGACGCCATAATGGCGCTGTGCAATGCACGTAATATCCCAGTGATCGAAGACGCCGCCCATTCCCTTGGCACCACTTGGCACGGTCAGAACATAGGAACCTTGGGGAAAATCGGTTGTTTCTCCTTTCAGTCCTACAAGATGATCAACGCAGGTGAAGGTGGCATCCTTGTTTCCAACGATGCAGACCTTATCGCGCGTACCGTGATTATGTCTGGCGCCTATGAGCACAATTGGAAAAAGCACAAAGGGCCAGAAGGTCAAAACGACCCCGAGCTTCAGAATGCATTTGACCGCTGGCAGAACAAACTGCCGCTGTACAACCTGCGTATGTCCAATCTGTCAGCTGTGGTGATCCGCCCTCAACTGCCTGAACTTGCCCGTCGCGTGCGCGATGGTCTGGCCAATCATAATTATGTCGCGGATCGCTTGCACAGCTCAGATGTTTTACGCGTGCCAGATCCGCTGCCGCCCGAAGAACGTGCGCCGGATTCGATCCAATTCAATCTTGTCGGTTTAAGCGAAGCACAGATTGATCTCTTTGCAGCAACAGCTGCAGAAAACGGTATAAAAGTTCAGATTTTTGGCCGTTCACAAGACAATGCCCGTGCATTTTGGAACTGGCAGTTTTTAGGCGACACGCCAAATCTTCCACAAACCCGAAAGATGTTGATGCAGGCCTGTGACGTCAGACTTCCTGTGCGTTTGTCTCGCGAAGAACTGGATGTAATCTGTGACATCCTACTAAAGGCTGCAGCAACAGCAACAAACCGCGCTGCCGCCTGATCCTTGATGATACAGCGTCGCGCATCAGCGCGACGCTTGGCCCAACGGAACGCAGTCCCGAATGGGGCTAAAGTTCGGGCGGGAGAGCCCCCCTTTTCTAAGCAAAGCTCCAAACGCGCTTTATTTCATTTTAGAAAGCTTATCCTGTAATTCAGCAAGCTGGCGTTTGATATCACTCAGGTCTTCCTCCCCGTCTGATGCTTCGCCGTCTCTTGCCTCTCCAGCGCCAGGCCATCCCGTCCCAAAACCGCCCGTCATCGCCTTAAGAAACGCTTCCTGCTGGCTTTTCATCGCCTCAAATCCCGGTATTTGCGCCATGGGATTCATTGAAGTCATGTTTTCCATCATCTTAGACTGGCTTTCCCGCAACATATCAAACGAGCTTTGCAGGAATTGCGGCATCACACCACCACCTGGAACCATGTAGCTGCGCACCAGATCACTTAGCACGTTGATTGGCAGCACATTTTCACCGCGGCTTTCATGTTCCGCAATAATTTGCAGCAAATATTGGCGCGTGAGGTCATCGCCAGATTTCAAATCAACGATCTGAACTTCGCGCCCTTCGCGGATAAAGCCTGCGATATCCTCCAGCGTCACATAGTCACTGGTTTCTGTATTATAGAGCCGTCGACTTGCATATCGTTTGATAAGTAAGGGGCTGACCTGTTCCGCCATATCAATCCTCTCAGAACCTTGATGCGCTGCAGCAAATCCTATGCGAGTGCAAAACAAAAGAAAAGCCTTGCGAACACCACAAAAGATTGGGTCGCCTTCAGCAACCGCATCCTGTCCATATATCAAACAAAAAAAGGCAGACCCAAAGGTCTGCCTATCACCAACACACTGTACCTCTAGGGAGGAGGGAACAGATACAATATGTCGATTTAAATTACTTCGCAGCAGTTGCTTTCTTTGCTGCTGTGGTCACCTCATCGGTGGCTTTTTTTACAGCAGCTGTGGCTTCTTCGCTGATGTCTTTCCCAGCGGCCATCAGCAGTTCAACTGTCTCCATTTGAACTTTCTTGGCAACTTCAGCAAAGGCCGCCATGTTTTCGGCAGCAACTTCGGCAGACGCAGATGCATAATCAGTTGCGACTTTTGCATAATCCGCAGGCTCTGCTTGCGCTTTGGAAATGGTGCCCAGCTTTGCAATCGCGTCTTTGGTCCAGACGTTTGAAATCTCAGCAGATTTCTCTGCCGCTTCCAATGCTACAGAAGCCAGCTTCTCGTTCAAAGCGGCGGTATTTTTGAATGCGTCTTCCATTGCAGATGTGTCTACAGGGAAAGAGCCCATCATGTCTTTCATAAGTGCGGTGAAGTCTTGGGTCTTAGCCATCTTAGTAATCCTTGAAAAGCAGCGGATTTCGTACCGCGTTGTTTGATGATGACAATATGAATGCTGCGATGCAGCAAATCAAGTTTTTTATGCTGCATCGCAGAAAAATTATCGCAAAACCCGCAAAATCAATCAGTTGCCTTGATCAAAATATAACTTCCGGGCGCATCCTGTAGCGCTGGAGACGACTCACTGCCCGGTTTTCGCGCTGGAACCTGCTTGCCGGACCGTTTTTTCAACCAATTTGACCACAGCGGCCACCACGATCCCTCGTTAAAGGTGGCACCTTCCATCCATTCAGCAGCACTCCCCTTGAGTTTGGTATTGGTATAGTGGCCATACTTGTTCCGGTTGGGCGGGTTCACAATCCCTGCGATATGCCCTGATTGGGAAACGACAAAGGTCTTGCTGCGAGATCCCATCTGCTGCACGCCGCGCAAACATTCCGTCCATTGCGCAATATGATCTGTCTCACAGCTGATCGCCATAAGTGGTACATCCACATCCTTCAGTTTGAGCGTCTCACCAAGAAGTTCAAACCCCTCTTCCGCAAATTCATTGCGCTGGCACAGACCACGCAGATATTGCATCGCCATTTTGCCCGGCAGATTGGATCCATCCCCATTCCAGAACAAAAGATCAAAAGCAGGCGGCGCCTCTCCCATCATGTAACTGCGTATGGCCGGCCGATAGATCAAATCATTCGAACGCAGGAACGAAAAGGTACGCGCCATAATCCAAGACTTTAAAATCCCGTCATGGCTCACCTGTTCTTCGATCCCGTCAATGAAATCATTCTGCAGAAAGGGTGTGAACTCTCCCTGATCTGAAAAATCAGTCAGCGTAGTGAAAAAAGTGGCTGACTTTATAGATTTGTCGCCCCGCGCCTTCAGCAAGGCCAAGGTCAGGCTCAGCGTTGTTCCAGCAATACAATATCCGATCGCATTGATCTGTGGCACGTCACAGATTTCTTTTACAACGTCGATGACTTTCAAATATCCATCTTGGATATATTCCTCCATGCCAACATCGGCATAGCTCTCATCCGGGTTGACCCATGAGACCACAAACAATGTGTAGCCCTGATCTGTCACCCATTTCACAAAACTATTTTTCTCTTTCAGATCGAGGATATAATATTTGTTGATCCAAGGTGGAAACATCACGATCGGTGTCTGATGAACTGTCTCAGTCGTTGGACGATACTGGATCAGTTCCAGCATTTTATTGCGAAAAACCACATCCCCCGGTGTCGTCGCAAGGTTGCGGCCCACCTCAAAGGCGTTTTCATCCACCAGGCGAACGATCATTTCGCCATTGTTGGCTTCAAGATCCGCAACCAGGTTCTCCAACCCATCAACAAGCGATTGACCATCTGTTTCCAGGGCCCGTTCAAGCGCTTCTGGGTTTGTCGCCAGAAAATTCGTCGGAGCCATCATCTGGACAATCTGATCCGCAAAATACCGCAAGCGTTTTTTATCGATCGGTTCAAGCTCGTCGACCTCTTCAACCGCCTCATGAATGGCATTGGCGTTGGTTAAATACTGTTGCTTGATATATCTAAAATAAGGATTGCTCTCCCACATACCGTGGGAAAAACGCCGATCCGAGATTGCTGACTCTGAAATCTCGTCTTCTGCTTTGGCCGCATTCTGCGCCTCAGCAAAATTTGCCATCGTTTGCCCCCAATAGGCGGCTTGCTGTTCCATCAAACGCGCCGGGTTCTGCCACATCTCAGCCCAATATGCCGTCGCCGCACGCGCAAACAATTCTTGATTCGGACCATCCAATCCCGGGTTATGTGGTTCTTTAAGTGCCACTGCTTGTGCCAATCGCTTGGATAGCTCATCGACACGAGACATGTTTTCCTTAAGAAGATCAACATGTTCTGGCGAACCCACTTTTGAAACGTCTTCACTTGTTGTCATCTTAAATAATCCCTCCTAGTCTTTCTGCTATGCAGAATAGCGGCCTGGGTATTTTACGACAAAGAGAGCGAACTCCGAGAGGGTGATCCTTCTTATCGAAAAATTCCTGCAAGGTGTGGCACATTGAGGAGAGCCAGATGCGGTACATGGTAGCATATGACCTGATGGAAACGATGCGAAACACCAACCAATGGCTGGGGGCTTCCGCGTTATCCTTTGCCTCTTCTCCGTGCTTCTCGGCGATCCCGAACCCAGCGCTGAGCTGGATGGCTGCTTGGGGCGA
Organism: Epibacterium ulvae; assembly: GCF_900102795.1. GTDB lineage: Bacteria > Pseudomonadota > Alphaproteobacteria > Rhodobacterales > Rhodobacteraceae > Epibacterium > Epibacterium ulvae. Next base: position 313,338 of record NZ_FMWG01000002.1, on the reverse strand, counting down.
AGTGACCGAGCGAACTTTTCAGCGTATGATCGTAAAACCAGACTGGGGTATTCATACCGTAACTTGCGAAGATGGGAAAGATCATCTTGTAGAAGTGGACACTGTGGTAGAGCGTCCTTTCGGAGATCTGATCCACTTCCATGTTGCTGGCCGCAAACCACAACCCCGCCGCGTCCTGCTTGTCGCACCAATGTCCGGGCATTATGCTACGCTGCTGCGCTCAACCGTGAAAAGCCTGATGGAAAACTGCGAAGTCTATGTCACGGATTGGCATAACGCGCGCGACATCCCCGTCTCAGCGGGCAAATTTGATGTGGAAGATTACACACAGTATCTTGTCGATTTCATGCGCGAACTTGGCAACGATATTCATGTCGTCGCGGTCTGTCAGCCCGTGCCTTTGACCCTTGCCGCAACGGCCTACCTTGCAGAGCAAGACCCAAAGGCACAGCCCAGCTCCCTCACCCTGATCGGCGGTCCAGTTGACCCGGACGCAACCCCAACTGATGTGACTGATTTTGGGCGCCGTGTCACCATGGGCCAGCTGGAAGAAACAGCAATCCAACGTGTTGGTTTTAAATACAAAGGCGTTGGACGTAAAGTTTACCCAGGCCTACTGCAACTTTCGTCGTTCATGTCGATGAACATGGAACGTCATTCAAAAGCCTTTGCAGACCAGATTGGGCGCGTCGCACAGGGAGACGCCTCAGACCACGATCCGCACAACCGGTTCTATGACGAATATCTTGCGGTGATGGACATGCCCGCCGAATTCTATCTTTCGACCGTTGAACGCATCTTTAAAAACCGCGAAATCGCAAAGAACGCATTTGTGGTGAATGGCCATAAGGTCGATCTAAGCAAGATCACGGATGTGGCGATTAAAACCGTTGAAGGTGCTAAAGACGACATTTCCGCCCCCGGTCAATGCATTGCAGCGCTTGATCTGTGTACTGGATTGGATGACAGTAAAAAGGCGAGCCATGTCGAACCCAATGCAGGTCACTATGGTATCTTTGCGGGCCGCAGCTGGCGCAACAACATTCGCCCATTGGTGATCGATTTCATGAACTCCAACAGCCGAACCACAGCTCCAAATCAGAAAACAGCTGCAGAATAGCACGCACCAACTTCGAGGATTTTGATGTTTGGGCGTCAGAAATTCCCGCCGCAGACTCAGGAGCTTTCTTGCGACTGTGGCAAGGTGACAGCTGTTGCGTCTCTTGAAGCCGTAAAAGCTGCCACCCGTGTAACCTGTTTTTGTGGAGATTGTCGTGCGGCTGACACCTATTTGCGCCGCGAGTCTGAAGCGCAAATCACGCCAAAGGCATCCGGTATTGAACTGTTACACATGTCGCCAGACGGTCTTTTGTTTACCAACGGCATAGAACATATACGTGTCTTTCGGCTGTCAAAGCGGGGACCACTGCGTTGGCATACGACGTGCTGCAACACCCCCATAGCCACAACACTGCCCAAACCGGATATCCCGCTTTGTGCGCTCCAATTGCGGTTCTGCAAACACCCCGAGACATTGGGCCCTGCCCGCGTAAAAGCCTTTGTGCCTCAAAAAAATGGCCCACCACGAACCGAGGGCGTGATGCAATTTGGCATGGCGCTGGTAAACCGAATTGTGAGCGCGCGCCTGTCTGGCCGCTGGAAAGAAAACCCGTTTTTCAACATGGAAACCAAAACACCGGTCAGTGAACCTTTCGTACTCAGCCAGAAAGAGCGCGCCGCATTGGATCGCTAAGCATCCCGCGCAAGACCGGTTTCTTCAGCGGGCCAGGACAACCAGTTTGCCAGCGCCTGTGTCACCAAAACAGGATTTTCAAGAGGCGCCATATGCGCGGCGTGCGGAATAATCTGTAGTTGCGAATGCGGCAATAGATCAGCCAAAAGCTTTTGGCGCTTTAGCGGGAACAATTGATCATGCTCTCCGCACAGCACCAGTGATGGCCCCTTAAAACGTCGCAAAGCACTTTGCAGATCCGCGCGTCGCTGTAACGCGCGAGATTGTTGAACAAATACATCTGCACCAAGCTCTAGGCCTATCTGTAAAATCTCTTCAGATAATGTCAGTCGCCCCGCACCCGGTGCCATCCAATCAGCACACAGGTTGGCTTTCACAGCTTCAAGCAGACGCCCCGTGCGCGCTCCGATAATCAATGGCTCTCGTTCAGAGGCTTGCGTCGGGCTTTCCGGCAACGGTGAGGTCGACATCAAACACAACCGCAACACACGCGCAGGTGCGCGGCGCACCACTTCCATTGCAACAATCCCCCCCAGCCCATGGCCAACAAGCGCAAACCGTTCTGGCAGTTGCGCCAGAGCACGCTCAGCCAAAGCTTCGATGCGATCTTCTCCTATCGGTAGAAAGCTGATCGTCGCACGCTCAGGGTTAAGCGCCAGATTTTGATGACGAAACAATCGCCCATCCATCATCATGCCCGGTATAAAGACAAGAGGATCAATCGCATCTGGCACTGGCTGCATATTCATCTCTCTTGATATTTGTGTTTGCTCAGCCCCAACAAAGAGCCGAGCGATCGCGTTAGGTTTAACTGTCTCTCAAACTGTGCCCTAAAAGAAGAGAATTTAAATACACAACCACAAGCAAATGCAGCGTATTTTACGAAGTTTTCTCGCTTAACGTCTCAAGCGACTGCCAGCTTTCTATCACCGAGAGCGTCGGCAGGCTTAAAATAATAACATTCCCGCCACCACGTCCCGGCTGGTCATAGCTGCGCGATATCTCGACACCTGCCGCATAACACAGCAACAACGCCCCGACGCCGCCATGGCCAACAATCGCAATATCACCTTCAGTCTCGGTGCGCGCGATCTGCTGACAGACAGAGACAACACGCGCCTGTGCATCGCAAGCACGCTCCCACCCCCGCATGCTTTCAGTTGGGTGCGCAAAAAAAGCATCTGCAGCCTGTTCAAAGTCTTCAGGCGGCAAAAAACCAGTCGCGGTGCGATCATTTTCGTGAAGCAAGGTTTCAATACGATGTGGAATGCCGCGTGCTTTTGACAAAATCTCAGCACCATCCAGCGCTTTTTGCTCCGCACTGGAATAAACAGTCAAGACACCATCAAGACAGGGCGCATTTGAAAACGCTTCATGACGCGCACGCCCTTTGTCATTCAGTGGCCATCGTTCAACCGGAACGTTTGGGTCGATCAACACATCTGCATGTGTGATGAACAGCAAACGCCGCATCAAAGCACCTCTTTGACAGCGGATTCGATCAGATCAAGGCATGTTTCATCCGAAAACCGATGATCCGCATCCTTCACCAAGTGCAAGCGCATGTCTTCGCAATTGGCGTGTTCCAAAAGGGTCAAGGCCGTTTCCGTAGACACGGCAGTGTCTGCCGTGCCCTGCAAACACCGCACGGGAAATGGCAGATTTAAAGGAGAACGCAGCACCAGATGCGCGCGCCCATCTTCAATCATCCGTTTGGACACACGAAACGGTTCCATATAATCGCTGGGCAAATCAACATAACCTTGCTGATCCAAGGCCGTTTTTTGATCATCGTCAAAGTTCTGCCACCAGCCATCCTCGGTGAAATCAGGCGCAGCGGCAATTGTCACCAGCGCCTTCAAGCGCTGAGGCCGCGCTTTTGACAGCAACAGCGCCTGCCAACCGCCCATGGATGAGCCAACCGCAACAATCGGCCCCTCAATCAATTGGTCGACAACCGCCAGCGTGTCCTCATGCCAATCACCAATCGCGCCTTCTTCAAAAGTGTTAGAGCTTTGCCCATGACCGGAGTAATCAAACCTCACAAAGGCACGTCCCTGCGCTTTGGCCCAGGCCTCAAGATGCACCGCTTTGGTGCCCTCCATATCTGATTTCAGGCCGCCCAAAAACAAAATACAAGGGCCCTGCCCTGCATGTTTGTGAAAGGCGATGCGCCGCCCTTCATTGGTTTCCAGAAATTGAATGCCCATATCAGCGCTCCCTTTTTACTGGATATGACACGGGGGCAAAGATTCGCCAAAGCCCTTTCCCAATAGAAAACGCAGGTCCAAAGACCTGCGCCAAATGTCATTCAAATGATGCCGCGATCATCCGGACCACAGTTCTGTGTTGGGATGGAACTGTGACCAGGCGAACCAAAAGGCCTGATGGCTTCCGACACTTGCACCATCCGTGCTCACAGCTTTTACGCCACCGCCATCCAGAACAAGGCGCACATTTTCAAATGTGATGTCTTTCCCGCGTGACAGCGCCGCGACCGCTTTGCTGCGCTGAAATGCAACCGGACGCCCAGATGCCGTGACCACCCCAATCACGTCTTCATGTACAGACAATCGCGGGTCGACATCTCCCACCGGGAAAATCGGTCCATTGGCGTCGCGACCATTGCGGAAATCAAAATCCCGCCCCAAGGCCAGCTCTTCCGCAAGCACCGTCGTCTCAGGGTGCGCCTCTTTCCAATCGGCCCAGGTCGTGGTGACAACACTTGCCTGTTTCAGCGTCACCCCTTTCTTCGCCAGAGGCCCAGTCACAGCCTTACCCAAAAACGTATCAAAAACAGAATGACTGGTGATATCATACATCACCTTATTGGACCGGATCAGCAGCCCCGATGTGCGCAAAACAGGCCGTTTCACCCCCCGTGGGACATCATCGGTAAAATAGGCTTGTGCCGCACCGCACAGCGTACAGTAAGGAATACCCAGATCACGTCCGCCCAGCGTGTCATTCACCATCTCGCGGACTTCCATGATCTGGCGGGGATAGGCACGGTACTCTCCGTTGACCTCGACCCCGAACACCACATCGTCATCATCAAGCCAGGTTGCCTCTTCTGCGCTGGTGACTTCGGGGTTGTCAGCCGCTGGAATACAATTGCAACGCTCATCCGTAGTGTCATAGGCACGATCATCAATCAAAACGCCCCCCCATGAGACCAATCGCCAGTCGATTTCACCTTCGACAAAAATTTTATCCCACCCCGGCACAGTTTGAGTGAAAATAGCCCGCTTCAGGGCAAGATATCCGGGAGGCTCTGGAATATCCCAAGCAATGAGATGGTCCGTGATCACGCCCCACTGATTGCGGCGCGGGGATCTCACGTCCAGCAAGGTTGCCGCCGCATCCGACAATTGCCGCGACAGATCAGGACCAGAAACGAACCGCATCAGGTCCGCAATCACCCAGGCCAGACGGGGATCACCCGAGGCCGCAACCTGCTCTAAAGCAACCGTCTGATCACGTCCCCAAGAAGACTGCGCAACACTGTCGACAAATGCCACCTGAAAGGCTTCTTCTAGCTCTGGTGAATACCCGCCCGTCGGAATTGCAGGCGGTTTACCAAATTCTTTCACAATGTAATCCGGCAAAGCCCCCGCCTCTTGGGCAAATGTTGGTGTGCCAATCAGCAATGGCATGGCAGCAACCGTGGCCAGCAAAAGAGAACGGGTCAATTTCAAACGGTGCAACATCAAAGGGTCCTTTCGCCAAACCATATGTTGACTTACCGCTACAGACAGAGGCGATCTGCCACATTGCAACAGCAAGCGATGTCTCAGCATCACGTTTTACGTTGCGGTAATCCAATCACCTTTGCCTCAAATCGCAGTGATCAGAAAAACCAGCGCGCGCTCCTGTTTTCCATTTGTGGGCACATCAAACCGTCACCAAAAAGACCATACGCGCTCTATCGTCTTGACCTTGTCAGCGCATTTGGTCATCAAGGCCGCGAACCATACCCGCAACCGGGCGCTTTGTAGGCGCCAAAACGACGAGGAGCAGCCAGGCACATGGCCCAGATTTCCCTCACATTTCCCGATGGCAACGCGCGCAGCTTTGACGCAGGTGTAACAGCCGCGCAAGTGGCCGCAGATATTTCCACATCTCTTGCAAAGAAAGCGATCTCAGCCACCGTAAATGGTGCGCACTGGGACCTGCAATGGCCAATTGAGGCGGACAGCACAGTTGCCATTCACACGCTCAAGGACGAAGATCAAGCAAATGAGCTGATCCGCCACGACCTTGCGCATATCATGGCCCGCGCCGTGCAAGAGATCTGGCCCGATACCAAAGTCACCATCGGTCCTGTCATCAAAGACGGATGGTATTATGATTTTGACCGCGCCGAACCTTTTACTCCTGAAGATCTAGCCACCATCGAAAAAAAGATGCGCGAGATCATCAACAAGCGTGACGCGGTCACCACCGAAATCTGGGATCGGGATCGCGCTGTTCAGTATTACACGGATAACAACGAACCTTATAAGGTTGAGCTGATCGAGAGCATTCCCGGCGATGAACCTTTGCGCATGTATTGGCACGGCGATTGGCAGGACCTGTGCCGCGGTCCGCATTTGCAGCACACTGGCCAGGTTCCGGGCGATGCCTTTAAACTGATGTCCATCGCCGGTGCCTATTGGCGCGGTGACAGTGATCGTGCCATGCTTCAACGGATCTATGGCGTGGCCTTCAGCGGCAAAGAAAAGCTGAAACAGCACCTCAACATGCTGGAAGAAGCCGCAAAGCGGGATCACCGCAAACTCGGCAAGGAAATGGGTCTTTTCCACATGCAGGAAGAAGCCCCAGGTCAGATATTCTGGCACCCAAACGGCTGGCGCATTTACACCACCCTACAAGACTACATCCGCCGTCAACAAGACAAAGGCGGCTATGTTGAGGTAAATACACCGCAGGTGGTGGATCGCAAACTTTGGGAAAAATCCGGCCACTGGGACAAGTATCAGGAAAACATGTTCATCGTCGAAGTGGACGAAGACCATGCCCGAGAAAAAGCCGTAAACGCGCTGAAACCCATGAACTGCCCCTGCCACGTGCAAGTGTTCAATCAAGGCCTGAAATCCTACCGCGATCTGCCGCTGCGCATGGCAGAATTTGGGTCCTGCGCCCGCTATGAACCCTCTGGCGCTCTGCACGGTATTATGCGCGTGCGCGGCTTTACGCAGGACGATGGTCACATCTTTTGCGCCGATGAGCAGATCGAAGCCGAGACCGCCCAGTTCATTGACTTCCTGTCAAAGATCTACGGTGATCTGGGCTTTAACGACTGGACGATCAAACTCTCGACCCGCCCTGAAAAGCGCATCGGCACGGATGAAACCTGGGATCACATGGAAAAAGCACTGGGTGAAGCCTGTAAGGCTGCCGGTCATGAGTATGAGATCCTCGAGGGCGAAGGCGCTTTTTATGGCCCCAAACTTGAATTCACCCTAACCGACGCGATCGGCCGAACCTGGCAGTGTGGTACCATTCAGGTGGACGCAAACCTGCCCGAACGCTTGGATGCCAGCTATATCGGACAAGACGGCAACAAACACCGCCCCGTGATGTTGCACCGCGCGGTTCTAGGCTCGTTTGAGCGTTTCATCGGCATTTTGATCGAAGAACATGCAGGTAAGCTCCCGTTCTGGCTGGCACCGCGTCAGGTGGTTGTGGCTTCGATCACGTCGGATGCAGATGAATATGTGAATGAGGTGGTCAACACCCTACGCGCTACAGGCATTCGTGTCGAAGCCGACACCCGCAACGAAAAGATCAACTACAAGGTGCGAGAGCATTCCTTGGGCAAAGTTCCGGTCATTCTGGCTGTCGGACATCGGGAAGTCGAAGAGCGTACCGTATCAGTGCGGCGCTTGGGCGAGAAGAAAACCAGCGTACAGGCGTTGGAAGATGTAACAAAAGCCCTTGCCGTAGAGGCAACACCTCCAGATCTTTTGTAACAATTCGTAATCAACTGTTTCAAACGGCTCCTTCGGGGGCCGTTTTTTTGGTAGAGACATGAAATTTTCCTAACGTCACGCAGGCTTTGCAGCTATTATGCGTCACAGGTGTTGACGCGGACGTGACACACAAGCTCGTGATTTCAATGCTGTGAAACTTCGGGTTAGTGTTTCCATGTCATCACGACACCGCATGTATTACCGAAAGGACCATTGAGATGTCGAACACAGCAAAATCTATCGCCGTTGCTGGCGCAGTCGCAGCCGCAATGACCGCAACTTTGACCGGTGCAGCTTCTGCACAGTCCAAAGAAAAATGCTACGGCATTTCTCTGGCAGGTCAGAACGATTGCGCAGCCGGCCCCGGCACCACCTGCGCGGGCACCTCAACCGTTGATTACCAAGGCAACGCCTGGACACTGGTTGACGCGGGCACCTGCACATCAATCGAACTGCCTGCAATGGCAGACGGCACACCACGTGAAGGCTCTCTGGAAGAGCAGACACGCGACCTGCCTGCATAAGCCTGCATCAAAGACTTTCGCGCTGGGGCGGATCTAAACAGTCCGCCCCATTGCTTGCCACAGAGACTGGATCGGAGGCACCGATGTTGGACCAAACAAACTTCAACCACCTTCCACCTTCTCCTGGCGTCGGCTATAAGCCGCAACATTTTCAGGATATTATCGAAAATTCAGGGTCTGTACGCTGGCTCGAAATCCATGCTGAAAACTATATGGGGGATGGTGGCCGTCCGCTGGCACAGCTCCGCCATCTAGCAGAACGTTTTCCTATTTCTGTGCATGGTGTTGGCCTCTCCATTGGAGGTGAAACGCCGCTGGATGCAGACCATCTGGCCCGACTGAAACATCTGGTAAGCTGGCTCAATCCTGCAAGCTTTTCTGAACATCTGGCATGGTCGACCCACGAAAGCCATTTCTACAACGACCTTCTGCCTTTGCCCTATACCGATGCAACGCTTGCTCGGATTTGCGATCATATCAATCAGGTGCAAGATACGCTTGGCCGCGCGATGTTGCTCGAAAACCCATCCAGCTATCTTGCTTTTGAAGAAAGCACTTGGGAAGAACCCGCGTTTCTAGCAGAAGTCAGCAAGCGCACAGGCTGCGGCCTTTTGCTTGATGTGAACAATGTATTTGTGTCGGCAACGAATCTTGGTTTTTCACCTCAACAATATATCGATGCCTTTGCTCTTGAAAAAGTCGGCGAAATTCATCTTGGCGGGCACGATGAAGATACTGATGATCATGGTGCGCCTCTTCTCATCGACAGCCACGGCCGTGAGGTCGTAGACCCGGTTTGGTCTTTACTTGATCACACACTGGAACGTTCAGGCCCCAAACCTACACTGGTTGAATGGGATACAGACGTGCCAGAATGGAGCATTCTGGAAGCAGAAGCCGCACGGGCTCATGATGCTTTGCAACGGGTGATCGCATGACTGTCCCGCAAAACCTATTCACCGGGGCAATGATGGATGCGGCACAGCCCGTTCCAGAGGGGCTGATTGATGGGAACAAACGCCCTGCCGGTCGTCGGTTTAATGTCTATCGCAATAACGTCGCCGTATCCCTGACAGAGGCAATGCACCAAGCATTTCCAGTCATTACCAAATTGCTTGGCACGCAGAATATGGATGGTCTTGCAGGGCTTTTCCTGCGTGCACATCCACCCACATCACCGTTGATGATGTTCTATGGAGCAGAGTTTCCAGCGTTCCTTGCACAAATGCCGCAGCTTGCACATCTTGGATACCTTCCCGATATTGCGCGGCTCGAATTGCAGATGCGCCGCGCCTACCACGCTGCGGACACAGCTATGGCTGATGCTGCATTTTTGTCAGACTTGGCACCAGAAGATCTGATGGCGCTGCATGCACGCATTGCTCCTGCCGTCACAGTCATAAAATCCTCTTGGCCCATTTATGATATCTGGCGGTTTAACACTGAAGACGACGCACCCAAGCCTGCGTCAGGCGCGCAAGATGTGCTCATCACGCGCCCGGAATTTGATCCTGTTGTGCAATTGCTCCCTCAAGGCGCTGCTGATTGGATTATCGCGCTGCAAAATGGCGCTAGCTTTGGCACGGCCTTCGAGGTAGCCCTACAAAGCACCCCTTCTTTCGACCTCACAACTCCACTCACGATGCTCCTCCAAGGCGGTGCATTTATTGAATTTGACAGGAAAGGATGAGACCATGAACGCACTTGTCTCCCTTCACGATGCAGTATTTCGGCTGATTGAAAAAGCTGGCGATTGGGTTATGCCTCTTTTGGCACGCTTTGTTTTTGCCTCAACGCTACTGCTGTATTACTGGAACTCAGGCCTCACCAAACTTGGAGATGGTATTCTTGGGCTCTTCTCTCCCTCGATCGGCGCATACAGCCAGATCTTCCCAAAGCAACTGGAAGCCGTAGGCTATGACGTGTCCCAGTTTGGCATGTTCCACTGGGCCGTCGTAATGGCTGGCACCTATGCAGAATTTATTCTGCCTCTGCTGCTTGTTCTAGGCCTGGCCACACGGATTTCCGCCCTAGGTATGATCGGTTTCGTGGTTGTACAATCTCTAACGGATGTCTACGGCCACCATGCAACGGATGCCAAAACTCTTGGCGTTATGTTTGACCGTTTGCCCGATGCAGTTATTCTTGACCAACGTCTCTTCTGGGTCTTTGTGCTTGTGTATCTTGTAATCAAAGGCGGTGGTGCAGTGTCACTTGACACAGTGTTGCGCAAACGCGTTGCAGGCGATGTAACCGCCTAACAAATCAGCCTTATTGATCTATCAACGCCTGCTTGGGGATTCTCAGGCAGGCGTTTTTTATGCACAAAGTAAAGAAAAGTTCAGATCCGAACTCAACCAACATGCCATCCCTGACTTTGACTTCACCCAGTAAAATTCATACAGCAGATGTTGGGATAAAAAGAGATCACCAACAGAATAAATTGGGAAAGCGCATATATGCTGACATTGATTGCTGCACGAGACAAGAATGGCGCAATTGGCAAAGACAACACGATCCCGTGGCACGCGCCAGAAGACCTAAAGGCCTTTCAACGCGAAACCTTGGGCGGCGCTATTATTATGGGCCGCAACACCTGGGAAAGTCTGCCGATCAAACCGCTGAAAAACCGTTTAAATATCGTGGTATCATCTGACCCGACTTGCGCAGATCTCGTGTGTGCAACTCTGGAAGACGCATTAGAAGCAGCGCGCAGTCAGGGATATTTTCGTATCTACGCAATCGGCGGCGCAGGTATCTATCGCGCATGTCTCCCCATCGCAGACCGCCTCATGGTCACAGAAGTCAAAATCGAAGTCGAACACCCCGATACCTTTTTCCCCGACTTCTCAGCAGACAACTGGAGCATTACAAACACCCTGACACTGCGGAAAGATGCACCGCAATGCGAACTGATCGAATACAAACGCATCGTCCAGTAGACTTCGATCAGAAAACATAAATTCGCTGCGCCCCCACAAAGGCGCAGCGACTATCGCAACAATCGACTATGCTATCACAGCGGCTTTAGATCACCCGCCATCTGGCGGCCATCGCGACCTTCGGTCAGCTCATAATCAATCTTCATATTATCGGATAGCCCAGTCAGGCCCGAGCGCTCAACCGCTGAAATGTGCACAAACACATCCTTGCCGCCGCCCTCAGGTTCAATAAAGCCATAGCCTTTGGTGGTGTTAAACCATTTCACGGTGCCAGTTGGCATTTCCCGTGTCTCCTTCTACCTTGCTCCTTGCTGCCGTAAAACACGACAGGTTCGACACACACCGGCGAAACGAGGCGACCGCAGAAATTACAGCACCTTCACCGACTTATATCGTGCGCCACAATCGAGTTTTGCACGGTCAATGTAAAAATCAAGAAAAACAGTGCGCCACTACCATAAATTGTACTCAGGCGCGGCAATTTAGAGGAAACGAAAATGAAACTATTTGGCTTAAAAAACTGCGACACCTGCCGTAAAGCCTTGAAAACGCTAACTGAGGCAGAGTTTCTGGACGTAAGAGTGGATGGCGTGCCGCGCGACCTTTTGGAAAAAGCCTATGATCAATTCGGCAGCAAACTGGTCAATAACAGGTCAACCACATGGCGCGAGCTGAGCGAAGAACAGCGGGCACGCCCTGGGCTGGACCTACTGATGGAACATCCAACACTTATGAAACGCCCCCTTATCGTCATAGACGACACATTGTATCTTGGCTGGGACAAAGCAAACCAAGCAGCCCTTACCACCGCCTAATTTTACATTCAAAGAGGGCGATACTTTATATGTAACGCAGCCCTTATCTCAACAGTTTACGCGTTTTCCCCTCAATCCCACTGGATGGCTGAGATTGCATCTCATAGGGTGGCGCCGAGCAAGAATTTCATCCGTGCAGCGGGAGACAGGCGCATGCAACATCCGGAAACGCAATACCTTGACCTGATGGAGCGGGTTTTAACACACGGGGACGAGCGCGTTGATCGTACGGGCGTGGGCACCCGGTCTATTTTTGGATCCATGCTGCGCTTCGACCTGTCAGATGGCACCGTTCCCATCTTGACCACCAAAAAGGTCTATTGGAAAACTGCGGTAAAAGAGATGCTGTGGTTTTTGACCGGTGGCACCAATATCCAGCCACTGTTACAGGAAAATGTCCGCATCTGGAGCGACTGGCCGCTGGACAGTTACCGCAGAAAAACGGGCGAGGATATCTCGCAAGAGGCTTTTGAACAGCGCATTCTTGAAGACGATTCTTTTGCTGCCAAATGGGGTGAGCTTGGCCCGGTCTATGGGAAACAGTGGCGGCGATGGATGGGCGCAGACGGGCAAGAGCATGACCAGATCAGCACTCTGGTGAAAACCTTGCGCGAAAACCCAAGCAGTCGCCGTATGCTATTTCACGGCTGGAATGTGCCCGAGTTGGGACAGATGGCGCTGCCACCCTGCCATATGGTGTATCAATATCATGTGACATCAGATGGCCGACTAAATTCGCTCATGTACCAGCGTTCTGTTGATCTGTTGCTGGGCGCGCCCTTTAACTTTGTTGGTGCGACAGCGCTGCAATTGATGTTGGCGCAGCAGGCTGGCCTCACCCCCGGTGAATTCGTCTGGTTTGGTGGAGATACACATCTTTACCTCAACCACATTGATCAAGCACGCGCGCAACTGGCACGTACGCCCCGCCCATTGCCGAAAATGGCTCTGGCACAGCGTGCCACAAGCATTGACGATTACAAGATCGAAGATTTTGCGATCGAAGGATACGACCCACACCCCGCGATCAAAGCAGATGTCGCGGTCTGATCGTATCATGACCCCAAGACCTAAAGGAGAATAAGATGCCCCTAACCTATCTCCACACAATGGTACGTGTGAAAGACTTGCAGAAATCTATCGCATTTTATGAATTGCTAGGATTGAAAGAGACAAAACGTAAAGAGAGCGAAACAGGGCGCTTCACCCTTGTCTTTCTTGCGCCCCCCGGCCAAGAGGAGGCCCCTGTCGAGCTGACCTACAACTGGGACGGCGATGAAGGTCTTCCCTCTGATAGCCGCCATTTCGGCCATCTCGCTTACGGCGTCGATAATATTTATGAAACCTGCCAACGTCTTCAGGATAATGGGTACACGATCAATCGCCCCCCCCGCGACGGGCATATGGCCTTTGTACGTTCACCGGATAACGTTTCGATTGAATTGCTACAAAACGGGGAATCACTTGCTGCCGCCGAACCCTGGGCCAGTATGGAAAACACCGGTCATTGGTAAGGCGGTCACAGCCGGGACTAGATACATGTGTTCCGCGGCCAATATCGCGCAGCATTGCGTGCAATACGCGATAAAACAAAAGAGCGATCTCCACTTCGGGAGATCGCCCTTCGGTAATCTTTACGCTCAGCTGCTTTCTGCAACATTCTTCAAATGGGTCGTCCGGGCCTTTCTGGCCGCTCCCAAGTGAAGAGGGAATTCCCCAATTCGTCTACATTTAGTAGATATAGCGGATCTGATCTGTCCAGTACCGCTCAACGCGCTTTAGCGACGCTGTAATATCTGCAATGCCTTCGCTTCCGATGACATCACGTGCTTCCAGACCTTCGGCGTGACGCAAGAACAACTCGTTCACGACATCACGGATTTCACGGCCTTTAGCTGTCAGGCGCACACGCACAGAGCGACGATCAATTTCGCATCGCTGATGGTGCATATAGCCCATTTCCACAAGCTTCTTCAGGTTATAGCTGACATTGCTACCTTGATAGTAGCCACGGGTCTTCAATTCACCCGCTGTCACCTCATTGTCTCCAATGTTGAACAACAAGAGAGCCTGAACTGCGTTGATTTCAAGAACGCCGACGCGTTCAAATTCATCCTTGATCACATCCAACAAGAGGCGGTGCAGACGCTCCACCAATGCTAGTGCTTCAAGGTAGCCAGTCATGAACCCCTTAGTGTCCTTCTGGCCAATTGGCATTTCCATACTCATTCGCATCTCCGACTCGAATTTGCTGAGACTGAGAATGCAGAAAATTCCCGAAAAATACGTTAAGACCGTTTGCTTTTATTTTCCATAAGTTTGCGAGATCTCTTTGAGCAGGGTCTGCAGGTGTTCTGGCCCTTCTGCCTGGCCCGTAACCCATTGATAAAGGTCTTGATCATTTTCATTCAGCAAAGCTTCATAAAGGTCCAGATCCGCAGCACTCAGACGCGAAAGGTTGGCATCAGCATAGCCTTGCAGAAGGATATCCATTTCTTTGATCCCACGCCGGATTGACCGCATATAAAGGCGCTTCAAACGGATCTCATGGGGCTCTTGTACTTCGGTCGTCATGTAACGGGCTCGTTCATTAGGGCTACCAAACGTTTTTCCAGACGGGCCGCACGATCAGAACTTGCACGGATTTCACCACGCAACAAACGCAATTCCCGCAGGACTTCACTCAGGTTCTCAGGCGCTGTATTCGCCTGAGGCGCATCCATGCCGTCTCCTTCGCCGGTCATCAACCACATAATCGAAACATTCAAAACGCCCGCCATCATCGACATACGATTGGCCCGAGGTTCAGACAGATCTGCCTCCCAGCCCACAAGCGTGGTTTTCTTTATCCCAATCCGACGCGCCAGCTGTGCTTGCGTCATACCAGCCGCTTCACGCGCTGCTAAAATACGATCCCCTAACGTAGCAGTGTCAGGCCCATACCAATCAATCTCAGTCTCGCTCATTCTGCTGCTCCTTCGGCCGCATTGTACTTGCTTTTGGGCGCATTGTACGTATCCAGACTGCCGCCTTGATCGCATGCTAGTGGCACCCTAAGACAGATGTATTCAACTTACAAATCGAGGCGCCCGATGTCCGACCTGCCCCAATCCTTCCTGTCTGAAACCCTGTCCCGCGTAAAACCGTCCCCAACGATGGCAGTGACGGCGAAAGCAGCAGACCTAAAAGCAGCCGGAGAAGATGTGATCGGTCTTGGCGCAGGGGAGCCCGATTTCACAACACCTGACAACATCAAAGCCGCAGCAATTGAGGCGATCAATGCTGGCAAGACCAAATATACCGCCGTCGATGGTATCCCCGAACTGAAGGCTGCGATCTGTGCCAAGTTCAAGCGCGACAATGATCTGAGCTACACGCCAGCACAAGTGTCGGTGAACAGCGGTGGGAAACACACGCTTTACAATGCCTTGATGGCAACAATAAACCCCGGAGATGAGGTCATCATCCCTGCACCCTTCTGGGTCAGCTATCCCGATATGGTTCTGCTTGCCGGAGGCACACCGGTCACCGTTGAAACCACACTGGAAGCCAATTTCAAGCTCACCGCTGCGCAGCTTGAGGCCGCCATTACCCCTAAAACCAAGTGGTTTATCTTCAACTCCCCGTCAAACCCGACAGGTGCAGGTTACACATGGGATGAGCTAAAAGCATTGACCGATGTTCTGCTACGGCACCCTCATGTCTGGGTGATGACCGATGATATGTATGAACATCTGGCCTATGATGATTTTAAATTCTGTACCCCTGCACAGGTTGAACCCGGCCTTTATGACCGCACGCTCACCTGCAATGGTGTCTCCAAAGCCTACGCAATGACGGGTTGGCGCATTGGTTACGCAGCAGGTCCACAACCTCTGATCGCCGCTATGCGCAAAGTGCAATCCCAATCCACATCCAATCCGTGCACAGTCAGCCAATGGGCTGCCGTCGAAGCCTTAAATGGTCCTCAGGATTACCTTGCTCACAACAACGAAACCTTTGTGCGTCGCCGCAATCTGGTCATCTCGATGCTCAGCGAAATCGACGGCATCGTTTGCCCTACGCCAGAAGGCGCATTCTATGTTTACCCATCAATTGCTGGCCTGATCGGAAAAACAACGCCAAACGGCACAGTCATCAAGGACGATGAAACCTTTGCCGCCGCATTGTTAGAAGATGAAAAGGTTGCCGTTGTTTTTGGTGCAGCCTTTGGTCTCTCCCCAAATTTCCGGGTAAGCTATGCGACATCAGACGAAGCACTGCATGAGGCCTGCACGCGTATTCAGCGCTTCTGCGCAGCGCTTACATAACACAGGTAAGGTGACTATGGCGGTTGATAAATCAGAGTATTTTTTCCGAACCCGCGAAAACGGAGCCTTTGTGTTTCGCATTGATGCCGCCAACCGTCATCGCCGGATCGAAATGGACCAGATCGCCGTGGTCAATATTCGCAATGGCGACATAAAACCCCACGGCGATCGTGATCTGACGCCAGATGATCTGCAGGCCATCAACACCTGGATGGAGGAGCGCAATACGCTCCTCCAGAAACGCGACATGGATGATATCTATCGCACGATAGAGCACCTAAACCTTGCCGCCCATTGGGCGCAATCGCGGGCGTCTGACACGCAGCTAGAGGCTGTGACCGATGATCTTTTAATGGCCATGCATGATTTGCGAACCGTTCTGGTCCGTAAAAAATCGGAACGTCTAGCCAACCCGGAGCACGACTAGACCTGACGGATGCTGTAGCGCCAAAAGCGCCATGTCAGCAAAATGCCTGCGGTTGTCAGCCCTGCAACCAACCCGATCCAAATCCCGATACCGCCCCAGTCAAACACAAACCCCATGATATATGAGGCGGGCAAACCAACCCCCCAATAGCTAAACACGGCAATCATCATTGGGGAGCCTGTGTCTTGCAATCCACGCAACAGGCCGAGCGCAATGACCTGAAAGCCATCCGTCAGCTGGAAAAACGCCGCCACCAGCAGCAGACCTATCCCAACCTGTAAAATTTCAACCCGGCTGGGTTCATTCTGATCGAGAAAGATCGAGATCAGCGTCTCTGGAATAAAAACAAACAAACTCACGGCCACCGCTGAAACCATCAACGACAGGCACGTTACAACAAAAGCCCCCCGCTCCAGATGCGGGCGATCCCGGCGTCCAAATGCATTTCCAGCGCGAATTGTTGCTGCATTGCTCAATCCCACGTGAACCATGAAGGTCACACCGGCAAGGCTCACCGCGATGCCATGGGCCGCCAGAGGCACAGCGCCCAGCCAGCCCATCATCACGGCAGATGCTGTAAACAGGCTGGCTTCAAACAGGGTTGTCAATCCAATCGGCAGGCCAATACGCAGCACCTGCAGCAACATTTCAGGGTCGCCCCTGTGCAAGTTATCAAACAACGCATGCTCTACCAACGCGCGCCGACAATACAGAAAAACCGCAACAAGGCTTGCCATCTGGGTCGCAACAGAGGCAAGTGCAGCCCCCGCCAGCCCCAACTCCGGCGCGCCCCAATGACCAAAGATCAACATGTAATTGGCCAGCGCATTCACCGCAGCCGCCAGCAGTGTGATCCACAAGACCACCTGTGTGCGTTCAAGCGCCGCCAGATACGCTTTTAACACCACCACCATCAACGCGGGGAACAACCCCCAGCCCGCAATCGCAAGGTAATCATCCGCAAGGGCTGCAACCTCAGGCTTTTGACCGATCAGCAGGAAAATCGGCTCGGCCCAGATAAACAACGGCATCGCCAGCGCGCAAAACACCAGCGACAGCCAAAGCCCCATCCGGGTGGCGCGCCGCACCTGCCGCGTGTCTCCAGACCCGACTGCCGCCGCTACAATCGGCATCACCGCATTGGCAAACCCGCTGCCAAACAGAAACACCGCCATAAAATAGCTGGAGGCCAGCGTCACCGCCGCCAGTGCTTCAACTCCGTACCAGCCCAGCATGATGGTATCCGTCAGACCAATCGCAAATTGCGCCAAATGCCCACCGATCAGCGGCAGGCCCAAAATAGCAATGGCCCGGACATGTCCGGCGGCTGTCATCTGTGGAGGCTGGAAGAGCGTCTGTGTCATGACAATTGCTTAGGCCCTTAGACGCGGGCAAACAAGAGCGTGTTTTGGGTGAGAGATATTTCCCGTCAGACGTGCAAACGGGCGCGAGCCCCGGTTCGGTCAGGGTCGCGTTTCGGGAGAGCTCCCGGTGTCATCCATATCAGCGCGTCGGCACGCGCGGCTGTGTTGGTCCGGTAAAAATCAGCGGCCGCCGATAAAGGGCGGAGGGTTGGGCGGGGAAAAACACCCGCGTCCGGTGAAACGTCTCCTGACGGACCCATCCTGCACCCTGCCTCTGCGCCTCAGCGCTGGGGGTGGTTTGGGGTGTCCGGTCTCTCCTGATCATCTTGTCGCGACGGTGAGAGTATAAGGGATGAGCGTTAAGGCAAGGCAAGAGGGGCGTGCGCTGGGGATGCAACGAAAGCCACGATGGCCAATGGAGGAGGCTTGTGGCGTGGACGAGCGTCGTCCCGCACTGATCTGCTTGCCTAATATGCGATGTTTGCGGGTATGCCAAATTGGGCCGTGGCACGCAGTGGCACGGCCCGCGCCTGACCTTGGCGTTAGCAATCGCACAAAGAAGCGGAACAATACCCTCTTTGAGGATTGACTGCGTGAACTTTCTTGGAAAGGTTGCAGTTAAGCTAGAGGAAGAGTTTTTTGAGTCATATCCGCATTCGGTTCGATGTCCCGAACCACTACATGAACGTAAACGCTTTTATTGCATCAGCACAGTCAACTCAAAGGACTCTTGATGCACTCAACGCTGAGCTCTTTGACGGGCAGCTAGATCTGGAACTGGTGGTCTGCGCACCAGAAAGTGGCAGTGTACGTCAAGTCCTACGAGTCGTGGTGAAAGGTGCGAAATTTATTGGCGTAAGTGCAATTGGTATTTACGGCACCTTTTGGTCCGCTGTTGAACTACTCGAAACGGATATCGCAAAGGATGTTATAAAGGAACTCACGGGCAAAGCCCCAGCTCAAATTGCTGTCGAATTTGCTAGAGAATATAAAGAAAGATCAGAGCACGCAAATGGAGCTGCGGAACAGCAGGAACTGGAAAAAAAAGCTGTTGAAATCGCCTGCCAACATGTTGCTACAGTACTGTCTGAAGCCTCTTCATCTATTCTTGCAGCTCCACGCGAAAAACTAGAGCAACTCGAGATTTCAGAAAGTGCCAAGTTTGCATTCACAGACGCTCAAGCGGAGCTGTTCGAAAAGTGCATCGACGACACTTCAATCGCATCAATAGATTTCGAAGAAAAGGATCTTCCACCAATTCCACGAAATGAATTCCCACAAAGAGCTTTACGCCCAAGGCGGCCAACCGAAGAAAAAGAGGATGAAGATGAATGGGTAGTTTCCCTCGACACCTTTCTCGTTACCTCACCTAACTTGGAAGAACTCGATCAGCATATTCGGAAGTGGAAAGGAAAAAACTCCGCTGACAAGATCAGACTCTTTACGGTTGAGGACAAAGAGTTTTGGAACATGCTCCATCGCAAGGAAATCAGCTTCTCAGAAAACACTGAACTTGTGGTGCAAGTGGCGAGTCGATTTCTCGATGGCCGAGTTAAGGAAACCAAAGTACTTAGAGTTCTGAAGTTTGAAGGAATGGAGATTGCTCAGCCCATCGATGAGAATGGACTGAGAGCAATATTAGGTGAATTAAAACCATACGGTAAGAACGATGGTTTTGGGCACCTTCTACACTAGTCATAGCCCTCAAACATCCAGCTCCTCCACGAACTTCGCGTTCTCCTGAATATACTGGAACCGCAGCTCGGGCTTTTTGCCCATCAGACGTTCGACAAGATCGCCGGTTTCGCCCGGTTCGTCCTCGTCAATTGTCACCCGGATCAATTTCCGGGTCTTTGGGTCCATTGTGGTCTCTTTCAGGTCTTTGGCGTCCATTTCACCCAGACCCTTAAAGCGGCTGACGTCGATTTTTCCTTTGCCGCCCAGTCCTTTCTCCATCCACGTATCCCGCTCGGCCTCGTCCAGACAGTAAACGCGCTTGGCCCCTTGGGTCAGGCGGAACAGCGGCGGGCAGGCCAGATAGAGGTGGCCGCCATCAATCAGCGGGCGCATCTGGGTAAAGAAGAAGGTCATCAACAAAGACGCAATATGCGCGCCGTCCACATCCGCATCGGTCATGATGATGATCTTGTCATAGCGCAGATCATCCAGATTGAATTTGGTGCCAAGACCCACGCCCAGCGCCTCGCACAGGTCGCGGATTTCGGCGTTTGATCCCAGCTTGTTGGAGGCCGCGCCCAGAACGTTCAGGATTTTACCCTTCAAGGGCAACAGCGCCTGATTTTCACGGTTGCGCGCCCCTTTGCCTGATCCGCCAGCTGAATCCCCCTCAACGATAAACAATTCGGTGCCAGAGCGGTTTTTCGCAGTACAATCCGTCAGTTTGCCCGGCAGGCGCAATTTCTTGGTTGCTGATTTGCGTGCGGTTTCCTTTTCCTGTTTGCGCCGCAGCCGTTCTTCGGCGCGCAGGATCAGGAAATCAAGGATGGCACCGGCGGATTTGGTATCCGCGGCCAACCAGTTGTCAAAATGGTCGCGCACCGAGTTTTCCACCATTTTACTGGCGGCCTCGGTCGACAAACGGTCCTTGGTCTGGCCCACAAAGGCAGGGTCGGCGATGAAACAGCTGACCAGCGCGCAGCCCCCCGCCATCAGATCATCCCGAGTGATTTGCCCCGCCTTTTTGTTGCCAACCAGCTCGCCATAAGCCTTGATCCCTTTTAGAATCGCAGCCCAGAACCCGGTGACATGGGTGCCGCCTTCAGGCGTGGGAACCGTGTTACAGTAGGACTGCGTGAAGCCATCGCGCGACGGTGTCCAATTGATCGCCCATTCCACATAGCCGGGGGCATCAAATTTCTCGCGAAACTCCACCTTGCCGCCAAAAGGCGCATCCGCATAGGTGGTTGATTTGCCGAGAACTTCGCTCAGATAATCGCGCAAGCCGCCGGGGAAATGGAACGTCGCCTCGGTCGGGGTTTCCCCATCATCAATTTCAGATTTCCAGCGGATTTCCACACCTGAAAACAGATAGGCCTTGGAGCGCACAAGCGTGAACAGGCGTTTCGGCTTGAACCGGTGCGAGCCAAAGATTTGTTCATCCGCATGAAAGGTGACCATCGTGCCGCGCCGATTTGGGGCCGCGCCGATTTTTTCCACCGGGCCTTGTGGCAGACCACGCGAAAAGCGCTGTTCAAACAGCTCTTTGTTTTTGGCAACTTGTACCACCATCAGATCTGACAGCGCGTTCACCACGGATGAGCCCACACCGTGCAAACCACCCGAGGTCTGATAGGCCTTGCCCGAGAATTTCCCCCCCGCGTGCAGCGTACACAGGATCACTTCAAGCGCGGACTTTTCGGGAAACTTGGGATGGGGATCAATTGGAATGCCGCGCCCATTGTCACGAATGGTAACGGTGTAATCCGCATGCAGTTCAACCTCGATCCGGTTGGCATGGCCGGCGACCGCCTCATCCATCGAGTTATCAAGGATCTCTGCCACCATATGATGCAGCGCACGCTCATCTGTGCCCCCGATATACATGCCCGGGCGCTGGCGCACCGGTTCCAGACCTTCCAGAACCTCGATTGAGGATGCGTCATAGGTCTCGTCCTGGGACGTAGAGAGAAGGTCGTCTGCCATGGATATGATCTGCTCATGATAGGTTGTGTTAGGTTCGCACCATTATGGCAGGTGTTGTGGCCGACGAAAAGGGGGGCCCCAAGGGAGTGTGGATAATGCATTCCCCTTTGGCGCATTCTCTGGCACAAGAGGCCAAATCCGTGCAGGAAAGGGAGTGACCAGCCATGAACCATAAAACCGGGCTCGACCCTCTTGATTGGAACACCTTTCGCGGCCAAGCTCACAAGATGCTGGATGCCGCCATCGATCAGATGGAAAACGCAGCGGATCGCCCTTGGCAACCCGCACCAACTGACCTGCAAGATCGCTATAAAATTGGTGCACGACCTGCCAGCACAGATCTACTGGATCGCATTCAAACAGATGTTCTGCCTTACCACGGTGGCAATATCCATCCACGATTTTGGGGTTGGGTGCAGGGCACTGGCCTTGCCTCGGACCTCATCGCAGCGATGGCTGCGGCCGCGACAAATGAAAACATGGGCGGACGTGATCATGGCGGCATTTACATGGAACGCGCCGTCATCGACTGGACCCGAAAAAAGATGGGGTTTCCAGAAAGTGCCAGCGGCATCTGCGTCACTGGCACATCACAAGCAACAGTCATCGCCTTTCAGGCCGCCCGCCTGCGTGTGCTGAAAAATCTGCGCGCAACAGGACAAGGCGACATACGCCTGACAGCTTATGCGCCTGTTGGTGTTCACAATGCCACCGTCAAAGCACTGCAACTTTTGGGAATTGGCAGTGACAATCTCCGCCAGATCCCGCTTCAGGATGGGAAACTGAACGCAGAGATTCTGCGGGAAACTTTAGCGGCTGATCGCGCTGACGGTGCTCTGCCCTTCCTGTTGGTGGGCAATGCTGGTTCTGTGGACCTTGGCCTTTTTGATGATCTGAACCAACTGGCTGATCTGGCGGATGAACACGAGCTCTGGCTTCATGTGGATGGCGCTTTTGGAGCATGGACACGGCTTGCGGATGCGCCGTGGCACGGCCTTACGGACGGGATAGAACGCGCCGATAGTATCGCGCTAGATTTCCACAAATGGATGTATGTGGGCTATGATTGCGGCATGGTCCTTATTCGGGATGAAGACGAACATCGCGCAGCCTTTGCCGCCCGTCCGGCTTACCTTGAAGGCACCGCGCAGGGTATTGCCGGCAACGAACCCTGGTTTTGCGATTATGGCATAGATCTTAGTCGCGGCAACCGCGCCATCAAAGTCTGGTGCGCACTGGAAATGTTTGGCGAACAGGCTTTTGCAGACGCCATCACGGACAATTGCCGCATGGCAGCCCTGATGGCTGAGGACGTCGAAAAACGCCCCCGGATGCGATTGGGACATGCTGTTGTGTCAAACGTCTGTACCTTTACCGCAAATGACACACTGCCTCCTGCGCAACAATCCGAGCTGAACGCCGAGATTGCGCTGACCTTGCAGCAAAACGGCACCGCCGTTTTTTCAACCACACGCGTGGATGGGATCGTCATGCTGCGCGCAGCCATCGTCAATCACCGCACCCAAGCCAGCGATATCCGTGCCGCACTTGATGCGGTTGCAGACCTGTGCCCCTGATGGGCAAAAGTCTGCTGATCACATAAATGCAATCTGCAGCGAGACACACCCCTCTTGAGCAAGGGACAAGGCGGCACTAGACTCAGATTATGAAACGCGCTTTTTCAGCCTTATTCACCGCCCTGCCCTTTGCCTGTATCACGGGGCTGGCGCAGGCTCATCCGCATGTCTTTGTAGACACCGGGTTCATTCTTCATCTGGATGAGGCAAACCAGATCACCGGGATCGAGGTGACTTGGGCCTATGATGATTTCTATTCCCTGCTCATCTTTGAAGACATGCTGCTGGATAGTGATTTTGATGGCGCGCTCACAGATGCAGAGTTGAACCAGCTGCAAGGGTTTGATCTGAATTGGGATGAGGATTTCCTTGGAGACGTCTACCTGTCAGATCAGGAAACACCTATCGCTCTGGGCAGGCCAGAACATCGCGCAACGGTGGTCAAGGATGGCCGGATCGCAACGCGCCACTACCGGGCTCTGTCTGCGCCAATGCCTGCTGCTAACGCTAAACTTCAGGCTTATGATCCGACGTACTATACAGCTTACACCACCAGCCTTGGCGTGAAATTCGTAGGCGGCAGTTGTGCGGCCTCTGTAACGCCGCCCAATCTGGATCAGGCCTACACCCTCGTCGAAGAGCTTTTGTATTCCCTTCCAACAGATCAAGCGGAAGAGGCCTACCCCGAGGTTGGTCAATCCTTTGCAGACACGATTAAAATCACATGCCCCGCAACATGATCCGAACCCATTTTGAGAGCCGACATGTCGCTTTGGCGCTCACGGCAATTGTATTTCTAACCCTTGGCGGCACAGCAATTTGGCTGTGGGGCTTGGGAGGCGACACGCAACTGGCGCGTTGGGCTGCACAAGAGCAACAATATGTGCAAAACGCACTTGCCCAAGGGTTGCGCGCTCTGAAACAGGGCGATGCAGGTGCCTTTATGGCACTCTTGTCTCTGTGTTTTGCCTACGGGTTTTTCCACGCCGCAGGCCCTGGTCATGGTAAGGTTATCCTTGGCGGATATGGATTGTCACAGCGGGTGCCTTTGCGGCGGTTGTCTCTTTTAGCGGTGTCATCATCACTGGCACAATCCGGCACGGCCATTGTCTTGGTCTTAGGCGGGCTTTCAGTGCTCAATTGGGGACGCACCCAGCTGACGGATCTGGCAGAAGATGTGCTTGCGCCTCTGTCTTATGGGTTGATCGCCGCGCTTGGGGTCTGGCTTATAATCAGAGGCGGGCGCAAGTTTCTCCACCGCTCCAGCAGCCAGACCGCGCACTCCCACGACCATTATCATCATCACGGACATGACCATGCACATGGCGCCTGCCCAAGCTGTGGCCACAAACACGGGCCAACCTTGGAGGAAGCTGCAAATGCGACCTCGCTGCGGGATGGGCTTGCAATTGTGGCATCCGTTGCAATCCGCCCCTGTACCGGCGCGATTTTCCTGCTTTTGTTGACATGGCGGATGGATCTTGTGGCTGCAGGTATCGCGGGTGTCATTGCTATGGGCCTTGGAACCGCAACCGTAACGCTGGCCGTTGCTCTGGCAGCGACAACATTGCGCAAGACCACATTGCAACATCTGGAAAGCACTCTGGCTCAACGCCTTGCGGCCAGCCTAGAGGTGTTTGCCGGACTGCTTGTGGCCACAATCGCATTACAAATCCTGTTTCGCGCGCTGTGATCTTGCGCATCATACACACATCAAGACAAATAAACCTCAAAGCGATGTGAGCGCTGCAAACGACGGTTGATCCGCCCCCAATGCTGCCCCTAGTGTTAAGCAACTTCGACACCATATGCCTTGGTGTAGCAAGCCTTTGATCAGTCCTGATAAAAGGCTTACGCTCATAGGTTCAGACAAGGATCTCTGCTCTCATGATCTTCATAGCTGACAATCAGCTCCTGCTGCTCATCGCATTTTTTCTGACAGGCTGCGGTGCAACCGCATTTCTGTTTCGCAAACCCGCAGGGCATACAGCCTGGAAAGTTGCCGATTTGACTTGGGTCTTATTGGGGGGATTTGGCGCCATCACAGCCATGATTGCAGGGATCTATAGCGCAGACAGTTCCCGCATTGATCGCCAGATTGATATCGCCTTTGCAGCCACCACCGCGTTTGATCGCGATGCCGCACGATTCCGTCTTCGGTTCTGTGATCCTGCCTATGATCGCGACATTGCGACCTTATGCGAAAAGGTCGAATTCCTGTCAGCCTCCACTGCGGGGAACGCAGATCTGCCCCTGTTTCTTGCAGTCACACGTGATGTTGCCCCGTTACAAAGTCTCAGTTTCTGGGGGCGCGCAAAGGCCGAGGACATGCCCGATGACATGCAAGCCATGCACGACAAGCGCTCCAAAGCAGACGAATTTGACCCTGCGCCATTTTTGATTTTCACCACATTAGATGACAGCACACGCGCGGCTGTCCAGAATATGCAGCGCAAAGTCCCCACAATTGCCGCTGACTACCTGATCATTGCACGCGCCTATGATGATCTGATCGCGCAAGTGCAGCAACTCAAACGTGAATGGGATGTCTTACAGGACAATGCGCACATCCTCCTGTTTCAAATTATCGCAATATGCCTTGTCAGCTTCGCAGCCCCTTTCAGGCTTGGCAAATCCATCGTTGAATTGCGCCCCGGAAAGTTTAGCGCCAAATGAGACATTTTGATGAGATTTTTGCAATCGCAGCAGAGCGTCACGGAGGCATATCGGCGGTCGAACACCAGCTGACAAAACCAGATCCAAATGTCTCATCTCAACCAGATTCCTTTTGGCTCGCAACTCTCACGAAATGTATCTTTCAGGCGGGGTTCAGCTGGCGTGTGATTGAACAGAAATGGGATGGTTTCGAAGACGCTTTTCACGGGTTTGATCTGGGCCGCAATGCGTTCATGGATGATGAAACCTTTGACGCGCTCCTACGCGACACGCGTATCGTTCGCAACGCTGCCAAAATCCTGACAGTGCGGGACAATGCTGCCTTCCTTCTGGAACTTCGCGCCGAAGGCGGCGTTGGCGAAATCCTCGGAGGTTGGCCAGCATCTGATTATATCGGACTGCTTGAGATGTTAAAGAAACGGGGCAGCAGGTTGGGTGGCGCAAGCGCACAATATGCAATGCGCTTTGCTGGACGCGATGCATTTATCCTCACCCAAGACGTCACCGCACGCCTGATTGCTGAAGGGGTTATCGACAAACCCGCGACCTCCAAATCTGCATTGCGCAATGTTCAAGAGGCCTTCAATACTTGGAGCACGCAATCCGGGCGTTCACTTTCTGAGATCAGCCGCGTTCTGGCGCTGAGCGTTTGATGATGCGTTGTGCCCTCTTATGTCTCACTCTGATTTTATGCGCAGGCTGTGGGCGGAGCCTGACAGAATCCGAACGCGCCTTTCTCCATCAGATCCACGGTGACGCGCTCAACACCAATCGCGTCAGGCTGATCAATGGCGCACCCGTTGCAGCTGTTACCTTCAAACGCAAAGCGCGCCCACGTGTCACCTGCCGCGAACGCATCCTGCCCCCGATCACAGAGAAAATCGTCACCGCCTCACCTGCCGCTGTTGCCCTGTTCAATCACATCTTCTTTGCCAAAGACTGGTACAGTGAAGATTATACCCCGCTCTTTCCTGGACAAATTGATCTGGTAAACGCAATGCTACTGGCCCATGAGGCCACGCATGTATGGCAATGGCAAAACCGTGACATCACAGGCTATCACCCTCTGCGCGCCGCAGCCGAACACACGCGATCTGACGATCCTTATCTCTTTGATCTCAAGAACACCGCTCAGTTTCTCGACTATGGGTTTGAACAACAAGGTACCATTGTCGAAGAATATGTCTGCTGTCGTGCTCTGGCTCCGCAGGCCGCGCGCACAAAACGATTGCAGGATCTTCTGTCTGCGGTGATGCCCGTGTCTGCCCTGCCAAAGGCACGCGAATATGACGTGTTGCTGCCATGGCGCGGTGCGGAACTCAGCAGTGTTTGCGCCTGACGGGCAATCTTGCCAATGCAGGCCTCGCCCGTCAGGATCACGCGATAGAGGCCTTGAAAAGGCAAATTCCATGCAGAGGCGCTATGATACACTACGCAATGCTTATGTTGGCCGCCGGGATCGGCATTCCCGTGCTTGCTGCACTCAATGGCGCACTTGGGCGGGTTATCGCCTCGCCGGTGCTGGCATCCGTTATCTTATTTACGGTCGCATTTCTCACAAGCTTGATCGTACTCCTCACCCAAAGAGAGGCCCTCTCCCTGCAGACCGTTTCCACCGCCCCGCGCTATCTCATGCTCGCAGGTGTGCTAATCGCATTCTATGTTTTATCGATCACCTACGTGGGGCCACGATTTGGCATCGGAAATGCGGTGTTCTTCGTCTTGCTGGGGCAGTTGATTTCGGCAACCGCTATTGATCATTTTGGCCTGTTTGGCGCGCCCGTCTCGCCTCTCACAATGACACGCGGCGCAGGTATCGCCTTGATGACAGCTGGGGTTGGTCTCACGCAATTTTCGTCTTGAGGCTGCATGTGCGAGCTAAGACCTATGGCGCAGTGACCTCAATCAATCGCCCCTCTTCCAGCCGCACAATCCGATCCATACGCGCCGCCAGTTCAAGGTTATGGGTGGCGATCACCCCGGCGAGCCTGCCATCGCGGACCAAAGTCATCAATGCATCAAACACCTGATCCGAGGTGCTGGGATCCAGATTGCCCGTTGGTTCATCCGCCAATAAGATCTTAGGATCATTGGCCAAGGCCCGACAAAACGCAACACGCTGCTGCTCCCCGCCAGAAAGCTCTGCCGGACGATGCGCGCTGCGATGTGACAGGCCCACAAGATCCAACAGATGAGCAGCGCGCGTGCCTGCGCCCTGATCAGGCACTCCATTTGCAAGTTGTGGCAAGACAATATTTTCCGCTGCCGAAAACTCTGGCAGCAGATGGTGGAACTGATAAATAAACCCAACGTCCCGCCGCCGCAGCGCTGTCCGCCTGCGCTCACTCTGTTTGGCAATATCCTCGCCCGCAAGGGTCACAGTTCCCGTGTCGGCCGTATCCAACAGTCCCGCAATATGCAGCAGCGTCGATTTTCCCGCCCCCGATGGCGCAACCAGCGCCACCAGCTCCCCCGCCTGCACGGATAAATCAACGCCGCGCAGAACCTCAACCGCGTTGGGCTTTCCCCGGTTGTAGGATTTGCAAATATCCCCAAGAGACAACACGATATCATTCATAGCGCAGCGCCTCCACAGGGTTCATACGCGCGGCACGTCGTGCCGGAAATAAGGTCACAACAAAAGAAAGACCAAGCGACAGCCCTACAGCTTTCAAGACATCCGCCAAGTGCAATTCAGCAGGCAACGCGTAGATCCCGCGAATAGACGGATCCCAGACACCACCCCCCATGGCAAAATTCACAAAGGAAAAGATCGGATCAATATAAAGCGCAAACAGGCATCCCAAAATCACGCCCATGCCCGTGCCGATAATACCGGTAAAGGCACCGCAGATAAAAAACACCCGCATCACAGAGCCTTCACTCAGCCCGATTGTACGCAAGATCCCAATATCGCGCCCCTTGTTTTTGACCAGCATGATCAAGCCCGAAACAATGTTCATAGCAGCAATCAAAACAAGGATAGACAGGATGATGAACATCACATTGTCTTCCACCTCAAGCGCACGCAGAAATCCCCCCGAGGCATCCCGCCATGTCCAAACACCTGTATTGCCAGTGCCTGCGCGCAACAGATCAAGCGCGACTGTGTCTACATTTTCCGGGTCTTCCACCATGATTTCAATCTGGTCTGCCACGCCTTCTCGATTGAAATAGCTCTGCGCCTCGACAAAGGGCATATAGATACGGGTGCGGTCGATATCATAGCGGCCTGCCGTGAAAATATAGACCACCTCATAGGCATTGACACGCGGGCTGGTGCCAAAAGGTGTTTTAACCCCATTGGGAGAGATCAGCTTGATCCGATCCCCAACACGAACGCCAAGTTCACGCGCAACCCCGGACCCAATCGCCAGCCCCTCTTCGAACCGGTTTAAATCTCCGACAGCCTCTGCACTTTGGGATACGCCGGGAATACCCTGAATATCAGCCGCAGAAATACCAAAAACCTCAACGCCTGCATTGCGCTGTTCACGGGCCGCCATCACCTGCCCTTTGACCAAAGGCGCAGCCCGCACCACCCCTGGAATGGTGGCCATCCTTTCAGCCAAAGCTTCATAGTTTTTCAACGTGCGATCCACACGACCTGCAGGCGTCACATCTCCGTAGGAATAAACTGTCACATGCGCGTTGGCGCCCAAAATCGTGCCGACAAATTCAGATCGGAAACCTGACCGCACGGCCAGCGTTGCAATCAGCGCAAAAACCGCAAGCGTGATCCCGATAAGGCTGATCCAGGTCATCACAGAGACGCCGCCTTCACTGCGACGGGCCCTAAGATAGCGCCATGCGATCATCCATTCAAAACGAGCAAAAGGAGGGGGGGTCGCTGCCATGTCTGCTCCGGTACTTTTTGCGCCTCTGCAATCGAGCGCGACCCTAGGGGCCGTATGAATTGGGGTCAAGGCGAAGGCGAGTGCGGCACCCCTTCGCCAGAGAGTTCCTGCCCAATACCATCACACGCAGTCGTGACTTGAATTACTGTACCATTAGGTACAAATAAGAGGAAACACATGAGGTTCCAATGAAACATTTCTTTACGCGTGTGCAGCCGCAAGCACCATTGCCCAAGGTCTTACTGGCAGGCCTTGGCGGCGCAATCGCAATCGCCGTCGTCGCCCTTCTCACATCACAAAGCTCAGTTCTTTTTATCATGGCCCCTTTTGGCGCAACCTGTGTGCTGATGTTCTCGGTCGCGGTTAGCCCGCTCTCCCAACCTGCCAATGTGATCGGCGGTCATATTGTCGCAACTCTCGTTGGTTTGATTTGCAACGCCTTGTTTCCAGATACATTCTGGGCCTTAGGTCTTGCGGTGGGACTGGCGATTTCAGCCATGGCTGTTCTGCGTGTGACCCATCCGCCCGCAGGCGCTAATCCGCTTGTGGTCTTCGCTGCAGATCCAAGCTTTTGGTTCCTGCTTTTCCCCGTTGCCTCTGGCGCGATCATCTTAGTCGGCGTCGCAGTGGCCTATCACCGTGCAACCGGGACTACTTATCCCGTGATCCCCGAGTAACCACTCTTAGAAGGTAGACAAATGCCGCGCCCTCCAATCGACAGATCCGAAGTGATTGCCAGCATCGCCGAAGTGTTTCGCAAATATGGCTATGATGGCGCGAGCCTTGGTATCATCCGCGAAGAAACAGGCTATGGGCGCGGTAGTCTTTATCATTTCTTTCCCGGCGGCAAAGAAGAGATGGCGCGGGCGGTGATTGCACATATCGACGCCTGGTTCGAAGAACATATTTTCCAACCGCTCGAAACGCAGCCGCCCAGCGATGCGCTCACACATATGTTTGACGCGACAGATCGTTATTTTCAAAGTGGGGGGCGGGTCTGTCTTGTTGGCGCATTTGCGCTGGAGCAATCGCGCGACCGCTTCTGTGATGAGATCAACGATTATTTTGCCCGCTGGACTGAGGCCCTGACACATTGCCTTGTAAAGGACCAATGGGAGCAAACCGCCGCAAAACAGGCCGCGGCGCAAACAGTCGCTCTTATTCAGGGGGGCATTGTCTTGACCAGAGCAACCCACGACGGCTTTCATTTCATGGCTGCGCTTTTGGCCGCAAAATCGCTTTGTGCCTCGCCAAGGTCTCTTTAAATGACCCGATACCTTGCCCCGGCAGAAACCGGCTTCATCTAAGATATCACTCACTTTACCTGCCTCAAAAAGACGTCAACTCTGATGCTGATGTTGGCTTAATACCCGGCCCCGTTGTTCACATCGACTCAGCAGATAAAAAGTCCCTCTTGCCATCAGGCACCCCGGTCACGTGCGATGGTCATCAATTCATTTGTTAATTTTTCGTAAAATTTCAAACTATTACAGATGCATGAATTCAAAAAATCTTAACGAAACGTAAAAAATAATTCCAAAGTTAGTCAAGATTTTTCGAATTTGATCACAACTTCAGGAGGTAACAGTTAATTCGCGGCGACGTTATCTAGCGTGATCGAACACGCTCTAGCCATAGATCTTTGAGCTGCTGCAGGGTTCCCTCACATTATCCAACATGTGGAGTACCCCATGACTGAAATTCGAATTTCCGTTCAAAACACAAGCGCCGAAGGTGGCACCGCTTTGACCCCCTTCTGGTTTGCAGCCCATGACGAAGGCTTTCGCGTTTACACACGCGACACCGCAGCCTCTGAAGGTCTTGAAGCGCTTGCTGAAGACGGTAATTTTGCCCCAATCAACGCCGAAGTGACCGCCTTTGACGCAGATGCTGTAACGGGCGCTGTTCTTGGTGCCCGTGGCCCCATCGTCGCGCAAGAAACCACATCTGCCCGCGTTTCAGTGGATGGGACAACCAATCCGTATCTGTCACTGGCAGCTATGATCCTTCCCTCCAACGATGCCTTTGTGGGTACAGGCACCGCCGTGCGCCTGTTTGACGACGAAGGAAACTTTATTGGCGCGCAATCGCTGACATTTGAAGGCAGCGACGTTCTGGATGCAGGCACCGAAGTCAACACCGAAGAAGATGCAGCCTTCATCAATCAGACGGGCCCCAATACCGGTGTGGATGAAAATGGCGTTGTCACCGATCACCCCGGTTTCCTCCCCGAAGGCGAAGGCTCCATTCTTGGCGGCACCAACGCATTTGGGGAATTCATTGATCCGGTTGCCGCGGATTTCACACAACCCGGCGCACAAATTGCAGAAATTCACATCAATGAAGTCGCCGAAACAGAGCTCGCGTCGCGGGATCGCTTCTTCATCGGGTCAGATGTTGATGACATTGTGACCGGCAACAGTCGCTCTAACTTCTTGCAAGGACGCGACGGCTGGGACGAAATCTCTGGTGGCGGTGGAAGCGACCGGATCAGCGGTGGGCGTGGCAACGATCTTCTTGAAGGTGACAGCGGCAACGACATCCTCTTTGGCGGTTCTGGCAATGACAGTCTGGCAGGTGGCACGCAACGCGACTTCCTCTTTGGCGGTCAAGGCAATGACGCTCTGGATGGCGGCGACGGAAACGATCTTCTGTTCGGCGGCAATGGCAACGATGCGCTTGCAGGCGGAGCCGGTCGAGATGTCTTGAAAGGCGGGCGCGGTGACGACGCTCTGGCCGGAGGCACAGGCAACGATGTTCTGGTTGGCGGCAGCGGCGCAGATCAATTCATCTTTGCAACAGGGGATGACAATGATCAGATCCGCCGCTTTGATGTTGAAGAAGACACGCTTGTCCTGAACGTAGAAGGCATCGAAAGCGTTGCAGATGTTGTTGATTCAGCCTCTACAAATCGCTTTGGCGTCGTGCTTGATTTTGGCGACGGTGACAGCCTTGAACTGGGCCGCATCAGCCTTAGCGATCTAAGCGATATTTCTTACGACTTCGGGTAAGGCTCTACTGTTAAAATAAAAAGGCCCCGCCGATACAATCCGGCGGGGCTGTTTTTTACGCAAATACGTAAAATTAGAATCCGCGACTGGTCTGATGGGCTGCGTAGATTTCAACCAGTTTTGCAACTGCCGCCTCTGGTGCAAGCTCTTCACTTTCACCACTGCGCCGCGAGGTCAGTTCAACCACTCCGTTTTTCAATCCGCGCGGGCCAACTGTAATCCGCCAGGGCAGGCCAATCAGGTCCATCGTCGCAAATTTGCCCCCTGCCCGCTCTTTGCGGTCATCATACAGCGGATCAAGCCCTGCTGCAGTCATGGCTTTGTACAGATCATTACACGCCGCATCTGCAGCCTCATCACCCTGCTTGAGGTTCACGATACCACAATGGAACGGCGTCACACCTTCGGGCCAGATAATGCCGTTGTCATCATGGTTGGCTTCAATGATCGCGCCCAGCAAACGGGATACGCCGATCCCGTGCGAGCCCATATGCACAGGCGTTGGTTTGCCATCCGGCCCCTGCACCGTAGCCCCCATGGACTCTGAATATTTGGTGCCAAAGTAGAAAATTTGCCCCACCTCGATCCCACGCGCTGAACGGCGACGCTCTTCCGGGACTTCGTTAAACAGCGCCTCTTCATGGGTCTCATCTGTGCGTGCGTATTTAGAGGTAAACTCTTCCAGAACACCCTGACACTGTTCAACACTGTCGTAATCGATCTCACGGTCGCCGAAAGTCAGGTCAGTGACGGCGCTGTCATAAAAGACCTCAGATTCACCTGTTTCTGCCAGAACAAGGAATTCATGGGTGTAATCGCCCCCAATTGGTCCACCATCGGCGCGCATCGGGATCGCTTGCAAGCCCATACGTTCATAAGTGCGCAGGTAGCTGACCAGATGGCGGTTATACGCATGCAGCGCATCCTCTTTGGTGAGGTCAAAGTTATAGCCATCCTTCATATAGAATTCACGGCCCCGCATCACGCCAAAGCGTGGGCGCACCTCATCGCGGAATTTCCACTGCACCTGATACATCGTCAACGGCAGATCTTTGTAAGAGGACACATGACTGCGGAAAATATCAGTGATCATCTCTTCGTTGGTGGGACCAAACAGCATATCGCGATCATGACGGTCTTTGATGCGCAACATTTCCTGACCGTAATCATCATAGCGCCCGGACTCGCGCCACAAATCAGCGGATTGCATGGTCGACATCAACATCGGGATGTGACCGGCACGAATTTGTTCATCGTGCACGATGCTTTCAATCTTTTTCAGCACCTTAAAGCCCAGAGGCAACCAGGAATAGATCCCGGCAGAGGACTGTTTGATCATGCCAGCACGCAACATCAGGCGATGGCTGACAATCTGTGCCTCTGAAGGGTTTTCTTTCAGGACAGGCAGAAAATAGCGGGACAAGCGCATATCGGTCTCATTCTTATAAACGATTTGCTACGGGTTTAGGCGATCCAAGCCCTGCAAGCAATGCGAATGGCGGCTTTCCCCTCGTCCTGAGGCCTCGCAAGAATCACATCAGGTTTTGCGCTGGGTTAAGGTTCTCATAAAAGTTGTCCCAAATGATCCCCTGCAGCTCCACATCTTATCAGAACCTATCCTTTATTTATCCACTGCGACACCGCAGCGAGAGCTTGCACCACGAGACGCCTTCGGCAACAAATAGAATACGCATTTTTGCACAACACAAGATATAGGTGAGTGATGGCCCTGCCAGCACGGAAACAAGTTCAATATTGGAGCATCGCAACGGTCGTTTTTGCTGTTGTTCTCTGGGCGCTCGGCAATGTTCTTCTGCCTTTTGTTCTGGGCGCAGGCATTGCATACCTAATTGATCCCCTTGCCGACCGGCTTGAACGTTGGGGCCTTTCACGCCCCCAAGCGACTGCATCTATCACGGTTGCCGCCGCGCTTTTGTTTCTGGTCATGTTGCTGATCATCGTGCCAACGTTGATTTACCAACTGTCAGACCTGATCACCGTCCTGCCCGAGGCAATTGGCAACGCGCGCTCTTATGCGCAAACAAATTTTCCTGCGATCTTTGATGATCAATCTCGCATACATCAAACGCTTTCAGCTCTGGGAGAGACCCTGCAGACAAAAGCGGCTGTCATTTTGGAAACCGCCCTGGGGTCGGCTGCGTCCATTCTCAATCTGGTGGTGCTGGTGGTGATTGTGCCTGTCGTCTCGGTCTATCTTCTTTTAGATTGGGATCGGATGATCGCACGGGTTGATATGCTGTTGCCCCGCGATCATGCTCCGATCCTGCGTCAACTTGCCAAAGAGATCGACGCGGTCCTTGCCTCTTTTGTACGTGGCATGGGCACTGTCTGTCTAATCCTTGGCAGCTATTATGCTGTCGCCCTGATGCTGGTCGGTCTTAACTTTGGCCTTGCTGTTGGCTTTGTGGCAGGCATGGTTACGTTTATTCCCTATCTGGGCTCGCTGATTGGTGGCGCGCTTGCCATTGGTCTTGCGCTGTTTCAGTTCTGGGGCGCGGTTGAGATCGCAACAGGCGACACAGTAACCTACGCAACAGATTGGCTGCGGATTGGTATTGTGGTTGTCATTTTTGTGCTGGGCCAAATCGTTGAAGGCAACTATCTGACACCAAAACTGGTTGGCAATTCAGTTGGCCTGCATCCCGTATGGCTGCTGCTCGCTCTCTCAGTCTTTGGGGCATTGTTTGGTTTTGTGGGCATGTTGGTTGCGGTTCCTGTCGCCGCGGCTCTGGGTGTGATCGCGCGCTTTTTCACCAGTCAGTATATGGAAAGCCGTCTTTATCAGGGGCAGACGCATAAGGACGCGGAATGACCATGTATGCCCAGCAACTCAGCTTTGACCTCCCTGCCAAACCCGCCTTGGGGCGGGAAGATTTCTATGTCGCGCCCTCAAATGCGATGGCAGTTACACTGCTGACATCACATGTCAACTGGCCACAGGGAAAACTGGTGCTCACCGGTCCGGCTGGATCAGGGAAAACCCACCTCACCCATGTGTGGGCAACGCAGGCTGGGGCACGTATTGTGCGGGCCGAAAGACTTCCTGATGCAGATCTGTGTGATCTGGCCATGGGGCCTGTTGCAGTTGAAGATGTTGATGAGATTGCAGCGGATGAAGCGGCACAAGACGCACTGTTTCATTTACACAATATGGTGCTGGCCGCGGGCCACAAACTGGTGATGACTGGCCGCAACGCGCCAAATCTTTGGGCGCTGTCCCTGCCCGATTTGCAAAGCCGTGTGCAAGGCGCAACACACGCCAGTCTTGAAGCGCCCGATGATATGCTGCTGAGCATTGTTCTCGCCAAACTGTTCAATGATCGCCAGATCGCTCCAAAACCCGATGTCATCCCCTATCTGGTCGGCCATATGAACCGATCATTTGTTGCGGCGGATCAGGTGGTGCGGCAGCTTGATCACCTCAGCCTCGCCGAGAAACGCAGCCTGTCTCGTCCTCTCGCCATTCGTGCGCTGGCAGAGATACAAAGACATGCATAAACGATGGTATTTGTCGTGCCTTCACGATAGTTTATCCCGAAAGACCCAGCCAATAGAGACATAGGCATCTGTCATGAATGAGAGTTCTGAAATCGTGGCCGACTGGGGACCCTTCGGGCGTCCATTGTTTGATGATGCAGATGCACGTGCCTTATCACGTGTTGGCGTTGTTGATGTCGGATCAAATTCTGTTCGAATGGTGGTCTTTGATGGCGCGGCACGCAGCCCTGCTTATTTCTTTAACGAAAAGATCATGTGCGCTTTGGGCGCTGGCCTGTCTGAAACGGGCCAGCTGAATCCAACCGGGCGCACACGGGCGGTGGCTGCAATGCGCCGCTTCAAACAGCTTGCCGACGGGATGGAGCTGCCCCATCTCACTGTTGTTGCCACGGCTGCGGTGCGCGATGCCAAGGATGGTCCGGATTTCTGCGCCGAAGTGCTGCGCGAAACGGGGCTGACCATCCATGTCGTCGATGGCCGCGAAGAAGCGCGCCTGTCAGCCCAAGGCGTGCTTTTGGGCTGGCCCGGCGCATATGGGTTGATCTGTGACATTGGTGGCTCATCCATGGAGTTGGCCGAGATCGAAGACGGCGCGGTGGGCAAACGGGTGACGTCTGATCTTGGCCCGCTCAAGCTCAAAGACATTCCCGGTGGTCGGCGTGGACGCAAAGCCCATATCAAAGAGGTGGTTGAACGCCTTGTTGAAGAAATGGGACCGCAGCGCGATCGACTGTTTCTGGTGGGCGGCAGTTGGCGCGCGATTGCCCGTATCGATATGATGCGGCGCGGCTATCCGCTGAAGGTTCAGCATGAATATCGGATGTCCATCAAAGCGGTTCAGGACACGGCGAAATACATCGAACTGTCAGACCTTGAGAGTTTGCGTACAAATTGCGGGGTCTCCTCATCCCGGATGGCATTGGTGCCTTATGCAGCGGATGTTCTGGCCCGATTGGTCAAGACCTTCAAACCCAAAGATATCGCGATTTCAAGCTACGGTATCCGTGAGGGCATGCTGTATGAACAAATGCCACAACGTCTGCGGGATCGCGATCCGTTGATCGAAGCCTGCCGTTTTGCAGAAGCAAAAGATGCCCGCCTGCCGGGATTTGGCAAAACACTATATGATTTTGTTTTGCCTTTGTTTCCGCGCGCCGATCATCAAAAGCGCCGCCTGATCAAAGCCGCCTGCCTTTTGCATGATGTCAGCTGGCGCGCCCATCCTGATTACCGTGCTGAGACCTGTTTTGAAAACGCAACGCGCGCCCATCTGGGCGGCCTGCGTCACACGGAACGGGTGTATCTGGGCCTTGCGCTGATGCATCGCTACAGCAACAAACGCCAAGGTGGCCGTTTTAAAGCCCTGTTTGCGCTTATCGATGAAAAACAACAGGCTGAGGCGGAAATTCTGGGCAAAGCCATGCGATTTGGCGCCATGTTGATGGTGACCAACAAAGCCCCGCTGGGCCAGATCCAGTGGCAACCACGCAAACGCGAATTACACCTTACCCTGCCACAAGCGCATGCAGATCTGTTCAGCGAAGTGGCGCAAGCGCGACTGAATTCGCTGTGTTCATCGCTGGATGCAACGCTTGATGTGAAAATTCAAGATTAGCCCCTGGGCCCATGTAGATCAGAGTTCGACCTCGCCTTCCGGGCGTGGTTCATCCGCGTCTTCAGTGGGTTTCTTGCGGATAATGATATCGCCGTTGGGCAGAATTTCGGGAAGCTCATAAGCGCTCCAGTCTTCGATCTCGCTGGCGATCTCCGCAAGCGCAGGTCCCATTTCGGTAAGGAATGCGCCAAGCGAGGGTCCGACCTGTTCCAGCAAGTCTTGCATGGTCTCAAGCGCCGGGCTCATCTCATCCTGCAAGCCTTGCATAAACAGTTCCAATCCTTGTTCAATCAACGAAGGCGGTTCTTCGGCGCGAACCATCGATGCAGTTGAACACATCAGCAGACAGGTGAAAAAAATCTGTTTCATGGCTTCAATATGGAAAGGGGACATCACAAATGTAAGACACCGGCCTGCAGAAGGCATGCCAATCAGCGCAAAAACGCCGGGCACGGTCCGTACACCGCCCATGCACCTCTTGTGCACCCCCTTATGCAGCGCCAACGCGTTTTGAAGCACAGCCATTGATTTCATCCCAAGCACGGTTGATATCAATCATCTTCTTTTCCGCAAGGCGGATTGCCTCTTCGGGGACGCCGCGTGCCATCATTGAATCGGGGTGCGTATCGCGCACCAATTGCCGCCAATGTTTGCGGATCTCATCCAAGCTGGCCGTCGGTGACACGCCCAAAACGGTATAGGGATCCCGTGGGGCATCTGGTACAAACCGGGCGCGCAGGGCTAAGAATTGCGCTTCGGTCTGGCCGAAAATCCGGCTGACCTCGTGCAGAAATTCATTTTCGCCAGGATGATAAAACCCATCTGCCATTGCGATATGGAACAGGCCTTCCATCAAATCACACAAGGTTGTGGGATCATCTGCAAACATTTTCTGAATACGGCGCGCGTAGTCTTCAAAGCCGCCGACATCCTGACGCGCCAGATTAAACACCCTTGCAGCGCCTGCTTCGTCTTTCTGTGGAATGCGAAACACTTCCCGAAAGGCTGTGACCTCATCCCGCGTCACCTGCCCGTCTGCCTTGGCCATCTTTGCCCCAAGCGCAACAACGGCAATGGCAAAAGCCACGGTGCGTTCCGGTGGGGTGCGCAGGCGATCGAAAACCTCGCTGAGCGTCTCACCATTGGCAAGCGCAGACAGAGCTTCAGAAATTCGAGACCAGAGTGACATAGCCTATGTTTACTCCGCTTTAGGCGGGCTGTCAGTGAACAAAGACATATTGATACAAATTTTTTGATCGCCCGCCTCTTTGATGCTGCTTTATTGCAAGAGACGCAGACCATGCGGGGTTTGAATTTCAGCAATCACCTGCGGAGCACCCGTTTCAAAAACAACAGGACCCTTCACCGGCCCGCAAAGCTGCGCCAAGGCCTTGGTCTCTGGATGGCAAACGACGAGACGCTGAAGGCTGCATCCTTGTTGCGTGAGCGATGCCGCAGGATGTGGGCAGTCCCACTGCAGCAGCGCCGGGCACAGGTTATCAAAGGGCAAAACGCCGGTTTCCGGCACCGCCATCTGCCATTGGAGCGCCCCACGGCTGAGAGCATGGATGTGCCCGGCTTGCGGCAGGTTTTCCAAAGTGCGCGCCAGATCCTCTGCGCTGCAAATCCAATTGGTTAACCGTGGCTGACCTGTAAAACGATCCAGGTCAAACCAGCGCGGCGTATGTTCCGGCGTTTGCGCAGGATCGACGGCAATTGCCTCCAGATATAGGCCATCTGCAAGCCCCAAAAGCGCATTATGGGTGCCAAATCGCGCATGCTGCCCACCCTCCTGCAAAGGCACGCCCAGCGCGCCTTCCACATGTGCCCGCGCGGCCTCGAGCGTTTCGCCAGCCACTGCGATATGGTCAAGTTTCAGCATGAGATACCCCGCATAAGTTTGCCCGCAATGGGGCTGACACTAGCGTTTTCTGAAGAGAGCGAAAGGAGCGTCAATTCACTATGTATGCATCCGCTACATCGTCACGTTTTCACAGATTGCAGCATGTCTGAATAAGTCAGACACAGGCCTTGCAATCATTTGGTTTTGAGCTGGTATTTGAGAAAGGTTGAACCGTCATAACTTATCTCACCCACAAATTCTGCCCCAAGCCTTTTGAGCGCGCCCAGATTTTTGCGCGATGGCGGCAGCAGAAAAGTTACATATGGGATGCGTTCATCAGCGACGGCAAACTCAAACGCCTTTTTCGAAATGCGTACACCGTGCCCAAAAGAGTTTGGCTTGAGAACTAGACCATAATCCCACTCATCTCCTTCCTTCTGAAAACCTCCCCAGCCGACATACTGATTGTCTTGCAATATGGCCCAATGGCCTAGCCCGTCGCGGCTCCAGCATGCTTCTTTAGTGGCTATAAATTTGGCTACGGCTGCTTCATCCCATTCGAAGGTCAGAAGCGGCATATGTTCTGCAACACGAGGATCAGACATATGAGCTATGATCTCAGCCGGATCAATTTTGGATAAGCGGGTGAATGTAATTTCATGTTTCAATTTAATTTCGACCTAAACTGTTTGTGTCTTATGTATCGGGGCCGCTCGCTTTCACAAACGACAAACAGCCCACATAAGTTCGGTATCAACACAATTCCGATGCCCTAAAAGGGCTCCATCCGAACTTTTTATGTACTTAAATAAACTGCAGTATCGCTCAAGCACAGCAAAGCGCTCTCCTGTGCTTGATCTGTTTGATTTGCAAGTTGGGGCACTTTGCCCCTGCCCTTAGCGACGTGCCACGCGGATCAGATCCAGAATATTTTTGGCAGCTTCTGGAATATTGGTTCCAGGACCAAAGATGGCTTTTACTCCATGATCATAGAGGAACTGATAGTCCTGTTGCGGAATCACACCGCCACAAATCACAATAATATCTTCGGCGTCTTGTTCTTTCAGTGCCTCAATCAATTGTGGTGCAAGGGTTTTATGCCCTGCGGCCTGGCTGGAAATGCCGATCACATGCACATCATTGTCCACCGCATCCTGCGCGGCCTCGGCGGGGGTTTGGAACAAAGGCCCGACATCCACATCAAAGCCAATGTCTGCAAAGGCAGTGGCAATCACCTTGGCGCCACGGTCATGGCCGTCTTGCCCCATTTTCACCACCAACAGACGGGGGCGGCGGCCTTCCTCTGTTGCGAAGTCTTCGATGGATTTCTGAATGGCGGCAAAGCCTTCGTCGCCTTCATAGGCCGCGCCATAAACACCGGCGAGTGTTTTGACTTCTGCACGGTGGCGTCCAAACTCTTTTTCCATGGCCATGCTGATCTCTCCGACTGAGGCGCGCATACGGGCAGCTTCCACTGCCGCTTCCAACAGGTTGCCGCCCTCTTTTGCGCGGCGGGTCAATTCATCCAGCGCGGTTTGGCAGGCGGTTTCATCGCGATCTGCGCGCATCTGGTTCAGACGTGCAATCTGGCTTTCCCGGACTGCGACGTTATCGACATCCAGAATATCGATCGGGTCTTCCTGCTCTTTGCGGTATTTGTTGACGCCCACCACCACCTCTTCGCCGCGATCAATCATGGCCTGACGGCGCGCTGCAGATTCTTCGATGCGCAGTTTGGGCATGCCGCTTTCGACCGCTTTGGTCATGCCGCCCATTTCTTCAACCTCTTCGATCAGAGCCCAGGCCTTTTCGATCAGATCATTGGTGAGACTTTCAACATAGTATGACCCCGCCAGAGGATCGACCACATTGGTCACGCCTGTTTCTTCCTGCAAGACAAGCTGTGTGTTGCGGGCAATGCGGGCGGAAAAATCTGTGGGCAGCGCAATGGCTTCATCCAGCGCGTTGGTGTGCAAGGATTGTGTGCCGCCCAAAACCGCGCTCATCGCCTCATAGGCGGTGCGGATCACGTTGTTATAGGGGTCTTGTTCCTGCAGAGATACGCCAGAGGTCTGACAGTGAGTGCGCAGCATTTTAGAGCGTTCGGATTTCGCGCCAAATTCGGTCATCACCCGATGCCAAAGCGTACGGGCCGCGCGCAATTTGGCGATTTCCATAAAGAAATTCATACCAATGGCAAAGAAGAACGACAGACGGCCTGCGAATTTATCAACATCCATTCCGGCATTGATCGCAGCGCGCACATATTCACGCCCGTCGGCGATGGTATAGGCCAGTTCCTGCACAAGGTTCGCGCCGGCCTCTTGCATGTGGTAGCCCGAAATCGAGATCGAGTTGAATTTTGGCATCTCGTTTGAGGTATATTCGATGATATCGGAAATGATCCGCATCGAAGGTTCGGGCGGGTAGATATAAGTGTTGCGGACCATGAATTCTTTCAGAATGTCATTCTGAATGGTGCCTGCTAGCACGGATTTGTCATGCCCCTGCTCTTCGCCCGCCACAATAAAAGACGCCAGCACCGGGATCACCGCGCCATTCATTGTCATCGAGACCGAGACCTTATCGAGCGGGATGCCATCAAACAGGACTTTCATGTCCTCGACGCTGTCAATGGCAACACCTGCCTTGCCAACATCCCCTTCAACACGGGGGTGATCGCTGTCATAGCCACGGTGGGTTGCCAGATCAAAGGCAACAGAGACACCCTGCTGACCGGCCGCAAGGTTGCGGCGGTAAAAGGCGTTGCTTTCTTCAGCTGTTGAGAACCCCGCATATTGCCGGATGGTCCAGGGACGTCCGGCGTACATGGTGGCTTTGACCCCGCGGGTGAAGGGGCCAAATCCGGGCAAGGAGCCCATATGCGGCAGCTCCTTGGTGTCATCTTCGGTATAAAGAGGTTTGACCGGGATACCTTCCAACGTGTCCCAGGTCAGTTCCTCAAGCGGGCGTCCGCGCAGTTCTTTTTCAGCCAGATCCCGCCACTTGTTGGTTTTGGTCATGGGGTCTTCCTCGTGTCAGTGTTCTGCGGAATGGTTGTGGTCCTTCCGCTTGGTCTTGATTGTCTTCTGAAAGTTGCGCCAAACCATCGGCACCGCTGACCAGCCACATGACATCGTCAGCATAGGCTTCGCGCATCAGCGCAACTTGTTCTTCGTCAAAGGGGCGCCAGCGGCCAAATTGGCCATCTAGTTTCTGCGCATCTTCCTCCACCAGATAGGTCCGCAGTTCTTCGACGCGCGGCGATCTGTTCAGTCGGATGCGTGCATGTGTGCGCGGCGCATCAATACCTGTCATGGAGTTCAGCTGCGCATCAGGGCGGCCGCCAAACGCATCAAAAGGCTGCACCCACAGATTTACGTCTGGCAGAGCCAGCGCCACATCTGTGATCACATCACGCCAGCTGCGGGTGGCGCGGGCATAGCGATCCAAGGTGTTTTTATTTGGGAAGGGGAAGCCGCGCGCAACACCGTAGGTCAGCGCAGAAGCCCAATAGTGATCCAGACTGCGAATGTTCAGAACCACATCTGTGAGCTGATCATCAAACGTCGCGGCAAATCGCGCCATACGTTCGCCCACGTCGCTGTAAAGTCCGCCAATATGGAGGTTCTGGCGCATCGACCCCATCAGGTTTTCATCTGAAATCACCAGCTGTTGAAAACCAGTTGCGCGTTCGGCCGCCAGTTTCAGCTGGACACGGCCGCGCGCGCGTTCGGCCTGATCGTCATCAGGGCTTGTTTGTGGTCCGGGCAGAACACCCTGAAACAGGCCGCGGCGGGTCTGATTGGGCCCCCAATACCCCACGCCCTGTGTGGCAATGGAAGCCACGTTCTGGCGCATGTATTCTTGGAATGATGTGGTTGCGCAGCGGTGCGCACCAATGTGCAGAAAAACTCTCATAATCTTGACCGGTCCTTCTACCGGAGGCTGTCGGAGCAGCAATAACC
Source organism: Epibacterium ulvae (assembly GCF_900102795.1). Lineage (GTDB taxonomy): Bacteria > Pseudomonadota > Alphaproteobacteria > Rhodobacterales > Rhodobacteraceae > Epibacterium > Epibacterium ulvae. The sequence continues at coordinate 269,499 of NZ_FMWG01000002.1, read as the reverse complement.
CTAAACTGTTTCCAGTTTGGCGACCAAAGCTTACCGGGACGGTTAAGATTATGAGGTTTTTTCGAGACATATTGGGATGCCCCATCGCATTTGCCATTTTCTGGCCTATATTGGCTAGAAAAGGAGGCGCAATGAGACCTTTCTTAGCCATTGTTTTGACACTCTTTCTTACCTCCCCAATTGGGGCAGAAGAGGTGACCGCAGGCGCAAACGAGCCGCTATTTATGGCGGGAGTTGAGTCAAATTTGAATGATTTCTTATGGAAGAAACGCCCGATATTGGTGTTCGCAGACACCGAGGCGGACCCACGGTACCAAGAACAGCTGGCGTTATTACGGGAAAACGAGGAAGCTTTGCGAGCGCGTGATGTTGTTGTTCTGTTTGACAGCACCCCAGACGCAAAATCTCCATGGCGCACAAAGCTGCGGCCACGTGGGTTCCAATTGGTGCTGATTGGCAAGGATGGTGGCGTCAAACTGCGCAAACCCTTCCCGTGGACAGTGCGCGAGCTGAGCCGCACCATCGACAAGATCCCGACGCGATTGCGTGAGGTGGAAGATCGCAGAGACAGCTGAGCCATCAGCTTTTCCCCCGCAGGTAGAACAAGCGCTTGTGGGTCTGATCCACCACAAGGATTGCGCGGTCTTCTGTATCAAGCACCAACTGGGCTTCAACATCCAGAAGGGCCTGATAATACGCGATTTGCAAGGGGTCCGTCATACAGGCACGCGCCCCAAGGCCTGAGGAAATGACCCCAATTCCCCGGTGCAGACTGCTGGACATGATCAGTTCAGTGACCTGCGTTGGGGTTTGCCCTTCGAGTTTGAAAACAACCGGCTCACCCCGTTCGATCTGCCGTATTCCTGTTGGCAGAGAGCGTGCGCGTTTGACCAGCGAGGACACGCGCGTGCTTTTGAGTTCAAACAAACCGGCGGAACATTTTCTTGTGGCATAGAAATATTGTGTTTCACCCAGCTTGAACCAATCCGCCAGCGCCACGCGCAGGCTTTCTTCGTCCTGTTTTGTGCAGCCAACCAGCACGAATATTGCACCAAGTGCCGCAAGACGCAGACCTGATGTCGAAAGACGTCTAAGCACCTCACCACCCTCCTTTGATGCACCAAAGACTGGCGCAGGATGCGCAAGCTCTGCCCCCACGACAGAAAGGTGCCTCCGCAAGGTAGGTCGATATATTGCAGAAACGTTTAACGCAGAGCGGCGCCCAGAGAGGTTTCGGGGCTTATGGTTAATGCGCCCAGCCATGATCTGCGGCGCAAACGCCTGCGGATCAAACATATGTGGCTGGGCGCAAGTCATCGGATTATTCGAACTCCATGATCACATCATCAACCGCAAGGCTTTCCCCCGCAGCGGCATTGATTTTGGAAACAATGCCTTTCTTTTCGGCGCGCAGGATGTTCTCCATTTTCATCGCTTCAACCGTGCACAGCGCCTGCCCTTCCTGCACTTCCTGACCAACCTCTACGTCAACCTTTACGATCAGACCGGGCATTGGGCAGAGCAGCATTTTGGAGGTATCTGGCGCCACCTTTTCCGGCATCAGCGCTGCAAGTTCGGCCTGACGTGGTGTGCGCACATGGACATTCAGATCCGCACCGCGCAAACGCAGGCGGAACCCTTGCGTGATTTTGCCAACCTTCATCACAAGTGGATCGCCATCTGTGGTCAGTTCCGCCAGTTGATCCCCCGGTGTCCAATCTGAGGCCACGCGGATCGCAGTGCCATCCTCAAAGGTGACGGTAGAACCATCACTGTCAGCGGCAATGGCCACGGCGTGGTTTTGCCCCTGCAAGGAAACAACCCAATCATCGCCAACCTTGCGTTCATGATTGTCCATCCGACCAGACACTTTGGTGCGACGGATTTCTGCAACACGGTGCATCGCCGCAGCCGATGCCGCAACGCGACGCAGATCTGCATCTGCCAAGGTGACGCCTTCAAATCCATCTGGGTATTCTTCGGCGATAAAGGCCGTGGTCATATCACCACTGGTGAATTTTTCATGGTCCATCACGGCAGACAGGAACGGCAGATTGTGGCCAATGCCTTCGACTTCAAAACTGTCAAGCGCGGTGCGCATCGCAGCAATCGCCGCCTCACGCGTGGGTGCCCATGTGCAGAGTTTGGCGATCATCGGATCATAGAACATGGAAATTTCACCGCCTTCAAAGACACCTGTATCGTTGCGCACGACCACATCCCCGGCAGCACCAGCAGCGGTGCCGGGCGTGTAAGCCGCGGTTTCCGCCGGTGGACGGTAGCGGGTCAAACGCCCGATAGAAGGCAGGAAGTTCCGGTAAGGATCTTCCGCATACAAGCGGTTTTCAATGGCCCAGCCTGTGAGCGTGACATCGTCTTGCGTGATGGTCAGTGGCTCGCCATTGGCGACGCGGATCATCTGTTCGACAAGATCAACGCCAGTGATCAGTTCGGTGACGGGATGCTCCACCTGCAGGCGGGTGTTCATTTCAAGGAAGTAGAAATTTTTATTGCCGTCGACGATGAATTCAACGGTGCCCGCAGAGGCATAGCCAACGGCCTTGGCCAAAGCGACGGATTGTTCGCCCATCGCGCGGCGGGTTTCTTCATCCAGGAAGGGGCTTGGCGCTTCTTCTACAACCTTTTGGTTGCGGCGTTGGATCGAGCATTCCCGCTCCCCCAGATAGATGCCGTTGCCATGGGCATCACACAGCACCTGAATTTCGATGTGGCGCGGCTGGGTCACAAATTTTTCGATAAAGATCCGATCGTCCCCAAAAGAGTTCGCCGCCTCGTTCTTGGATGACTGAAAGCCTTCGCGGGCTTCCTCGTCATTCCAGGCTATGCGCATGCCCTTGCCGCCACCGCCAGCGGAGGCTTTGATCATCACGGGGTAGCCAACCTCGTTTGAGATTTTGACGGCGTCTTCTGCGTCTTCGATCAGCCCCATGTAGCCGGGAACGGTTGAAACGCCGGCTTCCTGCGCGATTTTCTTGGAGGTGATTTTATCGCCCATCGCCTCGATCGCGCCTGTTGGAGGACCAACAAAAGCGACGCCTTCGGCTTCCAGTGCTTCGGCGAATTTAGCGTTTTCTGACAGGAACCCATAGCCGGGGTGCACAGCTTGCGCGCCAGAGGTGCGGATGGCCTCCATCACTTTATCTATCACAATATAAGACTGGTTCGCAGGTGGTGGGCCAATGTGGACGGCCTCATCTGCCATTTTCACATGCAGCGCCTGACGGTCGGCATCGGAATAGATCGCAACCGTTTTGATACCCATCTTACGTGCGGTCTTGATAACCCTACAGGCGATTTCTCCACGGTTGGCAATCAGGATCTTCTCAAACATCGGCTCTCCCTCGGGGTCTTAACTGGAAATGCAAAACCGCTGCGCCCAAGCCTGTTGGATGCAGCGGTTTGCAAAGAGATTTCAACAAATGCAGGGCGCGTGCCGCGTTAGCAGCGGTGCGGGTTTTCCTTGCAAAAGATAACATTGGCCGCGACGCCGACAGCAGCACCGGTGACAAGATTGCCATCAATAAGTGCTGAGCCGACAGTCCCTGCAGCTGCGCCAATGGCGGCTTGTTCTGCGGTGGTATCCCCGCAGGCAGCCAGCCCGGCACACAGCGCGCAGAGGGCAAAAAGGGAAGAGCGTTGCATGAAAACGGTCCTTTCACTGACAGTGGTTTTCTGTCGGACCGGGATAGCGTGCCACATCCCGCCAGCAAGAGGGCGGTGTGATCACGGACAGCAATCGCAAAAAGATGCGCATTTATGAAGAGAGGCGGGCAAGCTTTTGCCGAACAGGCCGCTTTGGCCTGCCCGTCCCTTGCCTCCCCGCCTGTGCGAAACACTTGGGGCAAACCATATGGTTGCCCAGGTCTCATTCCCAAGTGCTTCCATCAAAGGCGTCAGGAAAGGATGCAATCGCCACATCCACATCAATTTTCAAAAGCGCATCATAGCTTTCTGGATCAAAGGGGTCTTCGGCGGCAATGACCTCACGACCAAACAGCCAGCTGAGACGGCCTGCATCCAGATTGCCGCGTTCAAAGGTATCATTGCCGAATTGCAGCCAAAGAGCTTTCATAAAGCCTGCATCCGCGCGACGATCCGCTGGTTTGCGGTCGCGAAAGCGTTCACGCGCAACGATTGGCGTGACCCCTTTTGGGTTTGGACGGCGAATTGTGAATTGGAAATCTGTGCCCGGCAGTCGTCCGGGGAATCCGCGATGTTTCAACATGTGAGTGCCTCTGGTCCGGCACCGCGCGCGGTACAAGGGCCCGGCCACAGAGCCGGACCCCTGTTAGAATTACTTGAACTTGCCGGTGTAGGTTGGTTCAACCGAGATGGGCTCGGGCTCAACCACAACAAATTCTTCTTCACGGCTGCCAGCGCAGGCCGCAACTGCAGCCATAAGGCCAACAACTGCAAACAGCTTAATGCTTTTGGACATTTCAGTCTCCTGGTTAGATATATGATCCCAGAAAAACATGCGGGTTTCGCTGGGTCCAGTGTCAAATCATGGCCAGACAACCGCCTGCCCGCGGCAATTCTATCGCAGCAGAACTGTGAAGAACATAGGGCTTTGTCCACATTGGACATTTGTGGCGGCAAAGTCGCAAAGTATTGCCTGTTCTTGGCCCAGAATGCGCACCGCATCACAAGCCCTCCCAGATACAGGCGCCCGCTTCGGGACGATAGACTTCAAAATATTGAACAGCTGTCACATCCCGCGCGCCAAAGGCCAGTTCGCGATCAGACAATGAGATAACGATACGCTCAGGGGTGAGGTTGTTTTCGTCCATGTACGGCAGGGCGACATGGTTGCACAAATGATCCATGTCACCTGCCACCTCAGCATGAGGCAATGATGGATCAGCAATCTTGGGCGCAACAAAGCGAAGACGGAGCCAAGGTGCGCCGGGCGCATCATCCACGAACGCATCCATCAGTGTAACTGGTTGACGAGACGGGACTTTCAGCGTTTTGGCGGGCTGCAGTTCATCTGCTGAAACATTCAGCACACAACCCAAAAGTGCAATGCAAAATGTCGCTACAAAAAGAATTCCGCAGCCCCGACACCCTAAAAAAGGGCCTCCTCCTGCCGGGGCCGCAGGCGCTGCACCTGCGGTGCGCGCTAACTTTATAAGCGGTGAAGGGATCATGGCTTTGATTCGCCTGATTTGTCAAACGCGTTCCTGTCAAAATGTCGCAGTAAAGCATTTGGAGGGAAATTATTTTCCCGCGGCGGTAAATTCCCCCATAAGTTGAGAGCGATCTCACCTTTGCAGAAACCAAGCTTATTTTGCAGAGCAACAACAGACATATGGCGCACTCACATCTGGCGGGTCGTCGCGGTCGCCGCATGGCGGGCCCAGCGCGCACGCCGCGTTTGATCTGACAAGAGATCCTCGATACTGTCCACGATCGAAGCAGGAACGGGCCCTGAGGCGCGCCCTCCAACACGGGCCTGCCAGCTGCCATCTGCACCGCGCGTCAGTTGCACAACAGGAGAAAAACCACGCACCCGCTGCAGCTTGCGCCAGAGGTCCTGCCGGATTTGATGCGCATACCTGAGCGGGTTGCCATCTGGCAGCACCGTCTGCACAGAAACGTCAAAACGCGCAGGCTTTTCACGGCACAGCGTTAACCCCTGTTCGTCACGCAGAACATGCCAATGTGATCGAGCCATTTCCTGAGCCTCACCTAAACGTTTTGATCTGTTCTTTCTTCACATCAAAGTGGAATATTATCGTGCTTTTTCCACGGGTTCTGCAGCGACTTATTGCGCAGAGACGCAAAGGCACGGGCCACGCGGCGGCGCGTCGATTTGGGTTGGATCACCTCATCGATAAAGCCTTTTTCAGCGGCCACAAACGGGTTGGCAAACCGATCTTCATAGTCTTGCGTATGGGCCGCGATCTTTTCAGGATCTCCTAGATCTGCGCGATGAATGATTTCAGTCGCGCCTTTTGCCCCCATCACAGCAATTTCAGCTGTTGGCCAAGCATAGTTGAAATCCCCCCGCAGGTGCTTGGACGCCATCACATCATACGCACCCCCATAGGCCTTGCGGGTGATCACAGTCACCTTGGGCACGGTGGCTTCGCCGTAAGCAAACAAGAGCTTTGCGCCGTGTTTGATCACACCACCATATTCCTGGCTGGTGCCAGGCAGGAAGCCGGGCACGTCAACAAGGGTGAGGATCGGAATTTCAAAACAATCGCAAAAGCGGACAAAACGTGCGGCTTTGCGTGAGGAATCAATATCAAGACATCCCGCCAGCACCGTCGGCTGGTTCGCCACCACACCAACGGTCTGCCCTTCCAGACGAATGAAACCCGTGATGATATTGGCCGCAAAGTCTTCCTGAATTTCGAAAAAGTCGCCTTCGTCTGAAAGCTTCAGGATCAGCTCTTTCATATCATACGGCGTGTTCGCATTGTCGGGAACCAAAGTATCAAGGCTTGCATCAATGCGTGCAGGGTCATCAAAGAAGGGGCGAACAGGTGGCTTTTCACGATTGTTCAGCGGTAGGAAATCCACCAAACGGCGCACTTCGGCCAGTGCTTCGACGTCGTTTTCAAAGGCACCGTCTGCAACGCTCGATTTCTTTGTATGGGTTGATGCGCCCCCCAGCTCTTCTGCGCTGACAACTTCATTGGTCACTGTCTTCACCACATCAGGGCCAGTCACAAACATATAAGAGGTGTCTTTGACCATGAAGATAAAGTCAGTCATGGCAGGCGAATAAACCGCCCCCCCGGCACAAGGCCCCATGATAACTGAGATCTGCGGCACCACCCCAGAAGCCATGATGTTGCGCTGGAAGACTTCGGCGTAACCCGCAAGCGAGGCAACCCCTTCCTGAATACGTGCGCCACCAGAGTCGTTGATACCAATGACAGGCGCGCCATTTTGCACGGCCATATCCATGATTTTACAGATCTTTTGGGCATGGGTTTCTGACAGAGAGCCACCAAAGACCGTAAAGTCCTGACTGAAGACATAGACCATACGGCCATTGATTGTGCCCCAGCCTGTCACGACACCGTCGCCAGCGGGGCGCTGCTGTTCCATACCAAAGTCGGTACAGCGGTGTGCCACAAACATATCGAATTCTTCAAAGCTGTCTTCATCCAACAGCAATTCGATGCGTTCACGCGCTGTAAGTTTGCCGCGCGCGTGCTGTGCATCAATACGACGCTGACCGCCCCCCAGACGCGCTGCGTTTCTGCGTTCTTCCAACTCGGACAGAATATCCTTCATGGCGGCTCCCCTTTGAACTTTCATCGCGACAATATATTTCACAATCACAAAGTAAATGGTAATTTTTGTAAATTTGCAAATTTTGTAAAATATAATACCTGAATATTGAATAATTGCAAATCACACCAAAAGCCCCTCTCCTGTGGGCCAGATCACAGACCGCTGCTCAATGCATACGATAGACAAATAAATTAAAGCAACCCAAGGCATATGCATGCAACTGACCCAACAGCGGTTTTTACGCCGCCACGCCCCGCCTCATATTTCGACGTTGATTATATTGTCGGGCATATCGGCACTTGGGATTAATGTATTTGTTCCCTCCCTGCCCGGCATGGCCACGTATTTTAATTCGGAATATGCGACCCTTCAGCTCGCCATTTCGCTTTATCTTGCCACCAATGCCGTCATACAGATCCTCGTAGGCCCCTTATCAGACAAATGGGGACGTCGACCTGTCTTATTGGCCGGCATCGGTGTGTTCCTCTTGGCAACGCTGGGCTGTATCTATGCCCCCAGCGCTGAGGTGTTTCTTGGATTTCGCATGGCGCAAGCCTCTGTTGTGGTGGCGATGGTGATCAGCCGGGCTTCTGTGCGTGATCTATATGATCAGGATAGCGCCGCCAGCATGATCGGGTACGTCACCATGGGTATGGCCGTCGTACCAATGGTCGCCCCTGCGATTGGCGGCGTGCTGGATGAAACACTTGGCTGGCAGGCCAATTTCTGGCTGCTGTTTCTTGCAGGGGCGGTGGCCTTTGTCCTTGTCTACTTTGATTTTGGTGAGACCGCCTACAAAAGCGGGAAATCTATCGTCGCACAGTTTCGCGAATATCCGTTGCTGTTCACCTCGCCGCGATTTTGGGGCTACTCACTTGCCTCTGCTTTGACTTCGGGAACGTTTTTTGCCTATCTCGGCGGAGCGCCTTTTGTCGGGCAAGCGGTTTACGGGTTGTCGACCACAGAGCTTGGCTTTTTCATGTCAGCGCCTGCAATCGGCTATTTCGCAGGGAACTTTGCGTCTGGTCGGTATTCAACCAAGTTTGGCATCAACCGGATGACCCTATGGGGCTGCCTGACAAACGGCATTGGCGTCACATTGTCTATCGTGATCACGCTTTTGGATCTGGACACCGCCACAAGCTTTTTTGGGCTTATGATCTTTATTGGCATCGGCAATGGGCTTTCGATCCCCAACGCAACGGCCGGAGCCCTGTCTGTACGGCCACATTTGGCGGGCACCGCATCCGGCCTGAGTGGCGCAATCATGCTAGGAGGTGGCGCCGCGCTAAGCGCAATTGCAGGCACGATGTTGAACGCAGAGCGGGGTGCGCTGCCTTTGTTGATCTTGATGGGAGCGTCTGGCCTTGCGGCATTGATCACCATAATGCTGGTTTTGCGGCGTGAACGACAGATGGGCCTGTAAAGGCTTGCTCAGGTAAGTTTGCAAATATACAGTTTTTGAACGCCAAATTTGCAAAGAGAGCCCATGGCCGTTCAAAAGCTATACGTCGGAGCCAAGCTTCGTGAAATTCGCGGACGTCTGAATCTGACGCAAAAAGCCTTTGCGGCAAAGCTGGGGATCTCCCTGCCCTATCTGAACCAGATGGAGAACAACAATCGCCCCGTTTCCACCACGGTTGTTCTGGCGCTTGCGCAGCAGTTTGGGGTCGATGTTACCGAGCTGAGTACAAGCGACAGCGAGCGGCTCACCAGTGATCTGCGTGAAGCCCTTGCTGACCCGTTGTTTGAAAAGGACATTCCGCCGCTGAATGATCTGCGCCTTGCTGCATCCAATGCACCTGCCCTAGCCCGTGCGTTTTTGTCACTGCACCGCGCCTATCGCGAAACGCATGAACGGCTGGCTTCATTAGATGAAGCGTTGGGGCGCGAGGATGCCCGCCTGCAAGCCAGTCCCTGGGAAGAGGTGCGCGACTTTTTTCATTACTGCGACAACTATATCGATGCGGTCGATCGCGCGGCAGAACAGTTTGCACGCGGGGGGGATATACGTGCAACAGCCCTTTCCCGATTGGAGGCTGCAGGCATAACGGTTCAGTTTTCCGATGATGAGACACTGCGCCGCTACACCCCGGAAACCCGCGTTTTACGCTTATCGCGGCGTGCAGCCCCTGAAAGCCAGTTGTTTCAACTGCTTTTGCAATTGGCCCTCTTGCAATATGATGATCTGCTAGAGGCCACCCTTGATTTTGCAAAATTTCAAAGTGAAGCCGCCCGTGCAATCGCCAAAATCGGACTTGCGAATTATTTCGCAGGTGCCGCGCAAATGCCCTATGAGGCGTTCCTGAACGCGGCCCATGAAGAGCGACACGATCTGGAGCGTTTGGCCAATCGGTTTAACGCCTCCATTGAACAAATCGCGCACCGGCTGTCGACCCTGCAGCGCCCGCGTGCAAACGGTGTGCCGTTCTTTTTTGTTCGGGTTGATCAGGCGGGCACCATCACCAAACGCCATTCTGCAACCCGTTTGCAGTTTGCACGCTTTGGCGGAGCCTGCCCGCTTTGGAATGTGCATCAGGCCTTTGAAACACCCGGACGGTTCTTACGACAGCTTGCAGAGACCCCCGACGGTGTGCGCTACCTGTCGTTGGCACGAGATGTCTCCAAACCCGGTGGAGCTTTTGGGGCCCCGACACGGCGGTTTGCCATCGCCCTGGGCTGTGAGGTGCAGCATGCCCCGCTTGTGATCTATGCCGATGGTTTGGATCTGGACAATGCACAGGCCTATGAGCCGATCGGCATATCCTGCCGCATCTGTGATCGCGCCAATTGCCATCAGCGCTCTGTTCCACCGCTTGAACGTCGTTTGCGCGTCAATTCTGACCTGCGCAGCACCCTCCCTTATGAAATAACGTAAAGGGTTCGACTGCGCAGGCCCTGCTCGATCCGGTCTTAGAATTGGAACCGGACACCAAAGTTTACATTCACCCGGCTGAGATCATCACTGACAGAGGCAGTCCCCGCAGGGGATGTGCGGGTGCTGTCCACATCAAAACTGCGCACATAGCGCGCGTCCGTGAACAGAGCGGTGCGGTCATTCAACTGATATGACGCGCCAAGGATCAGCTGCGCTGCCAAGGCCTCGTCTGAGCCGGTGATGGTAACATTGTTGCCATAAACAATATCATGATCAACGAAGTCGATGCCAAGACCTGCACCGATATAGGGCGAAAACCGCGATCCGGTGTTAAAGTCTGCGATGAGGTTTGCAAACAGGCGGGTGGAAGTCACATCGCCGCCAGGATTGGCCTCTGCGCCCGCACCGTTGCCCGAGAAATCCACGCCATCCACATCATTGTCGCTATAAGACAGTTCAATTTCACCACGCAGGCCATATCCATTGCCGGACCAGGCCTCAAATGTGCGCCCGATGGCAAACCCGAAGTTAAAGCCATCATCAAAATCAGTATCGACGTTTTGGGTAGAGCCACCAATTGTGCCGGAAAAATTACTGTCTGTCAGATTGCTAAAGCCGCCAAAGACCTGACCATAGTATTCCTGCGCTGCCACAGGTGCTGCCATTACAATCGCTGCACCCGCTAAAAGGACTTTCAAAGACATTTCGAGTTCCCCTCGTGTTTCCAGTTTCTAACGGGGAAATGGCACTGAAAAGGGGCTGCGTCACTTAAACTTGGTTGAGCAATCCTTCAACATCTGTGAACGAATAAAAGGGTATGCTCCGGTGTTAGCGCAAAGACCGCCTGCGGCACATGGCAGGCGGTCGCTGAGCGCGGTCTAATGTTTTTCAGCGCTGTGCATCACGCCAGTTTGGATTGATCCAAGGCTGCGCATTTGACGCAGGCAGGCGGCGTCCCAGAATGTGGTCTGCTGCCTTCTCTCCGGTCATGATCGAAGGGCCATTCAGATTGCCATTGGTCACACGGGGGAAGACTGAACTGTCCACCACCCGCAGGCCCTCAATCCCAATCACACGACAATCGGGATCCACCACCGCAGTTGGATCGTTGGCATCCCCCATCCGGCAGGTTCCGCAGGGGTGATACGCGCTTTCGGCATGTTCTTTGATAAACCCGTTCAGTTCATCATTAGATTGCAAAGCATCACCCGGTTGGATTTCGTGTTTCACATAGGGTTTAAACGCGTCTTGGGCAAAAATTTCCCGCGTCAGACGGATACATTTGCGAAAATCAGACCAATCGCTTTCCGTCGACATGTAATTGAACAGGATATTTGGCGCAGCGTTTGGATCACTGCTCGCCAATGTCACAGCCCCACGCGATTCCGATCGCATCGGGCCAACATGTGCCTGAAACCCATGCCCTTCAGCCGCAGCCTGCCCATCATAGCGCACTGCAATGGGGAGAAAATGATACTGAATATCCGGGTAATCCACGCCTTTATCAGAGCGAATAAAGGCCGCGCTTTCAAATTGATTTGAAGCACCAAGCCCTTTGCGCGCAAACAACCACTGCGCGCCAACCCAAGCTTTGCCAAAGAGATTCCAATATTTATATAGCGTGATGGGCTGTGAGCAGGCCATCTGCAGATAGAGTTCCAGATGGTCTTGCAGGTTCTGCCCCACCCCGGGGCGATCTGCAATCACCTCAATCCCATGCTCTGCAAGATGCGCCGCCGGTCCAACCCCGGACAGCATCAACAGCTTGGGGGAATTCAAAGAGGAGGCTGACAGGATCACTTCTGCGCTGGCATGGATCACATCGATTTTGCCGCCGCGCTCAATCTCGACCCCAACAGCGCGCCCGTCTTTGATGACCACCTTGCGTACAAAGGCCCGGATCAGATCGCAATTTTCACGTTTCAAGGCAGGCTTTAAATAAGCATTGGCAGCCGACCAGCGCTGGCCTTTCCAGACGGTCTGCTCCATCGGGCCAAAGCCCTCTTGCTGTGCGCCATTGTAATCATCTGTGACAGGATATCCTGCTTGGCGCCCCGCCTCAACAAAGGCCGTATGAAGCGGATTATCCCGTGGACCACGGGTGACATGAAGCGGGCCATCGCTGCCACGCCACTCTGGATCCCCCCCGTGGCCACAATCATGCCAATTCTCCATGCGCTTAAAGTAGGGCAAGACGTCTGCATAAGACCACCCATGTGCGCCCTGTTCAGCCCAGTGATTGTAATCGCCTGCATGGCCACGCACATAGACCATCCCATTGATCGAGGACGAACCGCCTACGACCTTCCCTCGCGGGGTAACAAGACGACGTCCGCCCAGGTGTGGTTCAGGCTGCGTCTGATAGCCCCAGTCATAGCGCGACATATTCATTGGATAAGACAAAGCACCCGGCATCTGAATAAAAGGGCCGGCATCCGTGCCGCCATGTTCAATCACCAATACGCGCTTGCCTGCTTCGGACAAACGATAAGCCAAAGCGCAGCCAGCTGAACCTGCGCCGACGATCACATATTCTGCGTTCATCTCGGATCTCCAATAGCAGCCATGGCTGCTTGGTCTGTCCCCATTTGTTGGGGAGCTACATCTGCGCCCAAGACCCATCGCCCTTTTGGGCGACGGGGTGGGAGGGTGGGCGTCGCTCAAAAGGGCGATTAAAACGCCGCTTCAACATCTCCCATCCGCACATAAACAGACTTTACCTGACTGTAGTGATTGATCGCCTCTTTGGAATTTTCACGTCCAACACCAGACGCCTTCACGCCTCCAAACGGGGCTTCAACCGGCGCATCATTGTAAGAGTTGATAAAGCAGCTTCCCGCTTCCAAGGCACCAATCACCCGATGTCCACGGCTGAGATCACGTGTGAAAACCCCCGCAGAAAGACCAAATTCAGTGTCATTGGCGCGGGCAATCACCTCTGCTTCATCTTCAAAGTCCAGCACCGCCATAACCGGGCCAAAAATCTCTTCACGGGCGATGACCATATCGTCCGTGACATCTGCAAAAACGGTTGGTGCCACGAAATATCCGGGCATATCAACGCGATTGCCACCACAGATCAGGCGCGCGCCTTCTTCTTTACCCTGCTCTATGTAGCCAAGCACGATATCCATCTGACGTTCTGAGACCATCGGCCCAAAATTGGTGGCTTCATCCTGCGGATCACCCAAGATCGCGCCAGACACGCGCTCTGCCAGACGGGCCAGAAATTCCTCTTTGATGTCTTTATGAACAAAAACACGCGTCCCGTTTGAGCACACTTGCCCAGATGAATAGAAATTGCCGTTGATGGCGCCACCAATTGCATTTTCGATATCTGCGTCTTCAAAGACGATCATCGGTGACTTGCCGCCCAGCTCCATGGTGACATGTTTCATCTCACTTGCAGCAGCGGCATAGACCTTTTTGCCTGTTGGCACGGAGCCTGTCAGCGACACTTTGTCAACGCGTGGGTCTGTGACCAATGCGCCCCCAACCTCACCCATGCCCTGAATGACATTGTAAAGACCGGCCGGCAGACCCGCCTCGTGCAGAATTTCAGCCACTTTCAGGGCACAAAGCGGGGTGGTCTCAGAAGGTTTAAAGACCATCGCATTGCCACAGGCCAAGGCAGGTGCGCCTTTCCAGCAGGCGATTTGCGTTGGATAGTTCCACGCACCGATACCGACGCAGACGCCCAGTGGTTCGCGCACGGTATAGACCCAATCTTCGCCCAGCGGGATGTGCTCTCCGGTCAGGCTGGCAGCAAGCCCACCAAAATATTCCAGCGCGTCCGCCCCGGATGTTGCGTCTGCCACTAAGGTCTCCTGCAAGGGTTTACCGGTGTCGTAGGTCTCTAAGACCGACAGGTCGTGATTGCGCTCGCGCAGGATATCCGCAGCGCGGCGCAGAATACGACCCCGCTCTGTTCCCGTCATTTTTGCCCAGGCTGTTTGCGCCGCTTTCGCGGTTTCAAGCGCTTTTTCAACAATCGCTGGTGTTGCGGCATAAACCGTCGCGATGGTTTCGCCTGTAGCTGCATAGATCACCGGGATCGGTGTACCAGTCGTGTCTTCAACATATTCACCATTGATGAAATGGCTTGCAGTCGGTTGAGCGAGATGGGTCATCTGAGCGGATCCTAGACAGAGGTTTCTTGCGGATGTGAGATCAGGCACCGGTGGCATAAGCCGTCCTACGCGGCCTCCGCCCTGCCTGAGCGAACTGTTGCAGCCCCTATATCACCCTCAGTTAAATCACGGAATGTTTTTTTGTATCGCCATTTAAGTTTCATCTTTTTTCACATCAGTGATTGTCACCGCTCTTTAGCTGTCGCAAGAATGCGCCATGGGACGAAAGAGTATCAGAGATATCCGCAACGAAGAGTTGATCGAAGCCACCATCATAGCGGTGCACGACCGTGGCTATGGTGTTGTCACAATGGCAGAAATTGCGCGCGAAGCTGGCGCCTCGGCTGCATCGATCAACTATTATTTCGGGTCAAAAGAAGGCCTGATGGAAGCAACCATGCGCCATTTGCTGAACAAATTAAGACGCGCAATGATTACCGGCTTTGCACAGGCCCCTTCGTCGCTGGATCGTCTTTATGCGGTGATTGATGCCAATTTTTCAGACGATCTGTTCACCCCGGCGCAATGCAGCGTCTGGATGCAATTCTGGTCAAACGCCCCTTATTCAGAACGGCTGGCGCGCCTTCACAGGATCAACCGATCCCGTGTGGAGAGCCATTTTCTGGCGGAATTGCGTGGTCTTTTACCGGCGGACCGTGTGAAACCAGCGCAAGAGGCCCTGCAGGCCTATATGGATGGCGTCTGGCTTCAGGTCGCGCTTGGTGCGCTTCATGTGTCTCCTGCAGAGGCGCGCGCCGCGGCGCACCGGGTTGTGGATGTGGTTTTAAACCGCGCCTGAGATCCCTACTCACATCAAGAGCAGTTTGATGGCAATCGCCCACATCACAAGGCCAACCCCCAGATCCAGAACCTGCCACGCACGTGGCCGGGCAAAGACCGGGGCAAGAAGACTTGCCCCATAGGCCAGCATGAAAAAGAACGAGAAACTGGCCACAATCGCCCCCAAAGCAAAAATCGGCGGCGTATCGTATTGTGCCGAAATTGACCCCAACAGCACAACAGTGTCCAGATAGACATGCGGATTCAGCCAGGTAAGCGCAAGCAGGGTCATCAGAACAGGCCATAAAGGCTGGCTTTTCTCTTCTGCCGCTGAAAGTGCGGCACCGCCGCGCCAGGCTGAAATCAAGCTGCGCAGTCCATACCAGAACAAGAATGCAGCCCCTCCCAGACGCATAGCAGTTTCAAACCAAGGCACTGCGGATGTGAGGGCACCAAAGCCAAACACGCCCGCCGCGACCAAGACCGCATCTGAGGCCGCACATGTTAACGCAACAGCAAAGACATGTTGCCGTCGCAATCCCTGCCTCAGCACAAAGGCATTCTGCGCGCCAATCGCCATAATCAGGCTAAATGCGAGGAAGAAACCGGCAATAAAACTGGGCCACATGGGGTGCCTCCTTTTGTGTCTTGTCTTTGCATAAAGCACGCGCAAGCATTAGACTAATTAATATGAATGACGCTAAGTAAGAGTCTCTAATGCATATTGATCCGCGACACCTTGCAGCACTGTCATCTGTTTTGCGGTTGGGAAGCTTTGACAGTGCAGCGCATGATCTGGGAGTGACGCCTTCGGCGATTTCTCAGCGGATCAAAGCCCTAGAAGATCGGATCGGTGCTGTTTTGATCCATCGCGGCCCCCCTTGCACAGGCACCAAGGCAGGTCTGCGATTGGCAAAACACGCCGAAGATATCAACCTTTTGGATGCGACACTGCTTGCGGATCTGGGCTTGGCGAAACAAACGGCGCCCACACAGTTGCGCGTGGCAGTAAATGCGGACAGTCTTGCCACCTGGTTTGTAGAGGCCATGGCCGCCTGTGACGGGTTTCTATTTGATCTGGTCATAGATGATCAGGACTACAGCGCAGACTGGCTGCGTCGGGGCGAAGTTTCTGCAGCGGTGACAGCCGACAACAGCATTGTGCAGGGCTGTGACAGCTATGCGCTTGGTGCGTTGCAATATCGCGCAACGGCAAGCCCGGAATTTATAGATCGCTGGCTGTCAAATAGCGCTGATCCTGAGGCGTTTTCAAAAGCCCCCAGCCTGATTTTTAATACCAAAGATGGGCTGCAAAAGAATTGGCTTTCGCACTATGTGGGACCGGGGTTGAGACCACCACATCACTTTCTGCCCTCCACCCATGCCTTTGTGGATGCAGCGCGTCTAGGGTTGGGATGGGGGTTAAACCCCGCCGTATTGGTGGATCCGCTGATCGAACGTGGGGAATTGCAAACGCTATTGCCAGATAGCGATGTTGCAACCCATCTGTGTTGGCAGGTCAGCCGAATGCTGGCCCCTGCCCTCACATCCGTCACCAAAGCGGTTCGAAAAACAGCCCAGAAACACCTGCTGCAAGTCACTGCAGCAGGTTAGATAGGGGGGCTTGTTTACAGCTCGACCCGTACCTCATGCATCCAGAGCTTTGCCGGGCGCGACAACATAAAGACCACCACATCAGCCAAATCATCGGGTTCGGTGAAAATGTGGTTTGGCACCTCTTCGCTGGCTTTGGCAAACATGCCCGTGTTGGTGCCGCTCTGATACAGACCTGCCACCCGCACGCCGGTTTCGGCCTCGTCTTCTTTCAGCACATCGGTAAAGCCCCGCACGCCGTATTTGGTGGCCGAGTAAACGGACTGCCCTGCCTGCGCCACAACGCCAGATTTTGAGGCCACATTCAGCACCGCCGCCTCATCACGCGTACGCAGGGCTGGCAGCACATGCCGTGTCAGTTGCATCAACGCTGTAAGGTTGGTCTGAACGGTGGTCACCAGCATATCCGCATCAATGCTGTCCAAAGGCCCTGCCTTGTGCCAAATGCCCGCATTGTTGATCAGAATGTCCGCGCCGCCAAAATCCGCCAGGATCTGCTGCGCGCCCGTTTCAATTGCAGCCGGATCCATCAGATCAACCGCATAAGCCCGCGCCTCTGCTGCGCCCAGCGCCAGCGTTTCAGCCACGACCGTGTCCAGACGCGTTTGATTGCGCCCCAGAACGGCAATTCGGCACCCTTCAGCTGCCAGTTTCAGACAGATATGGCGACCAATTCCGTCGCTTCCACCAGTGACAATGACCGTTTTACCTTTGAGTTGCATCTTATCGCCTTTTCTCGTTTGCTATGACCTAGCGCCCCCCCGGCAAACTGCGCAAGGTCAAACAAACATGCCCACCGTCGATCCGCCGTTTCAGACCACCCCTGTCGCCGCCGCCTTTGAAGCCTTTGCGCCGGATCAGCAGCAGATTCTTTTGCAAATCCGCGCTTTGATTTTTGCCACAGCAGCCCAATTGCCTGAGGTGGGCGCGATTGATGAAACTCTAAAGTGGGGTCAGCCGTCTTATGTGCCAAAGAAACGCAACACCGGCACGCCCCTGCGGCTGGGCTGTCCAAAATCCGGCGGCGTGGCGGTGTACACCCATTGCCAAACCACTGTGATCCCGCAGTTTCGTGACCTTTTCCCAGATCATTTTCAATACGATGGCACACGTGCGGTCCACCTTGCAACCACACAGGCGGTGCCCAACGAACAGCTGGAATTTCTGATCCGCAGCGCGCTGCGTTACCATCTTGGCTAGGGCAGCCCGTTAGACAGCGCAATGCAGACAGGCCGGAAACGCAAAAAGCCCGCCAGTATTGGCGAGCTTTTGTGTCACGTAAGATCGGTTTTACAGCTGCGCCATAACCTCATCAGAGGCTTCAAAGTTGGTGGTCACACGCTGCACGTCATCATCATCTTCCAAAGCTTCCACAAGCTTCATCAGCTTTTGCATGCCTTCTAGATCCAATTCGGTGGTGGTGGTGGGTTTCCATACCAATTTGGTTGATTCAGATTCGCCCAGTTCTGCTTCCAGCGCGGTGGACACCTCATTCAGATCTACGTCTTCACAGTAGATCACGTGTCCCTCTTCGCTGCTTTCAACGTCTTCTGCCCCTGCTTCGATGGCGGCCATCATCACGGTGTCAGCGTCACCTGCTGATGCGGGGTAGATCACTTCACCTTTACGGTCGAACATAAAGCCAACCGAACCGGTTTCGCCAAGGTTGCCGCCGTTTTTGGAAAAGGTAGAGCGCACTGTTGAAGCCGTGCGGTTTTTGTTATCGGTCATTGTTTCAACGATAACCGCAACCCCGCTTGGACCGTAGCCTTCGTAGCGGATTTCATCGTAGTTTTCAGCGTCGCCGCCCTGTGATTTCTTGATCGCGCGTTCAATCACATCCTTTGGGACGGATTGGCTTTTTGCTTCTTTCACCGCCAGACGCAGGCGGGGATTCTTTTCAGGATCCGGGTCGCCCATTTTTGCGGCCACTGTGATCTCTTTTGCGAGTTTAGAAAAAAGCTTTGAACGTACCGCGTCCTGACGGCCTTTGCGGTGCTGGATATTTGCCCATTTTGAATGGCCTGCCATGATGCATCCCTGCCTTAGTCGTGTGAAGTCTGTTTGAATTGACACTCATATAGCCGGGGAGAGACCGGGCTTTCAAGCCATCTCAGCGCGCATGGATGCATGGGCTTTAGAACAGGGGGGCAATCTGGGATGTTAAAGCAATCAGAAAAGAGCCGCCAACAACGATGGACAGAAAAACAACGCGACTACTCATAGGACAGGCTCCTTGACTGGATATGTGTCACAAATGGGAAAATCGTGGTGCATTTCCAGTATGGAAGACCTGACCTTTGGGCCTTTGTGCGAAAGCCTGCCTAGAGCGGCCAGAACACAGGGATCAAGGCAGAGGCCAAAAGGCCCACGGACAGGTTCAATGGGATCCCAACACGCAAGAAGTCTGAAAAACGATATCCACCGGGTCCGTAGACCAACATATTGGTCTGATAGCCAATAGGTGTTGCAAAAGAGGCAGAGGCTGCGACCATCACCGCAACGACCAGCGGGCGTGGATCAAGGCCCATCGCCTGCGCAAGACCGATCGCAATGGGCGTCACCACCACAGCCACCGCATTGTTTGACACGAGTTCGGTCAAAACAGAGGTCAGCAGATAGATCGCCCAGACAAGCAACACTGGCGGTAACATCGACAGCCCCGGTGCAATTGCATCCACAATCAATTGCACCGCACCAGAGTGTTCCAGCGCTGCGCCAATGGCGAGCATCGAAAAGATCAACA
Organism: Epibacterium ulvae; assembly: GCF_900102795.1. Lineage (GTDB taxonomy): Bacteria > Pseudomonadota > Alphaproteobacteria > Rhodobacterales > Rhodobacteraceae > Epibacterium > Epibacterium ulvae. The sequence continues at coordinate 250,076 of NZ_FMWG01000002.1, read as the reverse complement.
CCAGCAACCGCCCATCGACAAATGAGAAGGCCTCGTCTGCATCAATGCAGCGCGACACGAGGACCAGCGCCACCGCAAGGATCGACAGTAAAAAGATGGGCGCAACGCCAAACGCGGCCAATGCAACGATCGCAAACAAAGACAACAAGGCCACAGGCGCATGGCTGCGGCGATAGGCCCGCTGAGAGGGTTGCGACACCTCGGCCATATCCATATCAACCGACAGACGTTGAATGTCTTCTGCAGACCCTTCAAGCAAAAGCGTATCGCCAACACGGACCACAAGATCATCAATCTGGGTGCCAATGTTCTGGTTTTTCCGATGCACAGCCAAGACATAGACACCATACCGCCGACGCAAACGCAGCGCCCCCAAGGTGCGCCCGACCATACGGCATCCGGGTGTAATCAAGACTTCAACAGTCGTGGTTTCCACCGCCGAAACCTGATCCACGCGGCGCAGTTCCTTGTTGTTTTGAAGGCTGAGCAATTCAGTCATCTCGGTGCGCAAAATCACACGGTCCCCGACCTGCAAAGACACCTCTTTCAAATTGCGACGCAGCGAGACTTCGCTGCGCACCACATCAATCAAGCGCACACCGGGGCGTTTGAACAACCGCACGCCAAGCACGTCTCGCCCGATCAAGTTGCTGTCTGGTGGAATGACCGCCTCGGTAAAGAATTTCATCTTGGAACGATCACTGAGGAGGGTCGCCATACTGTCACGGTCTGGCAGCAGATGAGGTGCGATGAACCGCAGGTACACCATACCCCAAATGACCAAAATCACACCAAGCGGGGTGACTTCAAAGATAGAAAACGCTTCCAGCCCCTGCGCGCGCGCAACCCCGTCCACCAAGAGGTTTGTCGAGGTCCCGATCAACGTTAGAGTGCCTCCAAGAATGGCTGCATAGCTGAGCGGGATAAGCAACTTTGACGCTGCCACTCCAAGCGTGCGCGCGATTTGTACGAACACCGGGATCATCACAACAACAACAGGCGTGTTAGAGACCACAGCGGAAGAAGCCACAACAAACCCCATCAAAAGCGCAATCGCGACCTGCGGGCTGGTTTCTGCTTTTTTCCGCGCAAAAATCGTAAAGGCCTCAAGCGCGCCTGTGCGCACCAAAGCTCCCATGATCAGAAACATCGCACCAATGGTCCAAGGCGCAGGGTTTGAAAGCACGGGCAGCGCGGCGTCATAGGGTAAAACACCTGTGGCCAGCATGAGCGCCACGCCCATCACCGCTACGACCTCGGTCGGGTAAGCTTCCCGCAGAAATGCAAGAAACATCACCATCACGATCACCAGCGCCAAAATCGGTGCGGCGTTTGGGCCAAGGTTGAGAAGATGAATCATGAGATGAAACGCCCCATTAATTTAAAAAAGAGCGCTCTACCAAAGCCTTAAGCGCCACGCGTTAGGCTGGTATTTTGCCCAATTCAAACCATGGGGGCAAGCAAAAGGCAGACCAGAGAGGACAGCTGCCCATTGCGCAAGCATTCAACTTAAGGGGTGCTCTCTTGGAGCAGGCCGCCGTTTCGCACCATCTGAACCTTTGTTGCGGCTCCGGTGCGGTCATCGGTTTCGATATAAACGCCTGATAAGGTAGCTTCGCCGTTGGCCGGGGTAAAACGCCCTTTGGGCATGCCTGTCAAAAAGCGGCGCATGGGTTCTGATTTTTCCATGCCGATCACAGAATTATAATCGCCGCACATGCCAGCATCTGTCAGATAGGCGGTTCCTTCTGACAGGATCTGCGCATCGCCGGTAGGAACATGCGTATGCGTGCCCACCACAAGGGACGCGCGCCCATTGCAAAAATGCCCCATGGCCATTTTCTCGGATGTGGCTTCGCAATGCATATCAACGATAACCGCCTGTGCCAGCCCGCCGCGTGGATGCGCTTTCAGCACAGCCTCAACTGATCCAAACGGATCATCATAAGCGCGCTTCATGAACACCTGACCCAGTGCCTGCAGCACCAAGATCTTGCGTCCACCAGGTGCGTTAAACAAACGATAGCCCCGTCCCGGCGCGCCTTTGGCAAAGTTCAGAGGCCGCACGATACGGCTTTCATTTTCAATGAACTGCAACATATCTTTTTGATCAAAGGCATGATCCCCTAAGGTCAGGCAATCAACGCCTGCCGCAAGGAGGGATTTTGCGTGGTCTCCGCTCAACCCCATGCCGTTTGAAGCATTTTCACCATTCACAATAACAAAATCGAGACGCCAATCCTGCCGCAGTTGCGGAAGACGTTCCGTGATTGCCTGACGCCCTGAGCGCCCCATTACATCGCCAAGAAAGAGTATACGCATACCCTCTCCTAGGCTTCACCTTGCAAAAGAACAAGGGCACGCACGCAGAGTTACAGAAAGTTTCGCGAAATCATCACACCCTAGGCGGGACTCAGGACGCCCTGCTCTGTCACAATCATATCAAGCGGCTGATCGGTTGCTTCCAGTGGCAGATCCTCTGCCTCTTGCGCGGCAAATGCAAACCCAATTGCCAGGGTCGCGCGTTTGGCCCGCAATCTTTCAAGGGTACGATCATAAAACCCACCGCCATAGCCAAGCCGCCCACCTGTACGATCAAACGCAACAAGGGGCACAATCAGAATTTCGGGTTCGAAAAAATCATCCTGTTCGGGCACTTTTGCGCCAAAGGGGCCGTCACGCAAGGCGCCTTCGGGCTGCCATCTGCTGAACTTTAAAGGTTGCCCCATACCAGTGATCACCGGCACACCAACAGGGCCATAAGCTGCAGCCTCTGCCATTGCTGGCAAGGGGTCAATTTCGGTGCGGATCGGCATATAACCGGCGATTGGCACTCCCCGATAGCCTGCAAGCACCCCTGATAGCGAGCCTGCAACACTGGGCGGGCGCGCATCAAACGCAGCCTTGCGGCGTACAAAAGCCGCTTTGCGGGCCTTTGCCTTGATCTCAACCAGATCGGTGTCGCTCATATCTACTCCTATAGTAAAATCATCGCAGCAAGGCCAAGGAAGGCAAAAAAGCCAACAACATCCGTAACCGTCGTCACAAAGGCACCAGAAGCCAAAGCCGGATCGATTTTAAGCTTATCCAGAACAATGGGAATAATGGTTCCGGCAAGTCCCGCCACCACAAGATTTATCACCATGGATATCGCAATCACGGCTCCCAAAAGTGGCGAGCCAAACCACACGATCCCAATCAGAGCCATCACAATTGCAAACACAGCGCCATTGATCAGCCCGACCAGTGTTTCCCGCCGGATCACCCGCCACACGTTTGATCCTGTAAGGTCACGCGTGGCCAAAGCGCGCACCGCAACTGTCAGCGACTGCGTGCCTGCATTGCCCCCCATGGATGCAACAATCGGCATCAACACCGCAAGCGCGACAAAGCCCGCAATGGTCTCTTCAAATTGCGCAATCACCAGAGAGGCCAGAATGGCCGTCACCAAATTCACCGCAAGCCAGGGAAACCGTTTTTTCGTGGTATCCATCACACGGTCTGAGAGTGAGCTTTCCTCACCAACGCCTGCAAGACGCAGGATGTCTTCTTCGTGTTCTTCGTCCAGCACTGCCATCGCATCATCGATGGTGATCACCCCAACCAGACGACCATTCCCATCCACCACCGGCGCCGAGATCAAATGATATTGGTTAAAAGCATAGGCCACGTCTTCTTCATCCAGATCAGCGGAGAAAGCTTCAAACGTCTCTTCCATCAAATCACTGATCTGGACATTGCGCGGCGAGCCCATGATACGCCCCAAGGTCACATTCCCAACCGGACGCAGCCGCGGATCAACCAGAACAACGTGGTAAAACTGTTCAGGAAGATCATCGCTTTCACGCATGAAATCGATCACCTGGCCGACATTCCAATGCTCAGGTGCCATCACCACTTCGCGCTGCATCAAACGCCCGGCAGAGTTTTCGGGGAAAGACATTGATTGCTCGACCGCGATACGATCTGAATCTTCGAGTGCTTCAAGAATGGCTTCTTGCTGAGGTTCTTCAAGATCCTCGATCAGATCAACAACGTCATCGCTTTCCAGATCCCGCACCGCTTCGGCCAGAACCACGGGATTGAGGATTGCAATAACCTCTTCGCGGATATTTTCGTCTAGCTCTGAAAGGATCTCACCTTCGAATTCTCGTCCGTATAACTGGATCAGGCGCTTTCGGTCATAGGCGTTGATCTGTTCCAGAAGGTCAGCAATATCAGCCGCATGCAGCGGCTCCATCAGATCCGCCAGTTGAGCCTGATCTTCACGGTCCACAGCATAAAGTACGGCCGCGGTTAATTTTCGTGTAAGCTCAAACCGTTCATCAGGTGCCACGTCTGTGCTGGCGATCTCTTGCGCGCTGCTCATGCTGGCTGTCCCCCAATGCTTGTTTTGTTGCACGTTAAAAGAAGCAGTTACCGGAAAACAATGACAATGGCATAATTTACCAGAAGGTTTGTGTGCTTTAGGGTGCACCACGCACAACAGCAAGAAAAGGGTGCACAGATGGCGAAAATTTTGACCGGGCAGGTTCTGTCATTCACAGGCACACCTTTCGCCGGTGAGACGCCAACTGATGCTGTTACCCTTTCTGATGCCGTGCTGATCCAAGATGGCAAGATTGCAGCTCTTGGCGCGGTTCAAACCCTAATGGCGCAGTCCCCTGAAGCGACGGTCATTGATCATGGTGATATGGTCATTTCGGCCGGGTTTGTGGATGCCCATGTTCACTATCCCCAAACCGCAATTGTCGCCAGTTGGGGAAAACGCCTGATTGACTGGCTAAACACCTATACTTTCCCAGAAGAGATGCGGTTTTGTGACCCCGCTTATGCACGAGAGATCGCGGAGCGCTATCTTGATCTGTCTGTCAGCAATGGCACCACCACGGCTTGTAGTTTCTGCACCATTCATCCCGAAAGTGTCGAGGCGCTGTTTACCGCAGCCCGCGCACGCGGCCAGCGTCTTGTCGCCGGGAAAACCTGCATGGATCGTAACGCGCCGGATGGGCTGCGCGACACGGCGCAAATTGCATATGATCAAAGTGCGGCGTTGATTGGCCAGTGGCACGGCGCAGACCGTTTGACTTATGCCATCACGCCACGGTTTTCGCCAACTTCGACGCCTGAACAACTGGAAGCTATGGGCGCGCTTTGGAAAGAGCATCCGACGTGCCTGATGCAGACCCATCTCAGCGAACAGACGGATGAAATCGAATGGGTCAAATCCCTATTCCCCCAAGCCCGTGATTATCTTGATACTTATGAAGAGTTCGGGCTGCTTGGCGCGCGTGGAGTTTATGGCCATGCGATCCACCTAGAAGAGCGCGAACGTCATCGCTTGCGCGAATATGGCGCCGCACTGGTCCATTGCCCCACATCAAATACATTCATTGGGTCGGGGCTGTTTGATATGGCTGGGCTCATGGCTGAAGGACAACGTATCGGGCTTGCCACGGACACGGGCGGCGGTTCAAGCTTTTCGATGCTCAGAACCATGGCAGCTGCTTATGAAATCGGCCAGTTGAAAGGTCATGCGCTGCACCCGGCGCAGCTTTTGTGGCTTGCAACACAAGGATCGGCTGCTGCGCTGCGTCTGGAAGACAAGGTCGGCAACATCACCCCTGGGCTGGAAGCCGATTTGGTGGTTCTTGATCTGCACTCCACCCCAGCAATTGCCCAACGAACGCAACGCGCCGATGACATCTGGGAATCCGTCTTTCCGACACTGATGATGGGAGATGATCGGGCCATCGCGCAGGTTTATATCGCAGGTGAAGCGGTCCACCCCTAAAGATTATGTTGCCTGTGCAAGGTCCACTGCTCTTGCGCCATGACGTGCGATCAGGGCGGGCAGATCCAGTGTTGTCAACTGACCATCAGCAACAACCTGACGCCCCTCTACAAAAAGGTGCTTCACTTGCGTCGCACCAGCCAAGAGCACGGCACCGGGATCCCAGCTGCCACTTGCGCCAAGCGCCTGTGCATCCCAGACAGCGATATCAGCACGGGCACCCGGCATCAGCCGACCGCATTCTGGGCGCCCCAACACATCAGCCCCACCGCGCGTGGCGATTTCTAGCGCTTCGTAAGATCCCATTGCATCTGCGCCAAGAACCACACGCTGCAACATCATGGCCTGACGTGCCTCTCCGATCATATTCGCCATATCGTTGCTGGCGGAGCCATCGACCCCCAGCCCCACCGGCACGCCTGCATCACGCATTGCGCGCACAGGGGCAACACCACTACCAAGGCGGCAATTGGAACAGGGGCAATGGGCGACACCCGTGCGGGTTTTGGCAAACAGGTCGATCTCTGCCCCGTTCAGTTTCACGCAATGTGCGTGCCACACATCATCCCCGGTCCAGCCCAGGTCTTGGGCGTATTGGCCCGGGCGACAGCCAAACTGCGCGAGTGAATAGGCCACGTCCTCGTCATTTTCCGCGAGATGCGTGTGAAGCATAACACCTTTGTCACGGGCTAAAACGGCGACATCCCGCATCAGATCCCGGCTGACTGAAAAAGGAGAACACGGGGCAAGTCCAACCCGGCACATTGAGGCCGGGCTTGCATCATGAAAGCCATCCACAACCCGGATCATATCGTTCAAAATATCGGCTTCGCGCTCCACAAGGTGATCTGGAGGCAAACCACCAGCGCTTTCGCCAATACTCATCGCGCCACGTGTGGGCTGGAATCGCAATCCAACCGTTTTTGCCGCTTCGATTGTATCTTCGAGACGGGCACCATTGGGATAGAGGTACAAATGATCCGCGCTCAGCGTGCATCCAGAGAGTGCAAGTTCAGCAAGGCCCAGCTGTGCAGAGAGGAAGAAATCCTCTGGCGTCATGCGAGACCAGATCGGATAGAGCGTTTTCAACCACCCAAACAGCAAGGCATCCTGTGCAGCAGGAACGGCGCGCGTCAGGTTTTGGTAGAGATGATGATGGGTATTCACCAACCCCGGCGTAATGACACAATCTGTTGCAAGGAGTGTTTCGCCCTTACTCTCCAAATCCGGCCCGACAGCTGCAATTGCCCCATCTTGGATTAAGACATCTGCACCTTCAAAGATCTGGCGCTGCTCATCCATCGTGATGATTTTACGAGCGTTTTTCAGGAGTATTTCACGCATTGATCACACCTCATATCTGCCCGCTTCGGTTGAGAAGTGTGATGTTAATCCGACAGAAGACGGGCAAAGGACTCGGATCCGAGCAGATGTTAGCGCAAGCGCTGCGCCGTTTTCAAGCGCCTTTCAGCAGGTCCATAGCTGCGCGATGCAATTCTGGCGTTGCGGCCGCAAGAGCCCGCCCGCCATTATGCGCCAGCGCTCCATCCCAATCCGTAACAATGCCCCCTGCCGCCTGAATAACAGCAATCGGAGCTTGAATATCATAAGGGTTTAGCACGCTTTCAATCACCAGATCGATCTGCCCAGCGGCCAGCAGTGCATAGGCATAGCAATCACACCCAAAGCGGGTCAGCTGAACCTGCGCAGAAACACGTTCAAACGCAGCCCGATCTTCAGGCGTTCCGACCTCAGGGAATGTGGTAAACAGCGTTGCCTGAGCGAGATCCGTCGTCGTCCGGCAATTCAGATTCGCAACCCCCAGCGGACCTGTTACTGAGGCAATGTCAGCCCCTCCGACAAAACGCTCGCCGATATAGGGTTGGTCGATAATACCCAAAAAAGGCCCTGTTTCATCAGATAAAGCGATTAAGACACCCCACGTCGGTGTGCCACTGATGAAGCCTCTGGTCCCGTCAATTGGATCCAGCACCCAGGTGCGCCCTGACGTTCCCACCAGATTGTCGTATTCTTCACCCAAGATACCATCGGCAGGGCGATGCTGCGACAAAATTTCACGCATGGCGCGCTCGGCAGCGCGATCTGCGATCGTCACAGGATCAAACCCATCCTGCGCCTTGTTTTCGGCGGCACTGGAGAGTTTACGAAAGTGAGGGAGGATTGCTGCACGGGCTGCATCAGCCAAAAGATGTGCAACATCAAGATCAGAAAGGGCGGCATTGGTCATGTCACCACCGGTGACACCAAGCCGCCCAAAATACAAGGTATTTTCTGATATCGAGTTTAAACACCAAACCTAAGATCGGTGAAAAAAGCAATATTCGCTATTGATCAAGCAGCATCGCTTAGCACGCGCGCCAGATCGAACAAGCGACGGCGTTGATTTTCTGGGATTGCATAATACGAGCGCACCAAGTCTAGCGCCTCTTTATCCCCCATCAAATCGTCAGGCATAAGTTTTGAATCTGCAGATACTTCTTTGCCGTCCTCTTGCAGACCTTCAAAAAAGAAACTAACCTGCACATCCAACGCATCCGAAATATCCCAAAGACGTGAGGCACTCACTCGGTTTGCCCCAGTTTCGTATTTCTGGATTTGTTGAAATTTGATACCCACCTGCTCGGCCAGCTGTTGTTGTGTCATGCCAATTAGCCATCTACGATGGCGAATGCGTTTTCCGACATGCACGTCTACAGGATGTGCCATATTCTGTTCTCCTAGTCAAAATAATCCACTGCAATTGGTCCAGATCGACAGCCAAAAAGAGCGCTTCCTCGGATACACCTCCGACGAAACGCCCTGACTAGGATTTTCCCCATCATCCATGATCTGAGCCCAACCACGAGACGAGTTTACGACCTTTACGGTTGAAAACAAGCACGCCTCAGTTCCATTCACACCTCAAAAAAAACAAGCAATTGATTCTAAATAATAAAAAACTTACACATAACGACACCGTGAATAATGCCGCAAACAATGCTGCGCAGAGACTATAAACTAAAGTATAGGTCGCTATCCTATCTCGTCGAATCATGACGCGGCAATCGCGCCATACAATCATCAGGTGAATCACATGAAAGCCTACCAAGTTCAGGCCATTGACACAGGCACGCTCATCTCGCTTCAGCCCGCATCACCAAGCGCTGGGGAAATTGGCGTAAAAATCGCTGCATGTGGTTTGAATTTTGCAGATCTTCTCATGCGGAAGGGCACCTATCAAGACACGCCAGAGTTGCCATTCATCCCAGGTCTGGAGCTAGCTGGACATGTGACTGAGCTTGGAGACAAAGTTGAGGGTTTCGAAATCGGGGATCGTGTCGCCGTATTTTCTGGCAAAGGCGGCCTGGCAAGTCATGGCGTGTTCAAAGCCTCTTGTGCCGTAAAATTACCGGACACGATGGATTTCATTACCGCTGCAGGATTTCAGATTGCATATGGCACAAGCCAGATCGCATTGGATCATTGCGCTCGTTTGCAAGCTGGAGAAACACTACTTGTCACGGGTGCGGCAGGTGGTGTCGGGCTAACCGCAGTCGAAATTGGAAAGAAGATGGGGGCCCGTGTCATTGCCCATGCGCGCGGAGCAGACAAGCTGGCAATCGCAGAAAAGGCAGGCGCCGACATTCTGATCGATGACGATGAAGACCTCAGAGCCCGCCTAAAAGAACTTGGTGGTGCAGATGTAGTCTATGATGCGATTGGGGGAGACGTCTGGAAAGCCGCTTTTCGCGCAACAAACCCAGGTGGGCGCTTGCTGCCAATAGGGTTTGCAGGGGGTGAGGTACCGCAAATCCCTGCCAATCATCTGCTTGTAAAAAACCTCACGGTGATAGGTCTGTATATTGGCGGTTATCAAAAAACACACCCTCACATCATCCGAGAGTCCTTTGAGAAACTCTTTAAATGGCATGCCGAAGGCGCGCTGCACCCACATGTGAGCCACGTCTTACCTCTTGAACAGGTGGAAGACGCGTTGGAACTGCTCAGACAACGAAAATCAACCGGAAAGGTCGTTATTTCGATGACATAAGAAGGCAGCGCTGCCTTCTTACCAGTCCATACATTTGCGTCAGCTTGCGGCACGCAGCGTGACAGGGCGTAAAGCGGCGAAACCTGTGCGCAGAAGATCTGCGAGATCTGATACATAAGGTACCCGCACCTTGTCAGCCCCATATAGATTGATCTGCTGCACCGGCAGTACCGGTAAGGCTGCCCCCTCGTCGATCAACTCTTGATGCGCAGGCTGCGTCCCCTCAAGCAGTACCCCAACCGCCAGATCTGCGCTGACGGTTGCTTCGACGGTACGGTCAGATTCACTATCAACGGCCATTTCCCATTGAATGCCCGCAGCATCCAATGCCTCTGTCGCCACACGGCGGAAGATACAGCTGCGGCAAAACCCCAGTCGCAAGGGCTGCTGCCTCCAGGCTGACCCTCCGGGAGCCCCCACCCAGCGCAATGGCATATCATGGATTGTCTCAGCTCCATGGCTCCCACCCGTCTCTGTGGTCACGATCAAATCATATGCGCCACGTTCAAATTCAGCCTTTAGTTGTTTGGTATTCGACGTCACAAGATTGACGTTCACCCGTGGAAATAGCGCATTAAACTGCTTCAAGACGCGCGGTACAACGGGGTAGACAACGTCGTGAGGGATGCCCAATACGACCTCTCCTTCAAAAGCCTGATCTGTGAGCCGCCCCATCACTTCATCATTCAAAGCAACCATACGTCGGGCATAGGCCAGCATTTGTTCCCCCGCCGGAGTCAGCGCAATCCCGCGACCACTACGATCCAGAAGATCAAGCCCTAACAGCTCCTCCAAACGCTTCAGCTGCATCGAGACGGCAGATTGCGTCAGATGCAAAAACCCAGCAGCGCGTGTTACGCCGCCATTGTCTGCCACGGCCACAAAAGACCGTAGCGTCGTGATATCCAGATTTCGAACCATCACACCCTCTGATGAAAAGCATCAAAAACATTCGTTTTCAAAATATGCCGCGTTCCATCATAAACATCAATAGAAATGATGAAAGTTATACAAATCATCACCAACCAAGAAGGAGATCGTCTGATGGCTTATATTTCCACCTCTAAGGTTATAGCGCCGCGCCCCAAAAGTGTGATTGCGTGGATGGTACAAGGCTTCATGATTGCTAAGGAACGTCGCGTACTGGCACAGCTCACCCCTGAACAACTTTCTGACATTGGCCTCACCTCGCATGAGGCACAGCTTGAGGCTGCGCGCCCTGTCTGGGACTTGCCTGCCCTGTCCAGACGGCCCTAGAGGGGCAATTCGTCGCAAAGGAACTGAGCCTGTGTCAAAGTGGTAGAAGATTTAGATATTTTCGAGCCAAAAGAGATCGAAAACACTTGAACCTGCCGCAACTTCGACCAATATCTCTAGCAAACCTGCGCGGATGATCTGCGCAGGAGAAACCTTTGCGACGGAGACCATGACCAATGGCACAATTTGACCAAATTCGGTCCGCCGCGGGCGCACGCGCGGCTCAGATTGATGAGGGCTTGCGCGCCCATATGAATAAAGTTTACAGCACCATGTCGATCGGCATGCTGATCACATTCGCTGGTGCTTGGGCGATTTCTAACCTGGCGATCCAAGACGGTCAGCTCAGCCCTCTGGGCGTGGCGCTTTACACCTCGCCTCTACGCTGGGTGATCATGTTTGCACCTTTGGCATTTGTGTTTGGCTTTAGCGCAGCGATCAATCGCATGTCAGCCGCCACCGCACAGCTGGTGTTTTATGCCTTTGCTGCTGTCATGGGCGTTTCCATTTCATGGATCTTCCTGACCTTCACAGGTGAATCGGTCATTCAGGTCTTTCTGATCACTGCAATCGCTTTTGGTGGTCTTTCTCTTTATGGTTACACCACCAAGAAAGACCTGTCAGGTCTGGGCACATTCCTGATCATGGGTCTGATTGGTCTGCTTGTGGCGTCTATCGTGAACATCTTCCTCGCCTCGTCTGCAATGGCATTTGCGATTTCAGTTATCGGCGTTCTGATCTTTGCAGGCCTTACCGCCTATGACACGCAAAACATTAAAACCACCTACCTGCAGATGGCACATTCTGGTGACAGCGAATGGCTGGGCAGATCCGCCATTATGGGCGCTCTGAGCCTCTATCTGAACTTTATCAATATGTTCATGATGCTGCTCCAGCTGTTTGGTGATCGCGAATAACGCGCTAACATCACAATCAAACACTGAGGGCGGGCCGCAACGGACCCGCCCTTTTTATTTTCAGGGAATAAAAATGAAAATTATCAACATCCCCGCAGCCGAGGCAGAGCGGCTGGTTCCTCTGGTCGAAGAACTTCATGCGCTACATGTCATATATGATCCACAGCGCTACGACGCGGTCCCCGGAAGCCGCGCACTGACAGACTGGCTGGGCACATGGCTGGCGACGCCAGAGGTGGCTGCAATCGCCGCTGAGAGCCCCCATGGCGGTCTCTTAGGATATCTGATCTATGAGATCGAAGAACGACCAAGCACACCTCTGCGCAAAGGAGAGCAGCGTGCTGTTTTGCACCATATTGCCGTTGCCAAACCCTGGCAGCGTATGGGCATTGGCCAAGCTCTGATTTCTGAAATGAAGACCCGTGTGATGGCGCAAAACGTCTCGATCATCAAATCAAGCCATGCGGCGTTCAACACTGCTTCTGCAGGGTTGATGCAAGCGATGGGCTTAATGCCCGTTGGCGTCGTAACAGAATGGCGTGCAGACACTTAAGGGCAAACAAAAAAACCACACCCAAAGGGTGTGGTTTCTTTTGATCTGGTAAATCCAGAAGGGCTTATTTGATTTTGCCTTCTTTGTATTCGACGTGCTTGCGCACAACCGGGTCGTATTTACGAACAACCATTTTCTCGGTCATGGTGCGTGCGTTTTTCTTGGTCACGTAGAAGTGGCCGGTGCCCGCGCTCGAGTTCAGGCGGATCTTGATGGTGGTCGGCTTCGCCATGTCGCTTCTCCTGCGTCCGAAAAGGCAGGGGCCTCTCGGTAAATTCCATATGAGGATCGGCTTTTACCCTGATAGGCAGGCAAGTCAAGGGGAGTCAGTGTGAAAGGCGAGAGTTTTCCACGAATAATCCACATTAAATATCTTTATATCTTCGAATGGTAAATCTGCTTGGAAAAATATGCACAGAAGGCCTGTAAGCCGGGTTCTGTCCCGGGGCTTACGCCCCTTCGACGACCATTCATCTGCGACGCCTGTTGCCAGACGCCTCTAGCTGCCAACCCGGTCCCTCTCGGTCAAAGCTTACCTAGCGGCGGTATCGACAAAAGCCGACCTGCCCGCGCGGGGACCCTATTTGGCATTGCTCCCAGTGGGGCTTGCCATGCCGCATCTGTTGCCAGACACGCGGTGGGCTCTTACCCCACCGTTTCATCCTTACCTCGACATGCAAGGCGGTTTGTTTTCTGTGGCGCTATCCGTCAGGTTGCCCTGCCCGGGCGTTACCCGGCACCGTTGCTTTGGGGAGCCCGGACTTTCCTCGCAAGAGAGGCCAAGGCCTCACGCGCGGCCGTCCAGCCTTCTGTGCAGCGCTGCCCTACGCGCACAAACCCGGTGCGTCAAGGGATGACCTGCTTAAACTGCTGTCCCGTGCGTCAATCACCACTTGGCAAGGCCTTGATATCTGCCCCACACAATGCACCTTGGCCCCAGGGACGATATCGCAGGCGCAACGTGTTCAACAGCACCTCATCCGTCATCGCAGCCGTATAACCCAGAGCTTTGGCCTTGGTGCGCAGCACGCGATAATCCGCCCCCTGCGCCTGCTCCCTGCCCCCAGCAGGCCGCGCCAGTCCACCAAGCGCCAAACGCTGCCAGTCGAAGCGCGGCCCGGGATCAACTTTGCGCCCCGGCGCAAGATCAGAATGCCCAATGACACCTTCGGGCGGTATGTCCCACCGTTGCATGATCTGATGCAACAGCCGTTCTAGCGCGCACATCTGCGGCTCGGGAAACGGGTGTTGGGAGGAGTTATCTAATTCTATGCCAATTGAATGCGAATTGACGTCCCGCACCCCTGTCCATTCGCCAGCCCCTGCATGCCAGGCCCGGTGCTGCTCATCAACAAGCTGCCAGACCTGTCCTGTACGTGTTATCAGATAATGCGCCGAAACCTCATACATGGGGTCACAAAGACGCTCAAGCGCGGCTTGTGCTGTCTCCATTGCGGTATAATGCAGCACAACAAGGGACGGCAGAGCTCCTTCCTTGCGTGGACCAAAGTTTGGGCTGGGGACCTGATCAATCTTCATCTCTCTGAGCCCCATCGCAGACTTGCGTCAGGATCACCGCAGCGCAGCGCGATAGGGGCGCGGATCCCAAGCGCAGGCATAGCCATCCCCATCTGGATCCAGAGCTTTTCGATCACGTTCTGGTCCACCCGCTGCCAAAAAGGCAGCTTGAGCTTCGTCTACGGTGGCGAATTCTGCACAATTGCGTGCGGAACGTGCCCGTAAATTGATCCCAGCCCGGCTGTAGAGCCGCTGCCCCACCGGATGGCGGGTGCTCAAGGCGTAGCGCACCACATTGGGCGTGTCTTCACCACTGCGTTGCGGCAATGCCGAAGGTTGGATTTGCTGGAATTGATCGCGCTGTTGCTGCAAGCGTTGCGCATCGCTTTCAATGGACTGGCGGGCAGAAACCGCACCAAAATCGTTTTCATCTGAAATACGCGGATTGCCAACGAGTGTCGGCGCTGGATTATTTGGGCTGGCCTCAAGCGGCCTCACACCTGAATTGCTGGATGAAGCACGCAACGCTGCAGCCGCTTCGCGGGCGATATCATCGCCAGAAGACACAGGCGCCGTTTGGCGCGTGGCTGCTGTTTGACGCTGCAGCGTCTGTGTTCCGACGCTGGTGCTTTGGTTCCATTCGCTGGCAACGCGGCGATCCACGCCTGCACTTGGTAAAGGTTCTGTCGTAATCTGCGCCGGAGGGATCAACGGATCACCATTGATTGTCGTCCCCGGCGCAGGTCTTTGTTGCCCCAAAGGTGCGCCGCCTGCTCCAACACTTGCTCCGCTCTCCGGCACGATCGGCGCACAGGCTAAGAGCGCAATCGAGCTCATAGCAACGGTTGTAAGGGTCTTCAGACGCATATTGGCACCTATGGAATTGCTCAAACTTTAGTTACGGGGTTACCACCATTTTTGTGGCTTGGCCACAAAACCAACGCTTTGTTCAAGCGCATAAGCGGTGTTCAGCAGATCACCTTCTTCCCAAGGCTTACCGATCATTTGCAGCCCCATAGGCAAACCCTGACTGTTGGTGCCAACAGGCAAGGCCACACCGGGCAGGCCTGCAAGGTTCAGCGTCACGGTAAATATATCCATCAGATACATTTCCACCGGGTCTGCTGATGCTTTCTCACCAAGGCCAAAAGCGGCAGAGGGGGTTGCAGGCGCGAGAATAACATCCACACCAGCTGCAAAAGCGTCTTCAAAGTCCTTTTTGATCAGGCTGCGCACTTTACGGGCACGATTATAGTACGCATCATAAAAGCCCGCGGAAAGAACATAAGTACCGATCATGATCCGGCGCTGCACTTCGGGGCCAAAGCCTGCCGCACGGGATTTTTCATACATTTCAGTAATGCCATCCCCAGCGTCCAGCGCAGACCGCTGACCATAGCGCACACCATCATAGCGTGCGAGGTTGGACGACGCTTCCGCAGGTGCGATCACATAATAAGCAGGCAATGCATATTCGGTGTGCGGCAGCGAGATATCTACGACCTCAGCCCCGGCCGCTTTCAGCATCTCTGCCCCTTCGTTCCAAAGGCGTTCCACAGAATCAGGCATGCCGTCGACACGATATTCGCGCGGGATACCTACTTTTTTGCCACGAATGTCACCAGTCAGCAGGGCTTCGAAATTGGGAACCGCCAGATCTGCAGAGGTGCTGTCTTTTGCATCATGACCCGCCATCGCTTCGAGCATGATTGCGGCATCCCGAACCGATTTGGTCATTGGGCCTGCCTGATCCAGCGAGGACGCATAAGAGACAATCCCCCAGCGCGAGCACCGCCCATAGGTCGGTTTGATACCGACTGTGCCGGTAAAGGCTGCAGGTTGGCGGATTGACCCCCCCGTATCTGTGCCTGTCGCCGCCAAGCACAGATCTGCAGCAACTGCAGCGGCAGAGCCACCAGATGAGCCGCCAGGCGTCAATTGCGTATCATCACCTTCACGCTTCCACGGGTTCACTGCGGCCCCATAAGCTGAGGATTCATTGGACGATCCCATGGCAAATTCGTCCATGTTCAACTTGCCCAGCATCACCGCGCCTGCGTCTTTCAGGTTTTGGGTGACCGTGGATTCATACTCAGGCTTAAAGCCCTGCAGAATGTTAGAGGCCGCCTGACTGTCCACACCTTGCGTACAGAACAGGTCTTTTACACCAATCGGCAGGCCACACATCGCTGGTGCTTCACCTTCTTTCAGGCGCGCATCCGCTGCGGCGGCGCGCTCCAGCGCGATTTCCGGTGTTTTATGGACATAGGCGTTCAGCGCATCTGCGCCTTCAATTGCTGTCAGGCAGGCCTGTGTCAATTCAACCGAGGTGGTGTCGCCATTGCGCAGCGCATCACGGGCCTCTGCAAGGCCCAGTTTGTTCAGATCAGACATATCTTATTCAACCACCTTTGGAACCGCAAAAAAGCCTTCACGCGCGTCGGGCGCGTTGGCCAGCACTTTTTCCTGCTGATTGCCATCCGTTACCTCATCCACTCGACGTTTCAGACGCTGAGGCGTTACAGATGTCATCGGCTCAACGCCTTCGACATCCACTTCGTTCAGTTGCTCAATAAAGCCTAGGATATTGTTAAACTCGGTCGCGAGCGCAGGAAGCGCATCATCTTCGACTTTGATCCGGGCCAGTTTGGCCACCTTTGCGGCGGTAGTTTGGTCAATCGACATGGATAACCCTCATCTGTGTTATCTGGCATTTACCCCCCTCACGCCACACTCGCAAGGGTGTGCGAGACAGAAGTCGCCCAGCGCGGCTCAATCACACTACCCGACAGGCCTTTGCATTTGCCGCGCATAAGCGTTGACCATCCACCCCAGCATGATTGCATTCAAAATATGCCACATAAAATGCGTCCCATGAGGAACGGATGCACACAAAGGCAGGTCGAGGCTGCGGAACGTAATAGACAGGATCAAAATCCCGGCACCAATGGTAAATTCGCGAGACAAACGTGGTTGCGCGCGACGTAGATAAAACGCGTAAATCAAAATGAGAAGCGGAACCGGCCCATAAGACGCGGAGCTCCCTAACCCCGGCACCATTTGAAACACCGGCAAAAGCACTGCAGCAAAAGGTATAAAAAGCGCAGCCCCCAGTAGGGCAAATATTGGCCGTACCTCCACAACGCGCAGATTTATCGCAAAAATGTAGACGAGAATGAACGCCAATATGGGCAAAACATCTGCAATTGCCGCCCAAACCTGAGCGGTTGTGTGAAATAAAAAACTCCCTACCCCGATCAGGGCCAGAACAGCGCAGAGGAGCGAAATGATCCAATCCCTCTGCAATCGATGCCGCTGCCATACAACAAACGCTGCAATGACAAAGGCCAAATTGGTCAGGGCATTGATTGGCTCATCCCAAAATCCGGGATTCAAGCGTTCACAATAGCCGTCAATGTAACGCGTCAGATCCACAACAGCCTCTCGGGGTTTCTTTAGTCAGAACGTGGTACGGGTTTTTCAAAGGAAGCCCGCGCTTCAGCGGCTTTTGCGCGACAACAACACCCCAGTGCATGATCATTGATTAACCCCATGGCCTGCATAAAAGCAAAACAGGTTGTCGGACCTACAAACTTCCATCCCCGTTTTTTCAAAGCTTTAGACAGCGCGATGGAGTCAGGGCTTGTCGTTTGTGTCTGCGGTGGAGGCAAAGTGGCCGGATCTGGTTCAAACGACCAGAAAAACGCAGCCAAAGAGCCTGCTTCCTGTTGTAATTCCAATGCACGGGCCGCGTTATTGATCACCGCTTCAATTTTTCCGCGATGCCGAATGATGCCAGCATCCTGCAGTAGCGCTTCCACCTTGACCTGATCAAAAGCAGCCACTTCAACAGGATCAAACCCCGCGAATGCCGTGCGAAAATTCTCGCGCTTGGCGAGGATGGTGCGCCAGCTCAACCCAGACTGAAAGCTCTCAAGGCAGACTTTTTCGAACAAACGAATATCATCCCCAACGGGATAGCCCCATTCCTGATCGTGATAATCAAGAAAGTCTGGCGCAGATCCCGCCCAAGCGCAGCGATCTTGCCCATCAGGGCCTTTAAATAACGTGCTCATGCATCGCCACGCAAAAAGTCGAGACGTGGATCCATCATCGTAGGCGCAACGCCGATGATTTCAGGCTCTACCACTTCACCTACCACAAAAGGATCTTCTGCAACGCGTTCCATCAGCGCGGTCTCATCTTCACCGACGGCTAGAATCGCACCACCTTCCCCATCAGTGATAGAACCGGCCATGATAAAGACACCGTCTTCAAATCCTTTTTGCAGCCACGCTTTGTGACCGTCCAGATACGCGGCCAGCTGGTCGCGGTTTTTTGCAAAGGTGAGGAGAATAAAATACATTTAGCTTTTCCTTTTAAGTGAGTTTGTACGCGCAATTTCGGCAACATAATCAAGCATCATGTTGACCTCATCATCAACAAAGACATCATCTTGTAAGGCTTGCGCTACACTAGAGACACCTTGACTGAGAGCTAACAAATGGCGTGCATGGTGGCGTGCATCTTGGGGCTCACACCCCAAGTCAGAGAACTGTGTTACCAGCCAATCGACAAACAGCGTAAACAAGGTCGCAGCATGTGACTTGCTGACATGGTCTAGTTTACCCAGCTCAGAAACCAAGGTCCCGACCGGGCATCCATATTTTGCGATTTCTCTCCGGTTACGGATCAGGATATGAATAAAACAACTGATCCGATCCAACGGTGTTTCAGCACCTTCAGCCCAAAGGCGCAACATATCACGCGTCTTTGCTAGCCGAAGATCGATCACCGCCTCAAGGATATCATCCTTAGTTTTGAAGTGGTGATAGAAATTTCCACGAGAAATGCCGACCTGTTTCGCAATATCCGCAAACGAAGTGACGTCAAAACCATTATGGTAAAACAGCTCATCCGCAGTTGCGGTTATGTTTTTGCGTGTAGACATTCAAATCTCTAGGACAGTTGACCTAAAAACAAAATTAGGACATTCGACCTAAATTCACAAGGTCAAATCCATCTGCGCGACAACCGATATATTTCAGCGCCTTGCAGCGAAAAAATCTTTGAGCATTTTGGCACAATCTTCTTCCGCCAAACCTTCATAAACCTCGGGGCTGTGGTGCGATTGCGGGTGATCAAAAACACAAGCGCCCTGGGCAACGCCGCCAGATTTAGGATCAGAGGCCCCGTAATAAACGCGCCGAATACGAGTTGCCGCGATCGCTGCCGCACACATCGCGCAAGGTTCAAGCGTTACGTAGAGATCATAATCGGGCAGCCGTTCAGCGCCTAAGGCATCACAAGCAGCACGGATGACCAGGATTTCGGCATGGGCTGTCGGGTCGTTCAGCTCTCGCGTGCGATTGCCAGCCTGCGCCGCAATATCCCCGTTTGGCGCAACAAGCACAGCTCCGACAGGAACCTCACCGCGGTCAGCGGCGGCCTGCGCTTCCTTTAAGGCAAGATCCATATGGGATTTAAACTGCATCGCTTTTCCCTGCCCCACAATGCCTGCTTTCGCAAGAGTGTGAATTGCTCTATGGCAGGCGTATGACACAGAAACCGACACCTCCGACCAACCAAGCCTCCGAAACCCCAGAAGGAGACCGCATCGCCAAGGTTTTATCACGTGCTGGTGTTGCCTCTCGTCGCGAGGCCGAGCGCATGATCGCGGCAGGTCGGATCATGGTCAATGGTAAGGTGATCGACAGCCCCGCCCTGAATGTCACCAAACAAGACCGTATTGTGGTCGACAATCAGCCTCTCCCCGAAGCAGAAGATGCACGGATGTGGCTTTATTATAAACCCATCGGCCTCGTAACCACCAACCGTGATGAAAAAGGGCGCACAACGATCTTTGATGAACTGCCCGAAGAATTACCACGTGTAATGACGGTTGGACGGCTCGATCTCAATTCTGAAGGGTTGCTGCTGCTGACCAATGATGGCGGGATAAAACGCAAGCTGGAGCTGCCAGAAACCGGCTGGCTGCGCCGCTACCGTGTACGTATCAATGGGCGCCCGCGCGATGCAGATTTTGAACCATTGCGCAAAGGCCTGGTGATTGAGGGAGAGAAGTTTCAACCTATGATCGTCACGCTGGATCGCCAGCAAGGTGCTAATGCCTGGATTACCGTGGGTTTGCGCGAAGGGAAAAATCGGGAAATTCGCCGCGCGATGGAAGATATCGGCTTTGCCGTCAACCGCCTACTGCGCATTTCCTACGGCCCTTTTCAACTTGGCGAACTAAAGCCCGGAGAGGTCGAGGAAGTACGCCGCCGTGTCCTGCACGATCAATTAGGACTGGAGCGGGACGACACCGCCAAACCCAAACGCCCGACCCGCGCCCGAAAACCCGGCAAACCGCATGCACGCAACTTAGGTAGTGACAGTGATCGTTCGAGACAACCCACACAGGCAAAGGGCAACGCCCGCACTTCTGGTACTTTCAAATCAGGTGCATCTTCGGAAAAATCACGTGGGAAACCCGCCAGAGGCCCCGCCAGATCTCAAAACGGCCAGACCAACAGAAAAAACAGCAAAAATCCGCGCCGTTGACCGGATAATAGCGGCTTAACGCTGGTAAGGACCCCCACCATCCCCTAGGTTTAAATAGGTTTTAAGCACTTGGGGGTGTGGCACAGTGCAAAAGATTGCATTTGTAGCATTGATGATCTTGCTGTTTGGCCTCAGCACTGGCTGGGTTGTAGGAGGCTAACGGCATGGCGCAACGTTTTGGTGGCAAATTCAGCCCAAATGGCGGGTCGCAAACAACCTCATCCAAAGCGGTCAAAGGCACGACTGACATAAAGCAGAGCAAAGTCAGCCCCGTCGGCTTGCGCGCCAATCTGATGATGGTCCCGCCAGCGCTTTTGTTGCTGCTCTCTGTTTTCAGTAGCGCAGAGAGCCTGATTTTTGGTTTGGCCGGAGCGGGACTATGGGCAGGTGCTGCCTTCCTTGTTCGCGAGGGACTGCGCGCAGAGGCCGCTTATCACGAACGCCGGGTTGCAACACGCCCGGCCCTACCACGTAAAATTCTTGCAGCCCTTCTTGTCGGAGCTGGCTCCGCCTGCGCGGCTCTGAGTGATGGTGCGTCGTTTGCGACGGTTGGAATATATGCTGTGGCCACCTTAGGCTTGCATCTGGCCGCATTCGGCATTGATCCACTCAGCAACAAAGGGACCGAAGGCATCGACAGTTTCCAACAAAATCGTGTCGCGCGTGTTGTGGATGAAGCCGAAGAATATTTGCACCAAATGGCAGACGCTATTCGGCGCGCCAAAAATCGCGCGCTCGAAAATCGTGTGGATCAGTTTGCGCAGGTGGTTCGCACCCTGTGTCGCACCGTCGAAGAAGATCCACGCGATCTGACCGCCGCGCGCAAGTATCTGACGGTCTATTTGCTGGGCGCACGTGATGCGACAGTTAAATTTGCAGATATTTTCGCGCGCAGCCAAGATGAGCAAGCGCGCATAAAGTACCTGGATCTGTTAGATGATCTTGAACAAAATTTTGCAGCAAAAAACCAAAAGATGCTGCTGGAAGATCAAAGCGATCTGACCATCGAAATAGAAGTTTTACGTGAACGCCTTGAGCGTGAAGGTATAACACTCAACAACTCCTTATAACCCCAGTATTTGAGTAACTTTGTGAGAGGACACCGCTGATGTCAGAGATCATCCAAAAAAAAGCCCGCGATGCCGAAGCTTTGGTGAGTGAAGTAACCGCGGTGACCTTGCCTGATCCAACGGCTGAGATTGCTCCACTCACACAAGCGGATGAAACAACCAGTGCCGCTATTCGGGTGCGCATGGATGAAATCGACATGGGCAATACGGGCTCGATTATTGGGTTTGGCTCCGCTGCACAAAGTGAGCTGCAACAAATCAGTCAGGCGATGCTGAGCGATGTGCGCAACAAAGACGTCGGACCTGCTGGCGACAGCCTGCGCGATATTGTCACCACCATTCGTGGGTTTTCAGTCTCTGAACTGGACGTGCGCCGCAAACCAACCTTTTGGGAAAAACTGTTGGGTAAAGCCGCTCCCTTTGCAAAATTCACCGCGCGGTACGAAAGCATACAGGGGCAGATCGACAAGATCACAGATGACCTGCTTGCCCACGAACATACACTGCTGAAAGACATCAAATCGCTGGATCTTCTCTATGAGAAGACACTGAATTTTTATGATGAACTTGGTCTTTATATTGCTGCAGGAGAAGCCAAGCTCGCGGATTTGGACGCAACTGACATCCCCAACATGGAAGCCAAAGCGCTGGATGCTCCAAAAGAAGATCAGGTGATCCTTGCACAAGAGCTGCGCGATATGCGGGCTGCACGTGATGATCTGGAACGCCGCGTTCACGATCTGAAACTGACCCGACAGGTCACAATGCAATCCCTGCCCTCCATCCGGCTGGTGCAGGAAAACGACAAATCACTTGTCACTAAGATCAATTCGACTCTGGTCAATACGGTTCCACTTTGGGAAACGCAATTGGCGCAAGCGGTGACAATCCAGCGTTCCGCCGAAGCTGCAAAAGCCGTGCATGAAGCAAATGATCTTACCAATGAATTGCTGACCGCCAATGCGGCGAACCTGCGGCAATCCAACAAAATGATCCGTCAAGAAATGGAGCGTGGCGTCTTTGACATTGAAGCCGTAAAACAGGCCAATTCTGATTTGATCGGCACCATCGAAGAAAGTCTGCAAATTGCTGATGAAGGCAAAACAAAACGCGCAGCCGCCGAGGCTGAGCTGCAACAAATGGAAGCCGA
Organism: Epibacterium ulvae; assembly: GCF_900102795.1. Taxonomy (GTDB): domain Bacteria; phylum Pseudomonadota; class Alphaproteobacteria; order Rhodobacterales; family Rhodobacteraceae; genus Epibacterium; species Epibacterium ulvae. The sequence goes on along the minus strand of NZ_FMWG01000002.1, from coordinate 227,202 downwards.
TCTGAGAGACACGCTTGCCGCGGCGAAAGCGCGAAAAGACGGCGTTGGCGACACTTCAGGAACAGCCGTTCCGAACTGATTTGAAAGCACTGGGCATAGGCCACATGGCGTATTTGCGACCTCACTTACATAAAATGCGCGTGGCCTGTTCGCTTGCAATGGCTACTCTGGTGGGATGTGCACCACTCGCTCCACCGCCCACGTCCTTGGTGCCGCAAAGCCGACCACCGCAGCTGGCTAGGCCCGCGCCCCCTTCGGTGGCAAGTGCTGAGTTGGCCCAGTTCTATCGCGGGCTGGAGCAGGACCTGCTCACACGTGGGTTGTTGCGCCGTGATGGTGGCGGACCAGACACGCCATACTCGGACGAGGATCTCCTACGCAATTTTGAAACGATTGCCTTCTTTGATGAACATTTTCGCCAAGGCCTAGGCTCCAGTGGTGCGCTCAGTCGCTGGCAAGATCCGGTCCGATTTGAGCCTGTCTTTGGTCCTTCAATTTCGGAAGAACAACAAAAAACGGACCGCGCAGCGCTGACACGATATACCCAGCGGCTCAACCGTGTGACGGGTCATCCCATGTCCAATGTGACGCAAGATGGCAACTTCAAAGTAATCTACGCCGGGCTTGATGATCGTCGTTTTGTACAAAAGCAGATCACATCACATCTTCCCGGAATTGATACCGTCCAACTTTCCTCTTTGCTGGATGCTCCCCGCCTGTACTACTGCATCGTTATTGCAGGTGGACCAAGTGAGGCTCCGTTTGCCTATACCAATGCCGTCGCTTTGATCCGTTCAGAACACCCTGCGCGGACCCGTGAAGCCTGCCTGCACGAAGAGGTCGCCCAAGGCCTTGGGCTGCGAAATGACAGCCCAAAGGCGCGACCATCGATTTTTAATGATGATGATGAATTTGCGCGCCTGACCAGCCATGATGAAACCTTGTTGCGCATCCTCTACGATTCACGCCTCACACCCGGTATGAACCCAGAGGCCGCACGGCCCCTACTGCTCGATATCTTAAATGAAATGAAGCCATAAGCCTTTTTCATTAACCTCTGTCTAAGCCTGTTCTCGTATGGTTCACCCAAACAAAGGGGCAAACCATGGCAGCAAATCTTTCTGGCATACGTTTTGATCAGGTATATGGTGACAATAGCGGCGGCGCCGTTTTCGACACCGATGGAGATGGGACAGCGACCCAGGAAGACGAATTTGTCTCTTTCACAAACTCATCCGGCGCTCCTCTTGATATTTCCGGCTGGCAGGTCTGGTCAGACTCTGCTGGTTTCAATGCGCCTGACATCGCGCAAGATGGTTTGTTCCACACTTTCCCAGCTGGCACTGTTCTTTCCCCCGGAGAGACCCTCTATGTTGTCAATGAAATTTCCGGTTCTGCCCCGGTCTGGGCACAAGAAGCCTCAGAAGGTGGTGTAGAATCTGGTGCAGGTGGCACCTCTACCAACTTTCTCTCGGAAGGCATGTCAGGTGCGACGCCAGAAGCTGTCGCGCTCGTCAACCCCAGCTCCGGCGAATACATAACCTTCAACATGTCCAGTACGCCGCCTGAGATCGAAAGCCTTCCTGGCTTCCCCGGGACTGTGAATCTTGGAACTGTCGACGGCCATACGATACAAGACGATTTTGCAGCAGGATATTCTTACCAGTTCAACGATACAGCGGGCGCCTACGAATATGACAAAGTGTTCGTGCCTTGCTTTGCGTCTGGCACGCTGATCGAAACCCCAGACGGCCCCAAGCCAGTCGAAACGCTTGCGATCGGTGACCTAATCATAACTTTAGACAATGGTCCGCAACCCCTGCGCCATATTTTGATACGCAAACTGGATTTCAGCGATCCGCAACATCAAAAGGATCATCCAATTGCCTTTGACTTTGGTGCGTTGGGCAGTGGTCGGCCACATCGAAAACTGGTGGTTTCACCACAGCATAGAATGTTGATCCACACGCCCACAGGCCAAGAGGTGCTGGTACCCGCCAAAGCCTTGTTAAAACGCCCAGGCGTGCGTCAGCTGCGAAGCTGTAAACGCATCACTTACCATCACCTTGTCTTTGAGGCCCATCAGGTTGTGATCAGCAACGGTGCCCCAACAGAAAGCTTTTATGCAGGTCCAGTCAGCTTACAATATGCACCCAAGCAAGAACGCGCCGCACTTCTAAGCCTGCCAGAGCATGAACCGGCACGCGCCCTGTGGACCGTAAAACGCACAGCCCAGCACGCTGCACAAATATAGCGCTTGGCTTGCGTCATACTTCCCCGCTAAATTCAGATTAGATTTTGTCTTGGGGAACCTTATGGGTATTTTCGACTTTTTGAAGGGTGAGTTCATTGATGTCATTCACTGGGTAGATGACAGCCGCGACACAATGGTCTGGCGGTTTGAACGTGAAGGGCATGAAATCAAATATGGTGCAAAGCTGACCGTGCGCGAGGGACAGGCTGCTGTCTTTGTACACGAGGGTCAACTGGCAGATGTTTTCACGCCGGGCATGTACATGCTTGAAACCAATAACATGCCGATCATGACAACGCTGAACCATTGGGATCATGGGTTTCAGTCTCCGTTCAAATCCGAAATCTACTTTGTAAACACGACCAGATTCAACGATCTCAAATGGGGTACAAAGAATCCTATTATCTGTCGGGATCCAGAATTTGGCCCGGTCAGACTACGGGCGTTTGGAACATATAGCATTCGCGTCGCAGACCCTGCTCGTTTCTTAACAGAAATTGTGGGCACGGATGGCGAATTCACCATGGATGAGATCTCATTCCAGCTGCGCAATATTATTGTCCAGGAATTCAGCCGAGTGATTGCCGGCTCTGGCATTCCCGTTTTGGATATGGCGGCAAATACAGCGGACCTCGGGAAACTGGTCTCAGCTGAAATCTCAGGGACGCTCTCCGACTACGGGCTTTCAATCCCAGAGTTGTACATCGAAAATATTTCTCTGCCGCCCGCAGTTGAGCAAGCTATGGATAAACGCACTCAGATGGGAATTGTTGGAGATCTGGGCCGCTATACACAATTTTCGGCAGCTGAGGCGATGACAGCAGCGGCGCAAACGCCAAACAGTGGCATGGGGGCAGGTCTAGGCATGGGAATGGGCATGGCAATGGCCCAGAACATGGCAACACAGGCAGCGGGTCAAACCGTAGGTCCATGGGGCGCGCGCCCCGCACCCGCTGCGCCGCAAGCCACAGCACCTGTGGCGGCGCCACCACCTCCCCCGCCTGTCGAGCATGTCTGGCATATTGCAGAAAATGGCGCGACCAAGGGCCCTTTTTCAAAGGCACGGTTGGGACGCATGGCGCAGGAAAGCACGCTCACCCGTGAAACCCTGGTGTGGACCCCAGGCCAAGATGGCTGGAAAGCGGCCGGTGATGTAATGGAGCTTGCGCAATTGTTTACGATCTTGCCGCCTCCGCCACCACCTCCGCCACCCGGTGTGTAGCCCTCCGCATCTGTCGTATTCCTCTATGATCTGACGAAAGACCCATCATGGTGAGCACACCTCCTCCCGTGCCCGATCGAGACATGACCGACACGTCTGAACTTGAAACGCATCGGTTCCCCTGTGAGCAATGCGGCGCGGACTACCGCTATAATCCGGCCTCTGGCAGCCTCACCTGCGATCACTGCGGGCATACCGATGTTTTGAGTGAACCCGCACCACCTGCATTGGAAGAATTGGATTTCACAGCAGCCCTTGCCGCCAATTTACCCGAGGCTGAAATGGAGGTCACACGTGTTACCTCTTGTCCCAATTGCGCTGCACAGGTTGAATTCGACGACACAACCCATGCCCGTGAATGCCCGTTTTGCGCAACACCCGTCGTGGGAGATACCGGTGCGCATCGTCACATAAAACCCAAGGGCGTTTTGCCTTTCGCCGTGCAAGAAGGCGATGCACAGAAAGCCATGAACGACTGGTTAGGTGGCCTCTGGTTTGCCCCAAATGGCCTGCAACAATACGCGCGCAAAGGACGCAGAATGGAAGGTATCTATGTGCCCTTCTGGACCTTTGATGCGCACACCCGCAGCCATTATCAGGGACAACGCGGCACCATCTATTATGAAACCCAACGTATCGTAATAGATGGCAAAGAACAAACGCGACAGGTCGCCAAAACGCGCTGGCGTCGCGCGTCTGGGCGGGTTGCGCGATTTTTTGATGATGTCCTTGTATTGGGGTCGCGCTCTTTGCCGCAAAAACACACTGAGGGGCTGGAACCCTGGGATTTGTCACATCTTCATCCCTATCAACCTCGCTATCTGGCAGGGTTTCGAGCAGAAGCCTATGCGGTGGACCTCAAAGAGGGATTTGGGGATGCTCGTCAAAAGATGGACCAAGTTATCCGGCGAGACGTCCGGTTTGACATTGGGGGGGATCGACAGCGCATTGATCAACTTCAAACCGAGGTCTCAGATGTCACTTTCAAGCATGTTCTTTTACCTGTGTGGATGGCGGCCTATAAATACCGGGGCAAAAGCTATCGTTTTGTTATCAATGGCCAAACCGGACGTGTTCAGGGCGAGCGCCCTTATTCCGCGATCAAAATAGTGCTTGCGGCAGTTGCCGCTCTTGTCATTGTTGGTGCCGCCGCATATCTCGGCAGCCGTTGATTACGGGAACGGTCTTATGCGCGCAGTTGTTCAAAGGGTATCAGAAGCCTCTGTCACGGTGGATGGAGAGATCATAGGCCAAATTGCAAACGGCCTTTTGGTCCTGCTTTGCGCAATGCAGGGTGACGAAAAAGAAGACGCAGACTATGTGTTGCGAAAAATCTCTAGAATGCGGATTTTTCGCGACGATGCGGGCCGTATGAACCGCTCGCTGCAGGATGTCGCCGGATCTCTCTTGGTGGTGAGCCAATTCACTCTGGCAGCCGATACGCGGAGAGGCAATCGTCCAGGGTTCTCCGCAGCGGCATCGCCAGAGGTAGGTCGAAACCTCTACGATTATTTTGTTTCACAGTGTCACACATTGGAGCTGAACACAGCCACAGGGCAATTTGGAGCCGACATGAAAGTCGCGCTGACGAATGATGGCCCTGTAACCATCTGGATCGACAGCGATCAGAAATAACAGAGCCAGATTCTCTGAATGCTTAGTCAGAGTTCGTGCCATCAGCCTGTAATTCTCTCAATTAATGACTAAAAAGTGACATCTTCTCATTCTGACGTAAATCGGTAGATAAAAGTCGCTTTTTTCACCTACATCTGATTTTAAAGACGCTCAGCTCTTTACAAACGACCCCTAAACCTTTCTTTGCGACATAAATTTGGAAAAACAATACTCCGCAAGACCTGAAACCGACGCACCTTGTGTCGCTTTTTGAACTTGCCGGGTTGCATCCAAAGCGCATCTCTTCAATCATCGCGCTGGAAAAGATGCGTAAAGCAATAAAGTTCAACAGGGAGAACTCCATGCAAGACCAACTTGATCACCTGTCACGCAGTGTAACCGCAGGAAAAATGACACGGCGTGAATTCATGGGCAAAGCTGCTGCCCTGGGCGTCAGTGCCGTGGTTGCAGGTAATCTATATTCGACCGCAGCTGACGCTGCTGGTCCCGTGCGCGGCGGCCTCCTCAAAGTCGGTCGAGGCGGCGGCGGATCCACCGATACGCTTGACCCTGCAACCGTTGCGTCAGAGCTGCCGATCACAAACGTTACCACCTTTGGTGAGCGTCTTGTTGAAACCAGCGCTGAAGGCACGATTGACCCTCGTATCGCAGAAAGCGTTGAATCCTCGGCCGATGCAAAAACCTGGACATTTAAAATCCGCAAGGGTGTGGAATTCCACAACGGCAAGACCGTAACTGCCGAAGATGTTTTGCGCACAATGGAGCGTCATTCCAACGAAGACAGTAAATCAGGCGCGCTTGGCCTTTTGCGCGGCATTGAGTCCATGAAAGCCGATGGCGACAATTTCATCGTCAATCTGGCAACCGGCAATGCTGACCTGCCCTATCTTCTTTCTGACTACCACCTCGTCATCCAGCCCGACGGTGGTTTTGACAGCCCCGCCGCAGGCATTGGCGCAGGCGCGTATGAAGTTGTCGCTGATGAACCCGGTGTGCGCCATCAGTTCAAAAAGTTTGCAAACTACTGGGATGACAATCGCGGATTCGCCGACGAGGTTGAAACGATTGTGTTGAACGATGCGACTGCAAGAACCGCAGCTTTGCAATCTGGTCAGGTACACATGATTGACCGGGTTGAACCAAAGATCGCGAAATTGCTGGATCGTGCACCCAATCTGCATGTGAAGAACGTCGCTGGCCCAGGTCACTATGTATTCGTTATGCACGTGGACACTGCCCCGTTCAATGAAAACGAACTGCGTCTGGCGCTGAAATATGCGATCAACCGCCAAGAGATGGTTGACAAAATCCTGCGGGGTTACGGTGGGCTTGGCAACGATATGCCAATCAATGCAGCCTATCCGCTGTTTGATGATAGCATTCCCCAGCGTACATATGACGTGGCCAAAGCAGCAGAGCACTATAAAAAATCAGGTCATGATGGATCGCCCATCATTCTGCGTGTTGCAGATGGTGCCTTCCCAGGCGCGGTTGATGCAGCGGCTCTGTTCCAACAGTCTGCACAGGCCGCAGGTATTCCGCTTGAGATTAAGCGTGAACCAAACGACGGTTACTGGTCCGAAGTCTGGAATGCCCAACCGTTCTGTGCGTCTTACTGGTCAGGTCGTCCTGTTCAGGACCAGATGTATTCAACCGCCTATCTCTCTAGCGCGGATTGGAACGACACCCGCTGGAAGCGCGAAAGCTTTGATGCGCAAATTCTTGCCGCACGTGCGGAGGTCGACCCCGCAAAACGGAAAGAGATCTATTCGCAACTGGGACGTACATTGCGCGACGAAGGCGGCGTAATTTGCCCGATGTTTAACGACTTTGTGGACGCGATTTCTGACAAAGTTGGCGGGTATGCCGTCGACCCCAACAGCCCATTGATGAACAATGCGGCGCAAATCAAATGCTGGCTGAAGGCATAAGGCCCAGTTCATGCATCCGGTAATCGCTTTGGTTGCCCAGCGCTTTGTGCTGGGCCTCCTGCTTTTATTTGCAGCGTCAGCGCTGATATTTGCGGGAACGATGATCCTACCAGGGGACGTTGCCCAGTCCATCCTCGGTCAATCTGCCACTCCAGAAGCGCTGGAAAACATGCGTCGTGAACTCGGCTTGAACGAGCCTGCATTGCAACGCTATTTCTCATGGCTCTTCAATGCGCTCCAAGGTGATCTTGGCACTGCGCTTACAAATGGGCGTGACATTGCCGAAAGCATCTCCAAGCGCCTAGGCAACACCCTGTTCTTGGCCTTCTGGGCTGCTTTGATCTCGGTGCCTCTTGCGATTTTCCTCGGCCTTCTCGCGGTGCGCTACAAGGACCGCTGGCCCGACAAACTGATTTCAGCGGTGACGTTGGCGTCGATTTCGATACCCGAATTTCTGATCGGTTACGTGCTGATGTTCTTTATTTCGGTACGCCTTGGATGGTTCCCCTCGGTCGCCATGGTGAATGACTCCATGTCGATCCTTGAACGGTTAAATGCAATCGCCCTGCCCGTCACAGTTCTGACCTTGGTGGTGTTAGCCCATATGATGCGTATGACACGTGCCGCCATTTTGAACGTGATGCAATCCGCCTATATTGAAACGGCCGAGCTGAAAGGCCTGTCTTCTTTTAAGGTGATCTACCGCCACGCCTTCCCTAATGCGATTGCACCAATCGTCAATGTTGTCATGTTGAACCTTGCCTACCTTGTTGTAGGGGTAGTGGTGATCGAAGTGGTCTTTGTTTACCCCGGCATGGGGCAATATCTGGTTGATCATGTATCAAAGCGGGACGTTCCAGTCGTGCAAGCCTGCGGCCTTATCTTTGCAGCCGTCTATATCGGTCTCAATATGCTGGCTGACATCATTTCGATCCTTGCCAATCCACGTCTGAGGCATCCCAAATGAAGAACATTCCTATCTCAGCACAAATCGGGCTGTTCTTTACCGGCATCTACTTTTTTATGGCAATTTTTGCCCCTCTCATCGCGCCTTATGGCGTTGGTGAAATTGTTGGAGACGTCTGGGAACCAGCAAGCAGCAGCTATCTTTTAGGCACCGATAACATCGGGCGTGATCTGCTGAGCCGTATGATCTACGGCGGCCGTACAACCATCTTTATTGCGACGGCAGGAACACTGCTTTCCTTTGTGATCGGCTCCATTCTTGGCTTTTTTGCAGCTGTTGTTGGCGGATGGGCGGATCAGCTCCTATCGCGTTTTGTCGATCTCATCATGTCGATCCCAACCCTGATCTTTGCCTTGGTTGTACTGTCGGTCATGCCTGTCACCATACCAATCCTAATCGTTGTCATGGGGCTTTTGGACAGCACACGCGTTTACCGTCTGGCGCGGGCGGTCGCGGTTGATATCTCTGTCATGGAATATGTCGAGGCAGCCCGCCTTCGAGGTGAAAAAACCGGCTGGATCATTTTCCGTGAAATCCTGCCAAATGCGCTTTCGCCGCTTATTGCCGAAATGGGACTGCGCTTTATCTTTATGGTTCTGTTTGTTTCCACATTGTCATTCCTTGGCCTTGGCGTTCAGCCACCAGAGGCTGATTGGGGCGGCATCGTGAAGGAAAACAAAGAAGGCATTGTGTACGGCATACCTGCTGCGCTGATCCCTGCTTTTGCCATCGCAACCTTGGCCATTTCAGTGAATCTGGTCGCTGACTGGGTCCTGAACCGAACCACCTCTCTGAAAGGGGGCCGCGGATGAGCGAACCTTTACTCAAAGTGCGCGACCTTAAGATTGGCGCGACCATCTTCCCGCCGGGTGAGAAACCACGTGATATCGAGATCGTCCACGGGGTCAGTTTTGACCTTGAACGTGGCAAGGTTCTTGGCCTCATTGGAGAGTCAGGTGCGGGAAAGTCCACAATTGGTCTGGCCTCCATGGCTTATGGACGCGGCGGCGTAAAGCTAACTGGTGGCGAAGTCTGGGTGAATGGGCGCGATATCCTGCAATCAAAACTGGGTGATATACGCGCCCTACGTGGCGCAGAGGTAACCTATGTGTCGCAATCCGCAGCTGCCTCTTTCAATCCTGCCAAGAAGATCATGGAACAGGTGATCGAAGCCGCTGTTGAACAAAAAAAGTTCAGCCGCAACGAGGCAGAGGCTCGCGCACGCACCCTGTTTGCAAAACTGGGCCTGCCAGATCCCGACAATATTGGTGATCGCTACCCTCATCAGGTTTCAGGAGGCCAGCTGCAGCGCTGTATGACGGCCCTTGCACTCTGCCCTGAACCCGATCTGGTTGTGTTTGATGAGCCAACCACCGCACTTGACGTTACGACACAGATCGATGTGTTGATGGCTATCAAAGAAGCCATCAAAGACACCGGTGTTGCCGCACTTTACATCACCCATGATCTCGCTGTCGTGGCTCAGGTCAGTGATGATATAATGGTCCTGCGTATGGGCGACATGGTGGAATATGGCTCGGTTGATCAGATTATTAACAACCCTCAGGAAGAGTACACCAAAGCGCTTGTCTCTGTTCGCTCTATCGAACACGAGGAAAAAACCCCAAACTCAGATCCGGTGCTCAAGGTTGATGGGATCTCTGCGCGTTACAAGGGTCTTACACATGACGTGCTGAGCAACGTTTCTGTTGAACTGCACCCTGGCCAAACCCTTGCCGTAGTCGGCGAGTCCGGATCGGGAAAATCCACGCTAGCGCGTGTCATAACGGGGCTGTTGCCGCCACGTGCCGGGGAAATCAGCTTTGCCGGGCGCACTTTGTCGCCTGAACTGGCTGGCCGCAGTCGTGATGACCTGCGTGAGTTGCAGATGATCTACCAAATGGCAGATACTGCGATGAACCCGCGCCAGACTGTTGGAACCATCATTGGCCGCCCGCTTGAATTCTATTTTGGCCTGCGTGGCGCAGAAAAACGCAAACGTGTGATTGAATTGCTGGATGAGATCGAACTGGGAGAAAAATTCCTAGATCGTTATCCCGCAGAATTGTCTGGAGGTCAGAAGCAGCGCGTCTGTATCGCACGCGCCTTGGCGGCAAAACCAAAGTTAATTATCTGTGATGAGGTCACTTCAGCACTGGATCCTTTGGTTGCAGACGGCATTTTGAAACTCCTACTCAACCTGCAAAAAGCCGAAGATGTTGCCTATCTCTTCATCACCCATGATCTTGCGACAGTGCGCGCGATCTCCGACACGATCGCGGTGATGTACCAAGGGAATCTGCAACGCTATGGCAGCAAAAGCGAAGTCCTCTCTCCCCCCTTTGACGACTACACAGACCTCCTACTGAGCTCTGTTCCAGAGATGCGTCTGGGTTGGCTCGAAAGCGTCGTCGCCAACCGCAAAATGGAAAGCGCCGGTAACTGATCTGGAGCGCGCTTTTAACGATATAATTTCTCCGCCAACAAGCCAGCCACTCGCTGGCTTGTTCGCTTTCAACCAAATTATTAAAATTCGTAAAACCTAGTGGTCGCTAAGTTTAAAACCCCTCGATTTCCACGAAGGGATGGCGAGTCTTGCTACTAATCGCGAAGAGGAGTGGATACTTATCTAATCTCCAATGTTTGGGCAGTTTTCAGCGTAGCTTAAGCTACTCTTTGCTCCTGCGGACCGGGACCGGGTTCGGTTTCGTCTTTATCTCAGCCAATAGATCACAGCTAGGAGGTTGCCACCATGGGCACTGCGTGGACGTTTGTGAGCGTAGAACTCGACCCATTCGCTCTTCAATGCTTCAAGCAGGACTTTCGCCTTAATTCAGGGCTGTGGTTCTTTCGTTTCAATATCTCTGATCTCATTCTCGTCGAAAATCTGCAGACAACAAATCGTAGCTTACGTCTGTGTCCGAATTTCGGAGAGAGCTCACCAAGAAGTATTGTTTTTAGGTTGCAAGCCAATAGAAACATCCATAAAGAATGGCCTAGACAGTGTGAACAACACCACGGACACACATTAAGTCATAGAAAAGGCGAGTTGGCGGAGTGGTGACGCAGCGGATTGCAAATCCGTGTACACCGGTTCGATTCCGGTACTCGCCTCCAATAAAATCAATGACTTGCGTCATCCTTCTTCTCCTTCACTGCCGTTTTTGAAACAACCGTTGAAACTTTCACGTTTCGGTCCCGTCTTGTTCTTTTGAATTGCGAGCGATCTGCGCACGCCTTGCCAGCTCTCTCTGGCGAACTTGACCACCATACTTTTTCAGCATTTCCACACCAGAATGTCCTGTCACCGCTTTGACCATCTCGTCGTCACAACCAGCTAGATAGAGCTCTATGGTTGCATTCTTTCGAAGGCCGTGAGTCACGTACTCTTGCGCTCGGTCAAATTCCAAACCAGCTTTCACGTCCCTCATTTCTCCAGCTAAAGAGCGATAAGATGCGGGGCCTCCAGAGCGATTTGTGAGCACAGTACTTCCAGCCTTCGGAACCTCTGATAAGAAATCTTGCAGCCTCTTGGTCAAAGGTATCCAAAGTGGCTTATCAGTCTTCCCTTGATTGAAATCCCAAGCGCCATCTTGGATGTCAGACCACCGGATTTTACGCGTGTCTCCAATTCTTTGACCAAGACCAATGCTCAGTTCGTATACGAGTCTAGCCCGTGGTGTCGCTTTTTGCTCAAATTCTTTCCGCAACTTATCAGGCCACGGTTCCCAACCATCCCCCTCCTGCTCAAGAAGAGGTATTCCGTGGGCAGGGTTGGATTGATCACGTGGAAGGAACCCAATCAAGCGAGCGTGATTCATGAGGACCACCATTACCTGCACTAGGTAGTTAGCTCGCCTCCACTTGTCAGCATTTGCTTGTTGCAAACCATAAATATGCTTGGTCTCGATCTTCGCTGGGTCTTTTTCACCCCAAATTTCCCGGATATGACCGATATAGGTTCTGTAGTCTTGTTTGGTTCTTGGCTTTAACTTTTCAAATTTCTTGCTCTTATAATAGCTTAGGATGAGGTTTTCGAATGTTCGACGCCCCGAACTGACTGCAGGAGCTCCATTCACCAACCTGTTGTAGTGCTCCCAAAACTCAACGGATCCGAAAGTCTCTTTCATCATGACAGACTGCCCGCGAGACCGGCGAATGAACCGCAAATAACCTCGATCCGAATAGACGTATTTGGGTAATGCTGTGCGTGTCATTATTTCATTCGTAAATCTTCAACAAAGAAATCATCCGCTCCAACATGCTCCCTCATGCCTGCTTCAACGGTCACGCTTCCGTCTGGACGGATTTCAAATCTTGCATGTAACCAACCTGCCTTTCTGGCCTCTGAAATCAGCAGAGACACTACTTGCTTCGCCTTAGAATGAGATTGAACTACAGACATTTGTGCTGCCCTACATCGTTACCATCAACAGACACGCCAAGCCCACCATCCATGGTGAAATCCGCATCAAACGCCTGATCGTGTTGATGTGGTCCTGCCAGGCTCTCCCGCTCCAATCCAGAAACGTGCTGGTATCGGTTTCGATTGTATCCCGCGCGAGCCTCACACTGTCCTGAATATCGCTCCTGAAGCTCTGCAATTGTAAAGCCATCAAGTCGGCGTGCTCTTTGCGGATCGCTTCCAGGTCCGCGTTCAATTTCTCGGCTAGGCGGTTCGGCTTGCCAGTCGTCATGGAAAATCTCTCCTTTCAATCGCCAGCGTTCGCCCGTGTCGGGGTCTTTGGCGGTGATGTAATTCTTACTCGCGCGGGGAATGTCGAAACCTGCCTCGGTCAGAGCATCGACCATGCTGGCGCGGTCGCTGATGGTGCCGACACTGATCTGGCCCAAAATCCATTCGTGCAGTTCTTCGCGACCTTGTGCCCGCGTTGGGGCTTCAACGGTGGCTTGGACTTCCTGTGCGCGATCTAGGTCCATCGGGTCGGCCCAGCCATGCGTCTTGTTCATGAGGTCGCGCAGACTGTCATAAGCGGTCTGATAGCCGGGTGGCGCAATGTTGAGACTTTTGCCCGTGGTCAGCTCCAAACGCGGGCTGCAGAAATGTAACTCAATACGGCCTTCGTGGCTGTGACGGACCCAGAGCATGTCGTATTGCTCGCCGTCCAGCCCGGAGAAGGCCAATTGTTCGAAGGCGTCCATGACCTCGGCCTGCTGCGCTTCGCTGGGTGCGTCCTCGGCGGCAAAGCTGATCACGCCCGCGCGGTAGGTCCATTGATTGCGACTAGCGTCAATCAGGGCCTCGGTGCGTGCAGGATCGCCGCGCAACACTTCGGGCAAAGGGTCGCGTGTGACCGTCGTTGGTTGGCCCTCAGCATCGCGGATCAGATGGCGATTGGCGTCATAGGCCAGCACCTCGCGGGCTACGAGATAGCCGACTGGACCAGCGCCCGCGCCCTTGCCGTTGGAAAAGAACTTGATCAGCATTGCTGTGCCTCATCAAGTATCAGAGCAAGCTGGCGCTCGATCACAACCAGCTGGCGGGCCATTGCAAGCGTATTTAGGTCAACGCGCCCAGCCAAAAGCGCCCGGTTCGCAAATCGCGCAATCTGGTTGAGGTTGCCGCCTATGCGTCCAACGGCCAGCACGAGCGTAGGATCAACACTGGGTGCTGGCTTGCGACGACGAGCCTCTGTCAGCCCCAGGGCTTCACGTAGAAGGGTCGCGGCAGGTACACCCGCAGCTTCGGCTTTTGCGCGAAGCTCGACCTTTTCAGCAGCGCTGCACCGAAAGACGAAGGTTTCGGTGAGCGGTGCTTTGGCGTGGGGCGTGCCTCCGCCGGTGGGGTTCGAAGGGGAGGCTTGCCACCTCTCGCAAGGTCCCGTGTCAACAGCGCCAGCGTATGACATGGGTCGCCTTGCTCTTTGCTCAAACCGCATGGCAAAACTCCTGATTCGAAGGTGCAAACAGGGTCCAGCCCGAATTGATTAGCCAGCTACGCCACTCGGGCCAGTCGTGTTTGTTGGTTGGGGGGAACTTGGCAGGCAACCAATATCCGCGTTCTCCATTTTCGATGGATTCGGGAAGTACCCGGTCGATCCATGCGCCAAACATTCGCTCGGTGAATTGCTCCCACTGGCGGCAACCGAAAGATTGGCGAGAAACGAAAACGGTTGGCGCACCACCCCCGCGCGCCGAGCCGGATGGCCCTCCATCCGGCAGATCCGGCTCAAGCGCGGGGTTTTGTTCTTTGGATTGTTCTATCTCTATATAGGAAAGCTCACCCATGCGCCCTTTACCTACCGCCGATGAGCCCTTTCGACCTTCCGAAAAGCTCACTGGTGCACCCTTTTTCTTCGGGCGAAACGGGATGATTTTGGCGGGAGCGCGAAGGTCATACTCTGTGTGATTGCCCGCGCCACGACCTTCAGTGCGAAACAGCCAACCGATCCTGATCGCGGCCGAGCTTCCTTTTCCCGCGTTCCACCCAATCCAGGCCGACCTGATCCCGCAGGTGCTTGAACCATAGATCCTGAAACGCCCGCCCCTGATAGTATTGGCTATCGCAATCGACCATCACCGGATTGCCGTCGTCGTCTTCAACTGGTTTGAACTCCCCTTCATTGTTCTTCTTTCGGAGCGGCTTTTGCCCGAAGGTTTCGACGGCCCGTTCCTTTCCGAATTTCGTAAGGCTGATCCAGTCCGTGTTACCGCGCTTTGTTGTCTTCGCGTAACGCGGTGCGAAGAATACATCGACCCCGTGTCTGCCTTTCTCATCCCGATCAAGCCGCCCACGAAACACTGCCTGGCCGCCGTGCGTTTGGTTCACGAACTCGACTGCCTGATCGAGCATCATCTGCTCAGTCTCTGGAGTGATGTCGAGATCTGTTGGGAACTGCAGGAAGGCATGACGTGCGATCTTGGATGCACCCTTGTTAACTCGGGCACCATCGATGTGTTCTGCGTGGGCTTTCACGAGACCACCTTTGGTTAGCCCTGTGCCATATGGGTCTGCCTTTAGTCTTTGCCTCCCTAAGGCGCAGGTCGTTGAATGGGTTCACTACGACAAGCTTTTCATCGCGGCAAATTTCCTTGAACATCTTTTGCAGCGATCCAATCATGCGATTGGCGGTGTTTGCTGTGATCTTTCCACTCTCGACCTGGGCGCGAAGGTGATCACGGAATGGTAAACCTTCATGAGCTTTAATTTCCTGCAACTGCAGATCACTGCAAATTTCCCCCAAAAGAGCAGCAGCCCGATTGAATGGTATCCTCCAAATGCGCCACTGCTCTTCATTTTTGCTCTTGAGGCGATAGCTGTCGATTCTCTCGTATGCGTCACGCCACTTGGAAACGAGTAGCCCGCAAGACTTTACTGTTCCCATGAGCGATTGCGCCTGAATCTTGTCTTTTGGGTCAAGGCTCTTCATCCGCGACAGAAATTCATCGTCGTTTTGCTCTTCAATCGGACTATATGTAATCCACATAGCTTAGCAGTATTTGATGATCGCTTCGTAATCAGGGTTCAGCCCAGCCATGCGGGCCTCCCACATAGATTGCAGACTTTTTTCCTGCTCTAGCCCTTTGGCTTCTGCATGCAGCAAGTCCGACGTCTTTAGTGAAAGATCGATCTCTTTTCGACGCTCAACAACCGCAAACCGCTTGGGCGCACGCATGTGAAATCTGTAAGTTCGACCTACCATTTTAATCTGTGCCTTGCTCGCCCCGCAAAGACTCTATGTGTGGCGTTTCGTGGGGGAATCAATGTGAACAATACAAAAGCAAAACTACGTATGCATTATTGCTGAGTTCTATTTTGTGTGAAAGAATTTTTATGGAGCGGGTAGCGGGAATCGAACCCGCACCTTAAGCTTGGAAGGCTCTTATGATACCATTTCACCATACCCGCTCATTTCTGAACCTTCATTTATGGGAAGCCTCAGAGAAGGTCAACCAACTAATTTGCAAGAATTTTCCCATTTCTGTTCTGGCGGGTTGTTCAACACATGAGCATTTTGCATTTACGTCGATAAAATCTTTATCGAACAAGTTCGCTTTTTGGCTTTTGTGTTCTATTTCTGGTTCAAATACTGTTTGTAACACAGGTGCGAATACCTATGCCTCTCGCTGTTTTGACCTCTCATGGCCAGCCCTCGGCCCCGCGTCCCCCAGAACAAAAACTTGCGGAGCTTGCAGAACAAGTGGCCACGCATTTACCCGGATGGGAAGTCAGATCTGCGACGCTTTCAACACCTGAAAGATTAGAACAACAAGTTGAACCCGGTGCCGTGATCTATCCTTTCTTTATGGCCAAAGGTTGGTTTACCGCAGATGTTCTACCGAAACGTCTGAAAGACATCGCCGTAACTTATGCTGAACCTTTTGGCCTAGACCCAAACTTACCGCATTTCACGGCTCAAGCTTTGTCTAGTGCTTTCATACATCAAGGTTGGAAGCCTGAAGAAAGCCAAATATTGCTCGCAGCACATGGCTCGGCACGCGGACCTCGCGCCGCCAATGCTGCGCAAGCTTTTGCGGCGGCGCTCCGGCATGAACTTCCCGGACCTCAGATCTCTTGTGGATTTGTTGAAGAACGCCCAACAATTGCAGAGGCAGCCAAGGCGCTGCCACCGCAAAGCTTTTGTCTGCCATTTTTTGCGCAAGCTGGCGACCACGTGCAAGAAGACATCCCAGAAGGCTTAACAGAGGCTGCGTTTCAGGGGGTAACACTCCCTGTCATTGGAGCGTTATCAGAGGTTCCTTCTTTGATCGCTCAGACCCTTCTTCGCACCCACAGAGAATAAAGTATAAACCCGACCTAAGTAACTGTCCTGCCAAACGCGCCGACATCGCCTCAAGCTGAACCACGCGCCACTATTTACCTTTCTTAAAACCTTGAACCAAAATAACATTGCATCATTCCCTGTTATCTGCGTGCAACTCTTCACGAAATAGGTATCCACCTCAGACTTGAATTATAGATGCAAGATTGCGTACATATGCAGTACGTCACGTAATATAGCCTTTTTATCAGCGAAACTAACCTATTGAGCACTTTCAATTCATAGTAGAGGTACGTTTAACTTGATGCTCGTGGGAGTGGAATTTCAATGATTTGGGCAGCGGCGTTTCCGGGTATTCTTATAGGACTGATCACGTCCATTATTTGTTATTTCAAATTTAGCTTCCCGTTCTGGGTCTGTTTGCTAATGTATCCATTTGTATCATCAGCTGTTATTCTAACCCTGGTCGCTCTGATGTTTTTGTTCAAAAGAAACTCTTAGCTATATACGCCTCCTCCGAGGTAAAGCTGTTTTAAGCGATCCACCCCAGTGATAAAGTACATCAAGTCATTGAAATAGAATAAAAACATGACATAGACACTGAAGCCTGCTGAACACTTCGCGTGTTCACAATAGTAAGCCCCGCGAACAGATTATATTGTACCTGATTGCATAATATAAAAGCCCATGACGACGATCTAAGCCCCCTCTTTGCTTCAATCGATCAAACCTTTCTGGTCACCTCCAAAGCGCGATATTTTGACTGCTTGACCTCTGCCTTGGTGAAGGTCATGAAGCTGCTGGCTTCTAACGCCGACAAACCATCGCGAAGGATTCTCCATGGCAAAAGCTCCGCAATCGCAGGAAGACCGTGCAACGTCGCGCAAAATTGGTGTTCTGCAGGCGCTTTGGCCATTTATTTACCCCTATCGCCTATTGATGACAGCAGCCCTTGCTGCTCTGGTCCTGACAGCAGCTGTTTCTCTTACTCTGCCTCTCGCAGTGCGGCGCGTTGTTGATAACTTTCGCCTGTCAGAAGCAGCTTTGCTCAATCAATATTTCATGGCGGCCTTGGCGATCGCTGCGCTATTGGCCATAGGGACCGGGCTGCGCTATGCTTTGGTGACACGCTTGGGGGAACGCGTGGTCTCGGACATTCGCAAGGCCGTTTTTGATCGCACCATTGCAATGAGCCCGGCATTCTTTGAACAGATCATGACCGGTGAAGTGCTCAGCCGGATCACCACCGATACAACATTGATCCAATCTGTGCTTGGTTCATCAGCTTCTATCGCCTTGCGCAATATGCTGATCTTTATGGGGGGGCTCGTTTTGATGCTCCTGACATCTGCCAAATTGACCGTCCTGGTTCTGCTTATCGTCCCGGCCGTCGTGGTGCCTATTCTATTTTTAGGGCGTAAGCTGCGCAGCATCAGCCGAGAAAATCAGGATTGGATTGCAGCCTCGTCCGGAAACGCGGGTGAAGCTTTAAGTGCCGTGCAAACAGTTCAGGCCTTTACCCATGAAAAGGCAAGTCGCGACCAGTTCGCAGACCTGACCGAAACCGCCTATATGGTTTCACAACGCCGCATTCGCACACGTGCGTATTTGACCGTGATCGTTATATTCCTTGTGTTTTCCGGTGTCGTAGGCGTGCTGTGGATCGGTGCAAACGATGTACGCGCGGGCCGCATGAGCGAAGGCGTTTTGATCCAATTTGTGATCTACGCAATCCTGGTCGCGGGGTCTGTCGCCGCGCTTTCAGAGATCTGGAGCGAACTGCAGCGCGCGGCAGGTGCCACAGAGCGTTTGATAGAATTGCTAGAGACTGAGGACAGCGTCAAAGATCCCGTCGCCCCTCAAATGCTTCCCAACACCGTAAAAGGCCAGATTGAATTTCGAGATGTTACATTCTCTTATCCAACACGGTTAAATGCAAAAGCCCTTGATGCGGTGTCACTGGATATCAAACCGGGGGAAACCATCGCGTTTGTTGGGCCATCTGGCGCGGGAAAGACCACAATTATACAACTTCTCCAGCGCTGTTATGATCCTAACGCTGGCCAGATCCTTTTGGACGGGCTGCCGCTAGATCAGCTGCAACGCAGCGCCTTTCGTCAACATATGGCTTTGGTGCCTCAAAACCCCGTCATCTTTGCCGCCTCAGCACGCGAAAACATTCGCTTTGGCCGCCCTGACGCCACAAATGATGAGATCGAAGCCGCGGCCCGTGCTGCCGCAGCCCATGACTTTGTCACCGCTTTGCCTGATGGTTACGACAGTTTCCTTGGTGAGCGCGGCGTCATGCTGTCTGGTGGGCAAAAACAACGGATCGCCATCGCTCGTGCTATTTTAAGAAACGCCCCGGTTCTGCTGTTGGACGAAGCCACATCCGCATTGGACGCAGAAAGTGAACGACTGGTTCAAGCTGCCGTCGATGAACTCAGCCAAGGGCGCACTACGCTGGTCGTGGCGCACCGTTTGGCCACCGTCAAAAAAGCCGATCGCATTGTCGTAATGGAAGATGGCGCCATCGTCGCAACCGGCACTCATGATGAACTTGTCGCACAGGGCGGGTTGTATGCGCGGCTTGCGCGGCTGCAATTCACAGACGGAAGTGACGTTAGGCAATCTCTACAAGAGCTTGCACAGTGATCAAAATACTCCCATCCTAAATAGACTGCATTTCACTCTAGATGCGGTCCACTAGGGAGGAGAGTATAAGAATGGTAGCTTTTGCGCAGGCTCAAGACTGCAAGTTATTTGAACAGGAAATGCCTTACGAGGCGCGCAATATGCCAAAGACGCTTTATGCGTTGTTGGAACAAACGGCTGGTCGTTTTCCAAACAGCAATGCCTCAAGCTATCAGATATTGTCGGGCCCGACAGACAAAGCCGAAACGCTCACATGGGGCCCTCTCAAGGATCGGATAGTCCAGACTGCCAATCTGTTTCGCACTCTTGGGATCGGCGAAAAAGACGTTGTGGCTTATGTTCTACCCAACTGTCACGAGACTTTATTTACCTTTATCGGTGGTGCCATTGCGGGGATCGTCAACCCGATCAACCCCCTCCTTGACCCCGACCAGATCGCTTCTATTTTACGTGAAACAGGTGCAAAAGTTGTCGTCACACTAAAGCCGTTCCCCAAAACGGATGTGCCTCAAAAGGTGTTTCAAGCGGTCGCTGACGCGCCGAATGTAGAGACTGTTCTCGAAGTGGACCTGAACCGCTATCTCAGCCCTCCAAAATCATGGATCGTTCCCTTTATCCGCCCCAAGCTTGATCGAAACGCATTAAACCGTATCACTTTCAAAGACTTCAACACCGAAATCGCACGCCAACCGACCACCCTGGCCTTTGCAGATAGTACCGAAGATCGCGTCGCCTGCTATTTTCATACAGGCGGCACCACGGGCATGCCGAAAGTGGCCCAACACCGCTACAGCGGCCTCATATACAATGGTTGGATTGGTGAAACACTCCTATTCAAAGAAGACGACAACATCATGTGTCCTCTTCCACTCTTTCATGTGTTTGCCTGTCATGTGATTGTCATGGCTGCATTGGCCTCAGGGGCGCATGTCATCTTTCCAACACCGCAAGGCTATCGCGGCGACGGGGTTTTTGACAACTTTTGGAAATTGATCGAACGTTGGAACATCACCTTTATGATCACCGTGCCCACGGCGGTCTCGGCTCTTATGCAACGCCCAGTCGATGCAGATATCTCATCGGTGAAAATCGCTTTTTCCGGCTCTGCGCCTATGCCGCTTGAGCTGTTTAAACGCTTTGAAGGACTCTCAGGCATCAATATTGTCGAAGGGTATGGCCTCACCGAGGCCACATGCCTAGTCTCCTGTAATCCCGTTGAAGGTGAAAAGCGCGTGGGATCAATCGGGATTCCTTTCCCCTATACAGATGTCAAAATCATCACATCTGATACGGACGTGCCAGTCGAATGCGGCGTAGATCAGGTTGGCGAAATCTGCATTTCAAGCCCCGGCGTCTATGCTGGTCACACCTATACGGAAGAGGTCAAAAACAAAGATCTTTATCATCAGGATAAGTATCTGCGCACAGGTGATCTGGGTCGCCTTGATAAAGACGGCTACCTCTGGATCACGGGACGGGCCAAAGATCTGATCATTCGGGGCGGACACAATATCGACCCCGGTGAAATAGAAGAAGCGCTTTTGAAACACGAAGCCGTTGCCTTTGCCGGTGCAATCGGCCAGCCTGATACCTATGCAGGTGAATTACCCTGCGCTTACGTTGAATTGGTCGATGGCGCGGATATCACCAGTGAGGCTTTACGCGTTCATTGTGAAACCCACGTCAAAGAACGTGCGGCCCTCCCAAAACACATAACAATCCTAGACGAACTGCCCAAAACAGCGGTGGGTAAAGTCTTCAAACCTGATCTGCGCAAAGAGGCCATCACGCGGGTCTACAACACCGCATTGGAACAGGCCAACCTGACAGCCCGCGTCACCCAAGTCATTGACGATAAATCACGCGGGCTTGTGGCTCAGGTTGACGCCGCAGAAACATCAAACGAAGAGATCAGCCGCGTGCTTGGGGGCTTTACGCGCCCCTGGGATGTCACCACCTAACTGTAAGGAACTGTTCGATACCGATACGCTAAATTCCCCTAGCGTATCGGCAAGGTGCCCTGTTTTGAGGCTTTTTGCTTCCCTTTCCTCGCAATAGCGCTACTCTGGATAGACGCAGGATGAGGGAAGCCCATGGATTATGAACGGCGGATCGACGAAGAAACCTGGCGCTTCATTCGCACAACGGGTGAATGTTACCCTGACGAAAGCGAACACCTTCCCATTCCGGAACAACGCCGCGCCTATGAAGACATGGCCCGGCACTTTCGCGCCCCTTATCCGCCGCAGGTCAAGCGACAAGATTTCGATATCGCAGATATCAAGCTGCGCGAATACACAGCAGGCTCTCCCACACGCACCGTCCTTTATCTCCACGGGGGCGGTTTTGTTTTGGGCAGTCTCGACAGTCATACGGACATTTGTGCCGAAATCTGCGCGCAGACCGGCTATCGCGTCATTGCTGTAGACTATCGGCTCGCACCCGAACACAAACACCCAACCATGCTCAACGATGCTCAGATCGCGCTCAATTGGGTCAATCAAACCTACAAAGAAGACATCGTTCTTGCCGGAGACAGTGCTGGTGCCAACCTTTGTGCCGCACTTGCGCATCAATCACGCCCAAACATGTCAAACATTCTGGGCCAAGTGCTGATTTATGCAGTCCTTGGTCAAGATACCTCGCTCCCTTCATACCAAGAACACGCGCAGGCCCCCATGCTGACCAGCAAGGACATAAAAACCTTCCAAAACCTGCGATGTGATGGGGTCTTACCTGAAAATGATCCCAGTTTCGCCCCCCTGTCTGATACGGATTTTTCAGGCTTGCCGCCTACTGTGCTGATCACCGCGGATTGTGATCCCGTGCGCGACGATTCACAGCTTTACTGTCAAAAAATCCAAACCGCCGGCGGCAAAGCGCATTGGATCAATGAGCCCGGCCTTGTACACGGTTACCTTCGCGCCCGTCACAGCGTGCGCCGCGCGCAGGAAAGCTTTGAACGGATCACAGTTGCAATTGAAGCACTCGGCCAAGACATCTGGCCCTATTGAAGCCCTTTACAACACATGCGGTGAGTGACCCTTGCTTTTCCTTTTAAATGCTATGTGCTAACGCAGCCCCATGACCCAGACGCTGACCATCCCCCGCCCTGACGACTGGCATCTGCATTTGCGCGATGGCGCGATGCTGAAAGCCGTTTTGCCCGAAACAGCCCGCCATTTTGCTCGTGCCATTATCATGCCCAATCTGGTCCCCCCAGTGGTGACCGGCGCACAGGCCGCTGCTTACCGTGATCGCATCTTAGCTGCATTGCCCGACGGAATGCGTTTTGATCCCCTTATGGTGCTCTACCTCACCGAAGACACCGATCCAGAAGACGTCGCAGCAGCCCATGCAGCAGGCATTGCGACCTCAGTGAAACTTTATCCAGCAGGCGCCACCACCAACTCCGCGTCAGGGGTGCAGGATTTTGACAAAGTCCGCCCCGTGCTGGAGAAAATGGCCGAAATCGGCATGCCGCTTTGCGTACACGGCGAGGTCACTGACAGCGATATTGACATTTTTGATCGCGAAGCCGTCTTTATTGATCGCGTGCTGGATCCCATCCGCACATCCACCCCCGGCCTGCGCGTGGTGATGGAGCATATCACCACCAAAGACGGCGTGGACTATGTGAAGTCCAATGACACCGACCTGGGCGCAACCATCACAACGCACCATCTGATCATCAACCGGAACCATATTCTGGCCGGTGGTATTCGCCCTCATTACTACTGCCTGCCCGTCGCCAAACGCGAAGAACACCGCCTTGCCCTGCGCGGTGCGGCAACATCAGGTGATGCACGCTTTTTCTTGGGCACCGACAGCGCGCCCCACGTGGACGCCGCCAAAGAAACCGGCTGCGGCTGTGCCGGCTGCTTTACCGCAACCAACACCATGTCGCTTTTGGCGCATGTGTTTGAAGAAGAAAACGAACTGGACAAGCTCGCAGGCTTTGCCTCACAAAACGGCCCCGCCTTTTACCGCCTGTCAGAGAATACCGAAACACTGACCCTGACCAAACAGGACAGCCCGGTGAAGTTTCCAGAGAAAATCATCGGCGGCTCCGGCCCCGTCACCGTTTTTGATCCGGGGTTCGACGTGTATTGGAACGTTGAATAAAACACGTAAGGGAGGCATCGCCTCCCTTATTCATTTTCGCACTCTGCTTTTGAAAGCGTTGCAACAGCGTTACATACATCAGCAGTTGGCAGGTCATTGATCGTTTTGGGCAAGTGCTTTAGCAGTTTATGCCGTTCTGCCCGCTCTTTCAGCTTAGCGCCTTCAGGGCGTTCGGAATTAAGTGCAATTAACACCAACTCGCTGTCCGATAGTTGAGCCCTGAGGATATCAACATACCTCTTTTTGTCATCAACTTGGCTTTCATCGACAAGGCGAATGATATTATACAACAACCGAAAATAGCTATTTAAATCGTTAGAATATTGATTATATCTATCCAGAAATTTATTTGCGATCTGTCGTGTCTTAGTCTGGGTATACCCATAATCTCCGGTCAATGAGGCCTGAATATACTCCAGTTGATCTCGGCCTTTCTTTGGCTCTTTACCTTCATTTTGCGTTGCTTGCGTTAGATCCGCAATGTAGCTGTTGAACACATTCAACAGATTAAAAAACGTCTGCTCAAACATCTGTTGCTTAATGCTCTGGTTCTGTAGTTCCATCTGGCCTTTTTGCCCGGCCAACTCCTCCCGCGCGGCCTTCATTTCATCCCGCTGCAGTTTCAGATCTTGGCGTTGCATTCGTATTTCACGCTGTTGCTGCATCAAGGTTGCAATCAATCCAACAAAAGCAGCCCCCGTAAACAAAGATGTCAACGCGCCAAAAGAATCTCCAAGCGGTCCAGCCTTTTCGACGGTCCCAGAAAGCCAGCGGATGTAGATAGGATTAAGGAGCCACAAAATCACAACAACCATCGCAACAATGGCGAAAAATCCGAACGGGTAGCGCTGGGTCCAGACGATCAAGTATCGCTGCGAACGTTTGAGCATCCGTTGATTAAGTAACGAAAGGCCTGCTCTCGCAAGCTGAGCCGCCCTACCCTTTGCCGAACGGAAATACCTTTTCCAATCCATAAAAATACCTCAAAGAAATTCGAATGCGACGATAGGAGGCTAACTATTGCGATAAATCACTGTAAATAGTCAATATTTTCAGATGCTCCATCACTCATACCACAATTCACACCACGTCACTTTCTTCTTCATGGTTCTCGACCTTGGAGAGTATGAAGTTAAAAATTGGCCTGAATGGCTCGAAGGCCGCCTCGGGAAACTCCGGAACTACCTCGGTTGCGAAGCGGTTTTTTTGGCTATCCGAGAACTTTAGGCACTGCGAACGTGGACGCTTATTGTCTGTTACGAAGAACTCGTCTGTACCTTCAAGGCCATTGAACATCATCTCAATGCTAAACCTAGACTCGGCTTTATAGTGGTGGCCCGTGGCGGGGTTTACAACCTGATCTCTTAGCGGGTGGGGGTCAGGAATAGGAAGCAGCATGAAATAGACGTTAAGAGGAGTGGCCTGATCGTTGGCCAACTTTTGCCTCACTAAGCCTAAGGTCACATCTTCCTGCAGATGTCGCGAAAAATTTGATTTGATATTCCATTGTTTAAAGGCTTCATCGAAGTCGAACAGGCCAAAGAGATGCCGTTCGGAGTTTTCGGCGCAGAACCTTTCATCAAGTAATAAACGCCTCAGGAAATCGCATCCAAATGTAGCCTGAATTGCGAAAGGCTGAGTGACACCAGGATTGAGCTTTTGCCATGCCTTCTCAAGAATGATCTGATCTGTCAGGCCTTCTGTAAACAGGACCGAACCGTCGTAGTCTTTGAGGTTGTCTGAGATGCTGATCTTTGCATCCGCATCAGAGAAGGAAATCATACCGCAGGAAAGAGCATCAATCGCGGCGGCTTTTGCAGGTTCCTTGAGTTTTGCTGACCCAGTCGACATATCAAACTGGCGAATTCGACTTTGCACGCGAGATGCTATCGTCGAAGCGCTATGGCTGCTCATGAGAACATGGTTGGTATTTGCCGCCTCGTCAGAAACGGCTACAACCTGCTGCAAAAATTCATGCTGCCACTCGGGATGCAAGAAAGCATCCGGCTCATCCAAAAGTGTCACACAATCCGAATTCTTGAAGAGTTCTGTCACCGCCAGAATGTATATCGACTGGAACTGACCATCGCTAAAGTGACTGATCGCACCGCTGATCCCGTCCTCCATTTGAAGTGAGCACGACACTTCTTTCAGCATGTCTATCAGCAATAAGTTGTCGAACATATGAAAGCGCTGTTCCGCGCTATCCCCTGCAAACTCATCTTGGAATTTGGCAACGTTCAAGTAGATGATATGCTCGTCGTCGTCGCTTAAGTACCCCTCGGTCCTGACCGCTCCATCTGCCGGGCCGTCGCTTTTACAGGACCAAAGCCTCTCCAAAAACTCTCTCGTTGGGCCTTCAGCTCGCCAAAAACGCCCGGCTGTTTTGTCGTCCGCGTCAACGTCGAAGCGTTCAGGCTTGCTTCCACTCGCATATCGCGGGCGTTTGAATACGAGCCGCAGCTCGTCTCCCACAGAGTTGATCCTAAGCTTTTGAAGCAGATACTGACGCGCCGTGCATTCTTCCCGCTGCAACAGAAGCACCGCCAACAGGAGTTCTTTGTAGTCGGGTCCGATCTGAATGATCTTGCGACGATCACCGAAACTCGCGGTTCTGATCTTACGTAAGAACCGATCAACATAGGCTTTGCCAAGCGCGTCCATCGTTCCGTTCTGGCCGGAATAATAGGTGATCACATGGTCCGGCAGCGCAACTTCACTTGGCGTCGTTTTGTTGCCTTCACCATCCAGAAGCTCGCCTTCGGACCATTGGTAGACGTGTTCGCCCCCACGGACTTCGATGACCAGCCGATACTCGAAACCCGGCCCGAGCTCCTTTGGGTCAAATTCATAGAGATGGTTGAATATCTCGAGAAGCGCCTCGAGGAAGTTGGACTTGCCAGAGCCGTTCTTGCCGACAAAAACATCGAGAAAACCGTCACCGGCGAAATCGACCTCAAGATCTTTTAGGTTTTTGTATTCTTTGATCGAAACATGTTTCAGGCGCATGGTGGTAAATCTTCAGACCTTCATAAACGTCAGTTGAGCATCAAGGATGAAATAGGCGAGGATCGCGGCTTGTGCTTCGAGCGGTTGGTCGCGGATCATTTGCAGAACTGGATCGCGAGGCCTACGTTTCTTCTTCAGAAATTCAACTGTCTTTTCAAGTAGTTGCCGGTTCTCTTTCGCACTTCGCGCGCGCCGCCCAACAGTCGGAAGCCAGCTATCAAAGCTCTGAAACTTTCGTTCAAACTGGTACGGCTCTTTGGAATACACGTAGCCAAAACTATCATGCGGCTTGAAGCTGACGTGATGATCCTTCGTATCGTCCGGCAAAACGATCTCATTCGGTGCGAACATAGCCGAGGCCTGCGACACGACCGTTCCGGCACTATAAGCGTCCGAGAATTCCTTGGGTGTGTGTATCTGGCTAGTCACGTAGTAGACCGCGTTACCGAGCGCTTCGAGCCCCTGCAGCGCCTTGTGTTGGCGGTACTTGCCATTCTTGTGCAACTTCATCCGATAGACTTTCGGCGCTGTATAGAGCCCTTGCTGTATCTCCCGTGCGTTCTTCTGAACAAGCACGTAGGAGCGTTTCAGCTGCAGAAACACTGGGGTTGAACCATCTAGGGTGACCTCGACGTCATAGCCTTTAGTCGCCTCTGCGCCTTGGCTGATAAAGTCAGGGGCCTTGGGGAACTTACCGCCAAGCACGTAATTTTGTTCCAGCTCGCGCAGGAAAGCGAAACCAAAGGTGAGCTCAGTAAAATCAGGCCAGGGCATGGGCAACCCTCTCGCAAAGCAAAGAGGTTGAGGTAACTTGGCTACGGCATTTGTGCTCACAGCACCGTACAGATTTTAATTGCATGTTTTCTCAATGAATTTTGGAGGTAATGGTATTGGCCAAACTGACTTGTGTTTCGGTCGATACCGAAATTCTCTCGCGAAGTCGCGCCGTAAGCTGATGCAGCTGTTTGATTTTAGCAGAAATACGTTCTTGTTGCGCGCGAGGGGGGAGTAAGACTAAGAAATTCCTGAGAGGCTTGAGTGCGAGAGTGGGCTGCGCCGATCCGGTAATCCCTTCGCGTGCCTGATTGTAGACCCACGCAGATTTTAACATCCACACTAAATAGTCGACGTCCAACTCAACAGATGGTTTGAGTATGGCAATGTGTCTCTGAACACAAAACTGCTCTTCGGTCTCAACAAGCACCGGACGACCATAGGTCGCGCCAACTACTGTATACAGAATGTCACCCAAACCGGGCGTTCTATAGGCTGGCAATCCCTTGTAGTAATCATCGGGAACCCTGCGGCAGCCCTCGAAGTTCAACTGCCCTGAGCTGATATTTCCGATAGTTAGAAACGCAACACCATCGCTCGCACGGGGTGGTGCTTGGTGATCGCCATCTGTCACCACCCGAAACAATGAAGAAAGACGAGTTTCAACCCAACCCGAAGGAAGACGCTCAGCCTGACTTTCCTGCTCAACGACCTTAGCTGGCTTAACCGGTCTGACTTTGTTCAACTTTGAGTATGCGGCGATATCCTTAGCGACCCGCTTTAACAAGAGTGTGGCTGGCTCATCTGCTTCAATTTGGGGTACCAGAAGGCCTGTCACACCGAGTTCTATAATGGCGGCTTCAAGTGCCTGTACACTCTCCTCAGTCGTGAAGAGCGTGTCGAAGTGGGCTTCGATGCGGGTCCAATTTTTGGTAAGGTCTTCGGGGGATTGACTGTTGGTGAGGGTGGCGAGGCAGGTTTCGACGAGGGTTTGGTGCGCCTTTTGGCTGTGCTCGGCTTGCCGCTGCAATACATCACACAGTCCCATCAGCTCATTCAACTTCGCCACGATGCGCTGTTGTTCACTAATTGGCGGCACTGGCACCGGCAGTCGCAAGAATTTAGCAAGAGAAATTCCACCGATGATGCCTGTCATCTTTTTAGAAAATTGGGAGAAGAAGCTGGGACATTGGTACCAAGCCAAAAGAAATTCGGAGACGAACTCGCCATAGAATTCGCAGGCAAATAGCTTGTTTCCAAAGCAGACATCTCGGTCAGTCAGACCACACTTCTTACCTGCGCTACCACCCTCTGAGCAAATGAGCGGTGTGTTTGCTAGAGCCACCTTAAATTTTGGCTCATTTACGGGTATCCATGCCTCCACGTCGTAGTCCAAAGGCTCAAAACCGTATCCGACGTTCTTTGTAGCAATGAATGGAAGTCCATCTGGAGCGCTGAATTTCTCAGCTTTGGCGCGCGCGCTTACGCTGTTTCCGTTAAATACAAACCCGATCTCGCCCATACGAGACCAACTCCAGGATGCCGGAACATCAAATGGTTGGTCAGAGGCCGAAAGCGGTTCTCCCAAGTTTTGCTTTTTGTAGCGTTTCGCCTTTATGCCCTGCATACGCCGGTGGCGAAATCCATCTAGCAGCATCTCAGATGAATGGTCTGTCGTGTCGTTCGGAACCAGCTTTCCTCGGACCGCCAGCTCCAAAATCAATTCTCTCAGCTTCTTGATCCCATGAAGGCTGACACCGCCTCCATTGCCGCGCCCCGCGCTGGATTTCTTCTCGGTGGCAGCCGTCCAGGTATCTAGTTGGTCGGTGATCAACTGGTTCACATCCGTCATGAGCGGTCACCGTTCAGCGCGTTCGACAAAATCGCCTTTAGCTGGTCGCGCAGCTTTTGGATGTCGTCCTGTGCGTTCTGATAATCTGCCAACAGATGGTCGGGATTCAGATCTTTCTTCGCCTCTTCAAAAGGGTTCTTGTCGTCGAGATTGAAACCACGCTGTTCGAAGTACTCAACGCTCCGCTTCCAAGCCTGGTTGGTTTCCTTTCGCGCCTTGAACCCATCAGCCTCATCCCCCCACCAGTCAATCTCGGGCTGGAATTCCTCAAACCGCATGGGTTTGGATTTGTTGTAGTTTTTCACGCCTTCTGGATAGGGATGATCGTAGAACCAAACGTCAGTCGTCGGCTCACCCTTGGTGAAGAAAAGGATGTTGGTTTTGATACCAGTGTAAGGGTTGAAAACGCCGTTGGGCAGGCGAACGATGGTGTGTAGGTTGCACTCGTAGAGCAGCATTTCCTTCAGCCGCGTCTTGGTGCCTTCGCCGAAGAGGAAGCCGTCTGGCAGAACGACGGCGGCGCGGCCATGCTTCTTTAGTAGCTTGATGATTATTGCGATGAACAGATCGGCCGTCTCACGGGTGCGCAAGCCGGACGGGAAGTTTTGCTCAATCCCGTCTTCTTCGGTTCCGCCAAAGGGTGGGTTGGTGATAATGCAGTGAACGCGGTCTTTGTCGCCATAGTCACGGTAGGGCTTGGCGAGCGTATTATCGAGCCGGATGCTTGATGGCGTGTCGATCCCGTGCAGGATCATGTTGGTCATGCAAAGCATGTAAGGTAGAGGCTTTTTCTCAACGCCTCGGATGGTCTTGGCCAGCAACTTTCGTTGATCGTTGGTCCTAGCGTACTTCTCTTTCTTATGGTCGATTGTGCAAGTCAAGAAACCACCCGTACCGCAGGCAGGGTCGAACACGATTTCATCCAGTTTGGGGTCAACGCGGTTCACGATAAAACGAGTAACGGCGCGCGGCGTGTAGAATTCACCCGCATTCCCGGCGCTTTGCAAGTCGCGCAGAATTTGTTCGTAGATGCCGCCGAACGTGTGCCAATCTTCCCGGTTGTTGAAGTCGATCTCGTTAATCTTGTTGATGACCTGGCGTAAAAGCGTGCCGGACTTCATGTAGTTGTAAGCGTTTTCGAACACACGCTGGATGATCAGCGCTTGTTGGCGTTGCGGCCCCTGAATTTGTACAGGGGCTTTCAGTTTGGGAAACAGAGTATCCTGAACAAAATCGAAAAGCCCTTCTCCTGTTAGCCCCTCGCGTTTTCCCGCCCAGTTACGCCAGCGCAGGTGTTCAGGCAAAGCCGATACGAAGCCGTCGTCGATGAGTTCAAGTTCCTGCTCACGATCATCGAGTATCTTGAGGAAAAACATCCAAACCATCTGACCAATACGCTGCGCATCACCATCGACACCAACGTCTTTGCGCATGATGTCCTGGATTGCTTTGATGATGCTTGTTAGGTCGCCCATTTATCCGTCTGCCTGCCTAAATAGTTGTTCTTCAAGCTCTCTTACGGCTTGTTCATATTGTTCTTTACCGCCGAAAACATCTCTAATGATCTCGACCGGCGTTCCAATCTCATCGAAAGGTTCAAGGCGCAAGACCCGAGCGTCTTCGATGGTTTTCACACCTTCATCGGCATACTTGTCTAGCAGCGCCGCCAGAACTTTGCGTGCTTGATCGCCATATTTTGTGAAGTAGTTGCGCTTCTTCACCTTATTCACGCGTTCCGCCCTTGTAAGTGGCGGCTGATCATATGCAATGTGACAAAGCATATCGAAGTCGCCAAAGTCCTTGCCAACCTCTTCGGCCAGGTTCTCAAGTAAAATCCCGTGTTCTTCGAGCTCCGCGATGATGGCGGCTTTCTTGTCGGCTTCATTCCATTTTCTGATGAAATCATCCAGCGATGCGAACTCCGTCAACATCTGCTTTCTTGCAAACTCCTTATAGGATTCCGTAATCAAAGCGCCATCCGGCCCGATGAAGCTGACCCGCTCGGCGATGATTTCAACTTCCACGCCACTTACGACCAGTTTGGTAGTGCCCGAAGTATCTGGGGCATCATTTTCATCGTCCTCTGGACCGACTGGCGGATCTGGTGGTTCCGGCGGATCGTCATCACTCGGTTCATAGATGACTACAGCTTCGCCATCAAATTCTGGATCATTGAAGAGCTCGGTTGCCTTCTTGAAGTCCATGATCGTGAAGTACCACTTTCCGTGCTCTTCATCGACACGCGTCCCTCTGCCAATGACCTGCTTGAAAGTCGTCATTGAGGTGATGTTTTTGTCCAAAACGATCAACTTGCAGGTCTTGGCGTCAACGCCAGTAGTGAGCATCTCAGAGGTCGTCGCGATAACCGGAAACTTGCTTTCTGGATCGATGAAATTGTCCAGATCAGCTTTTCCGTCTTCCTTGGTGTCTCCGGTAATACGTCGCACATACTGAGGATGGTCTATTGCGAGCTGGCCTGCCGCATTCACGATGGCCTTCCTCATACGTTCAGCGTGATCGATATCTTCGCAGAAGATGATTGTCTTGCTGAAGGGATCAGTCGCGTTAAGTAGCTGCATCACTCTTGCCGCTACAAGCTTCGTTCGTTGGTTCAGAACCAGAATTCGATCCATATCTTTCTGGTTGTACTGGCGATCCTCGAGTGGGTTTCCAAGATCATCAACTGTGCCAGGTGGAGGTGTCCAACCTTCGACATCTTTATCAATGTCGATTTTCACCACCTTGTATGGAGCCAGGAAGCCATCCTCGATCCCTTGCTTGAGGCTATAGGTGTAGACCGCTTCTCCAAAGTAAGTACTGCTTGAGACATCTTTGGTCTCCTTCGGGGTGGCAGTAAGCCCGATTTGGACGGCTCCGGTGAAATACTCCAGAATCTCGCGCCATTCCGAGTTCTCAGACGCGCTGCCACGGTGGCATTCGTCGACAACGATCAGATCAAAGAAGTCGGGTGAAACGGTCTTAAATGTTTTATCGGCCTCGGCTTTCCCAGTAAGAGATTGGTAGAGGCCTAGGTGTATTTCGTAGGATGGATCGATCTTTCGGTTGCCAATCTTGGCCATCACCGAGCCAAAGGGTTTGAAGTCGTTCACCAACGTCTGGTCCACAAGGATATTGCGGTCAGCGAGGAACAAGATGCGCTTCGCCGCTCCGGCCTTCCAAAGCCGCCAAATGATCTGAAAAGTCGTGTAGGTTTTTCCGGTACCGGTAGCCATAACAAGCAAGACCCGGTCTTTCCCTTTGGCTATTGCTTCGATGGTTCGATTAATAGCCTCGGCTTGATAGTATCTAGGCTCTTTGCCTGAACCGTCGTCGTGGTAAGGCTCCATCAACAGTTCTTGTTCGTCTCCCTCTATCCCGCGATACGACTTGTATCGGCGCCAAAGAACTCGCGGCTCAGGAAACTGATCAAGGCGAAGCGAAGTTTCAATGTCCTCACCTGCTTGAGGATGCTTGTTGTGTTGTTCAAACCCATCCCCATTTGAACTAAGCGCTGTGGGAACCTGCATAATTTCAGAATAACCAAGCGCCTGCTGCATCCCGTGCCCGACAGAGTGATTATTGTCTTTCGCTTCTAGGACCGCGACAGGGAGAGAAGGCTCCCAAGACAACACGTAATCGGCAAATTTCTTTTTTTTCTTGTTTCGAGACGACATATTGCCTCGAACAATGATGGGCCCGGGCGTCAGCGTAACCTCTCGCCTAATCTGTGTGAAAGGATCCCAACCAGCTTGTTTAAGCGCCGGAGTAATATACAAATCGCAAATGTCAGACTCGCTGAGTTTTTTCTTTTCTTCAGGCGTCAAAGACATTTTCTAGCTAACTCCTAGGGGCGCTAATTACGCCAATATCGTGACCTCTCGGCAATGCTATGGCTATACATTTATACGCAAAAGCGTATAGTGCCTAGTGCGAAGTGAGCTAAATGGCAGGACAAATGAGTAGTCTGATTTCAAGTCCACAAAGCTTAGGAAATGTGCTTGCCCTTACGCGCAAAGCATCGGCAATGACTCAAGCCGAAGTTGCTGAGAAAGCTGACCTGCGCCAGGCCACCGTTTCTAAAGTTGAGAACGGAGATCAAGGTGTTAGGCTAGAAACCGTCCTCGCTCTATTAGAAGCCAACGATCTTGAGCTAGTGGTTCGACCTCGGGAGTGAGCAGCTTAACCCTGCAGCCGAAAGAGGTCAGCAACATCAAGCTTTAGTGCGTCGGCTATTCTGATGACAGTCTTGAGGCCGGGGTTTCGTTCCCCCCGCTCGATTCCACCAATATACGTACGATCCAAGTCAACCGCATGAGCAAAGCTTTCCTGCGAATAGCCTTGCGCCTTGCGGGCCGATCTCAGGTTTTTCCCAAAGTCATGAGCTGTGAACCGATTTCTCATCCCCCTTAACGGCAAGAAAGATGTTTAATCGTCTACGGACTTATCGTATCATTTTATCAATGATCGCTTTGCGCCGAGGATTTTTCACATGTTTGATGCATACCTAGATGGTAAAATCGAAGCTGGTTCAGAACAGTTTGCGGACATGAGCATAATTGCCAAATCCCGCCTGGCTGAGATCAACAGTGTTCCCGGTGTTGGTCTTGGCCCAAAGCTGAAGCGCTACATTGCGATCTCTAAACTCAACGCACAGCTTTCATTCTATGGCTGGGCAATCCGCAGAGACGGTACCCTTTTCGAGGTACAGGTGCGGGGTGAGGCGGTTAGCTTCCGTTCGGGCGAGAAGCCCAAGCCACCCCTTGGAAGCGTCGAAGACCTAAACGAGCAGGCTAGGATCACTTACACTGAAACAGGTAAGTTGGTAGATCCGACAACGGGTCGCCGCTTACCGAATTCCGAACGCCATCGGTTTGGTATCGTTTAACACTTTTTGACCCGTCGAAATTTCTGAATCAGTAGGAGGCCATCTATGGCCATCTGGTACACAGCCGATACACACTTCGGCCATGAAAACGTCATCTCCCATTGCGCCCGCCCCTTCAAATCGACATCTCACATGGATGGCATCCTGATTGAAAACATGTGGAAAGTTGTGGGGCCGGAAGATGTGTTGTGGGTCATCGGTGACTTCGCTTTTGGACCTGCAGCCAAAGACGAAAGCTATCTACTTCGAACTTTTGAACAACTTCCAGGCAAGGAAAAGCACTTGGTCATTGGGAACCACGATGGTCCTCTTACCCTTGAGCTGCCCTGGAACTCTGTTGGACATCTATCTGAAGTGCGGGATGGCACACTTAAGCAGAACAACACGCTGTGCCACTACCCAATGATCACATGGAACCATGCTCGCCGAGGAGCGCTACAGCTCTTTGGTCACGTACACAAAAATTGGCGCGGGAGCCGGAATTCAGTGAACGTCGGTGTTGATGTCTGGGACTTCACTCCCATCTGTTTTGCAGACGTTGAGCGACGAGCACGCGGGTTGCCAGTCAATAAGCACTGGGCTGACGCAGAAGCGCGAAAGGAACTGTGCTAACGCACTCTTTCCTAAATCTTCCGTCGTTCGCAGTGTTTGTCACTTACCTGCTTCACCCGATTTAAGGCGGTTGTTGAGCTCTGACAAGGGTGGTGCGAATGCAGCTTCGAGCTTTTCTATGTGTACGCCCAACCAGCGGATCATTTCCGGCCAAGACTCGCGATTGAAGCCGTCAAACGACTTCGCAAATTGAATTCTGCTGGACTTCTTATCGTCCATTCGCCGCCAATCCATCTCAGCACCAAAGGCTGCGTCAATGGCTGATTGTGCAGACACCAATTGATCATAGATCCACTTATTCTCGACCTTTGAGGAACGCTGCAGCGACAGCTCCACGCGCGCCTCATCTTTGCCGAAAATCAGACTGTATACACAGCCCGAAACCCCGGTCCCTGAGCTCAACCAGTGATCTTTTGTCGGGCTTATGTTTTGATAGCGGGAAAGACCTTGCTCTCGTAGGGCATCAAGGGCGCGCTCCCAAAACTCCAAGCGAAGCTTATGGCTTCGGCGCTGCGCGCCTTGCGCCGATTTTTCTTCTGTTTCCTTTGACGCCATGCCGATCATGAAATCAGCCGCTTCTGGGGTCGGGATGATCTGTTGAAGGTCCACAAACAACTCTTCGGAAAATGTGTAAGGGACAACCCGGAAACACTGCGCGCGAATGCCATGGCCCAAGAGCCACATAACAGTCGATGTGACCTCCTTACGGAAGTTGGCCGCGATGAACATGACACGTTGTTGGTTGCCAGGGTTTAGCACCACAGAATCCAGCTCAACCTCATCCAGAAACTCACAAATCAATGCCGATGCGTTGCCACCGTCACAGTATCGATCAAGATACTGCTGAAAAATTTCGATGATTTCAGCCTTCTTCAGGTTCGAGCAATAAGCTGCGTATTTGATCGCCTGCCAAACAACGTCTCTTCCCGAGTCATCGAGCTTGTTCTCGATAACGACCAACTGCCCATCCTTGTCGAGCGCAAGCAGATCGAGACGCTCCCTGGTATCGGCAAAGCCATCAAACTCCTTTTGTATAACTAGCAGTTCCTCTCCAAGTGCTTCCGGCATGTCAGCAAGCCATTCTTGGAGATGCTCGCGCTCCCTAAGCTGAAGATCAGAGAATTTGCGTTCTTCAAGACGGCGTAGTTTGTTTTTGGGGCGATCAACTTGAAACATAAGGACTTCTCAAATGGCATTCAGATTTCTCTTTAAGCGAATTTCAAGCGTCACACCACAACCATAGCGCATAGCCCCAAGCGAAACGGCATCTGTTGTTGCAGCTCAAATGCTTGGCTTGCTTTGCTCACCACTACCATTCGGTTTGGTATCTTGATTGATTTTTTCCCAACCGGCGTCAAACGCGCTTCTGACTAGCTTACGCAGCCCTGCTGGCAAGACCGTTTTCAGGACTTCGCTCAACAGTTTTATTGTCTTGCCCTGGCGAATGACCTCGGCCTGAAGTCGAGTATTCTCTTCTTTGATTTCCAAAAACTCTTTTACATCAGTCGATAGCATTGAGTGTGTGATTGCACGTGCATCGTTCTCTGCTCCTTGGAAAATTCCATCCATGAATGCATCAGCGTTCTTTTGTGCATCGGCTACAATGCTTTCGGCGGCTTGATGAGCCGCGACCTCTGCTTTTTCGCGCGCCTGTTCGATCAGTTGAGCTGCGACCTCTTGGCGACGGCCTCCCAGCTGGGCCTTTTCTTGTCTAGTCTGGATCTGGCGTTCAATCTCTGCCAACAGCTTTTGCTGTTCCTGCTCTGCCGCATAGTCTTCCGGCGACAGGCGGTCGGAGCCTCGGCCTTTCTTAGGCTTGCCACGCTCAATCTCATACTTCCCACCAACGTGCGCTTTCAAATGTTCAAACCATGCGTCTTGAAGAGCCCTGCCTTGAAAAACATCGGCATCGTTCCAAACCATGACTGGCTTACGATTAGCACCAAAGACCGGCTCAAATTTGCCCGTCTTCTTGTTCTTCACTTCTTTTTGGCGTTTGCCGTATCGCTTTCGCGCGTTTTCCTTGGAAAATTTCGAAAGGGATATCCATTGCTCTGTGCCTTTGGATGCAGTGTGTTTTTCATACCTCGGAGCAAAGAAGACATCGACGCCGTGTTGGCCTTTCTCATCTCGATCAATCCGTGCATGAAAAACGGCATTACCGCCGTAAGTTTGGTTCACAAAATCCACGGCTATAGCGAGCATCAGTCGCTGATTGCGGTCCGTAATTTTCAAGTCGGTCGGGAACTGCATGAACCCATGCAAGAACACCTTCTTGGCATTGGCACTCTTCTTCGCACCCGCGACATGAGCACTACAAGCATCCATGATCGTGAAGTTCCTGCCCTTCGGTTTCTCCTCAACGAGCGACAAAATTTCATTGATCCGATCATCCTTATTGGCCGAACACCTCTTGGTGGTTTCGATAAACGGATCTGGTGCCTCTGGCCCTGCGTATGGAGAGAAGACATAAGGGCGTGCATCACGTATACTTCTACGATAGCCAGCTTGATCGTTGCGCTCTTCGTGATCTTGCATGACAGTTCCTTAAGCTAAGTCGTGGGCTGTTACTCTAGCGGCTCCTGACTTACCCATATTTGATCCCCGCTTTTCTGTTACTTTTTTAAAAAAGAGTAACCCGCTTACCCTTTTTCATCCTGCCGCTGGCAGTCCTAAAAAGAGCGGTCGAGGGTTCCCCTTCGATCCCACTCCGGCTTCGCCTGCGCAGATCATTCTGATCTTTGCGTGCCGCCCATTGGGCGGCGCAAAACCCCTCCCTCCCCTGCCTGATGGCGGGCGATGTCGAGACGGATTTTGCAGGTTGGCATTCACGCACTTAAGGCTGCCTGTTCGACGAGCACACCTTCTTTGCTGCCAATGCAAGCGGGCTGTTCAATGTGGATGCTGTGGGGCCAAAGGAAGTTTGAGCTCGGTTCTGGCTGACGGAAGTTTGCGGTGAAGCGTCAGGTTTTCCTATATTTTTGGTTTCAGTATGATCTGGTGTTGTCCTGTACTTCGAAGGGTCATCGGAGCCGCTTTGAAGCCCCTTCGGAGGGGGCACGCAAATGGTCCGCGCTGCAACTGCTTCCCCCTCTACCAAGCCCAGAAACACCTCATCAAAGCCGAGCTTCACCCCGGCTCCGTGTAGCTCCATCTCTGCTATTAGGGATGCTTCAAGCTCCGGAAACTCGTTGACTGCGCTGCGCAAGAAATCACGAAGGACCTCCAAAACCTTGGGGCCGTGATCGCTTTCGTGTCCATATCCGCTGACACCTTTCAACGAAGCCACAACGAATTCGGCAGTTGCTCTCGAAACGCTTGCGATGCGTGGCACATCGGATTTGAGAAAATCGCGTGCTGCGCGTTTCACCGTGTTCGCACTCGTACGAATGTTTGAAGTGTAGAACCAGTCCCTAAGCCGGAGATTTTCCTCAGCCTCATCATACTCGATCAGCCCAGCGTCTTCGAGGCGACCTACAACCCGAACCAATTCTTCTGAGGGAATCTTGGATTCGCTTGAGAACCAGTCGAGGGGATACCTAAAGACGCCGATGTAATTGGCCTGACTGCTCAATGTCGCTGTTAGGTAAGCATTTCGCTCTGAGCATGTTTCTAGCGAATGGAAGCTCTTCCTTCGAAGTAGGGCGGTCTCGATCATCACAAAATCTTTTTTAGCCATTTGGCAAATCTCCCTTGCTCACCGGAACAGGGTCCGGCGTTCTGTCAGCCTTTCGGCTCATGATTTTCTTGGAAATGCGCTGCGGCTCTGTTAAGATTCAGGTGTTAAAGCTAACGAAACAGGGCCCTGCGCAAGCGGGGTTTTGTCGTCTATGAAGCGGGAGCTTCGTTGACAACCAAAGCTTTATTCACCCACGAGTTTAGGTCTGCGCCATGATACTTGATGCGCCGCCCAAATCGCATGAAGTTTGGGCCGACCCTTCGGTGTCGCCACTGCGCGCGTTTTGACCGAGGCGCGATGACATCAAGCTCTTCATCGGTATCGTCGTACAGTCGATCATTTTCAAATATGTTCGGTCGCATTCAATCATTCCTTGCGAGATTGCATCTGATCGAATGCTGTCCAGTTTTGTTCCCGGTTAAAAACCTATTTTGGTTTTAGGAATCTCTCATGGAAGCCGCGTAATCGGCAGCACTGACGAACTTCAACACTGTTGGCTCAGGCAACAGAAGGCGCTTGGTTCTTGAGGAAGCCTCTATTCGGGAAGAGATTTTTCTGAAGGCTCTCAAAGCGTCCGGGACGGGCTCCAATTCATGCCCGGCGCGGGTCCGTAAGAAACCAGCGTGCCAAATAAGGATGTAATGAAAGACACTTCGATACTTCCGCCACAACTGTTCAAGGCGTTTGACACTAGAATGCCGTAGCGTTTTCGGCATGGCATCTGCAAACTCAGGATCATTAACAAATTCGGTACGGAACCCGTCTGGTCGCATTAGAGCCTCTGAGACACGCTCCATTGCGTCTTTTTGACTTGCGCCACTCATCACGCCTTCGATTACCATCCTCAAAGGCAACAAGTCTTCCTCAATAACCCGCCACACACTATTTTTCGGATCGTCGAACACTGCGCGTGAACGCTCGGTCGCTTTAAGCTTATTAAGTTGTGTGAACCCCGCAGTGCGACCTTGCTTTTTTGCGATCTCAAGCAACCAGACCTGGTAGTACTTTGATAGTCCTCCACCAAAGACCTCATCGAACTCTAATTGGCGCGCCAAAGAAACAAACAATGCGTCAACAGCCAGCCATTGGGCTTCCTGCGGACTGATAAACTCGTGCCCTTCGGTTGGAGCGAGCAGATCAGCCATTTGAGGCTCCGGCAACAAAACGACTCCAAAGCCTCAAGAGCTCTCGACGCTTCTCCAGAAGGTCAGACCTTGCATATGCTCGTTCGACCTCGGAACCAACTTGATGCGCCAAGCTCATTTCAGCGACTTCTCTAGGAATTCCAGGCTGTTCTGCTGCCCAGTCCCGAAACGTCGAACGAAACCCATGAACCGTTATACCCTCCACCTTCATTCGGCGAAGCAGCATCAGCATGGCCATGTTGCTCATTGGTTTATGGCGCTTTTGTCCTTCGAAAACGATATCGGACCGTAGGGCTTTGAGTGGCTCAATGATTGATAACATCTCTGGTGTCAGAGGTACGCGGTGCTCTTGGTCCGCTTTCATCCGAGCCGCCGGAACAATCCAGAGCCGCTGGTCAAAATCAAATTCCTCCCAACGAGCATGGAGAACTTCGCTTGTACGGCTAGCGGTGAGGCAGGTGAACATAAGCGCCTTTGCTGCCATCACATCTTTGGTCGCCAGTTCCGCATAGAAAGCGGGAACATCTTTCCAGTGCATGGCCTTGTGGTGCTGCACCTTCTGCTTAACTTGCGGCAGAACACGAGCATCGCGGATCGTGGTCACAGGATTTTCTCCGTCACGAAATCCCTTTGACTTCGCCACGTCGAGAACGGCCTTTATCCGCTGTGCAAGCCGCTTTGCAGTTTCATGTTTCTCAGTCCAGACTGGCAATAGCACTTGCAGGACTTCCGGTTGACCGATCTCAGAAACAGGCAGACGGCCTATTTTGGGGAATGCATAGTCGGCTAGAGTATTGATCCACTGCTGGCCGTGTTTAGGATTCTTCCACGTCGGCAAGCGTTCAATGTGAACTTGCCGCGCAATCTCTTCGAAGCAAGGTATCTCCTGTCGCCCGTTGTAGCGCGGGTTGATGCCTTGCTTTGCGAGGCGGCGATATTCTAGAGCTCGGTCACGCGCTTCATTCAGTGTCACAACATCCGCGCCACCAAGGCCAAAATCAGTTCGCAACGGCTTGCCTTCACGATTGCGCTGACCCTTCACTGTGACGCGAACAATCCAGCGCCGAGCGCCGGATGGATCAACAACAAGGTACAACCCGCCCCCGTCGCCATGGCGACCAGGGCCGAGTGTTCGCACCAGATTCTTCGTCAACTTTCCGCTCAGAGCAGCCATCAAATACCACAATTCCTACCACGCAATGAATAAAAATGAGTCTAATCGAAGAAAATTCAATAGCAACAACGAATGCAGATAAACCAACAAAAACAGCCCCGTAAGGGGTTGAATGAGTGCCAACAGAATTGAATGAAAATGGTAGGTGGCGGAGACGAAGACAGCCAAGAAGGGCACAGCAAGCCCCCTCGACATCGCCCCCACACCTCCGCTATCAGCAGAAAAACCAGTCTCGCTTGCGCAAAGGTGATGCCACATGATCCCCTCCTCTTATCCTTCAAAAGAAGAAATCGCCCGTCTCTCTGCCCGGATGCTCTTGGAAATCGGCGCGGTGAATTTCAACACTGACGAACCTTATACGCTGGCCTCGGGCCTGCCCTCGCCCAGCTATATCGATTGCCGCAAGCTGATTTCCTTTCCCCGCATCCGCTCCACCCTGATGGATTTCATGACCATCACCGTAATGCGCAACGCAGGTTTTGAAGCCTTCGACAACATCGCAGGTGGTGAAACCGCAGGCATCCCCTTTGCCGCATTGGTCGCAGAGCGCATGGCCCTGCCCATGACTTACGTGCGCAAAAAGCCCAAAGGCTACGGCAAGAACGCCCGCATTGAAGGCGCGATGTCTGAGGGGCAAAACGTGCTCTTGGTGGAAGACATGACCACCGATGGCGGCTCGAAACTGTCATTCGTGGACGCAATCCGCGACACGGGCGCCACCTGCGGCCACACGGCGGTGATTTTCTACTATGATATCTTCCCTGAAACCACAAAACGCCTCGGTGATCACGGAGTTGAGCTGCACTACCTGTGCACCTGGTGGGATGTGCTGGCCGAGGCCAAGGCGCAG
This sequence comes from Epibacterium ulvae, assembly GCF_900102795.1. Taxonomy (GTDB): domain Bacteria; phylum Pseudomonadota; class Alphaproteobacteria; order Rhodobacterales; family Rhodobacteraceae; genus Epibacterium; species Epibacterium ulvae. The sequence continues at coordinate 185,689 of NZ_FMWG01000002.1, read as the reverse complement.
AAATCCTTTAGCGAAGAAACTCTGGCTGAGGTCGAAAAATTCCTGAACGATCCCCGCGCCTGGCAGGAAGCCAACAAAAAATAATCAACAAAAGCCCGGTCTCCTTGGCCGGGTTTTTACATTCTGCGAAACTGATCTTCTCGCGTTTCAATACTCTGATTGCTGCTCCAACACCCACACGCTCGCGTTTAAAAACTCCTGATAGACAGGCGATTATGTTCAAAAACCGCGCTATTGTTTTTATTCTTATAACACTGATGATTGACGCCATTGGCGTCGGCATCGTCTTTCCCATCATGCCAGATCTGATGGCACGTGTCGGCGCTGGAGCAACGGGTGAAGGCGCGTTTTGGGGTGGTTTACTGATGGCTGCCTACGCTGGAGCACTCTTTTTGTGCGGTCCCGTTGTTGGCAGCTTGTCTGACAAAATTGGACGCCGCCCCATATTGATCGCTGCTCTTTCTATGCTGGCGCTGGATTATGCGATCATGGCCCTCGCAGGCAGCTTCTGGTTGCTTCTGATCGGTCGCACGCTTGCGGGACTTGCCGGAGCAACCTACATCACCGCAACGGCATATATTGCCGATATATCATCCCCTGAAGAAAAGAGCGCCAATTTTGGCTTGGTAGGAGGCGCGTTCGGCATCGGTTTTGTGCTGGGCCCCGCCATTGGTGGCCTTGCTGCCGAAATAAGCCTAACCGCTCCCTTCTGGTTGGCCGCTTTCCTATCTGGGGGCAACGCGCTTTTTGGCTATTTCAACCTTCCAGAAAGCCTGCCCAAAGACAAACGCCGCCCATTTGGAAAGCGGGATCTCAATCCGTTTAAATCCATCCTTGATGCTTTCCGAAGCCCCGGCCTTGCGATCCCGCTCATCTGTATCTTCACCTTTGAATTCGCAAACCTCGTATACCCAACAATTTGGGCCTTCTGGAGCCGTGAGGTTTTTGGCTGGTCAACGCTCTATATCGGGCTTTCTTTGGCCGTTTACGGCATTCTATTGGCAACCTTTCAGGCGGGCCTCATGCCTGTGATCCTCAAATGGATCGGGAATTTTCCCACATTGATGTTAGGCATAGCCGCTGCCGTGATCAGTATGATTGGGTTTGGCTTTACCTCAACGCTGGCTGCCTTGGCCATTTTCATCGTACTGGCCGCGTTTTCAGATCTTGTGCCGGTCTTGCTAACAGCCCTGGCGTCAAACACCGTGGACGACAACAAACAAGGTGTTGTCCAAGGCGTGATTGCTTCGCTGTCCTCAGTCGCTGCGATCATATCGCCCTTGGTCATGACTGCACTGTTTCAGGCGTCCGTTGATCCAGTCGGCCCCTATATGCCTGGTGCCCCTTTCCTGTTTGCCGCAATTTTAGTAGCTGGAATGATGCCTTTGGCGATCAAGCTGCGCGGACATAGATCTGGCTAATCAAGATCCACAATCTATCCACAGATTTATACATGTTGCCCCCCCTCCCCGTTCTGCGATACTGACAGCGCCCAACACCCCGTCAGCTTGCTGACCCTGCACAAAGATCAGGCCCATGAACGAGATCAAATCTTTTGAAGGTGACACAGCTCCCCTTCCCATGCCAATGGATCACAATGAGGCCGCTGGGTCCAATGAGCTGCCTCACTCGGTGGAGGCTGAGCAGCAGTTGCTGGGCGCGATCCTGACCAATAATGATGTCTATGATCGCATCGCACTAACGATCAATTCATCACATTTCTACGATCCGGTTCACGCGCGTATTTTCGAAGTTGCCGCTGCGCGGATCTCTAAAAATGCGTTGGCGTCGCCTGTGACCCTTAAGGCCTTTATGGAAGACGACGCTGGTTTGAAAGAACTTGGCGGTCCGTCTTATTTGGTGAAACTTGCCGGGGCGTCGATTTCATCTTTTGCGGTGCGTGACTATGCCCAGATGATCTATGATCTGGCAATCCGGCGCGAGCTGATATCGCTTGGCAATTCCATCGCAGACAAGGCGCGCCGGGTTGATGTTGCATCTGAACCCAAAGAGCAGATCGTTGAAGCGGAACAATCGCTGTATCAATTGGCCGAACAGGGCCAGTCTGAAAGCGGCTTTAAATCCTTCCTCAAAGCGGTCACCGAGGCGGTCAATGTCACCAATGAAGCCTATCAGCGCGGCGGTGGTATGGCTGGGATTTCCACAGGGCTTGCGGACCTGGATAAACAGCTTGGTGGTCTGCACCCTTCCGACCTTTTGATCCTCGCCGGACGCCCCTCGATGGGGAAAACCTCGCTTGCGACCAACATCGCCTTTAACGTGGCAAAAGCCTATAAACGCGGGCAAAAGGCAGACGGAACCGAGGGTGCCGTTGATGGGGGCGTGGTCGGTTTCTTCAGCCTTGAAATGTCCGCCGAACAGCTGGCAGGGCGGATTCTGGCGGAAGCCTCTGAAATTTCTTCACATAAGATCCGCCAAGGCGACATGACCGAAGGGGAGTTCCGCCGCTTTGTGCAGGCTGCAAAAGATCTGGAAGCCTGCCCCCTGTTTATTGATGACACACCTGCAATCCCGATCTCACAGCTTGCCGCGCGCGCGCGCCGTCTGAAACGCACACATGGTCTAGACCTTCTGGTCATCGACTACCTGCAGCTGTGCCGCGGCATGTCGGATAACCGGGTGAACGAGATCGCCGAGATCTCAATGGGCATGAAAGCCATAGCCAAGGAACTCAACATCCCCGTGGTCGCCCTCTCACAGCTGTCACGTCAGGTGGAAAGCCGCGATGATAAACGCCCGCAGCTGTCAGACCTGCGTGAATCCGGCTCGATCGAACAGGACGCCGATGTCGTGATGTTCGTGTTCCGCGAGGAATACTACAAAGAACGTGAAAAACCCGGTGATCACGAGCTAGATAAAATGGAAGAATGGAAGCAGGCGATGGAGCGGCTACACGCCAAGGCCGAAGTCATCGTCGGCAAACAGCGTCACGGCCCCATCGGTACGGTCGAACTATCTTTTGAAGCGCAATTCACCCGCTTTGGGAATCTGGCTAAACCCTGGCAACAGGGGCCGGAGGAGTATTGAGGCTCCCGCCCACGGATGCCCGCAACGTGGTGGAGACGTTTGTATGATGAGCCGCTCGTTGCAGGTTCCGAAACAGTCAGAAATCGCACAATGGTAAAAAGTCGAAAAACTTTAGAACGCTGGCTTTCGCTTTGAAAGCTACCGCAGCAATCCTGAGGCTGATAAACCTCCTGATCGCCCCTCGGACGTGGACGATCTTATCGCCGCAACTTTCAGCATCCGTTTCGTCTCCATCGCGCAGAAGAAAGGACGCTTTTGCTCCGCGACAATGGCTTCAATGCCCAACATCAAACAGTATCTGCCCACCTTCTGGGATCTCTTGGGCTTTGAGGGCAAACGCGCCCGAATGCTCGATCAGCTCACTCAGCGGCACTTTGTGCATATTTGTGGCCTCATAGGCGCCCCCAAACATCCCCGGGATAATCAAAGTATACACCCAACCTTCGGATAGCTCCCCAAGATGCGCCTGCGCCAACTGCACTAGGTCGGTCATTTCCCAATCAAGCACAAAGTCCTCGTGAGACCATAATTCTGACAGAGCTTGCGCCGAGCTTGCCACGATTTCACATGTGAGTTCCTCCGGACAAATACGCCGATATTGTCCCTGCGCATCACAAATCAGCAGGTTTCCAAAGCTGTTCATTGCCTCAACGGAAACAGCTTGAAGCCCTGTCCAGCTCCAACACCTGTTCACCTCTGCAATTAAATTCATACCTGTCATCCTCTATTTTTAATCAATTTTTTACATCTGAGACCAGTTACTCCTTTCACTTACCAATCAGCAACCGTCCGCCCAGCAAGCCTAAAGCCACCGCTGAACAGCGGTCGATGTATAGTTTTGCAGCCAGATACCCTTTGCTCACTGCTGGGCGGCTCATGAAGAAGGCCAACGCCGTGTAAAAGATAATTTCTAGTATCAAGTGGTTCGCAATAATAAAGCCGTTTTCCAACAGGCTCATATTTGAGGGAAAGATCACCACCAAAACCGCAGCTGCAAATAACACCGATTTTGGATTCAATGCATTGACCATCAAGCCCTGACGAAAGGCATGATGCATCGGCTTTGCGTGATCGACCACCGGCTTACACGCACTTTGCCATGTGGCATAGGCGACATATAACAAGTATAGCGCACCAATCGTTTTCACCACCACATAGGCCCAGGGAAACAGCGTGAAAACAACATCTAACCCCAGTAAGGCAGCTGTCGTCCACAGAGCAGCAACGCAAGCCAAACCAAACCCGGTTGCGCTGCCCGCCCGTCTCCCAGAGGACAATGTATTCTGCACCACCACCAGAAACGCCGGACCGGGGCTGATCATCGCCGCAAAAAGTGCAAGATTAAAGGCAAGAATATGCGTCAGTTCCATGACCGCTCCTATCAAGTTTGCCGGTTAATCTAACCGCCCTTTACGGATTTCTGTCAACGATGTGCCCCCCTACACGCACGCATTGCTTATAAAATAGGTCAGCGATCCCGCTCATGCTGTGTGCGTACAAACATTCCACTTGACCTGCCACGCGCAGATGTCATGAACAGGGGCATGAGTACGGCAAAACTGACAATCGATCTCGATGCGCTCGTCACCAACTGGCGCTCTTTGGATGCAAAGACCAATTGCGAAACCGCCGCAGTGGTCAAGGCAAATGGTTATGGCATTGATGCAGGCCGCGCTGGCAAAGCGCTGGCTGTTGCTGGGGCGCGCAATTTCTTTGTGGCCGCTGCAGAAGAAGGGATCGCCCTGCGCCGGGCCATTGGCGAAGGCCCCGGCATTTCGGTCTTTTCTGGCCATATGGAGGGCGACACCAAACTGTTGAAAGAGTTTCAGCTTACACCGATGCTAAACTCCCTTGATCAACTTTTGCGCCATTTTGAAGCTCTGCCGGGTCATCCTTTTGGTATCCAGCTCGACACCGGTATGAACCGTCTGGGTATGGAAGCCGGTGAATGGGCCGCAGTGGCTGAAATTGCCCTTAGCCAACGTCCGGTTTTGCTGATGTCACATCTGGCCTGCGCTGATGAACCTGATCATCCAATGAATGCGCAGCAGCTGAAGGTGTTTCACGAACTTACCGACGGTATAGAGGTGCCACGTTCGCTCGCCGCAACCGGTGGCCTGCTGCTCGGACAAAAGTATCACTTTGACCTCTGCCGCCCCGGTATCGGCCTTTATGGCGGCGCCCCCTTCACCGAAGCAATGCCCGTCGTCACGGTGGATTTACCGGTGATACAGGTCCGCGACGTCGTCGAAGGGGAAACTGTCGGCTACAGCAACACATGGACAGCCAAACGCCCCTCTCGGATTGCAACTGTCGCAGCTGGCTATGCGGATGGGTTGATCCGTGCGATGGGATCTGGCGGCATTCAGGCATTTTCTGGTCAAACCCCCTGCCCGATTGTGGGGCGGGTCTCAATGGATCTGATCACCGTGGATGTCACTGATTTAGAGGTCGTTCCAGATACCCTAGGTCTGCTGACAGAAACCCAAACAGTTGACGTGGTGGCGGAAGCTGCTGGAACCATTGGCTATGAAATCTTAACCTCACTGGGGCAACGCTACGCCCGCACCTACAAAGGTTAATTTCCCTGATGTTCCCCCTGACACTTCTTGCCCGTCTAGGTCGTGCCACCATGGCTGCTTTGGCTTCAATCGGGCGGGTGATGCTGTTTTCCGTGTCAACCTTCAGCCATATGCTGCGTCCGCCATTTTACCCTCGGGAATTTCTGATTGCCTTGTTGCAGGTCGGCTGGTTGTCCCTCCCGGTTGTGGGCCTGACTGCCGTGTTCACTGGCGGGGCCTTGGCCCTACAGATCTATTCTGGTGGGGCGCGATTTAATGCCGAAGCCGTGGTTCCACAGATCGTCGCAATTGGAATGGTGCGAGAGCTGGGGCCCGTTCTTGCAGGCCTGATGATCGCTGCACGCGTGACCTCTTCTATTGCTGCAGAAATTGCGACGATGAAGGTGACCGAACAGATTGATGCACTGGTCACCCTATCTACGCATCCAATGAAATATCTTGTCGCGCCACGCGTACTGGCGGCCCTTTTGACCGTGCCTGCTTTGGTCGCGGTTGGTGATATCATTGGGATCGCGGGGGGCTATGTGGTCTCAACGCAAAGTCTGGGCTTTAACCCTGCTGCCTATCTCAAGAATACCGTCAATTTCCTTGAATTGCGCGATATCATCTCTTCGCTTGCTAAAGGCGCAGCCTTTGGCACAATCGCTGCCTTAATGGGATGCTATTATGGGATGAACTCAGGGCGTGGTGCACAGGGTGTGGGACGCGCAACAAAAGGCTCAGTTGAAGCAGCGGCAGTCTTGATACTTGCAGCAAACTTTGCGCTCACAGGAGTGTTCTTTTCCCTATGATCCGTCTTGAGAACGTCCATAAGTCTTTTGGTTCCAATCAGGTGCTCCGGGGCCTCACACTGGAAATTCCCAAAGGAACCTCGATGGTCATCATCGGGGGCTCAGGAACTGGGAAATCCGTCGCCCTGAAATCTGTTCTTGGCTTGATCCAACCCGATCACGGTAAAATCTATGTGGATGGAAAACCAGCCGAACAAGGCGACCGTGACGCATTTCTGGCCCGCTTTGGCATGTTGTTTCAGGGCGCTGCCCTTTTTGACTCTCTGCCAGTTTGGCAAAATGTCGCCTTTCGCCTACTGCGTGGATCACTCAAACGGCCCAAAGACGAAGCCCGCGAGATCGCAATTGATAAATTAAGGCGCGTGGGGCTAAAGGCTGATGTTGCAGATCGGTTGCCCGCTGAGCTGTCAGGTGGCATGCAAAAGCGTGTAGGCCTTGCCCGCGCCATTGCAGCAGATCCAGAGATTATCTTTTTTGACGAGCCAACCACCGGGCTAGATCCGATCATGTCAGGTGTGATCAATGATCTGATCCGTGAAATTGTTGTCGAAATGGGCGCAACTGCGATGACCATCACGCATGACATGACATCAGTACGCGCGATTGCCGATAACGTGGCCATGCTCCATGAAGGTGTCATCAAATGGACTGGCCCTGTTGCAGATATGGATGCAAGCGGTGATCCCTATGTCGCACAGTTCATCTCTGGCAGTGCTGAGGGTCCCATTGAAGCGGTCCGTTAGTGCTTTAAAATAAAGGGGCAGCCTCTAAGAAGCTGCCCCTTTTAAACATCGAAAATTAGAGCTCGGACAGGAACGCCTGCTCCGCTGATGAGCGGATTTCGTTCAACTCACCTGAAGCTTCAAGGGAAGCTGCCAGCGGCTCCAGAACGTCAAGCACACCGCGCTTGCTTTCATGAACATAGTGATACAAAGGCTGGTCGTTCAGTACAGGATTGACCACTTCGATGTCGTTGCCATATCCCAAACGTTCAACCCAAACCAAACCGTCAAAGCCACTGGTCAAGGCCAGATCTGCGCGGCCAACTTTCACCATTTTGAACATAGAACTTGCGTCGGTCGCAGATTGCACACCATTGATACCCTTGGTGATCGCCTCAGTATGCAGCACACCTTTGACCATAATGTTGCGATAGTTTGCCAGATCTTCTTTTGAGCTCAGCGAAATATCCGCGCCCTTTTTGGAAAAGGCAACAGTTTGCAGGCTGGACAGAGGCGTTTCCAAGCGGATCAGCGAAGGTTTATTCTCACCCAGCGCATAAACACGGAGGGTTTCGCCATCTTTATTCCCAGAAGCAGCTTCTTGCAGCGCGCGACGGCCCGGCATTGCGGTAATTGTGATATCCATATCAGCACGGCGATACAGTTCTTTCAGAACGATTTCGCCGACGGCCTGCTCTGCAAGACCTTCGATACGAACAAAATGATACGCAGCAGCAGCATAAGCTGCCTTGGCTTGCATCAGGACGGGTGACGCTGCAATTGCAGCTGTGGCTTGTAGCAGTGTACGGCGTGAAAAGCTGGTCATATGTAGTGCTCTCTATCTAAGTACAGTTTCCCCTCCCAGCGCCCACGCGCGGGGATAATCCTTAGCTAGACAGCACTTCCTTAAAGAAACTTTGCCGCAAAATATGCTTTGTAAAAATACCTTTACGTACTTTCTATAGGAAATGGCGATACGTCATCACGACCACTGACACTTATTTACAGTTATGCTTTGATATCAAATGGAAATTTGACATCCTCATGGCAGCGAACACCTAAAATTACAGCCTTTGCACACTTTAAAATGCGTTGAATTTAGGTCTGAGTATTTCGAATTTTCAAATTAAAGGTATCGTCAAAATAGGCTTATATCACGCGAAAGTCATTATACCTACCAGAGAAACAGATGATTCGCTTGGCGTCATAGGTCAGCATTACAAGGATGTATCAGCTTGGCGACAGTCCTCTCAAACGCTCAGAACGACGTCGTAACAGTTCAACCGTGGTCAGCAAAGCGATGGATAAAACAACAAGGATTGTCGCCACAGCAAGAATGGTTGGGCTGATCTGCTCACGCAGCCCCGTAAACATCTGCCAGGGGAGCGTCTTTTGGTTGGTTGATCCCACAAACAGAACAACCACAACCTCATCAAATGAAGTGATAAAAGCAAAAAGCCCACCTGAGATCACCCCTGGCAGGATCAGCGGCATTTGAATTTTGAAAAATGTCCGTACAGGTCCTGCCCCCATATTGGCGGCTGCGCGCGTCAGAGAGCGATCAAAGCTCACCAAGGTTGCGGTTACGGTGATGATCACAAATGGAATACCCAATACCGCATGGGCCAAAACCACTTTGAGATACCCAACAAAGGTTTTGTTAAGTCCGAGGCTGCCTTCAAGAAAGCGACCAATATCGCTGTAGAAAAAGAACATACCTGTCGCAGATATGATCAAAGGCACGATCATCGGGGAAATCAGAATCCCCATAATCAATCGCCGCCCCGGAACATGGGACTGGCTCAACCCAATGGCTGCAAGCGTGCCAAGAGATACCGAAATCAACGTTGCAAGCGGTGCAATAATCAAAGAATTCTTAAAGCTGCGCTGCCATTCGTTGTTGGTGAAAAAATCCCGGTAGTGTTTCAGCGAATACCCTTCAGGATCCAGCCGCAGCATTTCAGGCGTGAAGGTAAAGAAATCCTGCGCATTAAATGATAGCGGCAAGACCACCAGAATAGGTGTCACCAGAAATACAAAAATCGAACCACAGATCACACGAAACAGGTAATGAAAAAATACCTGTTTTGGCGTCAGATAAGGCAGCAGTTTCCGGCGATATCGCCCCTCATAGAGCCAGTAGATAAACCAGCCGATCAACCACCCGCCCATCAGGCCCAAAAGCGCGCCCAGCGCGCCGGCAAACACAAAGCCCAAAGCGCCGAAACCAATAACACTGCCCCAGCGTGCCAGTGTCTCATTCTGCAGATAAGTTACAAAGACCCAGGCAAGCGCCGTCACAACGGCTGCCCCGGCCACAAGACCAAGAGCGACAGACCCATTGCCAGCCCCGATAAAGACCCCGATCAAAGCCCCCATACCTGCTACGCTTGGCAGCACCATAGACAGAGGTTTGCGTGAAATTGGAGTAAGTGCAGCCATTAAATTTATCCCAGTTTCACATTATCGATGCCCACGATCTTGTCGTAGACCCAGTACAACAGCAGCACCACAGCCAACAGAATGCTTCCAAGCGCTGCAGCAAGCCCCCAATTCAGCGAGGACGAGATGTGATAGGCAATCCGGTTCGAGATAAAGACGCCTTTGGTGCCGCCTACGATCTCAGGGGTGATGTAGTATCCGATTGACAAGATAAACACGAGAATTGCCCCCGCCCCGATACCAGGCACCGACTGTGGGAAGTAAATCCGCCAGAACGTCGTCCAATTGGTGGCTCCCATCGATTTTGCCGCCCGTGAATACGTAATCGGAATGGTCTGCATCACCGAATACATCGGTAAGATCATAAACGGCAGCAAAATATGGGTCATCGCAACAATCGTACCAATCTGGTTATTGATGATAACCAGCCGCGCATCATCCGCGATAAAGCCAAGCCATACCAAGGTCTCGTTGATCACCCCCTGCTGCTGCAGCATCACTTTCCAGGCAGAGGTGCGTACCAAGAGCGAGGTCCAAAACGGCAAAAGCACCAATATCATCAACAGGTTTGATGTACGCATCGGCAAGGTGGCGAGCAAATAACTCACCGGATAAGCCAACAGGATGCACGACCCGGTAATGACAAGCGACATAAACAGCGTGCGGCCAAACAGCCGGATCAGAATCTGTTTATCTTCCGGTTGGGCCTGTGCACCTTCGGCGGTGCGCTGCATATCAATGGCATTCAGAAAATACCCGTTGGTCAGCTCTGGGGAATGGGTTTTGATGGTGCTCCACGTCTGAACCTCACCCCACCCTTTGTGGATATCGATAAGCTGCTCTTTAAAAGGGCCATCTGTGTCAGGATCAAGCCGCTTGATCTTACGCCCGGACCGACGGAACATAGATGACATTCCCGTCTCTTCGTAGTTCAGGCGAGATCCAAGGCGTGTATGTTTCTTTGCTTCAATGGCAACAATCATATCACGCACAAAAGCGTCATAAACCGCCTCGTCTGGCAATGTACCAGCGTGTTCATCCCAATCCTGCAACGCTTCAACCGTCAGCGGGAGCGTTTCTGACACAATGCTATTTTCCACGGAACGAAACAGCATAGAGGCTATTGGAATAATAAAGGACAGCATCACAAACACCAGAAGCGGTGCGATCAGCATCAAAGCACGCAGTTTCTGGCGGCGCAAAGACCGTGCAAGCGATTGCTTTAACGGGGTGCCATCAGCGGCGCGCATCGGGCCGGTAGAGCTGCCTGCGTCTGTCATTGTTGCCTCATACTTTCAAGTATCCGGGGCGGACGCGTACCGCCCCGGAAAAAATTTTCAGCTCAAAGGCTTATTTCGCCAACCAAGCCTGGAACTTTGCGTCGATATCATCACGATAGTCCGCCCAGAACTCATAGTTGAACAGGAAAGTGTTCTGCGCATTCTTCGGATCTGTTGGCATGTGAGGCGCCATATCGATCCCCAGTTCAGCATGCTGACCAACCAGCGGCGCAGAAGAGGCACGCGCCGGACCATAAGAAATATACTTCGCCTGATCTGCCAGACGCTGCGTGTCTGTCGCAAACTTTACATATTCCAGCGCACGTGCTTCCCGCTCGGGGCTTAGACCTGCAGGAATAATCCAACCGTCCAGATCAAACACCTGCGCATCCCAAAGCATGGCAACAGGCTGATCTTGCTCTTCAATCAGGCTGAACAAACGGCCGTTGAAGGTTGATCCGATCACAACTTCACCATCCGCCAGCAGCTGTGGCGTATCCGCGCCGGCAGACCACCAGATCACGCTGTCTTTGATGGTATCCAGTTTCGCCAAAGCGCGATCCTGACCTTCAGCCGTCTCAAGCAAATCATAGATGTCATCCTTGGCAACGCCATCACATGACAAGGCCCATTCCATATTGCCGATGGGGCGCTTTTCCAGTGAGCGTTTGCCGGGGTAAGCGTCCAGATCAAAGACCGCACACACATCTGCGGGCGGCGTGTCACCAACCAGATCTGTACGATAGCCAAATGTGGTTGAATAAACGATCTGAGGAATGAAGCACTCGCTGACCAAAAGGTCACCGAAATCTTCTGACGCGGATGTGCCATCTGGCGCAGCTGCCAGCTGCGTATCTGCATCGATTTCAAGCGCCAGACCTTCATCACACAGACGGATTGCATCAGAGGCAACCACATCCACAACGTCCCACGTGATGTTCCCCGCTTCATTCATCGCACGCAGCTTGGCCACTGCTTCCGCTGAACTGTCATCATTCAAAATGGTGATGCCAGTCTTTTCAGAATAGGGTTCGTGATAGGCTTTCAGCTGTGATTTTGCATATGCGCCGCCCCACGACACAATGGTCATCTCTTCCGCGCTCAAGCTCCCTGCAGCAGTTGCCAAAGCGGCGGCTGCAGTCAGAAGGGTTCTGGTTGATTTCATCTGCGACTCCCAGTGATTTCCCGTAGGTTTAGGTCTGCAACCGATGCACGGGTTTCATCGGCTGGTCGTTAAAACTCTGCTCAGGCGTCAAGCGCCCGGCAATCCCGTGTCAGCCAGCCAATCTCTACTTCTTGGCCCGGGCTCAGGCGCACAGCGTCTGGCGCATTCCGAGTTTTGACAATGAAATCATCATTGCCCGCAACCGACATGCGAAACCGGAACACATCTCCCATGTAGATGAATTCCTTTACAACCGCCTTCAATGTATGCGCATCCGCGTGCAAACGGTCTTTGTTAAACTCCACACGCTCTGGACGAATAGAGACCTTGGTGCGCTGCCCCACTTCCTGCACGTTGACAGGTGTTGCATCTATTTCAGACCCATCATCCAGTCGTACGACACATGTATCATCCCGAATGGCGGTCACGACGCCCTCTAGCGTGTTATTTTCACCAATGAACTGCGCCACAAAGCTGTTTTCAGGCGCTTCATACAGTTCATCCGGTGGGGCCAATTGCTGAATGCGCCCATCGTCAAACACAGCAACGCGATCTGACATAGTTAACGCCTCGGTCTGATCATGGGTAACATAAACCGTCGTGATGCCCAACTCATGGGCCAGACGGGTGATCTCAAACTGCATATGCTCTCTAAGCTGCTTATCAAGCGCACCCAAAGGTTCATCCATCAGCACCAGTTCAGGTTCAAACACCAAAGCACGAGCAAGGGCGATCCGCTGCTGCTGCCCCCCTGACAACTGCGCCGGACGTCTATTCCCAAAAGCCCCCATCTGCACCATATCAAGCGCACGATGCACCTTTTCTTCCCGCTCAGATTTGCCCATTTTACGGACTTCCAGCGGAAACGACAGGTTCTCGGCGACGGTCATATGCGGAAACAGCGCGTAGTTCTGAAACACCATCCCGATGCCACGTTTGTGCGGTGGGATATTGTTGATGGGCCGCCCATCCAACAAAATCTCACCATGCGTCGCTGTTTCAAAGCCTGCCAGCATCATAAGACACGTGGTCTTACCAGACCCTGATGGCCCCAGCATGGTGAGAAATTCGCCCTTTGGCATCGCCAAGTTCAGATCTTTTACAACAAGGTTTTCCCCGTCGTAAGACTTTTGCACACGTTGGAATTCAACGAATGCCGCGTCAGTATTACCTTCGGTCACACGACCCCCTGTTTTGTCAATTGTGTCTCTCTTAAGCGGAGACCATTGATCCTTAAGCCAAGTTAAAACGCGCGAACCTTTGCTAATCAATACAAAATAACAACTTGCCAAAGATGCGAACAAAAACGACAAAACTTGTCGCAAAATAGCAATAGGCAAAGCATAGGTGCCAAAAGAAAAAGCACAGTCAAAATAGATAACCATGAAAAATGACGCTATGCCAGAGACATAGCGCCATAAATGGTTATTATAAAACATGTACACCCCAAAGGAGGGGCGATTTTACTGCTTAATAGGCAACGTTAAAGATTGATCGGTAATGTTTGGGGTTTTCAACCTCATCCAGCATCGCGATTGCATAGTCTTCGGCAGTAATACGGCTTTTGCCGCCTTCCGCGTTGGTCAACATTACCCGACCAGACGTGCGGAACTCCCCTGTGCGGTCCCCTGGTTCGATCATGCCACCCGGGGCAAGTACGGTGAAATCGATATCGGCATCCACCATCATCGCGTAAGCTTTGCGCATTCCTGTGGCCTCAGGCAGGATGAAATCAGGCGTCAGCTCTAATGCGCTTGTACCATCTGGCATCACCAAAGAAGAACCGCCCCCCACCATCAAAATCCGCTTGCCGGTCTGCTCGGACACTTTGATCAACACAGTGGTAAAGTTGATCGCATCCTGAATCGCATCACCAGAGTTGCGCGGGCTGACAGCAGAAATAACCACATCTGCGTTTGCCGCCTCAGCAAGCACTGCGTCAGTGTCTTCAACATCAAGCGCAATCGCACGTACACCATCTTGTTGTTCAATTTTATCAGGATTCCGACCCGCCGCGACAACAGAATGTCCGCGCGCGACCGCTTCGCTCAACACACGACTGCCAACCATACCGGAGGCACCAATCAATAGAATGTTCATGGATTTAAATCCTTATTACCTGTCAATTCTGGCATCGGTCCCGCTAACCGATGCCCCTTGCGGCTTCAGCCCCATTTCATCTCGCCAGTTGCAACTTTCGCGCCAATCTCAAGGGCTGCGCCAAGACCCAATTCAGGGAAACGCGCTTGCATTGCCGCAATCAGCGCAGCGCTGTCAGATGCTTTTGCCAGCTCTTCCTCAAAAACACGCAGATAGTTACGAGTAAAAACAAGGCTTTCCACACCGTTGTTGCCGCCTTCGCGCGCATGACCCGCAACGACAATCTTTGGATTTAAGGCGATCAGCGTATCCAGCTCAGCAATCCAGTTCGCGCGTTCCTTTGGCGTTGGCGTATCCGCGACCCAGACATGCAATCCTTGAAACGCATAAACCCCGCCAAACACGGCTTGTAGGTCTTCCACCCACAGGTACCGCCGGTCCGCCATTGTCGTAGAGGTCACAATGTCGATCCGTGTACCTTCCAGTTCCAGGTGATCCCCATCAAACGGTTCAGGAATAACCAGTTCTTCCAGAGTTTGCGGACCATTTTCACCAAGGCGTGGGCCCCATACATCCAGCTTTCCCTGCGCTTTCTTCTTGATCAGCGCAATAGTATCGGGAGCTGCAATCACACGCGCCTCAGGAAAGGCTTTTACAACCTCAGTCAGGCTAAAATAGTAATCTGGGTCATTGCAGCTGACAAAAATAGTGCTCAATCGTTTGCCACTGGCCCGGATCTGCTCAACCAGCGCCCGACCGGACGGAAAGTTAAAAGTCCCGTCCAGCAAAATCGCCTCTTCCTGCCCGGTCAACAGAACTGGCGCACGAAAGAAATCATTTTGGTCAGATCTGAAATCCGCCCATTGAATTGGCGTTGCCGCCTGCAGCCCCGTGCCCATGGCCCCAACAAGCGGGATCACCATTAGGCCACGCAACGTGTCACGTCGTGTAAAAGTCATTGGAACACTCCAATCAATTGATATTTCGTTTTAAGACAGCAGTGTAGAAACACCGCTGGGATTGCCATAAAAGGCACTGTGATTCACAATTTCGGTTCCAGTTTCATCATGTGATAGAACCGTTGGCACGCCAAAAGATCCCATCTCTTGCATCAACTGATCCGCTTTGCGCGAAAGAACCTGCGCGCGTTCTGCCAGTTCTGGGGTACCAATCTTTTCAGCTTCAGCAGGTTCAATCCCCAGATCCACAAGCGCACTTACAACCGCGTCACGATCTTGGGCAGACACGCCATCAATGTAACGCAGCACTTCCAGTTTGTGGCGAATTTCAAACTCACGCCGCGCGCCTTGATCATGTACAAGCGCCGCTGCCTGTGCTGTATATCCAGATTCCAAGACTTCCTTGCCCGACATCACGACCTTCTCGGCATAGGTCTGGCTGAAGGTCTGCCCGGTCAATGCCGCGATCTGCGCATCAGCTTTTAAGATATAATCCCCTTTGCCTTCTGACATCTTGGGCGCATTGCTGCCCTGAAACAGATGCCGATGCAGCACCTCAACCTCAGCCCCCGTGTCAAGTAGGGCATCAAAAACCGGCGCTGCGCCATAGCACCAGCCACAATAGGTATCGTAAATGATGGTGAACTTCCGCGGCATGTACACCTCCTGTTTCTGTGTCTTCAAGGTAGACGTCTGCCTTTGTCAAATATACAGATATTAATGAAATTCACTGTCAGCAAAAAGATGACAAAATGCGCCCAAACTTAAACAGATTGCTCTACTTCACTGCTGTTGTAGAAGAAGGAACGATCACCGCCGCCGCCGAGCGCCTTGGCGTCAGCAAAGCCGTGGTGAGCAAGCAAATACAAATGCTGGAAACTGACATTGGACAATCCCTTTTGTTGCGCAACACCCGCAGAGTTGCCCCAACTGAGGCAGGCAACCTGCTGTATTCAAGTGCGCGTGGCGCACTAACCACCGTTGAAAATGCCTTTGATCAAGTCGCAGAACGCGATCAAACACCTCGCGGGTTATTGCGCATTACAGCCCCAGTTGATTTTGGTTTGGATTTCATTAGCCCATTGGTCACCCGGTTTCAGGAGATGTACCCGCAGGTGCAAGTGGACCTATTACTGAGCGATGAACGACAGGATCTGATCAGTGAACGTCTGGACCTCAGCTTTCAGATCGGCTGGCTTCGTGAAACTGGCAACGTGGCCCGCAAAATCAACACTTTCCGTGAAATTGTCGTGGCAGCACCCGCCACTGCAGCGGATCATGAGATTTCACACCCCAAAGATCTGACTCAGATACCGCTTATACTCAACACCGCTGTCGCCGAAATCGCGCCCTGGCGCTTTACTCAGGATCACGACATTTGCGATGTGCTCCTCAACCCCGTCGTAAAAATGAACATCACCATGGCCGTTCTGGCAGCAGTTCAATCCCGGCGGTACTTCACAATATTGCCTGATATTCTGGTTCAGGATCAGCTGGCCACGGGTGCTCTTGTACAACTATTGCCGGAATGGTCCCTGCGCACAGGTGGGATTTATACAGTCACCCCTTCCGGCCAATTGCGATCAAACGCGTTAAAAGCCTTTCTTGCCTTGGTGCGAACAGAAATCGGTTAATCAACGCTGCTGGAAACACAAAGTCAGCCGCGCAAAAACCTCTTTTAAGGAGCGCACAAACACGATTGAAGACCTGATCACAGGGCTGCGCGGATTGCCGATCTAAAAACCTATGAGGGTTTACGCACCGGTCTCCGCAGCCGGTCCCTAAAAACAGCCTGCAGAAGCAGATCTGCAGGCCGCACATTACACCTCGCGCAGGTAATCCATGATCGCCGGGCGCACGGATTGAACACCCCGGTGCCGCGCGCTGGAAATGATTGCGCGAAGATCATCCAGATTAACCCGCATTAACAGTGATTTTACAGGCCCGATCGACGCCGGACGCATCGACAGTGTTCGTAGCCCCATCGCTGCGAAACATACAGCCTCGATGGGGCGACCAGCATCCTCACCACAAAAGCTCAGCGGTGTGCTGGAAATTTCACAGCGCTCTACGATGCGCTCAATAAAGCTTAAGAAACTAACGTTCAGCGTATCATAGCGATTTCGCACCCGTTCATTTTCGCGATCCGCTGCAAAAAAGAACTGTTTCAGATCATTTCCACCGATGGACAGGAAATCCACATCATCAAAGAACTTCTGCGGAGAGAACGCCATAGAAGGCGTTTCCAGCATCGCTCCCACCTCTAACCGCTCTGGCAAAGTGTGACCCAAGATCCGTTCGCGTTCCAGTGTCTTATCAATTTCAGCCCGCGCCATACGGAATTCATCTGCTTGGGCAATAAATGGGAATTTGATCGTAAGCGGCCGCCCCTCTGCTGCCCGGATTAAGGCCTGCAGCTGCATCCGCATCACACCCGGCTTGTCCAGCCCAACCCGGATCGCACGCCAGCCCAGCGCCGGGTTTGGCTCATCCGTGGGAGTCATATAAGGTAAAACCTTATCTGAACCGATATCCAGCGTGCGAAACACAATCCGTTTGCCTTTGCTGGAATCCAATACCTTTTTGTATTGCGCCACCAGATCTGATCGTTTCGGCATTTTATTTTGAGTCAGAAATTGCAATTCGGTGCGAAACAGTCCAACCCCTTCGGCCCCGGATGTTTCCAGCGAAGGCAGATCCGCCATCAACCCTGCATTCATCAACAGCTTAATACGCGCGCCATCTTTGGTCACCGCAGGCTTTTCACGAATGGATGCGTACCGCTCATTGGCTTGGGCGCGCATTGCGATTTTATCGCGAAAGGCAGCACTTACGCTCTCATCCGGGCGCAAATGTAAAAGACCACTGTCGCCATCAACCATGATATGATCACCGTTCAAGGCTTCGGTTGTGGCACGACGCGCCTGCACCAAAAGTGGTATCGCCAGCGCCCGCGCAACAATCGCAGCATGAGATCCAACAGACCCCTCTTCCAGCACGATCCCCCGTAGCGAGCGACCATATTCCAGCAACTCGCCTGGACCAATATTGCGGGCAACCAAAATAGGATCATCTGGCAACTCGACCCCCGTCTCACTGCCCTGCCCGGTCAAAATTCGCAGCAAGCGGTTGGACAGATCATCCAGATCGCTCAGTCGTTCGCGCAGATAAGAATCCTGCACCTGCGACAGCCGTGCGCGTGCAACGGATTGTTCCTTTTCAACAGCCGCCTCAGCACTCAGACCGCGCGCAATGTCTTCCTCCATCCGGCGCATCCAGCCTTTGGAATTGGCAAACATACGGTAGGCTTCCAGAACCTTTAACTGTTCTTTGTCACCGCTTTGCGACATCTCCAGCATTTTGTCGACGCCAACACGCAGCTCTTCCACCGCATCGTTCAAACGTTCCAGTTCTTTCTCTGGATCATCCGCAATTGGATTGGTGACAATCACGCGGGGTTCATGCAGCCACACGTGCCCCTCTGCGGCACCTTCCTGCGCAGAAACACCGGGGATCTGCACCGGGCGTTGATGCAACGGAGACATCGCGGCTCCTTCCCCGACAAAGGCGCCAAGCTCGGTCATCTCTGCCAGAACCATCGCGACAACTTCCAGCGCATAGACCGCATCAGCAGAATATTCGCGTGCCTCACGCGATTGCACAACCAAAACGCCCAGCATCTCGCCCAAGCGTTGCACCGGAATCCCCAAAAAGGCTGAAAACCGCTCTTCGCCGGTTTCCGGCATATAACGGAACCCTTTGGCATTAGGCGCGTCAGGCGTATTTATCACCTTTGCGGTCTTTGCGACCCGGCCCACAAGACCTTCACCGATGCGCAGACGGGTTTCATGCACGGATTCAACATTCAAACCTTCGGTCGCACAAAGCTCCAAGGTCTCCGCATCACGAAACAGATAGATCGAACAGACTTCCGTCCCCATGCTATCGGCAATCAGGCCCGTGATCTTGTTCAACCGTTCCTGACCAGCATCCTCAGCTGCCAACGCCTCACGCAACCGACCAAGCAGTTTTCGGCTCTCGCTTTCTGTTGTCTCGGACATGATTTTGGCACCCCATTGCAGAGCAAATACTATATATGGTAATTTTGCAGGAAAATTCGAAAGGTACAAGCCGCCAATTTGCGCAAGCTTGGTTCAACGGCAGTGACTTGATCCGCCATCTCTTGCCGTTTTGAGAGGTAAAATCTTCTCCAGCACCTTTAACCGCGCAGGCACAAGCTGCGTCATCGCCACCGTCACCTCATCCGGCAATCGTCCCGGTGTTTTGAAATGCGTATAGGCAAAAAGCGCTGTCTCAGCCAGATCTTCGCCTTTGGGATGGTCTGCCGCATAAGCGGTCAACACCGCCTGATCCCGTTGTTGAGCCCGCCGCCAGGCTCTGCTTTTGGCATGGGGCACATCAAGTGTTGCATGAACACTTTCATGGAACACCGTCTCATCCAGATCATGGGTACGCAGGCGTTTCGCAACGTTTTTCTCATAGATCATGAAAAACCGTCCCAGATCTTCGGCATGTGCCGTGTGATCCCCTGTGTGCAACACCACATGATCCAGATGTTGCCGCATCTTAATCGGCAAACGCCCAACCGCACAGGCCACGGGTGCGACCGTTTTCAACGCACGCGCCTCACTTTTAAAACGCCGGTGCGCCCAGAATTCTAGTACTGCACCATCACTGTAGCTGGCCTCAAAAATAAACACGTTATCGGAAAACAAGCCCGGTGTGGCTTTGCCCGGCATTTCGCGTCTGTCCCGCCCCACAAGTGCCAAAGACGCAAGCGCGCTGGGGTCACTCACCTTGATAAATTCAAGGTCATTGGACACGACAGAATTGGGGAATAAAGGCTCAGCCTGCACGCCAGTCCCAGCCAAGGTGAAAATTAGTGCAATCAAATATCTAAACAAAATTAGCTCCTCCGGTGCCACCGCCCAAAGGAGCCAATGGCTTAGCTGGCTTTATCCAGCTCAAACGCATCATGCAGCGCCTGCACGGCAAGTTCCATATACTTCCGGTCGATTAGAACAGAAATTTTGATCTCAGAGGTTGTGATAACCTTGATATTGATGCCTTCATCCGACAGCACTTTGAACATCTTGGCTGCAACACCAGATTGTGAGCGCATGCCAATGCCAACAACAGACACTTTGGCCACATCCGTATCTGCAACCAGTTCCGCATAATTCAGCTCACCCTGATCCTTGATCGCAACAAGCGATTGTTCCGCGCGTGCAACCTGATCGGTGGGGCATGAGAAGGTCATATCCGTGCGGCCCTCTTCAGAGATGTTCTGAATGATCATATCAACGTTCACGCCAGCATCAGACAGGGTGTTAAAGATCGTTGCCGCGATGCCCGGACGGTCTGCAACCGACACCAAGGTCATTTTTGCCTCATCGCGAGAATAGGCAACGCCGTTGACTACATTGGATTCCATAATTTCCTCCTCATCGCAGACCAGCGTTCCGGCCTCGTCGGATTGTTCTTCAAAACTCGAAAGGACGCGCAGCTTCACCTTGTAGCGCATCGCCAGCTCGACGGATCGTGTCTGCAGGACTTTGGCCCCCAAAGACGCCAGTTCCAGCATCTCTTCAAAGGCGATTTTATCCAGTTTGCGTGCTTTGGTGCAGATCCGGGGGTCCGTGGTGTAAACCCCGTCCACATCAGTATAAATATCACACCGCTCCGCGCCAAAGGCAGCCGCAAAGGCTACTGCTGTGGTATCAGACCCGCCACGCCCCAGCGTGGTGATACGCCCCTCTGGGCTAATGCCCTGGAAGCCCGCAACCACAGCAACCTTCATACCTTCGTTAAAACGGCCATTCAGATTGTCGGTTGGGATCTCTTCAATCCGCGCTTGGCTGTGTGCGCTATCTGTTTTCAGCGGCACCTGCCAACCCTGCCAGCTGCGCGCCGGTACGCCCATTTCCTGCAGGGTCAATGCCATCAGACCAGCTGTGACATTCTCACCAGAGGAGACAATCGCATCATATTCGCGCGCATCATACAGGGGCGATGTCTCGTTGACCCAGCCCACCAGCTCGTTTGTTTTACCGGACATGGCAGAAACGATGACAATCACGTCATAGCCCTTTGCCACTTCAACACCCACACGCTTTGCAGCGCGGCGAATGCGGTCCAGATTGGCGACGGACGTTCCGCCGAATTTCATCACTAGTACGGGCATGCGTCAAAACTCTCCATGCGCTCGCGGTTAACAGTTCGGGGGTATGTAAACCTGGTACAATGCAAGAGCAAGCTTGCGTATTGTAGCAATACAAAGCGCAAGCCCCCCTTGTTTTTATAGTCCTATCAGCCCTGCGTCAGGGCTGGGGTCATATAGATCAATGTCGGGCCATCCGCCACAAAAGCTGCCTTTAAGGCCTCTTGCAACGCCTCCAACGTGGTTGGCGCAACAGAGGCTGCCCCAAAAGCTTCTGCCAGTTTACAGAAATCAGGATTTTTTGCAGCAACAGCAAAGGGCGCGATCTGCGCACGCTCCATGCTTTCCTCGATCTCTTTCAGACGGGCGTTGTCCCACAAAAGGATTGGCAACGGCAGGCCAAGCTCAACCGCAACCCCCAGCTCTTGCAGGGTATAGTGAAACCCATAATCCCCCGCAATCGCCAGCGTTGGCTTTCCGGGCCGTGCCACAGCCCCGCCAATGGCAGCAGGCAGCGCATAGCCAAGCGTGCCAAAACCCGCAGGGTGATGCCAATGCCTCGGGCGTGACATAGGCCAAACCTCGTTCGCCACATAGGCAAACTGGGTCATGTCTGAATAGATCATTGCATCCAGTGGCACCGCGGCCCGCAACGCGTCACAAATCGCCACAATGCCGGGACGCTCCATCTCAACTTCGCTGCGCCAACGCTGACGTGCTGTCTGCACCTCTGCCGCATCCCAACCCGTCGCTGCTGGGCGGTCTTTAGTTGCGTCCCAAAAGGCGCGGGCAAAGCTTTCTGCATCATTGCACAGTTTGATCTGCGCCGCATGCTCATCCGCAAGAACCTCAGGATCGAGATCAACCCGCACCAAAGACGCCGTATGCCCCAGATGATCCCGCCACAGATCAACCTCAGCCAATTCCGTGCCAATCGCCACCACAAGATCCGCCGATCCGATCACATCTGCACTGCTACCACGCGCCAAACTGCTACCAAAATCAAGCGCATAATCCAGCCCAACAGCCCCCGCCCCGGCGATGGTTGTAAAGGTCGCAATGCCCAGCGGTTCCAACACATCGCGCCACAGCACCTTTTGCGCACCGCCCCCTAGAATAAACAGTGGGCGTTTGGCCATCCCCAACAGCGAAACCACAGGGGCGACATCCGGCGCACCGCTGGTTGCACGCATGGCTGGCATTGCAGGCGGTGCAGCTGGATCCGCAACCGCCTCCAGCGCGCCACGGGTCACTTGAATATGTTTGGGGCGTGGGCGTTCCAGTTCAAACTCTTCAAAGGCCCGTTCAATCATCCGGTAGGTGCTGGCAGGTGTTGCGCATTGCACAGACCAATCTGCCACGGTTTCCGCAGCCGCGCGCTGATCCTTCATCTGATGCAATTGCCCCCTCTGTGCATCGACTTCATCAAGGCAAGAAGACAGAACCAGCATCGAAACAGAATCTGAATAGGCCTGCCCCATCGCCGTCATGATATTCGTCAAACCCGGCCCCGTGATCACATACGCCACCCCCGGCTGTCCCGTGGCGCGAGCATAGCCATCTGCCATAAACCCCGCGCCCTGTTCGTGGCGCGCCAAAACATGGCGAATACCCGCCTCATCAATGCCGCGGTACATCTCTTGATTGTGCACGCCGGGCACCCCAAAGATGACCTCGACACCGTGATCGCTCAACATGTGTGAGATTTGGGCACCAAGTGGTTTGCGCATTTAAGCTCTCCAGAAACGAATGGTTAAGATGGCATAGACCGCAAGCAGCTCTAACCGGCCAATCAACATGGTCGCGATCAAAATCCACTTGGCGGTGTCATTCAGGGACGAAAAATTGCCGGCAGGCCCGATCGTATCGCCCAGGCCAGGGCCAATATTGGCAACCGCTGTAGCAGCTCCGGAAACTGCGGTGACAAAATCCAGCCCCGTCAGCGCCAGCAGCCAGGCCACGACCCCCAGCGTCAGGATGAAGAACATAAAGAAGGAAATCACCGAGCTGAGCACATCCTCATCCACGCGCCGCCCTTCATAGCGCGGAAAGAAGACCCCATTGGGTGAACGGATTTTTTGAATTTGCACCCGGATAGAAGCAAACAACAGCTGATACCGGAAGATCTTTACCGAGCAGGCCGTTGATCCCGCACACCCACCAATAAGACCGATAAAGAAAAACACCATGATCAGGAAATTGCCCCATCCCATGTAATCCGCGCTCGCATAGCCCGTCCCCGACAGGATAGAGACAGTGTTAAACAACCCTTCCCGCAGGGCCTGTTCAAAGGGCAGTTCAGATTGCACAACCAAAACCGGCGCAACAACTGCCAGCAAAACCGCACAGGTCAGCAAAAACCCACGGATCTGCGCATCTTTGAACAACGGTGTGCTGTTGCCGTTGATCAGCTGCACATACCGCACAAACGGCAGCGCCGCGAGGATCATAAAAACAACAGCCGCATACTCCGTTGCCCCGGAAAACGCCCCAAATGAGGCATCATAATTGGCGAAACCACCCGTTGCCGTCGTTGTCATCGCATGGGCCAGCGCATCAAACGGCCCCATGCCCAATCCTCCATAAACCATGGCACAGGCCAATGTTATGCCAACGTAGATCAAGGAAATCTGCCGTGCGATCACCTGAGCACGCGGCAGGATTTTGCCCATGGTATCAAACCCTTCGGAGCGGAAGATCTGCATGCCCCCAACCCGCAGCTCGGGCAGGAACACCATCGCCACAACAATAATCCCGATACCGCCCAACCATTGCAAAATCGCGCGCCAAAACAGCAGTCCGCGTGGCAAATCATCTAATCCGGATAAAACAGTCGACCCGGTCGTCGTCAGGCCAGACATCGCTTCAAAAAACGCATCCACAAATCGCAGATCTGTTTCCCCCATGATCAAGGGCAAAGCGCCAAAAACCGGCAATGCGGCCCAGACCCCGGTTGTGAGCAAAAAGGTCTGGCGGATATCCAACCCCTGTTTCATCCCGCTTGCACAGGACAGGGCCAACAGCCCCCCCACAAGAATGGTGATCACGCCGCTCTGTAGAAATACGGGCCAGTGCCCTCGCCCGTCATACAGTTCAAGTAGCAAGGGGAACACCATGGTTCCCCCAAGAATTATGACCAGCAGGCCAATGACATATCCAACGGGACGAAGATCCAACATAAGGCGCAGCGTTGGCGTGACGCAGCTGCGCTGTCAACCCGTTGCAATCACCTTCAAGAGGACTTTGGGCCGGATTGTGCGGGCATTTTAGGCGGCACAGACGGCGTACGGGTGCTTTTACGCGCTGGTGCCGAAGCAGTGTTTTGCGGTGTACTTTCCCGTTTCGTTGCAAAACCTGCTTCAGACGGTGCTGTTTTGCTTGCAGTGGCGGCTCTGTTTGCCGCCAGATTGGCCGCTGCAGATTTAGGCGCAGCCGCCAATTTTGCAGAGGCTGCAGAGGCAGGCTTTTTCGTGCTCGCAGGCGCTGCAGGTTTCGCAGCAGCCGGTGAAGCCGGTTTCGCAGCCGCTGTTGTTGCTTTCGCAGCAGCCTTTGGCGCAGCCCGTCGTGTCGTTGCTTTCTTTGGAGCCGTGCTTGTATTTGCACTGGTTTGTACAGAAGCAGGTTTGGGCGCTGCTTTTGTCGCAGGCTGAGCTGCCGTAGATTTCGTGGTTGTTTTTGCTGCCGCTTTTGCTGCTGGCTTGGCCCGGCGTTTGGGAGCAGGCTTCGTTTTTGCAGCAGGCGCGGCGGCGGCCTTTTTAGGCGCTTCAGTCCCTGCCTCGGCGTCAGGAACAGTCCAGAACGCGCGCTGCAATTCCATCATGGATTGGGCATAACGCATTTGCTGATAAGGCAGCTGCGCTGTTGCGTCAGCAAGCGCACGCCACGCGCGCAATTGACGTCCCGCCAGCAGCCCAGCCCATTCCTGAGGTGTCATTGTTGGTTCGGAAAAGGGATTAAAGCGGATCATCGATGTCTCCTTGTGCCTGCGCAAAATCCAAAGCACGGATCACGCAGGGCATATTCCTCAGTCGTTAGCACCTAAGACCCAAACAACAGGCCTCAAATCCAGACTAACAGGAGAAATGCGTATTGCAGCATAAAAATGCCGCAATGCAGCGTAAATTTACCGGCCTGCGCAAATCACACTCAGCCGCGATGAATTAATGTACCAAAATGCCAGGGGTCCACACTTTGCGCCGCAAAAGTATCGCCCTGCACCAGCAGGCTGATCGCATCATGACTGTGCAAGCTTTCCTGATGGCTTGCCATCACCCGGAAATCCCCAATCCGCGAATCATTTTGCAGTACCTCACAGAACAGACGCGCCGCATCCTCAACAAAAATAGGGTTCGCTGCATTCAGTTCTGCAAAAGCCTGTTCATCCTCACGCTTCACCATCACTTGCGTTTCGGTCGGCACAGCCTTGCGGCAATGATCGATCAGATCCTCAAACCACAAACAGTCTGCATCTGGGTCAATTACAATCGAAATCCGCGCAACCGAGCGCTGCGAATGCGGTGTCGCCAATTGCCCACGCGCCTGCCTTGCATGTTCAGACAGCTCCAGTGAACAAGGGCATGTGGAGGAGTACACGTAATCCAGATGAATAATCTTCTGTCGTTGGCCCTCACGCTCAATCAGTTCTAGCGCAATGTCGTAATACTGATAACCGCTTAGCCCCGAACGCAGGCTTTCAACCCGCATCGGAAAGGAAAAGCGCATCTGCAAACGTGCGTCCAGACTTTCAAGATCGGTCAGGTAATCCTCAATCGCCGCTTCCATCACTTCAAAACTAAATGTCTTTTCGGCGTGTTTATAAAACGAGCGCATAATCCGGGACATGTTAATGCCCTTCTTTTCCGCGTCCAGACTAACGGTGCCCGTCACACTTGTTTCAAGCGTCTGCATTCCGCCATCACGTCCCGCAAAACGGATCGGCAGGCGAAAGTTTGAAATTCCCACATGCTGGATCTGCTCTTTTGCGCCCTTAATCAGGCTAGAGGGGCCATTCTGCAAATCAGGCAACGTTTCACGGTAGGTCGGGGTGACTTCAAAAGCCTCAGGATAGTGGCGGGAAAGGTCTGGGTAGTTGCTCACATCCTGCCCGGGCAACAGACGTGCGACGGCTGGATCCAGCTCTGCAATCTCAGTCGCGCTTGCCTTGTGCGCCCAGGCACGCAAAGTTTCCAGCGCTGCAGTAGCGGCATCGCGGTCCGGGCTCTCCTCACTGGAGGATCGGGAATGCATATTCATTGGGACTACCCCTTGCTCTTTCTCAAGGCCTCGCATGCCTGTTCGATTTCTATATAGGTTTAAGACAAGTAACTTCAAAAAAAATGCGACCGTAAAATCGCTGAAAAATTGTACGCAGGCATAAATACTCTCGTCAAATGCCTATTTATACCAATGGGGGCATATAGCCCCCATTTACAAGTTTATTTAAACATCTATTTTACGACAACTTACGCTTGAGACACGTCAAGGGCTTGCTTCAAATCCGCAATCAAGTCCTCAGCATCTTCCAAACCCACTGAGAAACGCACAAGACCCGGTGTAATACCCAGATCCTCTTTCATCTCATCAGACAGGCGCTGGTGCGTGGTTGTCGCAGGATGGGTTGCGATGGATTTCGCATCGCCCAGATTGTTAGAAATCACCGGAATGGTCAGCGCGTTCAGGAACTTAAACGCCGCGTCTTTGCCGCCTTTGATATCCAGCGACAACACAGTGCCGCCATTGCCGTCCAACTGAGTTTGGATCAGATCATTCTGCGCATGATCTTTCAGACCCGGATAAATGGTGCGCTCCAACGCCGCATGCCCCGACAGGGCTGTGGCAATCTGCAAGGCGCTTTCGGATTGTGCCCCCACACGCAGCGTGATCGTTTCCAACCCTTTCAACATCACCCAGGCATTAAACGGGCTGATCGACCCGCCGGTGTGCTTCATATAGGGCTCAACAGTGCCGCGGATCAGCTCTTTGGTGCCCAGAATAACACCACCCAGCGCCCGACCCTGCCCGTCGATATGTTTGGTCGCAGAATAAATGACAATATCCGCCCCCTGCGCAATCGCATTTGAGAAAACCGGGGTCGAAAAGACGTTATCCACAACCACAGTTGCCCCAACCGCATGGGCGATTTCAGCCACGGCCGCAACATCGATCACTTCCAGCGTCGGGTTGGACATGCTTTCAAAAAACACCGCTTTGGTCTCTGGACGCACAGCCACGCGCCAGGCCTCAAGATCGGTGCCATCCACCAGCGTGACCTCAACACCGTTTTTGGCCAGGATGTTCTCAAGGATATAAAGACATGACCCAAACAGAGCCTTGGCTGAAACGATGTGATCGCCTGCGTTCAGCAAAGAGGACAGCGCACCATTGACGGCCGCCATGCCGGATGCTGTAGCAAAGGCATCCTCTGCCCCCTCCAGCATCGCGATGCGTTTTTCAAACATATCAACCGTTGGGTTGCCATAGCGCGCATAGATGAATTCATCCGGGCCGGTTTCAATAAACCGCGCCTCTGCAGCCTCTGCCGTGTCATAAACAAAGCCCTGCGTCAGAAAAATTGCTTCGCTCACCTCGTTATACTGGCTGCGACGGGTGCCGCCGTGCACCAATTTGGTGCGCTTGTTCCAAGTCTCACTCATCTCATGCCCTCCTGAACGGCACATAAAAAAACTCCCGTTCGGCCAAGCGAAAGGGAGTCCTTCTCGTCCTGACCTCTTTAGCGGTTTATTTAACGTGGCCCGCAATCCGGTACAAATCGCCACTTCCTGAACAAATGCAGTGTTCTTCTGCTACGCGTCAAGGCGCAATGCGTCAAGAGGGAAGACACCAACCATACGCCTAAAATAGCCAGCTATTCTTTCCTCAATCAAATGCAACTTTAGCCTCCCCTATCGAACACCGTACACGCAAATTTTATCGTAAAATAATCATATAATTTAAGACCTTATAAAAAATTTAATTCAAAATTACCTAAACGTATGACGTTATGCCAATTCTAAAATTACTAGATACGAAAGAGTTATAATGAAGATTGGCGCCGCCCTCGCTTCTAATCTAATGCCCCCATCGAGCCAGGCTGATGACCCAACAAAAGATCCAAAACTTAAGGATTTTGACAAGAATAAAGATGGAATAATCAGTAAAGCAGAAAAGCGTGAATACGAACGCGCAAAAGCAGCTGCAGAGCGCGCCGAAAGACGCGAAATGACTGGTGCTGGAATGTTAGAAAAGTTGCAAGGAAACATAAGAGACGCTCAAGGCGCTTAAGTTCACCGTTATCGTTTCATACGTCTTGGCTCAGGACAGATTAAATTTCAAATATATCAAAAATCTAACCTGACAAAGTCAACGCTAGCATCGCTGTTGTGCTAGCGTTGATTAGATATGCGCTTTTTACTCGATGGTGCCGACCATCGCCTCTTTTTCAACAAGCGCGCCATTTTGCAGAGGTATCATACGCACATCACTGCCCGAAACCTCTACACGTATACAAACCGGTTTTTCATCTGGTGGGGTCAGGCATAGATCATTGTCTTTTGAATTATAAACAACTGTTCCCCCCGGAAAAGGAAATCCAGACGCGTCAAAGGCGGTCATTGACACCCTGTCTTTGGTCTCAAAGTCCCACACCGTTTTGCTGCCTTTAAGAATTTCTGATGGATTAACGTCTTCGGTTGTAATGACCCGACCGCGCAATTTTCCAGCCAGCACCCCATCGTAGGCAATCACATCCTGCAACAGCACACCGTCTTGATTGACAAAATGCATTTCTACGGTCTGCCGGTTTTCTTCCGCTCCAGGTTCAATCAGAAACAAGTCATGATTGGTGAGCTTCGTAACCACCGCACAGCTGCGCGGCCGACGACCTTCAAAACACAGCATCTGACCTTCAATTTCCCAACGGTCCAATTCGTCTGGCCAACCACGACTTTCCTGTTTCAAAACACCGCCCTTCAGAAAGCTCAGGAATGTGCCCTTTGGCGCGTTTTCAACAAGCACCCGCTTCCCAGAAAGCTGCTGTTCCAAGGCTTTGCCAGTTGGGATTTCCCCAGTTGATTGAGTTTCTGCTGACATGCATTGCGCGCAGGTCAAAAATACAGTTGTAAAAGCTATAATTTTTTTTCATGATTTTCTTCAGTCTTTAGTCACGACGATCCTGCGGACTTGCACGATCACACTCGTCATTCAAAATGCACACTTCAGCGCACACTCGCGCAAAGCGGGATAGCTCTGAACCCAACAATCGTCAAACGAAACACACAAAGAGGCCTATTCAGTCCCATACATATGCAGCAGTGCAAACCAATAAGTACAAGCCAATTAAAAGTCCGCGGCATTCTTCACCTTGTCATCAAAGGCAAAAACATGGTCCAGTTGACCAACCTGCGCAACCACGAGGCTCTGATGACTGCACAAGACCCCATTCACCTCTATTATTGGCCCACTCCAAACGGCTGGAAGGTCTCCATCGCGCTTGAGGAATTTGCCCTTCCCTATGAGGTCACTCTCATCGACATCGGCAAAGGGGATCAGTTTGCTCCGGGTTTTCTGGAAATTTCCCCCAACAACCGGATGCCCGCCATCACGGATCCAAACGGGCCAGATGGCGCGCCCATCAACCTGTTCGAAAGCGGCGCAATCCTGCAATACCTTGCCCGCAAGACCGGCCAGTTCTATGGCAAAAGCCCCCGCGAACAAATCGCCATTGATCAATGGCTGATGTGGCAAATGGGCGGTGTCGGCCCTATGGCCGGGCAAGCGCATCACTTTCTGAAATATGCCCCCGATCCCATTCCCTACGCACAAAATCGCTACCGCACCGAGGTCGCGCGCCTTTATGGCGTTCTGGACCGGCAGCTGGCGAAATCCGAATATGTGGCAGGGGACAGCTACAGCATCGCTGATATGGCAATTTGGCCCTGGGCGTCGTTGTGGGAAGGCCAAGAGCAAAGCCTTGACGACAAACCCCACCTCGCCCGCTGGCTCAAACTGCTATGGGAGCGCCCCGCCCTACGCAAAGGCCGCGCCCTTTCTGCAGACCTGCGCAAAGACAAATCAGACACATGGGTGCAGGACGATTTCAAATCCTGATCCTCTAGGACCAGACCCGGACTTATAATATGTCTGGCAACTCAGTTTCAGAGTGTTCAATAAATGTTTGAAATATGACAGGTTTTGACCTGGGTTGGTCTTCTTGTGAAGCACCAACCCTATTCGTTTCAACGAACCGTCCGATATAGAAAAGACCTTCATAGTAGGGCGAGGCAGGATAGCCATCTAACCGTGATACTGCTTTAGAAGCATCTGCGGTTAACTCAGGTCTTTTTTCACAGCTAATTGAATCTCTAATATCGTAGGTAAGAGGGTTCAAGGCAAACCCAAAGCATCCGTTTTGTCCCTCATGAACAACATATGTTCCTGACGTATGCAGATACAAATTGGACCCGCTCCACCAGCCTGTATCTTCAAACAGCTGTATAGACTTTGTCGACTGCCCATCATTGACGATGAATGTCCGCTGCCAGTCGCTATGAAAACCAAACATAGGCTGGACCAACAATGTCGCATTTGCTTGCTGAGTGAGTTGTGCCGTGGCCTTGTAGCTCACAAAATAACTATGGAGCAAAGTCAGAGTTAAAATCAGAAGCATCAGCAAACTGAATTTCTTCTTGATGGAGAAGCCAAGCACTAAAAAATTTCCCAGCGTTTTACCGAAGCTTCACTCTTCCTTCTCAATCCCATAGGTCTGAAAGACCCGGCTTTGCGCCATGAAGAAGGCAAACATCGCCGCCGTCAGGCCGAAGGTTTTGAAATACACCCAGGTCTCTTCGCTTTGGGTGCGCCAGATGGCTTCGTTCAACACCGCAAGACCAAAGAAGAAAAGACACAGGCGGCGGGTCAGGATCATCCAGCCTTCCTGCTGCATCGGCAAGGCCTCTTCCATCACCACTTTCAGATAGCTTTGCCCGCGCATGAGGCCGACCCCTAAAATACCGCCAAACAACAGGTAGATCATCGTGGGTTTCATCTTGAAAAAGCGTTCGTCATTGAACCAGATCGACAAGCCGCCAAAGACCACCACCAGAACCAGCGTGGCAATCTGCATCTTTGACAGATGCCCGGTGAGCTTCCACAAAGCCAGTGTGCTGATCACCATCAAGGGCACAAACCCGGCTGTCACCAGAATAAACCCACTGTATTCGGTGCCTGCAATCTGAAAGACCTCATCTTTCAGCTTCAGATAAGCAACAAAGAACAAGACAACCGGGCCAAACTCCAGCAGGGGTTTCAACATTGACTTGGATTTTTGATCACTCATGTCTTCTTTCCTGTATTCAAACGCGGCTTTATCCGCCCATCTCAACTATGACAGCGCCCAGCGCAATCAAGGCCATCAGCGCAACACGTCTGGGGCCAACGGTTTCTTTTAAAAACACCCAGCCAATAAGGGCGGCAAACACGGTGGAGGTCTCACGCAGGACGGCCGCCTCACCCACCTTGTCAAGACGGGTCGCCAGCATCACCGATCCAAACGAGGCCACGGCAACCAGCCCGCCAATCACCCCGCGCAGCATCAAAGGCCCCACATCAGGGCGCACGGCCATAGCCCGCCAGCGGCGATAGGCAATCACCGGAAAGGCCAGCCCATCAATCAAAAAGAACCAGGCTAGAAAGGTAAACGGATCCGCTGTCGCGCGGATGCCGTAAGCGTCATAGGTGGTGTAAAGCGCTGCAAACAGGCCTGTGGCAAAGGCCAGCGCCAGCGCCGCGCCAAGGGTTTCACGATTACTGTCGAGGTACAGATAATTGTACAGTGCCAGCCCAAAGATCCCCGCCAGCAGCACCGCAACGCCAAACCACTGCACCCCTGTGAAGCTTTCGCTGAAAATCAGATAGGCCCCAAAAACCGTAAACAACGGCCCCGTACCACGCACAACAGGGTAAACCACAGTGTAGCTGCCCATCGTATAGGCATAGCCCTGCAACAGCTTATACCCCATATGGATCACCCAGACGCCGACAAAGATCAGCCACATATGGGGTTCCGGCCAGGGCACAACAAACAGCGCAAACGGAGCAGCCATCACCGCGTATGACGCATCAATTGCCCCCCGTGACAGCCATGGATCATGCCGCCCCTTTTGAAGCGCTCCAAAAATCGCATGCAAAAGCGCTGCAGAGAGGGCAAGGATCAGCGCTGCCGTGTGACCAGCTTCTGTCCCCTCAAGTGAGATCAGCCAATCACTCATATGTCACGCCAATGCGGCTTGGATATGCGCCCCTCACTGCGCAGTCAGCCTTTATCCGAACCAGTATCCAAACCGGTCAGCGCTGCGGCAAATTCTTCGGGATCAAAGGCATCCAGATCCTCGATCTGCTCTCCTACGCCAATAGCATGGATCGGCAGGCCAAACTTATCTGCCAAGGCCACCAAAACGCCGCCTTTTGCGGTGCCGTCCAGCTTGGTCATCACAAGACCAGAGACATCTGCAAGTTTCTGGAAGGTTTCAACCTGGCTCAACGCGTTCTGACCGGTGGTCGCATCCAGTACCAGCAATGTATTGTGCGGCGCGCTTTCGTCCTTTTTGCGAATGACGCGCACGATCTTGGCCAACTCTTCCATCAGATCGGCCCGGTTCTGCAAACGCCCTGCGGTGTCGATCATCAACAGATCCGCGCCCTCTTCTTCGGCGCGCGTCATCGCATCAAAGGCAAGGCTTGCCGGATCCGATCCTTCTGGCGCGGTCAAAACCGGAACGCCCGCGCGATCCCCCCAAACCTGCAATTGTTCGACCGCTGCGGCGCGGAAGGTATCACCCGCCGCAATCACCACGTTCTTACCACTGGCCTTAAACTGACTCGCCAGTTTGCCAATGGTCGTGGTCTTGCCAGAACCGTTGACCCCCACCACCAAAACCACCTGAGGGCGTTTGGCATAGATTGGCAAAGGCTTGGCCACATGTTCCATCACCTGAGCAATTTCCTTGGCCAATAGTTCTTTGATCTCGCGGCTCGACAGGCGTTTTCCCAGACGACCCTCTGCCATGTTGGAGGTCACGCGCAGCGCCGTATCCACGCCCATATCCGAGGCGATCAACAGCTCTTCCAGCTGCTCCAGCATGTCATCATCCAAAACCCGACGCGGTTCACTCTCACTGCTGCGCCCCATAAGACGCCCAAGCAAACCACCGCGCGGTTTTGTAGGGGCTTCATCAGCCGGTGTTTCCGCTTTGGTCTGCGCTGGTTCTGGTGTAGGCACAGCTGCTGGCACGGGCTCAGGCGCAGGCTCAGCTGTTGGTTCTGGCGTTGGATCGGTGTACGGGGGGTGCACAGGGGGTGCATCCAGGGTGCCCTCCTGTTTTGGTGTCTCAGACGCGCCTTCCTCAACAATGGCATCCAGCCCCGCTTCCAGCTTTGAGGAAGATTTAAAAAGCCGATCCTTGAGCTTTGAGAAAAAGGCCATCGCGCACTCCGCAGATTAAACTGAACCTTCACCTAATGGGGATTTTCACCGGTTGCAAAGGCCAAGCGCCCTCAGCCGCCAAAAAACACCACATAAATGTCTCGTCGTGATGATATTTGCGCTGTAAACCCCTCCAAACCCCGCTTTAGGAGCCTCATGATGCACTGGTTTTATATGGCAAGCCTTTCGGCCCCGATTGCCGCACTTTGTGCGGGTTGGATTGGTGGCATCTGGCCCAGCCTTGCGCTCCTTTGGGTCACAGCTGGTGTTTTTCTCCTAGACCATTTGGGGCGCCGCAAACAGACACAGAGCACAACCGGTGCGCGCAGTCTTCCCGTTCTGCTGGCCTACGCTCATCTGGCCCTGATCGGTCTTGGCCTGTCTCTAATCGCACAAGCTCCTCTCTCAGAGGCGATGCCGCTGATGCTCTCTATTGGTTTGATTTCAGGTCAGATTTCACATCCCAACGCGCATGAGCTTATTCACGCATCAAGCCGGATCAAACGCATGCTGGGGGGAATGATCTACGGCACGTTGCTCATTGGTCATCACGTTTCAGCCCATCTCAGGGTGCATCATGTACATGTAGCAACGCCTGCAGATCCCAATTCAGCCCGATTTAACGAAGGGTTTTATGCCTTCTTTGCCCGCGCCTGGATTGGCTCATTTCGCGCGGGTTTTCAGGCTGAAAAACATCTGCGTACAGGACAAAGCGGCCTCAAACATCTGCACCCCTATTATTCCTACCTCATGTGGAGCACGATCACGCTGACCTCTGCCGCCTTCATCGCAGGGACATACGGTGTGTTCATCTGGGTTTTCATCGCAATCTTTGCACAATCCCAGATTTTGCTTGCAGATTACGTGCAACACTATGGGCTAACACGTAAAATGAGCGCCAATCAACGCTATGAACCGGTTGGCCCTGCCCACTCCTGGAACGCTCCGCACTGGTATTCATCTGCGATGATGCTCAACGCACCGCGCCACTCTGATCATCATATCAATCCACGCAAGTCCTTTCCTGCGCTGGATCTCACCTCCGAGATGCCACAGCTGCCCCATTCACTGCCGGTTATGGCAGTCATCGCGCTTTACCCGCCTTTGTGGCGGCGGGTGATGCACCCTCGGCTGGACGCCATAACCTAATGTTATAAAATTTACTTTTCAGAAAGCGGCAAAACACCATCGTTAAATTCGATGTTCAACGCGGTCTCTGAAGCCTCTGCCTGCGCGCGCGTTGTGATCACTCCGGATTCATTGCGTACAACAGCATAGCCCCGCGCCAAGGTCGCCTTGTAGCTAAGGATCTCCAACTGTCGTCCTGACGCTTCAAGCAGCTGTTTCTGCCGTTCCACCCGTGCCGTCTGCGCCTTGTCCAAGCGCTGCGCTAAAGCCTGCAAAGCCTCGCCCTTGCGCGCAACATCTTGCACAATGGGTCGCAGAGTTAACCGCGCCGAAAGATTGCGCAGCCCGTCCTGACGTCGTGCAACCAATTGCTGCAGGGTTGCAGGACGCAGGCTGGCGCCACGCTCCGACAAGCTCACCCGGCGGCGTTGCACACCTGCAATCAGCGCATTGGGCAAACGGTCTGCAACCTGATCCAAACGCTGGCGCGGGCTTTCCAGCAAACGTTCCGCACGCGGCATTGCCCGCGATAGGTCATTCAGGCGCTGACGCCGTAGCTGCACCGCTTGTCCCGCAGCCCGCACTGCACGCGCCCCTTGATCATTGATCCAAGCTGCCAGTTCTAATCGTACAGGCACCGCCAGTTCTGCTGCCGCCGTTGGCGTTGGCGCGCGGCGGTCAGAGACGAAATCAATCAGCGTTGTATCCGTTTCGTGCCCCACCGCAGAAATCAACGGGATCTCGCTTTCGGCAGCAGCCCGAGCAACAATTTCCTCGTTAAAGCCCCAAAGGTCCTCGATTGATCCACCACCCCGCGCGACGATGATCAGGTCCGGGCGCGGCAACGCCCCTCCCGGTGTGAACTGATTAAATCCGCGAATGGCATGGGCAACTTCGCTGGCACAGTTTTGCCCTTGCACCGCCACCGGCCAAACCAGCACCTTGCGGGGAAACCGGTCCCGCAAGCGGTGCAGAATATCGCGGATCACTGCCCCAGAGGGAGAAGTCACAACACCGATGAAACGCGGCAGATAGGGCAATGGTTTTTTGCGGCTGTCCTCAAACAAGCCTTCCGCGGCCAATTGCTTTTTACGTTTTTCCAGCAGGGCCATCAGCGCGCCCTGTCCCGCGACGGCAACTTCATCCACGTTCATATTGTATTTCGATTGACCGCCAAACGCTGTAAGCCGCCCTGTGACCACAACCTCCAGCCCTTCTTCGGGCACCACAGACAGATTGGCGATCTGCCCTTTCCAAGTGGTGCAGGCCAGAACCGAGCGATCATCCTTGATATCATAGTAGATATGGCCAGATCGCGCCTTGAACACGCGCCCCACTTCACCTTTGACGCGGATCCGACCAAAGGAGCCTTCCAGCGTACGCTTCACCTCGCCTGAGATTTCCGACACTGTGAATTCAGGCGTGTTTTGTCCGGCTTGCGGTTCATCAAACAAATCAGCCACGGGCAATGCTCTTTCGTTAAAGGGTGGACTGGCGTTAAAGGACGGCCCGAAGACAGCCGTCCAAGGTCTTTTCCTTGCTATAGCGCGCAGACCTACAAAGGCCAATCCCGGACGCATCTAACAGTGAAGGCAAAGCAGCCTTCTCTTGCCTCAGCGGTCACTTGCCACTAGACCACCGCCAAAGCACAGCAAGTGGAGAGCGGCGTGAACATCCTTATCCTCGGCAGCGGCGGACGCGAACATGCGTTGGCCTGGGCAGTGAAGCAGAACCCAAAATGTGACAAGCTGATTGTCGCCCCCGGCAATGCAGGCATTGCGCAGCTGGCAGATTGTGCAACGCTGGACATCAATGATGGTGGCGCAGTTGTTGGTTTTGCCGAAGAAAACGCGATTGATTTTGTAATCGTTGGCCCAGAGGCGCCGCTGGCTGAAGGTGTTGCGGATCGTTTGCGCGAAGCAGGTATTCTGGTCTTTGGCCCCTCTAAAGCAGCTGCGAAACTGGAAGCCTCCAAAAGTTTCACCAAAGAGATTTGCGATGCGGCGAACGCCCCCACCGCAGGCTATGGGCATTTCACCGATGCCGAAGCCGCAAAAGCGCATGTGCGCGCCAATGGTGCCCCGATTGTGGTAAAGGCCGACGGCCTCGCGGCTGGCAAAGGTGTGATCGTTGCAATGAACGAACAAACCGCGCTGGATGCCATTGATGATATGTTTGGCGGTGCCTTTGGCGGTGCCGGTGCTGAAGTGGTGATCGAAGAATTTATGGACGGCGAAGAGGCCTCTTTGTTTGTTCTGGTCGATGGCGAGGACGTGCTTTCAATCGGCACCGCTCAGGATCACAAACGGGTTGGCGAAGGGGACACCGGTCTGAACACCGGCGGCATGGGCGCCTATTCTCCTGCACCAGTCCTGTCGGCAGAGGTTGAAGCCCGCGCCATGGAGGAAATCGTGAAACCCACGATGAAAGCGATGGCAGATCGTGGCATGCCCTACCAGGGTGTTCTTTATGCGGGTCTGATGATCAAAGATGGCGCGCCCCGTCTGGTGGAATACAATGTGCGCTTTGGAGATCCGGAATGTCAGGTCCTGATGATGCGTCTTGGCGCACAAGCTCTGGATCTGATGCAGGCCGCAGCTGAAGGCCGTCTGGCAGAGGCCAAGGTCAACTGGGCTGAGGATCACGCCATCACAATTGTTATGGCAGCCAATGGTTACCCCGGTTCTTATGAAAAAGGTACCGAGATCAAAGGGCTAGATAGGTTGACGGAAGACAGTTCGAACATGGTCTTTCATGCAGGCACCAAGTCTGAAGAGGGCAAGATCCTGGCAACAGGCGGGCGCGTTTTGAACGTCACAGCCCGTGGCGCAGATCTGCAAGAAGCCCGCGACCGCGCCTATGCAGCACTTGATCAGATTATCTGGCCAGAGGGGTTTTGTCGCCGCGACATCGGCTGGCGCGCACTTTAACAGCGCAAGCGCTCCCGCCCGGCGTCAGGATCTGCGATCCGCGCCCGTTGGGCCAAGCGCCGCACCTTTGGTGCGGCGCTTCAACGTTCTCTCGCCAGGCTTTCGAAAACAGGGTCGGACGGTTAGTGGTGGCAGGCCAACACGTCCGCAAAAGCCTGTTGCGTTGTAAATTGCGTGATCCCAGCGCTTGTCAGTTCGCCTGCAACCAAGCGCGTCGCCATAACCTGCGTCCACCCGGCATCAACCGTCACAAGTTCTGGTCCAGCACCGCAATCGCGAATGCCCGAGGTGATAAAATCCTGCCCGATCGCATGATTGGTCAAGCCCCGCAATTCTGCGACCTCTTGCAGCTGCCCGTCTTTGTAGCGCCAGACCCGAAGTGTTTTGGCGAGATGTGGCCGATCAATATAAGCCACCTCAATGTGTCCATCCCCATCAAGATCGGCAGCACCTATGGGCGCCAGCCAGCGATGTGTGCGACCAATATGCGGCGTCTCAGCCAGTTTTTCGCCATCTGCATCATAAATGGCAAGCTGCGCCCCCCGCGCCACATCCGTTTCAACAACCATCACCTCGGGGGAACCATCACCTGTAATATCCACAAGGCGCGGCGTGAGATCCTCAAACACATGATCGAGGGGCAATCTCACGCGTACAACAACATCTTTGACAACCGCATGGTTCAAGAGGCTTGAGCTTGCGCCTCGTGACCGCAAAACCAGTGTGCTATATTCTACATCATCGCCCAGAACCGCATGGCCATAGCGGCGTGTGGGGTCTGCAAACTCTGCGGAAATCACCTCGTTTGCGGCCAAACCACTGCCCGCTCCACAAACGAACACCACTGCCCACACGTACATAGCTTTCAGCGCGCGGCGAACGGGTCGGAGCCACAAGCGCTCACTCAGACGCCGCGCTTTGGCTCCGGTCCGCATCAGATCTGCTTTTCAGGCATGTGAACAATCAGACCATCCAGCGCATCACTCACTTTGATCTGGCAGGTCAGACGTGAGCGGGCAGGATCTGGTTCAAACGCGAAATCCAGCATGTCTTCTTCCATATCATCTTTCGCAGGGATCTTTTCGACCCACTCCGGCGCGATATAGACGTGGCACGTAGAACAAGCACAAGCGCCACCACAGTCCGCTTCGATGCCCGGAATATTGTTGTCACGTGCGCCTTCCATCACGGTCAAGCCATTGGCCACATCCACCATATGTTCGGTGCCGTTGTGCTCGATGTAAGTGATTTTTGCCATGATATCTCATTCCCTTTTTCGGTACTCAAAAACTGTCTATCCAAGGCACCTTTGCCAGACCAGTCTATTTTATCAGGCCCACGCAGGTTTTTGTTGTTATCCTGTTGGATTTACCGCAACAGCTTAGAGAAATTGCTTTGTCCCTTGGTCCTACATCAAAATCCGGTTTAGGGTGCAATGCAATACGCCACAAACAGGCCCAATAAAGACACGTCCTATGCCGCCCTCCCGATCGCGCCCGATTTTTTTCACTACATTCCTTGCGATGGCTGTCTCAGCCTGTACGGAACTCGCCCCGGTTTTACCGGGACAAGCGGTACGCGGCGCAGCCATCAAAACCCCGCCCGGCGCACCTGAAGGCACCTGTTGGGACACTGAAATCACGCCTGCAATTGTCGAAACCGTAACACGTCAGGAAATCATCCGCCCTGCTGAACTTGATGCAAACGGTAACGTCACAAAGCCGGCGATTGTGCGCAGTTCAACGCAACAGGAAATCCTGCGCCCTCGCTCTGAGACATGGTTTCAAACACTCTGCCCGGCACAATTGTCTCCAGATACAGTCGCCACACTTCAACGCGCCCTCGCCGCACGGGGGCATTTTACAAGCCGCATCACCGGGACAATAGATCGGCCCACCCAGACAGCCATTCGACGCTACCAAAACACACTAGGGCTAGACAGCGACCAGTTGTCTTTAGAGAATGCACGAAAACTAGGGCTTGTTACGATCAAACTGTAGTCCAACCAGCCCAGGGAGAAACAACATGGCCCAACTGCCAATTTCCGGGTTCTTGTCCGGTGCCTCTGAACGGCTGCGTGACATGCTCGACAGCCAAGCGACCGAGATTCGCATCGCGGCAGGTGAAATCCTCTTTGCTCAGGGTGATCCCGGTGAATCACTTTATGCGGTGATGGAAGGGGAGCTGGAACTCTCTATTCTCGCAGCATCGGGGCGCAAACACAATTTGGACCGCATTCAGGCTGGTGCTGTTTTTGGAGAAATCGCTTTGTTTGATCCGGGCGTGCGCACGGCTTCAGCCCATGCAACTGTCCCCTCGGTTCTACGTCGCCTGCGTCGCCGGGATGTGATCGCACAGCTGCAAAGCCACCCCGACCTTGCCGAAGATCTGTTGCGTTTGGCAGGTCAACGAATGCGCTGGATGAGTACGCAATTTAACGAACAAGTGTTCTTGCCACTCCCTGTGCGACTGGCGCGCAAAT
Organism: Epibacterium ulvae; assembly: GCF_900102795.1. Taxonomy (GTDB): domain Bacteria; phylum Pseudomonadota; class Alphaproteobacteria; order Rhodobacterales; family Rhodobacteraceae; genus Epibacterium; species Epibacterium ulvae. Next base: position 145,401 of record NZ_FMWG01000002.1, on the reverse strand, counting down.
TGCTGCATCTCTCCCCTGAAGGGCGCGAAGGGCGTTTGGCGCTGTCCCAATCTGATTTGGCCGAATACATTGGAGCTACGCGCGAAGCTGTTTCAAAAACCTTGTCAGGCTGGAAACGCATTGAAATTGTGCAGGTGTCACGCGGTGGTATCGAAATTCTTGATCGCCCCGGCCTTGAAGAACTGGCCGAACCTGACCTGATATAACCCGATATCGATGAGCCTAAAGATGACCTCAGCCCCCGACATCCGCATTTTTCTCACTGGATATATCGATATTCCTGAAACCCTTTACGCCACTGTGATGGCTGCCCTGCCAACGCATGTTGCGCTCACACGTGCCGAACGTGGTTGCCTGACATTTGAAGTCAGCGAAGATAATGCCGTCTCAGGCCGCCTTCGGGTCTTTGAAATATTCAAGGATCAAACCGCGTTTGACGCCCATCAATTACGCACGCAACAGTCACAGTGGTATCAGATCACCAGAGAAATCCCGCGCCATTTTCAAACTGCGGTGGGGCACCCACCAGAAACACGATGATCATCGACAAACGCAAACGGGCCAGAGCAGATGCTCTGGCCCGTTTCATTTCTTAAAGAGATATACGATTATTCGCTGAGGTTCAGCGCAACGAAGCGCGGCTCACCATTGCGGCGAATAAGCAGAAGCAGCGATTTGCGCCCTGCATCACGCACCGCATCAATCCGCGATTCAAGTGATGCAATATCAGCAATCTTTTCCTGTCCCGCTTCGGTAATCACATCCCCAGCACGCAGGCCTTTTTCCCAAGCTTCAGATGCTTCATCCACCGCCAGAATCACCAGACCATCTGTGCCTTCTGGAACGTTAAGTTCAGTGCGGATCTCGTCTGTCAGCACCCCAACGGTCAGGCCTAAAAGTTCTTTTTCGGTTGTTTCATCTTCGCCTTCAGGCGCAGGTACTTCTTCGGAATCAGAGGTGCGTTCCGCATCTTCACGACGTCCCAGTGTCACACGCAGGGTCTCTGTTTTGCCATCGCGGAAGACCAGAACACGAACAGTTTTTCCAACATCCGTATTTCCAACCTGACGCACCAGACCGCGTGTATCTTCGACTTCGACACCGTCAAATGACAGGATCACGTCGCCCGACAACAGGCCGGCTTCTGCAGCTGGGCCTTCTGGCACATCCGTCACCAAAGCGCCGCGCGCGGTATCAAGGCCCATCGCGTCTGCAACATCTTCGTCAAGGTTCTGAATGCGAACACCCAGCCAGCCACGACGGGTTTCACCGAACTCTTTCAGCTGTGCAACGACCTTGCTGGCTACATTTGAGGCCATGGAAAAGCCAATTCCAATGGAGCCACCGTTCGGTGACAGGATTGCGGTATTTACGCCAACCACTTCGCCATCCATGTTGAACAAAGGCCCACCAGAGTTGCCCCGGTTGATCGCTGCATCAGTCTGGATAAAGTCATCATAATTGCCCTGCAGTTCACGATTGCGGGCTGAAACAATCCCAGCCGATACCGAAAACCCCTGACCAAGAGGGTTGCCCATCGCAATCACCCAGTCACCAACCCGTGCCGTATCACTGTCGCCAAAGGTTACAAATTTCAGTGGTGATGGCGCCTCGACCTTTAACAGCGCAAGATCGGTATTCTGATCGGTACCGATCACCTTAGCGGGCAACAGCTCTTTGGGCTGACCTTCGCCGGGGAAGAATTCGATTTCGATCTCATCTGCACCTTCAATCACGTGATTGTTGGTGACGATAAAACCGTCCTCTGAGATGACAAATCCCGATCCCAGCGCGGACGAACGGCGGGGGCGTGGGCCATTATCGCCCCGGTTTTGAAAGTCACGGAACAGATCTTCCAGCGGTGAACCTTCGGGCACGATCCCTTGCGGGCCTGCGCGCCCTTCGACCACTGTGGTTGTGGTGATATTCACCACTGAGGGGCTGACCTGCTCCGCGAGGGGGGCCAAGCTTTCTGGGCGCGCCTGCGCGGTCAACGCCTGCGCAAGCACAAAAAGGGTGGTCAGCATCATGCCCCAAAGCACGCGCCACTGAAGGGCACGGCCATCTGAGAGCTGCTTTGCAATTGCCTGTGAACGCACGGATCTACTCCTCGTCATCACGTGAATTATTTTTGGTCCCAACACCTTATCTCGCCTTGCGTGTTCTAGCAGTGCCGATCCTGGCGCAGACCTCTGATTTAATGTAGTGACTTGCGCGCATCCTGCAATGACTGTTGCACGCTTTCAAAACGACGTGAAAATGATTGAAATATATTTTCCCAAACATATCGTTCTTTTCCGGTCTGAAGAACGCAAAAGGGCCCGCAAATCTGCAGGCCCTTTTCTGGGTAAAAGCACCTAAAAATCAGTCTCTTACTGAGCCGAAATACCGCCAGAAGACTTCAGATAATTGAAGAAGTCCGAATCCGGGGACAGAACCATCGAAGAATTCCCCGCTTGAAGCGCAGAGCGATAGGCGTTCAACGAACGGTAGAATTCAAAGAATTCCACATCACGGCCATAGGATTCCGCAAAGATCGCATTGCGTTCCGCATCTGCTTCACCGCGAACCACTTCGGCTTCACGACGTGCCTCGGAAGTTAGCTCAACCACGGTACGATCTGCTTGCGCGCGCACACGTTGTGCGGCCTCGTTACCACGGGCCCGTTCGTCGGTTGCTTCACGTTCACGTTCAGCCCGCATCCGTTCGAAAGTTGCGCCAAGGTTGTCAGTCGGCAGGTCGGTGCGTTTCAAACGCACGTCAATCACCTCAAGGCCAACGGCACGTGCATTCTGGATCGCACCATTGCGGATGCGCAGCATCAGAGCGGCCCGGTCAGAACTCAGGATATCGTTTGACGACACAGATCCAAGAACTTCGCGCGTTTGCGAACGCAGGATGGAATCCAAACGGCGGCTTGCAACAGCAATTGCTTGTTCGCCACCAGCACCGGTTGCTTCGCGGAACTGTTCCACATCGGAAATACGGTAGCGTGCAAAGGCATCGACCACCAGACGACGATCGTCCAGAGGTGTCACCTCAAGCGGTTCTACATCAAGGCTAAGAATACGGTCATCGTAACGCACAACCGTATCAGGCCATGGCAGCTTAAACGCCAGTCCGGGCTCATCCTTCACGCTTTTTACCGCACCAAAGCGCAGCACCAGAACCTTTTCACGTTCATCAACGATAAACACCGAAGACAACACCGCGCCCAGAATCACAACGAGGGCAACAATCAGAAAATTGCTCTTGTTCATCAGTTGTCTCCCCCGGATCTACGGAGTTCGTTCAGAGGCAGGTAAGGCACGATGCCTTGTCCTTGGCCGTTTTGTTCGTCCAGAATGATCTTGTCCACGCGGCCCAGAACTTCTTCCATGGTTTCCAGATAAAGACGCTTGCGTGTCACTTCTGGCGCTTTTTCATATTCGGCCAGAACGGCTGCAAAACGGCTTGCCTCACCTTCGGCTTCGTTCACAACGCGTGCACGGTAGCCTTCGGCTTCTTCCAGCAGCTGTGCAGCTTCACCACGCGCTTCCGCCAGAACACGGTTGGCGTAGGCATCCGCTACGTTCTGCAGACGGTCGCGCTCTTGTTCCGCAGCCTGGACATCGCGGAAGGCATCAATCACCGGCAATGGTGGGTCTGCTTTGTCAAAGTTGACGCGCACGATGTTCACACCGGAATCATAGCTATCCAACGTGGATTGAATGAGCTCTTCCAGACGCTGTGAAATCGCACCACGGTCCCGGTTCAGGATCGGAGCAAGTTCAGACTGCGCGATGATTTCACGCATCGCTGATTCAGACACCGCACGGATGGTTGGACGTGCGTCGCGCAGATTAAACAGGAACTTTGCCGCGTCATTGATATTCCAGACCACCTGAAAATCAATGTCTACGATATTCTCATCTCCGGTGAGCATCAGCCCCGCATCACCACCGCGTGCACCCGTTCCGATATCTTCGGTCTGTTCCCGGGTCACTGGCATGATTTCACGGGTGACAACCGGCCAAGGCGCAAAGTTTAGACCTGGATTACCAGTCGCGTAATATTCCCCCAAAAACAGCTCAACTGACTGTTCTTCGGGTTTGACTGTGTAAAAGCTTGCAACACCCCAAAGAACCACAGCTGCAACTGCGCCAAGACCCAGAACACCTTTGGTGAACATGGGCGCGCCGCCGCCTGCGCCACCACCGGTACCTTTGCCGCCGCCATTGCCACCACCGCGACCGCCCATCAAGACGCGCAGTTGCTCCTGGCCTTTTTTCACCAGTTCATCGATTTCGGGGATCTGGGGATCTTCGGGACCACGACCACCGTCGCCGCCGCCATTATTACCCCGGTTTCCGCCACCGCCAGAAGAGCCTCCGCCCCCCCAGGGGCCACCATTATTGCCCGCCATTTGTCTCCTATCCCTTTTGGGGCTGCGCAAAGGCGCAGCAATCTCTTTGATGTGTTCGCTATGCGTAAAAAATCAAGTTTAACGCACCAATCTTAACACGACCGTTTTAACGCGTTGGCGTCTTCATCGTAACCAGTTCTTCTGACATGGTTGGGTGCACAGCCACGGTACGATCAAAATCTTCTTTGGTTGCCCCCATCTTCACGGCAATACCTGCCAGCTGGATCATTTCACCAGCACCTGGTGCGACGATATGACAGCCCAAGACTTTGCGGTTTGCCTTCGACACAATCAGCTTCATCAGCACTTTTTGTGCGCGTCCTGCAAAGGACTGCTGCATTGGCTTGAACGAGGCTGAATAAACCTCGATCTCTTCCTGTGCGCGCGCTGCCTCTTCTGACAGGCCAACAGTCCCCATTTCAGGCTGGGTAAAGATCGCGGTTGGGATCAGATCATGGTCCGGGCTTGTTGGGTTGCCGTTAAACACGGTTTCCACAAACGCCATGCCTTCGCGGATCGCGACAGGCGTCAGGTTTACGCGGTCCGTCACATCCCCGATCGCATAGACTGAGGGCACAGCCGTCTGGCTATAGGCATCCACTTGAATGGCACCATTGCGCGCCTGTTCAATGCACAGCTCTTCAAGTCCGAGGTTTTTCGCATTGGGCACACGACCGGTGGCATACATAACCTGATCAAACAGGGTTTCTTTGCCGTTTGTGTCGGTGACACGGATCTTGTCACCTTCTTTGACCATTGACACCACATTGGTGTTCAATTGCAGGTCAACACCGGCTTCCCCCATGCCTGCGGCCACGATATTGCGCGCTTCTTCATCAAAGCCGCGCAGGATCTGCTCTCCTCGGTAGAACTGCGTGGTTTTCACCCCAAGGCCGTTCATGATACCCGCAAATTCAGACGCGATATAGCCGCCGCCTACGATCAGAATGCTTTCCGGCAGGGTTTCAAGATGGAAGATCTCGTTTGATGTGATCGCAAGATCAGATCCGGGAAAGTCTGGCACCATCGGCCAACCGCCAGTTGCGATCAGGATGTGCTTTGCAGTTTTTTTCGTACCGTCCGCCAGTTCAACCGTATGCGCATCCGCCAGTTTGGCACGTTGATCAAAGGTTTCAACTGCGTTGTTTTTCAGAATGTTGCGATAAACGCCTTCCAAACGGTCCAGTTCCGCGTGCAGCTTGCCCTTGAATGTGTCCCAGTTAAAACCGCCATTGGACAGATCCCAGCCGTAGGCGCGGCCATCTTCTACCATTCCAGAGTATTCTGAGGCAAAAACCATCAGTTTTTTCGGTACACAGCCCCGGATCACACAGGTGCCGCCATAGCGGTCTTCTTCGGCTAAGGCGACTTTTGCGCCGCCCTGCGCTGCAACACGTGCCGCGCGCACACCACCGGATCCGCCGCCAATGACAAATAGATCGTAATCAAAGCTCATGGAAGTCGCCCCTTCAGATATCTTTCGATTGGTATCCCACAAGCGGAACCCAAATGCCATACGCCCAAGTGGTCGTTTAACGGGCATTTTCAACCCAAACTCGAAGTATAATCGTTAAATTGAGCGGGTTTGCCGCAGTTCTGTATCAAAAAGGCAAGTAAAGCGCACAACCTCATCTCCAGCGTGTGCACACAGGATATAAAACAGAGGATCTCTTACATTGCGTTACAGATCCCGAAAGAGATTGTCTTCGGCCTCACTCTCCATATGGCTCACCTCTTCGGTACCCAAATTGATATCGCGCACAACCACGCGACCATCCCCATGGCCGATTACCACACGATCACAGATATCAATGAACAAGCCATTTTCGACAACACCCGGGATCTGGTTCAGCATCAGTGTCAGCTGTCGCGCATGACCAATACGATGCAAATGCAAATCCAGCACGTAATTGCCTTCATCCGTCACAAAGGGTGTCTGTCCACCCATCCGCAAGCTGGCGCTGCGGCCCAAAACATCCGTAGAAACCAACATCTCTTCGATCAACATCTGCGTGGTGCGCCAGCCAAATTGTAAAACCTCTACCGGCAGGGGGAAAGCGCCCAACGCATCAACCGCCTTGCCCACATCAGCGATCACCACCATCAGATCAGAAGCCGTCGCCACAATCTTTTCCTGCAGATGCGCACCGCCGCCGCCTTTGATCAGGTTCAGTTCCCCATCAAATTCATCAGCGCCGTCAATGGTTATATCCAGCCAGCGGGCCTCCTCCAAGGTGATCAGCTCAATCCCCGCTTCCTGTGCCAGACGCGCCGTGCGCTGTGAGGTTGGCACACCTTTGATGGCCAATCCCTCCTGCACACGCTCTGCCAGACAGCGCACCAGCCAGGCAGCAGTTGATCCTGTACCCAGACCAACCTTCATACCATCTTCCACCATATCCGCCGCCCGTTTTGCGGCGACATATTTTGCGATATCGATCGGAGGGAGATCTAAAGTCATCAAATTGGTTCCATTGGCAAGAAAAGCCTAGCCTCAATATAGCCAGCGCGTTTTGGTCGGGCGAGTGTGAATTCCATTACATCGATCAAGAGTAAATTAATTATTGTCATATCAACACTGTTTCCGATAGGAAACACACGAACCCTCCTGCCAAGTACGGCAGCAACACAGGAATTGCCGATGTTTCTTTCCATCCTTGATATGTTCAAAGTTGGCATTGGTCCGTCATCCTCGCACACCATGGGACCAATGGTGGCGGCAGCGCGCTTTCTTGACATGATGCGCGCCTCTCCTTTCGAATTTTCCGGCCTGCGGGCGTCACTACATGGGTCTTTGGCCTTTACCGGTGTGGGGCATGCAACTGACCGCGCAACCATTCTGGGCCTCGCAGGATTTCTACCTGACACCTATGACGACACAAAAGCTGAAGCCGCGCTTTTAGAGCTCGGCAAGACACATCATTTGCAGCCAGCAGGCCTGCCATCTTTACGGTTTGATCCCAAACAGGATTTGATCTTTGACTACGATACCGCCCTGCCCGGCCATGCCAATGGCATGATCCTGATGGCAACCGACGCCCAGGGTGACGTGATCCTGCAACAGGTGTTTTATTCCATTGGCGGTGGCTTTGTTCTGACCGAGCAAGAGCTGGACGCCGGACAGGCGACCGAGGAAGGCGCACCGGTGCCCTTCCCCTTTAAAACAGCCCAAGAAATGCTGCAAATGGCCCGTTCTAGTGGCAAAACTATTGCCGAGATGAAGCGCGCAAACGAAATCTCGCGCACCGGCGCCGACAGGCTAAAAACTGGCAGCGCCCGCATCTGGCAGGTGATGAATGATTGCATTGACCGTGGCCTTGTCCGTGATGGCATCCTTCCAGGCGGCCTTAATGTGCGCCGCCGTGCCAAGGGGATCTATGATCAGTTACAAGCCGAACGCGGTATGAATCTCATCGCACCGCATACGATCAACGACTGGATGAGCGTTTATGCCATGGCCGTAAACGAAGAAAATGCCGCTGGGGGACAGGTTGTCACCGCTCCCACAAATGGTGCAGCTGGTGTTTTGCCCGCTGTGATCCGGTATTATCTAGACCATGTTCCAAGCGCCTCAGAAAACCATATCGAGGATTTTCTGCTCACTGCCGCTGCAATTGGCGGCCTGGTGAAATACAACGCGTCTATTTCCGGCGCTGAGGCAGGCTGTCAGGCCGAGGTTGGATCAGCTTCAGCCATGGCCGCGGCCGGGTTCTGTGCGGTGATGGGTGGTAGCCCGGAACAAGTGGAAAACGCCGCTGAAATCGCTTTGGAACATCATCTGGGCATGACCTGCGACCCTGTCAAAGGTCTGGTTCAGGTGCCCTGCATCGAGCGCAACGGGCTAGGTGCCATCAAAGCGGTTTCAGCCGCTTCCCTTGCGCTGCGCGGCGATGGCCAACATTTCGTTTCACTGGATGTTGCGATCGAAACCATGCGCCAGACCGGCGCCGATATGCATGAGAAATACAAAGAGACCTCTTTGGGCGGGCTCGCCGTCAATGTGCCCAATTGCTAAATCTACACTTGAGCCATCACAGTTTTTAAATGTGATTTTTGCAACATCACCAACATCCCCGGCCCATCTGCCTCTAGCGTGATGGGGCCTTGAGCTTTGTTTGATGTGCCGATTTGCTGCATGGGGTGAAAGGTAAGCCCATCAATCGGCCAGCGTAATCCCGTGGAGCGCCCCTGCACGCCTGTAAGCGAAAATAAGGAAACGGGTTCTTCGGGCGCACAGGATACCTCCAGCCTGTGTGTGAGGTGAAATACAATCTCATGAGCTCCGATCAGAATACAGGGCGAACGTCCGGGCTGCACCAAACTGTGCAAGACCGCCAGTTGGTGATCCAATCGAGCCCCCAGAAATCCCACGGCCAAAACAACGGGGGCTGAAATTGCGCGCAGCGCTTTATCAAAATCTGTACTGTCTTGTTCGCCAATATGGCATAAACCTGCAGCGCCCAGCCGCACCCGCGCCTCGGCGCTGATGGAATCCAAGTCTCCAATCGTCAGATCCGGCCTGACCCCTTGCGCAAGCGCCTGATCCGCCCCACTATCGGCTGCAACCACATAAGGTGCGAGCGTCTGGGCCACGCGTAAATCCTCGGCCTGCAGCGCCCCACCGCCAACTAAAGTGACCGGGCCTGCCTGTTCTACAATCAGCTGTGTCATGGCCTATTCCTTTCAGATTCGGGCCGCAGCCACAATCTGAACACAAAAAGATACGAACAATTGCATGGATTCGAGCATAATTTGACGCTCTGACCAATATGATGAACAGAACATCTGCAGCGAGGACGGGCTGAAACATGGTACAGAACAACAAAGTACTCACAGTATCTTACGGAACCTTTTCCTGTACGCTGGAGGGGTTCGAAGACTCGTTTGGCACGATGAAGGTCATTGCTGAGTATTTTCGGGATCTGGCTGCCGATGATCGATATTTTGGAGCAGAGCCACCGCAACCTGATGCCGATATGCTGGCCCGGATTGCGCAGCGTGAAATCGCCCGCCAAGTGCAGGCCAGCACAAGCGATCAAGGTGTCCACCTGCGCGCCGCCACATTAGATGCACCTGAGGCACCGGAACCCGTTATCGAAGAACCCGCTGTAGAAATTGCAGACACAAAAGCTGCGCCTGCTGAAGAAACACATATCGTCACACCGGATGAAGCCACACCCATTGAATCTGAACCTGTCGACGACCTTCCCGTTGCTGAAACCATTGAGGCGCATCCAGTCGATGTGGCCGTGGAGCAGGCAGAAAACGATCCGGCCCCTGTTGAAGAAGACAGCGCAGCGACTGCACCTGAAACCTTTGAAATGGCAGAGGTTACAGAACCAGCGCAAGACATTACAGAAGCGGAACACGAAGAAGAAAGCACGCTTTCAGACATCCCTGATGACGCCTCAGACTTCTTTGCAGATAGCACACCGGATGAACAGTTCGTCGATTTGGCGGAAACGCACGATGTTGATAGTGCCGTTGCACAAATGGTCTCTCAGGTGCGTCAGGCGGAAGCCGAAGATATCGCCGCAGAAGAGGCCGAAAAGCCCCGTCAGCAGGCAGAAAGCATCGCTTCTAAACTTCAGCGTATCCGCTCGGTCGTATCTCGAACCCCTGTGAACACCCCGCCTCTTGAAGACATCGCAGAAGATGTCGTCGAGGAACGTGTTCAGGAAGTCGCCGCAGATGAGGTCTCTGATGCGGATACAGATCCATTCGATGACCCAATCGAAAAAGCCCTGCGCAAACTGGATGCGAAACGCGAAACACAACAAGAGCCAGAAGCCGAAGCTGACAGCGCGGCTGAAGAGCAGCCAGCAACAGAAGACGCGCAACCCAAACGCCGCCGTCGCCTGATCCGGGTAAAACGCGCTGCAGTGGATGAGGCCGTTTCAAATGGCACCCTCAATGAAGCTCCCCAAACCCAAGAGCAAACCGCAGAACCACCTTCAGAACCAGTACCTGCTCCAAAGGCAGAGCCGTCCCCAGTTCCCGGTGCAGAATTCTCAACGCTGAGTGAGGAAGACGAGGAAGATCTGCGTCGTGAACTTGCTGAAGTCGAAGCAGACCTGCTTTCTGCCAGCCAGCCCGATGAGGTTGAGGCACAGACAGCCGTCCCTGTTGAGGAACCCCCAACAGAAGCCGAAACAGCCCCTGCGATCTCGCGCGATCAGCCAACCACAGAAAGCGATGTGTCGCGCCTGATGGATGCGGCCGATGAGATGCTTGGTGATCCAGAAACCAGCTCCTCTCGCGAGACTTATAGCCACATGCGCGCAGCCGTCGCTGCCGCACAGGACGATGATACAACGGGCGCCACCACGGAAGACGAAGAAGAAGTCTACCGTAAGGATCTGGCCAGCGTGGTACAACCGCGCCGCCCGGTCGCCAAACGACGCGACACGCCGCGCATACCCGAAGGCGAATCTCGCCCTGCGCCGCTCAAACTGGTGGCCGAACAACGTATCACGGGCGAAGACGAGGCTGCGCACTCTGCCGCCCCTGTCCGCCCGCGCCGAATCCGGTCTGGCATGATGACACAAGGGGCCAGCGCACAGGCAAGCCCAAGCGCCTTTGCCGATTACGCCCGTGATGCCGGTGCGGTCGAGTTGCACGAGCTACTAGAAGCCGCAGCCTCTTACCTCAGTTTTGTTGAAGGTCACGAGGTGTTCTCGCGTCCGGATTTGATGAACAAACTGCGTGCAAGCGGTAGCGAATTTAACCGCGAGGATGGCCTGCGTTCCTTTGGTCAGCTGTTGCGCGAAGGAAAAATCGCACGCGCCGCAAATGGGCGGTTTTCAGCGGCTGAAACTATCGGATTTCAACCCGGCAGCGCAGCTGGCTAAATCATACGTAAGAACATCAAACAAAAACGGCGGCTCTGACATGAGCCGCCGTTTTTATATCTGCTATTCCCCAAAAGCACTCGCTTTATTCAGGCGTGTCCTCATCCGGGTCAGCTTTGCCAATCCCTTTAAAGACGAACTTAAAAGGAAAAGCCCATAGCACGCCAAGGCCAACATAAATTGCCAGTTCCAGCAGCAAAGGTGGCCTGTCAAACAGGCCAACCACAACAACTGCGGCGATGATATAGGTCGGCAATCCCAACAACAGGATCACCAAAGACAATCGCCGCCGTGCTTTATAACTCAGCCCGTCCGCCATCAGTCCGCAAACGGATCCGTGACCAGAATGGTGTCGTCCCGCTCAGGGCTGGTTGACAACAGGGCAACTGGGCAATCGATCAGCTCTTCAATGCGTTTGACATATTTGATCGCATTAGCAGGTAGATCATTCCAGCTGCGCGCCCCTTCGGTGCTTTCACTCCAACCTAGCATTTCTTCATAAATGGGTGTGCAGCGCGCTTGTTGATCAGCCGCCGTCGGCAGGTAATCCAGACGTTCGCCGTCCAGATCATAGCCCACGCAGATTTTCAGCGTTTCAAACCCATCCAGCACATCCAGCTTGGTCAAAGAAATACCGGTGATGCCAGAGGTGGCACAGGTCTGGCGCACAAGGCAGGCGTCAAACCAGCCACAGCGACGTTTGCGCCCCGTGGTGGTGCCAAATTCATGACCGCGCGTGCCCAGTCGGTTGCCGTCTTCATCTTCCAGCTCGGTTGGAAACGGCCCTTCGCCGACGCGGGTTGTATATGCCTTTACGATGCCCAGCACATAATCAATGGATCCTGGACCAATGCCCACACCCGTTGCCGCCTGTCCTGCAATCACATTGGAGGACGTCACAAAAGGATATGTGCCAAAATCAATATCCAAAAGCGCGCCTTGTGCGCCTTCAAACAAGATACGTTTGCCGGATTTGCGCTTTTCGTTCAGCACTTTCCAGACCGGAGCGGAAAACGGCAGAATCTCTGCTGCGATCTCTTTCAACTGTGCCACCAGCGCGTCACGGTCGACAGGATCAATGCCCAGACCTTTGCGTAAAGGATCATGGTGCTGCAATGCACGATCCACACGTGCTTCTAGCGTTGCATCATCCGCCAGATCTGCAACACGAACAGCGCGGCGGCCAACCTTGTCTTCATATGCTGGGCCAATACCGCGACCCGTGGTGCCGATTTTGGTGCCTTTTGAGGCCGCTTCTTCGCGCGCACGGTCCAATTCACCGTGAATGGGCAGGATCAGCGGCGTATTTTCCGCAATCATCAGCGTTTCAGGTGTGATTTCAACACCTTGCTCACGCACGGTGGCGATCTCTTTCAGCAGATGCCAGGGGTCCAGAACCACACCATTCCCGATCACCGACAGTTTACCGCCGCGCACAACGCCAGAGGGCAGCGCGTGCAGCTTGTAAACCTTGCTGTCAATCACCAACGTGTGGCCCGCGTTATGTCCGCCTTGAAAGCGCGCGATTACATCGGCACGTTCGCTGAGCCAGTCAACGATCTTGCCTTTTCCTTCATCGCCCCATTGGGCGCCGACTACCACGACATTGGCCATCTCAGGTCCTTTGCATGTTGGGTGTTTAAGTGCTGGATAAAACCAGAGCCCCATATAGCGAGGCAAATCGCAGGAGGGAACCCAAAATTCACAGAACTGACATAGGACAAGAACAGCGAGACCTTGATCGGGACATGCACAAGCCCAACCGAAGCCAATAAGCACGCATTTCCTACTTGCTCCCTCCGTCATTCTTGCCTACATACCTGCCGATACTCAGCCAACAGCCGCAGGGTCCCATGGAAAACGTTGTACTTATTATCCACCTTCTTCTGGCTCTGGGCCTTATTGCGGCCGTATTGCTGCAACGCTCTGAGGGCGGCGGCCTTGGCATGGGCGGCGGTGGTGGCGGCGGAGCCGTATCTGGCCGGGCGGCAGCCACAGCGCTGACCAAGCTGACTTGGATTTTGGCGATTGCCTTCATCTGTACATCCATTACCCTGACTGTGATTTCTGCACAGAAGTCCTCTGGCAGCTCGGTTTTTGATGGTTCTCTCCTGCCACCTAGCGATACAGGCACACCTGCAGCGCCAAGCATTCCTTTGGGTAGTGATCTTTTGCCTCCTTCAGCGGCAGACAGCGCACCTTTGGTTCCCAGCGCCGAGTAATAACCTATACCTTGACTGGATTTCGGGAACCGTAACAGCATCTTGCGGTTCCCTTGCGTATGCGCAGCGAATCTCATATATACTGAAGTCCCGTGGTGCAGTGGTTTTTTGACCACCGGGCATTCTCTTATCTTGCAACTCTCACGGGGGCAGCCGAACACTTATGGCGCGTTTCATCTTCATCACTGGTGGTGTGGTTTCTTCGCTTGGCAAAGGGCTGGCCTCCGCCGCTCTGGGCGCTTTGCTTCAGGCCCGCGGCTATTCCGTCCGCCTGCGCAAACTTGATCCCTATCTCAACGTCGATCCCGGCACCATGAGCCCGTTTGAACACGGCGAAGTTTTTGTAACCGATGATGGTGCGGAAACCGATCTGGATCTGGGTCACTACGAACGCTTTACCGGTGTTCCTGCCCGCAAGACAGATTCGGTCTCATCAGGTCGGATCTACACCAACGTGCTGGAGAAAGAGCGTCGTGGCGACTACCTGGGCAAAACCATTCAGGTGATCCCCCATGTAACCAATGAAATCAAAGACTTCATCTCAATCGGCGAAGATGAAGTGGATTTTATGCTGTGTGAAATCGGCGGCACCGTAGGCGACATCGAAGGCCTACCCTTCTTTGAGGCCATCCGCCAGTTTGCGCAGGACAAGCCGCGCGGCGAATGCCTGTTTATGCACCTGACCCTGCTGCCTTACATTAAGGCTTCGGGGGAATTGAAAACCAAACCCACCCAGCACTCGGTTAAAGAGTTGCGCTCCATCGGTCTTGCGCCTGATATTCTGGTCTGCCGCTCCGAAGGTCCAATCCCAAAGAAAGAACGCGAAAAGCTGGCGCTGTTCTGCAATGTGCGCCCTGACAGCGTGATTGCCGCGCAGGATTTGAAATCGATCTATGAGGCGCCGCTGGCCTATCACCGCGAAGGTCTGGATCAGGCCGTGCTGGATGCCTTTGGCATTGCGCCAGCGCCCAAGCCAAACCTTGCCCGCTGGGAAGATGTGGCGGATCGTATCTACAATCCCGAAGGCGAAGTGCGCGTGGCCATCGTGGGCAAATACACCCAGCTGGAAGACGCCTATAAATCCATTGCCGAAGCGCTGACCCATGGCGGCATGGCCAACCGGGTGAAAGTGCGTATCGAATGGGTGGATGCTGAACTCTTTGATAAAGAAGACGCGGCTCCTTACCTGCAGGGCTATCACGCCATTCTGGTCCCCGGCGGCTTTGGCGAACGGGGCACCGAAGGCAAAATCAAAGCCGCGCAATACGCCCGTGAAAATGGCGTGCCCTACCTTGGCATCTGTCTGGGGATGCAAATGGCCGTGATCGAAGCCGCCCGCAACGTGGCTGGCATCAGCGAAGCCGGATCTGAAGAATTTGACCACGAAGCTGGCAAAAAACGTTTTGAGCCCGTGGTCTACCACCTGAAAGAGTGGGTGCAGGGCAATCACAAGGTTGAACGCAAAGTCGGCGACGACAAAGGCGGCACCATGCGTCTGGGCGCGTATGACGCCACCCTCACCGAGGGCTCTCGTGTGGCCTCTGCTTATGGCGACACCGCAATCGAGGAACGCCACCGCCACCGCTATGAGGTGGACATCAAGTACCGTGAAAAACTGGAAGAGTGCGGCCTGAAGTTCTCGGGCATGTCCCCTGATGGCCGCCTGCCCGAGATTGTGGAGTGGACAGACCACCCCTGGTTCATCGGCGTTCAGTTCCACCCCGAACTGAAATCCAAACCCTTTGAGCCGCACCCCCTGTTCAAAGATTTCGTCCGCGCCGCCAAAGACGCCTCCCGTCTGGTCTAAGGCCAAAAACAGAACTGAAAAACGCCTCGGAAAACTCCGAGGCGTTTTGTTTCGCACGAGAACAATGATAGCGAACCAAATTCTGTAAGACTTGCTTGAAAAACAGCGCTCAGCTGGACGCAGCCCCAAGGCCTCTGGTGCGAATTACGGTAGCGGACCTTCGCCGCGTGATTTCGCAGTGCTATAATGGGCAAGTTACTGACATCGACCTATAGAAAGCCAACGGCCTCTTGGTGCAATTCATAGCGCTCGTAGAAACTGGTGTTCGATATCACTTGATCCATTTCAGGTCAGCACACGTATTCAAACTAAGAAAAGTTTGGAGGCTTTGTGCAGATCGTCTGGTTTAAACGTGATTTGCGGGTAGAAGATCACCCTGCATTGTCGCAAGCCTCGCGCTTGGGGCCTGTTCTACCGCTTTACGCAGTGGAAACTGAACTTTGGAAACAGTCGGATGCCTCAGCGCGGCAATGGTCCTTTGTTGCTGAGACACTTACTGAGTTGCGCGCCAGCCTTGGCAAACTTGGCCAACCTCTTGTCGTGCGCGTGGGCGAGGTCACTTCGATATTGGCTGAGCTGAGGAAATTCACCCCGATAGAAGGCCTTTGGTCACATGAAGAAACCGGAAATGATTGGACCTATCGCCGGGATTTGCGGGTTGCCGCGTGGTGCAGGCAGCATGGCGTGCGACAGTACGAGGTGCAAAATCATGGTGTGTTTCGCAGGCTTAAATCGCGCAATGGATGGGCAGAACGCTGGGATAAGTTCATGCAGCAACAGGTTTCTTCCCCTATCGCGCTGGAACCTGTCCAAGTCGAGCTTGGGTCTATCCCAACTGCGTGCGACCTTGGATTGGCGGAGGATCCATGTCCGGAACGGCAACTTGGCGGGCGGCGTGCTGGGTTGGAACGGCTGAACAGCTTTTTGACACAGCGAGGTGAACGCTACCAACGCGAAATGTCCAGTCCAGTACAAGGGGCCGTCGCTTGTTCTCGGCTATCACCATATCTTGCCTGGGGGGCGCTTTCGATGCGCGAGGTGGCGCAGGCAACAGAACTGCAACGTAACGCATTACCGCCACACGCTACGAACTGGCGCAAGTCACTTCGATCATTCTCTGGTCGATTGCATTGGCATTGCCACTTTATACAGAAACTCGAAGACGAACCGCGTATCGAGTTTGAAAACTTGCACCGTCTTTACGACGGGCTGCGGCCCACCCAGCCGGATTCGGAACTGTTGGCGGCTTGGGCAAACGGCGAGACCGGCTATCCCTTTTTGGATGCCTGTATGCGATCCTTGCGGGCCACGGGATGGCTGAACTTTCGGATGCGAGCGATGGTAATGGCCACGTCCAGTTATCATCTATGGCTAGACTGGCGGGCACCCGGTTTGCATTTGGCGCGGATGTTCACTGACTACGAACCGGGCATTCATTGGAGCCAAGTTCAGATGCAATCCGGCACCACCGGGATCAATACAGTACGCATTTATAATCCAGTCAAACAGGGGTACGATCAGGATCCACAGGGCGTGTTCATTCGCAAATGGGTGCCAGAGTTGGCACATGTCTCGGATGAGCATATCCATGAGCCTTGGATCGCCAGCAATGCGCAACAGATCGTTGGGACCATCTACCCAAAGCGTGTTTTCGACCATCTTGCAGCGGCGAAAACAGCCCGTGAACGTGTCTGGGGTGTCCGGCGCAGCACAGAGTTTCGCACGGAAGCAAGAGCAATTTCTGCCAAGCATGCAAGCCGTAAAAATAGAAAAGGCTCGCGCAAGAAAGCACGCAGTGGGGACAATCCCGCGCAGCTCAGCCTGCCATTTGGAGATCCATCATGAAGATGCGGAAAAAAGCCAACTTGCCACAAAAGATCTGCCCCGTCTGCCTGCGCCCGTTCACCTGGCGTAAGAAATGGGCGAAGCATTGGGACGAGGTGAAGTTCTGCTCGAAAAAATGCCGGTCGACCGGATGAGCGAGATTTTTCCAGAATTTGCCGAAAGATCCGAGCCCATTAGCTTCAAACCTACACGTGCAGAGGGCCTGAAAAGGTTGGAGCAGTTCGTAGCGCGGACCGGGCGACATTATGCAAACATGCGCAACTATGATTTTGGGGCTGCAAGACGCAGCAATGTCTCGGGCCTTTCGCCCTGGCTCAGGCACCGGTTGATCACTGAGACAGAGGTCCTTCAACGGGTTTTGGCGAGACACAGCACCAACGCATCAGAAAAGTTTATACAGGAAGTGTTCTGGCGCACTTACTTCAAAGGATGGCTGGAACAGCGCCCAAGCGTTTGGACCCAGTATCAACGCGATCTCGTTGATCTGGTACAGGTGTTAGGCCGTGATGCTGCGTTACAGACCCAAGTGAACATCGCGGTGACCGGAAAGACCGGTATCGATTGCTTTGATCATTGGGTGCGTGAACTAATTAAGACCGGCTACCTACACAATCATGCACGCATGTGGTTCGCATCGATTTGGATTTTCACGCTGCGCCTACCGTGGCAGCTTGGTGCAGACTTCTTTCTGCGGCACCTGCTGGACGGTGATCCGGCGTCAAATACGCTGAGCTGGCGTTGGGTTGGTGGGTTACACACCAAAGATAAGATCTATCTGGCACGCGCCGACAACATTGCAAAATTCACCGAAGGCCGTTTCAACCCCAGAGAGCTGGCGACTTCGGCAGAGCCGCTGACCGAGCAGGTGGATCATCCGCGTGTTTCACTTTCATTGTGTGAAACTCAGCCGTGCTCCCCATATCTTTTACTCTTGACTGAAGAGGACCTGTCGGGCGCGGCCCTTATGTCATCCGCGCCTGCTGCCGTGATTGGCCTTTCGGCCACCCAAGGTCGCTCTCCAAATTCGTTGGGGCGTCCGGCAAAGGAGTTTGCGATAGGTGCAATGAACAATGCTCTGGGCCCGTTTGCACAGCTTGCTGAACGGGCCGAAGATTGGTCTATCACGCTGCTCAATGCGGCCAAGGCTGCTGACGTATCGACAATTGCAACAGCATACGCCCCTGTGGGGCCGGTACGATCCAGATTGGATCGCGCAGAACCTGTTCTGAACAGCGCGGGTATCACTCTGCACAGGGTTGTGCGACCAAGTGATGCTTTTGCCTGGCCCCATGCAAAAGCGGGATTTTTCAGTCTGAAAAAAAAGATTCCCTCAATTTTGAACCAGATGAAGCTGACCAGCTAGCCTAATTGCACGAGCCCCTCATGTCTTCAGCCACCATTATTCTTCCTAACCAGCTTTTTGCCCAACATCCCGGCCTGTCCTCGCAGACCGATCAGGTTGTGCTTTTTGAAGATCCTCTTTTCTTTGGAGATGCGGTTTATCCGGCCACAATGCACAAGCAAAAGCTTTGGTTGCACAGAGCTTCTATGACGCGGTATCGTGACGATCTAAAGAGCCGGGGTTTCAAGGCTAAGATCTGTAAGTACGAGGCACATGCAGGGGCCTCTACGCGGCTTTTCGAAGAGCTGCGCCAGTGTGGCTTCAATCAAGTCACCATGGCAGAGCCCGTTGATTTTATATGTGAAAAGCGCTTGAAAACAGCGGCGGCGATCACTGGTATCAAGCTTGATTTTAAGCCCTCTCCGGGCTTTTTGAATACACGGGCTGACAATTTGGCATGGTCGGCTGGTCGCAAACGTTGGTTCATGGCCGAGTTTTACAAAAGCCAGCGCCGCCGCATGGATGTTTTGATGAATGGGGATCAGCCGCTTGGTGGGAAATGGAGCTTTGACGAAGACAACCGGAAAAAGGTCCCCAAAAGGCAGCTGACAAGTTTACCTTGGATCGATTGGCCTGTTCATGATGAGGTTGATGACGCCGCGCGGGTACAGGTGCTCGCTGAGTTTCCGGACGCTTTGGGCACCCTTGACACGCTCTATTATCCAACATCGCACAAAGCAGCGGCAGATTGGCTAGTCCAGTTTCTGGAACGGCGTTTTGAACGTTTCGGCGATTACGAGGATGCCATTGTCGAAGGCGAAAGCTGGCTCTGGCATGCGGTTCTCACGCCTGCGCTGAACATTGGGCTTTTGACACCGCAGCAGGTCGTGGATACAGCGCTTACTCATGCAGATCGCAAGGGAATTCCACTGAACTCGACCGAAGGATTCATTCGCCAGATCATCGGCTGGCGCGAGTTCATGCGCGCGACGTATGATAGTCTTGGGGTCCAGATACGCACGACAAACCATTGGGACCACAATCGCCCCATGCCCCAGGCCTTTTACGACGGCACCACGGGTATAGGCCCGCTGGATGATACGATTCAACGCGTGCTCAAAACGGGGTATTGCCACCACATAGAGCGGCTCATGGTTTTGGGTGGGTTTATGTTTATGTGCGAGATTAACCCGGACGCCGTCTATCGCTGGTTTATGGAAATGTTCGTCGACAGCTACGATTGGGTCATGGTTCCAAATGCCTATGCTATGAGCCAGCACGCCGATGGCGGGCTGATAACCACAAAGCCATATTTTTCCGGTTCAAACTACATTCGTAAAATGAGTCATTGGGGCACCGGACCTTGGGCCGATATATGGGACGCTCTGTATTGGCGTTTTATCCTGAAACATGCCGATAGGTTGGCCAAGAATCCACGCTGGGCAATGATGTGTCGAACGGCACAACGCATGTCACCAGAAGTCAAACACAAACACATCGATACGGCCGAAGCTTTTTTGCAGCGAATGACCTGACAATAGGATTCGTGATACTTTTGGTCCGAGATCAAAGGCTCTTCGCAGGGATACTTTGGAGCTGGGTCTGCGAAAGTCATGGCCGACATGACCGGTGTTAGGCTTGGAACGTGAATAACGTTAGCAATCCACACTCTGTGGCTCTTGATCCGAAGTGCAGCATTTGTTGTTTTGGGCTCGAAACCCGAGTTCGCCACGTAAAGCACGAAGGTTCGCTGCCTAGGAAAGTGCATCATCCCTCCTGACCCATTCTTTCGTGTGCGCAACATTTTGCTCCATTGCCCACACGAAAACACCCCGCGCCACAGTTAGAGGGCACGGGGTGCTAGATCCTTCGTAACAGGTTAAAACCTGCGCGGAAAACCTTACAGCGAAGCGTCGTAGATCTTTGAGATATTCGCGCCCAGCGCCGCGTTATACTCGTCTTCCGACATCGCAACATTCAGACCCTCGGTCAGAGCGCGGCTGAAGGAGGCGATCATCTTGGAGTTTTGCGCCAGTTTCTCGCAGGCGTCCGCGGTGGAATAGCCGCCAGAGAGGGCAACCACACGCACCACGGCGGGATGATCCGCCAGCGCATCATAAATGCCAGCTTCGGTCGGGATCGTCAGCTTCAGCGCAACTTTGGTGCCCTCCTCCAGCGCGTTCAACTGGTTCAGGATCTCCCCTTTCAGCAGCACCTCAGCCTCACCTTTGGTGGTGGAATGAATATCCACCTCGGGCTCGATGATAGGCACAAGGCCCGCTGCGGCAATCTGTTTTCCAACCTCAAACTGCTGTGCAACCACAGATTTGATTCCTTCAACATTCGCTTCTTTGATCACGGAACGCATCTTAGTGCCAAAGATCCCCGCATCCTTTGCGCGCGCTAGCAACGCGTCCAGATCCGGCATCGGTTTCATAACCTGAACGCCGTTTGCCTCCGCATCCAGCCCTTTGTCCACTTTAAGGAAGGGAACAACCCCACAGCTGTCCCAGAGGTACTGCGCAACGGGGGTACCATCAATCACATTATCCATCGTTTTTTCAAACAGGATCGCACCCAGTACTTTCTCTTTAGCAAAGGCCGGAGACGTGATGATCCGCGTACGCATCTTGTGGATTTCGCCAAACATTTCGTCATCATTGGCATAAGCTGTTTCGGCCACACCATAAAGGCCCAGCGCTTTCGGGGTCGAGCCGCCGGATTGGTCCAGCGCTGCGATGAACCCTTTGCCGTTCGTAATACGATCGAGCTGTTCTGTCTGTGTTGAAACACCGTTGGCCATAACGTCTTACTCCGCGTGAAAAACAATTTGCCTGTCTATACTCCGGTTTTTGCGCATCACAACGACCGGTTGCGCTAACGTATCCAAAGTTTTTGGGTTTCGCGCCAAAGAACCCGGGAGGCGTACAAAATCCGGCCCTGCTCACCTTGTTCTCACCTTCAAACCTCGCTTTACTGCAACGATGACAGTCCCTCGTTACACCCCTCTTGCTGCCAGCCTCAGCGCCACCTCGCCATTTGTTGGTCCCGAAACCCAAGAACGGGCCACTGGGAAGTTGTTTCAGGCAAGGCTTGGCGCAAATGAAAACGGATTTGGCCCTTCCCCCAAGGCACTTGATGTCATCCAGCAGGCCGCAACTGAGGTCTGGAAATACGCTGACCCAGAATGTCATGATCTGCGTCACGCTTTGGCGCAGAATCACAAATGTGACCTGCATAATATCTCTGTTGGAGAGGGAATTGACGGGCTCCTTGGCACCTTGGTTCGCCTTTTGATCGGCCCCGGCGACGTGGCTGTGACCTCACTTGGCGCTTACCCCACGTTTAACTACCACGTTGCAGGCTGCGGCGGATCTCTTGAAACGGTAGCTTATAAAGACGACTGCGAAGATCTTTTGGCGTTGATCGAACGGGCGAAATCCACCGGTGCGAAACTGATTTACTTTGCCAATCCTGACAATCCAATGGGCAGCTATCTAAAGGGCGAACACATTGTTGCAGCGCTGGATCACCTGCCGACAGGCACACTGCTCATCTTGGATGAAGCCTATATAGAGTGCGCGCCAACGGATGCATTGTGTGACATTGCATTTGAAGATCCACGCGTGATCCGAATGCGCACCTTTTCCAAAGCCCATGGTCTGGCGGGCCTGCGCATTGGCTATGCACTTGGCCATCCCGATCTGATTGCCGCCTTTAACAAAATCCGCAATCATTTTGGCGTCAATCTACTGGCACAAAAAGCCGCTCTCGCGGCCCTTCAAGATCCAGACTGGCTGGCTCATATTCAAAGAGAACTGAAAGACGCCCGCCAGTTTATATATGAGGTGGCACAGAGCAATGGTCTGACAGCTCTGCCATCAGCAACAAATTTTGTTGCAATTGATTGCGGGCGGGATGAGGCCTTTGCCAAAGAGGTTCTTGAGGCACTCATCGCCCAAGGCGTCTTTGTACGTATGCCCTTTGCCGCCCCACAAAACCGCTGCATTCGCGTCAGCTGTGCGCCACGCGTGGTGTTGGAAAAATTTGCCTCTGCTCTTCCCAGTGCACTTGCACAAGCCCGTCGCGCACACCCTGTTTGAATGGGTCGACCGCGCCGGGCCCGTGGGGTCCGGCGCTACGCCCAACGCATTTGGTCAGGACGGGGCAGCCGTCCGCCCAATGGGGCGGGAGCCCTCCCATCTCAAGATCACGTACCATTCCAGTGATGCGAAACCTTGCACCGCTGCCAAGAGCTGCTTAAATGCTGAAACCGTCTTTGCGCCCCTGCGCAGACTCCAAGAACGACATAGGCAGAGCCGCAGATGAGCACCCCCCATAAATCCTCCCGCGAGCTCTTGCCTTGGCTGTGGCGCGGCTATCTGCGCCCACACATGGGACTTCTGGCCATTGCTGTCGTCTTCATGCTGATCGAAGGCTCAATGGTTGGGGGGCTTGCCTATATGATGCAGCCAATGTTTGATCACGTGTTCGTCGCAGGCAATGCGGACGCTCTTTTCTGGGTCAGTATGGCCTTTCTGATTATCTTCTCGGTACGTGGCGTGGCATCCGTCTGTCAGAAGGTTCTTCTGGCCAAGATCTCGCAGACCTCAGCCGCACACCTGCGCAAAGACATGTTGGCGCGTCTTATCCAGCAAGACCCCGCCTTTCACAAAGATCATCCCCCAGGTGCATTGATTCAACGGGTGCAAAGCGATGTGACCAGCATCAACGCGGTCTGGCGCGCACTAATTACTGGTGCCGGGCGCGAT
Organism: Epibacterium ulvae; assembly: GCF_900102795.1. GTDB lineage: Bacteria > Pseudomonadota > Alphaproteobacteria > Rhodobacterales > Rhodobacteraceae > Epibacterium > Epibacterium ulvae. The sequence goes on along the minus strand of NZ_FMWG01000002.1, from coordinate 122,157 downwards.
ATCACTCAGCTGCTGGCGACCCTTTACGTGGCCCTGATGGTGGATTGGAGATGGACACTCCTCATGCTTGTAGGTTTGCCCCTGCTGTTAATCCCGATTTCATCGGTTCAGCGTTACGTCCGTCGCAAAGCGTCTCAGGCTCGTGATCTTGGAGCCTCACTTTCCACCCGATTGGATGAGATCTTTCACGGCATCATTCCGATCAAACTAAACAGTCTTGAACCCTACCAACAGCGCCGTTTTGGGAAACATATGGATGATTTTGTCCGCGCTGAGGTACGTGCAAACTTTGGCACCTCTTCCATCACGGGCATGATTGATATCATGGCGGGCCTTGGTGTGATGGGTGTGGTTCTGTACGGCGGCAGTGAAATCATTGCTGGCGAGAAAACTGTTGGCCAATTCATGAGCTTTTTCACCGCAATTGGCCTCACCTTTGATCCCATGCGCCGCCTTGCTGCCGTGTCAGGCACCTGGCAGGCTGCGGCGGCTGCGCTAGAGCGGATCAAAGACCTGATGGATATGCCCATCCGCCTTCTGTCACCTGCGACTCCAAAATCTGTACCCGAGGGCCTGCCGGAAATTCGTTTGGACAACATCCGTCTGTCTTACGGAGAAACAGAAATCCTGCACGATCTTTCACTGGTGGCGGAAGCAGGTAAAACCACCGCCTTGGTGGGGGCTTCAGGCGCGGGCAAATCAACGATCTTCAACCTGCTGACACGCCTTGTAGATCCACAAAACGGCAGCGCGCGCATTGCGGGTACTGCAGTGACTGATATGGACCTTACCGCTTTGCGCGGGTTGTTTTCCGTCGTCACCCAGGACGCGCTTTTGTTTGATGAAACCCTGCGCGAAAACATCTTATTGGGGCGCACAGATGTGAATGACGCACAACTGCAAAAGGTGCTGGACGCCGCACATGTGTCTGATTTCTTGCCCAATCTTTCAGAGGGGCTAGATACCCCCGTTGGTCCGCGCGGATCTGCCCTGTCAGGTGGGCAACGCCAACGCGTGGTCATTGCACGCGCCCTGTTGCGAAATACACCGATTTTATTGCTGGATGAAGCAACCTCGGCCCTTGATGCACAATCTGAAAAGGTGGTTCAAGCCGCGCTTGAACGGCTTGCAGGGGGGCGCACAACGCTGGTAATTGCACACCGTCTGTCGACCATTCGCGCCGCCGACAAGATTATCGTGATGGATCAGGGTCAAATTGTTGATCAGGGCAACCATGAAGAGCTTTTAGCGCGCGGTGGTCTTTATGCTGATCTCTACCGGCTGCAATTTCAGGACAGCAGCTCCGACACCCCTGCACCTGCGCCATTTCCGTCCCCTGAAAATGCGCCAGCTTCCCCACCCTCTCTGGGGTGGTTTGGCCAGCTCAAAAAGCGCTTTTTCAGAGGATAACTGATCGCATCAGAGGTTCTTTTGATGCAGCTGCTTCACATCTTTCACACGTTGCTTATATCTTGCTGCGTGACACCTGATGACGACCCAATGGAGGTTTCATGACATCCTCGCGCAAGATCTACCGCCTGACCGGCCCGGATGCCCGTTCCTTTTTGCAAGGGCTGGTGACAAATGACGTGGAAAAAATCGATCAGGGCCTTGTTTACACAGCGCTTTTGACGCCACAGGGAAAGTTTCTAGCTGATTTCTTCCTGAGCGCAGATACAGACGGTGGCATCTTGCTGGACATCGATGCGACAAGTGCCGAGGCCACGTTAAAACGGCTGACAATGTATCGCCTGCGCGCAGATGTCACAATTGAAGAGAGCCCTTTAAAGGTCGCACGCGGAACGGGCGACATGCCAGAAGGCGGGCTCATAGATCCTCGTCATCCCGCGCTTGGCTGGCGTCTTTATGGCGATACAGACCAAAGCGATGGCACCGATTGGACCGCCCTGCGGGTGGCCCATTGCATCCCAGAAACCGGAATAGAGCTGACTCCTGATACCTTTATTCTGGAGGCCGGTTTTGAAACCTTGAACGGCGTTGATTTCCGCAAAGGCTGCTATGTCGGGCAAGAGGTCACAGCCCGGATGAAACACAAAACTGAGCTGCGCAAAGGTCTAAAAACCGTAGAGATCACGGGGCAAGCCCCTATTGGCAGCGATATCAGGGCTGGCGAAAAGACTGCGGGCACATTGTATTCGCAAAGCGGGTCAAAAGCGATTGCCTATTTGCGCTTTGATCGCGCGCGCGGCGTGCTCAAGGCGGAAACTGCAGAGCTGCGGTGGAACACCAACCCAGATTAATCCCGGCAAAACGCCTCTGCGTAAAAGCTTTACTCACATCTTTTCATATAGTCTCCACTTAGGTTTTACATGTGGAGGAAAGCCGGTATGCGATCTGTGTTGCTTGGATGCTGTTTGGGACTGACTGCCGGTTCTGGTTTCGCTGAGGGGTATTGGGCATTTCGGGATTGGAGTGTTCAAGTTGAAGCCCCACGCGGTGTCGAAGACACCTATGTCACATGCAGAGCCTGGACTGGGGGTGATGGAGACCCCATCCTGACACTTGAAGTCTACGCAGGCGATGCTGGACCGCCTTATCACTATCCCATGGCCACTCTGCGCGAAATCGCACCGCGCCATTACCCAACGCAGATGCAGGATGGGCAAACCGTTGATTTCTTGTTTGATTTTGATCGCGAATTCTACATCGCGGCTCCTGTAGCGGGATGGATCAACGACGAAGGCCTTGCGGAAGCCCAAAGCCGATTGCAGCAGGGTGACACTTTGCCCATGTTGCGCGCGATGAAAAAGGGGAGTTACGTTGAGAGCTGGATTGGCAATGATATGATCTACGAAGCCTCGCTCAGCGGATTCACCGCAGCTTATGGCAAAATGATGGATGAATGCGGCTTTTCGCTCCACCTTCCCAGTTAGTCTCGCGCAAAAGACTAGCCAAAGATTGACCAGCCGGTCGCCCGCGCCAATTGTTCCACCGCAAGGGTTCCAAGATGGGAATTGCCATGGGCGTTCAATCCGGGCGACCACACACTGATTGCAGCGCGCCCCGGTGCAATGACCAAAATACCACCGCCAACGCCGCTTTTGCCCGGCAAGCCAACCCGGTAAGCAAAATCACCTGATCCATCGTAGTGGCCACATGTCAGCATCAAAGCATTGATGCGCCGCACACTTGCCGGTGAAATCAAACGCGGCGCCCCCTCTCCGCCCACCAGAAATCTCCCTGCCCGCGCCAGCTGTTCACAGGTCATTTCAATCGCGCAGTGATGAAAATAAGTACCGCAGGTTTTTTCCGGTGGATTGAAGAAATTTCCATGTGCGGCCATGAAATGAGCCAGCGCCAGATTGCGATCTCCATGCATGGCTTCAGATCGGGCGACATTTTCATCAATACGGATATCACCATCGCCAGCCGCACTTTGAATAAAACGCAAGACCTCGCCCAGCACTTCGCGTGGTTCATGTCCCTGCAGTATGGCATCGGTTACCACCAAAGCGCCCGGATTGATAAACGGATTGCGCGGTATACCCTGTTCGTGTTCCAGCTGCAAAATGGAATTGAACGGCTGGCCCGAAGGTTCGCGCCCAACACGTTGCCACAAACGGTCTCCCAATTTGCCAAGAGCAATGGCCAGCGTGAACAGTTTCGACACAGATTGAATGGAAAATCGGGTATCGCTATCCCCTGCCGAGTAAATCCGCCCGTCCGGCAAGGCGATAGTTATGCCAAAGTGATCCGGATCGATCGACGCCAGCTCTGGAATATAGTCAGCGACAATCCCGCGATCGCGGCGCGCTATCATATCCTTTGCAATTTGCGTCACCAGTTGTTGCAGATCCATTTTCTAACCTCCCGACCCGATCCTCTGCGAGACTGGTTCATATCAACGCACAAATATTAGGCAATACAGAAAACCCGCGCCAAATAGCACGGGTTTTCGCAAAATCAGCTGTAAAATCGGCCTTAGGCGCGTTCGGAATATTCCATGCTTTCGGTGTTCACGATGATCATCTCATCCTGTCCAACGAAGGGGGGCACCATGACTTTTACACCATTGTCCAGAACCGCTGGTTTGAAAGAATTCGCTGCGGTTTGGCCTTTCACCACTGGTTCGGTCTCAACCACCTGACAGGTGACTTTTTGTGGCAGCGTCGCGTTCAGCGCTTCGGCTTCGTAGAATTCAACAACGATGGTCATACCATCCTGCAAGAACGGGCGGCGTTCGCCCAATAGGTCTGCAGGCAATTCAATTTGTTCGTAGGTTTCAGCATCCATGAACACCAGCATTCCATCGCTTTCATAGAGGAATTGCTGGTCTTTTTGTTCCAGGCGCACGCGTTCTACTTTGTCTGCGGAGCGGAAACGTTCATTCAGTTTAGAGCCGTTGCGCAGGTTGCGCAGCTCGACCTGAGCAAACGCGCCGCCTTTGCCAGGCTTCACATGATCCACTTTTACAGCAGCCCACAGGCCGCCATTGTGTTCCAGAACATTGCCGGGACGGATTTCGTTGCCGTTGATTTTGGGCATGAGAAAGCCTTTCGGATGGTTGATGACGAGGTTTAAGCCCCTATATCTGCCACAAGGACAGCTGGCAAGCTGGCGTTCCATCGGATGTACATCAGGAAAATTGCAAAGCGTTAGATATGCATTAAATGCATGGAAGATATGCAAATACAGGCTATCCGAATCGTCACAATTTCGCCATAAGGAGCGTCACGCCGAAATGCAATACCAAGAACAACAAAGGAAACGAGATGCAAGATTTCGTTGACGGCTCCGCTTATAATAACGAGCAAGGCAACCGCGCGCGCAAACTGTTTGCAGCGGTTGTTTTGGCCGCACTAGATGATGCAATTGCTGACGATAAAAAATACGGCAATGGCCCCGAACAAATTGCACGCTGGGCGCGGTCGCGCGACGGTCGTGAAGTGCTGAGCTGCGCGGGTATCGATCCCAACGAGCGCGTGGTCGAAGGCTTGATGGATTTTGTAGGCCGCGGTGTACGGACCTCTGTTGCGCTGTCTCGTGAAGAGAGCGAGCGCCGCAATGCAGCGCAGGCTGAAGCGGCATAATTTCCGCTTGGGTCAAAAATTTGCTTTAAGCGTAAAAACGCGTCCGTGGGGGGCGCGTTTTTATTTTTTAAGGCCCTTAAATTTAAGTCTTGCGATCTGGCTGTTCAGAAAAACGTCAGCATTCGCCAAGTCGTCCATAATTCTGCAAACCACAAGACAAGAATAAGCCCCCGCATCCTCCAGCCCCGCTGCGGCATTAAAACAGCACAGGACACCGTGCTTGCAGCAAAGGTCACAGGCGCGAGCCATCCCGCATAATATCGGCTGTCCCAATAGCTGACGGGACTGTGAAACACCCAATCGCTGAAAGGCCAGAAATTTGGCCGCCCGTCGCCAGCATGCATGAAGAAATCAAGACCGACATGTAAAAGTGCCGAAGCTGTAAGTGCAACCAGCCAGAATTTACGCGACCATAAAGCAAGCCCGAGTAAGACCAACCAAAGCGGGATGGAATTGTCGATGGCGAAAACCTGTTGCCAGTCTTCAGAAAAATAGAGTTCGCCGAAAACCACACGGGGTGAAATCCCCTGTACAAACAAGGACCAGCTGACCATCACATAAAGCGACAGATCAGGCAGCAAAGAGCCAAACAGAGCTGCCGCGAAGGGGGCCTTGCCCTGTTTGCGCCCAAAGAGCGCAGCTCCGACTAAGAGGTGAGCAGGCGTATTCATTTCAGATCCTAACAGGTCTATGTTTCGGCACCGGAATCACGCGCGGCACTGATCCGCAGTAGGAGATATTTTTATGGCGCAGTCCATCATGATCCAAGGCACCGGCAGCAATGTTGGCAAATCTTTGATCGTTGCAGGCCTTGCCCGCGCCTATACGCGCCGGGGGTTGAGCGTTGCGCCATTTAAGCCGCAGAATATGTCAAACAATGCGGCTGTTACCCCCGAAGGGGGAGAGATTGGCCGTGCTCAGGCACTGCAAGCGCTTGCCGCGAGACGTGCGCCGCATACGGATATGAATCCAATCCTGCTCAAACCGGAAACCGAGACCGGGGCGCAGATAATTGTTCAGGGCAAACGACGTGGCACACGGGCGGCCGGTTCTTTTATGCGGGACAAAGCTGGCCTGCTGGAAGCCGCACTGGAAAGCTATAGCCGCCTGCGCGCCGACACTGATCTGGTCTTGATCGAAGGGGCCGGATCGCCTGCGGAAACCAATCTGCGCAAAGGTGACATCGCAAATATGGGCTTTGCCTGCGCTGCCGATGTTCCAGTGGTGATCATGGGGGATATTCACCGTGGCGGGGTGATTGCACAAATTGTAGGCACTCAGGCGGTCTTAGAGAAAAGTGACCTTAATCAAGTCGTTGGATTTGCTGTGAACCGGTTTCGCGGCGACCTCAGCCTGTTTGATGCCGGGCGCGATGATATTGCAAAACGCACAGGCTGGCCTGCGTTGGGCGTGATCCCGTGGTTTTGGGACGCGTGGAAATTTCCGGCCGAAGACATGATGGATATTGCCTCTCATCGCGGAGGTGGATTTAAGGTGGTCGTGCCGCAGCTGGAGCGCATGGCAAACTTTGATGATCTGGATCCCTTGTCCACCGAACCTGATCTAAGTGTTGAGATTATTCCCCCAGGTCAGGCCCTGCCCGGCGACGCCGATCTGATTTTGATCCCCGGCAGCAAATCTACGATTGGCGATCTTGCCTATCTGCGTGCGCAGGGCTGGGACATTGATATCAAAGCACACCACAGACGCGGCGGCCATGTTTTAGGACTGTGCGGCGGCTATCAGATGCTGGGCCAATCCATCCATGATCCCGAGGGCGTGGATGGGCGTGCGGGCCGTGTTGACGGGCTTGGCCTGTTGGATGTGGAAACCACAATGCAGGGCGAAAAACGCGTCACACTTGTAGAGGCGACAACGCGCGACACAAAAATCCCAGTCAAAGGGTATGAAATCCATATGGGGGCAACCACAGGGGCAGATTGTGCCCGAGCCTGGCTAAAGATTGGTGCGCGGACAGAAGGCGCAATGTCCGCCGATGGGCGTGTACGCGGCTCTTATCTGCATGGGCTGTTCGCATCAGACCCGTTTCGAGCTGCATTTCTTGCCGATTTTGGCCAAAGCAGCCAAATTGGATATGATGCCGGTGTCGACGCAGCACTTGATGATCTGGCTGCGCATCTGGAAACCTATATGGATCTTGATCAGCTGCTACAGCTTGCACGATGATACGACGCCTATATGGCGCCGGTTACAACAGATCCCGTGCGGCTAATGCGCGCTGAATTTCACGATGCACCAATTTGCGTACATTGCGCGTGATACGCTCGCCCAGTGCGCCTTGCAGCTCTTGGCGCACGATATCAGTGACCATTTCGCGTAGGGCGTCTTCATCCATCAGAGTTTCTTCGACGTGCTCAGCCACCTTTTCGATGGTGCGCTCTTCCACATCGTCTTGCAGTTCTCTTGGGTCTGCGATGATTTCGGCTGCGCTGGTATCAGAAGGTGTCTCTTTCTCAGCGGCGTCTGATTCGGTATCCCACGTCACTTCTGAGGTGAGATCCGCACCGAAAGGCGGTGTGGTACGCGCGGCAGGCTCCCATGACTCCTGTGGTGCAGCACCGCTTGCGGCTTCAAGTTCTGCCAGTTTTTGGACAACCGCGGCGGCTTTTTGAGCCGCGTTTTGCAACGCCTCACGTTCAGGGCGAGGCCGCCACACGATGGTTGCTTCTTGGTGTTCTACAGTTTCAGATGTTTCAGCAGCGGGTTGCCCCACGCCTGCCGCATCAAAAAGCTTGGCTTCTGGGTTTTGCCACGGCGCATCCGTGTCGCCACTTGCACGGTGCCCAGGTTCGCACAAATAAACCTGCGACGTAGGGCGGTCAGGATTGGTTTCTGATTGAGTTTTGGTGTTGGAGGCTGCGGGTTTCACACCCTCCGATACACGCAATGCAGGGGTTAAAACCAGACGTGGCGCCGTTGATTTAGGGCGCGAAACTGGTTTTACGATTTCTTGACTGCCATCACTCACCAACCGGCGAATGGAGGACAGAACATCTTCGACATCTGCCTGTTGAACGGGATCTGACATAACTGCTCAATCTACCTTGTGCTCTGCAGCAACTGTAGCGACGGTTGTGCGTTCGCACAATAGATTCAACAAATTATGAACAAAACCCTCCGTTAATTCTTACCCAGTGCTTTTAGAACGCGCTCCAAATCCTGACCGCGTTTGCTGCGCTCGGCGGGAGCGTCTTTGATCAGGTTATAATAAAGCGTTGGATCGTAGATCTCGACCGCGAGACCCAGATTTTCAGCCGTTAGCAAGCCCTGTGCCTGCAACAGCGAATACGCCGCAAGCGCCTGATTTGCCCTGGCTTGAATGCGGATCACCTGCGCGTCCAGAAAATCCTGTTCGGCTTCAAGCACATCCAACGTGGTTCGTGCCCCCAGTGTCGCCTCTTCGCGCAGGCCCTCAAAAGCCAATCGCGCGGCCCGAACCTGCTCATTTGAAGACACCAGACTTGCTGTTGCAGCTTCCAGACCCGCAAAAGAGCCCGCAACACCGCTTGCAACACCGCGCTGCGCAGTGATCAACGCGCCTTTTTCGGCATCCAGACGGGCAACATCCGCCCGTTTCGCTGACGCCAGACCACCACCTGCATAAAGGTTCTGCGACAAAACCAAAGCAGCCCCTGAGGTTGACGAAGTGCGCGAGGTGCCCCGCGTATCGGTGAATCCAATATTCCCGTTCAGGGTTACAGTTGGACCAAGCGCAGCCTTGCTGCCGCGGGTGGTCAATTCAGCCGCTTTTACGGCAAATTGCTGCCCCAGAATAATAGGGTGATTGCGCATCGCAAAAGATTGCGCCGCCGACAGATTTGTACGTCCTTTTGGCAGTGGGGGTTGTCCCTGAATAGGGCCCGGTGCGCGGCCAACGATCTCTTTATAAGTGGCTTTTGCGACTTCCAGATCCCCGCGCGCCTGTGTCAGCGCAGCCTGCGCCCCGGCGACACGGCTTTGCGCCAAAGCTACATCGGTGCGCGTGACGTCTTTGACCTCAAACCGGTTGTTTGCAGCGCGCAATTCTTCCCGCAAAAGACGCAGGTTGCTTTCACGCAAACGCACGTTTTCCTGCTGGGTGAGCACACCCACATATGCCTGAACCGCCTGAAACAGAACCTGCTGTTCGATGTTCAAAAGAGACTGGCGCGTTGCCAGAACGGCCTGTTCTGCCGCAAGGCGTGTAAATTGACGTTGACCACCATCCCAGACCACCCAACTAAGGTTCAGGTTGGTCGAGGCGGAATTGGTCTCGTTCTCTGAGATACCACCAAAAACATTCGGTGTGCGATTGAATTGATGGGCAACCTGTACTGTCCAGTTGACCACAGGACGCAATGCCGCAAGTGCGGTTGCGACGCTTTCATCTGTCACCCGTAACAAGGCCCGGTTTTGCTCCAACAGACCACTGCTGTTATAGGCCCCGATCATTGCATCCGTCAGATTATCCGCGCGCGCTGTCACCGGAACCGCAAGCGCTGCGGCAACACCGCCGATCTGCACAAGCTTCTTTAACTTCTGAAATGAAGACCTGTTTTTTAGAAATGTCGCTCGCATCTTATGCACCTGATTGAATACAGTTTTTGTTATCTTGTCCCGATCAGATCGTTAGGCGAGCGGAACAAGATCGTATGTAGCTCAGATCACAGTCTATCACGAAAAGCTGAAATCTGCGACGTTGTTAAAGAGAAAACTCTTTTTCAGCAGCAAACCCTGGCAAAACAGGCGCAGTGGCATTGAAGGAAAAGCGCCAGGACAAAGCTCCATTGGCTTTGTAGCCAATCTTCACTTCACCCAAAGCTCCGGTCATAAAGAGTACAGCAATACGGCCGCCTTCTTTTAACTGATCGACCAATGCTGATGGCAAAGTTTCAACACCACCCTGCACCAAAATCACATCATATAGGCCATGCTCAGCAGCCCCTGCAGCCAACGGGCCTTCGTGGACGATTGCGTTATCAACCCCCACTTCGGAAAGTTGTGCCTGCGCTTCTTTAGCCAGATCTTGATCTTCTTCAACGCCGATCACCATCTGCGCCATACGGGCAACAACCGCACTGGAGTACCCAAGGCCACAGCCCACATCCAACACCAGCTCTTCATTGGTGATATCCAGAGCATCCAGTGTCTTCGCAAGCGTTCGCGCTTCAAGCAGCACACGCCCTTCCGCGAGGGGCACGTTCTGGTCCGCATAGGCCGCTTCGATCTGGCTTTCACCAACGAAGGCCTCGCGCGGGACGGAGAGCATGGATTCGATAATCGGGTATTTGGTTACGTCAGAAGGGCGCACCTGGGTGTCTACCATCATCCGGCGACGTTCGGCAAAATCGGTCATGGGCTAAACTCGTCTGTTCAGTCGTTTGGTTTGCTTGTGCCACATCGCTGCAGTGGCAGCAACGGGCGGAACCTCTCCCTGTGTCAGTTGAGACAAAGGTGAGTTATTTTCGTTTCACATATTGGGTCAGGATCACAATGCGTTGACCTTCCACGCGGCCTTCAATGTGTTCAGGCACATCAGCTACAAGAGAGATATTACGCACAGCCGTACCGCGTTTGGCAGTAAACCCAGCGCCTTTTACCGGCAGATCTTTGATCAAAACCACGCTATCACCGGATTTCAGGACCGTTCCGTTGGCATCGCGATGCGGCACAGACACGGCAGCCACCCAAGCCCGCATTTCATCATCAAGCCAAAGCTGATCAGCAAGATCACGCGCCCAGTTTTCATCAGACAAACGCTGAAGCAATCGGGCCGCCAGTACCTGCGTTGCTGGATCTTCGCTCCACATTGCAGTGGCAAGACCGCGCATCTGGTTAGGGTCCAGTTCCCCTTCAATCTGCTCCTCACAGATTGCACAGATGTCGCAGCCCGACCCAGTCGGGCCGCCGGTTACGGCAAAAAACGACAAAGGCGCATCAGCTGCACACAAAGAACACGGCATCCAAGGGCTCCATCACAAAGGTCTGTTTCCCTTTATGCTCATAAAACTCCAAAGAAAAGCCAAAGCTCCCGCATCAGTTACGCAGATAGAGATCAGGGTTTGCAATTTGAGCAGATTGGATTGGCCGGGTCTGTTTCAAGGCGGTGATCATCAATGGGATCGCCGCAGATATGGCAGAACCCGTATGACCCTTCAGTCAGCCGGGCAAGAGCTGCTTCGATCTGGCGTAGCTCTTCCTGCGCCTTTGCATCAAGATGATCAAAAACTTCATCCAGATGCCAATCACCAGGATTGTCGGCCTGCAGACCCGGAATGGGCGTTGTATTGGAGGAGGCGCCCGCGACAATATTGTGCCGGAGCTGTTCTAAAAGCAATCGTTGCGCGGCAAAATCCATTGCGCCCCAAACCTCACAAATTCAACTTTTCTAACATTAAAGTTAATGAAGAAGCTCCACCTGCAAAACTCACTGGATCTGGTGAGGCGTAAAGAGTGTAACCTCTTTGCACAGGTATATTTTCTGGACCAGAAGTGACATGACCTTACCTTGAAAATATAGGAAAACTGCGGCAAATTCAGTAAGACGCAGATGCTTTTACTATAAGAAATCCACACAAGCATATGCATGAGACAAACCGTCACAAGGCACGCATTACGTGCAGAGTGGCAAGATACGAGAACAAGAGGACAAAAACTGATGATCCGAAGTGCTGTGATTCTTTGCGCGCTGGTCGCGCTATCTGCCTGCGAAACCACCAAAGGCGCAGGCCGTGATCTGCAAAAGGCAGGCCAAGCCATCACTGGTGCTGCGCAGGATGTCCAAGACACGCTGTGATTTTGGAGAGGTTCTCTATAGCTGAGGACAATGCCTAGATAAGCGGCGGCAAAGACCCCGTATTTTATCCCAGATCGTGGCATCTGGGTGATGCTGCAAACGGGAGTTTATCGCACTGACATCGCCTCAAGCGCTGAGGGCAGCGTCCGGCCGATGTGGGGGCAAAGACCCCGCCTAGGGGGCGGGCGGGGGCTGCCCGGTCCCGCGACCGGGGACAATTAGAGAGCCGACTTACGCCGAAGATGAGTTTTCGTAAAAACCCGGCAATTCCAACAACCGCTCGAAGAGAGTCAAAGCAACGAATTGAAAAGTAAGTAGATCATTGAGAACCGTGCTCTGAAGATGCATTTGAGCGTCATCCTCAATGAAGTAAATCATTGAACAGAACTTACCAAGCTCGGCTTGCTGCCGCATAATGCACGAAAGATCATCAAAACGTTGCTCCTCCATGGCCAAACGATACTCTCCTTGCAACTCCTCATACTTCCTCGTATCTCTTTGACCGTGAATAGCAGAGGGTACATAGGGTGGAATGCGATGAGCGAAACGATGCCGAAGTTGCTGAGTTAAACGTTTATACCACGAAATATAGGGCGAGATTTCTTCGTGTAATAACGCTAGATCTATCGCGTGCATGTACTTTTTACTAAAAAGATCCGCGCTCTTCTCATCAAACTTTTTTGGTTCTACGGATCTATAGGAAGCGACAGAAAGCGCATCGAAAAATGCAGGTATGCCAATGTAAATGAGCATTAGAGCATCGTCGAGATCAGCTTGTTCATCTTCCGTCGCCACATCAGTTCGTTTAGGATAGGCAACGTCCGCAAATTTATTGGCAGCACGATAGATCGAGCGCAGCCTCCGACCGGCACCGAATTGTAAAACTTCTCGGATCTTCGCATTCTCAATTTCTAAGACCGTCGGAGTAAACGCCGTCTGAAAGGACACGAGAGTCGGGTGATAGTGATCGTATTGAATACGGACTTTTTCGATCCCCTTCTCTCGCTGGTCCAACTCAGCATAATGGTTCCACCAAATGCTGTTTTCCAGATTGTCCCACATAAGCTCAAAGGCTTCTTGACGAGCCCTAACTCTATTCGAGCGAAAAACATCAACAATCTTTGTCACCTGATACCTCACAACAAACAAAAAAATCGGCGCAAAACTTGCGCCGACTTTCCATTGTATCAAATTGATACCAAATCAATCATCCATCTTCAATGCTGAGATGAACGCCTCTTGGGGGATATCCACCTTACCAAACTGGCGCATCTTCTTCTTACCGGCTTTCTGCTTGTCCAGCAATTTGCGTTTCCGGGTTGCGTCGCCGCCGTAACATTTGGCCGTTACGTCTTTACGTAGGGCTGAGAGTGTTTCGCGCGCGATGACCTTGCCGCCGATGGCTGCCTGGATCGGGATTTTGAACATGTGGCGCGGGATCAGATCTTTGAGCTTTTCACACATGGCGCGGCCCCGCATTTCAGCGCGGTCGCGGTGCACCATGGTTGAAAGCGCATCCACGGGTTCATCGTTCACCAGAAGGGACATCTTGACCAGATTGTCCTCGCGGTAGCCGGTCATCTGATAATCAAAGGACGCATAGCCCTTGGTCACAGATTTCAGACGGTCATAGAAATCAAAGACCACCTCGTTCAGGGGGAGATCATAGACCACCATGGCGCGGGTGCCTGCGTAGGTTAGGTCTTCCTGAATGCCGCGGCGATCCTGACACAGCTTCAGCACATCGCCAAGGTATTCATCCGGCACCATGATGGTCGCCTTGATGCGCGGCTCTTCCAGGTGATCAACCTTTGACATATCAGGCATGTCAGCGGGATTGTGGAGTTCAATCCGCTCCGGCTCTTCGCCTTCTTTGGCCTTCATAAAGATGTGGTAAATCACAGAAGGCGCGGTGGTGATCAGTTCGATGTTATATTCGCGCTCAATCCGGTCGCGGATCACCTCCAGGTGCAAGAGGCCAAGGAAGCCGCAACGGAAACCAAAGCCCAGCGCGGCGGAGGTTTCCATCTCGAAACTAAAGGACGCGTCATTCAGCGCCAGCTTGTCAATCGCGTCGCGCAGGTCTTCAAATTCGGCACTGTCCACCGGGAAAAGACCACAGAAGACCACCGGCTGTGCGGGTTTAAAGCCGTCCAGCGCCACCTCAGTGCCATGGCGATCATTGGTGATGGTGTCGCCCACGCGGGTGTCGCGCACCTGTTTGATCGAGGCCGTCAGAAATCCGATTTCGCCGGGGCCGAGGCTGTCGACCATTTCCATTTCAGGACGGAAGACCCCAACGCGGTCCACATGGTGCAGGGTGTCATTGGACATGAATTTGACCCGCATGCCTTTTTTCAGCGTGCCATCCATGATGCGGACCAGAACGATCACGCCGAGATAGGCGTCATACCAGCTGTCAACCAGCATCGCCTTGAGCGGCGCATCCAGATTGCCTTGGGGCGCGGGCAGTTTATTAACGATGCTTTCCAGCGTAGGGCGGATGCCCTGCCCCGTTTTGGCGGAAACCTGAATGGCCTCGGTTGCATCTATGCCGATCACATCCTCGATCTGTTCTGCGACGCGATCACAGTCTGAGGCCGGCAGGTCGATCTTGTTCAGAACCGGCACGATCTCATGATCCGCCTCAATCGCCTGATAGACATTTGCCAGCGTCTGCGCCTCAACCCCTTGCGTTGAATCCACCACCAGCAAGGATCCTTCAACTGCGCGCATTGAGCGGGAGACCTCATAGGCGAAATCGACGTGGCCGGGGGTGTCGATCAGGTTCAGTACGTATTCCTCACCGTCATCGGCGGTGTAGTCGATACGCACGGTATTGGCTTTGATGGTGATGCCACGCTCGCGCTCGATATCCATGCTATCAAGCAGCTGTTCCTTCATATCGCGGTCTTTCACCGTGCCGGTCTCTTGGATGAGCCGGTCAGCGAGAGTGGATTTACCGTGGTCGATATGCGCGACGATGGAGAAATTGCGGATTTTCGAGAGCTCTGTCATAGGTGAGGGATATGATTTGAAATATTGGATTGGTCAAGGATCTTGTGTGCAACGCAAGGCCCAAAAGGAAAGCTAATTTGTCTACGTCTTTACTCTATGCCTTAGAACGAAAACACCGCCATTTTTCGTGGGTCACAGGTTGGCGAATGGCCATGCGCTCACTAAGATACGCATCTCAAATTGACTGGCTAGACGCACTGCCCGAAGCACGTGCCCTTCTCTCGATGGGCGTAGAGCTACACAATACGATCGAACTCAAAAAAAACTGAACACCCAAGCACTCCAATCACTTCAGGAGCGCATTTTGTCGCGCACCTACGTGCACAATGCTCGATACGTAATCCCGTCGCCAACGGTACGCCGAAATGACAAACGCCTCCTCTTGCCAACACAGATGCAGGTCGACGCTGCGATTGAATCTATGCTGCTAAAGAGAGACAACTCGTCTCCAGTGATTGTAGCTGCACAGCATATCGATCACCAGCTTTCACGCCCTCTCTACTCCGTAGATGACGATCCGAACGCTATCGCCATCAGCCACATAGAAAACAGCTTAATTCTCAGCATGGAAGGCGACGCGCATTTCATCTCGCAGTGCAAAAATGCTATAGAGCTGTTCTCCGCATCGCTACAAAAGCCCCGATTGGAATTACGCGAGACAATTGTGGGTGTAGGTGACAAAGCTAATCTCTGCGCTTGGGAAGAGCTGTGTATGCGAGGCACCAACTTCTGGATGGATTGGTACCAAGGTTTCCTAGACGGCAAACCACTCGACTGGGAGCTTCAACGCCGGGTGGCTTTGATCCCCGATCCCATTTGGGAGGAAGGCCCCGAAGCCGTCGCGCGGGAGATTGAGCGGATCAAGACTGAGTGGCTGGCGGAACAACTGCCGATGGCGGAAACCATCGAGTTGAATCCCGAAATCAGGAAATTCCATGCGGTCCCGATCCCTGTTGAAAATGCGCCCTTTACGTCAGCGCTGTTGGATCAGGTCGAAGATGCGTTGGAGGATTGTCTGGATGGCCACAACGGCCTTCGGGCGGATATGGGCGATGCACGCAAAATCAAACGTGTTCTCAGCAAATATCGTGATGATCCGCAAAACGCTGAACTCGCCTTAACCCGAGTTGCGACCAGCCTGCGCAAACAGATTCATGAAGATCAGTGGTTGCCAGAGAATACCGATAACACTGCGCTACTGTCTTCCGTTGAGGACGCTGTACGCGGCATTCGATCAAACCACCCCGAAGTCGCCCAAAACAGGCAAGAATACGCAAAGCTCGCCATACAAGAACTGTCTGAGGAAGATCGCAACACGCTGGAGCAGGCGAAACCAATTCTTGAAGAGATGTCTGAGGCTAGATTGGCGGATGACTTTGCAGCTGACATTTCCGAACTGCTCAACGATGCGATCACTCCCCCGTCGAATGGCGCACCAGCCCTGCCGGGCGCGGATGTTTCGACCCGAATTTTCAGCCGCGCTTCGAAAATGGCGCTCTTGGTGGACCAGATCCAAGCGCTTGAAGCCAAAGGGGCGGACGTTTTCGACAGCAATAGAGCTAAGTCCCTCCGCCTTGCCAGCGGCATTGGAGCATTCTTGTACTCATTAGTTCAAATCGGCCTACGCCTGTTTGGTGTCCTTTAGGAGGTTCTCTGCCCAGAATGGCCTTCACGAAACACACATTGGTCTAAACCGTTGCAATTGCACTTTGCCGGCGGCTCGGCCATAGTGTTGGAAACGCTCGGCAACAGGGCGTGTGGAGTTACTTTTGGGAAAACAGGCATGCCCCTCAGATTTATGATTGCAACCAGCCTTGCGCTGGCAACCTTTACCCCCGCGTCTATCGCTTTTGCAGATGTAGAACGTGCATGTCATCAATC
This sequence comes from Epibacterium ulvae, assembly GCF_900102795.1. GTDB lineage: Bacteria > Pseudomonadota > Alphaproteobacteria > Rhodobacterales > Rhodobacteraceae > Epibacterium > Epibacterium ulvae. Next base: position 105,411 of record NZ_FMWG01000002.1, on the reverse strand, counting down.
CGACCGCGCCGCCAGCCGCGCCCTGTGCCGCTGTATTGGCCGGGTCGCAGATGCCACGCTGAACCGGTCAGAGCAGCGCACTGTCGCCCGTTGGTTTGCCAACCCGGACGAAGCCCAAGAGACACGACAATCTGATCGCAGCAGTGATGAACGCCTATGGAGACGCTACAAAAGCTTTGGCACTTCTGCCGTGCGTCAATGCGGATAAAACCCGCCTTACGTGTCCTCAGCAGGGCACGTTTTTTATGTTTAATTCATATATTTAGGTGAACTTTTCTTACCTGCATCAGGGGGAAAATCACCATCTCAAGCACCTTTCCTGACCTAAGGGAAATATTTAAGTAATTTAAAGGTAGTTTTGGAGTGGTTTAATGTTGTTAAAAGGGGTCACGCTCCGCGGTCTTGAGGTTTTTGAAGCTCTCGCAAAGACAGGATCAGTTGCACAAGCCGCTGAGATCACTGGGCTCAGCCAACCCGCCGTCAGCCAGCAATTGCGCAACCTTGAAAAGGCGCTTGGAGGCGAGTTGGTGGACCATGCGCGCAGACCGATGGTGTTAACATCCGCAGGGCGGAGCTTTTTAGGTCGCGCAGAGCTTGTTTTATCAGAGTTGCGCCTTGCGCGCAGCGAGCTGACGGTTATGGATCTGACCCACCTCAGCACGCTGACAATTGGGTTGATTGACGATTTTGACAACGATCTTACGCCACGGCTCGCTACAATTTTGGCAGACAGCCTGACGCATTCACATCTTAAAATCATCACGGCGTCCAGTCTGGAAATCAGCCGCGCGATTGGCGCACGTGAATTGCACCTTGCGGTTGGCGCATCCACTGGAGAGCTGCGCGATGGGATCACCGAGTATCCGTTGATTCAAGATCCGTTTATCCTAGTGGCTCCTCGGGGATTCTTCAAAGACCCATCCAGCGAGACCGACCTGATGAACCGGCTGCCCTTCCTTCGATATGAGCGGGAACAGTTGATTTCACGCCAGATTGAAGCCCATCTGCAGCGCAACAAGCTGGAGTATGAAGAGCGGTTTGAAATTGGCTCACATCTTGCGCTGATGGCGATGGTAGCCCGGCGGATTGGCTGGACCATAACGACGCCGCTTGGCTATATGCGGGCAGTGCGGTTTCATGATCAGCTGGATGTCTTCCCATTGCCGATCGGATCATGTGCGCGCACAATTTCAATGTTTGCGGCGTCAGATTGGGCCGATCGTGTACCACGTGATGTTGCCACAACCGTTCTGCGCCTTGCCCAAACGCAAGCCATTGATCCGGCTGTTAGCCGCCTTCCTTGGCTGGCAGGGAATTTCCGCACTCTAGATATCTGAGCGCGTTAAAGCGTTATTTTCAAACCCTGAGCTGCCTCTTCAATCAGATCGAGGCAGCTTTCAAAATCCCGGGTGTAATATGGATCTGGCACATGATCCATGCCACTTTGAGGCGCATAATCCGTAAACAGCTTAACCGGGGTTTTATGGCCTTTCGGACGGAGGGCATCAATGTCTTCCAGATTGCTGTCATCCATTGCAATGATCAGGTCAAAATCATCAAAGTCAGATGCTGCAAACTGTCGCGCGCGCAATGCGCTAAGATCAACATTTCGTCTGTGCGCGGCCTCTTGCATCGGTTCGTAAGGTGGTTTGCCACTGTGCCAGCTGGCGGTGCCTGCGCTGTCACATGCGACCTCAGGGCAGAGTGCGCGAAACACGCCTTCGGCGGCAGGGGAGCGGCAGATATTACCCAAACACACGAATAAAATGCGCTTTGTCATGAGCGGCAGCCCTCCTTTAGATCCGCGTTCAGTCGCACATTACTATCCTGAAAAAGAATACGGCGCAGCACATAGATGCTACGCCGTAAAAAGAAGAAAGATCAAATCAATGATGTTTTGAGTGATCATGTTCGACATTACCATCAGAATGGCCGTGCCCATGCGTATGCCCTGCGCCGTGCTGCGCTTTGCGCTCTAGGTCAACTTTGATGTCGACGGTCATCTCACCCGCTTTTTCAAAAACCAGAGTGACTGGAACCACATCACCATGTGCCAGGCTGCGGTTGAGCCCCATAAGCATCACGTGGTCGCCACCGCGTTTCAGCACATGTTCACTCCCTGCAGGAAGATCAAAACCTTCTTCCACGTGAATCATGCGCATAACACCATTGTCGCCTGCTTCATGGGTATGCAATTCAACCCGTGCAGCCACATCTGATTTCACGCCAATAAGACGATCATCGACCTCGGTATGATTGGTGATATGCAGAAAGGCCGCACCGGTTTTCGCAGAGGGGGAAGAGACGCGCGCATAGGCGTCCTCAATTTCGACGGACTTGTGATCTGCAAAGCTGGCTGTGCTGAACGCAATTGCCGCTGTCACGGCGAGAAGAAGTGTTTTCAAAGACATCTATTCGTCTCCGTTATATATATTTGTGGGTGTCGTTATGGCTGAAACAGACCCCCATCGGAGGCGCGCGCGCCAGTGCAAACCCATCAAGCGTGAGAACGATAGACTGCTCTAACGCGACGTATAGCTGTGTTTGCTTTGGCAAACTAAGCGGCACTCCCGCTTCAGATGCAAAACTCAGATCCCACGACAGTAAAAGACAGTCAGGACAGACCTGCGCAGCCGAAGTTGGTTCAACCGGGTCTCCATTGGCGTCCACGTATATCGTGACAACACCCTGCCCCGTGCAGATGACGAATTGGCCCTGCACATCCCGCATCCCGATATGTGCCACAGCGCTATTGCTGACCCCTGCAAGACACAGAGACAGACCAACGACTATATAAAGGCGCAAACGGTTCCACATAGCGCTTGTATGACCGCTGACGCTGGTAAGCTCAAGCCGGGTTTTCAAAGCATTAAGACGGCAAAGCGCCGCACATCACAGATGTACGGCGCTTTAAAAAATCTCAGAAAGAAGCTTGTGCTTAAGCAGCTTGTGCTTTGGCGATTTCTTTTTTCACTTTCAGAGCTGCGGTTGAGAGCTCTTCGTCTTTTGCTTTTGCCAAGAATGCGTCCAGACCACCACGGTGGTCAACAGAACGCAGAGCTGCTGCTGAAATGCGCAGCTTGATGCCACGGCCCAAAGTTTCGGACTGCAGGGTAACATCATTCAGATTTGGCAGAAACCGACGACGGGTTCTGTTTTTCGCATGGCTGACATTGTTGCCAGTCATCGGGCCTTTTCCGGTCAATTCGCAACGGCGCGACATGGGTTCATCCTTCGTATCTGCGGCATTCTCATCAGCGACACAAATTCGGGTCTCTGCATTAAACGCCAAATCACTAGGGCGCGGCCATTGGCTGCGCCCGAAAACTGGTTGGATGCGTTTAGGAGGATTTTGGCAAAGGGTCAAGCCATCTACGCCGGATTTATGACGGTTTCGGCGATTTCCTTGCGCAAATTTTCTACCTTGATGCGCAACCCCTTTATTGAACCTTTAAATTCCACACAAAACACCGCCATTATCGATTTATAAAGCGTCCAATAGCTGTCGCGCTGCCTGTGTGGGAGAGGCCACCCCCTGCCCGACCTGTTCAGCCAGACCTTCCATCATGCGCTGCGCGGTTGAGGTTTCCAGACGCGCTAAAAGGGCTGATTTCACTTCTTGCTCAAACCAATAACGGGCCTGATGTGATCTGCGGGCCTGAAAATGCCCATGCTCACGCCGCCAATTGAGCAGGTGTTGCATCCGCTCCCAAGCCTCTGAAAGTCCGTTTTCTTCAAGCGCTGAAACCATATGGGCACAGGGATACCCCTCGGGATCCTGATGGCGTTTTCGCATCAAACGCAGGGCACCAGCGTAATCCGCGCAGGTGCGCGTTGCGGTGGGTTTCAGCGCGCCATCAGCCTTGTTCACCAGAATCATATCGGCCATTTCCATGATGCCGCGTTTGACACCCTGCAATTCATCCCCGCCAGCTGGCGCCAACAGCAACAAAAAGAGATCTGATAATTCAGACACCACGGTTTCAGACTGCCCAACCCCGACCGTCTCGATCAAAACCACGTCAAAACCTGCAGATTCGCACAAAGACACGGCTTCTCGGGTACGTCGCGCAACACCTCCAAGGTAATTCTGACTAGGTGACGGACGAATAAAGGCATTTTTCTCGCGACTCAGGTGTTCCATACGGGTTTTATCCCCAAGAATGGATCCACCAGAACGAGACGAACTGGGATCAACAGCCAGCACCGCCACGCGCAGACCCAACCCGATCAGCATCATACCAAAGGATTCGATAAAAGTAGATTTCCCCACACCCGGCGTGCCAGACAAGCCGATGCGTAACGCCTCACGCGGAGTTGTCGCAAGCTGCGTCAAAAGTGCCTCTGCATCCACGCGGTGATCACTGCGGGCGCTTTCAATGAGGGTAATTGCGCGCGCCAGCGCACGTCTTTCTCCATTTACGACCCGTTGAGCCAATTCTGTGATCTGCACCAGAGCCCCCTATTGCCATGCCGTTGCAACAGTTTCATGCGCTACGTAAGATTCTTCCAGTGCCGTTGCGCATTCTTTCGGATCTTTTCGCAGGCTTGTTGCTCTGGACCTTTGCAGAGAGCCCCGCAATAACATCCCCATGAAGACTTATAGCCCTCACCTTCCCATCGATGATGCTTTACCCGCGCTGCTGAATGCTGTGCGCACCACAAGTCGTGCCGTCCTACAGGCTCCGCCAGGCGCGGGGAAGACCACCCGCGTGCCGCTTGCCATGCTGGATTCAGGGCTAATTAAGGGCAAGATCTTGATGTTGGAACCCAGACGGCTGGCGGCGCGTGCCGCAGCAGAGCGTATGGCGGAAACCTTGGGCGAAACCGCAGGAGAAACCGTTGGGTACAGGATGCGTGGCGCATCAAAGACGTCGGGCGCGACCCGAATAGAAGTTGTGACCGAGGGCATTTTGACCCGGATGCTGCAATCTGACCCCGACTTGCCCGGCGTGAGCGCGGTGATCTTTGATGAATTTCATGAACGCTCTCTCAACGCGGATCTTGGGCTGGCCTTATGTCTTGAAGTGGCCGAAGCACTGCGAGATGATCTGGTCTTGGTGGCGATGTCCGCAACATTGGATGCAGGCCCGGTGGCTGATCTGATGAAAGCACCTATGATCACCTCTGAGGGGCGCAGCTTTCCGGTTGAAACCCGTTGGTTGGAAAAACCATTGAGCGCACAAGCGCACAGGCTGGACGCGCTGGTAGATCTGGTGGTTCAGGCGCAGCATGACACGCGCAGTATTGGCGGCGGTATTTTGGTGTTTCTGCCCGGTGAAGGTGAAATTCGCCGTGCGGCCAAGCAATTACAGACAAAATTGCCTGCCCATTGTGAGATTCGACCCCTGTTTGGGGCCCTGCCCTTTGCGGAACAACAAGCGGCCATTCAGCCGCTCAAGTCTGGGCGCAAAGTGGTTCTAGCGACTTCCATCGCGGAAACGTCGCTGACCATTCAGGATGTGCGCGTGGTGGTTGATATGGGACAGGCCCGCCGCGCGCGATTTGACCCCGGATCTGGCATGTCACGATTGGTCACTGAAAAAGTCACACGCGCGGAAGCCGTGCAACGACAAGGGCGTGCGGGACGTGTGGCAGAAGGAATCTGTTACCGGTTGTGGACCAAAGGAGAAGAAGGGGCTTTAGCCGCCTTTCCACCAGCAGAAATCGAATCGGCCGATCTTGCGGGGCTGGCGCTGGAGCTGGCTCTTTGGGGGGCCGCCTCTGACGACTTGATGTTTCTGACGCCTTCTCCAAGAGGCAGCATGGCTGAGGCACAAAACCTGTTGATGATGCTTGGTGCATTAGACGTTGGGGGCCGCATTACAAATCACGGTAAAGCCTTATCAAAACTTCCACTGCACCCCCGTCTTGGCCATATGCTGCTGCGAGGAGGAGCTGACGCGGCCCCACTGGCCGCGCTGCTGTCTGAGCGCGACCCTTTGCGGGGTGCGCCAAGCGATGTTGGGCTGCGATTAAAAGCATTGAAAGACCCAAAAGGCTTTGCGCAACGATACCGTTATCAGCTGAACCGGCCAGTGATTGAACGGATCAGAGCCGAAACAAAACGATTGGGTCAAATGGTAAAACATGTGCCCACATCGGACCTGACCACAACCGCAATGGCTGCCTTAGCCTACCCTGATCGCATCGGCCAAAAGCGCAAAGGGGATACGCCGCGCTATATCCTGTCGGGGGGCAAAGGCTGTATTTTGTCAAACGAGGACCCGCTGGCCAATGCACCTTTTGTGGTCGCCTTAGATACGGATGGTAATCCACGTGAAGCGCGCATTCGACTGGCAAGTCAGATCAGCCAGAGTGATATCCGTGCCCTATTTGAAACACAGACAAAAGATGTCTCCTTCTGTGAGTGGTCTAAACGGGATCGCCGAGTGGTTGCCCGCCGCCAAAAACGACTTGGGTCAATCCTGCTGGACGATCAAATCTGGAAAAACGCGCCAGACGACCAGGTCGCGGTGGCCATGTTAGAGGGCGTGCGCGATTTAGGTCTGCGGCTGACCGGCGCGGCAGCAAGATTGGCTGCACGGGTGCAATTGGTGCGCTCTGACGGTCATGACCTGCCTGATTTCTCGATCCCAGGGTTAATGGCAGATCTGGAGACATGGCTTTTGCCGATGTTAAATAATGTCCGCAGTGCTGACGACTGGAAACGCTTTGATCTTTTGCCAGCCTTGCAAGCCGCGCTGAGTTGGGAACAGACCCAATTGTTAGACGCCGCCACTCCCGGCAGTTTCAAAACACCTCTGGGACGCAAAATTCCAATTGATTACGGCAGCGATATCCCGGAAATCTCGGTTCGGTTGCAAGAAATGTTTGGCGTCACCCAGCATCCCGTCGTTGCAGGAATTGCATTAAAAGTGACTCTTTTGTCCCCCGCACAACGCCCCATTCAGATCACTCGAGACCTACCGGGGTTTTGGGCGGGATCTTATGCGGATGTGCGCAAAGATATGCGAGCACAATACCCCAAACATCCGTGGCCGGAAGATCCGACACAGGCAGACCCAACCCTGCGCGCAAAGCGCAGACCGTCATAAAGCACACCATTTGGAGGTGTTTCTCTCTAAAATTGATCTTGAATGATGGCTTTAAAGCTCTATTTACCTTAAATTACGATATAAACAAGCGATCACCGACAGGCTGTCGTAACAACCAGATTGCACCCCTTAGGCCGAGCAAATGATCCACACGCTCAATGGGGTCTGGGAAGAATATCTCAGACCTATGATTTTTCGCCCCCGGCGCTTGCAGACCGCAGCGCTGTGCCTTCGCCAAAATGGCGGGGACAAAGAGGTATTGCTGATCACCAGCCGCGACACCGGCCGCTGGATTATCCCTAAAGGCTGGCCGATGAACGGCAAGACCTGTGCAGAAGCCGCTTTGCAGGAGGCCTGGGAAGAAGCTGGCGTGACAGAATCCAGCATTACATCTACTCCTCTGGGAACATATAATTACGACAAACGCCTGAAACATGGCGCGATAGAGCCAGTCACCGTTCTGATCTACGAGGTGCAGGTCGGACATCTGGCTGATGAGTTTCCTGAAGTGTCCGAACGCAAACGGGCGTGGTTCACCCCCGTCAAAGCCGCCACGCTGGTCGCCGAACCTGAATTGCAAGCCGTGTTGCGCGCGCTATAATCATCCAAAGCATCAATTCCAGATGACGGGCAGGCCTTGCGCATGAGCTCCGAACAGGCGAGGATAATCAAATGAGCGATATGCCAGAACCGGTTGACTGGAAAACGCTCGACAAAGACCTGAAACGGATTTCCCAGCTTGAACTTGCGACGGCTTATGTTTCGCGCCCCTTAATCGCAACAGGGATGGCGCTCGCCTTTGTGGTGCTTGCCGCGCTTGTGGCATCCGTCTTTCTTGGCACTGAAAGCCATCCCATCCTCATCATCGCAGCAACTGGATTTGGGGCGTATATGGCGCTGAACATTGGCGCCAATGATGTCGCCAATAACATGGGACCAGCTGTCGGCGCCCGTGCGCTGACGTTGGGGGGGGCGCTCTTGATTGCAGCAATTGCCGAAAGCACAGGGGCTTTGCTGGCTGGAGATGCCGTCGTCAAACGCATTGCGACAGATATACTGCTGCCGGGCAGCGTGTCTGACAGCACAACCTTTATCTGGGCCATGATGGCAGCATTGATGGCAGCAGCACTGTGGGTAAACCTCTCGACCTGGATCGGTGCCCCGGTGTCCACCACGCATTCTGTGGTTGGCGGCGTGCTTGGGGCCGGGCTTTTTGCGGCAGGCATAGCGGCGGTAAACTGGAAAATTGTCGGCTTGATTGGTCTGAGCTGGGTAATTTCCCCAATTTTGGCCGGGATCATCGCAGCCGCTTTTCTCGCCTTTATCAAGGTACAAATCCTCTATCAGACAGACCGGATCGCGGCCGCACAGCGTTGGTTACCGGTGCTTGTAGCTGTCATGGCCGGAGTGTTTATCACCTATCTGATCCACAAAGGCCTGGGACGTCTGATTGAAGTGCCACTAACAGCCATTCTTCCCTTTGGTTTAGGAACCGGCACGCTAACTTTTTTTATCGTAAAGCCAATTATTTACCGCCAGTCCAAAGGGCTGGACAATAAAAACAAATCGCTCAAGGCATTATTCTCTCTGCCACTGATCCTCTCTGCGACTCTGCTGTCTTTTGCGCATGGGGCAAATGATGTTGCCAATGCCATTGGCCCCGTCGCCGCCATTGTCCAAACGCTGCAGACAGGAGCAATCTCAGCTGATGCGCCCGTCCCTGCCTGGGTAATGATCATCGGCGCTTTTGGGATATCCTTTGGGTTGTTTCTGTTTGGCCCCAAACTCATCCGAATGGTCGGCAGTCAGATCACTAAGCTTAATCCAATGCGCGCCTTTTGCGTGTCTTTGGCGACAGCCTTTACGGTGATTGTGGCCAGCGCTTTGGGATTGCCTGTCTCTTCAACCCACACAGCAGTTGGCGCCGTTTTTGGAGTGGGCTTTTTTAGAGAATGGTTTCAGGACAGACGACGCCGCAAAAAGGGTAAGGCCAGCGCTTTTGAACATATTGCAGCCGAAGAACGCCGCCGTCGAAAGCTGGTACGCCGCAGTCATTTCATGACAATTTTGGCCGCGTGGATTGTGACTGTCCCGGCCTCAGCGTTGATCTCAGCCCTGATCTATGCGTTGCTGCGCTGGATTTCAGGATAAAGCACGTCGATAAAGAGCAGAATTGCGACAGCCTGATCAAGACCTCAAAAGTTTCTTGTCACACATTAAGCCGTGCGCGTGTCTAATAAATCATGAGACACTTAGAGAGCATAGCAAACGACATGCAACAGATAAGTAAGACAGATGTCGCATCAGCCCAAGCAGGAGATGCAAAAGCGCTGGAATTGATTGTTCGACGGATGCAATCGCGGCTTTATAAACTATCGCTGCGAATGCTGGCAGATCCCGATTTGGCGCAGGACGCCACCCAAGAAATTCTTATTCGCGTTATCACAAAGCTCTCGACCTTTCAGGGGCAAAGTAGTTTTGAAACATGGAGTTACCGTGTCGCGACAAATTATCTTTTGACTGCGCGCAAAGTGCTGACGAAAGATCCAGGTCTTACGTTTTCAGCTTTCGCCGATGATTTGCTCGATGGTCTTGCGGATGAAAATGCTGCAGCGCCAGATGATCATGTGATGCTGAATGAGTTGCGGTTAAAATGTACAATGGCGATGTTGTTGTGCTTAGACCCTCCCCACCGCGCCGCCTATATATTGGGAGAGGTATTAGAATTTGAACATGTCGATGCTGCTGATGTGCTTTCAATTTCTCAGGCTAATTTTCGCAAACGTTTGTCACGAGCCCGCAAGCAGGTTCAAGCCTTTACCGCGCAAACCTGCGGCTTGGCCAATTCTTCGGCCCCTTGCTCTTGCTCTAAACGTTTACCAGCTGCGATGGCAATAGGACGCATAGGGCACACACCCTCGGCAGAGCTCTCAGATGCCCCCTCGTTTACAGAGGTAAAAGTAGCAGCAGAAAAAGCAGCATTTGTTCTTAGAACAGCGAAGCTTCAACGGGCAACAGGACCGTTACACCCTCTCAAAGACTACGCCAATGCGGTTCTAAAACTCATAGATCCACCTGGTTAAATCCACCCGCTACCACACAGAAGGAGACATCCATGAAACACGCCTGCGCGTGGCTGATCGCGCTCGCTTTCAGCACAACTCAAACTCTTGCAGAGGACCACAAAATAATGACTCAAGATCAAAAAGATGTAATTGGCTCAATCGAAACGATGACCCAGTATTTTCAAGCCGGTGACATCGCACGCGTAATGGAAAGTTACGAGGAAAAAGCCACTATCGTCTTTGAACCCGATACGCCCCAACCCGATACGGGCGAACAGGTGAGGCTCTTCACAGAGTTAAGCGCAATAAACCCTACCTTTGACTATGTCGCCGGACATGAGGTGGTCGTAAACGGTGACATTGCCATGCACATTGCGCCTTGGTCGATGACAGGACATACACCAGACGGGCAAGAAATAAAGCAGTCTGGGCTTTCAGTCGCTGTATTACGTAAGCAATCAGATGGCAGTTGGAAGATGGTAATCGATAATCCACACAGTGGTAGATTACTGAACCAGTAACTAACTTCGAGGATCGGCCCATAAAAGGGCCGGTCCCATTTCAAGAAGGGAATTCAGACCCCAAGACACCAGCGCATGACAGCCTTTTGTGCATGCAAGCGGTTCTCGGCTTCGTCAAAGATCACCGACTGGGGGCCATCCATTACCGAAGACGTAACCTCTTCCTCACGGTGCGCAGGCAGGCAGTGCATAAACAATGCATCGGGTTTCGCATGTGCCATCAGCGCGTCATTCACCTGATACGAGCGCAGCATATTGTGGCGACGTTCTTTGGAAGACTGGCTGTCGTGCATGGACACCCAAGTGTCTGCGACAATCAAATCAGCCCCTTGAACCGCCTTAACTGGATCACGTTCGATAGTAATCGTTGATCCCTGTTGTCTGGCAAGGCCCACAAACTCATCTTCTGGATCCAGTTGCGCAGGGCCTGTAAAGGTTAAATCAAAGCCAAATTGGCCAGCCGCGTGCAAGAAGGAGGCGCAAACGTTGTTGCCATCCCCCGCCCAGACGACCTTTTTGCCTTTGATCGATCCGCGATGCTCTTCATAGGTCAAAATATCTGCCATGATCTGGCAGGGGTGGGTGCGGTCGGTCAGCCCGTTGATAACCGGCACAGTGGCGTATTCAGCCATTTCAGTTAGCACGGTTTCGTCAAAGGTTCGGATCATAATCAGATCAACATAACGGCTGAGCACACGCGCGGTATCTGCGATGGTTTCACCGTGACCAAGCTGCATGTCTTTGCCAGACAAGACCATGGTCTGCCCGCCCATCTGGCGCACCCCCACATCAAAGGACACACGCGTCCGGGTCGAAGGTTTCTCAAAAATCAAAGCAACCATATGGCCAGCCAGCGGTTGCGCATCATCAAGCGCACCTTTGGGGCGCCCAAGACGTGCCTGTTTCATCGCCCCTGCCTGCGCAATGATCTTATGCAGCTCATCTGCAGGAGTGCTGTGAATATCAAGAAAGTGGTTCATCTCATATGTCTTTCGTTTCAGGCCTCACTTATGGACGCAAGCGCCCAACAGCACCGAGGCATTAGGCAGCGCTGAGCTGGGCTGCGGTTTTGTCCAGCAAATCAAGAGCAGCATCGATATCGTCATCCGTGAGTGTAAGAGGAGGCAGAAGGCGGATGACATTGTCAGCCGCAGGTACGGTAATCAACTGATTGTCATAGCCCACCTGCACAACATCCATATTTGTCACGATACATTTCAGCCCCAGCATGAGCCCCACACCGCGCACTTCTGAAAAAACTGCCGGATGTTGTGCAATCAAACCTTCCAACTTTTGGCGCAAAAGACCGGCTTTGCGGTTCACCTCATTCAGAAACCCGTCAGAGGTAACTTCGTCCAAAACCGCGTTTCCAACCGCGCAGCCCAGAGGGTTGCCGCCATAAGTCGAACCATGGGTGCCCGCCGTCATACCAAAGGCGGCCTTTTCGGTGGCCAACACAGCCCCCAGAGGGAACCCACCGCCAATCCCTTTGGCGACCATCATGATATCAGGCGTCACGCCTGCCCATTCATGCGCAAACAGCTTGCCCGTTCGGCCCACTCCACATTGGACTTCGTCAAAAATAAGCAAGAGGCCATGTTCATCACACAAAGCGCGCAACGTCTTCAGTTCTGCATCCGGCACGGGGCGAATACCGCCTTCACCTTGCACGGGCTCTATGAGGATGGCAGCCGTTTTATCCGTAATGGCATTGGTCACACCATCCAGATCCCCGAAGGTAAGGTGCACAAAACCCGGCAACAAAGGACCAAAGCCTTTGGTCATTTTCTCAGAACCCGCAGCAGCAATTCCAGCAGCAGAGCGGCCATGAAAAGAGCCGTCAAAAGTGATGATCTCAACCCGATCAGGCTCTCCTTTTTCGTAAAAATATTTACGCGCCATCTTCACTGCGAGTTCACAAGATTCCGTGCCTGAATTGGTGAAAAATACCGTATCGGCAAAGCTGTTGTCGACCAATGTGTCTGCCAATGCCTGTTGCTGCGGGATCTCGTAGAGATTAGAGACATGCCATAGGTTCTGCGCCTGACTTGTGAGTGCATCCACAAGTTTTGGATGTGCATGACCCAGCGCATTCACCGCAATCCCTGCCCCAAGGTCCAAAAATCGGCGGCCATCTGCTTCGATCAGCCAAGAGCCTTCACCCTTCACAAACTGAAGCGGCGCGCGCGAATAGGTGGGCAATACGGATGCGATCATCGGGATCATCCTTTTCTCGGAATGGAAGGCCAAAGCTGTACACAGCCAAGCCAAAGGGTCAATCATTTAAGGAGGTTATGCGTCCAATCTTTGGGCACAATGATCAAATCAGAGCGCAATGGCCCTGTAGTGTTGTTTCAACGTCGACGTCGTAGCGTCAGGGATGTGACAAATCTGATCATGAGAGCTTCCATAACGGAGGAAATCTATGTTGTGAAGCCTTTATGGCTGCTTATTCCTTCAATTCGTCCTATTTTTATAAGCCTCAAGTCGGCTCGCCCCAAAACAAAACCCGGCCAGCTAAGCAGACCGGGTTTCAGAAAGAACAAATCGCGATATATCAATTTTTCAGGCGATATCCTGTGCGCAGCATCCACCACGCCAGAGCACAAACTGCGCCACAAGCCCCAAGACAGACCATCGCCCCCAACATCGGAGAGCTATCAGAGGTTCCGATAACACCGAATCGCACACCATCGATGAGATAAAACACCGGATTGACACGCGACAGCCCCTGCAAAACCGGAGGCAATGCGGCAACTGAATAAAACGTCCCCGATAAAAAGGCGAGCGGCGTAACAATGAAGTTTGTAATGGCGGCCATCTGATCAAATTTATCAGCAAAGACCCCAGCGATGATGCCGACGCCGCCCAGAAACACAGCACCCAACACCACAAAGGCGAGCGCCACCAGTGGATGTGCTGGCACCAGACCCAACACCAGCATCAGCCCGATCCCGATACCAGAGGCCACAAAAAGCCCACGCACAACAGCACCTGCAAGATAGCCAAGCAATAGTTCCACTCCCGACAAAGGGGGCATCAAGGTATCAACAATGTTGCCCTGCACTTTTGAAATCACAATGGAAGAGGATGTATTTGCAAAGGCATTTTGGATCACTGTCATCGTTAAAATGCCCGGCGCGAGGAAGTGAAGAAACGGCACGCCCATTACATCGCCCCGGCTTGGACCAATTGCGATATTGAAAATCAACAGAAAAAGCGCCGCAGTCACCATGGGCGCCATGAGCGTCTGGGTCCAGACAACCCAAAATCGTTTGATCTCGCGTTGCGCAAGAGTCCGCATGCCCAGCCAATTGATACGGCCAAATCTGCGCTCGCCCAATTCCACTTTGTACCCGCTTTGTGCCATGTTACCCTCGCCTGTCTGTTGTCCCCTTGCATAGCTTCTTCACCACAAGGCGCAAGATGCCTTGTAACTCGGGCTTGATTCGCTAGAATGAGCAGCTGATATGGAATTCGATGGCGGCCGCAGGATCCTGGGGCCGCTATTAGCTTGGAAAGGCAAACAATGTCCTGGACAGACGAGCGCGTTGAACTGCTCAAGAAAATGTGGGGCGAAGGGCAATCGGCCAGCCAGATCGCCAAAGAGCTGGGCGGGGTGACCCGTAACGCGGTGATTGGCAAGGTCCATCGGCTGGGATTGTCCAACCGTGCGACCACCACATCAAAGACCACAGAGGCTAAAGAAAAGTCTGCTGCGGCAGCCGCGCCTGCACCAAAACCTGCAGCAGCAGCGCCAAAGCCCAAACCACAACCCAAAACGGAGCCTGCACGCCCACAAACTCCTGCGCCTGCAGCAACCTCCAAGCCCAGCCTGCCTGCACGCAAGCAGATTATCCCTGCTGGCCAGCCTCTCCCTCCGCAACCCTCGGCGAATGAAATCAGCCCTGAAGCGCTCGCCAAGGTAAACGAGATTGAGAAAAAGGCCAAAAAGCTGACCTTGATGGAGCTGACCGAGCGCACTTGCAAATGGCCGGTCGGGGATCCTGCAACCGAAGATTTCTGGTTCTGTGGCCTACCGGTGCAGCAAGGCAAACCCTATTGCGAGGCACATGTTGGTGTAGCGTTCCAACCTATGAACAACCGGCGCGATCGCAAGCGGTAAGCGATTCGCTTTGCCCGGTGACAAAACGCCCCAGTTCGACACCGAACGGGGCGTTTTCCTTTTAACCCTCCAGAGACTGTGTCACAACGGATCACGTTCTATTGGGGCCTTTCTTTCTTCAATGGGCAGGCGCATCATAGATGCGTATGATGACCCCTTATGGCTGCGCATGGATGCCTGGCCGTTTCCATCAGATAACAAAAGCAGGCGCATGTTCGATCAAACGACACAAACCGGGGGCGAACAGCCCGAAGCACGCAACGCGCGTGAGTGGGTGAAACTTCTTGCAGCCTACCGCGACCCCAATACCCGCCGTTCGGTGTTAGAGCTAAGCGTGACGCTTGGTGCCTTTGTGGGCTTGTGGGGGCTGGCTTGGTGGGCTCTCAGCTTTAGCCCATTTCTTGCGGTTTTTCTTTCACTGATCAATGCCGGGTTCCTGTTGCGCCTTTTTGCAATCCAGCACGATTGTGGCCATGGTTCGTTTTTTGCGACACGAAGCGTCAATGACTGGACAGGTCGCCTTTTAGGGGTCGTCACGCTCACGCCTTATGATGTCTGGAAACGAACCCATTCGGTACATCACAATTCCACCGGCAATCTTGGACGGCGCGGCATGGGGGATATCCACACAAAAACGGTCGCCGAGTATAAAGCGCTGTCGCGGTTTGATCGGCTTGTTTACCGGGTCTACCGCAATCCCGTTGTGCTATTTGGCTTTGGACCTGCTTATCTGTTTTTCTTTCAGAACCGCTTGCCGCTTGGATTAACCGAACATCGCCAGTTCTGGATCAGTGCAATGGTGACAAATGCGGTGCTCGGCCTTTGGCTTCTAGGCGTCTATATGATCGGTGGTTGGATGCCTTTACTGACCATTTTCGTGCCTTCAACCCTACTCGCGGCGACACTTGGCATGTGGTTGTTTTATGTGCAGCATCAGTTTGAAACCACACATTGGGAACAAGATGAAAACTGGCATATGCATGAAGCCGCACTTGAAGGCAGCTCGCACTATGTAATGCCTCCTGTGTTACAGTGGTTTAGCGCTAACATCGGTATTCACCATGTACATCATTTAAACAGTCGCATCCCCTTTTATCGTTTGACCGAGGTGTTGGACGATCATTCCGCGCTGGAAGACAGCAACCGGATGACAATTGCAGAAAGTTTTCAAAACGCGCGCCTGCACCTTTGGGATGAAGACAGTCGTACCCTTGTGTCTTTCAAAGAGGCACGTTTGATTATCAACGGGCAGACTTAATCCGAAACAATAAACAACAAAAAAGCGGAGCACCTTTTCAAGTGCTCCGCTTTTTTGTTAAAGATACAGATCACGCAGCGCGCGCAATCTGTATCAAATCAGATTTTACTTCTTTGCAGGTGCGGGGGAAGAAAAGTTAGGGATGGTGCGATCAGATGCCTCTGTTGGCTCTAGGCCGACCCAGTTTCCACCCGCTAAGTTGATGTTACCCGGGATGTCTTCTTCCCAAAAACCAACAACGTTTTTGGTGATGTTCAGGTACAGTTTATCATCAACGATCCGCCACAGGTGTGGGTTACCAGGAACTTTACCACCTTTAGCGACACCATAAGCACAATGGCCATCGAACTGAGGCGCGTAAAAATCAGGGTTGCTTACAAATTTGTCGCGATTTTCTTCGGTCGCAAATGCGAAAGTAGACCCATTATATTCAGCTGTGATCGAAGCCTTACCGGGAATTGCTTCAGGCTGTGAGGTACCGACCGCGGACTGAGCCAAGCTGCGGTATGCAACCACATCGTAACCAGAAACCGCAAAACCGGTTTCATCGACATATTGGTCACCTGCAAAGGCTGGCAGGGCAAAGCTCGCGGCTGCGAGAGCAGCAAGTGCAAAACGTTTCATGTGAACTCCTGAATTAAGGGTTGTGATCCGTACGCCCTCCTGTTGGGCGCCGTTGACAATATCATATTCTTTTTTTTTGCTTTGCGTAGGGGGGGACACGCGTCTGTGTAGAAAGCGGACCTTTTGTTACGAAACTCGCAATTTTCGTTACAAGTCGAAAAAACAACATTCCAGTCATTGGAATTTTCATCCGCTTGCATATTTTAGCCCTACGATACGTATCCGGACGTGTTGCCATTTCGAACTTCTGGCCTGAGCAAGGCCGAGTGATCAAAAAATAAGGCATATCTTATGACAGAGACACCCTACACGCCGCCAAAAGTCTGGGTTTGGGAGCAAGACAATGGTGGCGAATTTGCGAGCATTAATCGCCCCATTGCAGGCACAACCCATGACAAAGAGCTGCCGGTCGGCGAACATCCGTTCCAGCTCTATTCGCTTGCCACCCCCAATGGTGTCAAAGTGACAATCATGCTCGAAGAGCTTTTGGCGGCCGGGCACAATGGCGCTGAATATGATGCATGGCTGATCAACATCGGAAAAGGTGATCAATTTGGATCGGATTTTGTTGATATCAATCCGAACTCAAAAATCCCTGCACTGATGGATCACACTGGTGAAGCGCCCCTGCCAGTATTTGAAAGCGGCTCTATCCTTGTCCATCTTGCAGACAAGTTTGACGCCTTCCTACCCAAATCAGGCCCAGAGCGTACAAAGGTGATGAACTGGTTGTTCTGGCAGATGGGCAGCGCGCCTTACCTTGGCGGCGGTTTTGGTCATTTCTATCACTATGCACCAGAACAGTGGCAATATCCGATTGACCGTTTCACCATGGAAACAAAACGTCAATTGGACGTTCTGAACCGCCAGCTCGCCAATTCTGAATTCATCGCGGGAGACAGCTATTCCATTGCCGACATCGCGATTTGGTCATGGTACGGCCAATTGGCGCTTGGTCGCCTTTATGGGGCCGCGGAATTCCTCGATGTGGAAAGCTATGAAAACGTTATGCGTTGGGCAAAAGCCATTGATGCACGACCAGCTGTGCTCCGGGGGCGTATGGTAAATCGTTCTTTTGGAGAATTGCATCTGCAACTACATGAACGTCACAGTGCAGAAGACTTCGAGACAAAAACTCAAGATAAGCTGGAATCCGAACAATCTTGATCCGCAATAAATCTTGACAAAAACACGCGCCAACTGGTGCGTGTTTTTATATACCGTGGCGGTCCCATCTGCGCCGCCCGAAGGGTGGCGCTTGGCCCAACGGGAAGAGATTTCTTTGAAATTGATGACGGGCGGGAGCCCCTCTCTTTTCATGTGAGACATCAGCAAAACCCTCAGCCTCTCCCCGATGTTTCACACCGTCAAATAAGACGCGGGGGTTTATCAGGATCAGATCCGGGTGCGACAGGTTGGAAACTTTTGGGATCTTCTGCCTTTGGCAACTCAAATCGCAATCCTGCACGTGCAAGACGCGCAGCTGCAGGGTCTTTGGCATCAAAAAAGCTCACATCCAATGCCCCCACCTCGATCCCTGAAAAGGTCAGTGCTTCTGATACGGCCTTGGCCAAGGCACTTTCGGCTTGTTTTTGCGCCCCTACAAAGCCCAACAAGTGACCTTGTCCACCACCGGCGTATCGTAGCGCAACAAGATACGCATTGCTGGCCAATCCTGCCGCTGTTGCCAATTTCATGTCCAGAGCCGTCAATAGCGCTTCAGGCAGTCCGGTTGGCGGTAAGAATTCCTCAACACCCGCCTCAACCTCTTCAGGCCCGTGCCCCAACGTTTCCTGCAACCAAAGCACACCGGTTTCAGGGATCAAAATGGCCGAAGGCGCGACATCAAGATTTACCCCCAGTCCAATCCCCTGCCCGGCCAGCATCTGGGTCACCATCCGCCCAGAGAGCGCCACATAAGGCACCACCTGACCTGCAAACTCCGCAAGACGTTCTTCGCGGTCAAACACCAGCACAAAGCGTCCTTCCTCTGTTTCAAACAACGCAGGTGAAATCTTTTCGCCCTCAGGTTCTGCCTCCAGCATCAAAAACAGCTCGCTGTCCGCCAAGCGTTCGTAAAATCGCAAGCGTGCATTGGCGTCATTCGGAGCCAACTCCATCGCCGCGTGAGCCTGATCAATCGGGGTTGTCTCGCTCATATCATCACCTCCTTGACCCGGCGGCGCAGCACCGGCAGCAATTCTTTTTCAAACCAGGGGTTCCGTTTCAACCATCCGGTATTGCGCCATGAAGGATGTGGCAAGGGAAATACGTTTGGCGCATAAGCGCGCCAGTTCTGAACCACTTCGGTTACGCCGCCTTTGACCCCTAGATGATATTTATGCGCGTGCCCTCCCACAAGGATGCGCAGATCAATTTCGGGAAGCGCTTTCATCACACGGTCATGCCAGGTCTGCCCACATATTTTAGGCGGTGGCAGATCCGCTTTTTTGGCGGAATAGCCCGGAAAGCAAAAGGCCATTGGCACAATCGCAACGCGGTTTTGATCATAAAACGCATCATCGCTTAACCCCAACCATTCTCGCAGGCGATCGCCGGAGGCATCTGTAAACGGTTTGCCACTTTCATGCACACGCAAGCCCGGCGCCTGCCCCGCAATCAAGAGGCGCGCCCCAGGTTTAAACCATGCAACCGGGCGGGGCCGATGCGCTGTAGCCGTGGCAGCAAAGCGATCTGCGCAAAGACGGCAACCTCGAATTTCCTGTGCAAGGCTACCATGCTCCGTTTTTTTCATACGACTCCCCGTTTCCCACAACGCGTTCAAATGCCACAGTAATAAACGACAGACATTTAATCTTATTTTGATAAAATAAGACTCAAATAGACACAATAAAGCCCAAATCGCTACATATTGAATTAATGGGGATGTTTTACCAATAGGGCGCTTTACCTTTTGGGGTCTCCATAGATGGAACCCAGAACGGGTCTTGATGAACCATAGCGGAATATCTGATGCTAGAGTTTGAAAATGTCAGCAAGTCCTTTTGGACGGGCACACAGCGCAAGGTGATCCTTGACCGGGTCTCCTTTAAGGTGGAGCTTGGCACTTCAATGGGTATTCTGGCCCCCAATGGCACCGGCAAAACAACACTTGTCAATATGATGGCGGGTTTAGAAAAACCGGATGAGGGCGAAATTCGCCGAAGCAGCAAAATTTCTTTTCCTCTTGGCTTTATGGGTGGGGTGGTTTCACGTCTCTCTGCTATGGAGAATGCACGCTACATCGCCAAGCTTTATGGTCTTGATCCAGACTATGTTGAAGCTTATTGCCGCTGGCTTTGTGGTCTGGGGGAATATTTTGATCAGCCCCTTGGCACTTACTCTTCAGGGATGCGCGCACGGTTCAATTTTTCTTTGATGCTGGCCCTGGATTTCGACATTTATCTGATCGATGAAGGCATGCCCAGCACCACCGATGTGGAATTCAACAAGAAAGCCGGTTCCATTCTTGAAGAACGATTGCAGACAACGACTATTGTGATTGTGTCTCATCAGGCCAAAACCCTCGAGAAATTCGCCCGAACAGCCGCCGTGCTGTTGGACGGGCAGTTGTATATGTTTGACTCCTTGGAAGAAGCGAAACAGCTCTATGACTATGAAACCCAAGGCTAAAAAGTTTCGGATCCGCCGCAACGGCAACACGCCCAGCAGTGAAACACCTGCGACCGCAAAGGCGATTGAAGGCCCTCAGGCTGAACAGGTGTCCCCGTCAGAGGCGGACTCCCCTAAAGCTGCAGGCAACGATAAGGGGGCTCAGCTGAAAATGGCGGCTGCGCTGCGGGATCCGCAAGAACGCTCGATGGATACCGACATTGAGGTTATCAAACGCGAAGGCCTGACCGGACGCCAACTTCGTATGGCCCGGCGGCTTGCGCAAAAACATGGACTGTCCGCGACATCCGATTTTGACGCTGTGCGTTTGCTTCGTACAAAAGGCATTGATCCCTTTAAACATGCCAATATGCTGGAGCTGGTCGTTCCAAAAAACACCGCCCAACCCGAGGGCAACCCAGAGGCACCCGCAGCGGTTCAATTGCCACAGACACTGCCCACCGCAAAATCCTCTCTGCCCTCAACCGAACTGAGCCCGGCGGAACGACGCACGAAAGAGATCAAAGCAATACAAGAGGACATTGCACGGCGGCGGCGCAAGAAACTTGCCCTGTTGGTTGGCCGCTTGTCCTTCTTTGTGTTGATACCAACTCTGGCGGCAGGCATTTATTTCACCAAAATCGCCACGCCGATGTATTCCTCAAAATCCGAATTTCTGGTTTTGACAGCAGACGGCGGCGGCGGGGCTGGCGGTCTGTTAAGCGGCACGCAATTTGCAACGAGCCAGGATTCCATTGCGGTTCAGGGTTATTTGGAATCCAAAGAAGCAATGCTGCGTTTGGATAACGAAATCGGATTTCGCACACATTTCACACAGGAATGGATTGATCCTATTCAGCGGCTCGATTCTGAAGCCACCAATGAAGATGTGTTCAAAGCCTACACGCGCAACATCAACATTGGGTATGATCCGACTGAAGGCGTGATCCGTATGGAGGTTTCGGCTGCCGATCCAGAGATTGCAGCTGAATTTTCGCGCAAGTTGATCTCTTATGCACAGGAGCGCGTCAATAATCTCTCCAGTCAAAAACGTTCAGATCAATTATCTGAATCTGAAACCGCGCTTGAACAGGCGGAATCGCAACGTCGCGACGCACAAGAGCATCTGGTCCGCCTGCAACAACAGGGGTCCGTTCTTGACCCAGAAGGCGTGATCGCGTCTCTTCGCTCTCAAATCGGCACATTTGAACTGCAACTGCAGGAGAAACAGCTGGAACTTGCCGCTTTGGTGGACAACAGCCGCCCTAATCGCGCCAAAGTTGCTGGTGTCGAAGGTGATATTAGCCGTCTGGAAGCTGTGATCGCCAACCTCAATGCGCGCATGCAAGATGCCTCAGCCGGAGAGAATTCTCTTGCAAACCTGCGGGTCCAAATCCAGATGGCTCAGATGGATCTGGCAACCCGTGATTTAATGCTGCAGGCAGCACTCGAACAACGGCAAACCACGCAGATGGAGGCAAACCGCCAAGTGCGTTATCTCACCACGCATGTGGAACCTGTTGCCAGCGAAGAACCCTCTTATCCACGGAAGTTCGAAAATACCATTCTGGCGTTTCTGGTGTTTTCCGGTATTTATCTGATGTGCTCGCTTACCGCGTCCATTCTCAGAGAACAGGTTTCGTCATAATCATGAAAAATATCGACATCGCCGGGATCACTGTTGGCAATGATCAACCGTTGACTATCATTGCCGGCCCTTGCCAGCTGGAAAGCGCAGATCACGCACAAATGATTGCGGGGCAAATGAAAGAAGCCTGTGAAAAAGCAGGCGCGCAATATGTATTTAAAGCTTCTTATGACAAAGCCAACCGCACCTCGCTATCCGGCAAACGCGGCCCCGGTATTGATGCTGGGTTGCAAATTTTAGCCGATATCGGGAGAGAGTTTGCAGTGCCGGTTCTGACCGATGTCCATACAGCAGAGCAATGCGCGCTTGCAGCTGACGCTGTAGATATTCTGCAAATCCCAGCGTTTCTATGTCGTCAGACCGACATGTTGTTGGCCGCTGGTGAAACAGGCAAGGCAATCAACATCAAGAAAGGGCAATTCCTTGCTCCTTGGGATATGGAGAATGTTGTCAAAAAGGTCGAAAGCACGGGCAACACCAAGATACTCCTGACCGAACGCGGAACATCTTTTGGCTACAACACTCTTGTGGCTGACATGCGCGGCCTGCCGCAGATGGCCAAAGGCGGTTATCCCGTGGTGATGGATGCAACCCATTCTGTGCAGCAACCTGGTGGCAAAGGTGGTTCAACGGGCGGGCAGCGCGAATTTGCACCTTTGATGGCACGTGCGGCGGTTTCGCTTGGTATTGCAGCTGTTTTCATTGAAACACATGAAGACCCGGATCAGGCACCTTCAGATGGGCCGAATATGATCTATCTGGATCAAATGCCCTCTCTTGTGGACAGTCTGATGCAGTTTGATGCTTTGGCCAAAGCCAATCCAATTCGCATTTAACCTGCTGACTGAACAATAACGTCAAAGACGTTTCGCCTGCCTCCGGCAAGCGACCGCGCTCCCGCCATAATGGCGGGAGCGCCTGCGTATCCGGTAAAAAACATTCGTTAGTTGCCGGATAAAAACTTCAGCAACTGGTCTTTTGCCTCTTTTTCAATCCGGTCTTTCAGGATCTCGTTTACATTCTGATCCGGGGTCACGTCCAATTCAAGTTTTTCACTGATGGTCTCTCGAAGCTTTTGCTTTGCATCCTCTTTCACTTCCTCCAGCTTGGGGGCAACCGCGCGGGAGAGATCGGGACGGATCTTTGGATCGGCCCAGGGGCCAGTCACTTTGACAGGGATCGAAATCAACTGATCGCCAGTTTCCACCTTGGGTGTAAAGAGGTAATCCAATGCTTGTACGCCCAACAAAACTTGCCCCGCACCTTCGACAGAAATTCCTTTCACTTGCATCAAGAGATCCTGATTGTCCAAAATCCCGGCCTCCATCGCGAAAGTTCCTTTCATCGCATCAAATACTGTGCTGCCCCCGTTACCTCCACCGGGTTTCATCAGGGCTTCCAGATCAAAACCTGTGAAAAATCCTTTGCCGACATCCAGACGCCCTTTGCCTGACACTGATTTCATCAAAGCGTCTATCGAATTGCCCGACGCAAGATATTGCAGCTGTCCCACGGCTTCACCGTTCAATTTATCAAAACCCGCGGTCTGACCAAGTAACTGTTCCAGCCGCACGCCTTCGAAATTGAGATCGCCACCGATCGAGAGACCAGATCGATTGTTTACAACCATTTGACCGCGCACTTGACCATCAAACAGGGCAGCGGGCTGCAGTTTCATCACTGCCCGTGAACGTTCAAGAGAAAGTTGCAACTGACTAGGCCCAAAGCGTAGATCCCCTGCCCGCAAACTGTTGAACGTAAAAGAAACATCTCCGTCCGCAAAAGAAAGCGCGCTTGCGTCAATTCTATCAGTCGGCCAACCCGTTTGAGGTGCGGATGCAGGCGTGGTTTCATCGCTTGAAAGAGCTTCGCTTAGATTCAGCGCATCCGCCGTCAGTCGTGCCACAACATTGGGCCGTTCAGGTGTCAGATCAACTGTCGCTTCTCCCGTAAATCGATTGCCATCCAGATCAGCGCTGAGATCATCAAACGTTAGCTTCCCAACACCATCGTAAGTCACCGCAGTTGCAAGATCTACACGCTGCCCCATCCCATTCGGGAGCTCGACATCCCCCAATCCAACCGCTTGGAAAGCATCACTTGTATTGTCACTGTTCAGTGTCAGCTGGCCTTGCACCTGCCCATTTGTCGCAATGGCACCTTCAAACAAGGCGTTGCCGCCCGGAAGTTTTGCAGCCACGCGGGATCTGGTGCTGGCTCCGTTCATAAGGGCCGCCATATCTTCCACATTCCCGGTGAGGCGAACAGGCGCGCCTGCCGGACGCAGAGAGATATCAAATTCTGCGGCCGCATCGGGATTTGGCCAGTTCAGATCAAGATCCACCTGTGTAAGTTCAATCGGGGCCTCACCATGCGGCGCATATCGCAACGTCGCCCCACGCAATCCCATACGCGCAACGCTAAGAAGTGTTGTGGTCTCAGGATCAGATGTCGCTGCAGAAGTCTGCGCCTGACTAAATTCCCAATTCCCGCGCCCGTCCGCATCCACCGCGAGGTTCAGAACAGGTAAAATTGCGGTCAGTTCGGTGATATTCACTGTGCCAAACAAAAGATCCGCCGCATCAAGACCGATGTTCAACCGCTCGGCTTGAAACATTGGATCCGGCCCTGCCCATCCAGCGTTTTGAAACCAGACACCATCTGCCTTAATTCCAACGGTTGGCCAGAAGCTGAATTGCACAGGGCCCGAGATCGTTAATTTACGTCCGGTCTGTTTTTCGACCTGATCGGCTGCCAATCCCGCGATTTTCTCTCCTGGTAAAAGTAACAAGAGACCCAGCAAGGCTGCGGCTGTAAAAAGAAGGGCTGAGATGCCGCGTATGACCCATCGCATGGTATTTTCTCCCGTTTCGTTAACCATAGAGTAAAAAGCCAAGAACCGCAGCGCAATCAAAGTTCTAACGCATCGCAAAAAATTGCACAGTTCAGCGCGGGCACGCATATTGCTGCACTGGTGCAAAACTTTCATTTTCAAACAGAGATACAGCAGGTATATGCCCGCTCATGACAGACACGCGCTCCAGCAATCCGCCAGAACTCCGCCCGGACCTCGCCCCCAAACTACAGATTGGTGACAGTCCCCGCGCCGACCAACCAACCTTGGGCATGGTCTCTTTAGGGTGCCCAAAAGCGCTAGTGGACAGTGAGCGGATTCTCACTCGGCTACGCGCAGAAGGGTATGGAATTTCTCCTGATTACACCGGTGCAGATGCAGTGATTGTAAACACCTGTGGTTTTTTGGACAGCGCTAAGGCTGAAAGCCTTGATGCCATCGGTGAGGCGCTCAAAGAGAATGGTAAGGTGATTGTGACAGGGTGTCTGGGCGCAGAACCAGACTATATTCGCGAACATCACCCGCGTATTCTTGCCGTCACGGGACCGCATCAGTACGAGCAGGTGCTGGATGCAGTTCATCAGGCAGTACCCCCTGCGCCAAATCCGTTTGTAGACCTTTTGCCTGCGGCTGGTGTCAAACTGACCCCACGTCATTTCAGTTATCTGAAAATCTCAGAAGGTTGCAATCACAAGTGTAAATTCTGCATCATTCCCGATATGCGCGGCAAGCTGGCGTCACGTCCTGTGCATGCCGTGCTACGCGAGGCTGAGAAACTCGTCTCCTCTGGCGTGCGAGAATTGTTGGTGATTTCGCAGGATACCTCAGCCTATGGGTTGGACCGGAAATATTCCACGCACCCGTGGAAAGACAGCGATGTCCGCAGCCATATACAGGATCTATCACGGGAACTGGGGCGGCTTGCACCTGCTGATGAACTGTGGGTACGAATGCACTATGTTTACCCCTACCCACATGTGCGTGAACTGATCCCCTTGATGGCAGATGATCGCAACGCGCTGTTACCTTACCTTGATATCCCGTTCCAACATGCCCACCCTGATGTGTTAAAGCGGATGGCACGCCCTGCAGCGGCGGCCAAAACGTTAGATGAAATTACAGCCTGGCGCGCGACCTGTCCCGACATCACGCTGCGTTCAACCTTTATCGTGGGATACCCCGGAGAAACCGAAGCGGAATTTCAGCATCTTCTTGAATGGATGGATGAAGCGCAATTAGATCGCGTTGGTTGTTTTAAATATGAAAACGTCGATGGCGCGCGATCAAATGCACTGCCGGATCATGTATCAGAAGCGATCAAACAAGAGCGCTGGGAACGTTTCATGGAAAAGGCGCAGGCGATTTCTGAGGCCAAACTAGAGGCCAAGGTCGGCAAGACCTTACAAGTGATCGTGGATGACATCGACGATGAAGGAATAGCCACCTGCCGCACCAAAGCTGACGCCCCCGAAATTGACGGAAATCTATTCATTGATGAAGGAACAGAAGGGTTGAACGTCGGCGATCTGGTGCAGGTTGAGGTAGATGAAGCCGGTGAATATGACCTTTGGGGCCAGATCACTGGATCCTGAAACTAACGTTGCATTTCAAGGAGCTCGGACAAGAGCTCCTTGTTCCGGCAATAATTTGGAGTTGCGCTTGCAACTTCGGCGCTGCCTTCAATGCGATCGAGCCAACGCTTGCAGGCTTGTGGT
Organism: Epibacterium ulvae; assembly: GCF_900102795.1. Taxonomy (GTDB): domain Bacteria; phylum Pseudomonadota; class Alphaproteobacteria; order Rhodobacterales; family Rhodobacteraceae; genus Epibacterium; species Epibacterium ulvae. Next base: position 78,930 of record NZ_FMWG01000002.1, on the reverse strand, counting down.
GTACCGCAGGTTTTGCAACGCAGAACAGAATCCGCGATTTCATCAAACGGCATCCGCCCTGCGATCGCCTCTTCTTCCAGATCCAGCCCAAGCGCCTGCCCCATCCGATCAAAAAGGGCTGCGTGCTCTGCATTGATGCGGTGCTCTGTCATTGTAGATCTCCTGAGGCTTCAACCAATTCAGGACACACTACATAGACATCTTGGGAGATACGCTTTGATACACATCAAAGGCGGCGATATTACCTTTATCAAGTCATTCAGCTTGCACTGTTTGTATCTAAATACGCGCGTACCGCATCCTGAACGCGTCTGAAGCGATCACCACCAAGCTTTTTACCACCGTACCAACGTGTCACGATGATGACATGATTTTTGATCGCTTCGCGTTCCATCATACGCAGGATGACAATACCCGCACCGCTTTCTCCATCATCTGCTTTTAATCCCCCTGAAGGAAGAATGGCCGCCCATGTGTTATGGGTAGCCTTCGCATAAGAACGATCACGTTTTAGCGCGCGTAACACCGCATCCACCTCAGCACGAGAAGTTACAGGCGCACCGGTCACTGCGTATTTAGAGCCGCGATCCGTCAGCACCACGCCAAGCTGGTAAAGGTCAGGCGTTACGCCTTCTGGCTCTGCCATTCTTCAGCGCAGGCCATTTTTACGGATTGTTTCCTGCACCACGCGGATACGTTCTGGGTTGGGCGGATGGGTCCCTAAAAAACGATCTCCGGGATCAGGTAGGCGATAAAAGAACTGGACGCCAACACTGGGACGATAGCCCGAGAGATGAGTGATCACCGTGCCCAATTCATCCGCTTCCAGTTCAAACTCTTTTGAGTATCCACGCGCCCCAACGGCCGCGCCAAGATCCTGAGCATTGGCAACATCCGCTGCGGTCCCACCCGCCAGAGAGGCAAGCCCCCCCAGCAAAACAGCCCCTGCCACCGCATTTTCACGCTGTCGTTTCAAATGGCCACGAATATGATGGGCGGCCTCATGAGACATTACAAAAGCCAATTCATCATCGTTGCCTAGCTGGCGCAGCATTGACTGGGTGAAGGTGATAATCGGGCGGCCATTGCGGTCCAGGCTTTGAAACGCGTTTGGCGGGGCATTTGGATTGCGGTCAATCTGCACGAGAAAATCACAGTTCAACCCACGCACGCGGGCCCGGCATTCACGTTCCGCGACAGGTTCAACCCGCGCTGTGACCCGTGCAAAACCTGTACGGGTCACCCCGGAGGAGGGCGCCACCGAAGGCACGGGCTGTGAGCCGCCTGTGTTCACAGTGGGAACAATATCGCAAGCCCCAACCAATAATCCAAGTAGCAGTGCATATCGGCGCATCATGATCCCCTTGCAGCTCTCCCTGTCAGACTATCGCGGCTTTGGGGGTGGGATCAATCACACAAAGCCCCCTACCTTTGATCATTTTTGCAATATATCGTGACAAAGCAAATCCTTGTAAGCTTACCCCGCCGGTGGCAAGCTGCAGATATGTTTACGATTGAACACGAATTTGACTCCACAGTCATTACCGTCATCGATGAAGGCGAAACCCAGCTTCAAGAAGATGTGACCGTCAATGTTTTTGCGGAATGCGTCACGGTTGAGCAGCTCGATCCTCAAAGTGAAGAAGTACAATACCTACAGTTGAGCCATCAACAAATTCGCGATCTGGCCGCAGCTTTGGATCTCCCGGAAGGAATTTATCGTCTGGTCCCAGAAAAGTCTTAATGTGGCATAGCGCTATCTGGTCAACCACCGCACAGGCGCTGTGCAGATCGATTTTCAGATGGACAAGGGGCGATAGCAGCCTCAAATTATCTGTGCTCACGACGCCAGAGCGGTTTGGCTCTTTTTCTCAGTCACACCCCCCTCCAGCTACGCATCATCCCCTTGAAATTAAGCTGCTTTACAACGAAGTAGGCTTTGCCATGAAAAAAGGTTTTAGACATGCCTGATCGCAACGATGCCGCTCTGGATTTTTTGATGACACGCCGCTCGCGCCCGGCAAAAACGCTGGTTGCACCTGCTCCAGATCGCGAACAGTTAACGGAGCTTTTGACCGCAGCAGCCCGCACGCCGGATCACGGCATGCTGGTGCCTTTTCGTTTTGTCATCTTGGAAAAATCAGCCATGCCTCGGTTGGCTGACCTGGTAACAAAGGCAGGTACACGCCTGGACAAATCTGCAGAAGATATCACCAAAGGTCGCACTCAGTTTGAACAAAGTCAGCTCGCAGTTGCGGTGGTTGAGAGCCAAAAACAATCGGTCAAAGTCCCCGCGATTGAACAGACCTATACCGCTGGTGCTGTCTGCCTATCGCTTTTGAATGCGGCACTTGCTGCCGGTTGGGGAGCGAACTGGCTGTCCGGCTGGGCCAGCCACGATGCCAGATTTTGTGCAGAAGCCTTTGATCTAAAAGAAGGGGAGCGGATTGCAGGTTTGATCCATATCGCAACCGAGGGCCCCCGCCCGACAGAGCGCCCTCGCCCGGCCCTGGATACAATTACACAATGGGTTTCTGAATGATCCTAAACGCATTCCTAAAAGCACTGGCACAAAGCGGTGATCCCCGGTTTCGCAAAGTTCTGCTGACCGGCATTGGTCTTGCGCTTGTGTTACTTGCAGCGATCTACGTCGCATTCTTGCTGTTGATTCACATATTTGTCGGCCCAGAATCGACCCTGCCCCTCATTGGGCAGGTCACCTGGCTGGATAATATTTTATCCTGGGGCTCTTTTGTATTCATGCTGTTTCTGTCTGTGGTCCTGATGGTGCCTGTTGCCTCGGCTATTACATCAATGATGTTGGATCAGGTCGCAGAGGCCGTTGAACGTAAACACTATTCACATCTACCGGGCGCAGCCAGCACACCATTTTGGGCCGGAATTAAAGACAGTATCGTCTTTTTAGGCTTCCTCATTCTTGCCAATCTTGTCGCACTGGTGCTGTATCTAACCTTCTCGGTGGCGGCTCCGGTGATCTTTTGGGCGCTGAATGGGCTATTGCTTGGCCGCGAATATTTCACATTGGCAGCAGCCCGTCGGATCGGATTTATCGAGGCGAAAAAGATGCGACGCAAACATGCTGTCACAATCTGGATTGCGGGCACATTGATGGCGATACCGCTTTCAGTGCCATTGTTAAACCTTGTTATACCGGTCTTGGGCGCAGCAACCTTTACGCACATCTTTCACAATTTGCGTGCGCGCTCTTGATCTGGTGATCTATTCCTATTGAGGATCAGGAATGCTGTCGAACCAGTCGAAATCATTCAGGGTTATTGCCCCGCTGAAAATGATCGTAGCAATAACCGCCCACAGCACCGCAGCAAGGCCAGTTGTGATCCACGCTTTTTGCTTGAGATAATGGTGTTCAGGCGCTCCTGCATGTGTTCCTGGCACCACGTCTCCCAGATCACCCTGTGTTTTAACCCGAATGGGCAACACAGTCAGAAACGTCAAAAACCAAAGAACCGCATAAAGTACCAGTCCTGATGTCACGCCCATGATATCCCCCGATCCGAAAGCCTGTGCAAACTGCACAGGCTGGACATAGCGCTAAACCTCTTCGAGTTCCACCAAACATCCGTTGAAATCTTTGGGGTGGAGAAACAAAACCGGTTTTCCATGTGCGCCAATCTTAGGCTCACCATTGCCAAGCACCCGTGCGCCCTGCGTTTGCAAGCGATCCCGCGCAGCCAGGATATCTTCGACCTCATAACACACGTGATGAATTCCGCCTGCTGGGTTCTTTTCCAAAAAACCCAGAATTGGAGAATTTTCACCAAGCGGATAGAGCAATTCTATTTTTGTATTGGGCAGATCAATAAACACCACGGTTACGCCATGGTCTGGTTCGTCCTGTGGCGCACCAACAGTTGCACCAAGAGCGTCACGATACTGCGCCACAGCTGCATCCAGATCCGGCACAGCAATCGCCACGTGATTCAATCGTCCAATCATTGCTTCCTCCACTCAAGTCAATTTGGAGCGCAAACTATGCGCGCTGCGCTGCAGCGAAGCAAGACCGGGCGACAATGTTAACGACACCAGTCCTGATACGCGCGCTCAGCCCCCCCCGATAAGCGCCCTGTTAACCGAGAATTAGCCAATATTTTTTAGCGTCGAATCAGCTGCGATGAGGAGCATGTATTGAAATGGAAGATTCGGAACTATTCTCTGCCGCCCAACGGTTGCCGACCAGCCGACGTCCGTTGCTCGGCCTAACGATCCTAGTTGTTGAAGACAGCCGCTTTGCATGTGAAGCAATGCGCCTTTTATGTTTGCGCAGCGGCGCACGTATTCGACGTGCAGATTGCGTGAAATCAGCACGTCGTCACCTCAAGGCGTATCGGCCCTCGGTTGCGATTGTAGATATCGGGCTTCCTGATGGATCTGGGCTTGATCTTATCCGTGAAATTTCCAGCGCAACACCACGTGTCAGCGTTCTGCTTGGCACTTCAGGTGATCTCGGTCGCGAAGATGAAGCACGCGACGCCGGTGCCAATGGGTTTTTACAAAAACCAGTCAGTGCCCTTGCGACATTCCAGCAGTCGATCATTGATCACTTGCCCGAAGAATGGCGCCTGGCTGGTCCGCGATCTCTGAGCGATGAAATCATCGAACCCGATGTGCTCGCCTTCCAGGATGACATGGCGCATGCAGCAGACATTCTGGCAGATGCTGAGTGCAGTGCAAACCTCGACTACCTTGCACAGTTTCTTGGGGGAGTTGCCCGCAGCATTGGAGACACCCCACTTGCAGATGCGGCCGACAGGCTCGCAAGTGCCCGCAAGAGTGGCGATATAACGGATTCTGCACAGACGCTGATTGCCGGGCTTGTGCAGGATCGCTTGGAAAACAAGGTCGCTATATAAATGCTAGAAACATTTTGCGTCTCAGGTCTGGCTCTAGGTCTTGTTCTATATGGTCAAGCCCGTCAGTTCGCCCGCGAAGTTCGCCGAAACAGACAGGCAGATCGCCAATTGGTACCCGTTTTGTACGATCATCAAAGGATAGAAAACGAGTGCAGCGTCCCCTTTTCTCGCCAAACGGAAACTTGACCCAATACCCCGACATAGAAAAGGCTCGAAGGTTAAATATCTTCGAGCCTTTTTCCATTCGTTCAAACGGCGACTTATTGATCTTGCGGGATTACGCGCAACCCAAGTTCCATCAATTGCTCTGACATCGGTTCAGACGGAGCTGCCATCATCAGATCTTCGGCACGCTGGTTCATCGGGAACATAATAACTTCGCGAATGTTTGCTTCATCCGCCAACAGCATCACCATCCGATCGATACCCGCAGCACACCCGCCGTGGGGCGGTGCACCATATTGGAAGGCGTTGACCATACCGCCAAAGCGTTTTTCGACTTCGTCCTTGCCATATCCTGCAATTTCAAAAGCTTTAAACATGATCTCGGGGCGGTGGTTTCGGATCGCACCAGAAACCAGCTCATACCCGTTACACGCCAGATCATACTGATAGCCTTTGACAGCCAGTGGATCCGCCAACAGCGCTTCCATTCCACCCTGAGGCATTGAGAAGGGGTTGTGTTCGAAATCGATCTTGCCGGTTTCTTCGTCTTTTTCGTAGATTGGGAAATCCACGATCCACGCAAAGGCGAAGCGGTCTTTATCGATCAGACCCAACTCTTCGCCAATCACATTTCGCGCACGTCCCGCTACAGCTTCAAAGGCCTTGGGTTTGCCGCCCAAGAAGAAGGCTGCATCGCCAACCCCCAGACCCAGCTGCTGACGGATTGCCTCGGTCCGTTCGGGGCCGATGTTTTTCGCCAGCGGTCCCGCAGCCTCCATACCGTCGGCACCTTCACGCCAGAAGATATAGCCCATGCCGGGCAGGCCTTCGCCTTGGGCGAATTTGTTCATACGGTCGCAGAATTTGCGCGACCCACCGGTGGGCGCAGGGATCGCGCGGATCTCTGTGCCTTCTTGCTCTAGAAGTTTTGCAAAGATCGCAAATCCAGAACCGGCAAAATGTTCAGAGACCACTTGCATTTTGATCGGGTTGCGCAGATCCGGCTTATCAGAGCCGTACCACAGCGCTGCATCTTTATAAGAAATCTGCGGCCAATCCTCGGCTGCATCCACTTTTCGGCCTTTGCCGAATTCTTCGAAAACACCAGCAATCACTGGCGCGATCGTATCAAACACATCCTGCTGGCTGACAAAGGACATTTCCATGTCAAGTTGGTAGAAGTCGGTTGGAGAGCGATCTGCGCGCGGATCTTCATCCCGGAAACAAGGCGCAATCTGGAAGTATTTATCAAAGCCAGACACCATCATCAGCTGTTTGAACTGCTGTGGGGCCTGTGGCAACGCATAGAACTTACCCGGATGCAGGCGTGAGGGCACCAGAAAGTCACGTGCACCTTCTGGGCTTGAGGCTGTAATGATCGGGGTTTGGTATTCGTTGAATCCTTTGCCCCACATGCGCTTACGGATTGACTGTACCATATTGGAACGCAGCAACATGTTATTTTGCATCTTTTCACGACGCAGATCGAGGTAACGATAGCGCAGGCGGGTCTCTTCCGGGTACTCCTGCTCCCCAAAAACCATCAAAGGCAGCTCTTCAGATTTGCCCAGAACCTCAATATCGCGAATAAATACCTCAACCTCACCCGTTGGGATTTTTGTGTTCACAAGGCTTTCATCTCGCGCCATGACGTTGCCGTCGATACGGATACACCATTCAGAGCGAACTTTTTCAATCTCTGTAAACACCGGGCTGTCAGGGTCAGCCATGACTTGGGTGATGCCGTAGTGATCGCGCAGATCGATAAACAATAACCCGCCGTGGTCCCGAACCCGGTGAACCCAACCTGAAAGACGAACGGTTTCGCCAACGTTGGATTTATTCAATTCTGCGCAGGTATGGCTGCGATATGCGTGCATAGCATGACCTTTCATCGATCCGGTCGTCATTCAAAAGCGCGCCATACATGGCAAAAGCATGAGGCGCAAAATCCGTCTCTGCCGATACACAGGTTTGCATCGCAGTTGTCAAGCAACCCGGCTTCATCAGCCTATTACTTATGACAAAAAGGGGCGCCCACGCACTCTAGCTGGGTTGCACACGCAATCCAACACATCTCCCCTAAGCATAGCGCTGCCTTTTAAGGGCGGCGCGGTTGCGTCTAGTCGCCACCATCGTGCCCGATCAGGGCGCGATGCCTGGCCCAACGGGAGCAGGGGCAAATACTTGCCTCTGGCGACGGGCGGGAGCCCCTGTTTCGCTCTACATAGTTTGCAAGACTGCACAGGCCGGATCCCAGCGGGCCTGGATGGATCCACGCAGAGAGTTGGTCAGATTAATACTGGCGGCTGCATGCAGGTCGGAAAGCGTCAATACAGCTTCGCGTACCAGACCTTTGTTGAGGCGACTTTGCCGGTAGACCCCTGGCAGACACCCTGATGAGGTCGGCGGTGTCAAACGCGTTCCTGTCTCCGTTGTGATTGAGATATTGGTGATAGTCCCTTCGCACACCTCATCGCGTTCGTTCAGAAACACCCACTCATCAATACCCTGTGGCAAGTTCTGGCGTGCGTCATCATACAGCGCCCGGCGGGTGGTCTTATACCGCAAGAATGGATCCTCAGAATTCAACCGATCAGGTGCAATTGCAAAGGTCCAGACGCGCGCTGCATCAGGCATCGGCGCAAAGGTTACTTCAACACTGCCATCTACAGACAACGTTACCCGCACGCGTTGAGGCGTATCACCATGCCTGTCCTGCAAGCTTTGTCTAATTTCTGCTTGATTAAACGCCAGCCCGAAAGCGTCAGCCGAACGTTGCAACCGGGCCAGATGGAGCGAGAGCCGCGCGACGCCTTGTCCCGGCACATGCCCAAATGTTTCGATCAACTGAAAATCGGGATCGTTTCTGATCAGATCGGCTGGGCAAAGCGCGTTTTCCATAAGGCTTCCTCATATTCTGCGTCAGCAGTGCTGTCCCAGACCACCCCGCCCCCCACATTCAGTCGCGCTTGCGTGCCATCTACCATCAGAGTACGAATCGCGACGTTAAATTCAGACCGACCATCAGGGGCGGCCCAACCTATGGTGCCGCAATAGATATCTCGGGGCCACGGCTCTAGGTCTGCCAAAACCTCCATTGCACGAATTTTGGGCGCGCCCGTAATCGAACCACAAGGGAAAAGAGCCCTAAAAATATCACCAAGCTTGACATCAGAACGCAATTGGGCCCGCACCAACGACACCATTTGATGCAGGGTTGCATAGGTTTCGACCTTAAACAATTCCGGCACGTCAACGCTGCCCACCTCGGCAACCCGGCTAATATCATTTCGCAAAAGATCCACGATCATTAGGTTTTCAGCACGGTTTTTTTCGTCTGTCGCCAAGAAACTAAGATGAGCCGCGTCTTTAATTGGATCTGCGTGCCGGGGCTGCGTCCCCTTCATTGGGCGCGTTTCAATCTGCCCTTGCGCATTCGTGCGAAAGAACAATTCAGGTGATCGCGACAGGAGATCGGGCAATTCGTCTTGTTCAACCAGCACCCCGTGTTTCACTGGCTGCCGCGCAACAAGCGCCGCATACAACGCCTCAGTATCCCCCTCGACATCTGCATCTATTGGAAAGGTCAGGTTCGCCTGATAGAAATCACCGCTGGCAATATTCTCTTTCACCACATCAAACGCTGTACGATAGCGTTCTAAATCCCAACGCGGCGCAAATTGCACCAATGACGCTGCATCGCCCGACTTGTGGTTTATTGAATGAGGGGTATCGTAGACCCCGAAACGCAGCAATGGCAATGCGCGATCAGAAGGCATGAACGCCGCAAGTTTGGGTTCCAGAGCATAGCCCAACTCGTAGGTTGCATAACCCGCAATCCACGCACCCGCCGACCGCGCAGCATCAATTGCGACAAGTGCCGAGGCGACCTCTGCGGCACATTCTGCCTGAATGATTTCGCGTGGCGCAGCAAAAGCAGTTCCGCTTTCAAGTGGGCCACGATCAAAACGCAGTCTCATATAAGGATCCCTATGGTCATCCTGTGATTATGGGCAGGCGATATAGTGTTTTCGCCCTCTGTGCCAAGTCTAGAAAAAAGAGAATTGCCAAGCACCGCTGTGCATTTTGCAGAACTTACACGATCAGACACGCTTTCTCTTGCACCTTTCCACGCGCTCCCTATAACGCAGGACAATTTGGGTGCACCTCAGCACCCTTTCCGACTCGCCCATCGCGCCCGCACAATCGAAGGATGAAGAGCCATGCCCAAAAGAACAGATATTCAATCTATCATGATCATTGGGGCGGGCCCCATCGTAATTGGGCAGGCCTGCGAATTTGACTATTCCGGCGCACAGGCTTGTAAAGCGCTGCGCGAAGAAGGCTATCGGGTCATTCTGGTAAATTCAAATCCTGCGACCATCATGACAGACCCAGGCCTGGCGGATGCGACTTATATTGAACCGATTACACCAGAAGTGGTCGCCAAGATCATCGAAAAAGAGCGCCCTGACGCTTTGCTGCCAACGATGGGTGGGCAGACCGGCCTGAACACCTCACTTGCACTAGAAGAAATGGGTGTGCTTGAAAAGTTCGATGTCGAAATGATTGGGGCAACCCGCGATGCTATTGAAATGGCAGAAGATCGCAAGTTGTTCCGCGAAGCAATGGATCGTTTGGGAATCGAAAACCCCCGTGCATCGATTGTAACTGCTCCAAAGAAAGACAATGGCGATGCCGACCTTGACGAAGGTATTCGCCTTGCCCTGCAAGAGCTGGAAGATATCGGCCTGCCCGCCATTATTCGCCCCGCCTTTACAATGGGCGGCACAGGTGGCGGTGTCGCCTATAACCGGGAAGATTACATCCATTATTGCCGGTCTGGCATGGATGCTTCACCCGTAAATCAGATCCTTGTGGATGAAAGCCTATTGGGCTGGAAAGAATACGAAATGGAAGTAGTTCGCGACAAAGCGGACAACGCCATTATCGTCTGCTCTATCGAAAACGTCGATCCAATGGGCGTGCACACCGGCGATTCGATTACGGTCGCCCCTGCCCTGACGCTGACTGACAAAGAGTATCAGATCATGCGGACCCATTCGATCAACGTTCTACGTGAGATCGGCGTAGAAACGGGTGGTTCAAATGTGCAGTGGGCAGTGAACCCCGCTGACGGCCGTATGGTTGTGATTGAAATGAACCCGCGTGTATCGCGGTCTTCAGCGCTGGCGTCCAAAGCAACAGGCTTCCCGATTGCAAAAATCGCCGCAAAGCTGGCTGTGGGCTACACGCTGGATGAGTTGGACAATGACATCACCAAGGTCACTCCAGCTTCGTTTGAGCCTTCGATTGACTATGTCGTCACCAAGATCCCCAAATTTGCGTTTGAGAAATTCCCAGGATCTGAGCCCTACTTGACCACCGCGATGAAATCCGTGGGTGAAGCCATGTCGATCGGCCGCACCATCCACGAATCTTTGCAAAAAGCACTCGCTTCGATGGAATCGGGCCTGACAGGGTTTGATGAAATTGCAATTCCCGGTGTGACCGTCGGCCTTTGGGAAGACGCAGCAGCAACCGATAAAGCTGCTGTAATCAAAGCAATCAGCCAGACAACCCCTGACCGGATGCGCACAATTGCACAAGCGATGCGTCACGGCTTAACCAACGACGAAATCAACAACGTCACTGCCTTTGATCCTTGGTTCCTGGATCGCATTCGTGAAATCGTCGATATGGAACGTGAGATTCGCAAAAACGGCCTGCCCGTCCGCGAAGATGAGCTGCGCGCTGTCAAGATGCTGGGCTTCACTGATGCGCGCCTTGGTGCGCTAACCGGGCGTGACGAAGATAACGTGCGGCGAGCCCGTCATAATCTTGGCGTAAAGGCTGTGTTCAAACGCATCGATACATGTGCCGCAGAATTTGAAGCGCAAACGCCGTATATGTATTCGACCTATGAAACCCCAATGATGGGGGAAGCCGAATGTGAAGCACGCCCATCTGATCGCAAAAAAGTTGTGATCCTTGGCGGTGGCCCCAACAGAATTGGTCAGGGGATCGAGTTTGATTACTGCTGCTGTCACGCCTGCTATGCACTGACCGATGCGGGCTATGAAACCATCATGGTCAACTGTAACCCTGAAACGGTTTCCACTGACTATGACACTTCAGATCGTCTGTATTTTGAACCTCTGACGCTGGAACATGTCATGGAAATCCTGCGCGTTGAGCAGGAAAAAGGTACATTGCATGGTGTGATCGTTCAATTTGGCGGCCAAACTCCGCTGAAACTGGCAAATGCGCTCGAATCCGAAGGTATTCCGATCCTCGGAACCTCTCCTGACGCGATTGATTTAGCCGAAGATCGTGAACGCTTTCAGGCACTGGTCAATGAACTGGGTCTGAAACAGCCAAAGAACGGCATCGCCTCAACAGATGCGCAGGCAATTGATATTGCGGAAAAGATTGGTTTCCCACTGGTTATCCGCCCCTCTTATGTCCTGGGTGGTCGCGCGATGGAAATCGTGCGTGATATGGATCAGTTGAAACGCTACATTAAAGAGGCCGTGGTTGTATCCGGCGACAGCCCTGTTCTTCTTGACAGCTATCTGGCCGGCGCGGTGGAGCTGGATGTAGATGCGATCTGCGACGGCAAAGACGTGCATGTCGCAGGTATCATGCAACATATCGAAGAGGCTGGTGTTCACTCTGGCGATTCTGCCTGCTCTCTGCCGCCCTACTCTCTCAGCAAAGATGTGATCGACCGGATCAAAGATCAGGCGCATTCCTTGGCAACTGCACTGAATGTGGTTGGCCTGATGAACGTACAGTTCGCAATCAAAGATGATGAGATCTATCTGATTGAGGTAAACCCACGCGCATCACGGACCGTGCCTTTTGTGGCCAAAGCGACCGACAGTGCGATTGCGTCCATCTCAGCCCGTGTAATGGCGGGAGAGCCTCTGTCGAATTTCCCCATGCGCGCACCTTATGGGCCGGATGCAGGCTATGATGTCAACACACCGATTGCAGATCCGATGACCCTGGCCGATCCAGATATGCCCTGGTTCTCAGTCAAAGAGGCGGTGCTACCCTTCGCACGCTTCCCTGGCGTTGACACGATTTTGGGTCCTGAAATGCGCTCCACCGGGGAAGTTATGGGCTGGGATCGCTCTTTTGCAGGCGCTTTCCTCAAGGCGCAAATGGGCGCTGGGATGGTGCTTCCGCGCAAGGGCTGTGCCTTTGTATCGATCAAGGATTCTGATAAAAGCGATCAGATGCGCGAAGCTGCGCAAACCCTAGTGGATCTTGGCTTTACGCTTGTTGCAACTCAAGGAACACAAGCTTGGCTTGATGGACAAGGTATTCCCTGTGGTCTGACCAACAAAGTCTATGAAGGCCGTCCCCATGTCGTAGATCTGCTCAAAGACGGTAAGGTTCAAATCTTGATGAACACGACCGAAGGCACGCAAGCCGTTGAAGACAGCAAAGAAATGCGTTCTGTGGCGCTTTATGGTCGAATTCCTTATTTCACCACCGCAGCTGGTGCTCATGCTGCAGCCTTGGCTATCAAGGCCCAATCCGAGGGCGACGTAGAGGTTAAGTCACTACAGGGCTGATCTTTTCGGCAGAGGTCCCAAATTTTACAAACGCCGCAGTCGGAGTTGACTGCGGCGTTTGTCTTTTCAGCATATCGCCAAACATCTACGATACGGCACGTTATCCCGCAGGTCTGCAATTCAAATTAAAGGCACCAGAGATCCGCGTTGGATGTCAGGATTTTGGGAACAAAAAGAGGTTTTGAATATCCACCAAACCAGCAGCCATATATGACGGATAACGTTCCAAAATTGCGGCCTTGAGCTCATCTCCCGAGCTTGAAGCCGCATAAGTTGTTTGAACATGGTCAAGATATACAAGACCGTCATCAATCGCCTGTCGTGACCCAGTTGTTGGGCCGTGTCCGGGCAGCACAAGATCAAAACTTGTATCTACCTGCATTTCACGCAGACCTGCTGACCAGCCATCGAAATTTCCGTGCCCACAAAAGAGGTGGCAGTTATTATAAAGTATGTCCTGAGCAATCAGTACCTTTTGATCAGGCAGATAAATCGTCATCATATTATCAGATTCTGCATCTGTGACATGACGGAATTCTAGTGTCACTCCATCAATCAGCTCTGTCGCGCCATGGGCAATGATATGGTTTGGAACAACCTTGCTTGGTGGGACATGTTTCCCAAGTGAGGCAATACTGATTTCAATAAAGAAATCACCAAGTTGGTTAATTTCAGCTTGTGTCTCCGCAAACGAATAAATCGGCACATCCCGGAACTGATAGGCCCCAAACCAATGATCCGGATGCAGGTGTGAAACAATCATGCGATCTACAGGCTTACCGGTCCTCTCCGCATAATCACGGACCTCTTGTCCATAGATCACAGATCTTTGTCCATCGACGAAAACGAGGCGCTCAGGCGTTTCAATTACGTGAGTTGTCACACACCCTGTCAGGTCAGGGCTTTGATAGCTATGGATCTTTACTTCACCAAAATCCGCAACCGTAACGACACCATGTTCTAACGGTTTGCTTCCCTGCCCCAATGGCCCGCCTCCCAGTGTGTTTGCGCGTAAAATACTGGGCGCGGACAAGGCGGCTGCGGCTCCCCCTACCAACAGTGAACGTCGATTTGTTATCAGTCTAGACATTTATCACCCTCCGAATCTATCTAGTACTTGGTAGATAAATTCTTAGAGGGTTGACGATCTTATCGTCAACCCTCTATCTAGTACTTGATAGGTAGCGAGATATATCCAACCATGCAGACTGAAAAAGCCTCAGAGATTCTAAACGTCGCTCGAAAGCTAATGATGGATAGAGGTTACAACGGCTTTAGCTTTCGCGACGTCGCAGCAGAGGTCGGCATAAAAAGTGCAAGCATCCACTATCACTACCCAACAAAAGCTGAACTCGCCAGGGCAGCAGCACGCACCTACCGGGAAGATTTCAGCACCGCGCTAAACGCTTTGCCCAGTACGAATGCCATTGGAATGTTATCCGCCTACGGAAACTTATTTGTCGCAACCCTTCGTGACCATGGTCGAGTATGTCTTGGAGGCATTTTAGCCTCAGACGCGACAACCTTACCTGAAACGGTCCGCTATGAAGTTGAATGTTTCTTTGAAGAACAACGACTTTGGCTAAGCCAAGTGCTGCGAAAAGGTCAGGAAAATGGTGAAATCATCACGACCATCGATCCTGATGATTTTTCTGCAATGTTTGTATCAAGTCTTGAAGGTGCCATGTTGGTTGCAAGAGGCATTGGACAACCGGATCATCTCGCGCAATCGATTGATCAGCTTGTACAATTCGCGAAAGCCTGACCCATAGCCCACGACACCACAACATCGAAATTTCGCAATTTGCACATGCTCAGCCTTCTGCAGCGAAGGTACACCGTTGACAGAAGACGCCCAATGCCTACGCTCGCCATCATTTGTAATATTCGGAGCTCTCTCATGCGCGTCTTGCTTGCCCTTTCAACTCTCATCGCACTAGCTGCCTGCGGAGGGGTGCCATTGGTGCCATTGATCTAACAGAGTCGTTAAAAAGCAAATAGCCCGCTAAAGAGCGGGCTATGGTGTTTAGGCTGGACCTTCTTCAAGGTGCAGCTTCATCTCAAGCAAAACCTGCTGAAGCAAGACGGTCTCTTTGAGCAACCTCTTAGTCTCATTTACAGTAATAATTCCATCTTCGATGGCTGTTTGATATTCGCTCATCAACATTGCGAAACGTTGGCTCAGTGCGATCACATCCGAGTTCACATTCCCATTTCGCGCCGAATCAGGTGTTGTTTCATTATACGATAAGGTGATATTTCGCAGATCTGCCAAGGCAGAGGTGACATGAGGAAAAGACGATTGCTCCTCTAGCCGGGCAACTGCATCGACTGGCATAAAGCGGTCCGCATGCTCGGCATTGTCAGAGTAATAGCGTCCAAGAGTCGCCTTTGATTTGCCTGTGATTGCACAAGCATTTTCAATGCCCACATCCTTTACCAAAGCCTCTGTGTGCTTTTTCAAGTAGGCGCAAATATCGGCCATATCTTCAGTCCTCGCTGACGTCCTGATCGTTACCTGGGGAAGAATACTTCATCTTTCCCAGTTTATATTTTGTAAGGGAGTTACACTTTATTTACCATCCCTTAGAGGAAAAGGGCGTGTGTGTTTTGAAGACCGTGTCAGATAAACACGCCTATGTTCGGCTCCAATCAGGTGTGAGTGACTGTAGAGCTGGTTTCCGGCAATTGTTCTGCCACGTCAGGCGCATTCTGTACGGGATGTACCATCCATGACACAAGCCTGTGGGCTCAATGCTTGATGTTCAGGTGAATAAACGCGCCGAAATGCGCCTGATTTCTTAGTTGTTACGCCCCATCTACCAACGTCGATGCTTTTGGCGTCTATTTCTGGTTCCACGCCCCTTAAAAGCACATTAGACCCGGAATCATGGCAAAGCTTTATTTCAACTACTCCACCATGAACGCAGGCAAATCCACTGTGCTCTTGCAGGCGTCTCACAACTATCGTGAAAATAATATGGACACCTATTTGCTCACTGCTCGGATAGATGATCGGGCGGGTACTGGGCGTATCGCTTCACGGATCGGCATTGCAGCCGAAGCTGACATGTTTGATGCACAGGATGATCTTTATGCACAAATCACCACCCGGTTGGCACAGAGTGGTGTGGCTGCGATTTTTGTAGATGAAGCACAATTCCTCACCCCTGAACAGGTTTGGCAATTGGCCCGAGTCGTCGATGATCTTCGGGTGCCTGTCCTATGTTATGGATTGCGCGTGGATTTTCAGGGGAATCTGTTTCCCGGTTCAGCAACACTGCTTGCACTCGCAGATGAGATGCGAGAGGTGCGCACGATCTGTCATTGTGGGAAGAAAGCAACAATGGTGATCCGTCAAACCCCTGATGGCCACACGATTACCACAGGGGATCAAGTCCAAATTGGTGGTAATGAAAGCTATATTTCTCTCTGTCGCAAGCATTGGCGCGAAGCGATGGGAGATCTGTCGGCAGAAAGCTAAACCTCTGCGCTTCTCGTACAAAGCCCAATAGAATAAACTGCCGCAGCGCACCGCAGATGCGCTGCCACGCCCAACGGTGAGACATAGGCCGATAGGTCACAATGTCAGAGCAGGCGGGAGAGCCCCCTTTTCCTGCTGCTGTTCATACCACCAAATTGGGCAGTGTCATTCCGGTCAAATGGGCGAAAACATTATCAAGCGCCATATACCCCATCCCGCTGCGCACCTCTTCCGCAGCTGTTCCTAAATGAGGTAAAAGCGTTACATTGTTCAGCCCAGTCAGTGCCTCAGGAATTTTTGGTTCAAACTCATAGACATCAAGCCCCGCACCTGCGATTTGGCCAGATTGCAGGGCGGCTATCAGCGCAGCCTCCTCGACAACTTCGCCTCTGGCAATATTGATCAAATGGGCATGTTGTGGCATCGCAGCTAGGATTTCAGCGTTGATCAGATGGCGTGTCTCTGCACCACCAGGTACTGCCAGCACTAGAAAATCCACCTCTCTGGCCAGATCAACAACGGAGTTCATAAAGGTAGCGGGGTGAGGCAGACTCTTTTCACTGCGTGCGACATATGAGATTTTCATTCCAAACCCATAATGACAGCGATGCGCGATCGCCTGCCCGATGCGCCCCATGCCTAAGATGCCGACCCGTTTTCCACCCACATGCTGTCCTAGCAATTGCGTCGGATGCCAGCCCTGCCAAGCACCCGCCCGCACAAGGCGCTCCCCTTCACTGGCCCGACGGGCGGACATCAAAATCAGCATCATCGCGATGTCAGCTGTCGCATCGGTCACCGCTCCAGGGGTATTTGTCACAGCAATGCCAGCCGCCTTAGCTGCGGCCACATCGATATGATTGTAACCAACACCAAAATTCGCCAGCAATTTACACCGAATATCCCCCGCCGCAGCCAAGACTTCAGCTGAAAATAAATCACCCAACGTTGGGACAATACAGTCAAATTCACGCAGTACATCGCACATTTCCGACGGCTCCATAACCGACGTCTTGGCGCGTATTTCTACATCAAAGATTTCTCGTGCCCGCGCCTCGACCTCAGCCGTCATCGGACGTGTAATAAAGACTTTACTCAATGCAAGCGCCCTCCAAGCGGCAGATCCGTTGAAATGGTACCGTCTGGCCCTATTAAAACGATCTCACCTTGCGCATCGGGCAAGCCCAATACCAACACTTCTGACATAAACTTACCGATCTGACGCCGCGGAAAATTCACCACCGCCAAGACCTCTTTTCCAATCAAACTGTCGGCATCGTAATGTGCCGTAATCTGGGCTGAGGTTTTCTTTTCACCAATCTCTGCGCCAAAGTCGATCCACATCTTGATGGCGGGTTTGCGTGCCTCCGGGAAAGGTTCGGCCTTGATCACCCGACCAACACGAATATCGACTTTTAAAAAATCATCAAAAGCAATGTCACCCACGAGAAAGCTCCTTAGATCGTTCGGTGGCAGCGGCCACTGCACGATTCAACAATGGTGGAAAACCCGTTCCCTCATCCATCAAAACCTCAAGAGCCGCCTGTGTCGTGCCATTGGGGCTGGTCACATTAACACGCAATTGTGAGGGGCTCTCTTCTGAGGTTTCAGCCAAAGCACCAGCCCCAGCGACCGTTGCTTTAGCAAGTTTAAGGGCAAGCGCCTCAGGCAGCCCTTGCGCAGTACCAGCCGCTGCCAAGGTTTCAATCAGATGAAAAACGTAAGCTGGGCCAGAGCCACTTACCCCCGTAACCGCATCTATTTGTCCTTCATCGTCAAGACGCACGACCTGTCCAACAGCCTGCAACAGCGCCTCAGCATGATCTAAATGCGCCGCAGTCGAGGCGGCGTTTCCAACAATTGCCGTAATACCCTTGCCTATTGCCGCTGGTGTATTCGGCATTGAGCGTACAATCGGTGTCTGAGATCCAAATATTTCTTCGAAGGTGGTAAGAGATGTCCCCGCTGCCACCGAGACAAACAAGGTCTGTCCGCCGCCATAGTTTTGCAGCGCAGGTAAAGCTTCACCCATCATCTGTGGTTTGACGGCGATTAGCACAATCGCGGGGCTTTGGGGCAAGTCTTCGTTGATCCGAACGCCTGTGGTTTTTAACCAATCAGATGGATGTGGATCTTTAACCCAGACGGAGGCTGCTGGCAGTCCTCCTTCAAGCCATCCCGTCAACATGGCAGAGCCCATTTTCCCGCAGCCCAAAAGCACTAAGCCGCGTGTCGCCAGATCTGATTGCGTCATAAATCCGCCTCTCCCCATCATTCAATCGTTGGGGAAATCTTTACGCCCGACCATATCCCTCTGCAATGGCGACCTGCATAGCTTTTGTAGGGGTTTGCTTTCCCCACACATTCATCTGAATTGCAGGATAAAACCGTTCACAATTCGAAACAGCAATATTAAGCAACTTGTCGATTTGTTGGGAACCTGCCAACAGCCCACCCGTTAACAAAAGGCCATAGCGATACAACATCAACTTATGCTCAGGCCAATAAGTAAAAGACCCTGTCCAGCATTCATCATTCATCTTATTGATCAGCTCATAAAGCTCCGACACGCGGTTTTGCGGTGGATCCATCTCAAAGCTACAAACAAGACGCAGCGTTTCCTCTGGGTCAGACCACGCCAAAGTCAGTGAATATGTTCGCCATTGCCCTTCAATCGCCATGGCAATCTGATCCTCGGCAATTCGGTCAAATTCCCAGTCATGGCCTGCAGCCAAATGTTCAACCACATCAATTGGATGCGTCTCTTCATAAAATTGGTGTTCAGATAGGGACATGGGGCACCTCTCTACAAATCCAGTTTCGCGAGAGTTCCAACACCCCCAATGACTGGACTTCTGCTCTACTTGAAGGGGCTGAGAGCTCCTCCAATACAAGATATAGACTGCCCGGTGTCACCCATCATAGCAACCCTCTCTCTGGGGATATCTTCAATAAGTTGTGGATGGTATATAATTTCGCCCACATATAGTGGCAACTTTTCGCGTATATAGGCGCAACGGCCCAGATCAAACCATAGTCTTGGGTATTTTTGATTTTGCCAAATTATACATTGTCCAAATGTGTCTGCGAATCGCATGCAAGCAGAATGAGACTTTTCAGGATCATCACAGGCTGCACGGCTTTTACCTGCATCCCCTTTGCAATATCAGATGTGCTTGATATGCTATTCCTTCGCTTGAGTCATTTCGTTGCACCGTCTAGAGCGTTGAGGGTTTACGACCTCACAAGCGCATTTTTCTCTTCAACACCTGTTAATGCCGCACACGCGCAAGCGCCATCCGCGATGAAGCTTGCGGAAATCATATCAGATTTTTAAGTGATCATATGGCTCTGTGCCCTAGGTCGGGCACATCACGGGCGCCCGTCGGACGCCTAGATATATCGCAAGATACATTTATGACGAACGCATCAATTATTCAGCTTATCTTCCAACGCTGCAATGCGCACCTTCAGTGTCTCATTTTCTTCGCGCGCTTTTTGTGCCATCGCACGCGTTGCGTCGAATTCTTCACGTGTGACAAAATCGTGATCTGCGAGCCAGCGATCGATGACGCTTTTCATAGCGGTCTCCGCCTCGTCGCGCGCGCCCTGAGCAACGCCCATCGCGTTTGTCATAAGTTGAGAAATATCGTCCAGAATCTTGTTGCGTGTTTGCATCGTCTTCTCCGTATGAAGCTTACCCCTTATATGGGCAACCACAGCCGGTTCGGCAAGCCGTTGACTTTCTGCTCTCAGCACAGGCATTGACCATATATGCAAGCAATGATCCCTTTCCCCAATTTATCACCTGAGATTTTCACCATCTCTGTGGCTGGCTTTGAATTTGCCCTGCGCTGGTACGCCATGGCCTATATTGTCGGCATTCTGATTGCCTGGCGTCTGGCTGTGATGGCCGTCCGCACGGCGCCTTTGTGGCCCGATAAAAAATCGCCGATGGATGCACGACAGGTCGAGGACCTTATTACCTGGATTATCCTTGGTGTCGTCTTGGGAGGGCGTCTTGGCTATGTGTTGTTCTATCAGCCTGCCTACTACCTCGCCCATCCGGCCGAGATTTTGCAAATCTGGACCGGTGGCATGGCTTTTCATGGCGGGCTGCTCGGCGTCGTTGTAGCAGCCTGGATCTTTGCCCATCGTCATGGGATCGCAAAACTACAGATGGCAGATCTTGTGGCGCATGCGGTTGCCCCCGGCCTGCTGTTGGGGCGGCTTGCGAACTTTATCAATGCTGAACTTTGGGGACGTGCAACAGACCTGCCCTGGGGTGTTGCTTTTCCGGGACGTGCGGCACAGGATTGCGGCCAAGCCATTGGAACCCTGTGCGCACGCCATCCCTCCCAACTCTATGAAGCGCTCCTAGAAGGGCTCCTGTTAGGAGGTGTCATTTTGTGGATGGTCTACCGACGCAGTGCTTTTCACAAGCCAGGCCAGATCTTAGGTGTTTTCCTTACCGGATACGGTTTGGCGCGATTCCTTGTTGAATTTGCACGCCAACCTGATGCGCAATTTGTTGAGATCGGTAACCCTCTGGGTCTAGCTTATCATATCAACGGTATCGGAGTGACGATGGGGCAGACACTTTCAGTCCCAATGATTGCACTAGGTCTTTACTTCCTTCTAAGACGCCCGACCTTACAAACAAAGACATCTACACGATGAGCCTGCTTTCACATTTAATTGAACGCATCACCACACAGGGGCCGCTATCGGTTGCGGATTATATGGCCGAGTGTTTGCTACATCCAGAATTCGGCTATTACACAACCCGCACGCCCTTTGGCACCGAAGGAGATTTTACGACGGCACCGGAAATCAGCCAGATGTTTGGTGAACTGATCGGATTGTCTTTGGCGCAAAGTTGGATCGATCAGGGGGCACCGGCTCCGTTTACCCTGGCAGAACTTGGCCCCGGCCGCGGAACCCTCATGGCAGATGTTTTACGCGCAACCAAAGCTGTGCCCGGCTTTCATGACGCAATGCAAATTCACATGGTCGAGGCCTCCCCTACCCTGCAGCGCGCGCAGGAAACCGCACTTACGGGATATAAGGCGCAGTGGAGCGACACGGTGACCACATTGCCTGAACAGCCGCTGTTTCTAGTGGCCAATGAATTTTTTGATGCCTTGCCTGTACGGCAGTTCATTCGCACACAAGACCAATGGGCCGAACGCTGCATTGGGCAATCTGAGGGAGAACTGACCTTTGGTCTTACACAAGCGAGCGCCCAAAAAGCGCTGGATCATCGCCTGACAGATACTCGCGAAGGCGACCTCGTCGAGATCTGCGATGCCGCTAGCCCCATTGTTCAAGAGGTCGCGCGACGCATTTCAAATTCTGGCGGTGCGGCTCTTATCATTGATTACGGTGATTGGCGTTCTTTGGGAGATACCTTGCAAGCGTTGCGCGCACATGCGCCTACAGACCCACTTAAAGCGCCCGGACAAGCTGATCTGACCACACATGTGGACTTTGAAGCCCTGACACAGGCTGCCACATCTGAAAACTGCGCTTTTAGCAAAGTCACCCCCCAAGGGGTGTTTCTGGAGCGCCTCGGCATTACTGCGCGGGCGCAGGCCTTGTCAAAAGGGTTGGCTGGGGATGCGCTGGAAAATTTGATTGCCGCGCATCGCCGTTTGACGCACCCTGACGAAATGGGCACCCTCTTTAAAGTGGTTGGCTTATATTCGAAATCACACACACCACCACCGGGACTGGACGCATGACGCTCGAAATTTTAACTGCTGATCAGCTCGCGCCTGTCAAACATGGCTTTTTCACCCGCAAAGGCGGCGCCTCCTCTGGGGTGTTTGAAGGTTTGAACTGCGGACTTGGTTCTTCTGATCAGCGCGAAATCGTGCTGCTGAACCGGCGACGCGTTGCGGATGCGATGGGTGTTGATGATTTGGCTTTGATGGGCGTTCATCAAATCCATTCACCTGACGTGGTTACAGTAGATGCACCGGCAGCAGATCGCCCCAAAGCCGACGCCATTGTGACCAAAACCCCCGGTATTGCGCTTTCGATCCTCACTGCAGATTGTCAGCCCGTTCTATTTTCTGACCCGGATGCACAAGTGATCGGTGCCGCCCATGCAGGCTGGCGCGGCACGTTAGATGGTGTGCTGGAAGCCACTGTAGATGCGATGGTAGCACTTGGGGCAACAGCGTCAAACATCACCGCAGTCATTGGCCCAACGATCTCTCAACGTGCCTACGAGGTTGGTCCAGAATTTTTTGAGGACTTCATTACGCAAGATCCCAGCTATTCCCGCTTCTTCGCCAATGGTGAAGGGGACCGATATCTTTTTGATCTCCCTGGACTTGGGCTAGAAAAACTACATTCTGCGGGAGTGAAAGAGGCAAGTTGGACGCGGCATTGTACCTATTCAAATGCAGATAGATTTTATTCATATCGCCGCACGACCCATGCAAAGGAAGCTGATTACGGGCGCCTCATCTCCTGCATTAGACTTTAAGTTCTGAACGGCTTAAGAGACCTTTTCTTCTACATACCCTGTTATCGCCGCCACTATGCCACAATCCCGGCACATTGATTACCGAATGTGAAACAAGCAAAGAGCATGCTTTCGGCAAGCTCTGTTGAATAAGTTCTGCATCAACGGTGTTCTACTCTATGACACCAGCGCCTGCAGGGCTTTGGTGTTTCACTAAGAGCCTGCTCTTAGGGTGTTATAGATTTGTGCCAGACCGTGAGGTCAGCTGGTGACGCGAACGCGCATGGTCTTGCTGCGAGGTCAAGTGCAGTGCCTTTGGAATAGGCACGCTTCACGCATCAGTACAAGGCACGTTAAACGAGGGGGCGTTTGCGATGAGCATCCCATATTCGCTGCAACGCGCAGCAAGCAACATGTTAGAGCAACAGGCGGTCCTGCAAGACACACCTGCATTGCCGACCGGGAACAAACCACAGCTGCGCCGATTTGATGTCATGAGTCTTTTGCCGAACGGTGACATTGCAGAGACCCGACACATTGCTCCTGCGATGCCATTATTCGAAAACGCTTTTACAGCTTTTAGCCGCGGCTCAATGGTTGAAACGGATCACGGCCCCGTCGCCATCGAAGATCTTTTCCCTGGTGACAACATCCTGACCACGGACGGTGAGACAATGCCTTTGATGTGGAAAGGCAGTACCTTGGTGATGCCAACCCGCGAGGCTGCAAAAGGGACGGACAACCAGCTGACAAGCTTGATGCCAGATAGTATGGGCTATCATAAACCAGCCAGCTGCGTCGTCGTAGGTGCATCTGCACGTCTGCTTTGCACCCCAGCACACCTACGCAAAGATATTGTTGGCGGTCCTCTTCTCACCCCGGTGCCAATGTTTCATGACGGTATGAACATTGTAGAGACAGCTCCTCCGACACCTGTGCAAATGTTTCATTTGATGTTGCCGCAACATGCTGTAATCCGCATTGCAGGCCTTGAATTTGAAACGTTTCACCCAGGCACAGATGCGCTGCGCCATGTCAGCCATGCGATGCGGACGCTGTTTCTAAATCTGTTTAGCCACATCGATACACCTACTGATTTTGGCCCCCTAGCCCATCCACGGGCAGAAGGCAAAGATCGCGGCGTTGATCGTGAACCCTTTCACGTATGATACCAAAAAGCCTGCGTGTTTTGACAACATGCAGGCTTCGTCTTTTCTCAGATGAACTGACGCTAGAGTTTCTTATGCCTCACGTGCAAGACGCTCTTCCAAGATTTCAAACGGCACACCAGGATCATCTTTTGCCCCACGAATAACCAGCGAAGTTTTGACACTCGCCACATTTGGCGTGGTCAGCAAATCTCCGGTCAAAAAACTCTGGAATGTGCTGAGGTCCGGTGCGACACATTTCAAAATGAAATCCACCTCACCGTTCAACATGTGGCATTCGCGCACCAAAGGCCATCCACGGCACTGCTCTTCAAACGCGCTCAATTCGCTCTCTGCCTGACTTTCAAGCCCAACAGAGGCAAAAACCTGCACTTCGAATCCAAGTTCACGGGCATTTACTTCGGCATGATAGCCACCGATAAACCCGGCCTCTTCCAGCGCTCGCACGCGACGCAAACACGGAGGCGCTGAAATGCCAACCCGTTTTGCCAGCTCAACGTTTGTCATTCGACCATCCGCCTGCAGCTCTGCCAGAATTTTCCGGTCGATGGGATCCAGTCGCGTAGTGACCATTTATATGCTCCTGCCAAGTGGCATTTCTTATAGCAGCTGCGTCGTTTCGCGCAATAATATTTCACATCTGCGCAATATTATTGATCATCCTCAAAGACAACCCAGAAGTTTAAACCTTTGCATTCAGCCAGACGATCAACAAACAGGGGTTTAAGAGCCCCCAGTGGACCGCTATATCCGACTCCGACCGTAAAACACACGCAGCCTTTGCAATCGAGGAAACATCATGTCCGACACGCGCCATACCAAGGTTCTGATCATCGGCTCAGGCCCTGCAGGTTATACCGCAGGCGTCTATGCCAGCCGCGCCATGCTAGAGCCGATTTTGGTGCAAGGCATTGAACCAGGTGGCCAGCTGACCACCACAACCGAAGTGGAAAACTACCCTGGTTTCACTGAGGTTCAGGGCCCCGATCTGATGATAAAAATGCAAGAACACGCACAAGCGATGGGATGTGAAATTATTGGTGATATCATTACCTCACTTGATACCACCCAACGTCCCTTTGTGGCCAAGGGGGACAGCGGTAAAACCTACACCGCAGACGCTGTTATCCTCGCAACAGGCGCACGCGCAAAATGGCTCGGTTTGGAGAGTGAAGATAAATTCAAAGGCTTTGGCGTTTCGGCCTGTGCGACATGCGACGGATTCTTTTATCGTGGGCAGGAAATCGTGGTCATCGGGGGTGGCAACACTGCGGTCGAAGAAGCTCTGTTCCTGACCAATTTTGCCTCAAAAGTAACATTGGTACATCGCCGCGACGAACTGCGTGCAGAAAAAATTCTGCAAGATCGTTTGATGAAAAACGAGAAGATCGAAACGCTCTGGTTTCACGAACTGGAAGAGGTTTACGGGTCAGACAGCCCTCTGGGTGTCGAAGGTATCAAAGTCAAACATACAACAACTGGCGAAATCCGTGACATCCCTGCCAAAGGGGTCTTTGTTGCCATTGGCCATGCGCCCGCTTCTGAACTGGTGGCAGATGTTCTTGAAACGCATAACGGCGGCTATATCAAAGTTACACCGGGCACTACAGAGACCTCTATCCCAGGTATCTTTGCTGCCGGGGACCTTACAGATCACAAATACCGTCAGGCCGTGACATCGGCGGGCATGGGATGCATGGCTGCATTGGACGCCGAACGCTTCCTTGCAACTCAAGAATAGAATTCACGTTTCTTTTCACGAAACTGTGCCACTCAAAAGGTCATGAACAAAGTTTCATGGCCTTGACCGCCACAGACAAAATCCGGTCTAACTAGCGAAAACGACCGGAGATAAGAAATGGCGCACCCCTTGTGGCATGGCAACTGGGCAGAACGGCTGCGCATATCGTCAGGGCTGGTGTTGTTTACATACGCCCTGTTCCATTTCCTCAACCTTGGTATTGCCTTACTTTCACCTGAATGGATGAATGTATTTCAGCACAATCTGCAGACCATTGTGCGTTCATCTCTGGGATCTGCGATCCTTTATGGGTCCTTACTTATTCATGCAGCGCTTGCTTTTCAAATGATTGCAACAAGGCGCAATTTACGTTTGCCGCGAATAACTCTCTTTCAAATAGCGCTGGGAATTTTTATTCCATTCCAGCTTGCCGGGCATCTGATATTCACGCGCTATGCTCACACGTTCCACGGCGTTCAGGATGAATACGGCTATTTTTTACTGCTGATCTGGGGCAGTTCCACAATATGGTGGCAAAGTCTTCTTTTGCTCGTGGTATGGGTTCACGGGTGCATCGGTTTACATTTCTGGCTGCGCCTAACTGAAACATGGCAGCGCCTAATGCCCTGGCTCATTGGAATAGCAGTATTTGTACCGATTTCAGCTTTAGCAGGCTTGCTTGCCGAAGGTCGCCGCATGAACGAACTGGCTTATGGTGATGGTTACCTCCGTGAAATGCAGGAAGACTACAACTGGCCAAGCCCACAAACCATTCAAGGTTTGGTAGAAATTTATGACTATGCCCGCTTCCTGATATTCATGCTTTTGGTGCTGTCGCTTAGCTACTATGGCATCAATAAAATGCTGCGCTCTCGGCGTTCGGTCAAAATCACCTATGCTGATGGACCACAAGTCACCGCTGAACGCGGCATGACCTTGCTAGAGATTTCGCAAGCCAATGATGTTCCCCATACAGCGCTATGTGGTGGTAAAGGGCGCTGCACTACCTGTCGTGTGGTCTTGGAACAGGGTGCGAGTGCCGTCCCTCCCCCTTCAGCGGCAGAAGCACGGACACTTGCCGCGATCAAAGCGCCGCCGAATGTCCGCTTGGCCTGCCAAGTCCGCCCAGATACTCCGCTCACAGCCCATCGTGTCTTTCGTCCTGACCGCGACAAACCCCGCGCCCATGCGAGCCAAGGGGAAGAACGACAACTGGCCATTCTATTTCTTGATATCCGGGGCTTTACCAAACGTTCCGCCGGTATGTTGCCCTATGATGTGGTATTTCTGCTCAATAGGTTTTTTGACGCAATCGTTCCTGAGATCCTCGCTCAGGGAGGGACTGTCGACAAATATATGGGAGACGGGTTATTAGCCCTGTTTGAAACCCGCGACGCCAAAAGCTCAGCTTCAGCGGCCTTGGGTGCAATACAAAAAATCAGCGTAGCCCTTGCCCGTTTTAATACTATCTTGCAAGCAGAGGGCGAACCACCCGTAAAAATCGGCATGGGTCTACATCTGGGGCATGTGGTTCTTGGTGAAATTGGCAGTGCCCATAAAGCGCCACGCACAATCATAGGTGACACAGTAAATATTGCCAGCCGCCTAGAAGCAAAAACCAAAGAGCTTGACGTTGAAGCTCTGATTTCTGCAGAGGTCTTTTTTGCCGCCGGCATCGCTGAGATTTCAGGTGAACTGGAACAATTCAGACTGCGTGGCGTAGAGGCGCCCGTTGCTGCGCTGCAGCTTTCTTTGGCCGCTGATTTGAGAAAGCACCTGTTGGAAACGAGCCAAATCTAATATTGGAACATTGAGGCTCAAAAAAACATGGACGAATCTGCGACAGTTTCCTGACATCCGTCTTACCACTGCCTAAAAAGTAGAGGCTTTTTCTACAAAGGCGCCCTCTTTGCTTACAAGCCTCCCACTTTGCGCAACACAGTTATAACTTCGCTCTTTTCGTCTCTCCCCCTGTGGACAGAACAACAAAGCTGACGGTATGGGACTGTCACAGTGATTTGCCTGACTGGGCCGCGTATAAAGAGAAGTGACACTCAATGACCCAATTAAACAATCTTGCTCCTATCCCAGAGCTATATGTTTCATATGATTCCGCACAAAAACTTAAAATAGAAGCTGCGCACCTTAAAAGCTTTGACCTGACACCACGTCAAATTTGTGATCTCGAACTCCTGATGAACGGCGGTTTTAACCCGCTCAAAGGCTTCTTGACCGAAGCTGACTATAATGGCGTTGTCGAAAACATGCGCCTTGCAGATGGCAGCCTTTGGCCCATGCCAATCAATTTGGATGTTTCTGAGGATTTCGCGGAAACTCTTGAAATTGGAGAAGATATTGCACTGCGCGATCAAGAAGGCGTTATTCTTGCGACGATGACAGTCACTGATCGCTGGGAACCTAACAAAGCACGTGAGGCTGAAAAGGTTTTCGGTGCCGATGATATCGCCCATCCTGCTGTAAACTATCTGCACAACCAAGCAGGGAAAATTTATCTGGGTGGCCCTATTGTTGGCATCCAGCAGCCAATCCACTATGATTTCCGCGCCCGTCGCGACACACCAAACGAGCTACGCGCCTATTTCCGCAAATTGGGCTGGCAGAAAGTTGTTGCCTTCCAAACACGCAACCCGTTGCACCGCGCACATCAGGAACTGACCTTCCGTGCAGCACGCGAAGCTGAAGCAAACCTTTTGATCCATCCTGTTGTCGGCATGACCAAACCCGGCGACGTCGATCACTTTACCCGTGTGCGCTGTTATGAAGCGGTTCTGGACAAATACCCACAATCCACCACAACCATGTCGCTTCTTAACCTCGCGATGCGCATGGCCGGTCCACGTGAAGCCGTTTGGCACGGTCTGATCCGTAAAAACCACGGCTGCACACATTTCATTGTTGGTCGCGACCACGCAGGCCCTGGCAAAAACTCCGCCGGCGAAGATTTCTACGGCCCATATGATGCACAGGATCTGTTCCGCACTCATGAGGAAGAAATTGGTCTGAAAATGGTCGATTTCAAACACATGGTTTATGTGCAAGAGCGCGCCCAGTATGAGCCAAACGACGAAATCGCAGATCGTGACAATGTCACCATTTTGAACATCTCAGGCACCGAACTGCGTCGCCGTCTGGCGGAAGGCCTTGAGATCCCAGAATGGTTCTCTTTCCCTGAAGTCGTGACAGAGCTGCGTAAAACCAAGCCACCGCGTTCCAAGCAGGGCTTTACCCTGTTTTTCACTGGCTTCTCAGGTTCCGGGAAATCCACCATCGCAAATGCTGTAATGGTAAAACTCATGGAAATGGGCGGCCGTCCGGTGACGCTACTGGATGGGGACATTGTTCGTAAAAACCTCAGTTCAGAACTTGGCTTCTCAAAAGAGCACCGCGATCTGAACATCAAACGTATCGGTTATGTGGCAAGTGAGATCACCAAAAACGGTGGTATCGCGATCTGTGCACCAATCGCACCTTATGCCTCAACCCGCCGGTATGTACGTGAAGATATCGAAAGCTTTGGTGCCTTTATTGAAGTGCACGTTGCGACAACCATCGAAGAATGTGAACGTCGTGATCGTAAAGGTCTCTATAAACTGGCTCGTGAAGGCAAAATCAAAGAGTTCACCGGCATCTCCGATCCCTATGATGTGCCAGAAAACCCTGAACTGCGCCTTGAAACCGAAAACACCGAGGTGGATTACTGCGCGCAGCAGGTTATCCTGAAACTGGAAAGCATGGGGCTGATAACAGCCTAAGCGAAGCTGATAACTTTTCAGAAAGCCCCGCCATCAAGCGCGGGGCTTTCTTATGTGGACGACTGGCAAGCCGACCCAGCAATACTGCGCAGGCAAAGCCAATCGGTCAAAGCTTGTTTTGAGGCCATTTTACCGAATGCTGCGCGGTGTCCGAGTGTCTGCTTTCAAAGGTTTTCAATTATCGGTAACTTCGCAGCCATCACTAGTGGAGCAACCGTATGCGCAAACCCAAAGGTCGCCTGGCCGATGTATTTAACCTGCCAGACGATGAAGCTGGGAAGCCTCGAACTGTACTGATGTTGGATCAGCTCACACATGTTCCAGAAACAGGAGACGTGTTGCAGGTTGCAGATCGAAACTTGTCGATTGCTCAAGTCGATGGGAGACGGATAAGGAATTGCCTGACAGGCTGGAAGATGGCGGGGCGGGGCAGTGTTGCAGTATTGATCAACGAACCTACAGACACACTGCGACCATTAGCACAGCGACCAGATCGTCTTTTCGTCACGTGGACACCTAAAGACGAATTGCCTTGGCACTTCCAAACTGACGATCTGCCGACATTTACGCGCCTCAATGAAGATTGGAACGCACATCCAAACGATGTCGCCCTCAAGCTTGAGCAAAACGGCAAAACGCTCTTGGCTCATATGCGACCAAATCCATATGTCTATCGTGAATACGAGAATGTACCTGCGATTACAGTCTGCTTCGAAGACTGCAAGCGGTATCGTGTGACGTCAGTAAATGACCATGGATGGTATGACGGCCTATGCCGTTTCAGTGGGCTCGCTCCATCATGGGGCGAGTTTTACGAAATTTCAGGCGATACCAGAGACGACATGCAGCCCACGCCTTGGGTCAAGATGGAGGGGTCTGGAGCCCGGCATTTTCATTTCTATCTGAGAGATGAAGCCCTTGAGGTCAAAGCGCAGGGCTGGTCGTTGGAAACCAAAAACTGACTTTCGGTTTCAATTCCTGAACGGTAGCAAAGTCCGCATCGGAGACATTACAAATGGGCCGCAGCGAAGCTCACGATGCCTGTCAAAGACATCAAGCCAAGCGAATACCTTTTCTTGTGAACATCAAAACCAACGACGACAGGCTGGTATTCAACTGCCACCCCAAACCGAGAAATGCGTGTTGCTTTCTTTACGATGCTGGAAACTCCTAAGATCGAAATGTTCCAGCATCGCAGCAGTCAGCTGTACCGCCGTCCAGCATAGTATTTTTGTGTGACGGCTTTTACAGTGTGTCCGGTAGCTCCACAGTCCCGCGCATCAAAATATAACCTTTGCCAGCCACTTTGACCCCGGTCATCTCTTCAGGCGCGCCCACACGTGTGACACGCGCTTGCCCGGGGCGTCCCATTCCATGACCTTGCTCAGCGACAAACTGATCTTTTTTCAGAAGTCCATGGTGCCACAGATAGGCAGCCATCGCCCCGGTCGCGGAGCCCGTAAATGGATCTTCAGCTGGGCTTGGCGGGGCCATCAGGAGCCGCGAAAAAGTATCACCTGCTGTCGTCGCACCTTCAAGTGTCACAAGGAAGGGCTCCATCACGTCTATTCCATCCGCGCCAAAGCTCTGACCCAAAATCGCAAGCCCCTCGACATTCAATCTGGCTGCTTCCAGATGCTCACGACTGTCAATCACAGTTATGCAAAAGGGTAGGCCCGTCGAGACAATTTGAGGACGTCCCAAAATGGCGGCCTTTGGCAAGGACACAGTCTTCGCCACCAATTCGGGGTCGGCAAACCGCCCAAATGTCGGAGCGATCTGGATAATTTCTATTTCATCACCGTGCAAATGAACCTCAACGACCCCGGCACCAGTCTCCAATGTCACCTGTGTGCCCTTAAAGAGCCCTCTGCTGCGAAGCGCCTCAACTGTTGCGATTGTAGGATGCCCAGCAAATGGGATTTCACGGTTTGCGAGAAAATAACGAACCTTAACATCTGCAATGTCAGACGGTCCGGTAAATGTACATTCAACTAGTGAAGTTTCCCGCACATAAGCCATGCAGACATCCGCCGGTAAGCCAGCGCCACCGTGAACCACCGCACATCCGTTACCCCCAAACGCGCGATCTGAAAATGCATCAACCCAATCAAATTCATACTTAGAGACCATAGAACAACCTATCTTTGTCCGATTGTTCACAAGGTCTTGCACAAAAAAAGCGGGCACTCACCCGCTTTCCTGTATCGTTACAATGTCATTTAGTTAATGAACTGCGACAGGCGTGTAATCATTTTGTCGCGCTAGCACAAAGGCAAGCCGACGATCTGCAACCAAGGCCAGTTGCTCTCCGGTGTCATTGTGAACCGCATAGAGTTGCGTATGACCCTCAGCGCTGTCTTGCACGTCTTGAGGCAAAGCCGCGACATCAACGGTTTTTACATAAGCAAGACGATTATCATCTGCGTGCGTGTTTTCTTGCGTTGCCTGCATATCGTTACCCCTTCTTGATATTAATTGTCTGCACTACGGTTTCGGGTCGTGAACGTGTCAGATCGACATGTAAAAGGCCATTTTCCATAATCGCCTCTCCAACTTCGACTCCATCCGCCAACACAAACATGCGCTGAAATTGGCGCGCTGCAATTCCGCGATGCAGGAACATACGCCCTTCGCTTTCATCCCGCTGTCGCCCTCGGATCACCAGTTGGCGATCTTCAATCGTAATTGCCAGATCTTCTTCTGCAAACCCGGCAACTGCCAATGTAATGCGGTAAGAATAGTCCGATGTTTGTTCAATGTTATAGGGCGGATAGCCCTCGTTTCCCGATTTGGCTGAGCGTTCCAAAAGCCGTTCCAGCTGCTCAAACCCCAAAAGATGCGGATAGGCACCCAAAGTCAATTTCGACACGTATCTCGTCCTTTATCCAAAGCGACGTCTTTCCTGTACTGGGCCCCAAACGGCGACCCACACCAAAGAATATGGCGAGTTTCGCGGAATTCACAAGGTCATCCCCACCTAGGCCTAGCGAAAAAACCCTTAACAGCGTATAAATAAGGACGATTCATTTTCCTAAACACTGAGTCTCATATGAACGCGCCTACTGAAATTTCGATGAAAACGGATGATGTCCTGAAAGTCGAACTGGAAGTGTTCCGCAGGCAACACCGGGATCTAGACGAGGCAATTATTGCCCTTCAGGAGCGGCCGATCAGCGATCAGCTGACGATACGCCGTCTGAAGAAGCAAAAATTGGTACTGAAAGATCAGATCGCATTGATCGAAGATCGCCTGACCCCGGATATTATTGCCTAAACGCCCCCACTGCCATGGGTGCTTAGGTCCAGAATGGACCGCTTCCATGCTCTGAAACTCTTTTCGTTTCAAAAACCCATATTCGCAAAACATCTATCACGATGTTATCGCCATGCTCTCGATGAACAGCTTTTAGATGCTTTGTCATATTCATCTTTCCTGACGGTCTTGATTCCCCCAGCCATCCTACGGTGAAACCTTGCTATTTAGGCAAAAATGGCTAGAGTTCGCGCTCCTTCCATAGGGGCGTATACATGACCGAGATCAAAGTAGGGATCATCATGGGCAGCCAATCCGATTGGCCCACGATGAAAGAAGCAGCCACCATTCTGGACGACCTGGGCGTCCCATATGAAGCCAAGATTGTATCGGCACATCGCACGCCGGACCGTCTGTGGGAGTATGGCAAAAAAGCTGCCGAACGTGGATTGCAAGTGATCATAGCAGGTGCAGGCGGCGCGGCACATCTACCGGGCATGGTGGCCTCCAAAACACGTGTCCCTGTAGTTGGGGTCCCGGTTCAGACCCGCGCTTTGTCTGGTGTGGATTCACTTTATTCCATCGTTCAAATGCCCAAAGGCTTCCCTGTCGCGACTATGGCCATCGGTGCCGCTGGCGCTGCAAACGCAGGTTTGATGGCAGCCGGTATCTTGGCCCTGCAAGACAAGGACCTCGCCCAGCGCTTAGACGCATGGCGTGAGGCACTTTCTGCATCAATCCCAGAGGAACCCATTGATGACTGACGCACTTCCGACCGGCGCAACCATTGGTATCTTGGGCGGTGGACAATTGGGGCGTATGCTATCTGTCGCAGCGTCCCGTCTTGGTTTTAGAACGCACGTGTTTGAGCCAAGCACAAATCCACCTGCAAGCCATGTTGCGGATCAAATCACATGCGCCACCTATGAAGACGCGGACGCCCTCCGCGCCTTTGCAGGCACAGTTGATGTCATCACCTATGAGTTTGAGAATATTCCGACCTCGGCATTGGACCTACTGGAAGACCTAAAGCCCATTCGTCCGGGCCGTGAAGCACTCCGCGTAAGTCAGGATCGATTGACAGAAAAGACATTCCTTCAGGATCTGGGTCTCCAAACAGCGCCATTCGCCGATGTTCCTGATGCAGCAGGTCTAGAACAAGCCCTGCAAGATATCTCGGCACCCTCCATTCTAAAGACCCGCCGCTTTGGCTATGATGGCAAAGGTCAGGCCCGCATTATGCAAGAAAGCGACGCACCCGCAGCACTTTCTGACATGGAGGGCGCTCCGGCTATTTTGGAAGGGTTTGTCAGCTTCAGCCATGAGGTTTCGGTTATTGCTGCACGCGGCTTATCGGGGGAAGTGTCTTGCTTTGATCCCGGCGAAAACGTGCATCGCGACGGTATTTTGCACACAACAACTGTGCCAGCCCGCCTGAACCAAAGTCAACGTATGGATGCTGTTCTGTTGGCCAGTAAGATATTGAATGCACTTGAATACGTTGGCGTCATGGGCGTGGAGCTTTTTGTCACGCCTCAAGGGCTTATCGTTAATGAAATCGCACCACGCGTCCATAATTCAGGCCACTGGACACAAAATGGCTGCACGGTAGATCAGTTCGAGCAACATATCCGCGCAATCGTTGGCTGGCCCTTGGGCAATGGACAGCGCCATGCGGATGTAATCATGGAAAACCTGATCGGCGATGATATGGATCGAGTGCCCGCTCTGGTGAAACAAGCGGACTGCGCCGTACATCTATACGGCAAATCCGAAGCAAAACCTGGCCGCAAAATGGGGCATGTAAACCGCATTCAGCCCTCTAAACGACCTAATAGATAAGATCTCTGATCAAAGATCATCTACTGAGGCTGCACAATTTGTGCAGCCTTTTTTATTGCATGAACCGTGCAGCCAGATCCCCTGTCAAATAACTAACCCGCCCCTTAGAGAGTGTTGCAGACACGCGGTAGCTCTCTTTTTCTAAAATCAGCAAATCTGCCCGTTTCCCCGGCGCCAAAATGCCCCGATCGTTGAGGCCCAAAACATCTGCAGGCCCTTGGGAAATCAGCTTCCAAGCCCCGGCCAAATCCAACAAACCACTACGGGCAAGCATCAAGGCTGCGCGACGCGGACTTGGATAATGGTAATCTGACGCCAAAGCATCGCAAAGTCCCATAGAGATCAGCTCAAGCGCAGAAACATTGCCATTATGAGAGCCCCCGCGCACCACATTTGGAGCACCAAGAATAATATGATCTCCCCCCACACGTGCGGCTTCGGCCGCTTCAAGGGTTTCTGGAAATTCTGAAATTGTGACACCGCGCGCGCGCCACTTGGCCCGCATATCCGCGCTTTGATCATCATGGCTGCCCAAACGGAGGCCTTGTTTTGCAAGCACTGCACAAAGGTCATCCAATGCGGCGGGCACGTCATCCCGGCGGCGATGCATATCTTGCATCATTGCAAGGTGTACATCAGGGTTACGTCCCGCCTTAAGCGCCTGCCCCACCATGCGTGGTGGCTTCTTGCCAGCAGCAAGACGTTCATGAGGAAGGTGATCGTTGAGCACCACATAAGGTACGCCCCAGTCTTGCACCTTTGCTGGAAGGTCAGCGTAGTCATCCAGCATATGTGTTTCAAACCGCAGCTGTGCCATCAGGTCAGTGACGACGTTCGACCTGACAGATTTGATCGCCGCAAAGACCTGAGCCGCGTAATCTGGAGCACGCAGCCCGCCTTCCCATGAATAAAACTGGGCCAAGACTGCCGTGGAAATCCCATTGGCTGCAAGCTCCGCTTCTGCGGCAAGCACCCCTTCGTCCATTTGCTTCATTGCACCGCGGCGCGGCGCAAGATGGCGTTCGAACCCGTCTCCGTGTACATCAACAATGCCAGGCACAACGATATAGCCGCTAAGATCGACCTGTCGCTTTACCTGTTCAGCCTGAATAACCCCATCAGAGAACGTCAGTGAACTTGCACGTTCAAGCCCTGTCTCATGCAGCACATCAGCCCCGGTGAGGGTCAATTCAAGGTTTGCCATATATCTTGTCGCACCATCCATTACATCGCCTAACGAGCGTTTAGAATCTGGCGCAGGGATTGCCCCCATCTGAGGCTGCTGTCAAATCGTGCGTGTTTCAAAAAGGATAATACCTGCGCAATAACAACAGGATCATTCATCATATAAGTATGGGTCACTGGCAGCGTGATATGCGCTTGCATCCCAGCGACATAGGTACTTTGAACCGAAACTTTTCCGTCATCGGTTCCTGGAATCACACTTGAAAACAAAGGGTTGAAACTGCGCCTTCCCGCAATGACGCCAAGTTCAAACTGCACCGGTGGGAGAGAGCTTGGAAGGCTGTCGACATCCGTGCCCAGTTCTGCTCCCGCCGGACCATTCAGGCGATCAAACAACCACCAATCTCCAAAACGATCCACAACTTCGCTGCCATGATTGGGCGGGGCAAGCATCACCACCCGTTTAAGATGAAGCTCTGGATTATCCTCTAACCAGACACGTAACAATATCCCTCCCATTGAATGGGTCACTGCATAGGTCGGCGCAGAACCACACTGGGCCAAGGCCCTGGGCACCACAGTGCGGCTCAACTCTTCTACCGAAAATTTGGTTGAAGGATAATTGGGTCGCACCACCCGGTACCCCTGCTCCTCCAATGCTATTTGCATAAAGGTAAAAGAGGCCTTGGTCCGCGCCAGACCATGCAAAAGGACCACGCAGTCCTTTTGAGCTGCATGAAGCTGTATGGGCGCACAAAGCACAACACCAGCGATGAGTGACAACAAAGACCGTAAACGCATGTCTACAGATCTAGTTAGCCCGCGTGCTCATTTGAAGAGGTATGTGGCGATGCTAAAGCGCGCGGTGAGCGGACCACAAGCGCGATCCCACCTAAGACCAGCACTGACCCGAGGATCAAGTCAAACCCAATGGGTTCACGCAACACCGCTGCACCAGCCAAGATGGCGATCACAGGAACGCTCAATTGTATTGTCGCTGCGACTTGTGGCTGTAATTGAGGCAAAACACGGTACCAGAGCGCATATCCCAAACCCGATGTCAGCGCGCCAGAAATTACCGCAAGCACAACACCAGCAAGGGTCATGACCTGCCCACCATCCGCAAGATACACGATGGGCAAAATTAAAACCGATGCCCACAAAAAATTCATCCCGGTTGCAACCAAAGGATCCCCATTGCCGCGCCCCAGCAGACTGTAAATGCCCCATCCTAAACCACTCATGGCCATTAACCCAGAAGCCCAGAGATCAACACTCACGTCCTCTTTCGGCCAAACCACGTAGGCCAGACCAATCAGAGCCAGTGCAGCGCCTAAAAGCTGAATGGATGTGCTGCGCTGACCAGTGAATGCCCCCCAGGCAAACATGGTGATTTGCACCACCCCAAATAGGACCAAAGCCCCCAAACCAGCATCCAAATCTTTATATGCCAGAGAAAACCCAACCATATACAGGGTCAAAGCTGACGCCCCTGCAAGGCTTTGCTGCCATGGCTGTACAATCAGTTTTCTCTGTATCTGACAAAGTAAAAGCAAAGCCGCTGTCCCAGACAATAGTCGCACAAGTCCAAAACCGGTTGCGTCCATCAGATGATTGCCAATGGCGGCACGCCCTAAAACTGAATTTGCAGCAAACGCAAGCATGACAATACATGTCAGAAAAACCAGACGCATCTTGAACCTCCTGTCAGGCCTGGAAAATCGATGTAGAAGCCTGCCGTATCGGCCCGAGCGGTACCACTTCAGAGTGACCCCATGCAACGCGCCGCACTGCTTTGTGAACGAAATTACTGCCTGATGTTATGCAGGAAGCACGCTTTAACCTTGCTGTGCTCCAATCGTTCGATCATCAAGCACCTGTGCGATTTCACGCGCTAGTAAAGTGCGCAGCGTTTGAACCTCTGGCTTCGCAGCATTGCCCCTCATGCTCAAAATCGACAACGTTAAAGGTGCAACATCTGCCCCTTCCAAAGGAACCAGTACTGGATCGTTGTCTCCGATGAATCGTGGCAAAATGCCAATGCCCCGCCCCGACTTCACAGCTGTTACCACCGACAAAAGATCATTACACACAACACGCCGTGTGGTTTTACCGCCGGGCCAGACCAGATCTGGCACGTTCAATTCAGCTGCTTCTACTGTGAAATGGCTTGGCGTGTTTGCACGCGTATTTGAACCAAGAAGGCTACGATGCGCATAAAGCGCAAACCGCACGTCCCCAATCTTGGCTCCAACAGCATCAGCCTGTCCCGCACGCCCAAGGCAAAGAGCAAGGTCGCAAGTGCTGTCCGGTTTAGCGGTGACCCCTTGCAGGGTTTCAAGCTTGATAGGGATGTCAGGCAGTTTTGTCTCAATCCGATACCACAGTGGCAACAACAAAAATTCGAAGAATAAGTCGGGACAACTCAATACAAGCGGTACAGGGGTATTCTTATCGGCCCTCTCACCCACAGTTCCACGTTCTACCAAATTTACAATACTGCGTGTTTTTTCAACCAACCCTTTGCCCGCATCCGTCAAAACCCAGCGCGGTGTACTGCGATTGACCAAAGCTGCCCCTATGCGGGTTTCAAGTTGATCAACCCGCATTTCAACAGCATCATTGCTAATACCCAAGAGACGAGACGCACCAAAAGATGACTTCGCCTCTCCAACAGCGAGCAACACGGCGAGATCCCGCCAGATATCCGGCTTTAACTGATCCATAAGGAAAGCTTAGCGCTCAACCGTCAGCTGTGCCAACAGTAGATTTAAAGCCGATACCTATGGTGCGTGATATCAACACCGTTTTTTTTGTGAACTTCACGCCAAAGCCACATTGCTATGCATCGCTCAGATATTTTTCTGACCGCACCTGAAATGCGCGCAGATCAGGGCGCGATTATTCAGTTTCGAATTATACGCATCCCTAACAAAAAGAGGCCGCCTTGCGGCGACCTCTTCATATCCAAAATGGATAGGTCAGCTTACATCATGCCGCCCATGCCGCCCATGTCAGGCATGCCGCCTGCAGGTGCCGCGCCTTCTTTGGCTGGCTTGTCTGCAACCATTGCTTCGGTGGTGATCAGCAGACCTGCAACCGATGCCGCATCTTCCAGAGCGGTACGCGTTACTTTTGCAGGGTCGATCACACCAAAGGAGAACATGTCGCCATATTCTTCGGTTTGTGCGTTGAAGCCGAAAGATGTTTCAGAAGATTCGCGAACTTTGCCCGCAACAACTGCACCATCAACACCTGCGTTTTCAGCGATCTGGCGCAGAGGCGCTTCGATGGCTTTGGACACGATCTTGATACCAGCGTTCTGGTCAGCGTTTGCACCTTCCAGACCGGCCAGAGCTTTACCAGCCTGAACCAGAGCAACACCACCACCAACGATAACACCTTCTTGCACGGCCGCACGGGTCGCGTTCAGAGCATCGTCAACACGGTCTTTGCGCTCTTTCACTTCCACTTCGGTCATGCCACCAACGCGGATCACAGCAACACCGCCTGCCAGTTTGGCAACGCGCTCTTGCAGCTTTTCGCGATCGTAGTCGGATGTGGTTTCTTCGATCTGGGTGCGGATCTGTGCAACACGCGCTTCGATCTCAGCTTTTTCACCAGCGCCGTCCACAACAGTGGTTTCGTCTTTGGTGATCTGAACTTTCTTGGCCGTGCCGAGCATGTCCATTGTAACAGACTCAAGCTTCATGCCCAGATCTTCAGAGATCACTTGACCACCGGTCAGGATCGCGATGTCTTGCAGCATGGACTTACGGCGATCGCCGAAACCAGGTGCTTTAACAGCTGCGATTTTCAGGCCACCGCGCAGTTTGTTCACAACCAGAGTTGCAAGCGCTTCACCTTCAACATCTTCCGCGATGATCAGCAGAGGCTTTTGCGACTGAATAACTTGCTCAAGCAGTGGAACCATTGGCTGCAGCGAAGACAGTTTCTTCTCATGCAGCAGGATCATGCAGTCTTCCAGCTCTGCAGTCATCTTGTCAGCGTTTGTGACAAAGTAAGGGGACAGGTAACCACGGTCGAACTGCATGCCTTCAACAACATCGGTCTCCGTTTCCAGACCTTTGTTTTCTTCGACGGTGATCACACCTTCGTTGCCAACACGCTGCATTGCACCTGCGATTTGCTGACCAATTTCAGCTTCGCCGTTTGCAGAGATGGTGCCAACTTGTGCAACTTCAGCAGAGTCAGCCACTTCGCGTGCCATCTCTTTGATGCCTTCGACAACTTTGGCAGTTGCCAGATCGATGCCGCGCTTCAGGTCCATTGGGTTCAGACCAGCTGCAACCTGCTTCAGACCTTCTTTAACGATCGCTTGCGCCAGAACGGTTGCGGTTGTTGTACCGTCACCCGCTTCGTCGTTGGTGCGAGAAGCAACTTCTTTCACCATCTGCGCGCCCATGTTCTCGAACTTATCTTCCAGTTCGATTTCTTTCGCGACAGATACACCGTCTTTGGTGATGCGAGGCGCGCCGAAAGATTTTTCCAGAACAACGTTCCGGCCTTTGGGGCCCAAAGTTACTTTAACAGCATCAGCCAGTACGTTTACGCCGGCCAGCATACGGTTACGGGCATCGGTGTCGAATTTGACGTCCTTAGCAGCCATGTTCATTTCTCCTTTGAGAGATAAATTCAGTAATGCGTTTTCAAGAGATCAGAGAAGCGAGGTGCGCTTACTCGATGATGCCCATGATGTCGCTTTCTTTCATCATCAGCAGTTCTTCGCCGTCGACGGTGACCTCAGTGCCGGACCATTTGCCGAACAGGATCTTGTCGCCTGCGTTCACAGCCATTGCGATCAGCTCACCGCTGTCCTTGCGCGCGCCTTCGCCAGTTGCGACGACTTCACCTTCGGAAGGTTTCTCTTTTGCGCTATCGGGAATGATCAGACCACCAGCGGTTTTTTCTTCGCTTTCGGTGCGACGCACCAGCACGCGGTCATGAAGCGGTTTCAATGCCATCTTTGCAGCTCCTTAGGCTCAAAGGTTGTTATCCAAACATCCAGCCCGCCCTTATCAAGCAGCGCAGCCAGATCATTATCACTCACCTTCATTGAGTGCTAACGCCGAGGAAGCTATGATTAGCAACACGGCCTGTCAACCGCCGGATGTAAGATTTTTTAAGGGAGAGATTCTGACCTTTTCGCCCGCTCTTTCACCCCGTCTGCGCATCGCTTTCCGCCCAGTCCTTCAGCCCTTGACGCCCCGCATCCGTAATCTGATAAACCCCCAGCCCTACCCGTTCAAACCAGCCATAGTGGTTCTTCGCCATCAACTGCGTTGCTTTAGGCACCTCAGCGGCTTTGGCAACAACGGCCCCCTTAGAGGCTCCATATTCCACCAGATAGGTGGCGCAACGCAGCGCATCCTGACGGTAGGCTGTCACGATACCATGTCGCGTTGCACCGCCCGCATTTGGATCCCCGCGAAGACGGTCAAATTCCCGCAAAAGCCGTTGTTGTTTTTGTTTGGATTTACGGGGGGCATAGGGTCCGGGATCGCAATGTACCTCGCAACGGTTATCAGGAAGAACAGTAATAAGACCAAGCCCAAGCCGACGACACAGAGCTAAATTGTCTTTTAAGGTTCTGCGGGCGCCCCGTCCGCCGGGCCGTGGCACTGCGATATAAACGAGATCCGTCACAGCTAGGCGCGCAATCGCCTGATGGAACAAAGCTAGCGAAAACCGCAACTTAAGTTCAACGATGACAGCCGGTTCTTCACCGCGACGCGCCATGACGTCCACAGCCCCCACTTCTCCTTTTACGGTATAGCCCTGACGTTCGAGCAATGTTTTTATTGGGGGATAAAGCTGATCTTCACGGTCCATATGTGATGCTTGGCAGGTTCACTTCTTCATGACAAGTGCGCTTTGACTTGCATTTTGAGACCGGGCGTCGCTAGCTCGATCACACCCACCCGATTTATAATGTTGACACTCATGATCAGACTCCTTTCCTTTCTCACGGCCTGCTTGCTGGCCACGCAGACCTACGCAAATTGCAGAGGCGTCGATTATCGAGAGCATTTGCCCACGCGGGTTGAAACCTGGCTCGAACAGCAAATGACGGCGACACCTTTTGCAAAGGGCAATCACTGGATTGCGCGCAAAGGAAATAAGACCTTACATATTATTGGCACGATCCATGGAGGCGATGCACGCCTATCACGCATCATGAGAGGCCTGCGCCCGGTGGTTGCGCAGGCTGACGCCGTCTATTTCGAGGTCACATCCGCCGACATCGGCCCCGGTTTTGAAGCGCAGCTTCTCCAAAATCCACAAAACTTCCTTTTACCAAATGGAACCACGCTTGAACGCTACATGTCAGCAGACGGATGGATGAAATTCAAAAGCTGGGCTGCAAGCATGGGGCTGGATCTAACTGTCGTGGCTCGCTTGCCCCCTTGGATGATCAGCTCCTTTGTCGTGCAAAGTGGCTGCAGAGCATTTGGGTTTGGCAATCAGCGTGGTCTGGATGATCGGATCGAACGGTTTGCAACGCGTAAGCAGATCCCAATTGCTGCGCTGGAAACTGTTGGCACCGGACTTCAGGCACTGACCAGAATTCCGCTACGCGATCAGGTTCGTTTATTGGAAAATGATCTTGAACGCATTTTGACCAAGATCCCCGAAGATGCGACAGCGGTAGAGGCTTACTTCGAGCAAAGCACCTGGCAAGCTTTTTTGCTACAGCACTGGATCGCAAGCCAATATTCAAAGTTCTCACCCGCGGAAACCAAACGTCTGCATGACAGCGTCAACGAAAGCCTGTTGGATTGGCGAAACCGCCTCTGGCTTCCACAGATTCTCGATATTCCTGAAGAAACAGCTGTCGTCGCTGTCGGGGCCGCCCACCTCCCCGGCAGGAATGGAATTTTGAACCTGCTAAAACAGCGTGGCTTCACGTTGTCCACTGCTCCGTTTTAGCAACAAGACACCAGAACAAACACACATCTCTGTGAACAGGTGACAAGCCTCAAATGCGGGTCTATAAGGCCCGCAAATTCGACATTT
Organism: Epibacterium ulvae; assembly: GCF_900102795.1. GTDB lineage: Bacteria > Pseudomonadota > Alphaproteobacteria > Rhodobacterales > Rhodobacteraceae > Epibacterium > Epibacterium ulvae. The sequence continues at coordinate 36,321 of NZ_FMWG01000002.1, read as the reverse complement.
TTCCCAAGGAACACCTGATGACTGTCCAGATTTTTGGCCATAAATCCCCTGATACTGATTCCACCGGCTCCCCTATTGTGTGGTCCTGGTACCTGAATGAAGTTAAAGGCGTTGCCGCAGCTCCTAAGCTTTTGGGCGAACCCAACACCGAAGCTGCATTCATGTTGGAACGCTGGGACTTTGAAAAACCCGAGATCATTACAGATGTTGAAGACGGGACACCTGTAGTGATTGTTGACACCAACAACCCAGCAGAACTGCCTGCAAATATCAACGGTGCAGACGTGCAGGCGATCATCGACCACCACAAATTGGTTGGTGGTCTGGAAACAAAAGGCCCAATTGATATCACCATCCGCCCATTGGCATGCACTGCAACCATTATGTACGATCTGATGGGTGATGACGCCGCCAAGATGCCAGAAGCAATCAAAGGCGCAGCTTTGACCTGCATTCTGTCAGACACGCTTGAATTCCGCTCACCAACCACCACAGATCATGATCGCGCCATAGCTGAGAAACTGGCCGCAGAGCTTGGTTTGAATATTGCGGACTATGCCGCTGAGATGTTTGCAGCGAAATCCGATGTTTCTTCATTCTCGGACGCAGAACTCATCCGCATGGATTCCAAAGAATATGAGGTCGACGGCACCAAATTCCGCGTCTCTGTTCTCGAAACCACGGCACCTTCTGTTGTTCTGGATCGCAAAGCCTCGATCATGGAGAGCATGACTGCTGTTGCAACCGAAGATGGCGTTGATCAGGTATTGCTGTTTGTTGTCGACATCCTGAACGAAGAAGCCACCCTTCTGGTGCCCAATGATTTGGTGAAAACCGTTGCCAAAAAATCTTTTGATGCGGATGCATCAGGCGACGCAGTGGTTTTGCCAGGTATCATGAGCCGTAAAAAGCAGATCATTCCGAACCTCAAGGTCTGATCCCTGCACAATCTCTTGAAAAAGGCGCTCTTAACTTAGGGCGCCTTTTTGTTGTACGGCTTTCACTGGCAAAAAAGCCTTCGCTCTGCCATAGCTGCGCTATTGGATACACAGCCAAAGGTCCGGCCATGACACAGATCGTCACCTCTCTCTCTGACATATCTCATCAGTACAAAGCTCTCTTTGTTGATCTCTGGGGCTGTGTACACAACGGCATTACTGCCTTTCCTGATGCCGTTGCAGCGTTAAAAGCCTATCGTGCACAGGGCGGTATTGTTGTTCTTGTGACCAACTCTCCCAAACCGCGCGCAGGTGTGGCCAGCCAACTTGCGCAGTTTAATGTGCCTGCGGATGCTTATGACACAATTGCAACCTCAGGCGACAGCGCGCGCTCAGCGATGTTTACCGGTGCTGTGGGCCAAAAAGTCTACTTCATGGGGGAATGGGAGCGCGACGCAGGTTTCTTTGAACCTTTGAATGTCATTCATAACCCCGTCGATATTGCGCGCGTCCCCCTCAAAGAAGCAGAGGGCATCGTTTGCTGCGGCCCATTTGACACCCAAGCTGATCCAGACATCAATCGCGCAGATTTTCTATGGGCCAAAACACATGGCCTGAAACTGTTGTGTGCCAATCCAGATATCGTTGTCGATCGTGGAGAAACCCGTGAATGGTGTGCGGGAGCACTTGCCAAATTGTACACGGAAATGGGCGGGGAAAGCTTGTATTTCGGCAAACCTCACCCCCCGATTTACGATCTTGCCCGCCGCCGACTAGCTGAAATCACAACCGGCATCACAGACGACGATATTCTGGCGATAGGCGATGGTCCGCACACCGATATTGCAGGCGGTATGGGCGAAGGCATCGACACCTTGTTTATCACCGGCGGCCTTGCAGCCAGTGAGACAAAGACATCAGTCCAGCCAGACCCAGAGGCTCTGAAAACCTATTTAGACAAGGAAAAATCGGCACCGACCTACAGTATTGGGTTTTTACGCTGATAATTTCCACCTTGATTTTCTGCGCTTGCGAAGTAATAAAGTTTCCACAAATAGACTTCGTGAGCCTTAAAGTTTCAAGGCGACCTTTATCAGGAGGCCAGAATGTTGGACAATCTGCCGCGCGGAACCATCTGCATTGAAGACATCGAAATGGGAATGGTGCGCTATATTCGCAAAATTGTGACCGATGAGGATATTCAGAAATTTGCCGAAGTCTCGACAGATCGCAATCCAGTTCATCTGGATGAAGACTATGCGCAAGACACAATGTTTCAGGGCCGTATCGCCCATGGGATGCTGACGGCTGGTTTAATCTCAGCTGTGATCGGCGAACAACTGCCCGGTCATGGCACGATATACATGTCCCAATCCCTGAAATTTCTGGCCCCCGTCCGCCCCGGCGACATGGTGCTCGCAGAGGTAGAGGTCACCGATATCAAGATCGACAAACGCCGGGTTCAACTGGACTGTCGCTGCATCGTGGATGGCAAAAAGGTCCTTGTTGGCGAAGCAACCGTCATGGCTCCGTCGCGAAAGTTCGACTAAACTTGCAAAAGCCGATGATTCAAAAGAGCTGCGCTGTCTTTTCTCAGCGCGGCCTTTGCAGAACGCTTGCCAGAACGCGCCACGCCGGGTAGGCACCCCCTATGCGTATCATCCGTGATTATCAATTTGTCGAAGCCCAGGATCGGGGCGCCAGTGTTGCCATCGGCAACTTTGATGGCGTTCACTTAGGCCACCAGTCCGTAATCGACCTCGCGCGTCAGGCCCAGACTGATGCACCGCTTGGGGTGATGACGTTTGAACCGCACCCGCGTGCGTTCTTTGCTCCCGATGCTCCGCCGTTTCGCCTGATGTCCGCTGAAGCGCGTGCATCGCGGCTCGAAAAGCTTGGTGTTGAGCGTCTGTATCAGTTGAATTTCAACGGGGCCCTCTCTGGCCTTGCACCAGAAGATTTTGCCAGAAACGTAATTGCAGAGGGCCTTGGCCTAAGGCATGTCGTTGTCGGAGCCGATTTCTGCTTTGGCAAAGGCCGCAAAGGCACGGTCGAAAATCTTCAAGCCTTTGGGGATGCAATGGGTTTTGGTGTAACAATCGCGCCTTTGATGGCACAATCAGACACCACCGTCTCATCTACCGCAATCCGTGATGCACTCAGCGCGGGCCGCCCCAGAGATGCTGCAGCGATGCTGGGTCATTGGCATCGAATCGAGGGAGAAGTTATTGGCGGAGAGCAACGCGGGCGTGACCTCGGCTTTCCAACAGCAAACATGTCCATTGATGGGCTTCACCCGCCCAGATTCGGTGTTTATGCGGTTCTAGTCGACGTATTGGATGGCCCCCATGCGGGCAGCTATCACGGTGCTGCCTCGGTTGGAGTACGCCCGATGTTTGATGGCGACCATCCCAACCTTGAAACCTTCTTGTTTGATTTTTCGGGCAATCTCTATGGCGCGACCCTATCTGTGGGGCTGATTGAATTCCTACGGCCAGAACTCAAATTTGATGGGTTAGACGCCTTGATCACGCAAATGAATGCAGATTGCGATCAAGCCCGAAATATACTGACTTCACTATGACAAACCAGATCAACCGCACAGGACTTGCAAAACGGTTCTGGGAGAAAAAGCCGCTCCACAAACTAAATCAGCAAGAATGGGAAGCCCTTTGCGATGGCTGTGGAAAATGCTGTCTGAATAAACTGGAAGACGAAGACAGCGGAGAGGTCGTACTGACACGCGTTGCCTGTCGTTTGCTCGATGATCAAAGCTGCCAATGTACGCAATACCCAATCCGTCACCAATTTGTGCCGGAATGTATCGTTCTAAAACCTGACAACTTGGACACACACGCCTATTGGATGCCGCAGACCTGTGCCTACCGCCTGCTTTGGCAAGGCAACCCCCTGCCCGATTGGCACCCGCTGCTGACCCAAGATCCCGAAAGCGTCCACGCAGCAGAAGTTTCAGTACGTGGTTGGACAGTTTCTGAATTTGAAACGCCCATTGAGGAATGGGAAGAGCATATTATCGAGGAACCCACCTGATGTATTTCGCCTCTGACAACTCCGGCCCTGCTTCCCCCGCTGTAATGACAGCCCTGATAAAGGCCAATGAAGGCTATCGGATGGGGTATGGCGCAGACACGGAAATGGAGGAGGTGCGCGCGCGCATCCGTGCTGAATTTGAAGCACCCGATGCCGCCGTTTATCTAGTAACAACCGGTACAGCGGCCAATGCCCTAGCCTTGGCCACATTGGGACAGTCCTGGCAAACCGTTTTTTGTACTGCACCCGCACACATTCAACAGGATGAATGCAATGCGCCCGAGTTTTTCACAGGCGGTGCCAAACTCACATTGGTGAGCCCCAATGCAAAGATGACCACAAAAGAACTTCGCAGCGCAATAGAGGCCGAAGGAACACGCGGCGTGCACGGGCCGCAACGTGGTCCTGTCTCGATTACGCAAGTGACAGAACACGGAACGGTATATTCGCTTAATGAATTACAGGCGCTTTCGAGCGTGGCAAAAGAATATAATTTACCTGTCCACCTGGATGGTGCCCGCTTTGCGAATGCGTTGGTCGCCCTCGGATGCACACCTGCAGAAATGACATGGAAGTCGGGCATCGACGCTGTCAGCTTTGGTGGAACCAAAAACGGCCTGATGGGCGTTGAAGCGGTCATTTTCTTTGATCCAAAACATGCCTGGGAATTTGAACTGCGCCGTAAACGCGGAGCGCATCTGTTGTCGAAACACAGATTTCTGTCGGCGCAGATGCTGGCCTATCTCACTGATGATTTGTGGCGCGAAAATGCCCGCAGTGCAAACGCACATGCAACCACCCTTGCAACTGGTTTAAAACAATGCGGCGTTGAACTTGCCTACCCCCAAGAGGCCAATCTGGTGTTCCCCCGCATGTCACGCAGGATCCACAATGCGCTTTTGGATGCAGGTGCCGTTTATCATCTGTGGGGAGGCAGCCTTGAAGGCCCCTCAGACGAAGTGATCACCGCGCGGTGTGTCTGCCGACTGGTCCACTTCAAAGGAGGCGGTCCAGTCCTTTCTAGAACTGCTCAAACGCGTGACAATCGCCTAATGCATAAAACGAGGCGATCAGAATTAATTTAAAAGTCTGTCACCTTAACGCTCTTAAAACTATGCGCGCCCAGCCTCCCGTGTTAATCGAAGCGCGTTACACGAATCTGTCACAAATGCCATTGCTGTCGGGGATATCAGCCAATGCCAACTTTGAACGAACCTAAGCTTATCGCTGGGAACGCAAACCGCCCACTCGCCGAAGCCATCACCCGCCGCATGAGCCTGCATCGCGGTATGGACCAAGGGCTGCTTGATGCCCGTGTCGAGCGCTTCAACGACGGTGAAATCTTTGTCGAAGTGTATGAAAATGTCCGTGGCGAGGACATGTTTATCATTCAACCAACTTCAAATCCGGCAAACGATAACCTGATGGAACTGCTGATCATTGCAGATGCTCTGCGCCGATCTTCTGCCCAACGTATTACAGCCGTTATTCCATATTTTGGCTATGCCCGCCAAGATCGACGCACCAAAGCACGCACACCGATTTCGGCCAAACTGGTGGCAAATATGCTGGTAGAAGCCGGGATCGAACGCATCCTGACAATGGATCTGCATGCTGCGCAAATTCAGGGCTTTTTCGACATTCCTGTCGACAACCTTTATGCATCGCCCATCTTTGCCTTGGATGTGAAAAATCAATTCTCCGACCGTATGGATGAATTGATGGTTGTCTCACCTGACGTTGGCGGCGTTGCACGTGCCCGTGAGCTAGCAAAACGCATCAATGCACCATTGTCTATTGTTGATAAGCGTCGCGAAAAACCAGGCGAAGTCGCAGAGATGACCGTTATCGGCGACGTAACAGGTAAAACCTGCCTTATTGTAGATGACATGGTCGATACCGCCGGCACGCTTTGCAAGGCGGCACAGGTGCTCTTGGATAACGGTGCAAAAGAGGTCCATGCATATATCTCACACGGTGTAATGTCCGGCCCTGCTGTTGAGCGTGTTTCCAGCTCTGTCATGAAATCCCTTGTTCTGACAGATACGATTCAACCGACAGATGCGATCCTTGGAACGCCCAACATTCGCATCCTGCCGACTGCGCCTTTGTTCACCCAAGCCATCATGAACATCTGGCACGGCACCTCAGTTTCATCGCTGTTTGAAGACAAGACGCTTGTGCCAATTTATGAAACGCTTGCAGGCGGCAACTAAGCGACAAAAACATAATGCATTGCATTTAGAAACACCCGGCGGAAACGGCTGGGTGTTTTTGGTTTGGACACAAGGCTTGTCTAAATTTCGAGCACAAACGCAATTATACCTTTGGGAATGATTGCATACACATAGTTGCCAATGTAACTGGAGGGGAAACTTCTCTTTGCTTTTGGCGAACTTCGTTATGAAATTGCTTTCTACCTTTGACTTTCAGGGACTTGTGACAGGCGTCTTGCTCTGCAGCATAGGTATTCTTTTCTTGAAGGGAGCCGGGTTGGTGACCGGCCAAACAGCAGGGCTGGCGTTGCTGCTCTCTTATGTCGTGCCATTGGGTTTTGGCCCGTTGTTTTTTATCTTGGGTATTCCGTTTCTCGTTCTTGCGCTGCGCCACCGTGGGCACGTTTTTGCTTTTCGCACCGTATTTGCTGTGTTGGGGATTTCCGCCGGCGCACAAATACTGCCCCTGCTTGTAAACTTTGACCACTTGAACACGGCAACCGCGGCGATCTTGGGTGGTGCATGCAGCGGTGTGGGCTTGGTCGCAATCTTTCGACACAATGCCTCCGCAGGGGGAATGACCATTCTAAGCATCCTGATCGAACATCGTACCGGATTAAAGGCAGGCTGGTTTCAACTGGGCGTGGATGGTGTCGTCTTTACTGCCTCTGCATTTGTATTGGCTTTTGATCAGCTCGTCTATTCAGCCATCGGTGCAATGGTGACCAATCTTATCATCGTCTGGAACTTTGATGTCGCCCAAAGCGGCACAGGACGCCCCGGCTATGGCCGCCCGGCCAATGATGGCGCCTTTGACAGTGTACAACCTCCTCAATCGACATCGTCCCAGTCGTCTTCATAAGGCAGTTCCCCAATTGCCAACCACGAGGCCCTGATACGGGCGATACGGCTATCACCCCAAGTTTTGAACACGATCTCGAACTGAGACTTAGTGATATTCTCCGCCAAAATTTCCGCACGAGCCGTGACTGAAGTATCGATATCCCACAGCGACACTGAAATCTGCACAGAAGGCGTGGACGCAAAGCTATCGCTGAACAGTACAGTGCATCGCTTCTCCCGTTGCCCATGTCCAGTCCACATCTCTCCCCCTTCTTGGAAATCTGAAAAGACCAATACATCCCCTTGGTCAATGCCCGTACGTGGATTACGCAATCGCTTCATGAAATATCCTGAGATCACCTCAACCGTATATCAGGGTATGAAAGCCACTGCGCTGAAATGCAAGAGAGCATGAGAACGCTAAAATTTGCGACATCTTTGCACACCCTTTAACCTACTTCAGGATCACGCTCATTTCTGAGTTGTTGTTGTTTTCAAAGAAAGCCACGCTCACGTTTGAGTGAGTTTTTGAACGGCGACGGCAGCAATGTACATTAGGAAGGCAGTTGAAGCAGACGCATCAGCGCTTGCAGCTTTGTCGATCGAAGTTTGGATCAATACGTATATCCGCGAAGGCATAGATGCCCATTTTGCCGATTATGCCCTAGCCGAATTTTCGACTGCCAAATTCACCACCGCGTTAAACGATCCAAATGAGGTGTTTCTGACCTCTCAAAACAGTGTCGGAATTGACGGCTATATCCGATTATCCTTCGATCGCCCTGCCCCTGTTCCTGGCTGTCATGAAACCGAGATTTCAACGCTTTACGTACAACCCCGCCATCAAGGCAAAGGAATTGGCGCTGCATTACTAGAGGCCGCTCTTAAAATATGCAGAGAACGTGGCAATCGCAGCCCCTGGTTGCTGGTTAATTCCGAAAATGACAGCGCACTCGAATTTTATCACGCCAAAGGCTTTATGACAGTGGGACAGAGCTACTTCGAAATCAAAGACCAATCCTATCGCAATGACGTTTTGAGCCTGTGATCACAGGCTCACAGTAGCAGTCTAAGTTCGGGGCGTAAGGAGCAAAATCACAAACCCAGACGCTAGGATCAACGCCAGCCCTGTCCATGCAACCCAGTCTGGCCAATCACCAAACGCCAGTCCTCCGATTGCGGTGGCCGTCAACAACTGGGTGTAGGTCAAGGGCGCAATTAAGCTCGCCTCGCCGCGCCGATTTGCCAGTACCAACAGAAAGTTCCCACAGGCCGATCCTGCAGCGCTGAGGAAAATTAATCCCCATACGGAAACATTACTTTCAGGCCACGCCGCCACTCCAGCAAAAGGTGCAAGCACAACTGTACCGATGATCAATTGAGACATAAGTAAAAATCGTGGACGAACCTGTCCAGCGATCCATTTGGTCATCACAAGATAGCCACCGTAGAAACATCCTGCAGCCAGCGCAAACATCATGCCCGTTGTCATCCCAAGGCCGGGCTGAACAACCAGCATGACACCGAGAAACCCAACAGCAAACGATATGCTGCGCCAGCTGCTTGGGCGCTCGCCTAAAAACACGATAGCAAGAATATAAGAGACAACTGGCCCAATAAAGAACCCGCCAAATACGTTGGCGATAGGCTCGGTACGTAACGCGGTAAGGATACAGCAAATCCCGCTTAGGATCAGCATCGCCCGTAAGATAATCGGCCATCGCCACAAATCACGCAACTCAGACGCGCGCAATCCGCTAACAGGCAAAAGAAGCAAAGCACCTAAAGCAAAGCGAGACCAAGCAACAAAAAAAGGATCCGCGCCATTGGCAGTCAGCATCTTGCCCGCTGTATCCCCCAGCACGACGCAAGAAACTGCTAGAAAGACCAAGCCCGCCAACCGAGTAAGATCAACTACAGACATTCACTCCCTCGAAGCTCTAAACCTTGTTTATCAAACCACTACAGCACAAGCTGAAATGAAAAAACCGGCCCTCATTACGAAGGGCCGGTCTCAAAAACATTTATCAGCACTCGCTTACAACGCGATATGGGTGCCTAACGCTTCCATATCTGCCAGCAGCTTAGCTGCATCGGTGACCAGATCATGCTGTTCGTTGTCGACCGCAGCCTTATGAGCAGCGCGCGCATCTTCGATCAGCGTGTCGAGCTGTTCACGTGTCAACTCGGAGGTCGGAATCGCTTTCTCAGCCAGAACCGAAAGGCCCTCAGCGTTTATTTCAGCAAAACCGCCTGTGACCACGTAATCAGTGTTTCCTTCAGGGCTTTCGACCTTCAGGAGACCCGGACGCAGGGTGGTGATGGTTGGTGCATGCAACGGCATCGCTGTCATGTCACCTTCCGCACCAGGGATCTGGACCGCTGTCGCCTTAAGCGAAGCCAAGCTTCGCTCAGGGCTGACAAGGTCAAATTGCATGGTATCAGCCATTAGGATACTCCTTAGGCTGCTTCAGCAGCCATTTTCTCGGCTTTTGCGATCACTTCGTCGATACCGCCAACCATGTAGAAGGCGCCTTCAGGTAGGTGATCGTATTCGCCAGCCACAACAGCTTTGAATGACGAGATAGTGTCTTCCAGCTGAACCTGAACACCGTCAGAACCGGTGAACACTTTGGCAACGTCAAACGGCTGAGACAAGAATCGCTGGATCTTACGTGCGCGGGCAACGGTCAGTTTGTCTTCTTCTGACAATTCGTCCATGCCGAGGATCGCGATGATATCTTGCAGCGACTTATAACGCTGAAGGATCTGCTGAACGTCGGATGCCACTTTGTAGTGCTCTTCACCAACGATTTGCGGGTCCATCAGACGCGATGAGGAATCAAGCGGGTCAACCGCTGGGTAGATGCCCAGCTCAGAAATCGCACGGTTCAGAACGGTCGTCGCGTCAAGGTGCGCAAAGGTGGTCGCAGGTGCAGGGTCGGTCAAGTCGTCCGCAGGCACGTAAACCGCTTGGATCGAAGTGATCGAACCGTTTTTGGTAGATGTAATGCGTTCCTGCATCGCGCCCATGTCGGTTGCCAGAGTAGGCTGATAACCCACCGCCGAAGGAATACGACCCAGCAGAGCCGAAACCTCGGAACCCGCTTGAGTAAAGCGGAAGATGTTATCAACGAAGAACAGAACGTCGGAACCGGACTGGTCACGGAACTGTTCCGCCAGGGTCAGACCCGTCAGAGCAACACGGGCACGCGCACCGGGAGGTTCGTTCATCTGACCGTAAACCAGAGCCACTTGCGACTCTTCTAGGTTGTCCGGCTTAATAACGTTGGATTCGATCATCTCGTGATACAGGTCGTTCCCTTCACGAGTACGCTCACCAACACCCGCGAACACCGAATAACCGGAGTGCACTTTTGCGATGTTGTTGATCAGTTCCATGATCAGAACGGTTTTACCAACACCCGCACCGCCGAACAGACCAATCTTACCACCCTTAGAATAAGGTGCCAGCAGGTCGATAACCTTGATACCTGTTACCAGAACTTCTGAAGCAGTGGACTGCTCAGCAAACTCGGGGGCTTCCTGGTGGATTTCGCGGGTTTCGGTGACCTTCAAAGGTTCACCTTCGTCCACGGGCTCACCAACAACGTTCAGAATACGACCCAGGGTCGCGTTCCCAACAGGGATGGTGATCGCTGCGCCAGTGTCGACGACTTCTTGACCACGAACCAGACCTTCGGTCGCGTCCATTGCGATGGTACGAACGGTGTTTTCACCAAGGTGCTGAGCAACTTCCAGAACCAGGGTCTTGCCGTTGTTTTCGGTGGTGATCGCGTTCAGAATTGCGGGCAGTTGGTCGTCAAACTGGACGTCCACAACGGCGCCGATGATCTGAGTCACCTTACCTTTTGCGTTTGCCATGAGATTGTTCTCCGGTTTTCTCTTAGAGCGCCTCAGCGCCCGAAATAATTTCAATCAGTTCGCTGGTGATCACAGCCTGACGCGAGCGGTTGAACTCGATGGTCAGCTGATCGATCATATCGCCCGCATTGCGGGTCGCATTGTCCATCGCGCTCATCCGGGCACCCTGTTCGGATGCACCGTTTTCCAGCAAAGCCGCAAAGATCTGAGTGGCCACACCACGGGGCAGCAGATCAGCCAGAATGGCCTCTTCGCTGGGCTCGTAGTCATATTCAGCCGCCAGACCTTCGTCTTCGCTGGCCTCATAAGAGGCAGGAATGATCTGCTGCGCCGTTGGCACCTGAGTCACAACGTTGACGAATTCCGCATAGAAAATCGTTGCAACGTCAAATTCCCCAGCATCAAAGCGACCAAGCACATCCTTGGCGATGTCCTGAGCGTTAGAGTAACCGATGCGTTTTACTTCGGTCAGATCCACATGCCCCACAAACACGTCCTCGAAGTCACGCTTAAGCGCATCGCGGCCTTTTTTACCAACCGTCAGCATTTTGACGGTTTTGCCAGCTGCGATCAGCTCGTTTGCCTTTTGGCGCGCGAGTTTCGAGATATTGGAGTTGAAGCCGCCGCACAGACCGCGTTCAGCCGTCATAACGACAAGGAGATGTACCTGGTCGCTGCCGGTGCCCGCAATCAGCTTGGGTGCGCTTTCGCTGCCACCCACAGAGGAAGCCAGCCCCGCCATAACGGCGTTAAACCGTTTGGCATAGGGCCGCGCCTCTTCTGCAGCTTCCTGGGCGCGGCGAAGTTTCGCCGCGGCCACCATCTGCATGGCTTTTGTGATCTTCCGAGTGTTTTTCACACTCTGGATCCGGTTTTTTAGGTCCTTGAGAGAAGGCATTCCCTGTCTCTCCCCTTATGCGAAGTCAGCTGCGAACGCGTCCAAAGCTGCTTTGACTTTGTCAGCCAACTCACCTTTGACCTTGCGGTCGTTGTTGGTGATGTCGTCCAGCAGATCGGCGTGTTTGCCGCGCAGGTGCGCCAGCAGTTCTGCCTCGTAACGACCAACCTCTTTCAGGTCGACATTATCAAGGTAACCATTGGTACCTGCAAAAATGATGCAGACGATTTCAGCATTGGTCAGAGGCGCATACTGAGGCTGTTTCATCAGCTCGGTCAGACGCGCACCACGGTTCAAGAGCTGCTGAGTTGCGGCGTCAAGGTCGGAACCAAACTGCGCAAACGCAGCCATTTCACGGTACTGAGCCAGCGACAGTTTAACGGGGCCCGCAACCGAAGACATCGCTTTGGTTTGAGCAGACGAACCAACACGCGAAACCGACAGACCGGTGTTCACAGCAGGACGGATACCTTGGTAGAACAGTTCGGTTTCAAGGAAGATCTGACCGTCAGTGATCGAAATCACGTTGGTTGGAATAAACGCAGAAACGTCACCACCTTGGGTTTCAATAATCGGTAGCGCGGTCAGCGAGCCAGCACCGAAATCTTCGTTCAGCTTTGCAGAACGTTCCAGCAAGCGGGAGTGAAGATAGAAAACGTCACCAGGATACGCTTCACGTCCTGGAGGACGACGCAGAAGCAGAGACATCTGACGATAAGCAACCGCTTGCTTGGACAGGTCATCATAGATGATCAATGCGTGGCGGCCATTATCACGGAAGTGCTCAGCCATCGCGGTTGCGGCATAAGGTGCCAGAAACTGCATAGGCGCTGGGTCGGACGCGGTTGCAGCAACCACGATCGAATATGCCATCGCACCGGTCTCTTCCAGCTTTTTCACCAGCTGAGCAACGGTTGAACGCTTTTGGCCAACAGCAACGTAAACACAGTACAGTTTCTTGTACTCGTCATCGCCCGCAGCTTCGTTGTAAGATTTCTGGTTCAGGATCGCGTCCAAAGCAACGGCGGTTTTACCGGTCTGACGGTCACCAATGATCAGCTCACGCTGGCCACGACCGATTGGAATCATCGCGTCAACGGATTTGAGGCCAGTCGCCATCGGCTCGTGAACAGATTTACGTGGGATAATGCCAGGCGCCTTAACGTCTGCAACACCGCGTTTATCTGATTCGATCGGGCCTTTGCCGTCCAGCGGGTTACCCAGACCGTCAACAACACGGCCCAGCAGACCGTCGCCAGTTGGAACGTCCACGATAGAGTTGGTGCGCTTTACAGTGTCACCCTCTTTAATGTCACGGTCAGAACCGAAGATAACAACACCAACGTTGTCCGCTTCGAGGTTCAGCGCCATGCCCATGATACCGCCGGGGAATTCGACCATTTCACCGGCTTGGACATTGTCGAGGCCATAGACGCGCGCAATACCGTCACCAACGGACAGCACGCGGCCAATTTCAGCCACCTCTGCTTCTTGACCAAAGTTCTTGATCTGGTCCTTAAGGATCGCAGAAATCTCTGCTGCTTGGATACCCATTTATCCGACCTCTTTCATTGCATTCTGTAGGGAGTTGAGCTTGGAGCGGATCGAGCTATCGATCATCTTCGAACCCACTTTAACAACAAGACCGCCGATGATGCTTGCATCTACGGTGGCATTAATGGTGACTTTCTTGCCCACGCGCTCAGCCAGCGTTTTGGCCAGCTTTTCGCTTTGGGCTTTTGTCAGGGCTTTGGCCGAGATCACCTCTGCGGTCACCTCACCGCGCGCCTCTGCCAAACGAGCGCGCAGCGCTTCGATCAGTGCAGGCAACACGAACAGACGGCGCTTTTCGGCCATCAGCGCCAGAGTGTTGCGTACAGTTGGGTCAATGCCCATCTTATCCGCGACAGCAGTGATTGCTGCACCCTGTTCTTCACGTGTGACAACTGGCGAGGAAATCAAAGTCGACAGCGCTTCGCTGTCGGCCAAGGCCGCGGCCAGGTCGTTCAAACTGGTTTCAAGACTATCAAGAGCCTTGTTCTCTTCTGCAATCTCAAAGATCGCAGTGGCATAGCGCGCAGCAATGCCTGCGGAAATCGAAGCTGGTTCGGACACGTCCACCCTTCCGATATTTGGCCCCGGTTGGCTTACCCAAAAGGGTGGCGTCCGGGGGCGTGCGTCAGCCCCCCGTGGTCGGCGAGGCGTTGAAATCAGCGTGGATGTAGCAGAGCGTTACCGTCCTATCAACAGCCTTAAACACCTATTTAATTTATGGGTTACTTATGTTTTCAACAGCTTATGGGAAGTGTTGCCGATTTAGCAGTGAAACAACGTAGAAAAAATGCTCACATCGCCCACTTTTCCCAACTTATTTCCGTGAATCTTGAGGCAAAACGGCTCACACTTTGCCTTTTTTTGCAGCACCCTCACTACGGAAAGGAATCAGCGCTCTTCAGTTGACCACGCTGGCTTGGGCAGTGGATTGGACAATCCTTCAAGTACCCTAATCCGGTTTTGCTTGGCCTCTTTGATCGCATTTCCCGATGGAGGGTAGCTTTGCTTGCAGACTTCAACCATAAAAACACCACCGGCAAGGATCGCGGGAAGGCTCTGTCCGGCTTGTTCAAACAGTCTGGCTGATTTCAGCCAAAACCGCTTGTGGCTTGGCGGCATATAAAGCGCGCCAACGTGTTTTGCGATTTCAAATTGATGCGCGCGTAACTGGTTTTCCAGTTGCGTTAACGTGTAAGGACGCCCAAAGCCAAAAGGGGTGCGATCAGAACGCGCCCAAAGCCCAGCCCGGTTAGGAACAATAAAAACAGCGCGCCCGCCGGGACCAAGCACACGCCAACATTCCTCTAACAAATTTGACGGGCGCTCAGAAGTTTCAAGCCCGTGCAAAACCACCAGGCGATCCACATGACCGGTTTCAAGTGGCCACATGGTTTCTTCACACAACACAGAGACATTCGGTAGCCCCGCAGGCCATTGCATCACCCCTTGTGGCCCAGGCATCAACGCGACCACCCGGCGCGCCTTTTGCAAATATGGCCTCAGCAAGGGAGCGGCGAATCCAAACCCTGCCACTGTTTCACCTGCAACATCAGGCCATAAATCAAGCAGTCGTGTACGCACCGATGCTTGCGCCGCACGCCCCAGCATGCTGCGATAATAAAAATTCCTAAGGTCCTGTACATCCAGATACATTGCAGCCGACTGCTCCATTCGCCAAACTGGGCCCACTGTAGCAACCTAAATGAGAATGGCCATGCCTCTTGAAATCCTTACTGTGCCCTGCCTGTCAGACAATTACGCATTTTTGTTGCATGATGATGACAGCGGCAAGACAGCCCTAGTAGATGCGCCGGAAGCTGCACCAATTTTAGAAGCTCTCTCGCAGCGCAACTGGAATTTGGATTTTGTTCTGATCACCCACCACCATTGGGACCACATCGACGCCCTGCCCGCCCTTCAAGAGCATCACAATCCAAAAATCATCGGCGCAACCGCGGATCAACACCGCCTGCCTCCGCTGGATATTGCGCTGCAAGACGGCGATACATTTGAATGTCTCGGAGAGACCCTACACGTTCATGATGTGTCAGGTCATACTGTCGGGCACATTGCATATCACTTCCCCGAATCAAAAGCTGTATTCACCGCTGATAGCTTGATGGCCATGGGGTGTGGACGCCTGTTTGAAGGTAGCGCTGAACAAATGTGGGCCAGTCTTTCTACACTTGCCAGCCTACCAGAAGAAACTATGGTGTATTCAGGGCATGAATACACCAAATCAAATACCGAATTTGCCCTGACGATCGAAGCAGATAACCCAGACTTGCATGCACGCGCAAAAGAGATTGCTCAAGCTCGCGAAAACGGGCAGCCAACAGTTCCCTCTAAACTCTCATTAGAGCGCGCAACCAATCCGTTCTTAAGAGCAGCGGAACCGTCAATCAAAGCAGCGCTGAATATGACAAGCCGTTCGGCGTCTGAAGTATTTGCCGAAATCCGCAAACGTAAGGACAAATTCTGACTTTTGACGCCCTGAATTCAGCTGGTCACGCAATTTGTGACTTAAATTTAACAAAAAACCCTTGAAGCCGCCGCCCGATCAACCAAACTCTAACACTATAGAGACATGGTTGATCATGGACCCCCCGCAAATACTCGCGGGATGGCCCATCAACCCAAGACAGAGGAGCACGCCTGTGCCTTCATTCTCAAACACGCTTGAACAAGCCATCCACGCAGCCTTGGCGCTTGCAAACCAGCGGCGTCATGAATTTGCAACACTCGAACATCTTTTGCTCTCTCTTTTGGACGAGCCCGACGCCGCACGTGTCATGCAGGCCTGTAGTGTGGACCTGGATGAACTTCGCAGCGCCTTGGTTGAGTTTGTCGACGAAGAACTCGCCAATCTAATTACATCTGTTGAAGGCTCAGAAGCGGTCCCCACCGCCGCCTTCCAGCGGGTTATCCAACGCGCCGCGATCCACGTACAATCGTCAGGACGAACCGAAGTAACCGGTGCCAACGTCCTCGTTGCTATATTTGCAGAGCGCGAGAGTGACGCTGCTTATTTCCTACAAGATCAGGAAATGACACGTTATGACGCGGTTAATTTCATCGCACATGGTGTGGCAAAAGACCCTGCATTTGGTGAAAACCGCACGGTAAGCGGCGCCGAGGATTTTGAAGAGACCTCACAAGCGCCGACAGGCGAAGCCACCGAAAAGAAAGAAAGCGCTCTCGAGAAGTATTGCGTCGATCTTAATGCAAAATCGCGCGAAGGGGATATTGATCCCCTCATCGGACGCAGCCATGAAGTAGAACGCTGCATTCAGGTGCTTTGCCGTCGCCGGAAAAACAACCCGTTGCTCGTTGGCGATCCTGGCGTTGGGAAAACGGCAATCGCGGAAGGCCTTGCGCGCAAAATCGTAGCAGGTGAAACGCCCGAAGTGCTTGCCAATACGACGATATATTCGCTTGATCTTGGCGCTTTGCTTGCTGGAACACGCTACCGTGGCGATTTTGAGGAACGCCTCAAAGCCGTTGTTGGTGAATTAGAAGAGCACCCGGACGCTGTGCTTTTCATCGATGAAATTCACACAGTGATCGGCGCAGGCGCGACTTCGGGCGGTGCTATGGATGCATCAAACCTGCTAAAGCCTGCGTTACAGGGCGGCAAACTTCGCACGATGGGATCAACCACTTATAAAGAGTTCCGTCAGCATTTTGAAAAAGATCGCGCGCTCAGCCGTCGTTTCCAAAAGATCGACGTGAACGAACCTACTGTGGACGATTCAGTGCAGATCCTCAAAGGTTTGAAACCGTATTTCGAGGAACACCACAGTATCAAGTTCACCGCAGACGCAATTAAATCTGCGGTAGAGCTTTCGGCGCGTTACATCAATGATCGCAAACTGCCAGATAAGGCAATCGACGTCATTGATGAAGCCGGAGCCGCACAACACTTGGTTCCCGAAAGCAAGCGCCGTAAAACCATTGGCGTTAAAGAAATCGAAGCTGTGGTCGCAAAAATCGCGCGCATCCCCCCAAAAAGCGTTTCCAAAGACGATGCCGAGGTTTTGAAGGACCTCGAAAAATCTTTGAAACGCGTTGTGTTTGGGCAGGATAATGCAATCGAAGCGTTGTCTAGCGCCATCAAACTAGCCCGTGCAGGGCTGCGCGAACCAGAAAAGCCTATCGGGAACTACCTGTTTGCCGGGCCAACTGGTGTCGGCAAAACCGAAGTGGCCAAACAGCTTGCCGATACGCTTGGTGTAGAACTGCTGCGCTTTGACATGTCAGAGTATATGGAGAAACACGCAGTCTCTCGCCTGATTGGGGCACCTCCGGGCTATGTGGGATTTGATCAGGGCGGCTTGCTTACAGATGGGGTTGATCAGCATCCGCACTGTGTACTGCTCTTGGATGAAATCGAGAAAGCACATCCAGATGTCTTTAACATCCTGTTGCAGGTCATGGACAACGGTCAGTTGACGGATCATAACGGTCGGACAGTCAATTTCCGCAATGTGATTTTAATCATGACCTCAAACGCAGGTGCGGCAGATATGGCAAAAGCTGCTGTTGGCTTTGGACGTGACCGTCGCGAAGGTGAAGACACCGCAGCGATTGAACGCACATTCACACCAGAATTCCGCAACCGCCTGGACGCTGTGATTGCTTTTGCGCCATTGCCGAAAGAGACAATCCTGCAAGTCGTAGAAAAGTTTGTGCTACAGCTTGAAGCCCAGTTAATGGATCGCAACGTCTCTATCGAGCTAACGCGCCCTGCTGCAGAGTGGCTTGGTGAGAAGGGTTATGATGAGAAAATGGGGGCACGTCCTCTGGGTCGCGTTATCCAAGAACACATCAAAAAACCTCTGGCCGAAGAGCTCTTGTTTGGCAAGTTGACCAAGGGCGGCATTGTCAAAGTTGGCATCAAAGATGGCAAACTAGATCTGCGTTTGGAAGGCCCGTCAAAACCACGTATCTCTGGTGATAAACCTCCGCTGCTGACCGCGGATTAACCGGATGCGCCAGATCTGCATAGCAGTTTCATTCACGCTCGCCACCCCTGCGGTGGCGGGCGATTTGTCTCTTTCCTGGCCTGTTGATTGCGAGCTTGGAACAGATTGCTACATTCAACAATATGTTGATCATGATCCGTCACAAGCTGCCCATGACTTTACCTGTAACAGCCTGAGTTACGATGGCCACAAAGGCACCGACATTGCGCTACCAACACTCGCCGCGTTAAATCAAGATGTTGCCGTCCTTGCTGCAGCTGACGGTGTTGTGCTCGGCATACGCAACAACATGCCAGATCAGCTCTTTACTGAGGACACGGCAGCAACCGTAAAAGGGCGCGAGTGCGGCAACGGCATTGTCCTAGAGCATGATGACGGCTGGGTCACGCAATACTGCCACATGAAACAGGGCTCAATTTCAGCACAAAAAGGCCAGCCTATAGAACGTGGCGAACCTTTAGGCCTTGTTGGGCTCTCCGGCAAAACTCAATTCGCCCACCTCCACCTCTCTGTTCGTAAAGACGGCGAGGTTGTTGACCCTTTCACACCAAACACACTCGGAAAATGCGGCGTTGACAGCAAAACCTTATGGGACGTTAGCATTCCTTATCAAGCCGGTGGCCTCATTGCGTCGGGCTTCGCCTCTACAATTCCTACACTTGCGGATATTCGGGCAGGCCAAGCAGATGAAACACCCATCGCCCCCTCAGCGCCCGCACTTGTGTTCTGGACATATATATTTGGAGGTCGCACGGGAGATATCGTCTCTCTCCACATTCAAGGCCCCGCTGGAGAATTCTTAGATACAGCGACCACGCTGACCAAAACACAGGCCCAATTGTTTCGCGCTGGCGGTAAAAAGCGACGCAGTGAAACATGGCCCGCTGGGGATTATATTGGCACCGCTCAATTAGTGCGAAATGGTGAAATATTAGACACGCAGCGTTACGAAATGACACTGCCATCTGAATAGGCACACCACTGCCGCGGTGTGGGCATGACCCGCACCGCGGCCACGCCCAACGGGTGCAGACCGTCAAGTCTGCAACGGGCGGGAGAGCCCCCTCCCCTCTCTGCCTATCTTTCCGTAAATTTTAGTTCGATACGACGGTTCTGCGCGCGGGCAACTCCGCTATCAGAACGGTTCAGAGGTTGAAATTCGCCAAATCCATTGGCTGCCAATCGGCCCGGTGGGATCGCCAATGCATCAACCATATAGCGTACGACCGACAGTGCACGCCCCTGACTTAGTTCCCAATTGTCTGCAAACTTTGGATGACCCAGCAAGGGTATATCATCAGTATGACCATCAACGCGAATAATCCAATTCAAATCAGGCGGAATGGCTGCAGCTACGCTTTGCAAGATCTGCGCGACCTTAGCAATCTCTTCTCGCCCTTCAACGGAGAGATCCGCACTGCCTGGCGCAAACAAGACTTCTGAGGCAAAAACAAACCGGTCGCCCTGAATACGCACTCCATCTTGTGATCCCAGAACATCGCGCAACAGTCCGAAAAACTCTGAACGATATCGTGCAAGGTCTTGCGTTTCACTCTCAGCAGCAGCGACGCGCGCAGCCAAAGCCTCTGCCTCCGCTTCAAGACGTTGACGTTCTGCTTCCTCCAATAGGCGGCGTCTACGCTCTTCGGAAGCAGCCCGTGCAAGTGCGGCATTCAGATCCTGTCCCAAATTCTGCAACTGCACAGCCTGTGCTGCATCACGTTCTGAATACTCATCCAAAACCGACTGCAAAGACCCCAATTGCTCTCGCAGGGCAGATACCTGTTGATTCAGCAACGCAGTCTGGCGTTGCGCTTCTGCTGAAACTGATTGCTCTTGACTAAGGGCGACTTCAGCTTGCGCCAGCAAAGCAGCACGTTGATCTGCCAGTGTTTGTTGCTCCGACGCAACGTCTTCAGCTGTGCTCAGCTTTTCAAGCGCAGAGATCAAGCGGCTTTGCAACACATCCTGATCGGTTGCATCTGCATTTGCGCGCTCCAAATCGTCCAGAGCCTGCAGCAAGCGGGCCTCAACGGCTGCACGTTCTTCTGCCGTAGAGGTCGCCGTTCCGCGGGCGATGTCTAGATCTGCTTGGACCTGTTGAAGCTCTGCCTTGGCGCGCGCATTCTGCTCAGCCAATTCGCCTTCCAGTGCACGAATTTGGGTCGCGAAAACAGCCGCGCGCTGTGTTATTTCATCTGCTGCTTGCGCCAATTGATCTTCCAGAGCTGCGCGCTCTGTGGCATGTTTTTTTGCCAATTCCATAAGGGCAGCTTCAAATTCTTCTCGACTTTCAAGGTTTTGCGCTTGCTCTCGTGCGCGTTCTTCTTCCAACAACGCGGTCAATTCAACAACCTCTGCGCGGGAACTGGCGACCTCGGTCGCTGCGCGAAGCTGCTCCGCGACCATTTCACTCTGCAACTGATCCAGTTCTACAGTCAGCGCATTCACCTTTGCATCCGCCTCAACCCGTGTCACCTCCATCTGAGAGAGCACACGCGTTAATCTCTCGGCCAGTTCGTCCCGTTCCTGCACCTGACCTTCAGCTGCATTTAACTCATCCAGCAGCCGTGACAGTCTTTCATCCAGTTGCGTCTTTGCGACTTCCGCGGCGGCAAGAAGAGTCAAAGTATCTTCTGCCTCTGCACGTTGTGCTTCCAGCGCAAGCGTCATCGCGGTCAGCTCCGCATCGGCGTCTTGTAGGCGCTCGCGCAAAGTTTCCGCCGCTGCGATCGCGGTCAGTCGTTGGGCTTCACTTTCACTGATAGCCTCTTGCAGTTCTGAAATCTGCGTCTCCTGCGCCGTTCCAGATTGTTCAAGATCAGCAATCAATGCTTCCATAGCTTCGCGCTGTGCTGCAGCTAATCGCGCAGCTTCCACTTCAGCGTTCAACTCTGCGCGTGATGTTGCTAAGGCAAGGTTCAAGGCGTCTTGCTCGGATAGCAGCGCGACCTGCGCAGCTTCCAACTCTTCACGCTGGCCAATCAGCGTTGCGATTTGCGCTTCTGCATCTGCACGATTTGCAACCAAGGCGGCAACCTGCGCTTCAAATGCGCTAATCTGTCCTTCCGCCTGTACCAAAGCGGTCCGCTGATCATCTCGTTCTGCAGTAAGCGCCGCAATTGTTCGCGATTGTCCGTCCAATTGCTGCTGCGCTATTGATAACGCATCGCTTGTTTGGTTAAGCGTCGCATTCAATGCACCCAAACGCGCATCCAATTGCGCATTTGCACGTTCTTCCAAACCCAGTGCAACAGCCAAAGATTGCACTTCATTCGCAAGCTCATCCAATTGGCTTTCTTGACCAGAAATCGTCTCACGTAGAACAAATTGCACAACCATAAAGATGGTCAGCAAGAACATAAGGACCAACAAAAGGCCAGTCATCGCATCCACGAAACCGGGCCAGATTGAGTTTTGAAATCTTTGACCAGTTCGCCGAGAAAGTGCCATGACCGGTTATATCCCCGTCCGCGTATGGCCAAAGGCTTTGACCAGCATACCCAGCTCTTTTCGAATTTCCGCAAGGCTTTCCTGACGACCTGCCGAAAGCTCTTCAAGGATACGGAGCAGTTGTACGTCAATAGATCGCAAACGCATCCGGCTTTCGGCATCGATGCCAACGTCGCCTTGAGCACGTAGAATCTCTACCAATGCATCTTGCCCAAGCGCCACGCGTTCAAGTGACGTGCTTAGCGATTCAGAGCGTTCCTGCCGCTCGTTCATCTCAGAAATCACAGTCACCAGATCACCCAAGCGCTCATCGATCGCTGCGCGTCCGCGTTCGGTCTCGACAAACATGCCCTGCAGCGTGTCAATCTGCTCGACCATTGTGTCCAGCACTTGACTAACAGCTCCACCATCTCCTGCACCTTCATCGCCAGAAGAAAAGCTCACCCGCGTGATCGAAGACAACCATTCTTCAAGCTCGCGGTAAAACCGGTTTTGTCCATGCCCAGCAAAAAGTTCGAGCAACCCCACAATCAACGAGCCAGCTAGGCCAAGGAGTGACGAAGCAAACGCGACACCCATGCCCCCCAATTGCGCTTCAAGGCCGGTCATCAACCGATTGAATACAGATAAACCTTGTTCTCCTTCTTGGGGAGCAAGGCTTCGGATCGTATCGACCACAGCAGGAACTGTGGTTGCAAGGCCATAAAACGTCCCCAAAAGCCCTAGGAAAATCAACAAATTAACGATGTATCTCGTAATCTCACGATCTTCATCAATGCGCTGTGCAACCGAATCCAGAATAGAACGTGTCGAAGAAGACCCCAGCTGCATCCGTGCGCCGCGTGAACGTAACAATGATGCCAAGGGTGCCAGCATCGACGGTACGCGATCGCCCTCGGTCACCGTATCGCTTGCGAATTGTTCAATCCAGCGCACCGACCCGATGAGCTGCACAACCTGCCAAAAACACGCCAGCACCCCAATGACAAAGACAATCAGGATAAACCCATTCAGCCAAGGATTGGCTTCAAAAACGGGCAGGACACGTGGCAAGGCCACAAAGGCACCAAACCCAGCAAGCCCCAAAGCAATCAACATCATGATGATCTGCCGGACCGGTTGCGAAAACTGCAGCCTCGCCTCACGCTCATGTTGCGCCATACTATAAAATTCCTGATGCTAATCGGATTGTGCTCTCGCCGCAGCCTATAAGGAATGCATCAAAAGAGCCAAGGGTTTATGCGGTGATTGCGCGAACACGTGTTGCCAACCAGTCGAGATCTTGATCGTCCAAGCCGATCTCTGACAAATGGCTTGCCGTATTGTATAGATATTCCGTGTTCGGACCACGCCCGCCAACAGCTGTAGCAATGATGCCCGCCTGCTCTTCCAGAGAAAGCGCACAATATTGGTCATGATCTGGATCGATGACATAGGTTACGGCAGTGACACTCTCACCATTTTCCAAAGTGACCGCCAAGTTGCGTTCAAGATAGGCAGATGAAATCAACTCACGTTCACGCAACTCCGCAAGCGTCTGCGCCTCGTGGCCCGCTTCAACTGCCAATGCGAGCCCTTTGCACTGAACACCTTCCACCGCATCCAAGGCGAGCACCAGCCCGGGCGTCTCTTCGGTTCCACGATGATGAATAGAGCGCATGCAAAACGAGCGCGCATAGCCGTCTAAAGTCGCAACCTCGCGGCGTGCAACGGGAAACCCAGGGTTCCACAATAAAGATCCATAGCCAAACACCCACATCGTCATCATGCACTTCCTTTGATTTTTTTTGTCTATAAGCCGATGATCATAGTGAAACAACACGCATGGAGGGTGTTCACTTTCACGCTCCGCCTGCCATCGCAGACATCATATGACCTGATACGAAACCGCAGCGCGCATCTGCGCGATGCTGCGCCCAAGGCTGGAAAGGGGCAAAGCCCCCTTCAGGCGCGGGAGATCCCCCTTATCGGCAATATGCCCCGCCACGATGGCGCGCGGTATCAAGATGGAAATGATCCTGATGATACCTATCCGCTTTTGGCCCCAGCACCGTACCAAAAGGACCACAGGCGGCTTTCCAGACTTTTTGCAGCTGCTTACGCGTGCCGCGCGCCTTCCACCCTTGAAGCACCGTCACCAAATCCCCATTTTTCAACTCAAAACCCGAGATATCGATTGCCTTGGCGCGACCATGCTCAGAAATCTTAGCTCCGGGCCGATTGTTTCGGGTCCGACAAGAATAATGGGCCGCGACGCGTAAACCGACCACGCGTTTGCGAAATGCGGGTTGCACCCCCTTTTGCACCCACTGCGATAGGGCTGATGCAGTCTCGCATGTCATAATTGAAGGTTGGCTTAGGGTTACGCCCGCCACCGAACGCACGCGCACTGCATTTTGTGCTCCACATCCGCGTAATTTGCCCGCGACGGCCCCCACCTCTTCGCCCTGAATGTCGAGATCGCCACAAATCGCCTCTTTCCGCAGTTTCCGTCTTTTGAACAAGACTTTTTCAACAAGATCGCTTTGCCTGATCTCTGAAAACGATGCCGCCGAAGACACCGACAAAGCCGCTGAGCGCGTATCGTGAGTTGTCTCGCCTTGATCGGCCCAAGCCACACTCGACAACAGGGTTAGACCGGCAATCAGTGCAACAGATCGAAGGCCCTTCATTGCGTAGTTTCCCGACCAAAGTTCGGCGCCGCCGTGTCCTGACCTGCATCAATAATCCCCCGACGAATGGCGCGTGTTCGGGTGAAGTACTCATGCAGATGATCACCATCTCCGGTTCGGATTGCACGCTGCAGCGCAAAAAGCTCTTCAGTGAAACGGCCCAGAATTTCCAGCGTGGCTTCTTTATTGGTCAAGAACACATCGCGCCACATGGTGGGATCGGATGCGGCAATCCGCGTAAAGTCACGAAATCCTGCAGCCGAGTAGTTGATCACCTCGCCATCTGTGACCCGTTGCAAATCATCCGCAACCCCAACCATCGTATAGGCGATCAAATGTGGGGCATGCGACGTAACAGCCAAAACAAGATCATGGTGATCGGCTGTCATCTCATCCACTTTTGCACCCATCCCCTCCCAAAGCGTGCGCAAGCACTGCACCGCTTCTGGGTCTGTACCTTCAACCGGCACCAGCAAGCACCAGCGATTGTCAAACAATGTCGCAAAACCGGATTCTGGTCCTGAATGTTCAGTTCCTGCAATGGGATGGGCCGGGACGAAATGGACACCTTCGGGCAGATGCGGACCGACCTGTTCAACAACGCTGCGCTTGACAGATCCCACATCAGAAACAGTAGCGCCAACCTTTAAGTGCGGCGCGATTTCAGCCGCAACGCGTCCCATAGCACCAACGGGCACGCACAGCACCACGAGATCTGCGCCTTCAACAGCTTCAGCAGCGCTCTCACAGACACGATCACAAAGACCAATCCGACGCGCGGTCGCACGGCTTTCTGCGCTCTTGGCAAACCCAGTCACCTCTTGCGCGAGGCCTGCGCGTTTGATCGCCCAATACATCGATGAGGCGATCAATCCCAAACCAATCAGGGCAATACGATCATATACTGGGGCGCTCATGCGCGCGCGCCTTCTTTGAACGCTCTGATCGCCGCGGCAAGGGCACGGCACCCTTCTTCGTCACCAATCGTGATCCGCAACCCCTCTGGGAGACCGTATCCCGCCACTTTGCGCACAATGATCCCGCGTGTCTGCAAAAGAGCATCGCAGGCTTCGGCCTCGTTCTGGTCCGCAAAACGTGCAAGAATAAAATTGGTGTGGCTCTGATCGGAAGGAACCCCCAAAGCGGCAAGCTCTCCTGCCAGCCAATCTCGCCATTTTGCGTTCTCACGGCGACACATGTCGAGATAATCACGATCACGCAACGCCGCTTCTGCTGTCGCAAGTGAAAGATTTGACAGGTTGAAAGGTTGGCGTACCCGGTTCAGTACGTCAATAATCGCGCGAGGTGCATAGCCCCAGCCGACCCGTAACCCTCCAAGACCATAAACCTTTGAAAAGGTACGGGTCATGATCACATTCGCGCGTGTATCTACAAGGTTAACACCCGCATCAAAACGCGCCTCTGGCCGCACGAACTCTGCATAAGCGCCATCAATAACCAGCAAGATGTGATCCGGCAACTGCTCGGCCAAGCGCGCCACCTCATCCGCGGGCAGCAACGTCCCGGTGGGATTGCCAGGGTTGGTCAAAAACACCAGGCGCGTGCGTTCCGTCACCGCATTGAGGATCAGATCAACATCGACAACACGGTTCGTTTCTGGCACGCAAACGGGCGTCGCCCCTGCTTGGCGCGCCAGAATGGGATACATGGAAAACCCATGCTCGGTGTAGATCACCTCATCTCCAGGGCCTGTGTAACACTGCACAACAAATTGCAAAACCTCATCACTGCCGACACCGCAGATGATACGATCAGGGTCCAGATTGTGAATTTCACCAATTGCTGCGCGCAATTCGCTATGATCTGTAGAAGGATAACGATGCAAATCAGGCGCCGCAGATTGCGCAACCGCAATCGCCTTTGGACTGGGGCCAAACGGGTTTTCATTTGCACTCAGTTTGAGCACACGCGTCTGTCCCGCCACATGAGATTTCCCCGCCTGATAAAGGGCAATATCCATAATTCCAGGCTGCGGTGTGATCTGCGTCATAGCATCGGGCTCCTTTAATCAGCCCAGTCATACAGCCGCATCGAACAATGGAAAAGCCGCAAGATCAGACAAGCTGCTTCTCCACTCGGTTTTTTTGCCTCCTGCTACTCTGCAGCTACGCGAAAACGTGCTGTAGAGGCATCCACAACGTAGTGTTCCGCCAGTTTTTCGGCCTGTTTTGCAAGTGCAACGACGCTGTTCAGGATATAGTCAACAGTGGCTTCAGACATCATATACGACAGGTTCAGCCGAACCCAGCCCGGCTTTTCCAATTCCTTTCCATCGGACAGGGCTGAGATCAACGCATCAGATTGTCTTGCATCAATATCCAGCAGTCGATGTGCATAAGGGCCAGCGCAGGCACATCCGCCACGGGCTTGTATCCCGTACACATCGCTCAACATGCGGGTGAAAAGCTGCTGGTGCACCGGTTGGCCAGAATTCCCATGCACGCGAAATGACAGAATGGGCAAGCGCTCGGTGGTTGGATGCCCAAGCAGCTCAAGCTGAGAACACGCCTGAAAAACGGCGCGTGCTTTTTCATAATATACATGCTCCCTCGTCTCGATCACCTCTTGCCCCACAGCTTCTTTGACCAAAAACGCAAGCGCGGCACGAATATCACCCAAAACATTAGGCGTTCCGGCTTCTTCGCGCGCTACCAGATCGTCGCTGTAATCATGTCGCCAGGGAGAAACAAATTTCACGGTGCCACCACCCGGCAACGATGGCGTGTGACGCGCCACAATGTCAGGGTTTACAATCAACACACCAGAGGCACCAGGGCCGCCCGGAAATTTATGAGGTGAGACCACCACAGCGTCTTTGCGGATAGCGCCATGTGCGCCCATATCAATGGGAAGGTAAGGCCCACCGCCCGCATAATCCCAAATCACCCGCGCATCGTGCGCGCGCAAGATCTTCGACACATTTTCTGGATCTGTTAGGATACCAGTCACGTTGGACGCTGCCGAAAAACTACCAATCTTAAGATCACAATCCTGATGATCCCACAACGCCTGCTTGAGCGCGCTTACATCTACGCCCCCTTCTTTAGCTTCGGGGATCTCTACAACCTTAGCCTTGCTCTCACGCCATGGCAAAATATTGGAATGATGCTCATAAGGCCCGATAAAAACCACCGGGCGTTGAGCCGTGTTGACCCCCAAGAGAGAGACAAGCCGATTGATCCCCGCCGTTGCCCCTGATCCCGCAAAAATCACCTTATCTTTTGGCATCGCACCACAGATACGCGCAATTTCGCTGCGGGCAGCACGTCGCATCTGGGTCATACGGCCCCCACAATACGAAGCCTCAGTATGTGAATTTGCATAAAATGGCAGGACATGTTCAGCCACAAAGCTTTCCACTTGTCGCAGCGCCCGTCCAGAGGCGACGTAATCCGCATAAATGAGCGGCACATCCCCAAAAAGCCCAGGAATTTTTGTACCTTCCCCAATCACCCCCTGCGCCAGAGCGCCTGACCGCGCATCTTGTTCACATATTGCTTTGAAATCTGTGAAATCCATAGGTGTGATCCTCTTACTGCCCCCCTCAATAATGAACGAAACAGCTTCAGCTAATCTCACCTATTTTTTTATATTTTTTTGTATTCATGTGTCATATGATATTTATATGGACAAAAATGTAGATCATTTAGATCGTGAAATTTTGAAAGCCTTACAACTGGATGCATCCCTGTCGCAGCGCGATCTTGCTGAACAGGTCGGCCTTTCGCAAAACGCCTGCTGGCGACGTTTGAAGGCCTTGAATGAAAAGGGAATCCTTAAAGGCAGCACCGCGCGCATTGCCCGCCAAAAGCTAGGCCTTGATCTTGTTGTCTTTGTCATGCTGCGGACACGTCATCATTCCGCGGACTGGCTGATGCAGTTCCGCCGTCATGTCCTGACCATTCCAGAAGTTGTCGATTTTCACCGCATCGGTGGTGATTACGACTATCAGCTGAAAGTCGTCACCGAAGACATGGCGCGATACGATCGAGTGTATCAACGCCTAATCGCTGGAGTAGAGCTGGACAGCGTGACGTCTTATTTTGCAATGGAAACCATTGCAGAAGCACGTCCGCTGCCCTTGTAATCTTACCTTAATGGCCAAAGGCCGTATCAGGCATCCAGTTGACCCGCTTTCCGGCAGCCCCCATGCGCATGTGCAAACAGGCTGTCCGGGTGCGCTGGAAATAAACCAAATGCAGCGGATACCATCCCGCTTTGGGTACATCAACTTCTACCGCAAACGTCTCTTCACAGGGTTGGCGGCCATCAAATTCACCAACAATCTGTCCACCAAGTGTTGCGCGCATTCCATCGTTTACCAGAAAGTCGATCACGTGGGTGCCTGGCTTGTCGATTTTGACAAAGCCAGTGATCTCAGCTGCAACCTGTTCTGCCCGATCTGAGGTTAGTGTTTTTTCCCCAATTTCGGTCTCGCGGTAATCAAGCCCCACCAGATCCGGCCCCGGTTTTGCCCGCTTTAGAGCAGAAACCGCTTTGCTCAGCGATTTTACATCACTTGGATACGCATATTTCACCGCCAGCCCCGGCGCGAGCCCCGTGGGTTGCGGATCAGCCGGTTGCAGCTTCAACGGTGCTGCAATGGTTGCTGTGCCAGCCATCATCAGCAACGAGATTAATGTTGTTCGAATAAACCCTGTCATTCGATACGCTCCCTGTTTTATATTTTATTCAGGCCGTTTCACGACCTTATTTTGAATATTGCACAGGCTTTGCGATACAAAAACGAAAAAGGGCCGCCCGTAGGACAGCCCTTTCACAAATTCTAATATTGCGGCGAAGATTAGTTCTTCGCGTAGAATTCAACAACCAGATTTGGTTCCATGATAACAGGGTAAGGCACATCAGACAGGCCTGGCGCACGAACAAATGTCGCAGTCATTTTGTTGTGATCTGCTTCGATGTAGTCAGGTACATCGCGCTCAGCCAGCTGTGTCGCTTCCAGCAGAACCGCCAGTTGCTTGGACTTGTCACGCACTTCGATCACGTCGCCTTCTTTAACACGGTAAGAAGGAATGTTCACCTTCTTGCCGTTAACCAGAACATGGCCGTGGTTCACGAATTGACGTGCAGCAAAAACAGTTGCAACGAATTTCGCGCGATACACAACAGCGTCCAGGCGGCGCTCCAGCAGGCCGATCAGGTTTTCACCGGTATCGCCTTTTACACGCTCAGCTTCACCGTAGATGCGGCGGAATTGCTTTTCGGTCAGGTCACCGTAGTAACCTTTTAGCTTCTGCTTGGCACGCAGCTGGATACCAAAGTCAGACAATTTGCCCTTGCGGCGCTGACCGTGCTGGCCGGGGCCATATTCACGACGGTTCACTGGAGACTTAGGACGGCCCCAGATGTTTTCGCCCATGCGGCGGTCAATTTTATACTTGGCAGCTGTACGTTTAGTCACGGCTGATCTCCTTCAAAAAAATTCACCACCCGAAGGTGGTATCGAAGGGCGTTGTCCTCTTGCTCTGCCAAAGGCAGGCATGACAGGCATCTCCTTGCGGAGGCCACCAACACCAATAGTGGGGCGCGTATATAGGAAGGTGTTGAGGTGTCAAGCGTTTTCAGCCATCCAAAACCGCAAAGATATCCACATCTCAAATTTGCGTTCGCTGAATACAGAAAGTTCCCGCATTGATGCGGAAACAATACATGATTTCTGGCGTGCTTAAGACGCGGAAAAAGATCCCATCTGCCCTTTAAAAAACGCCAACGCGTCACCCTCTTCCCGCATCTCGGCCCGTAATACCTCGCCAAGGACGATGATATGATCTCCGCCCTCATAGACAGCAGACTGGCGGCATTCAAACCGTGCGAGACAGCCTTCCAGCACGGGGACAGCTTCGGCATTCCGGTTGAGATCCATTTCACGCAGACAGCTTAGATCCTTAGCCACACTCCAACACAGGTCCTTTTGCTCAGCTGCAAGCACATGAACGGCATAATGTTCCGCTTTCTCAAAATACGGAAAACGACGGGAGGCCTTGTCGGGGGCCCACATTACCAACGGCGGGTTCAGCGACACAGATGAAAAACTATTGGCCGTGATTGCGACAACGCCATCTGGACTATCCGTCGTCACAACAGTCACACCTGTTGCGAACCGCCCAAAAGCATCTCGCAACAGTCGTGTGTTATCTTCACCCGGTACAAAACGTGTCGGCGCTGTGGGAGTCATATCGTTCATGGCACCTCGTTGCCCAGTGCAGCTTCATACAATGTGAACCAGCTCTCACGATCCAGCTCGACTTTCAACGCATCCGAAATCTTTGCAATGCGATCCAAATTATTTGTCCCAAGAACCGGCAGGATTTTGGACGGGTGGCGCAATAAGAATGCGACAGCCACCGCAGCACGATCTACCCCTTGTGCATTGGCCACCTTGTCCAACGCCGTGGCAACCGCACCATCACCCGTCATCAAGCTACCGCCTCCTAATGGAGACCATGCCATCATGGCCTGATCATGCTGCTGATGGAAAGCGATATCACCATTTGTGAACGGAGAAATCTCAGACAAAGAGATTTCGATCTGATTTGTGACCAGTTGGTTTTTCATTGCAGATTGAAGCAGGTTCCAATCCCACGGACGAAAATTCGACACTCCAACAGTGCGCACTTTACCCGACGCCACAAGATCATCCAGTGCAGCCCCCGTCTCGTTATGATCCATCAAAGGATCGGGACGATGGACCAACAACAGATCAATCTGTTCGATCCCCATCTCTGACAAAGAGCGATCCACTGATTTTTCAATATGGGCACGGGATGTATCATAATATTTAACCGGCTTGTCAGAATAGCAGCCGATGGGCGCGACGATATCACATTTGGTGACGATCTCCATTTCCTTGCGCAGACTTGGATTGGCCTTAAGCGCGCCACCTAAAATTGCCTCGGCGGTGTAGGCACCATAAATATCGGCCTGATCAAAGGTGGTGATACCTTGCTCCAGACAGGCCTGAATTTTCGCCTCAACAGCCGCAGGAGATGTGTCCTCGACGTCACCAATACGCCACATGCCATAGACAAGGCGGCTAAAAGACAGATCAGAATTCAGTGCAATACGTTGCATTAGCGGCGTTCTCCTACACCCAGTGGGGTCTTTGGGGTGCTGGCCGGAACCCGGCCATAGGCCTCAGGCAACGAACAGGTTTTCAGATTTGGCATAACCCGTGCCCCAAAGTGTTTTGCTTCTTCCAGATGGGGATAGCCTGAAAGAATAAAGGCGCGCATCCCCATTTTTTGATACTCTTCCAATTTGCTCATAACTTGATCAGTTGAACCAACCAAGGCGGCGCCGCAACCAGAGCGCGCCCGACCAACGCCTGTCCAAAGGTTCGGCTCCACATAGCCAAATTTATCCGCAAGCTCACGCGCCCGTGCTTGATGCGAAACCCCAAGCGATCCAGAATCAAGTGCACGCTCCCGGATCAGTTGACCATATTCATCATCCAGCTTCGACGCGATGTAGTCCGCGTATTCACGCGCTTCTGCTTCGGTGTCCCGTACGATGCAATGAACACGCAGGCCGTAATCCAATGTTCTATTATATTTTTCGGCAACCGTATTCACCGCCTTCATACGTTCGGCCAGCTGTTCCTTAGGCTCGGGCCACATCAGATAGACATCACAGTGCTGACCACACAGCTCTAAAGCCGCCGGAGAATAGCCGCCAAAATACAAAAGCGGGCCACCTTCCTGATAGGGACGCACAGGGTCTGTCGTGAGCCCTTCAAAATCATAGACCTCGCCCTTGTAGGTGATCTCATCCTGGGTCCAGGCTTGCTTCAGGATCTCGACTACCTCACGTGAACGCTGATAGCGGTAGTTGCTGTCTGCCTTTTCCCCTGGAAAATCAGAGGAGATGATATTCACCGTCAACCGCCCTTCCAGCATGTGATCCAGCGTTGCAAGAGTACGCGCAAGCATGATCGGCTGCATTTCACCGCAGCGCACCGCCGCCAACATGTTGATTTTTTCCGTGATTGGTGCACAACCCGCGACAAACGACAACGTGTCCTGTCCAACCTGATAAGACGAAGGGCACAGGATATTGCGAAACCCCTGCGCCTCAGCCTCTTTCACGATATTTGAACAATGCGCCCAAGACGAACGCAAATCACCATCTGGAACCCCAAGAAACTGATAATCATCAGAACATAGAGCCGCAAACCAAGAGACCTCGACTGCATCTAGGTCCGGTGAGGTAATAGGCACGACTGTCACGAGTGATTCCTCCGATAGATCAACGTAAACTTTCCCTTGCGTAGCGCGCCCGTTAATGTAGATCAATGGTGTATCAATTTTTTCTGAATCGCCTAAGCAAATGACAAACCGCCGGAATAGCCCAACCTCCTTGCCACTGTATGTGCAGATCAGTGAAACGCTGATCCGTGAGATCGCGGCCGGTCGC
Organism: Epibacterium ulvae; assembly: GCF_900102795.1. Lineage (GTDB taxonomy): Bacteria > Pseudomonadota > Alphaproteobacteria > Rhodobacterales > Rhodobacteraceae > Epibacterium > Epibacterium ulvae. Next base: position 3,369 of record NZ_FMWG01000002.1, on the reverse strand, counting down.
TTGGTCGATGGCGAACGACTGCCACCAGAACGAGAGATGGCCAAGCAGCATGGCACCACAGTGCGTACATTGCGCAAATCACTGACTGAGCTGGAGCACAAAGGCCTGCTAGAACGCATTCAGGGCTCAGGAAATTACGTCCGCCACAGCCAACGCGTTGATAGCGTCTATTCGATGTTTCGTCTTGAGCTTATAAAAGGTGGCGGACTGCCGAGCGCAGATGCCCTATCGGTCACGTTTTGTGAAAAACCGGCGGACCTGCCTGCTTTTGGTGCGTCTGACATGGCGACGCGCATTCGGCGTCTTCGCTATCTCGATGACACGCCCATCGCTGTCGAAGAGATCTGGCTGGATGGTGCAGCTGGACGTATTTCCGAAGGCAGCCTCGTAGACTCGCTTTATCAATATTATCGCGCACAGCTTGGCTTTTGGATCAGCCGCGCAGAAGACAGTGTTTCAATCGACACGGTCCCTGAGTGGGCTCCGCAGTCGTTTGGCCCGAGCAGTGGCACACTTACAGGATTCATCGAACGCCTCAGTTGGGCACAAAGCCCCGCTGCGGTTGAATATTCTCGCACCTGGTTTGACACAAATCAGGTGCGCTACATACAACGCCTAATCTAAGGAACACAGATGGTTCGTCACATTTCATATGGCATCATCGGCTGTGGCATGATGGGACAGGAGCACCTGCGAAACATCGCCCTGCTTTCAGAAACCTCAATCGCTGCGATTTACGAGCCCGACGCGGACATGGCGCGCATTGCTCAAAGCTTTGCGCCAAAGGCCCAGATGATGGACAGCATTGACGCCCTACTCGAGGTTGAAAATCTCGATTGCCTGGTGATTGTTAGCCCCAACCATTGTCATATGGAACAGCTAGAGCTTCTGGCAGAGAAACGTCCCCTGCCCGTTCTGGTCGAAAAACCTCTGTTTACAGATCCGGATGACATTCAACGCCTCAATCATTTCCAGGCCCACTACCCGGCGCCCGTTTGGGTCGCCATGGAATACCGCTACATGCCCCCTGTTGCGACCTTGCTATCGGATGCGGAGGCAGCAACCGGTGGCATCAAGATGCTCACAATTCGCGAACATCGTTTCCCCTTTCTTGAAAAAGTCGGAGACTGGAATCGCTTCAATCTCTACACAGGCGGTACCTTTGTCGAAAAGTGCTGCCACTTCTTTGATCTCATGCGTTTTGCGCTAAAGGCAGAGCCAGTGCGCATAATGGCATCCGGTGCGATGGATGCAAATCATTTGGAGGAACGCTATGAAGGCCAGACACCCGATATTCTCGACAATGGATATGTGATCGTTGATTTCAACAATGGCACACGTGCAATGCTTGAACTCTGCATGTTTGCCGAAGGTTCTCGCTACCAAGAAGAAATCTCAGCCGTTGGCCCAGACGGAAAGATAGAAGCTCTTGTTCCGGGGCCCGGCCGGTTCTGGCCAGAACATTTAGGAGCCCCTCCAATTCCACAGGTTATTGTGAGCCCGCGTTCTCCAAAAGGGCCGCACTTAAGAGAGATCCCAGTTGACCCAAGGATCCTAGACGCTGGGGATCACAATGGATCTACCTTTTACCAACACCAAGGTTTCTTGGATCTGGTCAGAGGAAACCGGGAATCCCCAGATGTGACATTGGAGGATGGCAAACGGGCTGTGCAGATGGGTCTGGCCGCCCAACGCTCGATCGCCGAAAAACGTGTCGTAGAGATGTCTGAATTCGCATAATTTTGCCAACATAACCTGCGCTTTTTTTCAGTCCCGCGCTTGAAACACGAAGACCGAGGCATGTAACAGAAACATGCCTCGGTCTTCGATCTTGCTTCACGCGTTTCAGGTATGAATAATTCCAAGCCGATTGATCGCTTCATAGACGCCAACGATGTGATAATTGGTGATCCCGGTGACGAAAGCCTCAAAACCTTCCTCGAAAAAACTCCCCTACTTGATCTCGTCACTCATTCGGACATTCCTAGTGAGATTTCGATTAAGTCCATTTTGGGGCGCGCCATCAGTTATACCACGAAGCTGCCGGGATGGTCGCAAGTTCGAAAAAACGGTCTCGCGCCCTTTTTTTATTCCGATAAGCTGTTTAGTAGTAAGCGTTGCATCTACCCCCTCATTTGCCCCCTGAACACATCATTTGAGAAATCCTATGCTGCTCCTAAAAGGATACAGGCATTATGAACTCTCAAACGTTAAGTGGTCTCCTAAGTGATCAGAAAATCGAAAAAATCTTTCATGCTTACGGCTTTTCAATTCCCGTCGGCAAAGACGGCCGCCGCCTGTGGCCTAAGAAGTTTAAAACGAGATTGGCCAGCTCATGAACTCTGGTCGCCTTTTACCCCGTGATGTCGCAAAAACCTATGGCATCTCGCCTGCATCTCTATGACGAGAAAAGCGGGTTATATTGCTCACCAGAGCATCCATGCGGTCAATCCATGGACACCAAGACGCAAGAGGCCCGGCTGAAAGACAGCAAAATTTCAGCCCATAGCTTCTTGAATAACCCTATCGACGAACATCTCGAAATCCATCTTCTGGAGGAAAACGCAGAAGTTTCACAAGGCAACGTCGAATCGACAGCTTACCTGACGCTTGCTGGCACGCATGTGGGCCTTATTCCAAACCACTATGCCGAACACTGGGTGAGCGCCGGAAAACTCATCCCTGTTGCCTCTGAGCTTTATCAAGTTATCTCACAAATTCATGCCGTCCGCCTGCGGTCGGGCACCCGCAATGATGTGGCGGCTCATATTTGGGATCGTTTGAAATCGCTTAGTGCCAAATGACAGCCTGTGTCTTGGATAGGTTATGTTTTGATCATCAATATACAACTATTCAGTATCATTGAGGTTTTAATGCTCGACGGGATGTCGTGCTATTTTTGCCCCATATGCGACGCTTACACGCTACAGGTCTTCCCCCTCGTCGCAGGCTTTGAAGTGGTCCTCGTGTTGAAGCGGGGCTTTCCAAACTTGAACCTATGCAATAAGAGATTAGCGCTAAAACGCAAACAGCCCCCGATGCGGCCGGTTTGGCATCTTTAACATCAACAACATGATATATTATGCTATTATTGGTTGCGGGAGTAGGATTTGAACCTACGACCTTCAGGTTATGAGCCTGACGAGCTACCTGGCTGCTCCATCCCGCGACGCTTTTTTGGGCTTTTGCCCTTATGGGCTTATTTAAGCCATGAGATCATGTTCCGGTGTCGCACGGTTTTGATCTTTTTCACCGCGACAGATTTGTCTGTTTTGGTGTTTTCCCCTTTTTTGAGCCGGGGCTTTTGAGGGGTATTTTTTTTGTTATCGTCTTGAGAGTTTTGTGGATTTTACTAGGTTTGGCGGTGAC
>NZ_FMWG01000014.1 GCF_900102795.1 Epibacterium ulvae | reverse complement strand
CTCGGTCTCGGTCTCGGTCTCGGTCTCGGTCTCGGTCTCGGTCTCGGTCTCGGTCTCGGTCTCGGTCTCGGAAGAGAGGCTCTCTACGGTTTCGACATCGTCAATCCCTACTTCTGTCTCCACCACATCATCGCCGTGCTGACGTTTGTCTTGGTCCAAAGTTTCGACTTCAGCTTTTGCTGCTGCCGGTGCCTTGGAGTTTCTCTTCTTTGCCACGCCGATATCCCTTTCCGTTGTCAAAACTCAAACGACCTTTGTGCGCACCCTACTGCGCAGTTTTATTACCCTCAACCCGTGCCAAACGCATTGCGACCAAACGCACGCCTTCAGCCATCGCCGCAGCAGTTGGATCCTGCGCAACAATCAAGTCTTTGGCATCCAAAGCAGATAAAGGTTCGGCCACTGCCTCACTCATCGCCACCAAATACAGATTTTGCGCTGCGCTGCAGAGTTTTACAAACTGTTCTGCAGTTCGAGGGGAAAAAATTGGCGCAATCACCGGAACTTCTGCCTCAAGTGCCCGCTGTGCAGCCGCTGAAAACGAACAATACCGTTGATCATATACGATCGTCTCTTCAGAAAGTTGCCCCTGATTCTGCAATCGGTTGCAAAGATCGCCACGTGTATGCTGTCCGCGAAGATGCAGGAGGGGCCCCTGAACAGGATCAAGCGCACGCACAAAACCATCGACATTTGCCCCGAAACAATATGCGTCCCATCCAAATTCGACAGCTCGGTCTGTGGTATGTCTTCCCACACAAAATGCAAGGCCACGCTGCATCGTCTTTTGCGACGTGATCTCCACCGCATGGGCCGAGGTAAACACCACACCAGCATAGCCCGACAAATCAATCGATACCTCTTTTGCGACAATCTGCAAAAGGGGCGATACAATACTCTGCCAAGATGCTTGCTCATCAGCGGTGAACTGGCTCCAAAACCGCGCCGAAGCGTCTTTTGGCCGTGTCAGCAAGAGCACCGTCATCACGATCTCCTGGGATTGTTAGATGGTTAAATAGGTGGTAGCCCCCAAGCCACTTTGATGCAACGGTAAGGCCATGGAACGGACAATCACCATTTTGGGACTGGAAAGCAGCTGTGATGATACAGCAGCAGCCGTTGTCCGCGAACAGGGTTCCGCTCAACCTGAAATTTTATCTTCGATTGTCTTTGGACAAACAGACCTTCACAGTGCCTATGGGGGGGTCGTGCCAGAAATTGCAGCGCGCGCGCATGCCGAAAAACTGGACCTTTGCGTACGTGATGCTTTAGCGGATGCGAAAATAGGGCTCGCTGATCTGGATGCCGTCGCAGTCACCGCAGGACCCGGACTGATCGGCGGTGTTATGTCCGGTGTTATGTGCGCCAAAGGCATTGCTGCAGCAACCGGCCTGCCATTGATTGGTGTAAATCACCTTGCTGGTCATGCGCTTACGCCGCGGCTCACGGATCAAATTCCTTATCCGTATCTCATGTTGCTTGTCTCAGGTGGCCATTGCCAGTTCCTGATTGCCCGTGGTCCCGAGGATTTTACCCGTCTTGGTGGCACGATCGATGACGCACCCGGCGAAGCCTTTGACAAAACCGCCCGCTTGCTGGGTCTTGCGCAGCCCGGTGGCCCCGCAGTTCAGGCCGAAGCCGCACAGGGTGATGCCAAACGGTTTCGCTTTCCTCGTCCGATGCTGGACCGGCCTGATTGCAATATGTCCTTTTCCGGCCTGAAAACTGCGCTGATGCGCATGCGCGATCAGATCGCGGAAAAACAAGGCGGGCTGACCCGGCAGGATCGCGCCGATCTCTGTGCTGGGTTTCAAGCGGCTGTTGTGGATGTCCTGGTGGGCAAAACACGCCGTGCTCTTGCTGTTTACCTTGAAAGTAACCCAAGCCACCCCACAATTGCAGTAGCCGGTGGCGTTGCTGCTAATACAGCCATTCGCAAGGGGTTAGAAGCTGCAAGTACGGACGCTGGAGTTGCCTTCACTGCGCCGCCTCTTTCCTTATGTACAGATAATGCTGCAATGATTGCCTATGCAGGCCTTGAACGTTTCAAGTCCGGCGCGCGGGATGGAATGGATCTGGCCGCACGCCCACGCTGGCCTCTGGATCAGACAAGCCCCGCGCTTCTGGGCAGTGGCCGCAAAGGTGCAAAAGCATGAGCGTTGCAGTGTTGGGCGCCGGCGCATTTGGAACCGCCTTGGCAATCTCACTGGCTGATATGTCACCCGTTACACTTTGGACACGTGATATAGACCATGCAAACGCAATGCATCATGCGCGCACAAACGAAAAACGATTGCCCTCACTTCCTTTCCCACATCATTTAACTGTCAGCTCTGATCTGAACAAAGCCACGCAGGCAGATACGCTTCTCTTGGCTGTCCCGATGCAAAAAATGCGGAACTTTCTTTTGGAAAACAAGGACTTTCTACGGTCAAAAACACTTGTGGCATGTTGTAAAGGCGTTGAATTGAACACTGGCCTTGGCCCAATCGGTGTACTGCGCGCGGTGTTGCCAAATGAACGTGCTGCGCTTTTGACAGGCCCCAGTTTTGCAGCCGATATCGCGCGAGGGTTGCCGACCGCTTTAACTCTGGCCTGCGCCACCTCCACAACAGCCAAAAATCTACAAGACCAGCTGACAACGCACAATCTGCGTCTATATCGCACACAGGATACAATTGGCGCTGAACTGGGCGGAGCACTCAAAAATGTATTCGCCATCGCTTGCGGTGCCGTCATCGGTGCAGGTCTTGGCGATAGTGCACGTGCTGCATTGATGACCCGTGGGTTTGCTGAAATGCAGCGCATGGCGCTGGCACTTGGGGCTAAACGAGAGACACTTGCAGGCCTTTCTGGCTTTGGAGACCTTGCACTGACCTGTGGATCTGACCTCTCTCGCAATTACAGACTGGGATTGGCCATCGGCGCCGGTGACACCTTTGACCCAAACGTCACCGTCGAAGGCGCCGCCACCGCGCGTGCAGCATATGCTAAGGCAACAGACATGCGGATCGATATGCCAATTACTCAAACTGTTGTGGCTTTACTGGATCAACGCTTGACGATCACCGAAGCCACCGCTCAACTGCTCAACAGACCATTGAAAGAGGAATAACATGCTGATTGCCCTCATCGCACGCGACAAATCAGGAAACTTGCAAACACGCCTGGACAATCGCACGGCGCACCTTGCTTATATCGAAGAGACAGGTGTCGTCGCCCAAGCCGGACCTTTGCTGGGAGACACTGACGACATGATCGGTTCTTTGATCATCTTAGATGTAGAAGACATGACCGCTGCACAAAACTGGGCCGACAATGATCCTTACGCCAAAGCCGGTCTTTTTGAGTCAGTTGAATTGATCGTCTGGAAAAAGGTTATCGGGTGATGGCCTACTGGCTGTTCAAATCGGAACCTTCCGCTTGGAGCTGGAGCCAACAGCGAGCCAAGGGCGAAACCGGTGAAGAGTGGGACGGCGTGCGCAACTATCAAGCGCGCAATTTCATGCGGCAAATGAAGCTCGGAGACCTTGGGTTTTTCTATCATTCTCAAAAAGAAAAAGCGATCGTCGGCATCGTCGAAATCTGCGCTGAAAGCCATCCAGACAGCACGATTGATGATCCCCGTTGGGACTGCGTGGATATCAAGGCGCGCCAGAGTTTTACAAAGCCTGTCACGCTAGAACAGATCAAGGCGACGGCGGAACTGGGAAATATGCCACTTGTAAAAAGCCCCCGTCTATCAGTGCAACCTGTCAGCGCTGAAGAATGGGAGCTTATCTGCAAAATGGGCGCAACAAGCCCCGCCTGATATCAATTGGCATGTACGTAATGATGTTAACGCAGCGCATTTCACAATAAGAAAGGGAAGGTTCCGGGACGAACAGAACCTTCCCTTCCACCCCGCGTGCTCCATTACCACCACACGCGTATCAGAATATCGGTTCGGCCATCCTAGCCTGTAGATCAAAGTTATCCCCAGCCCCTCTGATTCTGCAAATCATAAGCGCGGAGAATTCTGCTCAAATTTTCATGGACTTAGGAAAAATGCCTCACCACCAAAGGGCGGGAGGCATTTATGGGCATTAATTGTTAGCCGTATACAGCTTCTTTGCCAAAATGTTTGGTCAGCATATAATAGACAACAGCGCGATATTTATTCCGTTCTGATCGGCCATAGGTTTCCACGACCGCATTAATCGCATCCATCAACTCTGGACCATCCGTAAGGCCAAGTTTTTTAATGAGAAAGTTGGTTTTTACGGTTTCCAACTCAGACTCTTGTGAAGATGCGACAGTTGACGCATCCGCGTTATAAATTGCCGGACCGCAACCAATTGTGACTTTGGTCAACAAATCCATATCTGGCTCCATGCCACATTTTGCCTTCAGGTCTTCAGCATATTGCGCAATCAGATCGTCTCGTTTTCCCATGTCGGGCTCCCCGGTTCAAAAATTCAATCTTTATTGACAAGGAGCTTAGTCACGGTGCCGTGATCCGCAAAGGAAAAGATTTATAAATCATTCCCCCAAATAAAAGCGCCGCCCAAAGTCTCCTGAGGGCGGCGTTTTCAAATCTATTTCAAAGCACGTTTAATAACGGTAATGCTCTGGTTTAAACGGGCCTTCAGGTTTTACACCGATATAGGCAGCCTGTTCAGATGTCAGTTTTGTCAGTTTCGCACCCACGCGCTCCAGATGCAGCGCGGCCACTTTTTCATCCAGATGCTTTGGCAGGATGTAGACTTCGTTTTTGTACTGATCGCCACGTTGGAACAATTCAATCTGCGCCAGTACCTGATTGGTGAAAGAAGCTGACATCACAAAAGATGGATGGCCAGTTGCATTGCCAAGGTTCAGAAGACGCCCTTCGGACAACAGGATAAGACGATTGCCCGAAGGCATTTCGACCATATCAACTTGTTCTTTGATATTGGTCCATTTGTGGTTCTTGAGGTTGGCAATCTGGATCTCATTGTCGAAGTGGCCGATATTACCCACAATCGCCATGTCTTTCATCTCACGCATGTGTTCAATGCGCAGGATGTCTTTGTTCCCCGTAGTGGTGATAAAGATATCCGCGTCCAGCGCTTCTTCCAGCAGAACCACTTCAAAACCATCCATTGCGGCCTGCAGCGCACAAATCGGATCAGCTTCGGTCACTTTGACCCGTGCACCCGCACCGGCCAATGATGCAGCTGAGCCTTTGCCTACGTCACCGTAACCGCAAACAACCGCAACTTTGCCGGCCATCATCGTGTCGGTCGCGCGGCGAATTCCGTCTACCAGAGATTCTTTGCAGCCATATTTGTTGTCGAACTTCGACTTGGTAACAGAGTCGTTCACATTGATCGCAGGGAATGGCAGCTGGCCATTTTTCTGCAGCTCATACAAACGGTGCACACCTGTGGTTGTTTCTTCAGAAACACCAAGAATTGCATCACGGGTTTTGGTAAACCAACCCGGAGATTGCTCCATCCGCTTTTGGATCTGCGCTTTGATCACAGTCTCTTCTTCAGAGGTGGGAACTGGGATGATATCTTCACCCGCTTCAGCACGCGCGCCAAGCAAGACATACAGCGTTGCATCGCCGCCATCATCCAAAATCATGTTTGGACCATCTTCAAACAGGAAAGATCTGTCCAGATAGTCCCAATGCTCTTCCAAAGACTGGCCTTTGATCGCAAATACAGGGATATCACCTGCCGCAATTGCCGCCGCTGCGTGATCTTGTGTTGAAAAGATGTTGCAAGACGCCCAACGCACATCTGCGCCCAGCGCGACCAGTGTTTCGATCAAAACCGCTGTCTGAATGGTCATGTGCAGCGAACCAACGATCCGCGCCCCTTTGAGCGGCTTCTCTTCGCCATACTCTTTGCGCAGCGCCATCAGGCCTGGCATCTCGGTTTCAGCGATATCCAGCTCTTTGCGACCAAAGTCAGCCAGCGTGATGTCCTTGACGATATAGTCCCCAGCCATAGTCAGCTCCATTCCGGTTTGGGATTTTCTTGGGCAGGAGCTAACATCGCAAAGGTTTATAAGCAACGAACATGGCCACGTTCCACGTGAAAACACGCATAACGTTGCTGTGCATCAACTTGGGGTGCCAATCGGCGTTGTGTCGGGCAGTGCCTCAAAGAAATCAGTACCTGCAGCAACAACGCAGCTGATCCCATTTGGCCGTGTGACCAGAATTGTAAATGTTCCCGTTTCACCAGATGACCAGATTTCAACCAGTGATGAAGCTTGACGATTATTCTGCAAACCGCCTACGGTCAGTGTTTCAGAAAATTTGCTTTGCAATCGCTCAATCACCACCGAACGATCTGCACAATTCATCGCCCAGGCCGGGGGTGCTGTTGCTGCCATTCCAAAGACAATACAGGTGCTCAATAAACGCTTGAACATAACAAGCTCCTTTCGCTAGAGGTTCGTCTAAGCGAGAGCGCCACATGAGGGCGTGACCACTCTCATGAAATAAAGATGGGGTGCCTTCTGGCGTATTACAAACACACGCGGGCTCAAGTTTTTGTGGATACACCACCGTAAAACGCCTCGTAAAAGAACAACCCGGCGCTGTAATTTAAACTGAGGAAAGTAAAAAATGCCAACAACACCAAGAGCTTGGCAAAGGATGCTTTCAGGTCGCCGATTGGATCTATTGGACCCAACACCGGTTGATATTGAAATCGAAGATATTGCCCATGGATTGGCCTTTGTCGCGCGCTGGAATGGTCAAACACGCGGCGATTTTGCCTATTCAGTGGCTGAACACTCTCTCCTGGTTGAAACCTTATTCACCCGCCTCAATCCTAAAGCCCCAGTCAAATGGCAGCTTGCGGCATTGCTGCATGATGCTCCAGAATACGTCATTGGTGATATGATTTCACCCGTAAAGGCCGCTGTAGGACCGGATTATGGCATACTAGACGATCGCTTAATGGCCGCTATTCATATTCGATTTGGCCTACCCGCAATTTTACCGAAGACTGTCAAAGCGCAGATTAAACGCGCAGACAAAATCAGTGCGTGGATGGAAGCCGTGCAGATTGCCGGATTTTCAGAACAAGAAGCCAGCAAATTTTTTGGTCGCCCAAAACCCGAAATAATACAAGATCTGAAAATTGACCTACGCCCTCCTAAAGAGGTGAGATACGATTTTGTTTCAAGACATCAAGAGTTGCTCGAAGCGCTCTGATCCCCTTCCGAAGCCAAACGTGCGACGCGTCTGGCGCGGCGCTTTTGTCGCATCTCTCGAATAGCTTTTTTGCGGAATTCAGGCGATTCCACGAAATTTTCATCTTCGCGTATACCTTTTCGCCAAAGCAACTTGCGCCGTTCGCGGCTATTCAACGCAGGCCATTCGCTGTCAGCTGCTATAAACCCTTTCGCACTCAGTGCAATCGCAACCTTACTGTGGTCCAATTCGCCAAAGCTCAACCGGTTTGATTTTTGCTGATCAATCGGTAGCCATTCCGTGCGCAAAGCGTTTACGACGACCATACCGCAGCCAGTGAACGCAGAAACATTGTCCACCAATTGCTGGCTGGCTCCTGACATACGGCGCAAAATCATCGCCACCTTCTGATCAGAACGTCCGACCATCGCATAGAGATGCAGGGCAGAGCCATCCACTGCAACGATCTTATCTGCGGCCTTATACCGAGCGAGTTGCACATCAAGACTGTGATCTTGCGGATGGAAAATAGTGTATCCCTGTTCTTCTAGAAGAGTTTCAAGCTGCTCTTCCCCAAGTAACCCTCCCTTGCGCAGACCCAATTTGGAACGAGAAATATAAAGTTTGTCCGGACCTTCCGGCGCAATATCACACGCAAATCTGCTTTGAATAAAATTTCGAAACCGTTGTGTTCCAGAAATGATCTGTCCCAAACCATACCCTTGCCCCGGGACAATAAGCTCTTCAACACGCGTCGGCTGATTGGCAACCCGTATCGGCAATCCGGGTGCAATCAGATCAACAAACCGACGATGAAAACCACGGATTTCGGTTTCCTCACTAGGACGCTTCGGGATGAATAAGATACCATCTATATCTTTTGACAAGTCATCCAATGCCCAAAGGCGCGAGGTGCTTTCAACAAGGAAATGGCCAAAATGAGCCCATAGCACACCGCCCCACAGCCAACGCCCCGCAAGCTGATCGGGTACGTTTGAAGGGATGTCAGGTGGCGTCGTGATTGACCGATGCCGACGCCACAGAGCCCCGTGATCACAATAACTGCCATCTGCAGCCAATATTCCGGCAGGCTGTACCAAACCGCTAATCAGCGGCGGTACAACATAAGGAGAATTAAGTGTCACACATGTTTCAGACCAACCGCCTTCGGGAGATGGCTTATCATGTGCTCCCAAAGTGCGATCAGTCATTGTGTGCTCCTAACGTGGACTACGTTTTGCCAGAATACGCTGCAGCGTGCGCCTATGCATGTTTAACCTACGAGCAGTTTCTGAAACGTTGCGATCGCACAATTCGTAGATGCGCTGGATGTGCTCCCATCGGACGCGATCCGCGCTCATTGGGTTTTCTGGTGGCGGTGGTAATTCATCACCAGTTGCCAAAAGCGCGTTCATAATATCTGTCGCATCTGCAGGCTTGGACAGATAATCTGTTGCGCCAATTTTCACCGCAGCCACAGCGGTTGCAATAGCACCATATCCTGTCAGCACAACAATACGACTATCCGGTCGCCGCTCGCGTAATGCTTCCACAACATCCAGACCATTGCCATCATCTAATCGTAGATCCACAACTGCGTAGGCCGGAGGTCGCGCGGTTGCAATTGAAGTTCCTTCAGCAACAGAGCCAGCTGTTTCTACCTCAAATCCACGTTTTTCCATGGCTTTTGCCAAACGGCGTAGAAAAGGTTCGTCATCGTCAACCAATAAGAGGCTTTTATCGGCCCCAAGTGCCTCTGGATCAATATCTGCCATAGTCTCATCCTTTCCGCTGGCCGCGACGTTTGCCTTCTGAACGATATGTTTCAGTCTATCAAAAGGTCAAATCGCCGCGCTTGGCTCAGTCTGAATCAGGCATTTTCTAGAAAACAGCCAACTTTTTCTGCCATTTGTTCTGGCGTGTCCTCACGCCGGAAAAATTCAAGAAACCCGTGTTCAGGGGTTACTAGGTAGGTAAAGATAGAGTGGTCAACCAGATAATACTCTGGATCACCTTCCTGCTTTTTATAGTAAGTCTTATAAGCTTTGCTGGCCGTTTTGACCTGTTCAGCAGATCCGGTGAGACCAATCATCTTATCATGCAGATTAAAGGCAAAATCACCTACGACTTCTGGCGTGTCGCGCTCGGGGTCAATTGAAATGAAAATCGGGGTCACCGATTGTCCGTTTTCGGCCAGAACATCCACAGCATCAGAGTTGCGCGCCAGATCAAAGGGGCAGACATCCGGGCAAAACGTATACCCAAAGTAAATTAGAGATGGCTCAGTGATGACATCGGTGTGGGATACCGTCTCCCCCGAAGCATTGACAAGCTCAAACGGGCCACCAATCGCAGCTGCTCCACCTGCAATCTGACTGCTGCGACATTGCGCAAATTGATCCCTGTCACGCGATTGCGTTACATACCAAGCAGCCCCCATCGCGCCAACCGCCGCTGTTGCGGCCAAAATTGCAAAAAGTCGAGTCATTGCAGCACCTTTTAAGCCAGACCATTAGCCATTTCGAAAACTTCAAAAATGGTTCTGCCATGTCCTATCATGTATTTCCCAAGGTTCAACTGGAGCAAAGCGTCACATGAGCGAGAGCACCCCACCGTTAATGAACGGCCAAGAGCGCAGCAACTGGATCCGTCTCAGCACATTGACGCTCTTGCGATGGGTTGCGATTTTTGGCCAGCTGACAGCTTTGTTTATCGGACAATGGCTTTATGGTCTGCAGTTACCTTTGGGATTGTGCTTTCTGGCAATCGGAACCTCAATCGTCAGCAATCTAGCGGCAACCTTTATGTTTCCCGCAAACAAACGCCTGACGGAATATCAGAATTTTTTGATGGTAATGTTTGACCTTCTGCAGCTGACATTCCTTTTGTATCTGACAGGCGGACTTAACAATCCTTTTGCTCTCTTGGTTCTGGGGCCTGTAACCATCTCAGCCTCGACCCTGGGATTGCGTTCTGCGCTTGCGATTGGTGGATCAGCTGTCGCCCTTGTCACACTTTTACTGCCATTTCATTTGGAACTGGTTCTGACAGATGGCAGTGAATTGGTACTCCCTGAAATCTTTATGTTCGGAAATTGGATCGCGATTGTCATCGCTATTCTCTTCAACGGCGCATATTCCTATCGGATTAACTCAGAAATCCGGTCAATGTCAGATGCTTTGTCTGCAACCCAAATGGCCTTATCTCGTGAGCAGAAACTGACTGATCTCGGAGGGGTTGTCGCCGCAGCGGCGCATGAATTGGGCACGCCACTTGCAACGATTAAACTTGCAAGCTCGGAACTGGCTGAAGAACTGGAAACACGTCCCGAATTGCAAGAAGACGCAATACTCATCCGGGATCAAGCTGACCGTTGTCGTGATATTCTGCGTGATATGGGACGGGCCGGTAAATCTGATCTCCATATGCAACAAGCTCCCTTGTCAGCGGTGCTAGACGAAGCCGCCGAACCGCATATGACCCGCGGCAAAAAAATCCACATCGAAGTGGCCGCACTTTACAGCCAATACAGTGATCAACCCAATATTCTGCGCAAACCTGAAATCATCCACGGCATTCGCAATCTAATCCAGAACGGGGTAGATTTTGCCCGTGGAAACGTATGGGTCGAGGCCAGCTGGAGCGATGAGAGCATTTCAGTCAAAATAAGTGACGACGGCGTAGGCTACCCTTCTCACCTCCTTGGTCGAATCGGCGATCCATTTGTGCGCAAAAGACGCAGCGAGACTGACCGGCGCCAGCGGCCAGAATATGAAGGTATGGGGCTTGGTCTTTTTATCGCCAAAACGCTTCTGGAACGCAGCGGCGCGCAACTGCAATTTGCCAACGGCTCAGATCCATTTCAAACACTGTTGCCCAATACAATCCGCCGCGGTGCCATCGTTCAGGTCTCATGGCCGCGGCATAAAATTGATGCGATTGAGGGAGATCAGGCGCTTCCTTTGGGCAAAAACAAGAAAATCGTAGTCTAATTATTTATTTTTCATCAACCAATTAAACTTCGTTTAACCATTATGAACAACGATGTATGAAACAACGAACTGATCGAGGCAGGATAATGCAGGACATCGTTTCAATAGAATGGATCATACTGGCAGCACTATGTACCGCAACTGCTGCGGTCGCAGTCTGGTGGCTCTCGCCTACCTCTGGTGCAAAATCCATGGAACATGATCTGCTACTCGGCGATGGGCGCACGGACGCGGTTTTTCTCTTTGATGAAAACACGCTGATCGGCTGGTCTTCTGGAGCAAAGAAATTCATCGGTGACCGAACTGATGATTTCAACTGGAGCAGTCTACGCGATCAATTGGCCCGCAGTTATCCCGGCCTACCACAGTCTCCTAACTTCTTAAAAGATGTCGGCCCTCTTGTCCTTTCGGGCACCGCAAACGCCGACAGCCGCGAGGCGCATTGCGAATGGATTGACGGCATCACGCGCGTTCAATTGCGTCGCAGCACAATAGAAGAACAAAACAAATCTCTGGATCAAGAGCTGACAACATTGCGTGCGGCAGTGCATCAGGCTCCTTACCCTGTTTGGTTGCAATCAGATGAAGGTGACGTAACCTGGACCAATATTGCCTATGATGATCTCAGCAATAAAATCCGTGGTCGCGATGTGGACTTTGAGGTGCCTTTGTTCACCGACTTAGAAGAGCCCAAAGCAAGTGGTCGTCCAGAGCGTATCTCTATCCCTTTGCCAGAAATGGAAAAAAAGCTGTGGTATAATGTATCGACCACAGAAACCGAAGCGGGCTGGCTGTGTCATGCCGTCGATGTGAATGCTGTGGTTGATGCAGAGGTTGCCCAGCGCAATTTTGTACAAACGCTTGCGAAAACCTTCGCACAGCTCTCGATCGGTCTCGCGATTTTTGACCGGAACCGACAGCTGGTTTTGTTCAATCCGGTATTAATTGACCTTACAGCGCTGCCTGCAAGCTTTCTCAGCTCGCGCCCAAATATGCTGACCTTTTTTGACCGTCTTCGGGATCAACGCATGATGCCTGAACCAAAGAACTATTCCAGCTGGCGCCACCAAATG
Source organism: Epibacterium ulvae (assembly GCF_900102795.1). Classification (GTDB taxonomy): domain Bacteria; phylum Pseudomonadota; class Alphaproteobacteria; order Rhodobacterales; family Rhodobacteraceae; genus Epibacterium; species Epibacterium ulvae. The sequence goes on along the minus strand of NZ_FMWG01000014.1, from coordinate 73,184 downwards.
GCGGACCTGCTAGAAGCAGCTGCTGAAGGTCGATATCAGGAGACATGGTCCATGCCATCAGGATCAGTTTATGCCGTCTCAGGTCGTCCACACCCAGATGGGGCAATCGCCTTCTTGTTCGAGGACATCACCGCAGAAATCACTCTGACACGTCAATTCCGTTCTGAGCTGGAAGTCGGTCAATCGATCATGGATCACATGGACGAAGCAATCGCCGTATTCAGCAAAGATGGCACCATGTCTTTCTCAAATGAAGTGTACCACAAGATGTGGAACATGGATCCAGATTCAAGCTTTGCGAAAGTGTCAATCGTAGATGCTTGCCGCGTGTGGCAAGATAAGTCTGTTGCAACATCGACCTGGGGATCGATCCGCGACTTTACTCTTGGTACCGAAAATCGGGATCCTTGGTGGTGTAATGTGCAAACACGAAGTGGAGATCATTTGATCTGTCAGGTTTGCGCTTTGCAAAACGGTGCAACTATGGTGCGTTTTAAATCCGCCGATACCCCGACGCTTCCCTTGGAACAACAGCGCTTTACTGCCATCGCTGGCCAATCTTAAGGACCGAGTGACTTGCAGCTTTTGCGCCACAAAGTCATTGTGGCGCCATGACAAATCACGCTGCATCTCTTGCTTTGAATTCGCCTGAACAGACAGAAGATCTGGCGCGCCTTTTTGCAGGCGCGCTTTTACCTGGGGATTGTCTTTTACTGGAAGGTCAGATTGGCGCAGGTAAAACATTCTTTGCACGCACTCTCATACAATCGCTGCTCCCCCTTCCCGAAGACGTCCCCTCTCCCACCTTCACCCTGGTGCAAATCTATGACGGACCAGACAGCGAAATCTGGCACAGCGATCTTTATCGTCTATCCTCATTGGAAGAAGTCGAAGAGTTAGGCCTGTTTGAAGCATTTGATCACGCAATCACTTTGGTAGAGTGGCCAGAAAAACTTGCGGAACTCACCCCCGGACATGCGTTAAGAATGCGCTTTTCGCTCTCGGACAGTGATGAAAATGCACGTGCGCTTTCCTTACATTGGCAAGATCCCAAATGGGATCGCTTGATCGCGCAGGCCACATCATGACAGATCGCAATCACCTGAAACGCAGCTTTCTGGAAACAACACCCTGGCGCGAGGCTATACCGTCATACCTTGCTGGTGATGCCTCCAATCGCAGCTACGAACGGTTACAGCTTGGCGCAACGACAGCCGTTTTGATGGATGCGCCACCAAAACACGGCGAAGATATCCGCCCATTTGTGAAAATCGCTCAGCATCTTGTAAAACATGGCTTTAGCGCGCCTAGAATTCTGGCCGAAGATCCTGACAACGGTTTTTTGCTCCTCGAAGATCTGGGAGATACGCGCTTTAAAGAGGTGATCGAAAACGATGAAGCAAAAGAGCTTCATCTTTATACGGCTGCGACAGAGGTCCTGATTGCGTTGCGCAACACGCCTTTACCTGCCGGTTTAGCCACTTACGATGCACATCACCTCACACAGATGTGTGATTTGGCATTTACCCACTACCGCACTCCAATTTGGGGGAGTGATCCAGCGTTGTGGCAATTATTTACTGAAACGTTCCAACCTCTTATGGAACACATCACGGTGGCACCAAAAGTGTTAGCCCAGCGCGATTTTCATGCTGAAAACCTGATCTGGCTACCTGAGCGGAGCGGCAAGGCAAATGTCGGGCTGTTAGATTTTCAGGATGCTTTTGTAGGGCATGCGGCCTATGATCTCGTGTCGCTGTTGCAGGACGCCAGACGCGATGTATCCCCTACATTGGAACGTCAAATGATCACGCATTACATTGCACAAACGGGTATCGAGGCTCAATCCTTTGAAACCGCGTATTGGCGTTTGGGTGTGCAACGCAACATCCGGATCATGGGTGTTTTTGCACGGTTATCACAGCAGTATAATAAGCCAAAATACCTGCAGTTCATACCGCGAGTTTGGCGCTATATCTGCCGCGGGTTGGACCAGCCTGCCTTACATCCTATAGCTGATATTTTACGTGTCGCGCTTCCTGAACCAACGCCCGAGACATTGGAAAAACTACAACCATGACCGATCATACTCCTAAGTCCGTAATGCTATTTGCGGCGGGCTTTGGCACACGCATGCGTCCTTTAACGCTTGAAATGCCAAAACCCATGGTCCCCGTTGCAGGACGTCCGCTGATAGATCACGCATTGGATCTGATCGATCAATTTGGTGCCGACATCATCGTGGCCAACACCCATTACCTACCGGCCCCGCTACACCAACATCTGGAACCAAAAGGCGTGGAAATCAGTCACGAAGCCTCTGAAATTCTGGATACCGGTGGGGGCCTGCGCAATGCTTTGCCTTCGCTGGGCCCCAATCCGGTGTTTACCGTTAATCCAGATGTCATTTGGAAAGGGGAAAACCCGCTCAGCTGCGCAGCCAAAGCCTGGGATCCATCGCAAATGGACGCACTCTTGGTTTGTGTGCCCATAAAGCGCTGCGTGGGCCGTAGAGGCACTGGTGATTTCTCGGTCACAAATACGGGCGCGTTGATCCGTGGTGGGAACCTGGTCTATAGCGGTGTGCAAATCCTCAAAACAGATCTGCTGAAAGACATCCCTGAAACGTCCTTTTCGCTCAATGTTGTGTGGGACATGATGGCACAGGAAAACAGACTCTATTCCGTCGAATATCCCGGCTTTTGGTGTGATGTTGGAACACCCGAAGGTATCACGCAAGCTGAAGACTTAATGGCCAAAAATGTTTGATCCAAGCGCGCTGCCCCGACTGTTTGCCGTCCCCTGCGGTGTAGACTTTCCACGCGCCCTTGTGCATGGTCTGGTTGCGCGCACACGCCATTTGCCACCACAGGAACTGGCACGTGCTGAAGTGATCGTAAACACCGCCCGTATGAAGCGACGCGTGCGACAATTGTTCGATGCAGGCCCAGCGCTGTTGCTCCCAAAACTGTCACTCTTGGCGGATCTGTCCCAACAAGCAACATTGAATGGGTTGCCTCCTGCGCTTCCACCCCTTCGGCGGCGATTAGAACTCTCCCAACTGATTGCGAAGTTACTGGATGCACAGCCTGATCTTGCAGCGCGTGCTTCGCTTTATGACCTCTCGGACAGTCTGGCGGAATTGATTGACGAAATGCAGGGCGAAGGAGTGAGCACCGATACAATCCGAACCCTTGATGTATCTGACATGTCAGGACATTGGGCACGGGCGCAGGCGTTTATTGGTATCGCAGATGAATTTGTTGCACTGCACGATGGCGCAATGGATTCACAGGCGCGCCAACGCCAAATGGTAGAAAACCTAATCCACCAATGGCAGGTTTCCCCACCACAACATCCCATTATCCTGGCCGGCTCCACCGGTTCACGTGGAACAACCTTGATGCTGATGGAGGCCATAGCCCGCCTGCCACAAGGCGCAATCATTCTTCCCGGTTATGATTTCGATCAACCAGATGCCGTTTGGGCAGGTTTGGATGATCCGCTCATTTCAGAAGACCACCCACAATATCGATTTCACAAGATGATGCGCGATCTAGAGATGGAACCGAAAGATGTTCAGCTCTGGACCAAGGAACAGCCTCCCTCACCTGCACGCAATCGTCTGGTTTCTCTCGCCCTGCGCCCGGCCCCAGTCACAGATGCTTGGATGAGCGAGGGACCAAAGCTCAAAGATCTCGACCATGCCACACAAAACCTAACGCTGGTGGAGGCGCCAAGCCCTCGCGCAGAGGCACTGGCGATTGCATTGCGCTTACGAAAAGCCGCAGAAGATGGACAAACCGCTGCGTTAATTACCCCGGATCGTATGTTAACGCGTCAGGTTTCTGCGGCCTTGGATCGCTGGAATATTCTGCCAGATGATTCTGCAGGCCTCCCTTTGCAACTCTCGCCACCAGGGCGGTTCTTACGCCATGTTGCCGGGCTGTTTTGTCGGCCATTGACACCAGATGCGCTATTTACTCTCCTCAAACATCCGCTGTGCCATGATGGCGGCGCGCGTGGAGATCACCTGCGTCATACGCGGGAACTAGAACTGCATATGCGCCGCAATGGGCCACCTTTCCCAGATGGCGAAAGCTTTGCCGCTTTTGGGATGGAGCGCGATCTCATCCCCGGCTGGATCCAATGGTTAACCGGCTGTTTTAACGAGAAAACCCAGAAACACGCGCTCCCGCTTACAATGTGGGTCAACAAATTGCGGGAATTGGCCGAACAGCTCTCAACAGGCAGCGCGGACGAAGGATCCGGCACGCTTTGGGATCAAAAGGCTGGTCGTGAAGCGCTGAAAGTGATCGAAACCCTTACCGCTGAGGCCCCCTTTGGAGGCGAGATGTCCGCGCAGGATTTTGCCGATCTGTTGGGTGCTTTGCTGAGCCAAGGAGAAGTGCGCGACAGGGACGCACCCTATGGATCAATTATGATTTGGGGCACACTAGAAGCACGTGTTCAGGGCGCAGACCTCGTCATCCTTGGCGGCTTGAACGAAGGCAGCTGGCCCGAAGCAGCCGCGCCAGATCCATGGTTGAACCGCCAATTGCGCAATCAGGCTGGGCTTTTGCTGCCTGAACGTCGGATTGGTCTGGCGGCTCATGACTTTCAGCAAGCCATCGCCGCGCCTGAAGTCTGGCTAACCCGTGCAGAACGGTCTGACGAATCCGACACGGTTCCCTCGCGCTGGTTGAACCGGATGACAAACCTTTTGTCAGGCCTGCCAGATCTGCACGGCCCTCAGCTTCTGTCTGAAATGCGCGCGCGCGGTCAAACATGGCTGGGTTGGGCGGATGTATTGGAAACACCGCGTCCGGCGCCAGCGGCACCCCGCCCCGCTCCCTGCCCCCCAGTAAGCGCTCGACCCCGCCGGTTGACCATAACGGAAATACCGCGTCTGATCCGCGACCCGTATGCTATTTACGCAAAACATGTGTTGCGCCTGAAACCATTGGATTCTCTGGTACAGAAACCTGATGCCCTGTTACGCGGTATTGTCGTTCATGAGGTGTTTGAAACCTTCATTAAAGACACGCTTGCAAACCCGGATGCGTTGCATTCAGACAATCTGATCACAGCAGCCCATCAGCTTTTGGCTGAACATGTTCCGTGGCCCATTGCTCGCACCTTATGGCTGTCGCGTATCAAACGCATTGCAGATGAATTTATCCAAGCGGAAAAAGAACGCCAACGCCGCGCACGCCCCGTTGCATTTGAAGCCAAAGGAGAGGCGAGGCTGGAACCGCTTGATTTCACCATCGCCTGCCGTGCTGACCGAATAGATATGGATGATCGCGGTTTCCTGCATTTGTATGACTACAAAACAGGGGCTCCGCCTTCTGAAGCCCAACAGAAGAAATTTGAAAAACAGCTCTTGATTGAAGCGGCAATGGCTGAAGAAGGTGCATTTGCAGATCTTGGCCCATCCGAAGTCCAGCGCGCACTTTTCATTGGTTTAGGCAGCAGCCTAAAAGAGGTTCGCGCCCCCTTGGATGAACAACCGCCGGCAAAAATCTGGACAGAGCTTAAATCTCTCATCGAGGCCTATTTTGATCCAAACCAGGGATATTCCAGTCGGCGTATGGTGCACCGAGACGATATCGCCGGCGATTATGACCATCTTGCAAGATTTGGCGAATGGGATCGAAGCTCTGAGGCGAAACAGGAACACCTGACATGACTGCACGCGACGCTGCATCCGAGGCGCAATTCCGCGCAGCCCGGCCTGATGCCTCCACCTGGCTTGCTGCTAATGCCGGTTCAGGCAAAACCAAGGTTCTAACCGACCGTGTAGCACGCCTGCTTTTAAAAGGCGTGCAACCCCAACATATTTTATGTCTCACCTACACCAAGGCCGCTGCCAGCGAGATGCAGAACCGGCTGTTCAAACGGTTGGGCGAATGGGCAATGTTACCCGATAACGCATTGATCGGTGCCTTGACGGATCTAGGGGCCGAAGATGTTATTACGCCTGATGGGCTGGCACAGGCCCGCACCTTGTTTGCGCGCGCGATTGAAACACCCGGTGGCTTGAAAATTCAGACGATCCACTCCTTTTGTTCGTCTCTGTTGCGACGCTTCCCCCTAGAGGCTGGTGTCAGCCCACAATTCTCTGAAATGGAAGAACGAGCAGCGACGTTATTGCAGGCTGAAGTGGTGGAAGATCTTGCGAGAGGTGAGCAAGCTGATTTAGTCGAAGCACTCGCGCCACATGTTGCAGGCAGCGATTTTCAAACGATCACGGCCGCCATCTGCCAGCGCCGCGCCGCGTTTGAAATACCGCTATCACGCGCAGAACTGTGCGCTCTGTTCGATGTGCCCAGCGATTTTGACGCAACCGCACTAGAGGCGCGCGTTTTCTGCGGGGGGGAGGCTGATGTTATCAACCAGCTGCGCAATGCGCTATCTGCAGGGGGAACAACGGACCAAAAAGCCGCTACAAAACTGCAAGGTATCAGTCATCCAACGTTGGCAGACTTACCCGTATTAGAGTCCGTTTTTCTAACCGGAGCTTCTGCCAAATCTCCCTTTAGCGCCAAGATAAACAGCTTTCCAACAAAGAAGATCCGCGAAGCCAATCTAAGCCTGATGGATCAGTTGGAACCCTTCATGCGCCGTGTTGAAGAGGCCCGTGCCAACCGGCTTGCACTGGTTGCAGTAAATAAATCTCATAAGCTGCATGCATTTGCAGCGGCCTTCTTGCCCGAATACGAGCGACGTAAACAGCGTCGCGGTTGGCTGGATTTTGATGATCTGATCCTCAAAGCACGTCAATTACTGAACGATCCAGCCGTTGCCGCTTGGGTGCTTTATCGTCTGGATGGTGGCATCGATCACATTCTGGTGGATGAGGCCCAAGACACAAGCCCCGTACAATGGGACGTGATTGAAAAGCTGGCGCAGGAATTCACAGCCGGCGAGGGCGCGCGATCTGGAGTGGAACGCACGATCTTTGTGGTCGGCGACATGAAGCAATCTATCTATTCGTTCCAAGGCGCAGATCCAGATGCGTTCTTACGTATGCAGGCGGAATTTTCTGACCGGCTTGCAGAAACTGGACCCGGTTTGCAAAATGCAGCGCTGGAGTTCTCGTTTCGATCCTCGGCAGCCATTTTGGGATTGGTTGATCAGGTCTTCAAAGACAGCCCCCGCGCCGGCTTTCACAAAGACGCGCTGCATCGCGCTTTTAAATCCGATCTTCCGGGTCGGGTGGACGTCTGGCCGTTGGTTCAAAAGGTTGATGAGGACGATGACCGGGATTGGACCGATCCTGTTGATCGCCCCGGCGCGCGTCATCATACTGTTATATTGGCGGAACGCATTGCCGGCGAAATTCGTGCGATGATCGATTCCGGTGTCACAATTCCCGAAGATGGGGCTGCGCGCGGGACCTTTCAGCGTCGTCCGGTGCAACCGGGTGATTTTCTGATTTTGGTACAACGCCGCTCAGAATTGTTTTCTGAAATCATCCGTTCCTGCAAAGCTGCAAACCTGCCCATCGCCGGCGCCGATCGGCTAAAAGTCGGCGCTGAACTTGCGGTAAAAGACATTGCAGCGCTGCTGTCTTTCCTCGCAACACCCGAAGATTCGCTGTCTCTTGCAGCGGCGCTAAAATCTCCGCTGTTTGGCTGGAGCGAACAACAGCTTTTCGATCTCGCCCACCGCCGGGAAAGCAAATATTTATGGACCGCACTACGCGATCGCGCGGATGAATTTCCCGACACACTTGTCATTATCAACGACCTGCGAGATCAAACAGACTTTTTGCGCCCGTTTGATTTGATCGAACGTATTCTGACCCGGCACAAGGGTCGTATAAATCTTCTGGGCCGGCTTGGAGCAGAAGCTGAAGACGGGATAAACGCTCTGTTGTCGCAAGCCCTGGCATATGAACGTACAGACATTCCCAGTCTCACAGGCTTTTTGGTTTGGATGCAGGCTGATGAGCTTGAAATCAAGCGCCAGATGGGGGCCGCCGGCAATATGATCCGTGTGATGTCTGTACACGGGTCCAAAGGGCTGGAAGCCCCGATTGTGATTCTGCCGGATACAGCCAAACGCCGTGCGCCCAGTGATGATGAAATCATGCTCGCACAGGGGGCACCCTTGTGGAAACTGCCGAAAGAACAAATGCCGCCTGCAATGCTGGAGGCACGGAATACAGCACAGGAAAAGCTGCACAATGAACGGTTGCGGCTGCTTTATGTGGCACTGACGCGGGCAGAAAAATGGCTGATCGTAGCTGCGGCGGGTGAATTATCCAAAGAGGGTGACAGCTGGTATCAAATGGTCGAACAAGGTGCACAGGAACGTGGCGCAGTGGAGCTTTCGATACATGGCGACACAGGATTACGCCTTGAGCATGGTGATTGGGATGGTTTGCCGCTTGTAACGCCCGAAGTGCACAACATTGAAAAGCCGGAATTACCCGCCGTATTCACCTATGCTGCCCCAGACTATTCTCCTGAGGCATCAACTGTGTCCCCGTCTGACCTTGGTGGAGCAAAAGCATTGCCGGGTGAGCTAGGCCAAGATGAAGACGCTGCCAAAGCGCGCGGTAGTCAGCTACACCTGCTGCTAGAACATCTACCTAGGCGTGCTGTTGAAGATTGGCCAACCCTTGCTGCTGCGTTAATTTCCGACACAGAAATCTTACCCGACCTTTTGTCTGAAGCAACATCCGTAATTACGAATCCGGATCTGACTGAAATTTTTGCTACAGATACCTTATGTGAAGTCCCGATCACCGCTGATACGGACGGCGCACGAATGCATGGCGTGATTGATAGATTGGTTATCACCGACGAATATATTTTGGCCGTTGATTTCAAATCAAATGCACATGTGCCCAGCGACAGTGATCACTGTCCACTTGGATTATTGCGCCAAATGGGTGCTTATGCACATGCTTTAAAACAGATTTTTCCAGATAAACCGATCAAAACAGCTTTGATCTGGACACGCACAGCGACGTTGATGCACTTGCCTCACGACCTGGTGTCCAATGCATACTTCCAGCGTCTGGAACCTTGACGATTGTGGATGGGCTACCTAGGTTCCCCATCAGTTGCCCACTCATATTGGAGACATGCGCATGTCCACCGTAGCCGTCACTGACGATACATTTGACGCCGAAGTCAAAAACTCATCCGTTCCTGTAGTCGTAGATTTCTGGGCCGAATGGTGCGGTCCGTGCAAACAAATCGGGCCGGCTCTGGAAGAGCTTGCCGCTGAATATGGCGATAAGGTGAAAATCGCCAAAGTTGATGTAGACAACAATCCTAATGCAGCCGCTGCAATGGGCGTACGTGGCATCCCCGCGTTGTTTATTTTCAAAGATGGTCAGGTCATTTCCAACCGCGCTGGCGCTGCCCCCAAAGCGGCATTGCAAAGCTGGATTGATGAATCCATCTAAGTAAATCGCTTAAAATTCTCGAAAGGCGTCCTTTGGGGCGCCTTTTTGTCTTTTGCTTAGAGGCATAAAAGACCCTCTAAACACAAAAAAGCCACCCAAAGGGTGGCTCTTCGTGGTCAATCAGAAATCTCTTATTGGATTTCGATGTGATACTCGGTCAAACCGATGTCTTCCAATTGAGCCTTTGTCAGCTCGGAAAGAGCATTGCGGGTTTTACGTGCGTCATTCCAAGAAACAACAGCCTGAACAAGCGAAGAGAAAAAACTCACCGAACGGATTTCATTGACTGCTCCGAATGGCGCGGTGTGTTGTGCGATGTAAGCCATAGTGCGCTTCCTTTTTTGAAACAGCCGACCCTGCGTCGGTTGTGAGCCCTACTTAGGAGCTCCAGCTGAGTCTCACAATTGCCCGTTATTCAGCCCCGCATTGCAGTCAGTGCATAGCATTTGTGCAGTTTGTAAACTTTTCATCAAAAGCAATAAGTGGCCAATTCTTTCAAACTTCTCAGCCATTGAATCTCAGGTCTCTTGTACCAACTGTCGCTTGGTTCCATATAGAAGCCAATAAAAGCGGAGACGATTATGGCAGACGAGCAATTCCCGGGCTGGCACGGTACAACGATCATTGGTGTCAAAAAGGATGGCGAAGTGGTTATCGCCGGCGACGGGCAGGTATCTTTGGGACAAACTGTGATCAAAGGCACCGCACGCAAAGTGCGCCGCCTCTCTCCCGGTGGCCATGAGGTAGTTGCAGGCTTTGCCGGCTCCACTGCAGATGCCTTTACGCTATTGGAGCGTCTGGAAACCAAATTGGAAGCAACGCCTGGTCAATTGGCACGCGCCAGCGTTGAATTGGCCAAAGACTGGCGCACCGACAAATACCTACAAAAGCTGGAAGCAATGCTGATCGTGACGGACGGCAAAGATCTCTTTGTAATCACAGGTGCCGGCGATGTGCTTGAACCAGAACACAATGTGGCTGCTATCGGATCAGGCGGAAACTTTGCACTGGCTGCCGCCCGTGGCATGATGGAAAGCGATAGATCAGCCGAAGATGTTGCGCGCGACGCCATGGCAATAGCAGCGGATATTTGTGTTTACACCAATGGCAAACTTACCGTGGAGCGCATCAAAGTATGATTTCACAGGATGATCTTCGCGCTGCTGTCGGCTCGGGCTTGTTATCTGAGGCACAAGCCGCATCGCTACAAGCACTGGCACACAGCCGCACCGGTGCACGTGAAGGTCTGCGCGAAGGAGATGAACCGTTTGAGCTGTTCAAAGGCTTCAACGAGATCTTTATCGTCATCGGATTGATCATTCTGGCAAGCGGTTGGATCGCCTTCACCGGTCTCTCACTTGTGGGACAGATTGGCGGTTTTCAAGATAAAATCATTTGGTCAGCACTCCTTGGCGCGGGTATTTTATGGGGCTTGTCCGAGTATTTTATTCGCCGGCGACGGATGGTCGCGCCAGCAATTGCCCTATCGATCCTGTTTGCAGGCAACGCTGGGTCTGGTCTTGGTTCTTTCTTTGCTGAACCCTTTATGATTGCACAGCAGGATTATTCCAGCCTGTCGATACCACTGGGTCTTACGACCCTATCTGTGTTCGTATTCTGGCTCAGATTCAAAGTTCCCTTTGCGATGGCTTTGATCGCGCTTGGTGGGTTTACACATGCGCTTCTCTTGGCTGGGCTGCAAGCCGGTGCACCAGAACAATTCAGTGATCTGTTCCTTTTGTCTGCCAATGGACCTTTTGCCTTGGTGACACTTGCCCTTGGCCTTGTCGTCTTTGCCATCGCAATGTGGTTTGATCTAAGCGACCCACATCGGGTTACACGTCGATCTGCACAGGGGTTCTGGCTGCATGTTGTCGCAGCCCCTGCCCTTGTGAACACGCTTGCGCTGTCTTTGATGAATCAGGAAACCGCTGCTGCTGATATACTCCTCTTAGGTGTTCTCGCACTCTTCGCACTTGTCGCCATTGTGATCGACCGGCGCTCCTTCTTGATTGCCGCAATCGGATATATCGTCACGCTGGCCTCTACCGTCTTTGATGGGGAGGGTACCGCCGTGACTGTTCTGGCCCTTGGTGTATTTCTTGTTGCGCTTGGGGCATTCTGGACCCGTATCCGCGCAGCTCTGCTTTCACTTTTTTCGGGTATTCTGCCGATCCATCGGCTGCCCCCCTCTCACTAACTTGGGATGCTTATGACTGATCTCACTCCTCGCGAAATCGTCTCGGAACTAGACCGTTTCATTATTGGCCAAAACGAAGCAAAACGAGCTGTTTCTGTAGCCTTACGCAACCGCTGGCGACGCAAACAACTGCCTGATGATTTACGCGATGAAGTCTACCCCAAGAACATTCTGATGATTGGGCCCACTGGTGTTGGTAAAACCGAAATTTCACGCCGGCTGGCAAAGCTTGCGCGTGCTCCTTTTTTGAAAGTTGAAGCAACCAAATTCACAGAAGTCGGCTATGTCGGCCGCGACGTAGAACAGATTGTGCGCGATCTTGTAGACACCGCTATCCTGCAAACCCGTGAATTGATGCGCGAAGACGTAAAAGTCAAAGCGCACAAAGCTGCCGAGGATCGTGTCCTGGCTGCAATCGCCGGCGAAGATGCACGATCCGCCACGCTTGATATGTTCCGCAAAAAACTAAAGTCCGGCGAGCTGGATGATACGGAAATCGAGCTTGATCTGGCGGATACCTCAAACCCCATGGGTGGCATGTTTGAAATACCGGGACAGCCTGGCGCAAATATGGGCATGATGAACCTTGGCGATTTATTTGGAAAAGCCATGGGCGGGCGCACCACCCGGAAAAAGATGACGGTTGCACAAAGCTACGACATCTTGATTGGAGAAGAAGCGGACAAGCTTTTGGATGATGAAACCGTCACCAAAACCGCTCTTGAATCCGTTGAGCAAAACGGCATCGTATTCTTGGATGAAATCGACAAGGTCTGCGCTCGATCAGATGCGCGCGGTGGGGATGTCAGCCGTGAAGGGGTCCAACGGGATTTGTTACCGCTGATCGAAGGCACCACTGTCAGCACCAAACATGGACCAGTGAAAACCGATCATATCCTGTTTATCGCATCCGGTGCGTTCCACATCGCCAAACCATCAGATCTCTTGCCTGAATTACAAGGCCGTTTACCGATCCGCGTGAACCTACGCCCCCTCACAGAAGAAGATTTTGTCCGCATTCTGACAGAAACCGACAACGCGCTGACCCGCCAGTACACAGCCTTGATGGGCACCGAAGAGGTTGTCGTAGATTTCACAGAAGATGGAATTGCGGCTCTTGCTAAAATCGCAGCCGAGGTGAATCAAACCGTCGAAAATATCGGTGCACGCCGTCTTTACACCGTAATTGAACGCGTCTTTGAAGAGCTTTCCTTTAGCGCACCAGACCGTGGCGGTGAAACTGTCAAAGTTGATGCTGACTTTGTGCGCAAAAATCTGGGAGAACTGTCACGCTCTTCAGATCTGAGTCGTTACGTACTGTAGCGACCCAAAACTAGCGACTGCGGCGGAGATAAACATAATAAGCCCCATCTCCGCCGTGGCTGATATGAGCCGGCGTCACCTGCAACACAACCTGTACCAACGGTGGCAAGGCAAGCCATTGCGGCACATTGTGGCGCAGCACACCACGCGGCACTGGGATTGGTCCCGGCTCGTCCCGGTCTTTTCCCTTACCCGTTACCACCAAAACCAAACGTTTTCCTGCAGCATGTGACCTTAGGATAAATCCCGTAAGGGCAGGGTGGGCCGTATCAATCCGCATACCATGCAGATCCAACTTTCCTTCGGGTTTTAGCTTACCCCGTTTCAGTTTGCGAAACGCTTTATCGTCCATCTTAACAGGGTGCGCTGCAAGCGCACTGGCAACGGCAGGTTTTAGACGATGGCCCGTCGTGGATGGTGTTGCCTTACTCCCGACCTTAAAAACTTCAAAAAGTGGCGGCTCAACCGGCTGCTTTTTCTTGCCCTGCTTTGATGCCGTTGGCAGATCTGCAGACACACTTGGGCGTTCTGGATGCAACCGCTCTGTTTGACGCGCGACCTGCTTCCACAGATCAAGCTCTTCTTCGGTCAGTTTTCGGCGTGTCATTCAAAGGTCTTCCGGCAGCAGCGCATAGGCCCGTTGGATGGGCAGTAACACAAACATGCGGCCAGGATCACGCAGCTTTCCGGCCTCTTGGCCTGCTTGGTTCCCCGTTCCGATAAAAATATCTGCCCTCTGTGCCCCTTTGATTGCTGATCCAGTATCCTGAGCAATCATCAATTGCCGCACATGACGTGCGCCATCCTTTTCAACCCAAACCGGCGCGCCCAAGGGCGTATATGAGGGATCAATAGCAACGCTACGCATTGCAGTGATCGAGCGATTCATCGCGCCTAGAGGCCCTTTGCTGGATTTTACTCCAGTGACTTCGCGAAAAAACACGTATGTTGGATTGTGAAACAACAGCTCACGGCCGGCCGCAGGATTACGTTTCACCCAGTTCTGGATCACCTGCGCGCTGACCTGATGCGCATTGTAGATACCGCGACGTACCAACTCTTGCCCGATGGATCGATAATTATGTCCATTTGCCCCACCATATCCTACGCGAATAACGCGGCCATCAGGAAGACGAATACGTCCTGATCCCTGAATCTGAAGAAAGAACAATTCAACTGGATCATCTACCCAGGCTATCTCTAGCCCGCGCCCTTCCATAACGCCGCTTGTCAGAATCTGGCGCCGCGTTAGCCACGTCCCTGCACGACGGGCTTCGGCGGGCATTTTATAGACCGGATATTGATACCGCCCACCACGATAACGCGATCCACGCAGTTCAGGTTCAAAATACCCCGTGAACAAAGCTTGTTTGCCGTCTTCGATCAGAACAGGACGAAAGAAGAGTTCAAAAAAAGAACGTGCGGCCGATGGCGGTTGCTGTTGGGCCAATGCGCAAAGCGATTGCCAATCTGAGGCTTTTAGATCCCGGCAAGTTTCTAAAAAAGCCCCCAAAGCTTTTTCATGATCATCCTGTGCCCACCCGTCAAGCTGATCAAAGGATGCCAATCTATAAGATGTCTCAGCGCGCACTTCGGATGTGGCCCAAAGGGCTGCACCGCAAAGCGCTGCGGTGCCCAAGGCCTTCCGAAATGCAGAGATCATGCGTCTGTTGAAACCAATTGCCAGTTTGGATCATCACCGCCCATATTACGCGCAAAGACCCAAGTGTCTTTTTGCTTTTTGACAGTTTTTGCATCACCTTCAACAACATTGCCATCACGATCATATACAACCGAGGTCAGCTCGCCGACAAACCGCATTGTGACTTCCGCCATGCGTGTGGTCTCATCAAAGGTCGCATTCAGCAATGTGGTTTCACGCACACCGATAAAGTTTGCCTCGATAGACAAACCCTGATCTTCGCGCTGTGATACAGCTTCGACAAAGCTTTCAAAGATGTCTTCGGCAATAAAAGGCTGAATATCGTTCAGTTCACCGTTTTCAAAACCCATCAGGATCATTTCATAGGCTCCACGGGCGCCTTGAACAAAATCGCTGACACCAAATCCGGGTTCAACCCGCTTCATCGCTGCCAAAGCGTCGGCTTGTGCGCTGCCTTCCGCAACATGATCTGTAATATCATTATCCGGTCCACCTTCGATCACCTCTAGATCAGGTTGACCACGGCGGCTTGTTGGTTCGGGCATACGGGGTTTTTCAAAACCATCTCGAGTGCCTAAAACACTTCTCAGGCGTAGAAACAGGAAGATGGCAATGCCGGCCAGAACCAAAATCGAAACCATAGGAGATTCCATATTTACCTCATGCTGGGTGTTCGTGCTTTGTTTGAAACCCGAAGGCTCTGCTCTTATGTAGGGGACAGGGTAGAGCAAGTCTACCTTAGCACGCATCAACTAAGGAAACCCTGATGTATCTTTTTTTGGCCTTTTTGTTGGTTCCAGTGATCGAAATCGCTCTGTTTATTCAGGTTGGCGGCTTAATCGGCCTGTGGCCCACCCTTTTAATCGTTATTCTAACAGCGGTTCTGGGCGCAAAATTGGTAAAAGCGCAGGGACAAATGGCAATGGGTCAGATGCGCAACTCATTTCAAACCCTATCTGATCCCGCTGAACCTTTGGCACATGGCGCCATGATCCTTTTTGCCGGCGCATTATTGCTGACACCTGGCTTTTTTACGGATGCTGTGGGATTCACGCTTCTGGTCCCAAAGGGCCGTGAAGCCATCTATAAATTTCTGCGTAAACGGATCAACGTGGCGAAATTTCAAATGGGTTCTCAAGAGTTTCACAGCCAAAACAGCGGTTTTAAACCAAATACGCGACCTCAAGGTCGTGATGACGTGATTGATGGTGACTTTGAAGATCTGACACCACATCATGATCCCAATACTCCTTCAAAATGGGTTGACCACGAGAAGTAAGCCTCATTCACACAGCGCTTCCGCAACCGTTGAGATATGGATGTCAAACTGTTAAGCAAACGGCAAATTTATCGTTTAGGAGCTAAACATGGCCGAAGAAAATGGCGCCGCAGAACCCGCACAGGCGCAACAACAGCCACAAGTACAAATGAACATCTTGGGCCAATATATCCGTGACATGTCATTTGAAAACGTCATGGCACAAAAAGGCACCGGTGGTGATGTTCAACCTGATGTGAACGTACAGGTTGCGCTCGATGCGAAAAAACGCTCGGCTGAAAACCAATACGAAGTCATCACCAAACTGACGATTACCTCTAAAAACAAAGCCGACGAAAACACCCTGTTCATGTTGGAGCTGGAATATGTTGGTATTTTCAACATCGCCGGCATCCCAGAGGACCAAATGCACCCGTTCTTGATGATCGAATGCCCACGGATGCTGTTTCCATTCCTGCGTCGCATTGTGTCAGACATCACTCGTGACGGCGGTTTCCCTCCTCTCAATCTCGACAACATCGATTTTGTGGCAATCTACCGGAATGAATTGGCACGCCGCCAACAAGCTGCAGCAACGGCTCCGGCCGCACAGGCCTAAAAATTCACGTTAATTATGGAAACGCTGCTGTTTTTTCAGCAGCGTTTTTATTTACGCACCCAACGTTTTCCAAAGTGCATCGTCGCCGAGTTTTTCAACAAACGCATCATGCGCAGATTTTTCTTCTGCGCTCAGACGTGAGGGCAGGGGCGTTGAACGTGGTTCGGGGCGCCAATCATCTGAAATCGTACCACCACCTGCGCCAGCCGTTGCCGACAGCCCGAAATCTGGTTGTCGTCCACCAATCAGTTCAAGATAGACCTCTGCAAGAATTTCCGAGTCGAGCAAAGCCCCGTGCAATGTCCGATTGGAATTATCGATGCTAAACCGTCGGCACAGCGCATCAAGTGTTGCCGGCGAGCCAGGGAAACGTTTGCGGGCAATCGCTAAGGTGTCTAACGCCTGCTCCATTGGAAGCTGCGGCAGCCCCATCCAGCGCAGCTCAGCATTGAGAAATTTCATATCAAAGCTGGCATTGTGGATCACCATTTTTGAATCACGTACAAAATCCAAAAATCCCCGGCCGATCTTAGCAAAAACTGGCTTATCACGCAGGGTGACTGCTCCGGGTTCTGGTGGCTGCGGAGGCTCCAATAGATCAGGTCCAATACCATGCACACCGAAAGCCTCAGCCGGCATTGAACGTTCAGGATTAATGTAAACGTGGTAGGTTTCACCTGTTGGCATATGATTCAACAGTTCAACTGCCCCGATCTCTACAATCCGATCACCGGATTCAGGATCAAAACCGGTTGTCTCTGTATCCAATACAATTTCACGCATGAGAAATCCGTTTTCTGATCTGTGTCAGAATATCTTCTACCTGTTTCTGTGCATGGTCCAGCGTATCCGTTTCAATGTGAAACTCTGAGCGGGTCAATTT
This sequence comes from Epibacterium ulvae, assembly GCF_900102795.1. GTDB lineage: Bacteria > Pseudomonadota > Alphaproteobacteria > Rhodobacterales > Rhodobacteraceae > Epibacterium > Epibacterium ulvae. The sequence goes on along the minus strand of NZ_FMWG01000014.1, from coordinate 55,811 downwards.
TTCCGATATTGGCATCTGCTTCTCAAGGATCTTTTGAAATTGCACTTCCGTCATAGTTCCACGTGCAAGAACGCGTTCTTTTTGTCGCTCTGCTGACACATGAACACAGGCTACTGCATCCATTTCGATCTCTGCACCAGTTTCAAAAAGAAGGGGAATATCAAAAACCAAAACCTCAGCCGGTGCCTGATCCCTAAATGTCTTGCGATCCGCCTGAACCAATGGATGCACTATCGTTTCTAATTGCACCAATACAGTTGAATCACGGGTAATGAGATCACGTAGCTTGCGCCGATCAACTGTGTTGTCAGTGATCGCCTCGGGCAGGGCAGCTGCAATTGGCGCAACAGCAGCACCGTATTTTTCATACAAGCGATGTACTGCCTGATCCGCATCCCAAATAGCGCAACCAGCTGATTTGAACATACGGGCTGTTGTGGATTTTCCCATGCCAATCGAACCAGTGAGACCAAGGCAAAAACTCATGCCAACGCAGCCGCGCGGGCTGCTTCATCAACCTCTGGGCGTTTCCCAAACCAACGCTCAAATCCCGGTACTGCCTGATGCAATAACATGCCCAAACCGTCCACTGTGGTACAACCAATTTCCCGAGCAGTTGCCAACAGATTGGTTTCTAGAGGTGTATAGATCAGATCAGTCACAACAGCATCTGGCTGCAAGCCATCTAAAGGAATACGTAACCGTGATTTTCCAACCATACCCAAAGAAGTTGTATTAACGACCAGTTTGCCCTCTTCAACAATATTCGCCGCCTGAACCCAGTCTTCTACCCGGATCTTTTTACCAAAATCCGATTGCAACTGCTCAGCTCGTTCGCGGGTGCGATTTGTCAGAATGATTTCGGGCACGCCGGCTTCAAGCAAAGATGCAATCACGGCGCGGCACGCACCGCCGGCACCAAATACAACTGCTGGTCCCGATGTTGGATCCCAATCTGGTGCGCCCTGGGCAAGATTGGTTATAAATCCGTACCCATCAGTATTATCAGCCAGAATTTTCCCATCCGTGCGGAAAATAAGCGTGTTCGCCGCACCCATGAGTTTTGCGCGATCCGTGACCTGATCAGCGATGTCCATCAACGCCTCTTTATGCGGGATCGTCACATTTGCCCCGACAAAGCCAGCCTTGGGCAACGTCCGAATAACCCGTTCAAGATCTTTCTCTTCGACATGAAGCGGCACGTAGTGGCCGGCGATCCCATAGGTTTTGAGCCAGTGATTGTGCAACAAAGGCGACCGTGAATGCGCAATCGGATTGCCGATTACGCCGGCGAGGGGAATTCTGGCGTCGCTCATTGCTCAATCACTCCTTGCAGTGCGAGATAGTTCAAAAGCTCCAACAGCGGTAACCCCAAAACATTAAAGTAATCTCCTTCAATGCTGGAAAACAGCCGAACGCCTTCTTCTTCAAGTTGATATGCTCCGACGGACTCCCGGATACTTGGCCAGTTACGCGCTACATAGTCTTTCAGGTATTTATCAGAACTCATACGCATGCGCAGCCGAACCTGACCAACATGCCGCCATATCGGTTCACCGTCTTTATATATGACCGCTGCAGACAGCAAGCTATGGCGTTTTCCTCTCATCTGCCGCAAGTGTTGCAACGCATCCTCTTCAGACATTGACTTTGAAAAAATTAACCCTTCAAAATCAAGAACTTGATCACATCCCAATACCATTTTCCCGGGGTGCTTTCCGCTTACTTTTCGAGCTTTTGTTTCTGCAAGCGCATCGGCAATATCACGCGGGCTTGCTCCTTCAGCCAGCAATGCCTGTTTAAGACTGCTCTCATCCACACGTGCTGGCTGTACCTCAAAAGGAACCTTGGCATTTTTCAGCAAAGTGGCACGGATCTCGGATCCAGACGCCAGAACGATGTGGGCAGACATGTGGAAAACCCCGTGTGCAACATTGAAATGGTTTCAGGATGGTTTGTATGAATCTGCTCCAAAATGGCAACCCTTGGATAGTTCGAAAATCTCGCCCCATTCGCCGGCAGATTCGCCCTTCGTGGATGAGGATAACTCAAAAATCCGGGAAAAAGGATTCGCCGGCGATTCCCCCCGTAGTTATCCCCAGATTCGGCCGGCTGAGTCGAAAATTCAAACTAACTTATTCTTAAGGCTCAAAAGATGAGTCGCGCACAGAATCAGAAACATGTTCTGGAATCTTACCCACACTGGGGATAAGCAAAAGGAAGACTCAATTATCCACGGAAATTGGCCTTACCTACAAAAACATCATCTTCTTAAAATATATATATTTATTTAAGGGAGTGATCATGGACGAGAAAACGAACCTATGGATCTGACAGACTTACTTTATACGCTCTATCCATATGCAAAATCGCTTCATATCATGGCAGTGATTTCTTGGATGGCAGGGCTATTCTATCTTCCTCGTCTCTTCGTCTACCACGTGGAACAGGCTGAGAAGGTTCAAGAGTGCAAACCTGTCTTTCTTGTCATGGAAGACAAATTGCTAAGAGTGATCATGCGTCCTGCAAGCGTCGTGACGTGGCTTGCAGGACTTTTCATGGTGATAACCCCGGGAATAGTCGATTGGAGCACTCTATGGCCCTATACGAAGGGTGTCAGCGTCATAGCGATGACATGGTTCCATCATTGGCTAATCTATCGCCACAAAGATTTTGAAAGAGGACGCAACAAACTAACGGGGCGACAATATCGTATGATGAACGAAGTCCCTACCGTTTTGATGGTTGTTATTGTGGTTTCTGTAATTTTCAAATTTTGATCACGGTTTGACTCATACCGTTTGAATGCTTATGAAGTGGTTCAAACGGCCCCGTTCGGGTAACCGTATTTTCCATTATTTCTGTGATGACGCCCCCTGATATAGGGCAGCAAAGGCCGTATTCTGATGACCGTTCAAACCCTGAATCTTGCTGATCTCAAAGCAAAAAGCCCAAAAGCCTTGCTTGCAATGGCCGAAGAGCTGGAGATCGAAAACGCATCTACTATGCGTAAAGGTGAGATGATGTTCCAGATTCTGCGCGAACGCGCCGATGAGGGATGGCAGATCGCCGGCGATGGTGTTTTGGAAGTTCTGCAAGACGGGTTTGGCTTTTTACGCTCTCCAGAAGCGAACTACCTTCCGGGCCCTGATGATATCTATGTATCACCAGATATGATCCGTCAGTGGTCTTTGCGTACAGGGGATACTGTTGAAGGGTTGATCAAAGCGCCGCTCGAAAATGAGCGGTATTTTGCGATGATAAACGTCACTGCAATCAACTTTGAAGAGCCTGAAAAAGCCCGCCATAAGATTGCATTCGACAACCTCACGCCGCTTTACCCAGAAGAGCGCCTGAAGATGGAAGTCGAAGATCCAACGATCAAAGACAAATCGGCTCGTGTCATTGATCTTGTTGCCCCTATCGGTAAGGGACAGCGTTCGCTGATCGTTGCGCCACCGCGGACTGGTAAAACGGTCATTCTACAGAATATCGCAAACTCAATCGAAAAAAATCATCCTGAGTGCTACTTGATCGTTCTCTTGATCGATGAACGCCCGGAAGAAGTCACAGATATGCAGCGCTCAGTGAAGGGTGAGGTCGTCTCCTCAACCTTCGATGAGCCGGCAACACGTCACGTTGCAGTGTCTGAGATGGTAATTGAAAAAGCAAAACGTCTTGTCGAGCATAAACGAGATGTAGTTATTCTTCTTGATTCGATAACAAGACTTGGTAGAGCCTTCAACACTGTGGTGCCTTCTTCAGGTAAAGTACTTACAGGTGGTGTTGATGCAAATGCTTTGCAACGCCCTAAACGGTTCTTTGGTGCAGCTCGTAATATCGAAGAAGGTGGGTCTTTGACCATCATCGCGACGGCGCTGATTGATACCGGTAGCCGCATGGATGAAGTTATCTTTGAAGAGTTCAAAGGAACTGGTAACTCTGAACTCGTTCTGGATCGTAAGATTGCCGACAAACGCGTCTTCCCAGCCATTGATATCCTTAAATCTGGAACCCGTAAGGAAGATCTTTTGGTTGATAAAGGCGACTTGGCAAAGACATTTGTACTACGTCGTATTCTCAATCCAATGGGGACAACGGATGCCATCGAATTCTTGTTGTCTAAATTGAAGCAGACCAAGAGCAATGGTGAGTTTTTCGATTCGATGAACACCTAGCCTATCGCCGGCAAGAGAGGACGACGGCATCATGGATACAATTTTCGCGCTGGCCACTGCCCAAGGCAAGGCCGGCGTTGCTGTTATTCGTATTTCTGGATCACTAGCCTTTGAAACGGCACGGGCACTTTGTGTGAAACCCCTACCTAAATCTGGTAGAGGATTGCGGGTTCTGATCGATGAAGCCGGCCAAGTCCTAGATGAAGCTCTGGTTCTTACTTTTGAAGCACCTAAAAGTTTTACCGGTGAAAATATTGTAGAATTTCAGATACATGGCGGCATAGCTGTTGTATCTGCAGTTCTCAAAGCCTTGGAAAGTTGTTCCGATGCAAGGATTGCTGAACCAGGTGAGTTTACGCGGCGTGCTTTAGAAAATGGGCAACTTGATCTCGCCCAAGTTGAAGGTCTTGCCGATCTTATTGATGCCGAGACTGAGGCACAAAGAAAACAAGCACAGATTATCCTTGCCGGCGCACTTGGAGAATTGGCCGAAAAATGGCGTGCAGATTTAATTCGTGCAGCCTCTTTGATCGAAGTTACAATTGATTTCGCAGACGAAGACGTTCCTATTGATGTAACACCAGAGGTATCAGCTCTATTGTCTTCTGTTATATTGGACTTAGAGAGGGAAACCGCTGGCGTTCGAATAGCTGAGCGCATTAGAAGCGGATTTGAAGTTGCGATCGTTGGAGCACCGAATGTTGGAAAATCAACACTGCTGAATGCACTTGCTGGGCGCGATGCTGCTATCACGTCAGAATTTGCGGGCACTACACGGGATATCATTGAAGTAAGTATGGATTTGGAAGGCTTGCCTGTAACGCTATTGGACACGGCTGGCCTGCGCGAAACGGATGACCATGTAGAAGGTCTTGGTATTGAACGGGCAAAGAACAGAGCGGTGTCCGCTGATCTTCGTGTTTTCCTCGTAGAGGAAAATGAGATATTGGATATTACCGTTCAAAAAGGGGATATCCGTTTGTTACCAAAGGCAGATATCAGACCTGAAGCTGGGAATACCATTTCGGGTAAAACCGGCGAAGGCGTAGATCAGCTTGTTGCAGATATTTCTAGCCAATTGAAACTACGTGCTGCTTCTGCAGGTATTGCAACACGCGCACGTCATAAAGACGCTATGAATTCTGCCCTAGCAGCGTTAAACGAAGCCAAGCAGATTTTACAAAACGGCCCAGAGTTATATGATATTGCTGCAGAAGAAATGAGATCTGCGATCCGCGCTCTAGAAATGCTTGTAGGGCGGGTAGGGGTTGAAAATCTTCTCGATGAGATCTTTGCTAGTTTTTGTCTTGGAAAATAAGGAGTGTTTCACGTGAAACATTCAGATTACGATGTGATCGTTGTCGGTGGCGGCCATGCTGGAACTGAAGCAGCTCATGCATCTGCTCGTTTAGGTGTTCGTACTCTGTTGGTGACGCTCAAGCGTGCTGGAATTGGAGTGATGTCGTGCAATCCGGCCATTGGCGGCCTGGGTAAGGGGCATTTGGTTCGCGAAATTGACGCTCTTGATGGTGTGATGGGGAAAATTGCTGATTTAGCAGGTATCCAATTTAGGCTTCTAAATCGACGTAAAGGACCAGCTGTTCAAGGCCCACGCGCACAATCTGATCGGGCCATTTATCAATCCGAAATGCTGCGTGCTACTGAAAATCAGGAAAGCCTTGATATAGTCGAAGGTGAAGTTACTGATTTTATTATGATAAAAGGACACGTTTCTGGTGTTCAATTGGCAGATGGTAGCGAGATTTCTTCAAAGAGTGTAATTCTGACTTCCGGGACGTTCTTACGCGGTGTTGTTCATATAGGGGATGTCTCGCGGCCTGGCGGTCGTATGGGAGATAAGCCTTCGATCAAATTGGCAGAACGGCTCGACAGTTTTAAATTACCACTCGGTCGATTGAAAACTGGTACGCCACCACGGTTAGATGGCCGTACTATCAACTGGGATGTACTGGATTCTCAGCCAGGAGATGATGATCCTGTATTTTTCTCATTCATGACCAAGCGGCTTTCTGCGAAGCAGGTAAGCTGCGGAATAACGCACACGAACCAGAAGACGCATGATATCATCCGAGAAAATTTGGAACGCTCAGCAATGTATGGGGGACATATCGATGGTGTTGGTCCGCGCTATTGCCCCTCTATAGAAGATAAGATCGTACGCTTCTCTGAAAAGACATCTCATCAGATATTTCTAGAACCAGAGGGAGTGAATGATCATACTATTTACCCCAATGGTATTTCGACGAGCCTACCTCAAGATGTTCAATATGATTATGTACGTTCTATCTTTGGTCTGGAGAATGCTAAAATTCTGCAACCGGGATATGCAATTGAGTATGATTACATCGACCCACGTACGCTTACCTCGCAACTGTCTTTAAAAGATATTCCAGGATTGTATCTAGCGGGGCAGATCAACGGAACGACGGGATATGAGGAAGCTGCAGCGCAGGGGATGGTCGCGGGATTAAATGCTGCTTTAAGTTGCTTGAATAAGGAACCGTTCGTATTTTGTAGATCAAATAGCTATATTGGCGTGATGATTGATGATTTAACAACAAATGGGGTTTCCGAACCCTATCGTATGTTTACATCAAGAGCAGAATTCCGGCTTTCACTACGTGCTGACAATGCGGACCAAAGATTGACTCCTACAGGTGTTGAACTTGGCTGTGTCTCTGATGCACGCAAGGCATTGTTTGGTGAGAAGATGGACCAGTTGACGAAGGCGAGGGATGTTTTAGATCGTCAGATTTTTACACCTACCCAAATTCAAAGAGTGGGTATCAAAGTAAATCAAGACGGAAATAAGCGGACTGGCACGGCTATTTTGGCATTTCCTGATGTGAATTTTGAAAATTTGATAGCGCTGCTGCCTGAATTGTCCGATACATCCAGCGATATCCGCCGGCAAGTTGAGCGTGACGCACTGTATGCGCATTACATTACGCGGCAACAAAAAGAAATTGCTGCGATGAAACGAGACGAAGGATATCGTATACCTGTCGATTTTGATTACGACATTGTTGATGGATTATCAAATGAAGTGAAGTTAAAGCTGACCCGTGCTAAACCTGAAAGTCTGGCGCAAGCCTCACGTGTTGAAGGCGTGACTCCAGCGGCGTTGGCATTGCTTCTGGCGCGTTTAAAGCGTGATAATATTAATAAGGCACGTGCGGTATGAACGAGGATTGGCACGAACGTTTAAATGTTTCACGTGAAACATTTGAAAGACTTCAGATCTTTGAACAAACCATCATTAAATGGAACCCAAAGATCAACCTTGTTTCAAAAAACAGCCTTACGGATCTGTGGACGCGACATATTCAAGATTCAGTTCAAGTTTTTCGTTCAGTAGATTTTTCTGAAAATTGGGTAGATATCGGCAGCGGAGGCGGCTTCCCTGGCGTCGTTTCTGCAATCCTTGCTCATGAGATAAGTCCAAATACGAAATTTACCTTGATAGAAAGTGATCAACGTAAATCTGCATTCCTTCGAAACGTCGCGCGGGAATGCGGTATAAGCATAAACGTTGTTAGTAAGCGTATTGAGCACGTTGATGCAATGTGCGCAGATGTGTTGTCAGCTCGTGCACTTGCAGATTTAAGCCTTCTTTTTGAATTTTGTGAGCGACATCTTGCGAAGGATGGTGTGGCTCTTTTCCCCAAAGGGCAAACTTGGAAAAAAGAAGTGGATAACGCAAGAGAGCGATGGCAGTTTGATTGCGAAAGCATTAGAAGTGAAACCGAACCAAAAGCGGTTATTTTAAAAATTCAGGGGATCGCTCGTGTCTGATTTTTCCCGCCCATATGGGCCACGCATCATTTCGGTTGCTAATCAAAAAGGTGGTGTAGGGAAAACGACGACAACAATCAATCTCGCAGCAGCACTTGTTGAAAGTGGTTTACGTGTTCTGGTTGTCGATCTGGATCCTCAAGGGAATGCATCAACTGGATTGGGTATTGAAACGCCGGATCGGATTCGTACCACATATGATCTGTTGGTAGAAGATGCGCCCTTAGCTGATGTAATTCGTCAGACAGAAATTGACGATCTTGCAATTATTCCATCAACGATCGATTTGAGTTCAGCGGATATTGAACTGTTTGCAAATGAAAAACGCAGTTTCCTTTTGCATGATGCATTACGTCAGCCGCTAATGGAAGAATATGAATGGGATTATATCCTGATTGATTGCCCGCCTTCGCTGAATCTGCTGACAGTCAATGCAATGGTTGCATCAGATTCAGTGTTGATTCCGTTGCAGAGTGAATTCTTCGCACTAGAAGGGGTATCACAATTGATGCTCACCATTCGGGATGTGCGCCAATCAGCCAATCCAAACCTTCGGATCGAAGGTGTCGTTTTGACGATGTATGATCGTCGTAATAATCTTTCATTGCAGGTTGAACAAGACGCACGGGATAACCTTGGAGAGTTGGTATTCGAGACAAAAATTCCGCGCAATGTACGTGTCAGCGAAGCACCTTCATTTGCGTTACCTGTTCTCAGTTACGATACCAATTCTACAGGTGCTAAGGCATATCGTGAATTGGCAGGCGAAATGTTGACTAAGCATCAAAATATAGCGGCCTAGCCGTACGGAGGCACTAATGGCAAAAGAAAAAGAAAAGGGAAAGCCCCGTGGCCTTGGACGGGGACTATCGGCATTGATGGCAGACGTAAATCCTGAACCCGTGAGCACCGCGACGCAAGCGCCGCGGAATGCAGAAGTATTGGTCCCGATTGAAAAGGTACGTGCAAATCCTGATCAGCCACGTCGGCAATTCCTTCAAGAAGATCTGGATGATCTGACAGCATCGATCCGGGAAAAAGGCGTTTTGCAGCCGCTGATCGTGCGTCCACGACCCGGTGGAATGTATGAGATCGTTGCGGGTGAACGTCGCTGGAGAGCTGCTCAGGGTGCTAAACTCCACGAAGTTCCGGTTCTGATCCGCGACTATTCTGATGTTGAGATGATGGAAGTTGCTATCATCGAAAACATTCAACGTGCTGATCTAAATGCTATGGAAGAAGCGATGAGCTACAAGCAGCTCATGGAAAAATTTGGCCACACACAAGAGAAGATGGCGGAAGCACTGGGGAAGAGCCGGAGTTATATCGCCAATCTTGTCCGGTTGCTTCACCTGCCTGACGATGTGCAACAGTTGGTTCATGAACGTCAATTGTCTGCAGGCCATGCGCGCGCATTGATCACATCTGATAATGCATCTGATCTTGCCAAAAAGATCGTTAAAGGTGGCTTGTCGGTTCGCGCGACCGAAGCTTTGGTAAAGAAAGATGTAACAGGGGATAGGCCAGCTGCGAAACGTCGATCAAAACCATCTGATGATAAAGATGCAGATACGCGCGCATTGGAAGGTGACCTATCAGCAACCTTAAAGATGCAAGTCTCTATTGATCACACGCCAGGCAAAGAATCTGGTTCAGTTACGATCTCATATAACGATCTGGATCAATTGGATGAGCTTTGCAATTTGCTTAGCCGTTAGGGCGTGTCCATATAAACAGTAATACGACGCTTAATGTGGTGGCTTGGATTAGTAAAAGATGCAGTGAAAGCCCATAAGCAAGCGATAGACTGAAAGCAGCGGCAACTGATACGGTTGCCGCTATTTTTGCTTTTGGGCGGATTACACCAGAGCTTTGCCAGTCTTCAATCATTGGACCAAAGGTTGCGTGTCCAATAAGCCAGGTGTGTAAGCGTTCTGAGGAACGTGCAAAGAAGAACGTCGCGAGGAGTAGAAATGGCACGGTTGGCAGTAGGGGCAGGGCTGCACCAATCGCTGCAAGGGCTACACAAAGGCAGCCTAAAGCTGAATAAAGAACCCGCATATTAATCCAGTAAAAGTTCGCGTAATACAGCGTTTAAAACCGCACGACCTTTGTCTGTCGCGGCCAATCTCTCCTTACAGGTAGTTACCATTCCCATATCGACAAGGTGTTGGACGCCAGCAGCGGGCAGAGATGTTCCAGAAAGCTGTGTATAGCGGTGCATATCAATACCTTCTTTTAAGCGAAGGCCCATCATCAAAAATTCAACAGCGCTGTCTTGGGGTGTTAGCGTTTCGGTTGATGATATTCCGGAGCCATTTTTGACAGCGTCTAACCAAGCTCCAGGAGCGCGATGGCACTCAGTCGCGATCTTTGTGTCATTCAAAGATAAACGACCATGTGCACCAGGCCCGATACCCAGATAGTCTCCATAGCGCCAGTAGATTAGATTGTGTCGCGATTCAGCGCCGGCTTTGGCGTGGTTTGAAATTTCATATCCGACCATATCATAGTTTGCGCAGATGTCTTGTGTCGCTTGATACATGTCTGCAGCAGTATCATCCGTTGGCAGGTCACGAAGTTTACCACGTGCATATCTATCGCCAAATGCGGTGCCGTCCTCGATTGTCAGTTGGTAAAGAGACAGATGATCTATCGCCATAGATAGGGCCTCTTTCAGTTCCAGCCGCCAGTCCTCTAGGCTCTGTCCTTGTCGGGCATAAATCAGATCAAAGCTAACCCGATCAAAGATAGAACGTGCGGTGTCAAAAGCTGTTTTAGCTTCTGCAACTGAATGGATACGACCAAGACGCCGTAGATCCTCGCCGTTGAGTGCCTGAACGCCCATTGAAATTCTGTTGATACCGCCGTCGCGATAGCCGGCAAAGCGTCCAGCCTCAACTGACCCGGGGTTTGCTTCTAATGAGATTTCAATGTCATTGGCAAAGGGCCAGATGGAACGCGCTTTTTCAATGACTGTCGCAACAGTATCTGGGTGCATCAAAGACGGTGTGCCACCGCCAAAAAAGATCGAGTTCAAAACTCGACCCTTTAGCTGTTCCGCATGGCGTTCGAGTTCGATGATATAGGCATCTGCCCAACGGCTTTGATCAATATGAGAAACGACGTGGCTGTTAAAATCGCAATAGGGGCATTTGGCTTGGCAGAATGGCCAATGGACATACAGGCCGAAGCCCCCGTTACGCCAGTCATCCACTGAAGCATCCTTTGACGAAAGCAGTTACGGCGCGGCCTCGGTGGCTGATCTTGTGTTTATCTTCTGGAGCCATCTCAGCACATGTGATGATTTCACCATCGGGTTGAAACATTGGATCATAGCCAAAGCCGTGTGCGCCACGAATGGGCCAGACCAATTGACCGGGCATGACGCCTTCAAAGACTTCATCATGTCCGTCTGGCCAGGCAAGAACCAGCGTGCAGCGAAACTGAGCAGTCCGGGGCAGGGGGGCGTTGATTGCGTCTAATTCAGTATTCGCGCGTGTCATGGCCATCATGAAATCGCGGCCTTCACCTGTTTCAGCCCAATCAGCTGTATAGACACCAGGTGCCCCATTTAGTGCATCAATTGTGATACCAGAGTCATCAGACAGAGCTGGTAGGCCAGTAGCTTTTGCAGCGGCATGAGCTTTGATACGTGCATTTCCAACAAAGGTGTCCTCGGTTTCTGGAGGCTCGGGGAGGTTCATCTCAGCCGCGCCAACAACCGTCACGCCATAAGGTTGCAGCAGTGTCTTCATTTCAGACAGCTTACCTTTGTTGTGTGTGGCGACCAGTAGCTGGTCGCCTTCAAATTTACGGGTCATGCGCAGGCCGCCTTTTGCATTTCAGCCAGTTCAGATGTGCCTTTTGAGGCCAGATCCATCAGTTGGTTCATTTGATCCCGTGAGAAGACAGATCCCTCGGCGGACATTTGAACCTCGATCAGGTTGCCACTGCCGGTCATGATAAAGTTCCCATCCACGCCGGCTTCTGAATCTTCGGGGTAATCCAAGTCCAAAACAGGTTGACCTGCATAGATACCACATGAGATCGCTGACACGGGATCTACCAAAGGATCAATTTTCACGTCGCCGGCTTTCATCAATTTATTCACAGCCAGACGTAAAGCGACCCAACCACCCGTGATAGACGCACAGCGCGTGCCACCATCTGCCTGCAGGACATCGCAATCGATGGTAATCTGACGCTCACCCAAGGCGACGCGATCCACGCCGGCGCGGAGCGCGCGCCCGATCAGGCGCTGGATTTCTACGGTACGGCCGCCTTGTTTACCGCTGGCCGCTTCGCGACGCATCCGTGTGTTGGTTGCACGGGGCAGCATTCCATACTCTGCAGTCACCCAACCCAAACCCGATCCCTTGATGAAGGGTGGCACGCGCTCGTCAAGGGTTGCGGTGCACAACACATGGGTATCACCCATTTTGATCAGGCATGAGCCTTCTGCATGTTTGGTAAAGCCGGTTTCAAAAGAAACAGAACGCATTTCATCAAGCTGTCGTCCGGAGGGTCGCATCGGTAATCCTTTATCTACTGCGCTTGGGATAGCCTTGGCGTCGGCGCGGATGCAAGCACGGATCATGAATTTCAGGCTTGGCTTGCTGACATTGCTGTTTATTCTACGTAGATGACAGAGCAGATCTAATATCGGTGTGGCAAATCATGAATGACGCAGAAAGCATCCTGAGTGACATGAACGATCGCTCTCGCGATGTGTTCCGCGCCGTGGTTGAAACCTATCTGGACAGTGGCGGTCCGGTCGGCAGTCGTACCTTGACCCGATCATTGAGCGAAAAGATCAGTGCGGCGACAGTGCGTAATGTTATGCAGGATCTGGAATACTTGGGTCTTCTTGACAGTCCACATGTGTCCGCAGGACGGGTGCCAACCCAAATGGGGTTGCGTATGTTTGTGGATAGCCTTCTTGAGGTCGGAGATCTCGACCGTCAGGATCAACAAAAAATAGACGCCACAATGGGCCAAAATGCCGGCGATGTGGGCGCGATGCTGGATCAGGTTGGTGCTGCGTTATCAGGAGTCACACAAGGAGCTTCTCTGGTGTTGACCCCAAAACATGAGGCTGAGATTCGACATATCGAATTTGTCTCTCTCGCACCTGATCGGGCCCTTGTTGTTTTGGTGTTTTCAGATGGTCAGGTCGAAAATCGTCTTTTTACACCACCGCCTGGTCAGACGCCCAGTTCAATGCGAGAGGCTGCGAATTTCCTGAATGCGTTGATCGAAGGGCGCACGCTTAGCGAAGCGCGGCGTGATGTTCAAAGCGAAATCCAGAAGCGCCGCCAAGAGATTGATTCGCTCGCCGGCGAGTTGATTGAAAGTGGTTTTGCGGTTTGGGACAATGATGATTCCGAAGATGCACGCCTGATTGTGCGTGGTCGCTCAAATCTATTGGCCGAAAATGATGCTGAGGCGGATCTGGAACTGATGCGGCACCTCTTTGATGACCTTGAACGCAAGCGGGATATCGCAGATTTTCTGCAATTAACCGAAGAAGGCGAAGGTGTGCGCATTTTTATTGGCTCTGAGAACAAACTTTTCTCACTTTCGGGTTCCTCTTTGGTGGTGTCTCCCTATATGAACTCGGATCGAAAGATCATTGGTGCGGTGGGGGTCATTGGCCCGACGCGCCTGAATTACGGACGAATCGTGCCGATTGTGGATTACACGGCACAACTGGTGGGCAAATTATTGTCTGACCGGAGCTAGAGGTGAAACATGGCAGAGCCGAAAAACGAAGATTTCCTGGATGATATCGCAACTGCGGAAGCGGAAGAGTTGGCAGAGCTGACGGATGAGATCGACGAGGGCGATCTGGAAATCGACAGCCTGCGTGCGGAACGTGATGAGTATAAAGATCGCTTTATGCGCGCATTGGCAGATGCTGAAAATGCACGTAAGCGCGGTGACAAGGCGCGTCGCGAAGCAGAGCAATATGGTGGCTCAAAACTGTCGCGGGATATGCTTCCTGTCTATGACAACCTGAAACGGGCTTTGGAAGCTGCAACAGATGAGCAGCGTGAAGTCTCTGCTGCTTTGATCGAAGGCGTTGAGCTGACAATGCGTGCACTTGTTGGTGTGTTTGAAAAGCATGGAATTCAGGTGATCACCCCAGCAGTAGGGGACCGGTTTGATCCGCAGTTCCATGAAGCCATGTTTGAAGCGCCTGTGCCGGGCACCAAAGCCGGCGACATCATTCAGGTTTCTGCCGAAGGCTTTATGCTGCACGACCGCTTGCTGCGGCCGGCGCAGGTTGGCGTGTCATCCACACCTGCCTAACGGATCTGAGGCTCCACCGCCTCAGATAGCTTCCAAACTATAGATAGCGGTCTGATGTATGTATTCGGGCCGCTATTTTGTTTTCAGGTCTTTAAGTTTGTACAGCATCTCTAGCGCGTCACGTGGAGACAACTCATCAGGATTGATGGTGTCTAAAAGTGTGTCTGAGGCTGAGGTCGCTGTTTTCACCTGCGTAGGGGCTACCGCTGCAAACAGTGGTAAATCATCGATCTGGATTTTGGGGGTTGCACCGTTTTCGAGCATATCCAGAACATCGCGTGCACGCGCAACGACACTCGCCGGCAATCCTGCCAGCTGCGCAACCTGAACCCCATAAGATCGATCTGCCGCGCCTTTCTTGATCTCGTGTAGAAAGATCACTTCGCCTTCCCATTCTTTCACTGAAACCGTCGCGTTTTCGACACCTTGCAGTTTTGTCGCAAGCTGCGTGAGCTCGTGATAATGGGTGGCAAACAACGCACGGGATTGGTTGGTTTCATGTAGGTGTTCCAACGTGGCCCAAGCGATAGAGAGCCCATCATAGGTCGCGGTTCCACGTCCGATTTCATCCAAAATAACCAGTGCCCGTGCGTCGGCCTGATTTAAAATCGCCGCGGTTTCTACCATTTCCACCATGAAGGTTGAACGCCCACGTGCGAGATCATCAGAGGCACCAACACGGCTGAACAATTGGCTGATTAATCCAATATGGGCACGTTCTGCGGGTACATAGCTGCCCATTTGTGCAAGAACCGCGATTAGGGCATTCTGGCGCAAGAAGGTCGATTTACCCGCCATGTTTGGACCGGTGAGCAGCCATACAGCAGCGCCGGTTTCTGCGCTCAGATCGCAATCATTGGCCACAAAAGGAGCTCCATTTTGCTGCCGTAACGCATGTTCAACAACGGGATGCCGACCACCGCAAATATCAAAGGTACGGCTATTATCGACCTTAGGGCGCGACCAGTTTTCAGCAATTGCAAGATCCGCTAAGGCACTAACCAGATCCAATTCTGCAAGGCCGCGTGCAGTCTGGTTCAGGCCTGCAGCCTGTATAAGAATGGCCTCTGATAGTCCTGTATAGAGCCGTTTTTCGATCTCTAATGCCAGATTTCCTGCATTTAAGATACGGGTCTCTATCTCGCTCAGTTCAACTGTCGTGAAACGGACCTGATTGGCCGTTGTTTGACGGTGTATGAAGGTTTCGGACAGTGGGGGCGACATCATCTTGTCAGCATGGGTTGCGGTTGTTTCGATGAAATAGCCAAGCACATTGTTATGCTTGATTTTCAGTGATGTGATACCCGTCTGCTCTGCATATTTCTGCTGAAAGCCAGCGATGACAGAGCGCCCCTCATCCCGCAAGGTACGCGCTTCATCAAGTTCCGGCTCATACCCTGATGCGATGAAACCACCATCACGTGCAAGTAGGGGAGGCTCTGCGATAAGGGCGGTGTCTAGCAGAGCAAGTAATTCATCAAAGCCAAGCAAACTGCTAACGGCATTGGCCGTAAGTTGTGGAAGCTCATGGGGCGTGCAAAGATTTGCGATAATCTCTGCCTGCGTCAACGCATTGCGAATGGCTGCCAGATCGCGTGGCCCGCCACGATCAAGTGCAAGACGTGAGAGTGCCCTGTCCAGATCGGGTGTTTTGCGTAAAGCTTCGGTCAGGCGTTGTGACAACGGGCTTTGATCAACGGCGAAATCCACAGCCGCAAGGCGTGATTGGATGACATCCATATTGCGCGAGGGGCTTGAAAGCCGTTGTTCCAGCAAACGTGCGCCGCCTGGTGTCACGGTGCGATCAACCACAGCAAGCAGCGAGCCTGTGCGTCCGCCAGACAGCGAGCGCGTCAGCTCCAGATTGCGCCGTGTGGCAGCGTCGATCTGAACTACGCGATCTTCGGCTTCTTGCACTGGCGGTTGCAGCAGGGGCAATTTACCTTTTTGCGTGATCTCCAGATAGTCGATCAATGCGCCCATTGCAGAGATTTCGGCGCGGCTGAACGTGCCAAATCCATCTAATGCACTGACGTTAAATAGGTTGCAAACCCGACGTTCTGCTGACGAACTGTCAAAGCTGGCTTTACCCAATGGGGTGATTGGAATGCGATATTCATCTGCCAAGGGGCGTGTTGTTTCGAAAGAGGCACCTTCCGAAACAATTAGTTCAGATGGCGCCAGACGGGCAAGTTCAGGTGATAGTCTGACTGCGGTGAGAGGCATCACGTGAAACGCACCGGTCGATATATCTGCCCAGGCCAGTGCAGCTTGATCGCGCACTTCACTATAAGCCACAAGAAAATTGTGTCTGCGCGCTTCTAGTAAGGAATCTTCTGTAAGCGTACCGGGTGTCACTAGACGCACAACATCGCGTTTTACGACTGATTTAGATCCGCGTTTTTTGGCTTCTGCTGGGCTTTCAAGTTGTTCACCGACAGCCACACGAAATCCTTTGCGGATGAGAGAAAGCAGATACCCTTCGGCTGCATGGACTGGCACACCGCACATGGGGATGTCTTCACCGTTCAACTTGCCTCGTTTGGTGAGAGCAATATCCAGTGCTTCTGCAGCGTTGACCGCATCGTCAAAAAACATCTCATAGAAATCACCCATTCGATAGAATAGGAGCGCATCAGGGTGCGCAGCTTTGATCTCTAGATATTGTGCCATCATGGGCGTAACAGCCATAGGTTTTCCCCCAAACTCTATGTAGATGGTTCTACTGTGACCTGACACTAAGGAAAACCCGTAACTGGCATTGAACTGTGAGCGCTAAACTCATCATGCCGGATTGAGAGGTTCTGCCTGCTGGTCTATGAGTGAAGCATGTAGGAGAGGACACCCAGACCCCATGGCCAAAACAAAGATCACCAAAGAAGAAGCGCTAGCGTTTCACTTGGACCCAACTCCCGGAAAATGGGAGATCAATGCAACTGTTCCAATGACGACGCAGCGGGATCTTTCACTGGCCTATTCGCCCGGTGTGGCTGTGCCATGTGAGGCAATCGCAGAAAATCCCGAAACAGCCTATGATTACACCAACAAAGGCAATCTGGTTGCAGTGATTTCAAACGGAACCGCGGTTTTGGGTCTTGGAAATCTGGGTGCGCTGGGCTCAAAACCGGTGATGGAAGGGAAATCGGTTCTGTTCAAACGCTTTGCCGATGTGAACTCTATTGATATCGAATTGGATACCGAAGACCCTGACGCCTTCATCAATGCGGTAAAGCTGATGGGCCCTACTTTCGGTGGTATCAATCTTGAAGACATCAAAGCGCCTGAGTGTTTTATTATTGAGCAGAAGCTCAAGGAAGAGATGGATATTCCTGTCTTCCATGATGATCAGCACGGCACTGCAGTAATCTGCGCCGCAGGGCTTTTGAACGCATTACACCTGTCTGGCAAAAAGATCGAGGATGTGAAAATCGTCCTCAACGGTGCAGGGGCTGCGGGGATCGCCTGTATTGAGCTGTTGAAATCGATGGGCGCGCGCCATCAGAACTGCATCGTCTGTGACACCAAAGGTGTGATTTACCAAGGCCGTACCGAGGGGATGAATCAATGGAAATCAGCCCATGCTGTCACCACTGAACTGCGCACTTTAGAAGAGGCTATGGTGGGCGCAGACGTTTTCCTTGGCGTGTCTGTTAAAGGGGCCGTGACCCAAGACATGGTGAAATCCATGGCGGACAATCCAGTGATCTTTGCGATGGCCAATCCAGACCCGGAAATCACACCAGAAGAGGCACATGAGGTTCGCGTTGATGCGATCGTGGCCACTGGGCGTTCTGACTATCCAAATCAGGTAAACAACGTTCTAGGCTTTCCCTATCTGTTCCGGGGTGCTCTGGACATTCATGCCCGCGCAATTAACGACGAGATGAAGATTGCCTGTGCCCATGCCTTGGCGAAACTTGCGCGCGAAGATGTGCCGGATGAGGTGGCATTGGCCTATGGCAAATCGCTCTCTTTTGGTCGTGACTATATTATCCCTACTCCGTTTGACCCGCGTTTGATTCATCGCATTCCTCCCGCGGTTGCTAAGGCAGGGATCGAAACGGGTGTGTCGCGCCGCCCAATCATCGACATGGACGCATACGAGCTGAACTTGAAAAGCCGTATGGATCCAACAGCTTCGATTTTGCGCGGCTTGAATGCGCGCGCGCGCGCTTCTCAAAGTCGCATGATCTTTGCGGAAGGAGATGATCCACGGGTCTTGCGCGCTGCCGTGACCTACCAGCGTTCTGGCTTCGGCAAAGCAATTGTCGTGGGCCGTGTCGATGATGTGAAACAAAAGCTGGCAGAAGCCGGGCTAGAAGACGCCGCACGCGAGTTGGAGGTTGTGAATGCAGCCAACACGCCACATTTCGATCTCTATAAAGATTTCATCTACGACCGCCTGCAGCGCAAAGGCTTTGATCAGAAAGATGTGCATCGCTTGGTTGGACGGGATCGTCACGTCTTTTCAGCGGCGATGCTCGCCCATGGGCATGGCGATGGTCTTGTGACTGGTGCAACACGGAAATCTGCACATGTTTTAGACCGGATCAACCATGTGTTTGATGCCGATGCTGATCATGGAGCGGCGGGTGTTACAGCGCTGCTGCAAAAGGGGCGGATTGTGCTGATCGGGGATACATTGGTGCATGAATGGCCCAATGAAAATGATTTGGCAAATATTGCCGAACGCGCGGCGGGTGTTGCACGCCATATGGGTCTTGATCCACGTGTGGCTTTTGTCAGTTTCTCGACCTTTGGCTATCCAGTGTCTGAGCGTGCTGAAAAAATGCACCGTGCGCCATCCGTTTTGGATCAACGCGGCGTTGATTTTGAGTATGAAGGTGAGATGACAGTGGATGTTGCATTGAATGCACAGGCACAAGAGGCTTACCCGTTCCAGCGCCTGTCCGGCCCGGCAAATATCCTGATCGTACCTGCACGCCACTCGGCTTCGATTTCGGTGAAGCTGATGCAAGAAATGGGGGGAGCAACCGTGATTGGCCCAATCTTGTCAGGCGTTGATAAGCCAATCCAGATCTGTTCAACCACATCAACCACCAATGATATCCTGAACATGGCGGTGCTTGCTGCCAGCAACATTGGGTGATCCTGAATGGCGATCTGGAATCTCGGCTCTATTAACCTGGATATGATCTATTCCCTGCCGCATATGCCTGCGGCAGGGGAGACTCTTGCAGCGCAGAACTTCTCGCGGTTTTTGGGTGGCAAAGGCGCAAATATGTCCGTTGCTGCGCAGCGTGCGGGCAGTGTTGTGCACCATATCGGTGGGGTAGGGCCCGATGGCGACTGGGCCTATGACAGGCTGGCCAGTTTTGATGTTGATACCGCCCATGTGGCGCGATCAGAGACAGTGACAGGTCATGCAATCATTGCTGTTGAACCGGGAGGTGAAAATCAAATCATTCTCTATCCCGGAGCAAACAGAGCGTTGCAGGAAGTAGATCTGAAACAGGCTTTATCAATGGCGGGTCCCGGTGACACGTTTATCTGTCAGAACGAAACCAACTTGCAGTCCGAGGCGGTGGGCTATGCCCGCGAAAAGGGTATGCGGGTTTGCTACGCAGCCGCACCGTTTGAAGCGGAGGCGGTTGCAGCTGTTCTGACAAATCTTGATTTTCTGATCCTGAACGAGATTGAAGCACAGCAGCTTGAAGCCAGCACCGGGAAAGCGCCTGATGCGCTGGGCGTGGATGATGTGATCATCACTCTTGGCTCAAAAGGGGCACGTCATATCAAAGGTGCTTCAGGAACGGTTAGGGATGTTCCTGCACATGCGGTAACGGCTGTGGATACCACCGGGGCCGGAGATACGTTCACGGGTTATGTACTGGCGGGATTGGATCAAGGATTATCGATGGAAGAAGCCATGGCACAAGCAAGTGTTGCAGGAGCATTGATGGTGATGCGCCATGGTACGGCGGATGTAATCCCGACCCTTGATGAGGTCAACAAAGCCAAGTTGTGATCCTATTTTCAGGCCGCTTACTATAAGTTTTGAAGATCATGTATGAAGCGGCCTGCGTTCAACGACCCACCAGAGACCTGCGTGATCGAACCTCTAATTTGGTTGACGACAGCAATTTCATTGTCTCTATATTTTCGAAAACCTCCAGCTTAGTCATAGCGTTATTAGGTATTTATAAAAAATATATATACGTGCATTTTGGAGAATTTTATTAATTTTTTGGAGAAATAAGGAGATCACCCCAAATACACATTCTTCCCAACCAGCGGTACCTGAAACAAGAATTTTTTCTGAAGCAGGAAGTTCCAATACTGCTGCATTTTTGAAATCTTCTGCTTACAAGAAACAAAAATTATTTGAGCAAACTAAAGCCGAGGTGAACAACCCCTCAAACAATACTTTCCCAGAGGCTTGGAAAGCTAACTCGTATGAAATTGATAACAACATTAAGATTAGAAAAAAAATTGGTCGAGAGACGATATCATACATTAAAAATGTGATGCGTGTCATAGCTGATAATAGGGATAGTTCGACGCTAAAACTAGATGAGAACGCGAGAGCTTTTAAACACGGGGATAAACATCGCATTAGCAAAGAATTAGAAAAGTTACGAGAGATTGTCGATGATGAATCTGAGTTTGAAATTACTGAATTTTTAAGTGAAGCACCCCACTCCATAAGTAAGAAAGAAATAAAAAACATTGTTGCAGATGCCGACTTAACTGCACTTTCAGACTACTATAAAAGTTCAATGAAAAATGACTTTTCCAACAATCAAACACCCTGGGTCGCAGGGAATTGCGACGAAATGGGGAAAATTGCATTTGCGAAAATAAATCAAAATCATCCTGACCTAAATCCTGAATTGATAAAACTCAATGACTTGGACAGTGCAGGTATACTTATGAAAATCCCAACACTCCGCAACTCCATCACAGACCAACCTTATTCTCTGACTGACGGACCAGACCACACCATGGTTGTTATCGGTCGAAATCCCGACAGCGATATCACAAACCCACATACATGGAACCCTGATGCTGTGATCGTAGATGCGTGGGCTGATCGGACATATCCCGTGACCAGCATAGAAGAAGAAATGCAATTACTCGAAAATGTATCTGGACATCAAATCCAGATGACTGACTACTTTGATGAAGCTGTCGAAAAATTCCGTCCTGTTGAAAATAAGGAATAGAAATTCAATTTATGAAATGAGCATTTTGCTGTGGAGCTCTCTCGTCGATAAGGCTCAATTTTCAATGTGATGCGGGTTGTTCGGTTATCAGTCCTACCAAAACGCCTTATCTACGTGCTGTCAAAAGAAAGGGCGCTGATCAGCGCCCGGTTCTTTCTTATTTATGTGCTTTGATAAAGGGCGCGTCATTGCCCCACAGTTGCTGCACACGTACATCACGTCCACAGGCTGCCCGATAGCGTTTGTAGGCTTCAGACTGTTTCTTGGGGCCAAAGCGCGTAATCACCAACCGTGACCCTTTGTAGTAGTCCTGATGATAGGCATCTGCCGGATAAAATGCGCCTGCTTGCAGCACAGGTGTTACAATGGTCTGACCAAGCGCGCGCTGGGCGTTTCGGACGGCCGTTTCAGCTAGCTTTTGTTCCTCTGTGTTTGAGACGAAAACAGCTGTTCGATAAGATGCACCACGGTCACAGAACTGCCCTCCGCTATCGGTTGGGTCAACGGACTGGAAAAACAGATCCAGCAGTTTTGCACGGCTGACTTTGTCAGAATCAAAAGTGATCTTGACCGCTTCATAGTGGCCGGTGCCACCCTTCGTCACTTGTTTATAGGTAGGATTATCAACCGTGCCTCCGGTAAAGCCCGAGACCGCATCCAAAACTCCTGGAACGCTTTCAAAATCGCTTTCGACACACCAGAAACACCCGCCGGCGACCGTTAGCGTCTCGGTACCAGCAGAGCTTGAATTGGCTTGCGCAAAAGATGCCAGAGCGATCAGCCCGCCCAATAACATGTGTTTACGTGCAGATGAAAATAGCCGCATGATTTGGCCCTCCTGCTCTATACTTCGATGAGTTTACAGCATTTGGCAATTCGTGCTCACGTCAGTGTTATAGCGTTTTATCAGAGTTCAGCTGTGTTGAACGGAGAAAGGGGAATGTTACAGTTTCTGCGCGATCGTCACCTTGGTGAGAGAAGTTTTACAAGAGCTATTGTATTCGCGATTTCCTCCCTATTTGGAGATCAAACGCACAAAACAAAAAAGAGATACGATGATGAAGCATAAAATTACGCGCCCCGCACTGACCGTAGAAACCCTTGGACTGATGTTCATTTCAGGTGTGCTTGCAACAATCGCTTTTGATCTTTGGGGGCAATTGGTTAGCCCAAGCTTAGGTTTTGCAACATTGTCTCCACATGGGCTGGCACAAAGCCTCTTGGGCACGCTTGGTTTGCCCAAAAGCACCTTTGCAGGCTACTTCGTTCACTTTTACCTTGTTGGATTGGTTGGATATCCCATTGGATGGCTGTTTATTTTCCGCCCCATTTGGCAACGCATCATGGGGAATACACATTGGCTGCTGCCATCAGCGATCTATGGCGTAGGGTTGTGGGTGTTTGCGATCGGCGGCATTACGGCTGTGGCAGGCCTGCCGTTTTTCCTGAACTTCTCAGGTATCACTTGGGTCGCTCTTGTTGGTCACGTGGCATACGCGATTGTAATGGTCGCAGTTATGACCATTATTTCCTACGACGACTAAGCCATTCACCACAGACACAAAAAAGCCCAGCTTGTTGAACGAGCTGGGCTTTTTCTTTTGGATTTATTTCGCGACGCGTTTGTTGCGCATTGCGATCAATTTCAGACGTAGAGCATTCAGTTGGATAAAGCCCGCTGCATCGGTTTGATCGTAAGCGCCCATATCCTCTTCAAAGGTTACGTGCTCTTCGGAATAGAGACTGTGATCAGACCAGCGACCTACGGTGCGTGCCAGACCTTTATACAGCTTCAGGCGCACAGTCCCGGTCACATGGGTTTGGCTGGCGTCAATCGCGGCTTGTAGCATTTCACGTTCAGGGGAATACCAGTAGCCATTGTAGATCAGCTCGGCGTATTTTGGCATCAGCTCATCTTTAAGATGCATCGCGCCACTGTCCATGGTGATGGATTCGATTGCGCGGTGTGCTTCCAGCAAAATGGTACCACCAGGGGTTTCATAGATACCGCGGGATTTCATACCCACATAGCGACCCTCGACCAGATCCAGACGACCGATGCCGTGCTTGCGGCCGTAGTCATTCAGCTGGGTCAGAATAGTTGCTGGGCTCAAGGCCTCGCCGTTGATGCTGACTGCGTCACCCTTTTCAAAGCCGATTTCGATGAACTCAGGCGTATCTGGTGCATCTTCGGGGTGAACGGTGCGCTGGTAGACGTACTCGGGCGCATCCTCAGCCGGGTTTTCAAGCACCTTTCCTTCGGAAGAGGTATGCAACAAGTTTGCATCAACCGAGAAGGGGGCTTCGCCGCGTTTGTCTGTCGAAATCGGAATTTGATGCTTTTCCGCGAACTCAATCAGCTTGGTACGGCTTCCCAGATCCCACTCACGCCAAGGCGCGATGACAGTGATTTCAGGGTTCAACGCATAGGCGGCCAGTTCAAAACGAACCTGATCGTTACCTTTGCCGGTTGCGCCATGTGAAACAGCATCCGCACCACAGGCTTCTGCGATCTCGACCAGACGTTTGGAAATCAGAGGGCGCGCAATAGACGTGCCCAACAGATACAGGCCTTCATATTGTGCATTGGCGCGGAACATCGGGAAGACAAAATCGCGAACAAATTCTTCGCGCAGATCTTCGATATGGATGTTTTCCGGTTTGATCCCGAGGGTTTCAGCCTTTTTACGGGCCGGTTCCAGCTCTTCGCCCTGACCAAGGTCAGCGGTGAAGGTCACAACTTCGCAGCCATATTCGGTCTGCAACCATTTCAGGATGATCGAGGTGTCGAGGCCGCCGGAATAGGCGAGCACAACTTTCTTGGGCGCGGACATGGTTTTCCTCTCAGTCAGAACGTACGCGCCGTAGCGGGTTTTGTCGAGCAAGGCAAGGAAATTAGGGTTTTCCGTGGCGAAACCGCTCGTATAGTGCCCAAAGATTTTTAAGAAAGACTAAGGAGAACCATCATGCATGGTTTCATTATTTTCAAACATTCCGTTGTGATGGTGCTGCGTAATTTTCCCCAAGTGCTCAAGACCATCCTGCCTCTTAGTGCGATCGGTGCTCTGTGGGTCTTAGGCGTTGTCGGGTTCTTTGGGTCTGCTGCTGGCAAAGCAATGTCTTCGGTCCAAATAGAACTGTCAGCTGGAGCCATTGTGTTAATGTTTTTTACTCTATTGGTTTGGGGGATTACTGCTTGGCACCGCTACGTGCTTCTTGAAGATCGTGGTTTGTTTTTCTTACCCGCTTTTAGGATTGGCCCGATGATGTCCTATGTTGCCCATTTTCTGCTTTTGTGTCTGCTAATGATTGTTAGTGTGATCCCCTTCGGTATTTTTTTGACGATAGGATCGGCTGCTGGGCCAATGATGATGGTGGTGATGATGTTTTTTATCGTTATCGGAGTGACTTTTTGCTTTTATCGGCTGGTTATAATCCTGCCAGCTGCAGCGATAGGAAAGCCTCTCAAAATTAAAGAAGCTTGGGGGCAGACCACAGGCGCAGAGACCGCTATTCTCGTACTGGTCCTCCTCTCTTCTTTGGTTTCATTTCTATTGGAACGGAGCGCGGATTCGATCGCGGCGATTCCAGTTTTGGGCCTGCCCTTGTTTCTTTTTGTCCAAGGCGTTTGGGGGATGGTCCAAGTCAGCGTCATCACCACGCTTTACGGTCACTACGTCGAAGGGCGCTCGCTTTCCTGACTGTATTAATATGAATACTGCGCACGCCCCTTGCCATCGGCCTGGGCTTGCGCCACCAAGGGGGCATGACTGATGCCTTGCCCTCTTTTGAAATCCGCGCGCGTGCTGCTGAAGCTGCGATGCGTGATGTATTTCCCGCGACTCCCTTGCAGCGCAATGTGCTGCTGTCTGAGCGTTTTGGCGCAGATATTTACCTGAAGCGTGAAGACCTGAGTCCGGTCAGATCCTACAAAATCCGGGGCGCGCTGAATGCGATGCGCAAGCAGCCAGATCAGGATCTTTTTGTTGCGGCTTCGGCGGGGAACCACGCTCAGGGTGTTGCCTTTATGTGCAAGCAGATGGGCAAACAGGGCGTGATCTTTATGCCGGTCACGACACCGCAACAAAAGATTCAGAAAACGCAGATGTTTGGCGGTGAGCATGTGAAAATCCACCTTGTGGGGGATTATTTCGATATCTGTCTCGCTGCCGCGCAAGAGTGGTGCGCTAACAATGGCGGGCATTTTTTATCCCCCTTTGATGATGATGATGTCATCGAAGGTCAGGCCTCAATCGCGGTCGAGATCGAAGAGCAGCTGGGGCGTGCGCCTGATCATGTCATTTTACCTGTTGGCGGTGGCGGGATGTCGTCTGGGGTTGTCACGTATTTTAATGAACGCACGCATTGTGTGTTGGTGGAACCTGCGGGTGGGGCCTGTCTGAGGGCTGCTTTGATGGCGCATCAGCCGGTTGCATTAGATACAGTTGACACATTTGTTGATGGTGCCGCTGTTGGGCGCATCGGTGATAAACCGTTTGAGCTGCTGAAAGACACGCATATCTCAGACACGATCGCAATTTCCGAAGACCGGGTTTGTAATACGATTGTTGAGATGCTCAATCTTGAAGGAATTGTGCTTGAACCAGCAGGTGCACTTGCGATTGAAGCGGTTGAAGATATCCACGCCTATCTGCGTGGTAAAACGGTTGTGTGCCTGACCTCTGGAGGAAATTTTGATTTCGAACGTTTACCGGAAGTCAAAGAGCGCGCACAGCGGTATGCAGGATTGAAGAAATATTTCATTCTACGTCTTCCTCAACGCCCTGGTGCGTTAAAAGATTTTCTGGAACTTCTCGGACCGGAAGATAATATTACGCGATTTGAATATATGAAAAAGTCAGCGCGAAATTTTGGTTCAGTGCTTATTGGTATCGAAACCAATGCTCCCGGTCACTTTGTGCAGCTATCTGCGCGTTTGGAAGACGCTGGAATGACGTTTACAGACATCACAAATGACGACACCATGGCCCAGTTTGTTATTTAGAAACGTGTTGGTAATTCCCCCAAGAAGGAAGTTTTTGAATTTTCATAAAGTGCTAAAATTTCTTTCAAATCCACTGTGCTTGCTTCACCGCGAGCGGATAGTGATTCTCCATCTTGGCATTTTGATGAAAAGCTCTGGAAGCCCAAATTTAGGGCGCTCCCCTTCAGGAAATGTAGGTCTTGTTCAAGAGTGCCACGGTCATCAGACTGTAGCTTTCCAATAACCTCTTCGACTTCTTCCAGAAATATTTCAACAACTTCTTCAAAGTCTTCAGCTCCGATTTCATCTCTGAGTTCGGTTACTCTTGACCAATCTATCATACCCTTACTTTCTCACTCGTCGCAGACTTCACGCGATGATAATTTGACAAGGGTAAAATTAGTATGAAAGTACGGAATCGCTAAAAATTTCATTTTCATGTTCTCTTAAGTCTCTGGCGGGATAGTACAGAGTGAAGAATAATCGATCACAGCTTTTAACGAGGTACCTTTGGTGCTGCCAAACACGCAATTTGATGATGTGGATCCCGGCGCGATGACTGGTTCAATCAGGCGCGTTCTTGTGGTTGATGACAGTCGGCTGCAACGCAGAATTCTTGCCGCTTCTCTTAAGAAATGGGGCTTTGATGTTGTTGAGGCGGAGAGCGGTGAAAAAGCGATGGAAATTTGCCAAGCTGAAACACCGGATCTTATTTTAAGTGATTGGATGATGCCTGGCATGAATGGCCTGGAATTCTGTCAGGCATTAAGAAAACAAGCATCTGATAATTATAGTTATTTTATTCTTCTTACCTCCAAAAGTGAAAAGAATGAAATCGCGGAAGGTCTGCATTCTGGAGCAGATGATTTTCTGACAAAACCGGTGAGCTCGGATGAACTTCGTGCGCGTATCTCTGCTGGAGAGCGTATATTACGCATGCAGAGAGAGCTCTCGGATAAGAACAAGATTGTATCAGAAACATTGGATGAATTGCAGCGCGTCTATGATGCGATTGATAAGGATCTGATGCAGGCGCGTAAGATTCAAGAATCACTTGTACCTGAATTGTCGCGCGATTTTGGCAGTTCAAATGTCAGCTTGCTGTTAAGACCTTGCGGACATATTGGCGGCGATCTTGTGGGTATGTTTTCTCCGGGTGAAAACCGCCTTGGATTTTATTCCATTGATGTTTCTGGCCATGGTATCACTTCGGCGATGATGACAGCCCGTTTGGGGGGCTATCTTTCATCCAAACATTTTGATCAGAATGTTGCTATGGAAAAACGCTTTAATCGGTTTTACGCCCTGAAGCGCCCAGAAGATGTCGCCACTATTCTGAATGCCAGATTGATTGCGGATACTGGGATCGAAGAATATTTCACGATGGCCTACTGCATTGTCGATCTGCGCAGTGGTCTGTTGAAACTGGTACAAGCCGGGCACCCGCATCCTTTGTTGTTACGCAAAGATGGCACCACGGAATTCATTGGTCAGGGTGGTGTGCCGGTTGGTCTGGTGCCAGATATTTCCTACTCGCAGGAAGAACTGCACCTGCAAGCGGGAGATCGGCTATTGCTGTACTCTGATGGTATTACGGAAGCTCGGCTTGAAAACGGCGAAATGTTGGATGACGAGGGATTGCTGGATCTTGTCCGCCAATGTGACACAGGGCAAAGCGGCAAAGAATTTTTAGATGAACTTTATTGGAACCTTACTCAAATCATGAGCAAGGAACATGGTCTTGAAGATGATGTTTCAGCGACTCTTTTTGAATATCATCCAGATTGATGGATGCGCAGCGGCCTCAGAACAGTCTGTCAAAATAGGTTTTGACAAAGTAGCGATCACCATCGTTACCAAGTGTGTCAATAGCGGCATCGGGTGTTGTCCAAAGTGCTTGGTGATTGTCCTCCTGAGGTGGACCAAGAGAGCGTACAGGGCGCGCGACGTAAATATGGCACAGTTTTTCAGCCCATAGATCGTATTCTGGCATATAGGCAAACCGCCGAAACGCGCCCAATCGGCGTGGTGCACAAATGGACCAGCCGGTTTCTTCAAACACTTCGCGGTGCAATGCTGCAATTGGAGATTCGCCGGGATCAATGCCACCTCCAGGCAATTGCAGGTCCGCGATATCTGTCATTTGACAGGTGATCAGCAATTTGCCATCGCGCGGCAATAGCGCATACGCGCCGTGACGCAGTGTATAATGTTTGTCTTTGCGCGCTGGCGCACCAAATCGTGGGATCATGCCTTAGCCCTCTTCCCCTTTGTGTTCCTCAGCTTATATAGGGCCGATATGCCAATCTCTGGCCATTAAGGAAACCCCATGACCCTTAGTTCTCAAATCGCCTGGGACGATACCGTCCTTCCTTTTCAGCTCGATGCATCCGACATGCGCGGCCGCGTGGCGCGTCTGGATGGTGTTTTGGATGGCATTTTGAAACAACATGATTACCCTCCAGTGGTGGAAGCGTTGGTGGCTGAAATGGCGTTGCTGACCGCGCTGATTGGACAGACGGTAAAGCTTCAGTGGAAATTGTCGCTACAGGTTCAGTCTAATGGTCCTGTTCGCATGATCGCGACGGATTACTATGCGCCCCAGAAAGAGGGCGAAACGGCTCGCATCCGGGCCTATGCAAGCTTTGACAAAGATCGTTTGGTTCATGGCGGCACACCTTATGAACAGGTGGGTAGCGGTTATTTTGCGGTAATGATCGATCAGGGGCAGGGGACCAAGCCGTATCAGGGGCTGACGGCCTTGGATGAAACTTCTATTTCATCCAGTGCTGAAGCCTATTTTGCGCAGTCCGAGCAGCTGCCGACTAAATTTAAACTGGAATTTGGCCGCTCTATCACGCCGGGTGTGCCCGAACACTGGCGTGCTGGTGGCGTGATGTTGCAGCATATGCCTAAAGCATCGCCTTTTGTGGCGGACCAAGATGGCGAAGGCAAATCCATGACGGCAGAGGATTTGGTTTCCGGTGAGATCGAAGAAAACTGGAATCGCGTCAATATGCTGTTGAGCACGGTTGAAGCGTTAGAGTTGATCGGCCCATCGGTGCCGCCAACAGATCTTTTGCTGCGATTGTTTCACGAGGAACAACCGCGCGTTTATGATGCACAATCTGTCAAGTTCGGCTGCACCTGTTCTGAAGAGCGTGTTCGTCAGAGCCTGTCGATTTATTCCGCCAAAGATATTGAAAAGATGACAGATGAAAACGAACGGGTGACTGCAGATTGCCAATTTTGCAGCGCGCATTACGATTTGGATCCAAAGACCCTAGGGTTTGATGCGGAAAAGGATGCGCGTGACTAAGCTGTTTACCCAGCTCGAACATGCGCTTGGGCGATCCGGAAACGGGTCGTCTGACTTTGATTTGAATCCAGATGTGGTTTTACCTGCAGGACGAAGATTACGGCCTGCAGGTGTTCTGATGGCAATTGACCTTACGCAGGCTGCGCCGCAGGTGGTGCTGACGAAACGTTCCTCGGCGTTAAAACATCATCCAGGGCAGATTGCGTTTCCCGGTGGAAAAGTCGATGCAGATGATACTGGACCAGTTGCAGCATCTTTGCGTGAAGCATGGGAAGAAATTGGTCTGCCACAAAGCCATGCCCGTGTTCTTGGCACATTGCCGAACCATGAAACCGTGACAGGATTTACGGTTACGCCAGTTGTTGCGGTGATTGAGCAGTGCTTTACTCCCCGTCCCGAACCCGGTGAGGTTGATGAGATATTTAAAGTGCCTCTCTCGCATGTTTTGAACCTTGAGAATTTTACCATAGAAGGCCGCAGATGGCGGGGGCAGCGTCGACACTATTATACAGTGCCGTATGGCCCCTATTATATTTGGGGTGCCACAGCGCGTATGCTGCATGGGTTGGCAGATCGGATGGCGGTATGATCACGATTGACCAGCCTTGGTTAACTGAAAAGGACACGCAAAAGGTCTGTACAGCGCTGACCGCGAAAGGTGCTCGGACCTATTTTGTTGGCGGATGTGTGCGCAACGCCTTGCTGGGTACGCCAGTGAATGATCTTGATATCTCGACAGATGCGCGGCCGGAAACGGTTTTAGAATTGGCGCGCGCTGCAGGCATCAAGGCAATACCAACAGGTATCGAACATGGCACGATCACTCTTGTGGTCGATGGGAAACCTTACGAGGTCACCACCTTTCGAAAAGATGTTGCAACGGATGGTCGCCGGGCTGTGGTGGCTTTTTCTACAGATATTAAAGAAGATGCGCACCGTCGCGATTTCACGATGAACGCGCTTTATGCCGATGCAGCGGGGCAGGTTTTCGATCCTTTGGGGGGGCTAGAGGATTTGAAAGCCCGGCGTGTGCGTTTTATCGGGAATGGCGGTGATCGCATCCGCGAAGACTATTTGCGCGCGCTTCGGTTTTTCCGATTTCATGCGTGGTATGGCGATGTTGATGCAGGCTTTGATCCTGACGCTTTGGATGCAATTGCAAGCAATTTGGATGGGTTGTCTGAATTGTCCCGTGAACGGGTGGGCACCGAATTATTAAAGCTCCTGGCGGCGCGTGATCCTGCGCCGGCCGTTGCTGGAATGCGCCAGACTGGTGTTTTGGGTACTTTGCTCCCCGGCATAGACGACCGTGCGCTCGCTTTGCTGTGTCATTTTGATCAAGGGATGATGCCTGATGCGATCCGCAGGCTGGCCGCGCTGGGCAGTCAGGAACTGGTCGCGCCTATGCGGTTAAGCAAAGCGCAAGGCGCACGTCTGCGCCGGTTGCGCGCTGCCGCAACAGGCACGCAGGGTGCTGCTGAACTTGGTTATCGCCTTGGTTCCGAGGAGGCCCGAGAGGCGCTTTTTCTGCGTGCAGCTTTGTTGGAGCAACCTGTCATTTCTGATTTAGAGCGCGATATCAGGCTTGGCGCGCAGGCTAAATTCCCGATTTCTTCCAAAGATCTGATCGCACGTTTTCAAGGCGTTGCATTGGGGGATGAGCTGCGCCGCCTTGAAGGTCTTTGGATCAACAGTGGCTTTGCTCTAGACAAAGACGCATTGCTGAAATCCTCTGGATGACGGAAACTTATTGATCTCGCACAACTCTGCAGGTGACTTTGGTGAGTGTTTCGCGTATAGGATGTCACACACACATGATGGAGGACTGCCTATGCATTACGGGATCTGGTTTCTTTAACGTCTGAGACCCTACCCGTTTGACTGGGGTCTTAGTTGGCCGCAGCACGCATCTGCATGTCTATATTTTGCTCATTGATGGAGCTTTATCATGTTTCGATTTTTCGAAAACCTTGTCGACCCTTATTGTACTTACAGCGAAAAGAACACGCCGCCGACGCGTCTGTGGCCGTTTCTACGCGACTATTCTCAGCCTTTTAAGCGGGTTTTTATACTGGCGGCTTTGCTGTCAATTGCCGTAGCCGCGGTCGAAATTGGTCTGATCTATTATATGGGCCGTATCGTTGATCTTTTGAACGGGGATCCGGCAGAGGTCTGGCAACGTCATGGTGCCGAATTGATTGGCGTTGCCTTGTTTATTCTATTGGTGCGCCCAGTGATTCAGTTGTTGGATGTTCTGCTGCTGAACAATACGATCCTACCCAACTTTGGCACGCTTATTCGATGGCGCGCACATAAACATGTACTGCGGCAATCTGTGGGCTGGTTTGAAAATGATTTTGCTGGACGCATCGCCAACCGGATCATGCAAACCCCCCCCGCTGCTGGAGAAGTGGTGTTTCAAGTCTTTGATGCAATTACCTTTTCACTGGCCTACTTGATTGGTGCCGCTGTTTTGTTGTGGGTTGCTGATTTGCGGTTAATGATCCCATTGGCCATCTGGTTTGCCCTCTATGCACTTTTGGTCCGATGGACAGTTAAACGGGTTGGCCCGGCGTCCAAGGCATCATCTGATGCGCGCTCTACAGTTACGGGGAGAGTGGTGGATAGTTATTCCAACATCCATTCTGTCAAAATGTTCGCCCATCATGATCGTGAGCTGTCCTATGCAAAGGAAGCGATAGAAGGCACGCGAAAGACATTTCAGGTGGAAATGCGGATCTTTACCATCATGGATGGCGTGTTGGTTGCCTTAAATGGTCTGTTGATCGTGGGCGTGGTTGGCTGGGGTGTTGCGCTTTGGATGCAAGGAAGCGCAAGCATCGGTGTTGTAGCGGCGGCAACCGCGCTCACGTTACGTCTGAATGCCATGACAGGTTGGATCATGTGGGCGCTGACAGCCTTCTTCCGCCAATTGGGCGTTGTTTCAGAGGGGATGGAAACGATTGCACAGCCCATTGATCTGGTGGACCGCCCGGATGCCAAACCCCTGAAATTGCAAAGCGGCGGGGTAGATCTGGATCAGGTCAGCCACCATTATGGCCGCGGGCAGGGTGGCCTTGATGCGTTGTCTTTGAAGATCAGACCTGGAGAAAAGATTGGTCTGATTGGCCGCTCGGGTGCTGGTAAGTCCACTTTGGTAAAGCTGTTACTGCGGTTCTATGATGTTGAAAACGGAGCCATCCGCATTGATGGGCAGGATATTCGTGATGTGACGCAAGCCTCTTTGCGCGGGCATATCGGTGTGGTGCAACAAGACAGCGCGCTGATGCACCGCTCTGTGCGTGATAATATTCTTTATGGCCGTCCAGATGCGAGCGAAGACGAAATGCTTGCAGCAGCGAAACAGGCTGAGGCACATGATTTTATTCTAGACCTACAGGACCCAGAGGGTCGTAAAGGCTATGACGCGCACGTGGGTGAACGCGGCGTGAAACTCTCTGGTGGGCAACGCCAGCGGGTGACTTTG
Source organism: Epibacterium ulvae (assembly GCF_900102795.1). Classification (GTDB taxonomy): domain Bacteria; phylum Pseudomonadota; class Alphaproteobacteria; order Rhodobacterales; family Rhodobacteraceae; genus Epibacterium; species Epibacterium ulvae. The sequence continues at coordinate 22,525 of NZ_FMWG01000014.1, read as the reverse complement.
GCGCGCGTCATTTTGAAGGACGCACCGATATTGGTGCTGGATGAGGCCACGTCAGCCTTGGATTCCGAAGTCGAGGCCGCGATTCAGGAAACGCTTTATGGGATGATGCAGGGCAAAACCGTGATCGCGATTGCGCACCGATTGTCCACGATTGCGCAAATGGACCGCATTCTGGTGTTAGATAAAGGAAAAATTGTAGAAGAAGGTCGCCATGAAGAGCTTTTGCAAAAAGAAGGCCTATATGCACAGTTCTGGGCGCGCCAATCCGGCGGCTTTTTGAATCTTGAGGCGGCAGAATGAAGCTGGGACATTTAATCGACGCATTCAGGCCAGCCAAGGGTCAACCGCCTGAGACACTTGGTGCATTTATGCGCTGGTGTCTATCGGGCGCATGGCCAATGCTGTGTATAGCTGCCTGTTGTTCTGCTTTGGCAGGCGCGATGGAGGCAAGTACCGCCTATATTCTGGGGCTGGTGATCGACACGGCGCTGACAACCGGACCAGGTCAGATCTTTCAAGGTCGCAACCTTTTGATGTTACTCGGCGGTTTGGCGTTCTTCCTGTTTGTTCGCCCGGTTCTTTTTGGTCTGTCGGCAGCCTCAAATTCGATCATTGTGGGACCTAATATCGGGCCTTTGGTGCAATCGCGCCTGAACCGTTGGACGCTGGGGCAATCTGTCAGTTATTTCGATGATGATTTTGCCGGGCGGATTGCGCAAAAACAGATGCAAACGGCTAATGCCGTAGCGAGTGTTACAACCGAAGTGATCAATGTCGTGGCCTTTGCGCTCGCGTCGCTGGTGGGTGCCATCGTGCTGCTTGGGTCGGTGGACTGGCGGATCACCTTTATCTTTGTGTTCTGGTTGGTCGGGTATTTTGCCTTGCTGCGCTATTTTATTCCCCGCGTGCGCAAAAAATCAGCCGCACGGGCAGGCGCGCGGGCCAATATCACGGGGCAAGTGGTGGATTCGATCACCAATATTAAAACGGTGAAACTGTTCGCGCATTCCGCACATGAAGAGCGCGCGGCCCAAGATGCGATGGTCGAATTTCGTGAACGTGCCTTAGAGTTTGGATATATTTCAGCCAGTTTCCGGTTCTGTTTGGTGGCAATTGCGGGTGTTTTACCGGTTTTATTGATCGGTGCGACATTGCTGTTGTGGCAGCAAGGCCAAGCAACCGAAGGCAACATCGTGGCGGCTGGCGCCGTAGCGATCCGTATCGCACAGATGACAGGTTGGGTCAGTTTTACGCTGATGGCAATTTATTCCAACGTGGGTGAAATCGAAAACGGTATGAAAACCCTGACGCCCCGCAACCGGGTTGAAGACCTGCCAGACGCAACTGCACTTTCTGTGTCAAAGGGTGAAATTCAGTTTGATCAGGTCAGTTTTGCCTATGGTCGTAACATCGGCGGTGTTCGGGATATCTCGCTCACATTTAAACCGGGCGAAAAGATTGGCATTGTGGGAGCATCTGGCGCTGGGAAATCCACGCTCGTCTCTCTTTTGCTGCGCCTTTACGAAACCGAAAATGGTCGCGTTTTGATTGATGACCAAGATATTTCACGTGTGACACAGGATTCTCTGCGCCATCAGATCGGTATGGTGACGCAGGAAACGGCCATGTTTAATCGTTCGGCGCTTGATAACATTCTGTATGGTCGCCCTGATGCAGATGAAGCGGCAGTGGTGCGAGCGGCTGAGCAGGCAGAAGCGCATGCATTTATTCAGGATCTTGAAGATGGACAGGGCCGCAAAGGCTATGAGGCGCATCTGGGCGAACGGGGCGTAAAACTCTCAGGCGGACAACGACAGCGGATTGCATTGGCGCGCGCAATTTTGAAGGACGCGCCAATCCTAGTGTTGGATGAGGCCACATCTGCACTTGATTCTGAGGTGGAGGCCGCGATCCAGTCTGCTCTGACACGTGTAATGCAGGGGAAAACCGTTTTAGCCATTGCGCATCGCTTATCGACGCTCAGCGAAATGGATCGGATTATTGTGATGGATCAGGGTCAGATCATTGAGATGGGCAGTCATAGTGAATTGCTGATGGCCCAAGGGCGCTATGCACAGTTCTGGGCGCGTCAGTCTGGTGGGTTCATTCAAACCGATGAACAAACCGAGGCAGCCGAATAAAGCGCTTTTGCGCTGGGCAGGGCTCAGGTATCACCGCGACATGACACAGGCAGCCAGACTTACCGCAACCATCACTCGTTTAGGCCATCAGGGCGACGGAATCGCTGATGGCCCCTTGTTTGCACCCCGTACGCTTCCCGGTGAAGTGGTGAGCGGGATTGCAGATGGGCAAAACCTGAACGAGATCCGCATTGAAACTCCCAGTGACAATCGGGTGCAGGCGCCCTGTCGCCACTATAAATCATGTGGCGGCTGTCAGCTGCAACATGCAGCAGATACATTTGTGGCTGACTGGAAGCAGGATTTTGTAAAGCAGGCCCTTCTTGCACAAGGGCTAGAGACTGAATTTCGCCCTATTAATACCTCGCCTGAACGCTCCCGTAGGCGCGCGACCTTTGCGGCGCGGCGCACGAAAAAGGGCGCTACTGTTGGGTTTCATGGGCGCGCCTCTGGCGTGATCACCGAAATTCCTGATTGCCAGCTGCTGTCTCCTGATTTGATGGCCGCGCTGCCGATGGCTGAGGCATTGGCGATGATTGGAGCCAGTCGCAAAACGCCATTGGCGGTGACTGTGACCACTTCCGAAGTCGGGCTGGATGTTCTTGTGAAGCATGGAAAGCCGTTGGATGGGCCGTTACGGATGGATCTGGCACAGCTTGTAGATCGGTTTAAACTCGCACGTCTCGTGTGGGAGGATGAGCTGATCGCCATGGAACAACCCCCGGTACAAGCCTTTGGCGCAGCGCGTGTGTGCCCACCAGCCGGATCCTTTTTGCAGGCCACCCGTGATGGAGAGCAGGCGCTGCTGAACACAGTGAAAGAAATCACCGCAGGTGCCAAACGGATTATGGATCTGTTTGCCGGTTGCGGGACCTTTGCGCTGCCTTTGGCAGAGGGTGCGGAAATCCACGCGGTTGAAGGTGAACGTGATATGATTTCTGCACTGGATACAGGGTGGCGCAAGGCCCAAGGGCTGCGCAAAGTCACATCAGAAACCCGTGATTTGTTTCGCCGTCCCGTCCTGCCGGATGAATTGAACCCGTTTGGCGCGCGTTATGAAGCGGTTGTCATTGATCCACCAAGGGCAGGAGCCGAGGCGCAGGTCCGAGAGTTGGCAAAGGCGCAGACGCCAGTGGTTGCCTATGTTTCATGCAATCCGATCACGTTTGCGCGGGATGCCCGTGTTTTGGTTGATGCAGGCTATCATCTGAACTGGGTTCAAGTGGTAGATCAGTTTCGCTGGTCCTCACATGCGGAGCTCGCAGCCTCTTTCACTTTAGACTCTTAATTTTGCGGAGCCTTTCATGCCTCTCACGCTTGTGTCCAATGTCTTAAACAGCGCCGCTTTTGGGCGGTTTATCATTTTTGTCATTCTGCTGAACGCTGTTACGCTAGGCTTAGAGACGTCTCATACCATCATGGCGCGCTTTGGTGGCCTGATTGTTTTACTTGATAAAACTTGCCTCACCATCTTTGTGGTTGAGATCATCGCAAAACTTGCTGTACGGCGACTGGCGTTCTTTCGCAGCGGATGGAGTGTATTTGATCTGATCATTGTAACGCTTGCATTGGTTCCGGGATCGCAGGCGATTTCAGTTTTGCGGGCTTTGCGTATCTTGCGGGTGTTGCGCGTGATCTCAGTCGCGCCCAGTCTGCGCCGGGTGGTCGAAGGTTTTGTGACTGCCCTGCCCGGGATGGGCTCTGTGTTCCTTTTGATGGCGATTATCTTCTACATTGGTGCGGTGATTGCGACAAAGCTCTTTGCTGATACCTTTCCGCAATGGTTCGGCACATTAGGACAATCAGGCTATTCGCTGTTCCAGATTATGACCTTGGAAAGCTGGTCCATGGGAATCGTGCGCCCGGTGATGGAGGTTTACCCCTACGCTTGGGCCTTTTTCATTCCGTTTATTATGGTGACAACCTTTGCCGTTGTTAACCTTTTGGTAGGTTTGATTGTGAATTCTATGCAAGACGCGCACAGTGCCGAAGAAGGTGTCCAGACAGATGCCTACCGTGATGATGTATTGGGGCGTTTGGAGCGCATCGAAAAATTGTTGGCTGAACAAACAAAGAAGTGATTTGGGCGCAGATCAAAACATCGTTATTGGCGTCCTTGAGGCAGTAGAAAGAACGAGCAATGGATAGACGTGCATTTGGCTTGGCAGCTGTTGCCAGCCTGGCGGTAGCAGGATGTAGTTCGCGTTCCACACCTGCAGTGCGCCCTTATCATGGGCCAGAGGTGACTTCGATTGTTGTCCAAAAAGGCCTGCGTCGGATGTACCTAATGAACGATAGCAAAGTCCTGCGAAAATATCGTGTAGGTTTGGGGTTTGCTCCACGTGGGCACAAGACCGTTGAAGGCGATGGTCGGACACCAGAGGGGGCCTATTGGATTGATCGCCGTAATCCCAATAGCAGTTTTTTCCTGTCGATCGGGATTTCCTATCCCAACGCACGTGACATCGCAAAGGCGCGCGCCATGGGCAAAAGCCCCGGTGGAGATATCTTTATCCACGGTGAGCCCAATCGCCGGAAAGATCGTGATCGTGCAGCGCGTCTCGATGATTGGACAGCGGGTTGTATTTCAGTGAAGAATAAAGAAATGGCTGAAATCTACGCGATGGTGAACACGGGCATCCCAATTTTTATCAACGCGTGATTTCACAAACTGTGATGGCGTTCAGATCGCCATCACCAAGGTCCACCATAGTTTTCCGTTTGGCTCTTGGAACCAAGCAAAACCCATGTTTTGCGCTTGTTGATCCAAGATAACCGAGCGAGTGCCAGTCTCTTCCATCCAGGCTGTGAGCGTTTGCAATTCGGTCTCATAGGTTTCCGAGATTGCTTCCCCCACCAATGTTCCCGTGTAGCCTGTGCGCGCAACGCGATCCAATGGGGACGAACCATCTGAACCAAAATGCCAGGGACGGTTTTGGACAGACATGTCCCGCGAATGTGTTGCCGCGGCTGCGTTGAGCAATGCATCCAGTTTTACGGGAGGACGGCCAGCTGCTTCGCGCAGCGCGTTCACAGAATCAAGCATGCGCAATTGCACCCTGTCTGCATTCCGGATTTTATAGACACCGCCTTGATTAGCTGTCGGAACACTTGCGGTCGTGCAGGCAGCAGCCAGGGTTGTCAGAGAAAGTGCGAGTATCAAAAAAAGACGCGACATAGTTCACCACATAGGATCTGTTCCTGTTGCTCATATCGTTCCTGTTGCTTTGGCGCAAATGGGCGGGCGGGATAATGCTGGTTTCGGTAGGGTTTGATTTGCGACTGCGGCTTTCGGGTCATATCATGTTCACATGCCTTCAATTGAGTGTGCAGAGAGTTCATTTATGTCTGACTTCCGTATTAATACCCCGTCCCGACGGCTGTTCTTGAGCAGCGCGGCAGCATTTCTGGCTGCACCTGCCCTTGCGCAAGAGGTAGCTGAACCTGCCTTTGATCCTTTGCGCCCACCGCCAGAACCTGAGCCGCCCGTCAAACGCAATATCTCGTCTTTCCGATCCAAAGACTGGCGCCCCTACTTCGATCATCTTCGTAAAGGGGCGATTCTCGTCGACATCGACAGCCGTGCTTTGCACTATTGGTCCGAAGATGAGGCAACTTACAAATTATTCCCCTCTTCGGTTCCATTGTCTGATGATTTGACCCGTCGCGGGCGGACACAGATCATCCGAAAAGTCGAAGGCCCCAGCTGGGCGCCGACGCCGAACATGCGAAAACGCAATCCTGAATGGCCAGCGTTTATACCGGCAGGTCCTGATAACCCATTGGGAACACACGCGCTTTACCTAAGTTGGAAATACTACCGCATCCACGGCACGCATGACACCCGCAAGATCGGGCGCAAGTCATCCAATGGCTGTGTTGGCCTTTATAATGAGCATATCGCCGAGCTTTATAGCCTTGCAAAAGTGGGAACACAGGTGTTGCTAATTTGACGATTGTTGGCTGATTGCCGCCCGTTTGATTGCGCAAGTGATTGCATTTTTGCTTTCGAGCTGGTTAGTAAAAATCACGAGGTAAGTCTTGCGTGTATACAGTTGAACTGTGCGCTTTTTTGGAGGTTAATATGAAAAAACTCGTTATCGCCGCTGCTCTGGTCGCTGCTGCTTCAACCGCATATGCGGGTAACCTGGCAGAGCCAATCGTAGAAGCACCTGTAATCGTAGAAGCAGCTGAAGGCTCTTCTTCCGGTATCCTGCTGCCATTGCTGCTGCTGGTTATCGTTGGTGCGGCTGTTGCTGGTAGCTAATTACCGCACATCTGACATAGAAAAGGCGGTGTTTTCACACCGCCTTTTTTCTTGCTCAAATTTCTGTGAACTGGACCGATCACAGAACAATTAATCCAGCCAGCCCTTAAGATTCTCTGCGATGACGCCTGAAAGTGCGTCGATATGGGCGGGTTCGTCATTCAGGCAGGGGATATACAGAAAATCCTCCCCGCCAGCATGTTCAAAGCTTTCGCGAATCTCTTCGTTGATCTCTTCCAGTGTTTCGATGCAATCGGCTGAAAAGGCTGGTGCAATCACGGCGATGTTTTTCTTACCGTCACGCGCCAGATCTGCGACGTGATCAACAGTATAGGGTTTCAACCATTCTTCTGGGCCAAAGACGGATTGGAAGGTTGTGGTGATCTGGGTTTTGTCCCATCCCAGACGTTCACGTAGCAGGCGCGTGGTTTTCTGACATTGGCAGTGATAGGGATCGCCTTGCATAAGATATCGCTTGGGCATGCCGTGATACGAAACCACAAGTATATCGGGGCGATTTTCGGCTGCTTCGTAGGCGCGCTCTACGGATTGGGCGAGGGCTTCGATATAAGCGGGCTGGTCAAAATAAGGCGCGATCGTGCGCACAGCTGGTTGCCAGGGTTCTTTCATCAGGGCGCGGAAGAACTGATCGTTTGCCGTCGCAGAGGTTGCACCTGCATATTGCGGATAAAGCGGTACAAACAGAATTTTTGTGCAGCCCGCCTCAACCATCTGGCGCACTTTGGACTGGGTTGAGGGGCTGCCATAGCGCATGCAGAAATCAACTATGACCTGATCACCGTACCGCGCATGCAGGGCCTCTGCCATTTTGGCAGTCTGATCCTTGGTGATGGTCATCAAAGGGCTTTCCCCTTTGTCGTGATTCCAGATCGATTTATAGGCCGCGCCAGAGGAAAAGGGGCGTTTGGTCAGGATAATAAGCTGCAACAGCGGCTGCCATTTCCATCTCGGGTAATCGATCACACGCTTATCTGAGAGAAATTCGTTCAGATAGCGGCGCATAGGCCAATAAGAGTAATCATCTGGCGTGCCAAGATTGGCCAGCAGGATACCAACCTTCTCTGGTTTAATCGCAGGGTGATCCGCGGGCGCATGCGCCGGGCAAACGGCGGTCTGAGCATCTGCAGTCATGGAGAATTCCTTTGAAGTTTGGAAGAGATCAAATGTGATCTAAGCAAGTAGTTGGAAGGATTCCAATTGCAACATATTGGCGCAGCGATAAGGCTAGATTATCAATCCGGCAGTTTGGTTTCAGGCACTTTCAGCGCTTCGGCCAGACGCATTTTTGCAGACCCGGGTCGTAAAGGTTGTTGTTGCTTATCGGATGGGGACCAGCCCGTCAGGCAGACCAGTTCAAATGTTGCAGGCAGGCGATTATTTTCCGTCGCGAAATGACAGCGGTACTGCGCTTCTGCCTCGACAAAAAACTGGCGCGGGCAGGGGCGTTTCAGGCGTTGCGCAAGTGCATTGGTTTCTCCCATGTGCCGCAGATCATGGATCAAATGCACAATATCGCGGTATTCGACGGTCAGGGGCACGACATCAGCAACGGGTAGGGAAAATCCAGCACGCTGTAACAAGCCTCCCAGATCACGTACCTCGCCCATCGGCACGATTCGTGGTGAAAGCCCGCCCATCACACGGGTCTCGGCCTCGGCCAAAGCGGAGCGTAGTTCGTGAAGTGTGCGCCCGCCCAGCATGATGACCAGCAACAATCCATCTTCACTTAGGGCGCGGCGACACTGAATAAGCTGCCCCACCGGATCATTCGCCCAATGCAGCCCCATTGCATGAATAACCAGATCATGCGCACCGGGTTCGAGATCCAGCACCTCAGAATCGGGCACAATTGTGGCGTTTGGGCTAAAATTTTCCCAAATTTCGCCAAAACCACTAACAATAGCTGGTCGCGTAAAGCTTCTGTTAACCAAAGTGAGCCGATCCTCGACCTCGTCCCGGGCCATGTCGTGCAAAAATAGCGCGTCTCTTTTGGCTCGGGCACGATGGAGATCTAGGGCAGTGCGATCAAACAATTGAGGGTGTGTCGTGGATGTCTGGGTCATGAGGGATGTTTATGATGATGCACGCGCAGATTCAAACAGCAGTTTCACTTGTCTACCCGCCGCAGTGTTTGTCTTGCGATGGTTTTGTCGGGGATGAGTACGGAATATGTGGCACCTGTTGGCGCGAGATGCATTTTATCGGCGGAACAGTGTGCCAAGGATGTGGGGTTCCTCTTGAGGGTGAAGACGATGGCTATCGGTTAGAATGTGACGATTGCCTTGGAACACCGCGACCATGGAGCCAAGGGCGGGCTGCTTTGATGTATGAAGACCGGGCCAAACAGCTGGTCATGGGGTTGAAACACGGTGACCGCACAGATGTTGCGCGGGCTGCCGCAGGGTGGATGTATCGCGCGGCCCGTTCAATTTTGCAGGACAACCCGATTGTGACGCCAGTACCGCTCCATTGGACGCGCATGCTGCGTCGCAAATATAATCAATCTGAATTGCTGGCGCGTGCTTTTGCGGAACATGGTCGTCTGGACTATTGGCCAGATCTGTTGCGTCGAAGATGGCCAACACCCTCCTTGGATCGCAAAAGCCGTGATCAGCGCTACCGGACAATGAAAAACGCAATTGCTGCACACAGCCGTCATGGAGAGCTGTTGGCAGGGCGAACCGTTATTCTGATTGATGATGTTATGACATCGGGCGCGACGTTGGCTGCCTGCACTGAGGCCTGTCTGCGCGCAGGCGCCGCAGAGGTCCGGGTTGTGGTTCTGGCGCGGGTGGCGCAGAAGATGAACAAAATGTGATGACACTGGATTTTTCGTGAAGCCATCCCCAGATTGCGCTGCAGTGAAATTCTAAGCCCGGAGTGCTCTATGAAGCCCGTTGAAATTTACACCTCTCCTCTCTGTGGCTATTGCCACGCTGCCAAACGCTTGCTGAAACAAAAAGGCGTTAAGTTTGCAGAAGTTGATGTGTTGCGCAGTCCCAAGCGCAAACAGGAAATGATCCAGCGTGCCAATGGCGGCCGCACCGTACCGCAGATTTTCATCGGTAAAGATCATGTGGGCGGCTGCGACGATCTTTATGAGCTTGAGCGTGCAGGCAAGTTGGATTCCATCCTCGCAGCCTAAAGGCCGAATAAGATGCGTGCAGCTTTGGTGCAGATGACCTCTTCTGACACCCCAGAAGAAAATATCAAATCCGCTTTGGCTTGGATTTCCGAGGCTGCGGACGCGGGCGCTGGCTATGTTCTGACACCAGAGGTAACGAATTGTTTGTCTGCCAGCCGTGCACGGCAGCAAGACGTTTTGTACACGCAAGATCAAGATCCCACGCTGGCCGCATTGCAAGAAGCGGCTAGCAACCATCAGATTTGGCTGACCATTGGATCACTCGCTTTGAAAACCTCTGACCCAGAGGGGCGATTTGCAAATCGTCAATTTTTGATCGCGCCAGATGGTCGTATTGCGGCGCAATATGACAAGATCCACATGTTTGATGTGGCGGTGTCTCCTGAAGAAACCTACCGGGAATCTGCTGGCTATCGCCCGGGAACACAGGCGGTGGTTGCCGATGCGGGTTTCGCGCAGATCGGTTTGTCAATTTGTTATGATCTACGCTTTCCGGGTCTTTATCGACACTTGGCACAATCCGGCGCGCAAATTCTGACAGTCCCAGCCGCCTTTTCACCTGTCACAGGGGTTGCCCATTGGCAGGCGCTTTTGCAGGCGCGCGCAATTGAAACAGGGTGTTACGTGCTTGCGCCTGCGCAAACTGGGGAACATCCCGCTGTGCGGGGGCGCCAACGCTCCACCTTTGGTCATTCCATGGCGATTTCGCCATGGGGCGAGGTTTTATCTGACGCTGGCACCACAAATGGTGTGACTTACGTTGATCTTAGCATGGAAAACGTGGAAGAAGCACGCAGGCGTGTGCCTTCCTTGACCCATGACCGAGAGTTCAGCGGACCTGATGGATGAAACCAACTCCCTTGCTGTTTCACTTTTTAGTGAAATTCTGATGGCCGACCAGCTGGCGCGCTCCCGGCTGAGTAAGGTTCTGCCCAAGGGAATGGAGCTGTCACATTTTTCAGTATTAAATCATCTCGCGGGGGTGGGCGTAGGGCTAGAGCGTTCCCCAGCCCAATTGGCAAAGCTGTTCCATGTGACACGCGGTGCCATGACCAATACATTGCACAAGCTGGAAATGGCGGGCTATGTGCACATCCGGCCAGATTGGGATGATGCGCGGCGTAAAATGGTTGCGATTAGTCCCGCGGGACGTCAAGCGCGGGATGCAGCCTTGGCGGGGATTGTTCCACTCATCTCTGAAGTGGTGAGCGATCTGGGGCAGGACAGGGTTCGCGCGACGTTGCCAATTCTGCGAGAGCTTCGTGAAAAATTGGATGATGAAACCTAGAATGATAAAAGGGCACCCGTTGCCGGGCGCCCTCCCCATCCTCCAAAAGGACCACGATGTGTCTTAGACCCTAGCTTCTCAGCAAATCATTGTGCGAGAGCGCCGGGTCATGTGAGTGGTGGAAATAGACCGGGTCATCTTCTGGTGTTCTGATTACCTATCAAAGACAATCGATCCTAGAAATAGTGCAGAAGGATGATGGCCTATCCGAAAGGTTAGTTCAGTCTGTGATCACATATGTAAACATATGGTTAATATGGGCTGTGACGGTTAGATTCGTACAGCATCAGGTCTGCTTTGTACTTGCCGTAACATAGTTTACGCTGAGATCACGGTCCGAAATGGACCAGGACCATCCAAGCGGATTAAACACAAAACCTTTGCGATCTACCGGCATAAGCCCTGCCTGTTTCAGGAGATCAAACAGCTCATCCGGGGTGATGAATTTAGACCATTCATGTGTACCGCGTGGCAGCCATCGCATAATGACTTCAGCGCCGACAATCGCCATCGCATAGCTTTTGGCGTTGCGATTAAGGGTTGAACAGATCTGCAGTCCACCAGGTTTCAGCAAGGTTGCGGTTGCACTTAGATAGCTAAGTGGATCGGCGACATGTTCGACCACCTCCATATTCAGGACAACGTCAAACTGCTCACCAGCCTCAGCTAAAGCTTCAGCGGTGGTATGGCGGTAGTCGATATTTAGCCCGGACTTTTCCGCATGAATGCGCGCAACGGGTAAATTGCCTTCGGCCGCATCTGCGCCTACGACAGTTGCCCCAAGGCGCGCCATAGGCTCGCTCAACAATCCACCGCCGCAGCCGATGTCTAGAATTCGTAGTCCTTCAAACGGGGACGGCACGGTCAGGTCGCGCTGAAATTCAGCTGCAATCTGTGATGTGATATAATCTAGGCGACAAGGGTTGAGCATATGGAGCGGTTTAAATTTGCCGTTTGGATCCCACCACTCGGCGGCCATCGCCTCAAATTTTGCGATCTCGGACGGGTCTACTGTGGACTGAGGCGCTTGCATTCCTGTCTCCGTATGTTCTTTTAGGTTTCAGTGTTAATATAGGCCTGTAATGGACAAATACCCGGACCAAAAGCGCGCAGTGCATTTTCTTTTTCCGCCGATCGATCCGTTTGATCAGCGTATGATTGATGTGGGCCAGGGCCATCGCATCTATGTTGAGCAATCAGGCAATCCTGACGGCATCCCGGTTGTCGTGTGTCATGGCGGACCGGGTGGCGGCTGCAGCCCTGCGATGCGGCGTTTTTTTGATCCAGAAGTTTATCGGGTGATTCTCTTTGATCAAAGAGGTTGTGGCAAATCACGCCCCTTTGCAGAGGTAAAGGACAACACAACCTGGCATCTGATCAAAGATATGGAACAGATCCGTCGTCTGTTTGAGATCGACAGATGGATTGTGTTTGGAGGCAGCTGGGGCGCGACTTTGTCGCTTGTTTATGCGCAGACACATCCAGATCGCGTGATGGCGATGGTCTTGCGCGGCGTGTTTTTGATGACAGCGGCAGAATTGCAGTGGTTTTATGGCGGTGATGCCGGGCGTTTCTGGCCGGAAGCCTGGGCACGATTTGTGGCACCTATCCCTGAAAATGAGCGGGGCGACCTTATTACAGCCTACTATAAGCGCCTGTTCTCTGGCGATATAACGGAAGAAAAGCGGTATGGGCAAAGCTGGTCGGCGTGGGAAAATGCGCTTGCATCGATGTCATCAAATGGTGTCTCTGGAATGCCTCCCGGTGATTATGCGCGCGCTTTTGCACGGCTTGAAAGCCACTATTTCATCAACGAGGGCTTTCTGGATTGTGATGGCCATATTCTCGCGAACATAGGAAGAATTTCACATATTCCGGGTATCATTGTGCAGGGGCGCTACGATATGATTTGCCCGCCCACCTCAGCCTGGCGTCTGAATGAGCTTTGGCCAAACAGTGAACTTGTGATGGTGCGTGATGCGGGCCATGCTTTGTCGGAACCGGGAATCACGTTGGAACTTGTGCGCGCTATGAAACGAATTGCTGAGTGGTCGGATCTATGACACGTCTGGATCGCCGTGCGTTGTTTACCTCAGGTGCTGCAGCCGCTTTGCTGGCGGCTACCGGAGCCTCTGTACATGCGACGCCAAAATCTGGCGGTGTTTTGCGCCTCGCCGTCCCACGTGACGGAGATGTGATGGGGCAGGTGGCGCGCTGGGCTGTTTATGACGCTCTGACAGAAATTGGCCCAGATGGCGTGGTGCGCGGTGAATTGGCAGAAAGCTGGACATCCAGCATGGATGCGCGCGTCTGGACCTTTCAGTTGCGCAAAGATGTGATGTTTCACTCTGGTCGGTCGCTAACTTCGGCCGATGTTGAGGCCTCGCTGTTGCGTGCCCCACTCAGCGAGGGTGAGGTTCTAGGAATTTGGTGTGATGATACACATGTCCTGCGGCTGGAGCTTGATAGGCCAAATCCGCATTTGCCCTATCTTCTGGCAGATCAGACCCATGTTATTACAGCAGATGGTGTTGCGGTAGATCCACTTGATCAGGCGGATGGAACAGGTCTTTACCGGGTCGTTCGGGCCAAGGAAGCACGCCATTTCCGGGCAGAGCGCCAATTGACACATTACAAAGACGGTCACGCCGGTTGGTTTGAGGCGGTCGAAATTATTGTCATCCCAGATGAGAACACCCGTGCCGAAGCACTGCGGGATGGTTTTGTGGATGTCGCGGCTCTGCCAAAACCAGATCCATTGCGCAGCCAGAGGTCTGTGTTTTTCTATCCCTCGTCCCATGACGTTGCTTTTGCAGTTGATGAAACGGTTGGTCTTCCTCGCCAGATTGGTACAGGTGCAATTCTAGACGATGGACGTTTGGCTGAACGCTGGTGGATGGGCGCAGACCGCCCATCCTGAATGTTTTGTGATCAGCTTGCTTCACGCAGGTAGGCGATCAGATCCTGACGGTCTTTTTCTTTTTTCAGGCCGGGAAAGGACATTTTGTTACCGGGCAGGTAATTGCGTGGTTTGGTCAAAAATGCGTCCAGTGCTTCTTCGGTCCAGGTCAAATCCGCTTCTTTGAGCGATTTTGAATAGCGAAATCCGTCCACGCTACCGGCAGCTTTGCCCACGATGTTGTGCAGGCTAGGCCCAACGCGGTTTTTGCCTTCTTCCAGCACATGGCAGGCTTTGCATTTTTTAAAGACCTTTTTGCCGCGTTCTGCATCACCCAAAGCGGCAACAGCAACGGGGGCTTCGGTTGCCACTGCAGCGGTCTCGCCATCCGTTTCAAGCACAAAGCGTGCTGTGACTGGCACTGTGCGGGTAATCCCGCTGAGCTTTGCAAGCGTCTGCAGCATATCAACGCCTTCGGTGACGCCTGCGTCTTCAACAGAAAGAAAAATCATGTTTGCGGTCGAGATCATGACTTTCTTTTCGCTGAGGCGCGCAACGATCAATTCTGCATCAACAGGAATGTCACGGCCAAGGAAGCTCAGGCTGGCGGTTACATCGGTGGCCAGAAGATCGCCCACAGCCAGGGCATTCATCGCTGCAATATCAACGCTAGCAGTCAGTTTGGCGGCTTCGGCACCTTTAAACACATGCTCATTCATGCGCTCGTTGCGAATGTCGATGTAAGTCTCAACTGAAGGCAGCGAAATGGTGATTTCAACTGCGCCTGCATCGCTGACGGTACCTGTTAAGGTTTCAAAGCTGTGTACTTCGCCCACCGTATCTTTTTTGATCGAGCCGAACGTCAGCGCGGATTGGTCCGCATTAAGAACCCAATCGCTGGCCCAAACGGCAGAGGATGACAGCATCAGCGAAAGAATCGCAGTCGGTTTGATCAGTGAGGTCCACATGTCGTAAAATCCATTTTTGTTGGTTTCAATTAGGTCAGTGCCTTATGGCTCTTCTTATGAAACAATTTGGACCGGATTGTTATTCAGTTATATTTTAAAGAAATGTGATTTTTTGTGTCCGGTTCGATCTGCAAACTGGGTGTCTTAGGTTTTCCTTGCAGATTCGTATGAACGGGCGTATACAGCGCGCAACAGCGGCGCGTTGGGGTCTGGTACCTTATGCACCACCGGATAAGTCAACGGGCCGCGCGCCCGTTTTTTTGTGTTTGGACACCCTATGACCAATGACCTGATCGCCAAAGCAGCGATAGACCGGCGTCTGGCTGAGATCATCATACCGGTGATCGAAGATCTGGGCTATGAGCTGGTCCGTATTCGCCTGATGTCTGGCAAGACGACGACGCTGCAGATCATGGCTGATAAGCCTGAAGGTGGCATCGAAGTTGACGATTGCGCCACAATTTCCAATGCCATCAGCGCAACGCTGGACGTGGAAGATCCTATTTTGGACGCTTACGACCTAGAGGTTTCTAGCCCTGGTATCGACCGGCCGCTGACCCGGTTGAAAGACTTTGACATGTTCCAAGGCTATGAAGCCAAACTGGAAACCACCGAGCTGATTGACGGCCGCCGCCGCTTTAAAGGGGAACTGGCTGGTGTTGAGGATGAAGATGTTCTGATCAATATCCAGGAACACGGTGAAACAGTGACCATCGGTCTGCAGTTTGATTGGCTGTCTGATGCCAAACTGGTACTGACTGACGATCTGATTACTGAAATGCTGCGCCAACGAAAGGCTGCAGGCACATTGAACGAAGACGCATTCGACGAGATTGAGACCGAACAAGGGTCCGAAGAGGAGACGAAGTAATGGCGATTACCTCTGCAAACCAGCTGGAGCTGTTGCAAACCGCCGAGGCCGTGGCCCGCGAAAAAATGATCGACCCCGGTCTGGTGGTCGAAGCGATGGAAGAATCGCTCGCGCGTGCTGCCAAAAGCCGCTACGGCTCGGAAATGGACATTCGTGTCTCAATCGACCGGAAAACCGGCCGTGCGACCTTTACCCGTGTGCGCACCGTGGTCGAAGAGGAAGAACTGGAAAATTACCAGTCAGAACTGACCGTCGAACAGGCCAAACAATATATGGCTGACCCTGCAGTTGGTGACACCTACGTCGAAGAGATCCCACCGGTTGAAATGGGCCGTATTGCAGCGCAATCTGCAAAACAGGTGATCCTGCAGAAGGTCCGTGAAGCCGAACGTGACCGCCAGTACGAAGAATTCAAAGATCGCGCCGGCACCATCATCAACGGTCTGGTCAAACGCGAAGAATATGGCAATGTCATCGTGGATCTGGGCGCGGGCGAAGCCATTCTGCGCCGCAACGAGAAAATCGGTCGTGAAGCCTATCGCCCGAATGACCGTATTCGCTGCTATATCAAAGATGTGCGTCGCGAACAGCGCGGCCCTCAGATTTTCCTGAGCCGCACAGCGCCTGAATTCATGGCTGAGCTGTTTAAGATGGAAGTGCCTGAAATCTATGACGGCATCATCGAAATCAAAGCGGTTGCCCGTGATCCCGGTTCGCGCGCAAAAATCGCTGTGATTTCCTATGATGGATCTATCGACCCCGTTGGGGCCTGTGTGGGTATGCGCGGATCTCGTGTACAGGCGGTTGTGAACGAACTGCAGGGCGAGAAAATCGACATCATTCCATGGAATGAAGATCAGCCAACCTTCCTTGTGAACGCGCTGCAACCTGCCGAAGTGTCCAAGGTTGTTCTGGATGACGAAGCGGGTAAAATCGAAGTTGTTGTGCCTGAAGAGCAGCTGAGCCTTGCCATTGGTCGCCGTGGTCAGAACGTGCGTCTGGCGTCACAATTGACCAAGCTCGACATCGATATCATGACCGAAGCGGAAGAATCCGCACGCCGTCAGAAAGAATTTGAAGCGCGCACCGCGTTGTTTATGTCCACCCTGGATCTGGACGAATTCTTTGCTCAGCTGCTGGTTTCTGAAGGCTTCTCAAGCCTTGAAGAAGTGGCTTACGTTGAAATTGATGAGCTTCTGGTCATCGACGGTGTTGACGAAGGCACAGCCTCTGAACTGCAGGCGCGTGCGCGTGATTATCTGGAAGCGCAGGCAAAAGCAGCTTTGGATGCGGCGCGTGAGATGGGCGTCGAAGAAAACCTCATTGCATTTGAGGGTCTGACACCCCAGATGGTAGAAGCGCTCGCCAAAGATGATGTTAAAACCCTAGAAGATTTCGCAACCTGCGCGGACTGGGAGTTGGCAGGTGGCTGGACCACTGTAGATGGTCAGCGCGTTAAGGATGACGGCGTTCTGGAACCTTTTGGCATCTCGCTGGAAGAGGCACAGGACATGGTCATGACTGCGCGCATTGTGCTTGGCTGGGTTGATCCAGAAGAGCTGGCAAGCGCTGAAGAAGATGAAACCGCAGATGAGGAAGACGAAGCCTGATTTCAGGCTTCGGGAGATGTGTAGATGGAGCGCGCAGGCACCAAAACAGACCGCACCGAAGAGGCAGAGCGTAAATGCATTGCCACAGGTGAGGTACAGCCAAAATCTGGGCTGATCCGGTTCGTATTGGGGCCTGATGCGCAGGTGTATCCTGATGTCATGGGTAAATTGCCCGGACGCGGGGTTTACGTGTCTTCAACACGAGATGCGCTAGAAACTGCCGTTAAGAAAAAACTCTTTTCGCGCGGTTTCAAAACGCAGGCCACTGTCGGTGAAGATCTGGTTGTTGAGGTTGAACGCCAGATTTTACGACGGTTGGTTGATCTGATCAGCCTGTCGCGTAAATCTGGCCATGCCATTGCCGGATATGAGAAAGTCAAAGACTGGCTATACAAAGAAGATGCTTGGGTACTTATCCAGGCCCTAGATGGATCCGCACGTGGCAAGTCAAAACTGAGCACGCCCTACAAAGGGAAATTTATCGGATGTCTGACAGCAGATGAGCTGGGGATGGCTTTTGGGCGCGAAACTGTGATACATGCGGCGCTCGCCTCTGGTGGACTCAGCAAACGTGTTGTAGACGAGGCGCAACGACTTCAAGGGTTGCGTGATGTAATAGATGTGAAGGGCGGCAAGGGCCGCACGGAAGGATAAAGAGCTTTATGAGCGATAATGACGGCAAAAAGACGTTAGGTCTGCAGGGTTCCCGTCCGGGGAACGTGAAACAGAGTTTCAGCCATGGTCGAACCAAAAACGTCGTAGTGGAAACCAAACGCAAGCGTGTTGTGGTTCCTAAGCCCGGTCCTGCCGGTAAATCTGGTGGTAATATCGGTGGTTCGGGGGATCGTTCGCGTCGCCCCGCAGGTATTTCTGATGTGGAAATGGCGCGCCGTCTGAAAGCTCTGCAAGCTGCAAAAGCCCGCGAGGTTGAAGAAGCGGCTGCACGTGAAGCCGAAGAAAAAGCACGCGAGGAAGAACGCGCGCGCCGCCGTGCAGAAGCTGAAGCCAAGGAACGTGAACAGCGCGAAGCTGAAGCCAAAGCAAAGGCAAAGGCAGAAGAAGAAGAGCGTAAGCGCAAAGAGGCAGAAGATGCCAAACGCGTTGCGGCTCAGGCAGCTGCCGCTGCTGCTGAAAAGAAAAAAACAGAACCTGCAGGTGGCGGACGTCCCGCGCCCAGCGGAAAAGCACCTTCTGCAACGCCCCGTAAAGGCGACCGTGATCGTGATGAACGAGGCCGGGGCAAAGGCCGTGATGACGGCGGCCGTCGCTCTGGTAAGCTGACACTTGGTCAGGCAACAGGTGGTGGTGACGGACGTCAGCGCTCTGTGGCTTCTATGCGCCGTAAACAAGAGCGTGCACGCCAAAAAGCGATGGGCGGCACGGTTGAGCGGGAAAAGATCATTCGCGAAGTACAGCTTCCCGAAGCGATCCTCGTATCCGAGCTTGCAAACCGTATGGCTGAACGTGTTGCTGATGTTGTGAAATCTCTCATGCAAATGGGCATGATGGTTACACAAAACCAGACGATTGACGCCGACACTGCTGAATTGATCATCGAAGAATTTGGCCACAAGGTAACGCGGGTTTCCGACTCAGACGTCGAAGATGTGATCAAAGAGATCGAAGACAAAGAAGAAGACCTGAAGTCTCGCCCACCTGTGATCACTATCATGGGCCACGTTGACCACGGTAAAACCTCGATCCTGGATGCGATCCGCAATGCGCGTGTTGTGGCAGGTGAAGCAGGCGGCATCACTCAGCACATTGGTGCTTATCAGGTGAAAACCGAAAGCGGCACTGTGCTCAGCTTCTTGGATACACCAGGCCACGCGGCCTTTACCTCTATGCGCTCACGCGGTGCTCAGGTGACGGATATCGTTATTCTGGTTGTTGCAGCGGATGATTCTGTCATGCCGCAGACCATTGAAGCGATCAACCACGCCAAAGCGGCCAACGTGCCAATGATTGTTGCGATCAACAAGTGCGACAAACCCGCTGCGGATCCGATGAAAGTGCGTGCAGAGCTGCTGCAGCACGAGGTGATCGTTGAAGCCATGTCTGGTGAAGTCCAAGACGTTGAGGTTTCAGCACACACTGGTCAAGGCCTTGAGGAATTGCTGGAAGCAATTGCGCTGCAGGCAGAGATCCTTGAGCTGAAAGCCAACCCAGCCCGTGCGGCACAGGGCGCGGTGATCGAAGCGCAGCTGGACGTGGGCCGCGGTCCTGTGGCGACGGTTCTGGTTCAGACCGGTACTTTGCGTCAGGGTGATATCTTTGTTGTGGGTGAGCAGTACGGTAAAGTCCGTGCGCTGATCAACGATAAGGGCGAACGCGTAGAAGAGGCTGGCCCCTCCGTTCCGGTTGAGGTTCTTGGCCTGAACGGCACCCCCGAAGCAGGTGACGTTCTGAATGTAACTGAAACTGATGCGCAAGCGCGTGAGATTGCAGAATACCGTGAACAGGCTGCGAAAGACAAACGTGCAGCAGCGGGTGCGGCGACCACGCTGGAACAGCTGATGCAGAAGGCAAAAGAAGACGAAAACGTCTCTGAACTGCCAATTCTGGTCAAAGCTGACGTGCAAGGTTCTGCTGAGGCCATCGTTCAGGCGATGGAGAAAATCGGCAACAACGAGGTTCGCGTGCGCGTTCTGCACTCTGGTGTGGGTGCGATCACCGAAACCGATGTCGGTCTTGCCGAAGCTTCTGGCGCGCCGATCATGGGCTTTAACGTGCGTGCAAACACATCTGCGCGCAACACCGCCAACCAAAAAGGCGTAGAGATCCGGTATTATTCGGTGATTTACGATCTGGTTGACGATGTGAAAGCTGCAGCGTCTGGTTTGTTGTCTGCCGAGATCAAAGAGAACTTCATTGGCTATGCCAACATCAAAGAAGTCTTCAAGGTCACCGGTGTCGGCAAAGTCGCAGGCTGTCTGGTCACCGAAGGTGTCGCCCGCCGTTCGGCTGGTGTACGCCTGCTGCGTGACAACGTTGTGATCCACGAAGGCACGCTGAAAACGCTGAAGCGCTTTAAAGATGAAGTTGCCGAAGTTCAGTCTGGTCAAGAATGTGGTATGGCGTTTGAAAACTATGACGACATTCGCCCGAATGACGTGATCGAAATCTTTGAGCGTGAAGAAGTCACACGCACACTGGACTAATAATACGTAGTTCAGACCTGAAAGAAAAAGAGCCTGGCATATCGTATGCCAGGCTCTTTTGTTTTTGAATGATTTTGCGATAGCTAACGGCCAAACCATCCGCCTTTGGCTGTTTGAATGGGGCTATCCACCCAGGCTGCCTCTTTCTGTTCCGCCTTGATACGTTTGCGTTCAAGAACCTTGGCGCGCCTGATCCGCCAGCGCATCCGAGTAACAAACCCAAGCATCAGCGTTAGTATCACTGCAACACCAGAAATACCCCATTTGTCGATCCGGTACATCGATAGGGCATCCGGACGATCTCCCCAATAGGGGTCAATCTGATAAATCGTTTCAGCAGGCTGAATGTTCTTGTGCAAAAGGGCGCTTTTTACATCCGCTGTATCGGTCATGGTCCCAAGGACCGTTGCTCGATCATCTCTGACAAATCCGGTAAGTGTCAGCCGTCCATCTGATCCTGTCTGGGAGCGTAGCTGTATGAGTGTTTCATCGCGGTTCGAGATCTTATCAACCAAAATGACATGTGCCCCTATCCCACTTTGGGGTTCTATCAGGACAAAGTGTTCATCATCTCCAAAAGGCCCTTCAACTCCGTTGAATACGCCTGATATGCGCGTTTCACCATAGACATTGACGACTTTGGAATAGTCGAAATTCTCTAATAAGATCGTGTGCATTGGAGGTTGGTTTTCAACGCTCTCTGCAACGCTTTGCGCGTGAAACGCCTGATAGCTTACAATCCCCGTAAGTGGCACTGACATCGTAAACATACTGCCGAAAACCCACCATGGAATGCGATTAAAGAAGAAGCGTGAAAACAATATAAGCTCCAATGTTTGGTAATCTGTCGTCTTACCTCATCAAATGACCTGAGGCTTTAACGTGTGGCAACTTGTAGAGCGATTGGTCATACTCAAGGGGACCAACGCAAAAAGGCCGCCCAAGGGCGGCCTTTCTTAAGTTATTCGCAGGCGCGAATTACTCAGTGATTTTAGACACAACGCCCGCGCCAACGGTACGGCCGCCTTCGCGGATCGCGAAGCGCAGGCCGTTTTCCATCGCGATCGGCGCGATCAGCTCAACGTCGAACTTCAGGTTGTCGCCTGGCATTACCATTTCGGTGCCCTCAGGCAGAGTAACGGTGCCGGTGACGTCAGTGGTCCGGAAGTAGAACTGTGGACGGTAGTTCGCGAAGAACGGCGTGTGACGGCCACCTTCTTCTTTGGTCAGAATGTAGGCTTCTGCTTCGAACTTGGTGTGCGGCTGAACCGAACCTGGCTTACACAGAACCTGACCACGCTCAACGCCGTCACGGTCAACGCCGCGCAGCAGGGCGCCGATGTTGTCGCCCGCTTCGCCGGAATCCAGCAGCTTGCGGAACATTTCAACACCGGTACAGGTGGTGGTGGAAGTGTCACGGATACCAACGATTTCGATGCTGTCGCCAACATTGATCACGCCGCGCTCAACACGACCGGTCACAACGGTACCACGACCAGAGATCGAGAACACGTCTTCGATTGGCATCAGGAAGGGCTGGTCAACCGCGCGCTCAGGAGTGTCGATGTACTCATCAACAGCCGCCATCAGCTCTTTGATTTTCTCTTCGCCGATTTCTGGCTTGTCGCCTTCCATCGCCGCCAGAGCAGAACCCGCTACGATTGGAATATCGTCGCCTGGGTAGTCGTAGGAAGACAGCAGCTCGCGGATTTCCATTTCCACCAGTTCCAGCAGTTCTTCATCGTCGACCTGGTCAACTTTGTTCATGAAGACAACCATTTTGGGGATGCCAACCTGGCGACCCAGCAGGATGTGCTCACGGGTTTGGGGCATTGGGCCATCAGCTGCGTTCACAACCAGGATCGCGCCGTCCATCTGCGCCGCACCGGTGATCATGTTCTTCACGTAGTCCGCGTGACCTGGGCAGTCAACGTGGGCGTAGTGACGGCCTTCGGTTTCATACTCAACGTGCGCGGTTGAGATGGTGATGCCGCGCGCTTTTTCTTCGGGTGCGCCGTCGATCTGATCGTAAGCTTTGAAGTCACCAAAGTATTTGGTGATCGCTGCCGTCAGCGTGGTTTTACCGTGGTCAACGTGGCCGATGGTGCCGATGTTAACGTGCGGTTTCGTACGCTCAAACTTTTCCTTAGCCAT
>NZ_FMWG01000012.1 GCF_900102795.1 Epibacterium ulvae | reverse complement strand
CTGGACCTGTCGCGGTTTGATGCCGCTCCTTTGATAGCATTTATTGCAGCAAAGGAGACGAACTATGGGAACGAAACGGACGGACGAATTCCGCGCTGATGCGGTGCGGATTGCACTGACCAGCGGTCTGACACGCAAGCAAGTTGCATCGGATTTGGGTGTAGGCTTATCGACGCTGAACAAATGGGTTACGGCTCATCGCCATACGGATGTGGTTTCGGACAAGGACCTTGTCCTTGCCCGTGAGAATGAACGGCTTCGTCGTGAGAACCGTATTCGCAAGGAGGAGAGGGACATCCTAAAAAAGGCCACAGCCTTCTTCGCGCGCCAAAGACAGCGGGCCGACATGGTTGTTCTAGCCCACATCAAGGAGCAATCCCGGCTCAGCTTGGGCAGCTATGGCCGTCCCAGAATGACCGAAGAGCTGAAGGAGCTTGGCCTGAACGTCGGCCACCGTCGGGCGGGGCGTTTGATGCGGGAAAATGGAATACGGGTTGAGAGATCGAAGAAATACAAGGTAACGACCGACAGCAACCACGCCTTCAACATCGCGCCGAGCCTGTTGAACCAGGACTTCCGTTCGGATCAGCCGAACCAGAAGTGGGCCGGTGACATAAGCTATGTGTGGACCCGAGAAGGATGGCTCTACCTTGCCGTGATCCTTGACCTGCATTCCGCGGCGGGTGATCGGCTGGGCCGTGAGCAATCGCATGAAACGCGACCTGGCGATCCGTGCGTTGAAGATGGCGGTCGCGTTGCGACAGCCGCCCAAGGGCTGCATCCATCATACGGATCGTGGAAGCCAATACTGCTCCCATGATTATCTCAAACTCCTGCGCCAGCACGGCTTCAGGGTATCGATGCGCGGCAAGGGAAATTGTTATGACAACTCTGCCGTCGAGACGTTCTTCAAAACGATCAAGGCCGAACTGATCTGGAGGCAGTCCTGGCCAACGCGACGGGCAGCGGAGATGGCAATCTTCAACTACATAAACGGGTTCTAAAATCCACGCCGGCACCACTCAGCATTGGGATGGAGAAGCCCAGTCGCTTTCGAGAAGAAAGTCGCCTAAACGAGCACTTGGGGCGACACTAAAACGCAACAGGTCCAGCCTCGTTACCGGCTCAATGTAGGCGGTCTTAGCGCCGACCGCTGCAATCCAATCGCGGACGGCCTGAGCAATGAAGCCAGCTTGTGCGCCATTGGTCCGAGCGACAATAGCGAGCGGGCCGTTGTCCGACCGACTGAAAGCAGGAACGCCGCGCAAGATAAACAAGTCCGTCAGCGCATCGATAACCTCTGTCGAGTTCAGCTGCCGTTTCACCCGGATCGACCCGTTGCCCGGCAGGCGATTTGGCAAAGCCAAATCTGCCGAGAGAGGGGCATTCCCGGCTGTGTTCATCCAAGATATTGAGCGTTCGGAACGCTTTCCCGTCATCGGTTCGATGATGCATCGAGCCATTGATAGCGCCGTTGGCTCGAGCGACAATGGCGAGGGTCACACGACCATACATGGTTGCGGTACTCCGGTCGCAAACGAACACACGAGCCATCGTTGAGCCAGAGCCTCCCTTTCTTCGGCTGCTTCATTGGCACTTTGAGCCCTTCACGCCGCCACAGACGTTCGACACGCTTGTCGTTCACAAGCCATCCGGCGTCTCTGAGCAAAGCTGGCATACGGCGGTAGCCATACCGACCATACTGGCGAGCCAGTTCGATCATATCAGCCACTAGACGCCCCTCGTCAGCACGGCCAACCGGCACGACGTTATGTGGACCGGTGCTGTCCCAGAACACGACAGGCTCGCCGCTCCGATACCCTGAACTGGCTACAAACATGCTCGATACAGGCACGACGACGCGAAGGGCTCAGTCGTTTTCCCGTGCAGCTTCCGAAAGAATGAGCTTGTCCAGCGTCAGGTCCGACACGGCTCGACGCAGCCGATCATTCTCTTTCTGAAGCCCCTTTAGTTCCTTCAGTTGCTTGGTTCCCATATTGGATCCTCCATTTCATAACTATACGGGCGGACCAATTCAGTGGGGGAGGATCAGGTAGCATAGGCTCGAAGCCGAAATTCGCTGCGTGCTGTATGATTGGCAGTTTTCGATATCACGTCACAAAGCGATAGACCCGTAAGTGATTCACGAATGTGATAGATTATGCTACCTCAAATGATGGGGCGATTTACTTCTAATGTGACAGAACTCAAATCTCACAACCCCATAAGTCACACACCTAGCTGCGTGTTCATGTCGAATTCTTCACAACCCTATCTGTGCCGCTTCGGGCCTGTTGGGCCAGTCTCAGGCTGATCACAAGGCAAAACCCGGCCCTTTATAGAGCCGGGTTGTTTAATTTGATAATGAACAATCAGTTACATATGAATGACACGATCAAAGGCATCCAACACGCTTTCATGCATCATCTCTGACAGGGTTGGGTGCGGGAAAACGGTGTTCATCAGGTCTTCTTCGGTGGTTTCCAGCTGACGCCCAACCACATAGCCCTGAATCATCTCGGTCACTTCTGCGCCCACCATATGCGCGCCCAGCAATTCGCCGGTTTTCGCATCAAAGATGGTTTTCACCATGCCTTCAGCTTCGCCCAAAGCAATCGCTTTGCCGTTGCCAATAAAGGGGAAGCGACCAACTTTGATATCATATCCCAGCTCTTTGGCTTTGGCTTCGGTATAGCCAACACTTGCGACCTGTGGATGACAATAGGTGCAGCCTGCAATGGTTTCGGGCTTTACGGGATGCGCATGTTTGCCGCCGATCAGATCTGCGACCATCACGCCCTCATGGGACGCTTTATGCGCCAGCCAAGGCGCACCTGCGATATCGCCAATCGCATAAAGCCCTTCAACACCGGTGCGACAGTAGGCATCTGTCACCACATGGGTGCGGTCAATTTTCACGCCAAGCGCTTCCAGACCTAGACCTTCGACATTGCCGACAATCCCAACTGCAGAAATGACCGTATCAAATTCCTGTTTCTCAACCTTGCCGCCGGTTTCAATGTGGGCAACCACTTTGCCGTTGCCACGATCCAGCTGTTTGACCATGGCTTTTTCCATGATCTTCATGCCCTGTTTAACAAAGCTTTTCTTGGCAAAGGCCGAGATTTCCGCATCTTCTACGGGTAGCACGCGATCCATCACCTCGACCACGGTCGTATCCGCGCCCAATGTGTTGTAGAAGCTTGCAAATTCAATCCCAATCGCACCAGATCCGATCACCAAAAGTTTCTTTGGCATACGTTTCGGATCAAGCGCGTGTTTATAGGTCCAGACCAGATCGCCATCCGCCTCAAGACCGGGCAGTTCACGGGCACGCGCCCCGGTTGCCAGGATGATGTTCTTCGCAGTCAGCTCTTCACTGCCCTTGTCAGTTTTAACCGATACCTTGCCTTTGGCGGGAAGCGTTGCCTCTCCCATGACCACAGTGATCTTGTTCTTTTTCATCAGATGGCCAATGCCCGAAGACAACTGTTTGGCCACGCCGCGCGACCGCTTCACCACCGCATTCAGATCATAGCCAATGTTGTCCGCTTTCAGGCCGAACTCGCCCGCGCGCTCCATCAGGTGGAACACTTCAGAAGACCGCAACAGGGCTTTTGTTGGAATGCAGCCCCAGTTCAGGCAGATCCCGCCCATATGCTCCCGTTCAACAATGCAGGTTTTCAGGCCAAGCTGCGCCGCACGGATAGCGGCCACATAGCCCCCCGGACCCGCGCCCACTACGATTACGTCAAAACTCTGAGCGGCCATGATGCTTCCCTTCCAGACAGGATCCTCAAAACTAGTTTACCGTTAAACTACTTTTTGACGCGCCGCAACGGCGCAGTGCCCGCGCATAGCAGACCTGCGTCTTTTGCGCCGCAAGCGGTACAGTTGCACCTGTATTCTACTGTGATGAGGAGAGCGTAAACATCCAGGTAAACGCTCTCCTTTTTTCTAAAACTGGCGACCCAATAAGCAGATTATTCAGCAGCTTGCAGCACACGTACCGTGCTGCCGTATCCGCCGGATGCGACATAATCCATTTCCGCTGCGGTGCTGTGCCGACCAAGTGCCGCGTTGCGATACGGAAACCGGCCAAAAGCGCGGATAACTTCGCGGTGCGCGCGCGCATGCAAAAGATTCGCCGGACCAAACTTTGGCATCCGCTCCAAAAGCAAACGCACACAGCGTTCCTGATCCTCCAGATTTTCCGAATGCATCAAAGGCAAATAAAAGAACTGGCGGGCGGGTTCGTCAATTTTCAGGTCATATTCCTGTTTGATCGCGCTTTTGGCGACCGCACAGGCAATCGCATCGGCGGCAAAGGCCCGCGGATCCTCACGAAACATATTGCGCGGGAACTGGTCCGTGAGGATCAGATAGGCAAGCGCACCGCTGGGATAGGTCAACCACATGGAATAGCGCCCCTCACAGGCGTCCTCCCATGCCCCAAGAAACTGTTCGCGGATCTGCTGATCCAAGGTCTCATCTTGCAGATACCATCCCTTGGGGCCAACCTGATCCAGCCAGAACTCCAGGATCTGCTCGGGCGCTGTCATCTTACTTACTCCGTATAAATACCTAGAACCACCATGCGCAGGTTTTACGGGTATGTTACAGAGTGAAATTGGTCACAAAACACAACAAACACCCATGATTTTGAAACATTGTTGTTTTCAGGGGGTCGTTGCGACCACTAGGCGCTGGCTTCACTGTTCTCCTGTTCCTCCAGTTCGGTCTCAATAATGTACTCTTGGCCCCATTCCACCGCAACAGGTGACGCAGTTGGCGCCATCATCGCGATGGCACCTGTCTCATCAACTGGCACGGTCTCACGCTGGGTGCTGCGATAGATCGCAAAGGCCACCAACGCACCAAGCAGCGTTGCAATAAACAAAAAGAACCCCTTTGGCCCAAAGATCGCATCGCCCATCAGCCAGCCAATAATCAGCGGGCCGGCCGCCGCGCCGACACCGTTGATAAAAACAAGCCCCCCAGAGGCCGCAGCCATGTCGTCATGATCCAGATAGTCATTGCTGTGGGCCAATAAGATCGAATAAAGCGGGTTCACCATCGACCCGGTCACTAAGGCAGAAATCAAAAGCAGATTATACGCTCCGCCGGACATCATCCCAAACAAGGCCGAAAGCCCCGCCGTGCCGGACACGATGATAATAAGTAAACGCCGGTCCATACGATCTGAGACCCAGCCAAGTGGGTATTGCGTCAGCAAGGTGCCCGCATAGAAACAGGCCACAAACAACGAGGTTTGGCGCAGATCCAGCCCGGCGGATGTCGCATAGACTGCGGACATGCCAAACATGGCAGAGAAGACGCCACCAATCAGGAACATGCCCACACAGCCCAGTGGTGTAATTGTAAACAGCTCTCCCAGGCTCATCCGTTTTGCAGTGTCGAATGCCGGCGTCGGAGAGATCGACAAAAGGATCGGTGCCACCGAAACGGAAACCAGAATAGAGGCAATGACAAACGGCAGATAATCTGCCGGGTCTCCGATCAACAAAAACGCCTGTGCGAGCACCAGTCCAAGCGTCATCACAACCACATACAATGACAGCGCTTTCCCACGGTTTTCATTGTCAGCCGCGTTGTTCAACCAGCTTTCCGCAGTGACATAAACGCCGGAAAAGCAAAACCCGACAATCAGGCGGCCCAGGGTCCACACCACCGGAGAGGTCAGCGCAGGATAAAGGATCATAACGGCGGAAATCAACGAGGCCAGTGCAGCAAAGACCCGCACATGCCCCACCCGGCGGATCATCGTCGGCGCGATCCAAGATCCAAACATCAGCCCTACAAAATAGGCCGACATGACAAAGGACATCGTAAAGGTCGAATAGCCTTCGATATCGCCCCGAATGCCCAGCAAAGACCCCTGCAACCCGTTGCCAAGCATCAAAAGACCAACACCCAACAAGAGCGCCCATGCGCTTGACAAGACCTGTAACATCTATGGTGCCCCTCTTTGATTGCGGGTTTGCCCTAAATCGCGGGGCAAATGCTGTGCAAAACACGTTTCAGTTCTGTGGAAATCGGGTCACATATGACCCATGCACCGGACGAATCCGATGTGTCCATCTCATATGAGAATCATTTCACAGGTCTACGTCTGTTCGCGACATCGCGCGCGGGTTTTATGACGTTTCCGGGATCAGCAAAGATGCATCCCCATAGGAAAAGAACCGGTACTCTTCAGACAACGCATGGGCATAGACCGCTTTCATGCGCTCTTGCCCCATCAGGGCAGACACCAGCATCAGCAATGTTGATTTGGGCAGATGAAAATTGGTCATCAACGCATCCGTCACATGAAAGGTAAAACCCGGATAGATAAAGATATCCGTTTCCCCCTCCCAAGCAGTCAACGTGCCATTGCGCGCCGCACTTTCGATCAATCGCAACGCAGTTGTGCCAACAGGGATCACACGTCCGCCCGCTGCTTTGGTGGCAGCAATCTCCGCCGCGGCTTCTGGGCTGACCCGTCCCCACTCCGCGTGCATTTTATGGGTGGTCACGTCCTCAACCTTGACCGGTAGGAACGTACCTGCGCCGACGTGCAGGGTCACATGGGTAAACCCAACACCGCGCGCGGCAAGCGCATCCAACAAAGGTTGATCAAAATGCAGGGACGCCGTTGGCGCAGCAACAGCCCCGGCGTTTTTGGCCCAAACCGTTTGATAATCCGTTTTGTCCTGCGCGTCAGCGGGGCGCTTTGCAGCGATATATGGCGGCAAAGGCATCGCACCCGCCTCTGCCAATGCCGTATCAAAATCCGCCCCGGTCACATTAAACTGCAAGATCCCCTGCCCGTCCTCAACACCGCGCAGCTGCGCAGAGAGGTCTTCAGAGAAGATAATTTCTTCGCCAGTCTTGATCTTTTTCAACGGCTTCAACAGCGCTGTCCAGCAACCATCCGCGCGTGGCTCCAGCAAGGTTACTTCAATCCGGGCCTGAACTGGGCCTTGGGCGCTATTGCGATGACGAAACCCCGACAGGCGCGCTGGAATAACTTTGGTATCATTCAAAACCAGCCGATCGCCGGGGCGCAGCCACGACAACAGATCCTGCACGCTCTCGTCATGCACAACATCGCCGTCCGCCACCAACAGGCGCGCGGAAGAGCGCGGAGTCGCCGGGCGGGTGGCAATCAGGGTTTCAGGCAGGTCAAAATCAAAATCGCTGAGTTTCATGCGCCGTGCTATAGGGCCCCTTGCAGGCAAAGCAAAGCAAATTCATTAGCGTTCTTCGCTGCGCGCCTGAGGACTGTTTTCTGGGCGTGTGCTGTAGGCTTCGGGCGGTGTTTCGCCGGGCAGCAAGGGGGCTTCCCCCCGGAACACCTCCCGCAGAAACCCGGGTGCCAGCCCTGATAAGGGGTTCACCTGCACCTTAGGATCGTCCGCCGTGCCGCGCAGATTAAAGGCAAACCCGATCAGTCCTTCCCCTTTACGAGTCAGAAAACTGCCAACCGCGTTCAGCAGGTAAATCGGTGACAGAACGCCGCGCATGTTCAGCGCGCCGGTGTTCAGATCGTAAATCCCATCCATCGACAAGCCAATGGAAGGCCCAACCGCACTGCTTTCAACAAGCTTAAAATGGGTTGGACCCAGCTGGTATTTGGCGTCAATGCTTGTGAACAACAAACCCTGCCCCGCCAGTTCGTTCACAAGGCCAATCAGACTCAGACTGTTGATCAGAGCAAGAACCGCAGGCGCATCTGTGATTCTGGTATTTTCAGCACGGATCTGGCCTTCAAAATGGCCGGGCCGATCTGAAGGCGCAAAGGTCATATCAAAGCTTCCTCCAACCCCGTGGCGCAACAGGCCTGCAGATCGAAAGACGCCGCCGGCATCCTCAGATTGAATGCGCATGGCCGTGCCCGCAGGTTGTGCCACCAAGACACCGTTGACAGGTGTGTCGCCATTCAATCGGCCCGCAAATTGACCATTGACCCCACCAAGTGCTGAAACCCGACCACGCGCACCGTGCAACGCAATTGAATCTGTAACCTGAACGCGATCCAATGCGTAAGTAATCGGTCCCAACCCCGAAGAAGAGCCACCGCTTGCACTGCCACTGCTCGCGCTTTCACTGGTAAAAGGCGCCGTACGCAGATCCAAAACGCCCCCGTTCAGGCTGACTGCCGGTGGCGCAGTCCCCCGCCCGGTAAAGGTTACACCGCTTCGCAGCCAGCTGCCCATCTGCAATTGGGCAAAACGCGCGCGCTCCAACCCACCGTTTGCGCGCAGTGTGATATCACCACGCGCGCGCAACCCTGCCGCTTCAATCTCGATGGTGTCGACGCGCGGTGTGTCGCCAAGGGTGACATCTACCGCCAACCGGCCATTTGCATTCTGCCCCTTTCGCCAGCTCAGGGCCGGAATTTGCAAGCCAACCCCGCGCAGATCACTTTCAAGGGTCAGGCGCGGCGCAGCCCCCGTAGGCAATGACAAGACATAGCGGCCCTGCCCTTGGCCAAACACCGTGCGTGCTGGCAATCCGATGTTCAATGCGGTCATCGCCGCATCTGATAATTCTATCTGCCCAACAACCTGATGGGTGACGTCAGGGTTTTCTCCCAATGGCAGGGTCCAACGTGCGGTGGCGGGGATACCGCTAAAGGTGCCCTCCCCCTCAAGCGCGACAAAACTCTGATCCCCGGTGAGGCGCAGTTGATCAGCGCCCAACACATGGCCCGGCACCAGCTTCTCTGTCTCAGCGTCAAATATATCAGCCGTGTAGTGGTATTTTATGTCCTCAACCAGCACCCCATCTTTGAGCGGCAGCGCCAGTGTGCCAGAGGCACGCGCATATCCCGACACAAGATCAACAGGCAAATCTGCCTTTTCCATGACCTGCAAAGGTGGGCGATCAAGCAAAGACAGCGCAGCCGTCACCGCGCCTTCGGCTTGCAACCGAACCACCCCGGGACTGCCATCTGTGACAGTGGTATCAGGAATAATAAAAGAGGTGCCGGTGACGTCCAAACTGCCCCCGACATCCGGCGTCACATGGCCGCTGGTCGCAATCGCCACCAAACGGGTTCCATGAATGGAAAACTGGCCAGCGGCGTCTTTCAGGACAGGCAGATCTTTATGGTATCGCACATCCGCATCACGATACCCCAAATTCAATGACACAAAGGGCGCCTCTCCGGGACGCCCCCGCACCGAAAGGCGCACATCATGCGCCTCGGCTGCCAAAATATTATCACGGACCCAAGCGCGGGGTTTGGGCGATGCCGCAGCAGGCCACAGCGCTTTCACCTGCTCTGCACTGGCCCTGTCCACCTCTACGTCAAGATTGTAGCGCCAGCCAGACGAGCGGGCGGAAACATCTCCGCGCATCAACACCGAACTGTCACCTGTCTGGATGTGTGTCTCCCCGATTTTGATGCGGAACGGATCCAGTTCCATCTTGAAATCGCTTTGCAAACCGGCAAAAGAGCGCGGCGCATCATAAAGGTTGGCAGGATTCAGCGTCAGATCGGTAAAGCGCAGCTGGCCAACAAGAGAGGACAAATGCCCCGTTTGAAGGCCTTCAAGCTGCGCCAGCCCTTCCATACGTCCAGACCCCCAGGCACTGTCGACCAAGACATCATCAAACTGCAGCGTTTCCGCTTTGGGATAATAGGTAAAATAGCTGCTGGCCCCGGTAAAACGGATGGGTCGCGTTTCATCAGTGGGCTGCAACGCGCCCTCCCCCAGTTCAAGCGTGACCGCGACAGGGTTTAGCTCTCCATCACTGTTCAGCCCGCCGCGCAGCGCGCCCGAAATAGGGACCCGCAAAACATTCAGCCATTCCAAAGCAGGTGTCTGAACCGCGATATCCTGTGCAGAGACTTCGCTAAATGAAATCCCAAACTCTGCAGCCGTATCTCCGATGTCAGACGTATAGCTGGCTTCAACAAGGCTCGCACTTGCGCCACCGCTCAATACTGAAAATCCCGCAGACAACGTGACTTCTTTGGCGGCGCGATCCAACGTCATGTACCCGCCATCCAAAGTCCAGGCGCGATCAATCCTCAGATCCTCATAGCGCAAGGTGACACCATCAACAGAGATCCCCTCAAGCTGTGACAACCCCGCGCTCGTCAGAACCTGTTCCCAGTCTTCGATCAGCTGCGGAACAGACTGCGCTTGGCGCAATGCATCGGCACCATCCGCAAAGCTCACTGCAACTCCATCTTCGGCCCGCCTTAACGTCGCCAACAAACCGCTGAGATACACCGAGGTGGGCTGAACTTCACCGCGCATCAGCGCGGCCATCGACACAGAGGCCTGCGCATCTGCCAATGCAACCGCTGGCCTGCCATCGGGATAGGTCAGCTGAACATCCTGAACACCAATACGAGGATGCCACCCCTCGTCTATCACCAGACGGATGGCGCCAAACTCGATCCCGAGCCCATCAAGCTGGGGTTCGATCCGGTCTTCGATATAGGTGCGCATGCTGGGCGGCAGGTTGATTTCAGTCTCGGTTGCGGAATAGATTGATGCAATGGCCGCAAGACCAAACAGCAGCCCCCCTGTGAAAACCCCAGAAAAAATGCGCCGCCCCCACCTGCGCCGACGTGGTTTTCGGGGGCGCGGTGTCTGTTCAGGGCGGGATTTTGGATTTGCATCAGGGGTGACTTGATCAGGCTCTTCAGAAACGATGTCATCAATAGGCTGGCCTGAGGCCGAGTCATGGGCCTCTGAGGTGCTGGACGCAGGCAGGCTGGACACAGGCTGGTCAGAGGTGGGCGGCCCTTCGATCGGCCGCGCAACAGCCACCATCTCCGCGTCAGCGCCTGATGCGGAAGGATCACTTGGATCTGGCCTCTGATCGCCAATATTTTCGTCTGCGTCTTTGATCTGTCCTTTTCCTTTGTCGCAAGTCACCTATGTTTGGAAAAACACTTTACTTTTTCCAGCTGCGGAGCGCAAAGAGATGACTGCCCCTATTGACCTGACCGCCGGTGACATCGCCCCTGATTTCACCCTGCCCCGTGATGGCGGAGACCTCGTGTCACTGCAAGATCTGAAAGGCCAAGCGGTTGTTTTGTTTTTCTATCCTCGCGATGATACGCCGGGCTGCACGAAGGAATCCATTGGTTTTTCCGAAAGTCTGGACGCCTTTAAAGAGTCAGGCGCAACTGTGTTTGGACTATCACGGGACACGGTGGCAAAACACGAAAAATTCATTGCCAAACATCAGCTCACCACGCCGCTGCTGTCCGCCGCAGAGCATTCAACCTGTGAAGACTATGGCGTCTGGGTTGAAAAAAACATGTATGGCCGCAAAAGCATGGGGATTGAACGCAGCACGTTCCTGATTGATGCCGAAGGCAAAATCGCCCGCATCTGGCGCAAAGTGAAAGTGCCCGGCCACGTCGAGGATGTACTGCAGGCTGTGAAAGAAATGCACGCATAACGCAGGCGCTCCCGCCCCGACGCGTGGCCATAAAGGCCCCGCTGGCCGCGTTGGGCCAAGCGCCGCACGCATACGCGCGGCGCTGCATCGTACCTTATCAAGCGCGCGCTCTATCTTGTCCCCTATATCTTTTTGCCTGCGCCTCGTCGCGCGTGTCGTGTGATCGCAGCGCCTGCGGTGCGGTATTCCCCGCATTTTGCTTGCAGGTTTCGCAGGAGGATGTCAGGGGAAGGAAGGACATCAACGTTTTGCCCCGTTTTTTAGGCCGGGGTGCGCGTTGCTCCTTTTATGTGATCCATTGCTAAAACAGGTCGTATGATGCCCGATATACAATCAGATGCTCCCAAAACGCTTGCGGATATGGCAACTGAGGTGCTGAACACGGCAGATGGTCGCGCAAAAACTGCGCTGTCACGACGCTATGCGGCCGACTGGCGTGCATCACGACAAGAGGGCGCGTCCGCCATCGAGATTGGAACAGCTGCTCCCCCCTTACATCCTGCACGCCCTGACCAGCCAGAGCTATTAAACCCCCGCGACGTGCCCAAACGCAAACCCGGTTCAGATGCAGGGCGCAAAGCTCTGCTTCATGCCGTGGCGCATATCGAGTTGAACGCTGTGGATCTGCACTGGGACATCATTGCACGCTTTTCGCATACCCCCCTGCCCCTTGGTTTTTTTGACGATTGGGTGCAGGCCGCCGATGAAGAGAGCAAACATTTCAATCTGATGTGTGATTGTCTGGAAGATCTGGGCAGCTATTACGGCGAACTGCCTGCACATGCGGGCATGTGGCGCGCCGCCGAAGACACGGCTGAAGATTTGATGGGGCGTCTTGCGGTTGTTCCCATGGTACTGGAAGCACGTGGGCTTGATGTGACACCCGGGATGATCAAAATCTTTAAAAACGCCAAATTGGACAAAGCCGTTGCCGCGCTTGAACTGATTTACGCAGAAGAGGTCAGCCATGTCGCCTATGGGTCAAAGTGGTTTAATTTCCTGTGTGGCCGTCACAATGAAGATCCCAAAGAGGTGTTTCATACCTTGGTGCGTAAATATTTCAAAGGCGCGCTGAAACCGCCATTTAATGAAGAAAAACGCGCAGACGCAGGGTTGCCACCAGATTTCTACTGGCCCCTGTCGGATCAGGAACGGGTTTTGCCCAGCCTTGATTGAACGCAGGATACGCCGAGCTGATCGGCGGGTTCTCGCCCAAAGTTGCTCTAATCTAAGGTGAATTCTGCGTTAATTCCGCAACAGGCTTGCCCCGTTCTCTCCTGCTCGGTATCTCCCAACGTCAGAACTATTGACCGATGGTGGCGGACAGCTTGCTATCGCTCAAACCAATGGCAGTAAGGAGCAGACGATGCGCACACGTCTGGGGATCAGAATTCATGGGCTTCTGGAAAAACGTTTTCCAGAGCGGCGCGTTTTTCTGAAATCTGATGACGATACACGGTTTGTGCGGCTCAGCTCTGAGGTGCAGCTTGCTGTTGCGGCAGGTGTCACCCTGTTCGTCGGATGGTCTTTTGTTGCCACCTCCGTTGTGTTGATGGACAGCATCGGCGCAGGCAATTACCGAGAACAGGCAAAGCGCGACCAAAGCAATTATCTGGCGCGTCTGAATTCGATTTCAGAAGAACGCGATGCACGGGCCAGCGAAGCCCTTGCCGCGCAAGATCGATTTAACGCCGCGCTGAAACAGATTTCTGCGATGCAATCTGAACTGCTGGCCTCCGAAACCCGCAGACGAGAGCTGGAAACCGGTATTGAGGTGATCCAAACCACCCTGCGTAAGACGATGGCGCAGCGCGAAGCTGCACGCGCCTCTCTGAAGGAATTGCGTGAAAACACGCTGGAAGACAGCGCAGCGCAGCTGGCGGCAATAACCGCCCCAGCCCAGATGGATTTTGTGACGCAAGCGCTGGAAGACACCGCCCGCGAGCGCGACCAAATCGAAGCAGACGCGCAGCACGCGCTTGATGAAATGGATGCGCTTCACGCTGAAATCCATGACATGGAGCAGCGCAACGAGCAGATTTTCCGCCAGCTAGAACAGGCTATGGAAGTGTCCGTGGAACCTCTGCAAAAAATGTTCAGCGCAGCCGGTCTAAAGACAAACCGCATTTTGGATGAGGTGCGCCGGGGCTACAATGGTCAGGGCGGCCCGCTGGAACCCTTGGCCATTTCCACCAGCGGCGAAGCCGCCAGCGCGGATCAGGTGCGCGCCAATGATCTGCTGGCACAGATGAGCCAGTTAAACCTCTATCGCCTCGCGGCTGAGCGCGCGCCCTTTGCAACACCCGTCCATCTAAATCAAGTGCGCCAGACCTCAGGCTTTGGCTATCGCCGCGATCCCAAAACCGGCGGCCGTCGCCTGCACAAAGGGTCTGATTTTGCCGGAT
This sequence comes from Epibacterium ulvae, assembly GCF_900102795.1. Classification (GTDB taxonomy): domain Bacteria; phylum Pseudomonadota; class Alphaproteobacteria; order Rhodobacterales; family Rhodobacteraceae; genus Epibacterium; species Epibacterium ulvae. The sequence goes on along the minus strand of NZ_FMWG01000012.1, from coordinate 101,867 downwards.
CCACTGGCACAGATATCTTTGCCACCGCAGATGGCGTTGTGAAAACCGCAGGATGGCAATCCGGCTATGGCCGCGTCGTTATCATCCAACATGCCTTTGGGATTGAAACCCGATATGCCCATAATTCAAAACTTCGCGTTCAAGTTGGCCAAAGGGTCTCGCGCGGGGATCATATTGCTGATATGGGTAACACCGGACGGTCCACCGGAACCCACCTTCATTACGAGGTTCGGGTAAATGGCACACCAGTTAACCCGATGATCTATATCAAGGCTGCAAGAAATGTTTTCTAAAAGCAAAATCAACGAGCCCGGCGCAAAGCCCGAAACCACAACGCCAGCGGCGCCTGCTTCGGCAGCCCCGACAGCCGCACCTGCAGCGCCAGCTGCAAGCGATTTCAAGGCAAGCGCCCCAAAGCCAAAGCCACCGGCCTCTATCCTGTCGTCTGATCTGCACATCACAGGCAATCTGAAAACCAGCGGCGACATTCAGGTTGAAGGCACCGTCGAAGGCGACATCCGCGCGCATCTTCTGACGATCGGCGAAAGCGCCACCATAAAAGGTGAAGTCACCGCAGATGACGTGGTCATCAACGGCCGCATCATCGGCCGCGTGCGTGGTCTGAAAGTCCGCCTGACCGCCACCGCGCGTGTTGAAGGCGACATCATCCACAAAACCATCGCAATTGAATCCGGTGCGCATTTTGAAGGATCTGTGCAACGCCAAGATGATCCGCTCAACCCCGGTAAAGCCGCGGCAAAACCTGCAGCCATCGCAACCGACGCATAAAATCGGAAAAAATCATTTGAATTCAAGAGGTCACAGTTTTGTTAACTGTGGCCTCTTTTCTATTTGAACGAGAACCGAAAAGCTGCCACAAAGTTTAAATAAATATTAACAGCCTATACCGAAAGTTTAGTTAAATGGCAGATATTCAAATTTCCGCTGAACAAGACAACCTGACTCTCTTTAATCTTTTTGGTTCAAACACTGGCGCAACAATAACATTCGATTCACAATCTGATACGACACTTAATTTCAACATATCAAACGGCAATGAACTTCAATTAACAGGGCAATTCAATGGCGCGAATACCAGTCGCTGGTCTGTGTCATCCATCGATATCTTGCGTAATGGTCAAAGCCTGATAACCGCAACAGATTTTTTCTTACCCTTCGATGATTTGGCAGGCGCAAATACCTACACGTCCTTTAGAGACTTGCTCCTTGACGGGGATGATACCATCGTGAACCGATCTTCAGGCAGCGGCACACGCACATGGTATGGAGAAAGCGGTAGTGACCGGTTCGACTTGACTGACAGCGATGATGTCGTTCTTGGCGGTGACGGCGATGATACGTTTGTTCTGCATGATCGTCTTCAGGATGCGCGCTTTGAAAGCGTACAGGATCGTATCATCATCGAAAGCGCCGATGGCACGGATCAGATCCAAAGCGTTGAAATTCTAGAATTCAACGATCGCACAGTCGCGGTTTCCCTTGATGACACTGAGACAGATCGTTTTACAGGAGATCAAAGCGACACCTCAAGAGATGACCTCGCCTTTGGTGGTCGTGGAAATGATCGCATGTCAGGGCAAAGAGGTGATGATATCCTGTTTGGCGAAGACGGGGATGATACCCTTGACGGCGGTCGGCAGGATGACCGTCTTGACGGTGGTTCTGGGAACGATCATCTGATGGGCAGCCTTGGCCGCGATACGCTCCTTGGTGATACCGGGGACGATCGCCTGAACGGCGGCTCAGACAATGACCGCTTACTCGGAGGCGCAGGAAATGACCGTCTGATTGGCGGCAATGGCCGGGACGTTCTGTCAGGTGGAGAGGGAAATGACACGCTTTCCGGCGGGGCGCACCGTGACCGGCTGATGGGAAATGAAGGCAACGACGTCCTTCAAGGCCGTCTCGGCAGTGACACTCTCTTTGGCGGGCTTGGCGATGACCGCCTGAACGGGGGCGCAAACAGCGACACCCTGAACGGCGGTGAGGGGTCCGACACATTGAAAGGTGGCGCAGGCGAAGATCTGTTTGTGTTCACAGCCGACAGCGGCAGAGATGTGATCCGGGATTTTGAAATTGGCGAAGATCAGATCACCTTTGGCGATGCTGCAAGCTCAATTGATGATATCACATTCAGCACCTCTGGCCCCGATGATGTTGTCCTAGGCCTGGGATCAAGCCGTATTGTGATCGAAAACACCTCTGTTGACGATCTTCTAGCGAGCGATAGTTTTCTCTTTTGATCACGAATGGGGCGGTACAATTGCCGCCTGACCCACAATATCTGAGCACGTTCTGCGCACAGTCAATGGAGATAAGCCGATGTTGAGGAAAACACTCTTAGCGACACTCGTTTTCGCCGCTTCAATGAGTGTCGCCGCTGCAGATGAGATAAGACGGATCCACTCTGAGGCCCGCATGATAGATCTGGTGGCCGCGCATACCTATAAAGACGCAAAAGGCAATTGGGTCCGCATCAACGCCAATGGTACGATGGTCGGCCAATACGGAGGGAAACCCCTAAATGCCAACTGGGTTTGGTCCGGCGCATATTGGTGCCGGAACGGTCACCTAGGCGGGGTTGCAATTGGCAGCGATTGTCAGGAATTTTACGCGAGCCGCACACAGTTTCACACCATACGCAACAAAGGCAAAGGGGACTGGAGCAGCCTTATGACGCGCCAGTGATTGGTCCGTCCGTGATCTTCTAACACATACCCGGCCCCTTTTTTTCAAAGGGACCGAGCGTTTATGGATTACTCGGTCACAGTGACCTTGTTCATCGTGTCGGGAGCACCGATCACAGCGCCATTGCCGCCTGTGCCGCGCTTGATCGCATCAACCACATCCATGCCGCCGGTGACTTTGCCCACAACGGTATATTGACCGTTCAGGAAAGGACCCGGCTCAAACATGATAAAGAACTGAGAGTTCGCACTATTTGGGTTCTGTGACCGCGCCATACCAACAACACCGCGTTCAAACGGAATGTCGGAAAATTCAGCCGCCAGATCGGGGCGTTCTGATCCGCCACGGCCCGCCGCGCGCAGATCCTCACCCAATTTTCCAAACTGCACATCACCGGTTTGCGCCATAAAGCCATCGATCACACGGTGAAACACCACGCCATCATATTGACCTTCTGTCGCCAGCGCGGTGATCTGTTCAACGTGACCGGGTGCCACATCTTCAAACAGATCAATTGCCACGGTGCCATTAGCCCCCTCGCCCGCGATCTCGATCTCAAGACCGGTGGCAAAGGCGGGCGCCGCTGCACATGCAGCCAGCGCCCCCGCTGTCAGAAGCTTACGCATCTGCAGCCACTTTCACGGTGATCATGCGATCGGGATAGGTGGGCGGCTCGCCTTTGGTGATCTTGTCGACCAGATCCATGCCTTCAATGACACGGCCATAAACGGTGTATTGACCGTTCAGGAAATGGTTGTCTTTGAAGTTGATGAAGAACTGAGAGTTTGCACTGTCTGGCATAGAAGAGCGCGCCGCCCCCAATGTGCCACGGTCATGGGGCAGTTTGGAAAACTCTGCTGGCAGATCCGGCAGGCTGGACCCGCCTGTGCCCGCCATGCGCAGATCAAAACCGTCTTCCATGTCGCCATTGGCCACATCGCCAGTTTGCGCCATGAATCCGTCAATCACACGGTGGAAACAGACATTGTCATACTCACCCGCGCGCGCCAGTTCTTTCATGCGTTCGCAATGCTTAGGTGCCACATCGGGCAGCAGCTCGATCACGACATTGCCGCTCTCCAGCTCGACGATAACTGTGTTTTCTGGATCCTTGATCTCGGCCATGGGGCCCTCCTGATGGTCTTTGATGGCCTGATAGTTACGCCCTGCAGCCTCAATTGCCAAGGGACCATTGACTGATGCGCAAAAAGCCCCGAAACAGGCGGGAGAGCGCCTGAGGTTTAGCGATAACATAGGGCGCAGGATTATGGCATAAGCGACAGGAGCACAGCATGGGCTGGAATTCACTGGATGATATGGACCTCAACGGCAAACGCGTCTTGGTGCGTGTTGATATCAATGTGCCGATGGAAGAGGGTCGCGTCACCGATGACACCCGCATTCAACGCATTGTGCCAACCATTCGCGACATTCTGGCACAAGGCGGACACCCCATTCTGCTTGCCCATTTTGGCCGCCCCAAAGGCAAGGTCGTGCCGGACATGTCGTTGCAACCCCTTGTGCCTGCACTGGAAGCGGCCTTTGGCGCACCTGTGATGTTTTGCGCAGACTGCCGCGGCCCCGCGGCAGAGGCAGCCGTCAGCGCGCAGTCTGACGGTCAGGTCGTTCTTTTGGAAAACACCCGTTTTCACGCCGGAGAAGAGAAAAATGATGCATCCCTTGCGGCTGAAATGGCGCAGCTGGGCGATATCTACTGCAACGATGCGTTTTCAGCAGCCCACCGCGCCCATGCCTCAACCGAAGGTCTCGCCCGTCAGCTGCCCGCCTGTGCCGGTCGTTTGATGCAGGCTGAACTGACCGCGCTGGAAGGGGCGCTTGGCACGCCTGTGCGTCCGGTCACAGCGGTTGTGGGCGGCGCAAAAGTGTCCACCAAATTGGACCTTCTGGGCAATCTGGTGGCCAAGGTCGACACGCTGGTGATCGGCGGTGGCATGGCCAACACCTTCCTGGCCGCCCAGGGTGTTGATGTCGGCAAATCCCTGTGCGAACACGATCTGGCCGAAACCGCGCGCGAAATTTTTGCAAAAGCGGAAGCAGCAGGTTGCACGATTTTATTGCCGTCCGATGTTGTGGTCGCGCGTGAATTTAAGGCCGGGGCTGAGAATGAGACCGTTGCTGCCAGTGCCTGCCCGGTGGATGCGATGATTTTGGATGCAGGCGCTGATACTGTTGCCGCAGTTTCTGCAGCGCTTGATCAGTCCAAAACACTGATCTGGAACGGGCCTATGGGGGCCTTTGAAATTCCTCCCTTTGATGGTGCCACAAACGCAGCTGCACAAAAGGCAGCAGAGCTGACCAAAGCAGGCACGCTGACCTCGGTTGCCGGGGGTGGTGATACGGTTGCAGCCCTGAATCAGGCAGGGGCTGCTGAAGATTTCACCTATATTTCAACCGCTGGCGGTGCCTTTTTGGAATGGATGGAAGGCAAAGAACTGCCGGGCGTTGCAGCCCTCACCTCTTAAGCGCCCAGCAAAAAAAGGGGGGGCTCCCGCGTCCTCGTGCCTCACAAGGTGTGAGACCTCGGACTTGGGCATGGCAGCGCGCCTTTGGCGCGCTGCGGCTGGTGGCTCAAACTCGCGAAACAGATACCCCAGACCATAGCCCAGAGTAGCCCGATCAGGATGCGTCACCCTAGCGCAACACAATGTGTCTTCTGTGTTTTGGCCTTTTCACAACGTGACGCGAATGTGTCATAGATTTAGGGCACGCATGATCCTTCCGTGCATTCATCTCAGTTTGTCTCGGTGATAGGCGCACTCTTTCGTGACACGCAATTCTAAACCTTCTCTTGGGTCTTTTGCATTTTTTGCAATTGCTTTTGCACTGAGCGCTTATTTCACTTTTGCGGCTGTCCAAGGGGATTTTGGCCTGTTCAGACGTGTGGAAATCGAAGCTGAGGCAGCTGCATTGCAGCAGGATCTGAACCAGCTGTCGGATAACATTCAAGAGATGGAAAACCTGACACGTCGCCTGTCGGATGATTTTCTGGATCTTGATCTTTTGGATGAACAGGCGCGCGCGGTCCTTGGCTTGTTGCGCGCAGATGAGCTGGTCATTCAATAGCGCATATTGTGCCCAAGCGCGCTCCCTCTCTTAAGAAAGATCCGGTTTGGTTTTTTACGTGCGTTTTTTGCGCGATACGCAACAGTGTATAAACCTGTCTCAGTTAGGGGTCGCCAGAGAGGCTAAAATGATTTAAGAGATAGTTTAACGCTAAACTATCTTGGCAAAAGGGAGAGCCAGCCACCATGGCCGCAAGAAAATCCACCAAGAAACCAAATGTTTCGGCTGATGAGCTGAAAAAATACTACCGCGAAATGCTGCTGATCCGCCGATTCGAGGAAAAAGCAGGACAGTTGTACGGGATGGGGCTGATTGGCGGCTTTTGTCACCTGTACATCGGTCAGGAAGCGGTTGTTGTCGGCCTTGAAGCTGCCGCAAAAGACGGTGACAAGCGCATCACATCCTATCGCGACCACGGCCACATGCTGGCCTGCGGCATGGAAGCGGGCGGTGTGATGGCTGAGCTGACCGGACGTGAAGGCGGCCTGTCCAAAGGCAAAGGCGGCTCGATGCATATGTTCTCGAAAGAGAAACATTTCTACGGCGGGCATGGGATCGTCGGCGCGCAGGTGCCACTGGGTGCGGGTTTGGCGTTTGCCGATAAATACAAGGGCACCGACAATGTGACCTTTACCTATTTCGGGGACGGCGCGGCCAACCAGGGCCAGGTGTATGAAACCTACAATATGGCGCAGCTTTGGGATTTGCCCGTTGTTTTTGTGATTGAAAACAACCAATACGCCATGGGCACATCAGTTCAGCGCTCTACCAAATCCCCCGCCCTTTGGAAACGCGGCGAAGCCTATGGCATCGCGGGCGAAGAAGTGGACGGAATGAATGTCTTGTCTGTCAAAGAAGCAGGCGAACGCGCCGTGGCGCACTGCCGCGCAGGCAAAGGACCATATATTCTAGAGGTCAAGACTTACCGCTATCGCGGGCACTCGATGTCGGATCCGGCGAAATACCGCACCCGCGAAGAAGTGCAAAAAATGCGCGATGAACGCGATCCCATCGAACAGGTGCGCGACATGCTGCTGACCGGCAACCACGCCACCGACGAAGATCTGAAAGCCATCGATAAAGAGATCAAGGCGATCGTGAACGACGCCGCAGAATTCTCCAAAACCAGCCCAGAGCCTGCACTCGAAGAGCTGTGGACTGACATTTACGCCTAAGGGGAAGACCAAGATTATGGCAACTGAAATTTTGATGCCCGCCCTGTCGCCAACCATGGAGGAAGGCACGCTGGCCAAATGGCTGGTCAAAGAGGGCGATACCGTGAACTCTGGCGATATCATGGCCGAGATCGAGACGGACAAAGCCACCATGGAATTTGAAGCGGTGGACGAAGGTGTGATCGGCAAGATCCTCATCGCAGAAGGGACAGAAGGCGTAAAAGTGAACACGCCCATCGCTGTGCTGCTTGAAGAGGGCGAAAGCGCGGATGACATCCAACTGTCAGCGCCTGCTGCCAGCGAAGCGCCGGTCGCAGAGGCACCTTCGGCGCCCGCAGCGCCCGCCGCTGCTGCCGCAGTCCCAGCTGCACCGGCCGTGGACATCGAACCAGACTATCCTGCTGGCACCGAGATGGTTCAGCAAACCGTGCGTGAAGCCTTGCGCGACGCGATGGCCGAAGAGATGCGCGCCGATGAAGACGTGTTCCTGATGGGCGAAGAAGTCGCTGAATATCAAGGCGCTTACAAGGTCTCACAAGGCCTGTTGGATGAATTTGGCGCAAAGCGCGTCATTGACACGCCCATCACCGAGCACGGTTTTGCAGGCATCGCCACCGGTGCGGCCTTTGGTGGCTTGCGTCCGATCGTGGAATTCATGACCTTCAACTTTGCGATGCAGGCGATTGACCATCTGATCAACTCCGCCGCCAAGACATTGTACATGTCCGGCGGTCAGATGGGGGCACCGATGGTGTTCCGGGGCGCCAATGGCGCGGCCGCCCGCGTAGGCGCTCAGCACAGCCAGGATTATGCCGCATGGTATATGCAGGTGCCCGGTCTGAAGGTTGCGATGCCCTACTCCGCATCCGACGCCAAAGGCCTGATGAAAACCGCCATCCGCGACAATAACCCTGTGATCTTCCTTGAGAACGAGATCCTCTATGGCCGCTCGTTTGAGGTGCCAAAGCTGGACGATTACACCGTGCCCTTTGGCAAGGCCCGCATCTGGCGGGAAGGCACTGACGTAACCATCGTTTCTTTTGGCATCGGCATGCAATACGCGCTGGAAGCGGCAGACAAGCTCGCCGAAGAAGGCATCTCGGCCGAGGTGATTGACCTGCGCACCCTGCGCCCGATGGACACACCGGCAATCATCCGTTCGGTGATGAAAACCAATCGTCTGGTCACGGTTGAGGAAGGCTGGCCACAAGGCTCTGTGGGCAATTACATTTCATCCGTGGTGATGCAAGAAGCCTTTGATTATCTGGACGCGCCAGTGATCAACTGCACCGGCAAAGACGTGCCCATGCCCTATGCGGCTAATCTTGAAAAACACGCACTGATCACCACCGATGAGGTGATTGCCGCTGTGAAACAAGTCACCTATCGCTAAGGGAGCACGATCATGCCCATTGAAATTCTCATGCCCGCCCTGTCTCCCACGATGGAAGAAGGCACGCTGGCCAAATGGCTGGTCAAAGAAGGCGATACTGTCTCTTCCGGTGATCTGATCGCTGAGATTGAAACCGATAAAGCCACCATGGAGTTTGAAGCCGTCGACGAAGGCGTTGTTGCTAAAATCGTAATCGCTGAAGGCAGCGAAGGTGTAAAAGTGAACAGCTTGATCGCCGTGTTGCTTGAAGATGGCGAAAGCGCCGATGACATCTCCGCAGGTGGCTCAACAGGCGCATCCGCGGCGCCTGCCGCAGCGGCAGCTGAGGCGGCCCCTGTGGCCGTTGAAGCAGCCGCTTCCCCCCCTGCCGTCGCAAGCCCTGCCCCCGCAGCGCCTGCCGCGGCGGATGGGTCGCGCATCTTTGCCTCACCCTTGGCCCGTCGCATTGCAGCACAAAAAGGTCTGGACCTGGCGGCAATCAAAGGCTCTGGACCCAAAGGCCGCATCATCAAGACTGACGTTGAAAACGCAACGGCCGCGCCCAAAGCGGTACAAACCACTGCCGCAGCACCTGCGCCAGCGCCAGCAACAGCCGCAGCACCTGCTGCGGGTCCTTCCGCTGATGCCGTTGCCAGAATGTACGAAGGTCGCACCTTTGAAGAGGTCAAACTGGACGGCATGCGCAAAACCATTGCTGCCCGCCTGTCTGAAGCAAAACAGACCATCCCGCATTTCTACCTGCGCCGTGATATCAAACTGGACGCTTTGCTGAAATTCCGCAGCCAGCTGAACAAACAGCTGGAATCCCGTGGTGCCAAGCTTTCGGTCAATGACTTTGTCATCAAAGCTGTTGCCAATGCGCTGCAGCAGGTACCAGAGGCCAACGCGGTCTGGGCTGGCGATCGCGTGCTCAAAATGAAAGCCTCTGATGTGGCGGTTGCCGTCGCGATTGAGGGCGGATTGTTCACACCTGTGTTGCAGGACGCCGACATGAAATCCATGTCTGCCCTGTCTACGGAAATGAAAGACCTTGCCACCCGCGCGCGTGACCGCAAACTTGCCCCCCACGAATATCAGGGCGGCTCTTTTGCGATCTCCAACCTTGGCATGTTTGGCATCGACAATTTTGACGCCATCGTGAACCCACCCCATGCGGGCATTCTGGCCGTAGGCACCGGCGTCAAGAAACCCGTGGTGGGCGACGACGGAGAGCTGAGCGTAGCCACAGTCATGTCCGTCACCATGTCGGTGGACCATCGCGTCATCGACGGCGCACTGGGGGCCGAGCTGTTGAACGCCATTGTCGACAATCTGGAAAACCCAATGGTGATGCTCGCCTAAAGGCCGGTTTCATTATCAGCATCTTTGACGCCCCTGCACTAATCTGCGGGGGCGTTTGCGTCTTACCGTGTCAGAAGGCAAATATCAGGTGTCAGATATTAGGAGCCTGGCAATCGAATGCCGTATTATTCGGCCGCCTCTAGCCCTGATTTCAGAAACACCAAACGCTCTAAAATCGCACGATGCTTGTCATCCAATTCCACTTTCAGGCGTTCAATATGCTCCAATTTTTCAGTGAGCTTATCGATACCACCAGCGCAGGGCCCTGCGCCCTCATCTGACAGGCATGCACTCATTCCGCGAATTTCACGGGTCGAAAACCCCGTTGCGATAAAATCGCGAATGCGTTCCGCCCGGCGCAAATCAGCAGCGCGATAGGTCCGATACCCATTTGCACTGCGTGCAACCTCCAACAGGCCTTCCTTTTCATAATGGCGTAACATGCGCTGTGTGATGCCCAACGCTTGTGCTGCTTCCTTTGCACGCATATTCGTCGCACTCCTTCTGTTGGATCAATACATGTGCTCACAGCGTAGCTGAACCGGATGCGCAACAAGACTCACCTGGTTCAACTCAATCAACTGCGCAACGACCATCCGCCATCAATGGTCAACACTTGCCCGGTGAGCCATTCGTTTTCAGGGCTTCCCAAGTGCAAAATCCAAGGCACGATGTCATCAGTGACCCCGCGCCGCCCAAGTGGCACCTGTTTAGCTTCCTGCGCTTCGATCTGTTGCGCCATCTCCGCCGGGATCCCCATAAATCCCGTCAATGCTCCGCTTTTCACGGGGCCTGGTGCAATCGCATTGACACGGATCCCCATGCCAGCCAGCTCGATTGCCCACGACTGTGTCAGATGCTCTAGCGCCGCTTTTGTCGCCCCGTAATGCGCAATCATAGGCGCAGCCCCGCGTGACACGGCTGTCCCAATATTCACAATTGCACCCTTACTCGCGCCCAGGGCCTCTGCAGCGGCCTTGACCAACTGTGACGGGGCCATAATATTTACCGCACACATATTCGCAATAATCTCAGGGTCATAAGCCTCTACCGGCAACATCTGCCCAGCGCCTGAATTGTTCACAATCAGATCAATGCGCCCCCAACGAGACAAGGCAGCATCAACAATCTGCTGCCCGCTCGTAACATCCGAGCTATCCACTTGCAGGGCTTCAATGTTCTCGCTCACCTCTGCAACTACAGCCAGCCTCTCCGCAGTGCGCCCGGTGATCAGAACCTTTGCACCTTGCTCTAACAGCTTGCGTGCCGTGGCTTCCCCAATCCCAGAGCTGCCGCCTGTGACAATTGCGACCTTGTCTTTCCACAGTTCATTTGTGTTCATTTTGCATTGCCTTCAATCACATAGAAATCCGTGATGACTGCCGACAACACAAAAGATGTCGGCAGTCCTATTCTTTGATCTACCAATAGGTTAAATCAGGCGGCTTCAGTATCTGGACGGCTAAAGTTCACCTCACGAGTCACTTGCCAGCGCCCGTCTTCAAAGACAAAATCGATGCTCAGCTCGATATGCATCTTTGGCCCACCAACCGGGATCTTTCGCGAAATTAAAACATGACCGCGGTTGCCATCCACCGTTAGGCTATGAATCTTTGACCACATGTGCTCTTCGGGGATCTTGTCTTTGAACACTTCTTTGAGCATTGCCATAAACTCCTGCTTATGCAGGGTGACAAGGCGTCCATCGATGTTCAAATCCATGACAACGATATCTTTGTGATAGATCTTATCCAGCTCTGTGAGGTTTGCACTGGTACCATAAACCATCAGGTCCTGAAGTTTGGCCCGTAGCGCATCGGTTGTCATTTCTGTCATACGAATAGTCTCCTGTTTTCGACGTTCTTGTTGTCGACACAGAAGCCCTATCGCATTGACACTAATGTCAGGGTCCAGAGGCTTTTTTACGAAAATCACACATTTTTCGCGTCACGCTCAATCCCGCGTTTCGATCACCACGATCATCTGGGTCTGCCCCTCCAGCGCTTCATAGATATGGGTCCCATCTGCTGGATAGCGAAAATAATCGCCGCTGTTCAGAACCTCCTCTTCGCCCCTTGGCCCAACCCGCGCTTGGCCCCGGCAAATCACCACATGCTCCACCGTGCCCGCAGGGTGTGGCGAGGATCGGCGCGGCGCGCCCGGTTCCAAATCCACCCGATACAGATCGCGGCGCACGCCCACCGGGCAATTGTCCAACAATGTGGTCTGATAGGGCGCATGATCTGAATCCACGGTGGCCCCTTCATGGGCGCGGATCAGGCGCAGCTCTGGCGCGCTGACCTCAAACAAGGTGGAGAACGTCACCCCAAGCGCCTCAGCAATCGCCCAAAGCGTTTCAATACTTGGATTGCCTTTGCCTGCCTCAAGGTTTGACAGCGTCGATTTGGCCAAATCCGCAGCCTCTGCAAGCGCAGACAGGCTCATGCCCTTGCGGTTGCGTTCCCGTTTGATCGCCCGTGCAATCAGATCGTTTGGCGACATGGGTGTCTCACTTATTTCACGCGTTCATTATAATGATGTGTTGTATTTTATAATGAACAATCTTACGTTCGCTGCCAGTGAACAGCGTTCGATGAGAAAGGTAAAGTATGTCTCGTGATCCGTGGTCAGATATTGTTCTGGGGGCCCGCGATATGATGCCCATGGCGCTGGCAGCTGCCACCTATGGCACCGCCTTTGGCTTGCTGGCGATCCAATCTGAGTTTTCACTTGCCCAGACCATCAGTATGAGCGCGCTGGTCTTTGGCGGCTCTGCCCAGCTGGTGGCGCTCGATCAACTGGTGGCGGGGGCCGGGGTGGCCGCTGCGGTTCTGGCGGGCGCTGCGTTGAACATCCGTATCCTTCTGATCACCGCCAGCATGCGCGCCGCGCTCACCCATCGCCCATGGTGGCAGGTGATGGCAGGCGTCTATGTGGCAACCGACGCCTCGGTTGCCTTGATGCAGACTGCCAAACAACGCGGCACATTGGCCAGCTATCATTATCTTTTTGGCGGCGGGCTGCTGCTCCTTTTGGTCTGGATCGCAGCCACCACGCTGGGCGCATTGCTGTCGCAGGGCATTCCTAATCCCAAAACCTATGGGCTGGATTTTGCAATTGTTGCCGTTTTTGTCGCCCTCTTGCCCGGTCTGTGGCGCGGACGGCAGGATCTTGCCCCTTGGGGCATCGCCGCAGCCACAGTTGCCGCCGGGACAGCTCTTTTTCCAGATCACGCAGCCTGGGCCCTGGTTTGTGGCGCAGTCTGTGGCGCAGTTGTTGCGGGGCTCCGCCATGACGCATGACATCTGGATCACCGTCTGGGTACTGGGCTTTGCCAGCCTCGCCATTCGCCTGTTTGGCTTTCTGCTGGCCCAGCGCTTGCCGCAAACCGGTGCATGGGCCCGTGGCATGGAGGCCCTGCCCGGCTGTCTCATCGTGGCTCTCGTGGCTTTGATGATCTTAAACAGTGGCCAACAGGAATGGATCGCAGGCGCTGTGGTTTTGCTGATCGCGGCGAAAACCCGCAATCTGCCCCTATCGATGGCGATTGGCGTCGCAGTGGTAGCTTTTATGCGGGCAACCCTACCCTGACTGAACCCCAAGCCGCTATGAGATGCTGCAGGTTAGCCCCTGCAAAAAATGCCCCTCCGACAAAGGGGCATTCTTAAATCATATCAGAAGCGTCTAAGCACAGAATCCGCGCTCGGTTCAGCTTTGTTTTGAAACCACTTGGTTCATACTCAGCGCAGGTTGGCTGCAGCCCGCTTCACCAACGATTTTGGCGGGAACACCAGCCACTGTTTTACAGCGGGGGATCTCTTGCAAGACCACCGAACCAGCGGCAATCCGGCTGCATTCACCAATCGTGATATTGCCCAGAACTTTTGCCCCGGCACCAATCAGGACGCCATCGCCAATCTTGGGATGGCGGTCCTCTTCCTCTTTGCCGGTGCCGCCCAGCGTGACGGAATGCAACATCGAAACATTGTCGCCCACCACAGCCGTTTCCCCAATGACAATCGAATGCGCGTGATCAATCATAATGCCGCGACCAATCTGGGCCGCTGGGTGAATATCAACGCCAAAAATCTCAGAGATACGCATCTGAAAGAAATAAGACAGGTCATAATCGCCCTTTTTCCACAGGTAATGCCCCACCCGATAGGCCTGAATGGCCTGATAGCCTTTGAAATACAGGATCGGCTGCAGCAAGCGATGGCAGGCCGGATCCCGGTCATAGACTGCCACAAGATCTGCGCGCGCCGCCTCAACCAGACTTGGATCATCCCCATAGGCCTGATCCACGATCTCGCGCAGGATGACCATCGACATCTCATTGGAACACAGCTTCGCGGCAATGCGATAAGACAGCGCTTTTTCAAGCGAGGTATGATGCAGAATACAGGCGTGGATCAAACCGCCCATCAAAGGCTGCTGCTTTACGGCCTCATGGGCCTCTGTGGTGATCTGATCCCAGGCTGGATCAACAGATGCAAGAATGGTTTGCGTTTGGGTCATGGCTTTGCCTCCTGAACACAGGCTCTTTATGCCATGTAAGCCGCCTAACGACAAACGCAATCCCGTGATCATTCGAATTTACAACATTTATGACTGCGCATATCTGCCGCTCAGGAATGCAACTGCGGGGCGCATCCGCGCCCCGCCCGGCCCAACGCCCCGGTGACAGATTTCTGTCGCCATAGGGGGGACGGGAGCGCCCCCTTTGCCTCTCCCACCGTGTCATCTGTCATGCTGGCACAAATTCATACGCAGCCTTTCCAGCACCACTTGCGTGGCCTCAAGGTAGCTCAGATCTTCATATCCCGGCTCATCTGCCAGAACAAACCGGCGCGCTGCGGCGTTTAAACTGCCATCCCCCCATCTGGGGTGCAGCTGACCTGTCTGGCTTACATGGATCATGGCCATAGCCGCGCCTGTAAAAATCTCATCACAAAGAGGCGCGCGCGCCTTGGGCGCAACCTCAAGCAAAGCGCGCGCAACGGCAGCCACATCTCCGGGTAATACAGGGCGTCGCATCATCACCTGCCTACCTGATCTCGGCCCGCAAGGTCGCGCCCATCCCGACAAGAGCAGAGATCTGCGCCACGTCAATCTGATCCCCCGGTTGCACCCCATCCGCAGTTTGCGCCGCTTGGGAATACCGCCAGTGCGGCGCTGTGACCCTCTGCGTTCTCAACACCTCAGCGCCGCGCCTTACGGTGATCTGGTAGGCTTCCTGCTCCTCTGCCAGGGGAACTTCGGGCATATCCCAGCTGTCGCCGTTGATACGGGTGCGCCGGATCCAGCTAAATTGCACATCCCCGCCCAGCCGTCCCTCTTGATGCAGATGCACCGGCGCAAGGGGACGCAGGCCCCGCCCTTCAAAACGGTGCATCTCATGCAGATAGCTTGGATCATCATAAGGCCGCCGCGCCGGGCCAATCCGGTAATGCTGCTCACTTTGCACAGCGCTCAGGGCCAGATCCAACTGATTGGGCACACCGTCCAGCGCCACCACAAAAGACCCTTCCGGCCAGACCGCGGGCATCTCTGCATCGCTGCCCGCCTGACCGCGCAAGCGGCGGCGCAAAAGATAGGTATCAGGTGCCACCAGCTCTGCCTCTTGGAATTGTAACACTTCCCAACCGCCGGGCGTGCCATCGCCAATCACCAGCACATTGCGGCCGTTCAAAACCGCCTGTGGATCGCGGCTTTGCAACATGCCCGAAATCAGACGCACCCGAAGCGGATCACCCAGATCCCAAACGCCGGGCTGCGCTGCCGCAAGCGGCGTTTCCGTAACGCCAACCGTCGCGCGCGCGGCCACAATCTCTGACAGGCTATAATCAAAATCCTGCGCACTGTTATAAACTGCAACACTCCCCGGCCAGGGCGCAGCCGTCACAGCCAGATGCGGTGCATGGGCCACCTCGTCCCCGCGCAACAGGGGCAGATCCAGAAACAAGGGCAACACTTGCGTCGGCGCGGCAAAGATATTCACACCGGGCAGATCTTCCGGCACAAAGGCCGGGCGGTACACTTCGGGATCAATACGCACGGCTTCAATCAGCTGCGCCTCCCCCTGCTCCACCCGGTCAATCCGGTACAGCGCAGGGCCATTGCCAGTGCCAAGATCAACGACATCGCCTGCCCCCAGATGCATTTGGGACGGAGGGAGAACAAAACGCAAACTGTCACGCGCCATCCGCGCCTCAGCCAGCCAGCGTTCCACTGTGGCCCGCGCTTCACTGCGTGTCAGCGCCATTGGCAGATCATTCTGGCTCACGGCCTGTGTCGCCTCGTCGGGCAAAACCGCCTCTTCCGACAAAAGCGCATGATCCCCGCCCCATTCCGCAAAGCGCAGGCGCACGCGTCCGGTCAGTTCCGCCTCGCCTGCGCGCAGTTCTTCAACCGTGCCATCCATTTCAGAACTGTCGACCAGCTGATCCTGATCAAGCAGGCTGGTTTCAGTGCCGGTGCGCATCTTAAAGAACAACGTGCCATCACGTTCAATCGCATCAAAACCAAAGCGCAGCATCAACGGCTGCAATGCCGCGCGCGCATCCACCACCTCTCGCAGACCATAACCACGCACCATGCCAATCAGACCGCTGACATCAATATCCGTCAGGCCTGAGCGATGACAGATTTCTGTAACCACCTCGGGCAAAGACCGCTGACCGATGCGCCCATTCAACCAATGCCCACGCGGATAATTCTCGCCATCGCTCCAAGTTTCAAGCGCATTGGGAAACACCGGAAACGGGCGCGCGTCCCAAGCCCAGACATAGGCATTGGCCAGATCCACCATCGGCCCTTCATAAAGCTCTGAGATCGGGTTGTTTTCTGCTATGCTCCAATGGGAAATCATCGCCCGCAGATACTGCAGCTGGATCAGATCATCCCGTTCGCCGTTGGAAAATTTCGGCAGTTTCGATTCCGAGCTTTTGGGGTCCAGAAATTTATTCGGCTGGTTCGTGCCCTTATCAATGGCAGCACAGCCAAATTCGGTGAACCAGATCGGTTTTGAACGCGCAACCCATGGTGTGGATTGGCTTTGGCGCACGCCATCAATGCGTTCAAAGTGATCCTTATCCCACCAATTGCGAATGTCTTTATAGCGCCAGATCCAGGGTTCATCATGTGCGCCATCGGTGATCGGCGTGCGCCTTTGGGCGTCTGCATCAGCTTGGGTCTCATAATACCAATCAAACCCCTCTCCGCCTTCCACATTGGCGCGCAGATAATCCAGATCATAGATCGAGGGCACGCCTGCGGCGCGGTCCACATGATCTTGGCCGTCGCGCCAGTCTGACAGGGGCATGTAGTTATCAATGCCGATGAAATCGATATTTGTATCAGCCCACAAAGGATCCAGATGGAAATAGCGATTGCCTTCCGGGCTGGTGTAACCCCAATATTCGGACCAATCCGCCGCATAGCCCAGTTTCACATCCGGCCCCATCAGCTGGCGCACCTCAGCCGTGAGGGCGCGCAACGCCTCCACCATGGGAAAGCCCGCCGCGCCCCGGATCTGCGTCAGGGCACGCAGTTCTGATCCAATACAGAAACTTGCAACGCCCCCCGCCGCAGTGCACAGGGCCGCGTAATGCAGGATAAAGCGGCTAAAGCTCCATTCCTCAGGGCCCTCATAGGTGACAGACCCCGCATTGATGGTGAAATCACTGGCTTTGACGGTACCGACAAAAGCTGCAACCTCAGTATCAGCCTGCGCGGTCTGATCCGGCGTGCCGGGGCGACCGGGCGCACGGCTGGTGGTGATCCGCCCACGCCACGGCAGATGCGCCTGACTGTCCCGATCACTCCACGGATCCGGCAACAGATTATCCCGTGTCTGATCCATCAGAATAAAGGGGTAAAACATCACCCGCTGACCGCGCGCGTTCATTTCGCGGATGGCTTCCACAACCGCTGCATCAGCTGGCGTGCCGCCATAGATCGGGCGGTCGTCTTCACGCACGATTTCAATTGCATCGCGCCGCTCCAATCCCGAAACGCTCCACGGCATAGACCCATCCGTATCCGCCGCTTCCACCTTGGGTTCCAACCGGCAGTCACCACAGCGCAGATCGCCGCCAAACCACGACACAATCAAAGACACCCCATCACAACGTGGCAATTCAGCCCCCAGCGTATCAAGCGAGGTCACAAGATCCGTTTCACCGCTGTGAGAAAAGCTGTTGGCGGGCACCTTTTCACCGGGGCCATGATCATAGGTCACTGGCGTTGCCGCCAGACTGTATTCGCCGGTGCCCGGCATCAGGGCCACGCCACGGATCAGTTGCGGCAGATCCATATCAAAGGCGTCATTACTCGGTTGGGCTGCGCACAAAACTTCAAAGGAAAACTGCGGCACCCGGTTGCCAAACCGTTCCAGATCCAGATGTTCCATCACCACATAAGCGGTGCCGCGATAGGTCGGCACCTGTCCTGTGCCCTCAATCGCCTCGATCACCGGATCAGGCTGCTGATCAGGTGTTCCAGTATAAAGCCGCAGATTAAGATCCTTTGGCGCAACCTCTTCGCCATCTGCCCAGATGCGCGAGACAGACAGGATCTCGCCTTCACACAGGGCAATCGCCAGCGATACCTGATAGCTGTATTGTGTCACCTTGGGCTGGCTGGGAGCGCCTTTGCCTCCCCCGCCGCTGGTGGTGGAACGCTCCACAAAATCAGAGGCCCAGATCACCTGCCCCCCGACCCGCATACGCCCATATACCTGCTGGACCGGTGCACCTTCGCTGGCCTCGGTCAGGCGGAACCGATCGACCTTGCCAGTTTCCACCGCCGCTGCACCACTGCCCAGAATGCGTTGATCAATCGCCCGGCCCAAAGTCGCGCCAACCGCGCGCCCCACCACAGCTGATGAAAGCCCCAGAACCGTGCCCCCGGCAGCCCCGCCAATCGCGGCGCCTGCTGCTGATAAAAGGATCGTCGCCATCTGCTGCTACTCCTGATGTGATTGCGTGGGAAGGTGGGGAAAGGCAAAACGCGCGACAATACGGCGCTGCCACGGCTGGCTCAGCGGGCTTTCGACCACCCCATGCCCCTGATAGGCATGAATAAACCGAGGTGCTGCACCGATGTGCGACTGGATGCCAAGGTGCTTGGCCACAGCACCTGCGCGCATCCGAAACAGGATCACATCCCCCGCATCTGCATCTGCCAATGTTTTGGACCTCAAATGCCGAGAGGCCGCCTGCCAAAGGCGTTCATCGCCTTGGGGTTCGGACCAATCCATACTATAGGCAGGTGGTGTTTCAGGCGCTGCGCCGTAAAGATCGGCCCAGACCCCCCGCACAAGACCCAGACAATCACAGCCTGCCCCCAGCGTAGCCGATTGATGCACGTAAGGCGTGCCAAGCCAACGCCGTGCGGCGTGAAGCACAGACGCGCTGTTCTCTGGCCTGCTCATCTGCGGCTACCGCCGGTGTTCCGGTTTTCTTGTCGTGGCACTGCCATCAGCCAGTCTTCGCCCGGAATATCAGGAAATCCCTGATAGTTGAGCGCATTGTTGAATTTCAAACGGCAGGTTTCAAAACGGCGATCACAGCCGGCAGTCAACCGGACCTGATCGCCGGGCTGAATATTCGCGCGCAGGGATTCCCAAAGCGTAATGGTGCGCGTTCCACCTTTGATCAGATCGCCTTTGATCGCACCCCACAGCCCCGCTCCCGCGCCAGAGATCACCCGCAAAACACCCCGTCGGAACCAGTCTGGTTCAAAATCCTCCAGCAGGGGCACAACAAAGATCTGCCCCTCGCGCACCGCGCCAAGCGTAACCTCGGTCGAATAGCCCGGCGTGGTCAGATCAAAACCACAGGCGCTGTCACCCAGCACGGCGGTACAGGGTTTTTGGTAAACACGTCCCAGCGGACGGTTCAACTGTTCCGTGAGGCCGCGCAATTCCGCCTGAAAGGCCCCGCCTGCGCGGCGGATCTCTCCCATGTGGCCGCGAAACTGCAGCATACGCTGGCTGACATCTGCCCAGTTGACCAACCAGGCACGCACCTCTGCGCCATCAAAGCGGCCCGCGTCGATATCGGCCTCGTTCACCGCCGCATCAGACAGCGCGCCGATGGCTTCGGTGTTGTCAATCGACAGGCCCGTTGCCTGCTGCAGACTTTGTGCGCTCAACCCGCTGTTGGCTTTAAATTGCATTTCGTCAAAGGTCAGATCACAATCGTGATCGGTAAAGCCAAACATCACCCCATCGCTGCGTTTTACCGCCCAGCAGCGACACAGCGTGGTATGGCCTGTCTCCAGATGCGCCTTCAGCGCTGCGGGCATCATACCCGGATCTCCACCACAGGCACCGTGGGCGCTTCGCCCGCCTGAAAGGATGCAACCGAGGTCTGAATGCGATCTGTGTCAAACCGCACCGGCACGTCAAATTCATAGCCCGCCACAAGGGCGCGCCCCTGTTCCGGGGCCAGCCCAAGGGTGACAAGGCCACTGTTGATATCCAGCGTGAAATCCACGCCCTCTTGCATCTCTTCCTGATCCAAACCCAGTTTCACAGTTCCGACAACCGGTTTGGTGATTGGACGCTGATAGCGATGCCCCCCCGAGCGATAAGTTTTCATCAGCTGAAATTCCCGCGTGACCCCGTCACACATGGCAATCTGCTGGTCGTGAAAGGTAATGTCCTTGCCTGCAGAGGAGGATTTGTAATCAGACCAGTCTTTCCAGCGAAACCCATACATCTGGCCGCTGCGGGCCTCAAAAAAAGCAATCAGCGTTTCGATATCTTCCAGGCTGCGCAGACCAAGCCCCGCATCAAAGCGCCTGCGGGAATGGGCCCAGGGGGAGTTGCGCTCTTCAAAGCCGTTGGTCAGCGTCACCACATCGGTGCGCCGCTCTGGCCCGCCGATAGAGCCAAAGCTGAGAGAAGCGGGAAATCTGACGTCGTGAAAGCTCATGATACTGGTCTCCTCATACTGGGTCTCCTCAGGCGTTGCGGTTGCCACGGGCCATGGCGCGGCTCATCTGGGCAGCAATCTGGGTTTGGCTGCGCTGAAAACTTTGAACATCGGGGGTTTGCACATTCATCACCACCGAAACGGGCGCGGCGCGCGGGATGGGGTCTGCCGCACGCGCAATCTGTGGTGCCTGCACCGGTGCGGCGTGCGCCAGCCGCGCGGGCGCCTGCGTCGCGATCTCTCCGCCCGTGCCAAAAATACTGCGCGCGGCTGTGGCAATCCCGGTGTCACCACCGCCACCAAACAACCCGCCAATCACATTGCTCAGCCCATCGGTGAGAAACCCGCTCACATGGTTTGAAACGGGTTTCACGGCGGCATTATAGCTGGTGCGGATCATGGATTGTGCGATTGTGTCCAGCGCATCTGACAGTTTGACCCCGTCAAAGACCAGATCATCAAAGGCACGTCGCAACCCTTTTGAAAGCCCCCGTTCAAGCGTTTGAACGTCGCGTTCGGTTGCCGCAACTGCCCCGCGCATCCGGTTGAGTTCCTTATCAAAACTGGCCGCCATCTCAGCTGCGCCGCCCAAACTGTCTTCAAGCAGTTGCGCGCGATCCGTCAGCGTGTTCAGATCTTCCTGAGCCATTATATCCTCCATCTGTTTCGGGTAAGCCTGCGCCGTCGGGATAGGCCTGCATCAAGGCCTGCAAGCCGGACCGGCCAAGCGCTGGCCGTGCCTCGGCCCCCAACATCACTTGCAGTTCGCGCGGCGTCAGCGCCCAGAAATCCTCTGGGCGCAGGTTCAATCCGTTCAGCCCCGCACGCTGCAGGGCTGGCCAGTCAAAGGCGCTCATGTGAAAGCACGCGCCAAAAGCTGCGCCGCCACGCGGGTCGCAGCCATCGCACCGCCCGCAATTTCTGCGTTCGCCAGATCACGTGCCGACAGATCCGCGCCACCGCCCCGCAACCCCGCGAGCAACAATGCCATCAGATCCCGTGTGCAAAAGCTTTGGCTTTCAAAACGCTGGATCAAGGAAAATAGGTCTTTGGCCTCCAGATCCTCTTCCAGCTCTGCCAAAGCGCCCAATGTGAGGCGCAACACATAAGGGTCACCATTCAGGATCAGCTCCACCTCGCCGCGGTGTGGGTTCACCATACCTTATACCGCCGTGAATGAGAGCGCCGCGGCGCTGGCCAATGTCAGCTCATAAGTGGCCTCGCCATTATGGCTGCCGGCATATTCCAGCCCTGTGACCTGAAACGCGCCTTCGATGATACCAAAATCAGGAACAACCACCTGAAAGCGCGGGGTTTCGCCATCAAAAAACAACTGGCGGGTGCGCGCATCTGTGTCCGCATCGCGAAACACACCTGATCCTGAAATCGTGGCAGAGCGCACGCCGGCCCCGCCCAGCAACTCTCGCCAGCCGCCCTGACTGTCCAGACTGGTGATATCCACACTTTCCGCATCAAAACTGATCCGTGTTGCCCGCAGGCCTGCGATGGTGGTGAATTGACCATCGCCGGTCATGTCTACTTTGATCAAAAGATCTTTGCCGTTCTGGGCTGCCATGGGATACCTCCTATGAAATTCAATGAGTTACAGTGAAGAGCTGTCTTCGACCTGAATGCGAAAGCGCAGCACTATTTCACGCCCTCCGGTCTTGAGCAGGCGCGCGGTGGCGCGGTCAAACCATTGGCCAACAACCCGTCCATGCGGCAGCGCGATCTGCGTGTCTGTCAACGCGGTTGAAATGGCCCCGGCCAGCGCCTTGGCCTGTGAAAACCCCGCTGCCTGTGTCACCACCCGCAGGGTGATCAGATGCAGCGCGCCTTGGGTGGTCTGATCAGATCTGTCGCGGACCTCTTCGCCCCCAAAGACCACATAGGTCTCTGGCAACGTGCCCGTTGGCAGCGCGTCATATATCGCGTCACCAGAAAGTGAGGAAACATCTGTATCACTCTGTAAAAGTTGGTAAATTGATGTTTGCAAATCTGCAGAAAGCGCATAGGTCATATGGCGATCTCCTCTGTTGCAAAACAGGTCAGAAAGCGGCCGTCAGCATCCTCTTCTGCAACGGCATGGATCAAAAACACCCGCGCGCCATCGCGCAGCCGGTGTCCGGCCTGCGGGCGATCTGGCGCGCCAACGGGCGCTGCACGCACCGTAATTCGATAGTGCTGCAAAGACGTGGCGGTGCCACTTTGGGCTGCGATGCGCCCAGAGCGCGCCCGCACATCTGCCCAGAGCGTGCCAAGATCCTGCCAGACCTCATGATAGCCGCCCGCACCATCCGCCGTTTGATCCAAAGCGCTTAGAACAAGCGCGCGATTTAACCGGTGTTTTGCAGCGCGCTTCATGATGTGGCTCCCAGTCGAAGGCGCAAGGTACGGTAGCGTTCAATCAGGCTGGTCACGCCAAAGGGCATACAGCCCCGATGCAGCCCGGTGTCTTCGCGGTGTTCATAGAAATGCGTGGCCAGCATCATCACAGCTTGCGCCAGATCGGCTGGAAGATCCGCATGTGTGGCCGCCATACCCGCCTGCAGGTCGATGCGGATCAGCCCCCCTTTGGGAGGGTTTGGAAGCGCGCCAGCACGGGCTACGATCTGTGAATGTTGGGTATCCGGGTGCAATGCGTAGCGATCAGGCGCGACCGTTGTTTCTGCGCCAAGGGAATCGACCTGTGCTATGCGATCAACTGCAGCAACCGGAGCCACAGGCAGTGTTTGCGCCCCATGGCTGTCCCAGCGCTGAAGATCCAGCTGAAACGCACGGATGATCAGGGTCTTGCCCGTGCGGCTTTCAATCGCGGCATAAGCTGCGCGCAAGAACCCCTCTAGCAGGGTATCCTGCAGCGTATCACTGGAAAATCCACGCCCCAGGCGCAAATGCGCGCGAAAGGCCTCGATGGGCAAGGCGGCCACAGGAATGGGGGAGCGTTCAGTCAACATCATCGCAGATCTCCGCTGGCGGATGGAAAAAGAGGTGGGCGCGTGTGCCTCGCTTTGACCGCAAGGACGGAGGGAGCAGCGGGACGGCCAAAGACCGTGAGGCACACGTACCGACGAAGGCGGGCTGCCGCCCTCGTCATTCAGACATCACAGGATCAAAGGATCAAAGGATCAGGATGTGCCGAATTTCAGCAATTTGATTGCAGCAAAATCACTGACATCGCCGCCAACCCGTTTCGTGGCAAAGAACAGAACATGCGGTTTGGCGCTGAAGGGATCGCGCAACACACGCAGATCGGGGCGTTCTGCAATCGTGTAACCAGATTCAAAATCACCAAAGGCAATCGACAGGCTATCAACCGCCATATCCGGCATGTCTTCGGCAATCAGTACAGGATATCCCATCAAGCGTGCCGGTTCTCCGGCCGCCAGACCATCGGACCACAGGAAGCGCCCATCCGCGTCTTTCAGCTTGCGCACCTGCCCTGCGGTTTTGGAATTCATCACAAAGCTTGCATTGGCGCGGTATTGCGCGCCAAGCGCATAAACCAGATCCACGATCTTATCCGCATCAGATAGGGCACCCGGGCTGCCGGTCGTGACATAGCCCAGCGATCCCCAGCTCCAGCTGTCGTTGTCCACGCTGGGATGTGTCAGAAATCCGGTGGGTTTATCAATACCATCGCCCGTCACAAAGGCGGCCGCTTCAGCGCGGGCGAATGTATCGGCGATGCGCCCCGCCAGCCAGGTTTCGATATCAAAGGCGCTGTCATCCAACAGTCGTTGTGAGACCTTGGGAAGCGCGCTGAGCTCATGCAGTGGGATTGCGATCCGATCCAGCGTTGCGGTTGCGGTTTCCGTGCTGTTCGCGGTCTCAGTGGCCCAGCCCGATCCCATATCGTTTTGATCGATCAGCACATCATATGAGCTGGCTTCGACATTCACGACCGAGGCCACCGCGCGGATAGATGCGGTAGAGGACAGCACCGATTTCACGGTGTCGGATGTGACAGGGTCCACCAGATAACCGCCATCGCCGTTTACCGCGGTCGACATCGCCTTGCCTTCAAAATCAAGGCCACGCAGCGGAGCATCATCGCCTGAGCGCAGATAGGTGTTAAAGGCCTTTTGATGCGGAGCCTCTGTTTGAATACTCGCCGCCAGATGGGGACGATGGGCCTGTCGGGTGGTACGATCCAGCATGGTCACTCGCTCATTTGTGTGTTTCAGTTCAGTTTTAATTTCAGATTGAAAGCCTTTGATATGGCTTACAAATTCATTCAAAGAGTCAGTCAGATTTGCGGTGTCATTGGCCTGTGTCATCGGGCTCTCCTAAGGGTTACATTTCGGCAAGGGCGCGGCTGGCCTGGCGCAGGGCATGCGCCAGCTGATCACTGTTATCGTCACGGGATTTGACCTGTGCGTCTGTCACGCGGGCACTGGGCAACATCGGGAAGGTCACTAAGGAAACCTCCCACAGATCAACCTGAAGCAACTGGCGCTGGCCCTCTTTGGTTTTGGTACTGCGGCGGGTGCGATACCCGATCGACAATCCATCCAGCGCGCCGGCCTGAATAAGGGCGATGGCCTCAGCACCACGTTGGGTTTCGCGCAGCAAACGCCCTGAGACCCAAAGCCCGGTCTCATCTTCGCGCACCTCATCCCACACGCCGATGGGTTGCGCTGGGTCATGCTGCCAGAGCATTTTGACCTTGCGACCACCTTCTGACAGCTTTTGCAGCGAGGATTGATAGGCACCCGGCATTACCAGATCACCGCCTTGATCCACCTCCCCAAACCGGCTGGCATAGCCTTGAATTCTAGTGTCATCGCTTAGAGATAGCGGCGTATCGGAGCGTGCAAATTTTGTTTCCAATTCGGGTTGATGAAACATCAACTCCTCCTTTTAACACATTGTTAAGTATAGTTACTGCGCGGTCAGAAAGGACTGAAATGCTTGTGCAAGGATCACAGCGGCGACGCCATAAACCGTGAGCCACAGGCGTTTTTCGAGCCGCGCCATCATCTCTTCGATCCGGTCCAGACGGCGGTTCAACGCCTCTTGTTCGATCTGGTGAATACGTTCATGGGCACTGAGCCGCAGGCCGGGTGCACAATCAAACGAGGGGTATGGGCCATCAGCCATCCTGTGTTCCCTCCATCGTTTGGACCGGCAGGCCCAACAGACGGCGCTTTTCTGCATCTGTCAGGAAATCCGCACTGCTCACGCGCCGCCACTGGGCTTCGCGCTCAGCCGCGAGGGCCGGCACCTGATCCAGATCTGGCGCAAGACGCAGATCTGATCCGGGTATCAACCAATCACAAAGCGCCGCCGTAACACGGGCTGCCAGTGGCAAAACAGTAAGCCGATAAAAGGCGCGGTTGGCCTCTTGGTAGTTGGCATAAGTGGCGTCCCCCTTAATGCCCAACAGCATTGGCGGCACCCCAAAGGCCAGCGCGATTTCACGGGCGGCGGACTCTTTAGTTTGTTGAAATTCCATATCAGACGGGGAAAATCCCATCGGCTTCCAATCCAGTCCGCCTTCCAGCACCATGGGGCGACCAGCATTGCGCGCACCTTGAAAGCTTGTGGAAATTTCGTCACTTAGGCGTTGAAACTGATCTTCGCTGAGGCTGTCTGCCTCGCCATTCCAAACCAATGCCCCTGAGGGGCGTGCGGCGTTATCCAGCAAAGATTTTGACCAGCGCGACGCTGCATTGTGCACATCCACCGCCATAGCTGCGGCTTGCAGGGGTGACAATCCATAATGATCGTCTTGGGGGTGGAAGCTGCGAATGTGGCAAATTGGGGTTGCCTCAGCAGCGGTTTCAAACCGATGTTTGCGCCCCCCTACGCTGTATTCATATCCCGCAGGCCAGCCATCTGATCCCGGAATGACGCGCATCCGGTCAGAGCGCAGAACATGCAGTTCAACCGGTCCGTCAGCGCCCCAGCCTGCGCCTTCCACATAAGCATTGCCGCTGAGCAAAAGCTGACCATAAAGCGCCTCTAGCAATTCAGCCTGCCCCTGTGCGGGGTTGGGACGCGCCAGCAATGCGAGCATCGGGTGGCTATCATACCGTTCGCTTTGTGTTTGCAACACAAGTGACAGTGCAGCGGCGGATTCTGCGATCAGTTTCACCGCGCGAAATCCAACCGGATTGGCCGCAAAGCCTGCGCGCACCAAGGAGGCGTCATCACGCGGGCTCCACGCCACATGGCCGCCCTGCACCGCCTGTGCGACCCGCGCTGTCGCGCTCGCTTTGCGCTCGACTGAGCGCCGCGGTGCGGGCGGTGTGTTGTCTTTGCGTCGAAAGCGGTCAAACACCATCTTCGGCTCCTCATCCAGTGGGGGGCGATTGCCCGAAACATGGGAAAAGATTGCCTGACAGGGTTGAAGACTTTGATGCCAGAGGGTGCGCCGAGGGCGCAACACTCGCCTTAAGTCATTGAAATATAGAAAAGGCCCGCGCTAAGGCGGGCCAATTGTAAGTTTGAAAAAACGCCTAGAGCTGTCGCGCGCGCGGAATTTTTGCAGGTTTGGAGGGATCGATCATCAGCTCGGTCAGGGCCCAGACCAACGCATCCAGCCGGTCGGGAGAGCCTGTCCCCTGATAGCCCTGCGGTGTCATCTGGCACATCTGTTCTTCCAGTGCCGTCAGGCCCGGCACATGACGCACTTTGCCCTGTTCATAAAGGGCTGCCACCGGTT
Source organism: Epibacterium ulvae (assembly GCF_900102795.1). Lineage (GTDB taxonomy): Bacteria > Pseudomonadota > Alphaproteobacteria > Rhodobacterales > Rhodobacteraceae > Epibacterium > Epibacterium ulvae. The sequence goes on along the minus strand of NZ_FMWG01000012.1, from coordinate 74,552 downwards.
CTGCGCGGGCGGATTTGCCTTTGGCGGCATAGCGCGCGCGAAACGGTACGTGTGGGTCCACCTGTCGCAGCAACGTTTCAATCAATGCACCACCCTGGTTGACCTCGGCCACCAGACGATCCGCATTGTGGTGCGCACGGGCAGCCACCGCAGCGGTTGCCCATTCCAGCGGGCCAGCTGCCTGTGTCGTATAATCCGCCAGCACATAGGCGCGCCAGTCTTCTGCAGGGCCACACATCTTGGCCCCAACGACCAAGATCCCGCAGGCATCTGAGGTGCCTTTTGCAGTCACCGCAGGATCAACCGCAACGACGACACGATCCAGTTGCGGCGGATCTGCGCAATAGAGATCAGACAATTGCGCAGTGGACCACATAGCACCGTCAACCTCGCTCAGCATTTGGCCCATGAGTTCCTGCTGGCCCAATCGGGTGCCGCCATAGCGCGCCTTGACCTCAGCCAGAAAGGAGGGGGCGAGATTGGCGCGATTGGCCATTGTGGGCGCATGGGTTTGTACGGTGGTTGGGCTGGCCAACAGATCCTTAAGCAAAGGAGACACCCGCGGTGTTGTAGTGACACAGACCCGTGGAGTGTCCCCAAGGCGCAGGGCAAATTGCAGCATATCCCAGGCCTCTTGCCCTTTTTTCCATTTCGCCAACTCGTCCGCCCAAGCCGCATCAAACTGTGGTCCGCGCAGGGCTTCGGGGTCTTGCGCGGAAAAGGCCTGTGCCTCAGCCCCATTGGGCCAGATCAGTTTGCGCGCGCTGGCTTTCCAGATGGGGCGTCGATCTGGGGGCGCACAGGACAAAAGACCACTGTCTCCTTCGATCATCACGTCGCGCACCTGATCATAGGTTTCGCCCAGCAACGCAACACGGCGCGCGCGTCCCGGTGCAAAAGGGCGCGCCCCTTCAACCTGTTGGCGCACCCATTCGCTGCCAGCACGGGTTTTCCCAGCCCCACGTCCGCCAAGGATTACCCAAGCCCGCCACTCTCCCGCTGGTTGGATCTGATGAGAGAGCGCCCAGATATCAAAACAATAGGGCAAAGCCTGCAGCTGATCGTCATCCAGCGTCGTCAGGAAGCTTTGTTTGGTCTTCGTGCTCCTGCAGGCGAGCCAAGCGCCCCATGAGCTGTACCCTTGCGGCCTCGGCATCAAATCCTGCGTCTTCTGCGCCAGCTGCTGTGCGTAACTGTTCGACAAGGGTTCTCTCCACTTTATGGCACTCACGGATGAGGGATTCGAGTTTGCTTACATAGGGTTTCTGCTCCATCAGCTCTGGATCAAGATCCAGACTGGTCTTTAGCATGTCGTGCCAGCACTCGACCTCTTGGCGCAGACTTTGGATTGAATTCATCAAAGATCGCAAAAGATCCTTGGATTGCTCCAAAAGCACCTCTGCATGGGTCGTTTCACTGACCGCGTGCGACACGTAAACGTGTCTGTCTGATAATGTCATGAAATGAAGGCTCAGTTGCTGCTGCCTGTAGACAGCACATGATCCGCCCCAACGTTTGAACGCCAAACGCCCCTGCCCTGCGACGTTAGCACATTGATGAAAGATTTCAACGCGCCCGCGATCCTGAGCGTGCGGTCCTATTCCCTAATCGTGAACACAGCGCACGGCCTAAAAGAAAACCACCCGCTGCCATTATGCTTTGACTGGCAGCGGGTGGATCTAAGATTAATTATTGTTGCGGTCGCGTTCGATCTGTCGCCAGCGAGCCACGTTTTCATTGTGTTCAGCAAGCGTTTCAGCAAAGGCATGGCCACCGGTGCCATCCGCCACAAAGAAGATGAAATCTGTTTCATCCGGATCCACTGCCGCCTCTAGGCTTGCCAGCCCCGGATTGGCAATGGGTGTGGGGGGCAGACCATCGATCACATAGGTGTTCCACGGGGTCGCCCGGCGCAGCTCGCTTTGACGCAGACCACGGCCCAGCACGCCTTCGCCCTGTGTGACACCGTAGATAACGGTGGGGTCTGTTTGCAGGCGCATGCCGCGATTGATGCGATTGGTAAAGACCGAAGCCACTTGCCGCCGTTCACGGGCAACACCGGTTTCTTTCTCAATGATCGAGGCGAGGATCAGCATGTCTTCAGGCGTGGTTACAGCTGCGCGGTCAGAACGCTGCGCCCAGACGGCCTGAATGCGATCGTTTTGCCGGGCTGTCATATCTGCCAGAATATCAGCGCGCGCGGTTCCGGGACGCACCTCATAGCTGTCAGGTGCAAGCGCGCCTTCATCTGGGCGTGGGCCCGGATCCCCAACCAGAACATCCATCGATTTCAGGGCTTCCACAACCTGCCAGCTGGTCACACCTTCGGCCAATGCAATCCGAAATCGGGTGTCCGCCTGATCGCGCACACGGCTGTATTCGGCCGGAACCTCTTCGACGCCCGGCTGGAATTCAGCCCGTTCGACAAAACGACTGGTCGCAGGGTCCAATTCGCGCACCTCTGCCAGCACACGGGTGACGCCGACGCGGTAGACAATTTCCGTGCCGCAGGTTGAGGCTCCGCCGCGGGTGATCTGATCGGTGATTTCTGCCATCGACGCGCCAGATGTCACCAGATAGCTGCCCGCTTTCAGCAGGTTGACCTTTTCACCGTATTTGGCCCCCAGTCGAAAAATGGCAGGAGAGCTCACCGCCCCCTGTTCCGCCAGATCTTCGCTGACACGGGTCATATTAGAGCCACGCTCAACACGCAGACAGATCGCGGCCTCAAGCGGGCCGTCTGAGGTATATTGTGTCTGCCCCCAAAGGAGGACGCCGCCAAACAGAAACAGCGCCACCACCATAAGGGACATCACATTAGAGGCCAGGCTGCGCCACATTTACTTGGTCTTCCCGAAGACCACAGAGGCATTGGTGCCGCCAAACCCAAAGGAGTTGGACAGCGCCACATCGATCTTGCGTTCGCGTTTTGCATTTGGCGCCAGATCAATCGGCGTTTCCACCGCCTGATTGTCCAGATTGATCGTAGGCGGCGCCACCTGATCACGGATGGCCAGGATCGAAAAGATTGCTTCGATCGCGCCCGCAGCGCCCAACAGGTGGCCAGTTGCAGATTTCGTCGAAGACATCGTGACGTTGGCTGCGTGATCCTCCAGCATGCGTTCAACCGCGCCCAGTTCGATGGTGTCGGCCATGGTCGAGGTGCCATGTGCGTTGATATAGTCAACATCACTTGGTTTAAGGCCCGCGTTTTTCAACGCAGCCCGCATCGAACGTTCTCCGCCTTCGCCAGTCTCGGACGGGGCGGTGATGTGATAGGCATCGCCGGACAGACCATAACCAAGAACTTCAGCATAGATTTTTGCGCCCCGCGCAACAGCGTGCTCATAATCTTCAAGGATCACGATGCCTGCGCCTTCGCCCATAACAAACCCATCGCGGTCTGCGTCATAAGGGCGTGAGGCTTTCGTAGGGTCGTCTGCATATTTGGTGCTGAGCGCTTTGCACGCGTTAAAGCCTGCAATACCGATTTCGCAAATTGCGGCCTCGGCCCCACCTGCAACCATAACATCCGCATCACCAGATTTGATCAGACGCGCTGCATCGCCGATGGCATGGGCACCGGTCGAACAGGCTGTCACAACCGAGTGGTTTGGACCTTTAAAACCATGACGGATCGACACCTGACCAGAAATCAGATTGATCAGCGCGCCGGGAATAAAGAAAGGAGACACCCGACGTGGACCGCGTTCTTTGATCATCACAGCCGTATCTGCAATCGAGCTGAGCCCACCGATGCCAGAGCCGATCATAACGCCGGTACGTTCAAGGCTGTCCTGATCTTCGGGCTGCCAACCTGCATCTTTAATGGCCATTTCTGCCGCTGCGATACCGTAAAGGATGAAATCATCGATCTTCTTCTGATCTTTTTTGATCACCCAATCATCAGCATTAAAGGTGCCTTCAGAGCCATCACCACGGGGAACTTCACACGCGTAGGTCGTGGTCACGCCGCTGGCCTCGGCATCAAACAGGGTAATCGGGCCCGCGCCGGACTGACCATCCAGAAGGCGTGACCATGTCTCTTCTACACCGCTTGCCAATGGGGTTACCAAACCCAATCCGGTCACAACTACTCGACGCATACCTTGCTCTCCTTCACCTCGGCAATTCCGCGCTCCAGATAACGTGGAATGGCCTAAAGGTTCAAGTACAGCTTATCATTCCCCTGCACGAAATAAGCTTTTTGGTTTTATGAGGATTTACCGTTTGGATAATAAGATAGAAATAATTTTCAATCAAAAGTAGTTTCAGTTTCATAACTTAGACCTTTACCGGTTCCCGAAGGTCTATGGCAGGTTGGCTGTCCCCATATGCCAGCCTGCCTCCCTACCCCGGATAAAATCCACGCCTTCTGGCCCAAAGATGATCTTTTGTTAACGTCAAATTAGTAAGCCAGAACAATAAACTAGATCAAATACGCATCGGTTTTCACCTCACGGATGCAAAAACAACGGTTTGGCACGGGAAACGCTAGATGCGCATTACACTGCGGATTGTGACATTTGCACTGTTCAGCACTTTGGCCCAACCGGCCTTAGCGGTGGGCGAAGTCAGCTGCGCCCTGTTTCAGGATCTGACCAGTCTGCATATTTCTGCCGATCACTTTCTGAAACACGCAAACAGCGGCGCATATCCGCAAGCGCGCAATCAACTGCGCTCTGCGCTGGATAAATTGCCCAAACCGATGATCCATGAGCAGCTCACCAATGCGGGTCTTATCAAGATGATAGACCCCCTCTCCAATTTCGTCGATTTGCAAGAACGTCTGGTACAACGCTACGATCTCTCCACCCTGCAAAAAACCAATAATTTGGCAAACCAACTGTCCGCTCAAGCCTTTGTGGATCGCATCAGGCGCGATATTGAATCACTAGGCTGTCGCGAAGAGGCTTTGGGCGCAATCAGCGGCGATGCCCCCAGCGGCGGTGGCAAAGGGAATGGGATCACCGAATTTGTGCGCCGTGTCACGGCAACCGAAGCGACAGCTATGTCTTTTGCTGCAATCGCGCTGTTTGCCTTGGGCATTGTTTTGATGGAACGGTTTAGTTCACATCGCAAACGTCTGGCAAAACGGTTCCCCTGTGCGGCCCCCTGTTGGGTCATGCCACACGCGGCCCCAGAGGTCAGCGCCCGCGCAGAACGCGCCAATTTTGTAGATCTTAGCCAGCTTGGCGGCAAAATCCGAATGGATCACGCCTTTGAACCCGATCAGATGCTGCAAATACTGGTGAGCAACTATACGCTGGATGCTAAAGTGATCTGGTGCAACGCGGATTATATCGGCGTTAAATTTGAGTCTTACCTTAGCATTGACGACATGATGTTCGTGCTGGCCAGCTCAGGCAATCCCGATGTTGAACCAACGCTGCCGCAACCTCAACAGATGCAATAACTCCTAAAAACAAAAACGGCACCCGCAGATCACGAGCACCGTTTTGTAAAAATCTTATAGCCAGTTTGGCCTATTAAGACGCTTCAGTGATGAATTTCACTGCGTCACCAACGCTTTGAATGGTCTCAGCCGCATCATCAGGGATTTCGATGCCGAACTCTTCTTCAAACGCCATAACCAGTTCAACGGTGTCCAAGCTGTCTGCGCCCAGATCATCGATGAACGATGCTGTGTCAACTACTTTGTCTTCTTCAACACCCAGGTGCTCTACAACGATTTTCTTTACGCGGGTTGAGACGTCGCTCATGTTTCTTCCTCGTCTTTGTCTGGGCAATTTGCCCGGTTTGGCCCGTGCCCAGCGGACAGTTGGGGCGCCGTACGAATGCCCAAGCTGGGCGGTTGCGCCCCTTTTGGGGCAAAGATGCGGCGTCTCTGCAAACACAGAAACCGCGAATATGGGCCGCCTATAGCATAGCTTTTGGCTAAGGCAAATGTTTTCACGGGGTTAAATGCAACCAGCTGCAACTTCGTCCCTCGGCGACGTTGCAACAGCTTCTGCCCGCTTTTGATCCTGCCTTGATACCACCCAACGGCCTCAATCTAAGCTCTCACGTGCATCTGGCAAGAGCGAAGCGCTTGGAAAATCCAGACTGAGCCCAAAAAACGTCGTCCATAGAGACCCACAGACGACGTAACCGATTAAGATCACTTGTGCCTTGGCCGTGATCAGATCATTGCCATGCCGCCATTCACATGCAGGGTTGTGCCTGTGACATACCCGGATTCAGCGCTGGCCAGATACAGCACAGCCGAGGCAATCTCTTGGGCGTCGCCCATCCGTCCTGCGGGGATCTGCGTCAGAATCGCATCTTTCTGGGTGTCGTTCAATTTGTCTGTCATTGCAGTTGCAATGAAACCCGGTGCAACTGCATTCACAGTGATGCCCCGATTTGCCACCTCATATGCCAGCGATTTGGACATGCCCACCATGCCCGCCTTAGAGGCTGCATAGTTGCCCTGCCCCGGATTGCCCGTTGCGCCCACCACAGACGAAATATTGATAATGCGCCCCCAGCGCGCCTTCATCATGCCGCGCAAAACACCGCGACACAGGCGCATGGTCGAGGTGAGATTCACGTTCAAAACGCTTTCCCATTCCTCATCTTTCATCCGCATAAACAGATTATCTTTGGTGATACCTGCGTTATTGACCAAAATATCAACGGATCCCATCGCTGCGATCGCTTGCTTTGGCAGGGCTTCAACGGCTTCCGCATCGCCAAGGTTGCAGGTGAGCACATGCGCCCGCTCGCCAAGATCCGCCGCCAGTTCGGCCAGCGGGGCTTCGCGGGTGCCAGACAGCGCAACCGTGGCCCCCGCTGCATGAAGCGCCCGTGCAATTTCACCACCGATGCCACCAGATGCGCCGGTGATCAGCGCGGTTTTTCCTGTCAGATCAAACATATTTATATCCCTATTTCGTGTGGGGCGCACGTATCGGCCCGCCCTCGCTTTTTCATCTTTTGCGTGCCGCTTGGTTCAAGCGGAAATAGCTTTTGCATCCTCAGGGGTGCCGACCTGACGTGAGGCAAGGCTGCGATCAATTTTGCGGATCATACCTGACAGAGCTTTGCCAGCGCCAATTTCCCAGAACTCTGTGACGCCCTTTGCGGCCATCGTCTGCACGCTTTCGCGCCAGCGCACGGATCCGGTCACCTGTTCGACCAGCAGAGCGCGGATTTCATCGGGGTCTGTCACCACATCTGCGCGCACATTGGCGATCAGCGGCACGGCCGGTGCTGCGATCTCCACCTTAGCAAGCGCTTCGGCCATGACATCTGCTGCGGGCTGCATCAGCGCACAATGAAAGGGGGCACTTACAGGCAGCATCACGGCACGTTTGGCGCCTTTGTCTTTTGCAATCACAGCCGCGCGTTCAACCGCCGCTTTGCTGCCGGACACCACGACCTGTGTCGGGTCATTGTCATTGGCCGCCTGACAAACGTCGCCTTCTGCGGCCTCAGCAGCAACCGCACGCACCGCTTCCAGATCCAGACCCAAAATCGCCGCCATCGCGCCCTCGCCAACCGGCACAGCGCTTTGCATCGCCTGCCCCCGTGTCCGCAGCAGGCGCGCGGTATCTGCAATAGAAATCGACCCTGCCGCCGCAAGCGCAGAGTATTCCCCCAACGAGTGCCCGGCCACAAAACTGGCGGTGTCGACAGCGATCCCTTCCGCGTTCAGCGCGCGCAGTGCGGCAAGAGATGTTGCCATCAACGCAGGCTGTGCGTTTTGGGTCAGGGTAAGTGTTTCAATATCCCCATCCCAGATCAAACCGCTCAGGTTTTCTCCCAGCGCATCATCGACTTCATCAAATACAGCTTTGGCAGCCGGATAGGCCTCCGCCAGTGCGCGCCCCATCCCGATGGTTTGGGCCCCTTGGCCTGGAAACACAAATGCAGTTGTCATCACGGACCCCGTCTTTTTTGTCTCATTTCCCCTGATGTAGCGAGCTTGCCGCATGGGTACAAGCAATGCTCTAAAATCATGCACAATTACTGTTGAGAATTGCGATTGTGAAACGCCTCTCTGGCAATTGTCGTCATTGAAACGGGCCGATATCATAGATCCAAATCAGGGAGAGCCGTCACGGCCCTGCCTGTCATCTTGATCCTAGACCCAGCCGCCCATATCTGAGTGGCTGTATTCGTGCCCGTGAAAAGGAAGACCACGTGAGCCTGATTAATAGTTTCTCTCGATACGGCAGCATCTCAAAAGGCTTTCACTGGGCCACTGTTCTATTGATTTTTTCAACCTTTCCCATCGGCTATTTCGCCAATGGGCTGGCAGAGCAGATCCGCAGCCCCGATTTTTCTGGCGATGGCGCGGTGATTACCCGCACCGCTTTTCTGTTTTCACTGCATAAAACCATTGGCATTCTGGCGCTTCTGACAGCAGCCTTGCGAATTTTCTGGACGCTGACACAGGCAAAACCGGGCCTGTTGCATCCTGACAATAAGGCCGAGGCGCTGGCCGCTGAAACAGTGCATTGGCTGCTTTATGCGCTGATGGTTGCGGTGCCGTTGACAGGTTGGATCCATCACGCTGCAGCCACGGGGTTTGCCCCCATTTGGTGGCCCTTTGGTCAGGGCCTGCCCTTTGTCCCCCAGACTGAAACTGTTGCAGGGTTTTTCGGCAGTTTACATTGGGTCATGGTGTGGAGCCTGTTTGCCGTTGTTGTGCTGCACATCGCAGGCGCGCTTAAACACCATGTGATTGACCGCGACAACACCCTGCGGCGGATGCTGCCCCGTGGCGGGCAGGTTGAAGAGCCGCCTGCACAGGCCCATAGCAAAGCGCCGTTCTTTGTTGCGGCCAGCCTTGCGCTGGTTGTGCTGGCAGGAGCGCAAAGCCTTGGCTATCTGGGCGGTCATGATCACGACCACAGCCATGATCACGCGCATGACCACGCGGCGCAAACGGATAGCGTTGCAACGGTTGCAGCGACCGCGTCGCAATGGGCCGTGCAATCCGGCACATTGACCATCGAAGTTGCCCAATTTGGCGGTATTGTTGAAGGTCAGTTTGCCACTTGGACGGCAGCAATTGATTTTGAAGAACCTGCCGCCCCCGGCCCTGCGGGATCTGTGGAAGTGGTGATTGACATCAGCTCTCTCAAGCTGGGCAGTGTCACGGATCAGGCTTTAGGAGCGGATTATTTTGACGTGGCAAGTTTTCCAACGGCGACCTTCAACGCCGATCTTGAAAAGCTGGACACAGGCTATCAGGCGGTCGGCACGCTTACGATCCGGGACAAAACACAGCCTTTGATCTTGCCCTTTGACCTAGAGTTGAATGGTGCAACAGCAGTGATGCGCGGACAAGCAACTGTGCAACGTCTTGCCTTTGATATCGGGCAATCCCAAAGCGATGAAAGCTCTCTTGGCTTTGATGTGGTGATCAAAGCAGATCTGACGGCGCAAAACACGAAATAAACAAAAGGAGGGCAAAGATACCCTCCTTTTTCCAACCCAAAATACAATCAGCGATCAGTAATTCAAATACTGCGTACCCAGGGTATCCCGATATTTTTCAACCCATTTTTTGTTGATCGCATCCAACGTGCCATCTGCCATAGCATCGCCATAACAGCGGTTAAAGTCAGCTGTAATTGCCTCAGAGCGGAAATTCATCGCGTAATCCGATGGGGCAAAGATAGCCTGAAATGAAACATCCTGATGCGGATCAAAACGCAGATCCTCTGAATTTGCCTGAAGCTGGGCATTATATTCGGCAAAGATCATCCCGTCCCCAATGACAGCATCCACCCGGCCCGCAAAAATCATACGGCTTTGGCCAATCTGATCTGCGATTTCCTGATATTTCGAAAATCCAGACGTTGCATCCGCCAAGCCGGGAATGATTTGCGACGCTCCCATAAAGGCGATGACAGAGTGCCCCTGCAGGTTTTCAAGCGCAGCAAAGTTATCATTTCGCGCACTTAGCGACGAGACGCCGTTTTGATATTGAATATAAGCCCCGCTTTGGCCACCGGGCAATTCCATCCCCATCGGCACAGTGGCCACGCCATCTCCTTCACCTGCGGCATAAGATTTCCAATGGCGCGTAAAGGGTTCAATCTTAAAGGTTACACTGTGACCACAGCGTTCCAAAACTGTGGTGATCACTTCAGCCTCGCGCCCTTTTCCATGTGCATCAACCATAGGGGGCAGATTTCCAGCAAGGATCGTCAGCGTCTCAGCTTGGACAACGATCGGACCTCCGCAAAGGACCGCGACAAGAGTGATCCCAGAAACAGAACGGGCATTCGACATAACATTCTCCAATTTCGCTTATCAATTATCGGCTTTCGGACATCGAAACGGTAAGTCGGCCAGAATAACAAAAAGTGAACGTAAAAAATGTATCGCAGTGGAGGGGATTAAAGAAAAAAGCCACCCCCTTGTTCCAAGGAGATGGCTCAACGTTGCGCTTTAACCCTTAGGATTACTCGGCTTTTTGCGCCTCAACTGAAATCATGACTTGCACTTCGTCGCTGACAAACGGTGCAAATTGACCAAGATTGAATTCAGATCTTACGAGGGTTGTTGTCGCATCAAACCCCGCCCATGGTTTTTTCGCCATTGGGTGATCGCCTGCCTGGTTCAGCTTCGCATCCAAAACAACCGGTTTGGTGACACCATTCAACGTCAGATCACCTGTGATCTTTGCGGTGTTTTCACCTGTCACTTCGATGGCGGTTGAGCTGAAAGATACCAGCTCATCATCCGCCGCATCAAAGAAATCTTTGGACATGAAATGATTAAAGCGTCCCTCCCAACCGGTGAGCATGGATTTTACCGGCATGGAAACTGTGACCGAAGAGGCTGCAGGGTTTTCCTGATCAAAGGCAATGTCGCCTTCAAATCCGGAGAACATGCCCCAAGTGGTTGAATAGCCAAGGTGATTATAGCTGAATACGATCTGGCTGTGGCTTGCATCCAATGTGTATTTTTCAGCGGATGCAAAAGCTGAGGTTGCAACAGTAGAAGCAAGCAAAGCGGCGGCAAGCAAAGTGCGTTTCATGGAACAGGCTCCGTGTTTGTCCAAATAGGTATGGCCTCACAATGACGGCACATGCGTCAAAAGAAAGCCTACAAAATCCAACATAACCTGTTCCGTGATGAACAGTAAGATAAAGCCTTGAGGTTGCAGTAAATTCACGGATCTGTGATGCCCAATTCAAGCAAAGATCGGCACTGTTCCGCGCAGCTGTTCTTTGATCATAAGATGGGCCGTCTCATTGGCCAGAGGCAGGGATAGCAAAAGGCTTCCGTCGGTTTCCAGAATATCCGCCCGGTTCATGGACAGGCGCACCCCGCCAAGGCTAGAAAAGGATCGCTGAAGTACGGTGCGGCGTTGCCCCGCAGCCACCGTTCGGGTGACACGCAATTCGCGGCGCTGCGGATCAAGGTGAACCTCGGGGGCAGGATTGGGGTCGCGTAGTGTCAACAGCAACAAGGCCGTAAACCCTGCCGCAAGGCTTACACCGATCTTAACCGTTGCCAGGTGCCGTTCGTCAACACCAAGGTCAAAAGCCAGAAGTGCTGTCCCTGCAAGAAGAAAAATCACGCCAAATATTTTGCAGACAAGCAAACGATGCATGGCCTGCGGTGACGTGTCCATGGCGAACCTTTTGCGGTGCAGCTGATCTGCACCGGTGCGCGCCTTCCACTTTTCTCCCAAGCCCGTCGCCGACATGCGTGATCCCTTTCCGGTGCAGTCTGACACTATGACGCTTCTTTTACGTCTTATTAAGCCCCCTAAAGAACGACGAAATAAGACGGGATTGCGGCGGGCTTGTGTCCGGCACTTGATGGATCAGTTGAATTTGACACAATCGCCGGGCATCTGCGCCTTTTCGGACCTCGGTTTTGCAGCCTCTTCTTTTCCTGCGCACTCAGCCCTTGCGCCATGGCGTAAAGCCTGTATATGGAAGCCAACTTTCGCACCATTCTCGATCCGCGCAGACTCTCGTGGTGGGGCCGCGAAAGGGTTTTTGCCCTGCCTATGAAATGCGCCTTGAAACAAACAGGAGTTCACATGCCCCTTTATGAGCATGTAATGATTGCGCGTCAGGACCTGTCCAACTCGCAAGCAGAAAGCCTCGTCGAGCACTTCGGCACCGTACTGGCAGACAACGGCGGCAACGTTGTTGAAAGCGAGTATTGGGGCGTCAAGACGATGGCCTACAAGATCAACAAAAACCGCAAAGGCCACTATGCCTTCCTGAAAACAGATGCACCATCTGTTGCCATTCAGGAAATGGAACGCCTGATGCGCCTGCATGATGACGTGATGCGCGTTCTGACCATCAAGGTCGACGAGCACGCAGAAGGCCCTTCGGTCCAAATGCAGAAACGTGACGAACGTGGCGACCGCCGCGAGCGCCGCTGATCTTAGCTTGAGAAAAGGTAGCTAAACCATGGCAGCAAAACCATTTTTCCGCCGTCGCAAAGTGTGCCCCTTCTCTGGTGAGAACGCACCCAAGATCGATTACAAAGACACCCGTCTTCTGCAGCGCTACATCTCTGAGCGCGGCAAAATCGTTCCATCACGCATCACCGCCGTTTCGGCAAAGAAGCAACGTGAACTGGCTCGTGCAATCAAGCGCGCCCGCTTTCTTGCTCTGCTGCCCTACGCTGTGAAGTAAGGAGACCTCATTATGCAAGTTATCCTTCTGGAACGTGTGGCCAAACTGGGCCAAATGGGCGAAATCGTAGACGTAAAAGCGGGCTATGCGCGCAACTTCCTTCTGCCTCTGGGCAAAGCGAAGACCGCGTCTGAAGCAAACCTGGCAGCTTTTGAAGCCCAGAAAGCGCAGCTTGAAGCGCGCAACCTGGAGACCAAGAAAGAAGCCGAAGCGCTGGCAGAGAAGCTGGATGGACAACAGTTCATCGTGATTCGCTCCGCGTCTGACGCCGGTGCACTTTACGGTTCTGTCACTCCTCGTGACGCCGCAGAAGCTGCAACCGAAGCAGGTTTCTCAATCGATAAGAAACAAGTTGCTTTGATCGCACCGATCAAAGAACTGGGTCTGCACGCATTGGCCGTGAAACTGCACCCTGAAGTTGAAGTTGAAATCAAGATGAACGTTGCACGTTCTCAAGAAGAAGCTGAACTGCAGGCGTCTGGTAAATCAATTCAGGAACTGGCCGCGGAAGAAGAAGCCGCAGCTGAGTTTGAGATTGCAGAACTGTTCGACGATATCGGCAGCGCCGCGTCTGACGACGACGATGCACCAGCAGCGGAAGCCCCTGCTGAAGAAAGCTAAGCCCTCACCGGCTAAGGTTTCTTATACTTTTCAGAAAGGCTGCCCCAAATTGGGGCAGCCTTTTTAGGATGCACCAAATCATTGGCGCTTCTTTTCTTGACAAATCCGGGCGATATCTCCGCCCTTACAGATCAAATTCAACCATACATAACAGGCCCCAAAATATTCCACTTTTGTAAACCTACCGGAGGGTGAGCGCTTGAGTATCGCAATTCAAGTTCACAAGTCAGTCAATTTATTGGGCTGGGTTCGTCTGGCAGAACCTGTTCGAATTTTTACTAGTGCAACCTTGAGAAACACTGAAATCGGTGCGTTTTCCTATGTTTCGCCCGGTGCAATTCTACATGACACAAATATGGGCCGGTATTGCAGTATTGGCAATTATGTCACCGTGCTTTCAGAGCATCCGATCGGATCTTTAACGACATCCCCCTTCCCGTATGAAAAGGTTTTTCGCACACCTTTTGACCCCGAGCCTTTGCATGAATTTGAAAAGATCCTTCCTACAACAATTGGTAATGATGTTTGGATTGGATCCAATGTTCAGATCAAAACGGGCATCACCATTGGCAATGGTGCCGTGATTGCAGCAGGGGCTGTCGTCACAAAAGATGTCGCCCCGTTTACAGTGGTTGGTGGTGTTCCGGCCAAAGTCATACGCCAGCGGTTTTCCAAAGAACTGGTAGATCAAATCACGGAAATTGCGTGGTGGGATTACAATGTGCTTGGCCTCGAAATTGATTGGCAAGATCCTGAAAGTGCGATCACAGAAATCAAGAAGTACATTCAGGACGGAACTTTGACCCGCTTCAAACACCGGTTATTCGATATGACGAATAACGATGGGAAAGTGATCGGAACACCAATTCCGACGTCCTAATTCTTTGTATCCCTCCCATCCTGCAGACTAAGCGACAAGAGCGAGCAATTCAGAATTGCTCGCTTTTGTATATTTAGAACAGGATGCCAAGCCCTTGTAGAACGGGTAGTTTTTGCGTGGCAAAACGTTCCGCCCGGTACTGAAGCTCTGCGATATTATCTTCGTCTTTTTCCAAAATCTCACCCTCTTTCAGCAAGCGCTGGCCTTGAGGAGCAAGGATGGTCCAGGCCAACTGCGCCCAAGAATCTGGCGTTTCATGGCCTTCAGAACGGGCAAGCAGGAACAGCTGTTCAAATCGATCAACTTCATGGCCACTGCCGGTCACGGGTGAGGCCAGAAACCGTAGCGTTTCGCTGTCTTCGGCGTGTTTGCAGATCACTTTGTTCAATGCTGTGCATTGCGTCACACGCTCAGCTTCGCCTGCCTCGGGCAGGCAGGGTGCCAAGACACCATCACCAAGCAAAATACGCAGCATTCGTACAATATCGCCCCAACTGTCGACGACAAAAGCGCCTTCACTCAACAGCTGTTTAACGGTTTTGGGCCCATCCCGCAGCGCGTTCAATACAGGCCGGATATGAGCATCTTCCAGCTCCACCACTCCCATACGCCACATCAGGGTCAATGGATCCTCGCTGATGGGGCGCGCCAAAGCGATACGGGTATCAAACCAAGCCCCCACAGCACTGCGTTCGGTGTGAAACACGTCGCCCTTGCGATAGATATCGCAGCGGAATTGTTCGCTGAGAATAAGATCCCGCAGACCTTGGCGCCGCATGGGATCGCGCTCATCTTCCAGAACCTGGCTTTGTTCGGGGGTCAGACAGATATCATCGACATGATCCATCAAATGACAGGCCGCGACGTATTTCAATTTGGCCTGCCCCAGTTCAGCCGCCACTTCTTCGACATTAAAGGGCGTCCAATGTTCATTCATGAACTCATGGGCCAGATATCGGTGCGACATTGATCCCATCTGTTTCAGACGTTTGCGCACGGATCGGCTGCCGGTGAAATACCCGGCCTGAACCGCCTCTAATTTATGTGCAAAGGCGAGCGCATTGTTGATCCGTTCACGTGGATTGCCGCTTTCCAATGCAGCGCGATCACACAACAGACGCCGCAGCGGCAAGATTGAAGACCAGCCGGGCAACGTATTGTGGCTGACATAAACCAAACCACCGGGTTTCAAACGTTTGGCGATAAACTGAACCACATAATCCCGGTTTTCAGGAGACACCCAGCTAAAGATCCCGTGCATCACAATCACATCAAAGGCGCGTGGCAGGTCGGGTTCATCATCAAAGGTTTCAAACGAATGTTCGTAAAACGAAACATTCTTTAGCCCCGCCTCTGCAGCCAAGGCTTCAGCACCTGCAATATGGGACGGATTAAAATCCATCGCGTGGAAATCAATATGGGGATTTGCAGCTGCCAACAGATTGGTTGTGACCCCCTGCCCGCACCCCAGTTCACAATAGGTTAGATTTTCACCGCTCAGACCATGGTTCTGTCCCGCAGACAAAGCACCGATTGCCAGTTGCGACGGCGCAAGCTCTTTATAAAAATCATGGATGTAATCTACATCGGCCATATAGCCGGCTGTCCAATCGGTCACGTGGTGCACCTTATGTGTTGCGTTCTGCTCCTGCGCTTTCTTTCAAGCGACTGCACCTTTAATGACCGATAAAGATTAACAGCCGTTAAATTCAACTCTCACGAATGCTAACACATCTGTGAACATTTGATTTTTTCCACTCAACTCAATGGATAAGCTACTCGATTTGCAATCATAGATTGCAATTTGGCATGTGTTGCATTTTCTCGCTGCGCACCACTACCTATGCGAGATTGGCAGAAACGAAAATCCCCACTAAATTTAAACCGCACAAAAGAAATAAATTAAATCCATGGAAAATAAACAGGTTGGAGGAAGCCAAGGCGGTGGGAAACAGTATTGACTTCCTCCTGTGCTGTTCTGCAAGAGGCAATGAGCAGAGCCAGCCCTTTGGGGGAGAGGTGCCTCAGCCTTCGCCTTTAATCTGCCTGAGGTGATTTCGATTAACAAATTCTTAGTATAGGCAATTCAGCTAAAATCTGCCGCACTTTCCCAAAACCGGTGGAGCTTTGCCGACGCGTGTTTTCCCCCTTGGAGTGCGCAATATGTTGCCTATTCTATGCATCAAAGCGCCCTTCCATCTTATTTTGGAGACCCTTCATGAAGCGCAGAACTTTTCTTGTATCCGTGCTGGCCGCGTTCTGGATTGCCGCCTGTAGCCTTGCTGACCCTGAAATCGCCCCTGCTCCGGCCCCGCCTGCTTTTGATCCGCCACTGTTTCCAAATGAAACCGCTGAATTGCGTCAGCAGATCAATTTTTGGGCGGATCATTACGAGGTGCCGCGCAGTTTGGTCCACCGGCTGGCTATCCGCGAAAGCACCCACCGGCCACATGCGATCAATCGGCCTTATTATGGACTTTTACAGATTTTACCTGCAACAGCCCGATCAATGGGCTTTACGGGCGCACCACAAGATCTGTTAGATGCAGATACCAATTTGGAATTTTCAGTCAAATATCTGCGCGGTGCGTGGTTATTGTCTGATGGCAGCCAAGATACGGCCGTCAAACACTACTCCAGAGGCTACTGGAACGAGGCCAAACGCCGTGGGTTGCTTAAAGAAACCGGGCTTGTGCGTTAAATTTACCTATTTGGTATCACCGTTCAAAAAATAGTTGGCTGCAACAGCTTTGTCACATTAGAAACGTAGATCTTACCAAAAGGTTTAATTTTCGTGAAGTCGGGAGACTACCATGCCAATCCAACTTGATCGCCGGTCTTTTCTGGCAGGCACCGCTGGCTTAATCGCAATGCACCCGTTTTCGGTGCAAGCTGCAAACAACCAAGTTCATCTGCGTTTGATGGAAACAACAGACCTGCACGTCCATGTGTTCCCTTATGACTATTACGCAGACAAACCACGTGACACTGTTGGTCTCGCCAGAACCGCTTCAATTGTGAAAGACATCCGCGCAGAAGCGACTAACTCGCTTTTGTTGGACAATGGTGACTTTTTGCAAGGCAACCCGATGGGCGACTACATCGCTTATGAAAAGGGCCTGAAAGAGGGTGATACACACCCGGTGATTGCCGCGATGAACGCGGTCGGCTTTGATGCCTCGACGCTTGGCAACCATGAATTTAACTATGGTCTTGAATTCCTGGGCAAAGCACTGGCGGGCGCAAGCTTCCCTGTTGTCTGCGCAAATATCGCCAAGGAAGTGGGCGCAACCCCACGCGAAGACAAAACCTTGCTGAAACCCTATGTGATCATGGATCGTACCGTGACCGATGGCGCAGGCAACAGCCACCAGATCAAAATCGGTCTGATAGGGTTTGTTCCTCCGCAAGTCATGAACTGGGATCGTCGCCATCTGGAAGGCAATGTTCAGGCGCGCGACATTCTGGAGTGCGCCCGCGCCTATGTGCCGGAGATGAAGGAAAAAGGCGCAGATGTGATCATCGCCCTGTCGCATTCCGGTATTGGTGAGGCGAATGAAACCGAAGGCATGGAAAACGCCTCTGTGCCCTTGGCAGCGGTTGAAGGCATTGATGCGATCATGACCGGCCACTCGCATCTTGTGTTCCCCTCCTCAAGCTACGCAGATTTTGCGGGTGTGGACGCTGACAAAGGCACAATCCACGGCAAGCCTGCCACCATGGGCGGCTATTGGGGCAGCCATATGGGCCTGATCGATCTGATGCTGGAGCGTGATGGCAATGGCTGGCGCGTTGTTGGTCACGCTTCAGAAGCGCGTCCTATTTCACAACGTAACGAAGATCGTTCCATCACCGCGTTGGTTGAAAGCCAGCCTGATGTTCTGGCGGCAGCGCAGGCTGATCACGATGGCACCCTGGCCTATGTGCGCCGCGCAGTTGGCAAAACGGATGCTCCGCTGCACAGCTACTTTGCACTGGTGGCAGATGATCCATCCGTGCAGATCGTGTCCATCGCACAGACCTGGTACATTGAGCAGATGCTGAAAGGCACCGAACACGAAGGCCTGCCGATCCTCTCAGCTGCGGCCCCGTTCAAAGCGGGTGGTCGTGGTGGTCCTGAGTATTACACCGATGTGCCCAAGGGCGATGTTGCGATCAAAAACGTGGCAGACCTTTATCTTTATCCCAACACTGTACGCGCGGTGCGCGTGACTGGCCAACAGGTTAAAGATTGGTTGGAACGCTCTGCCGGGGCCTTTAATCAGGTGGAAGCAGGCAAAGCAGATCAGCTGCTTTTGAACGAAGAGTTCCGTTCCTACAACTTTGATGTGATCGATGGCGTGACCTATGAAATCGATCTGAGCCAACCTTCGATGTTTGGCCCCAAAGGTGAGCTGCTGGATGCTGCAACCAACCGGATTGTAAACCTGCAGTACAATGGCGCTGCGCTGGATCTGGATGCAGAGTTCATCGTCGCAACCAACAACTACCGCGCGTCAGGCGGTGGTGATTTCCCCGGTGCCAAAGGCGACACTATCGTATTTGAAGGTCCCGACACCAACCGCGACGTCATTGTGCGCTACATCGTGGAAAAAGGCACCATCAGCCCACGCGCAGACGCAAACTGGAAGTTCACCGCCCTGCCCGGCACCTCTGTCTTGTTCGACACAGGCCCAAAGGCAACGGATTATGCCGACAGCGTGCCCGGCGTTTCGATCGCCCCTGCCGGCGAAGGTCCAAACGGGTTTGCGCGGTTCAAAATCGATCTCTGATCGGATCCCAACGGCAAGTCTGATCATCGGAAGGGCTGCGCGATTGCGCAGCCCTTTTGTTTGGAGCGGGCAACGGCCTCTGCCTAAAACATAGCTGGGCGACGACACTTAACCCCATACGGGGTGGCGCAAAGAGAGAAGGCCACCCAATCGGGTGGCCTTTCTAAAATCATATATGTTGTGAAGCTTACTCTTCGTCGAGTGCTTCAACAGCTTTTTGCAGGTCTTCTTTAGAGACTTCTTTTTCTTCCACTTTTGCTTGCTCTGCAATGTGGTCGATCACTTTGTCTTCAAAGAGAGGCGCACGCAGCTGTTGCTGCATTTGCTGGTTCTGTTGGATGAATTCAAAGAACTGGCGTTCCTGACCAGGATACTGGCGCGCTTGCTGCATGATCGCTTGGGTCATTTCGGCATCGGTCACTTCGACCTCTGCTTTCTGGCCCAGTTCTGCGAGCAACAGGCCCAGACGCACGCGGCGCTCTGCCAGTTTGGTGTGCTCTTCGGTGGTTTCGATCTCGGGGTGATCGTGACCTTCTACCTCAGGGTTTTCGTCGTGCCACAGCTGATGTGCAATCTGCTTGGCTTCTGCTTCCACCAGGGATGGCGGCAGATCGAAGGACACTAGATCATCCAGCTTGTCCAACAGGCCACGCTTCATGACAGCACGTGCTGCACCGGCGTATTCTGCTTCCAGACGCTCAGAGATTTGGCCTTTCAACGCGTCCAGATCTTCGGCGCCAAATTTGGTTGCCAGCTCATCATTGATCTCAGCCGCTTTAGGCGCTTTGACCTCTTTGATGGTGCAGGTAAAGACAGCTTCTTTGCCCGCGAGATGCTCTGCTTGGTACTCTTCAGGGAAGGTGACGTTTACGTCTTTTTCTTCGCCTGCTTTGGTGCCAACCAGCTGCTCTTCAAAACCGGGGATGAAGGAGTTGGAGCCCAGAACCAATGGGTAGTCATCGCCTGCACCGCCGTCAAAGGCTTCGCCGTCAACTTTGCCCAGGAAATCGATCACAACCTGATCTTTGTCTTCGGCTGCTGCACCCTCTTCGCGGGCTTCATAGTCGGTTGCGGTTTCGGCCAGGTTTGCCAGCGCTTCGTCAACCGCTTCGCCTTCTGCTTTGACAACCAGCTTTTCCAGCTCAACGCCAGACAGGTCAACCTCAGGGATGGCAGGCAGCGCTTCATAAGACATCTCAACGTTGACGTCGTCGCCGGGCTTCCAGTCTTCGTTGGTCATTTTCACGTCAGGCTGCAACGCAGGACGATCACCGCTGTCTTCGAAGTGCTGGTTCATCGCGCCGTCAACAGCTTCCTGCATGGCTTCGCCCATCATGCGTTCGCCAAACTGCTTTTTCAGCAGTGCCAAAGGTACCTTACCTTTGCGGAAGCCTTTCATTTCGACTTCAGGCTGCGCTTCAACCAGTTTTTCGTCAACCTTGGCATTCAGCTCAGCACCGGTGATGGTGATGGCATAGCCGCGTTTCAAACCTTCGTTCAGTGTCTCGGTGACCTGCATCTTGTTCCCCATGAGAGAGTTTTGAGCATACGCACGGGGGCGCCGCTCACAGACAATTTCTGGCCTTCTATTGACAAGGCGCGCGCGGCGCAAGAGCCATTGGCCGATTGAAGGCCTGATCACGCTGCATTCAGCGCATTTCCGTGTAAAATCCGCTTTATCCGTGACGTAAAAACGCAAAACACGCCCGCAAGGGACGTGTTTCATATTCAAAGACTGTCGTAGTTTAAAAGCGCCAGCGTGCCCCAGCGATGACAACGTCCAGATCCTGGAAATCGGTTCCGCTGGTATCATCATAGGAATATTCGCGGTAAGACAGGTAGGCCTCAAGATTGAGCTTGTCGATATCCTGCACAACACCAATACCCCAGCTTTCAGCGCTGTCGCCATCTGTGACCGTGTCAGAGCCGTCATAGTAATCGATGAAGAACGAGCTTTCACCGACCGACAGCGCATTTACCGCATAGCCCAGTTTGACATAAGCATAATCACCGCCAATGTCGCGATCCCCGGCAGCAAGCGCGACAGAGACATTGGTTGGCTTGTGTTCAACGGCAAGAGAGCCGATGACATCTTGAATGTCTTCACGACCGGTCTGCTCATCCCAGGTTGCGGCCAGCGCACCTGCGATACGGAAATCGCCTAAATCGTCATTGTTATAGCGCAGGCTGATATCAAACACTTCGCGATCGTTGTTCTCGGCCAGAATATCGGTGCCAAAAGAGGCGGCAAAGCGGAACCCGCCAAAAGTTGGCGTATCGTAGCGCACACGGCCCAGACGACCGCCATCCAGATCAATGATCGAGCTGCCGACTGTAACGCCGCTCAGATCACCGGCAGAGGTGCGAAAGGCAAAGCCACCGGCAAAGTCATCAACTGCAGGTCCGCCAATGATATCTGTACCTGAGAAATCAACCTCAGCTGCGCCATCAGCCGCCGTTGACCCCTGCCCGAAAGAGAATGTGCCGTATTTGGGCGTATCAAGCGCAAAATCGATGCGCCGCAGATCGGTCCGGTCCCAATCGACGTTTGACCCGCTGTCGCCTTGCCCAAACGCGCTGGACGAGCGCAGACCCAGAGCCGTTTCGAATTGGAAGCGCAGTGTGTTTTCCCCCAAAGGCTGGCTCAACCGGAAGCCAACGCGGGAATTCAGCGCATTGTTGTCAACGAGACGATCAAAGGTCTGCTCGCCATCGTCAACCGACTGCAGGAACAGGTTGAAGTGACCGTAGAATGTGAACGTCCCGCCAGACGCGTTTTCATATGTCGGGCCTGCAAATGCAGGTGCCGCAGCAACAGTGGTTAAAAGAGCCGCGAGCGCGGTGTGCTTGAGTGTCATATCAGAGACCTCCTGTTTTCTGTACGGTCACGCGCGAAGCTGCGCCTTCTTCGATAAAATAACCTAGGCAAGATATGCTTCTGCAGACTTGAAATCGGTTGTGATCGAGTTAGGGACAGAGTCTTGAATTTTTCTCTAATTTTCAGAACCATGTTCCAAATTCGAAAATTCGAGCTGCGTCTTTGTGTAATTTGCCACACATAGCGCGCGGTCAAAATCACATGTTTGATAGCTGTTTGTTACCTCGCGCTTTTTTGCCAATATTAATGTGCAATAATAAACAGAATAAATTCACCACCCCAGAGTTCATCGTTGTTGCATCACGCCCATCTATTTTAAGAAAACCTTAAATACTTGACGGCCTAACGGGCACATTTCTGCCATTTTCCCTGCCTACCCCTGACCTACGCGCACTGGCTGAACTGCGCGCTGGGGTGAGTTAAGGAGAAAAGATATGTCAAAATCATTGGCGCTTGAGGAGCTCGGCCTGCGCCGTCGGATGCTCTTTCGTTTGCTACGTGGCTTTAGTTTTGATGCGCCGGTAGCCCGCAATGAAGCAATCAGCGAAACGGTTCCAAACTGGATGATCACGCCAGAGTTCAATCCGCGCTGATCTTGACGTCTTCACAGCAGATATACACAAAAGAGCCCGCTGCCATTTCTGGCAGCGGGCTTTTCATTTTCCCAAATGCAGCGCGTTTTAGAAATGCGCTGATTTGGTGGTTGAAGGCACCTGCAAAGGGGGTGCAAATTTGGTTAGGTCAATCCCATCAACTGCTTTGGTGTATTCCGCAACGGTGGGCGTGCGACCCAGAATGGCGGAGAGCACCACAACAGGTGTGGAGGCCAGCAAGGATTCACCTTTCTTCTCGGCGGTATCTTCCACAACGCGGCCCTGGAACAGGCGGGTTGAGGTGGCCAGAACAGTGTCCCCTTTTGCCGCTTTTTCCTGGTTGCCCATGCAGAGGTTACAGCCGGGGCGTTCAAGATAGAGAATGTTCTCATACTCGGTGCGGGCCTGTGATTTCGGGAAGAGATCATCAAATTCAAAGCCAGAATAGCGCTGCAGGATATCCCAATCGCCCTCTTCCTTCAGCTCATCAATGATGTTGTAGGTTGGCGCTGCAACCACCAGAGGGGCCTTGAATTCGACCTTGCCCTGATCTGCTTCCAGATTTTTAAGCATCTGTGCAACGATCTTCATATCGCCCTTGTGCACCATGCAGGAGCCGACAAAGCCCAGATCAACCTTTTTATCGCCGCCATAGTAAGACACAGGGCGAATGGTATCGTGGGTATAACGCTTTGAGACATCTGCGTTGTTCACGTCAGGGTCAGCGATCATGGGTTCAACGATTTTGTCCAGATCAACGACAACCTCGGCAAAGTATTTTGCATTGTCGTCAGCTGTCAGCGCGGGCTTGTCACCTGACTGGATCTCAGCAATGCGCGCATCTGCTTTGTCGATCAGGCCCTGCAGAACCTTGCCTTCGTTGTCCATGCCCTTTTCGATCATGATCGCAATACGCGATTTCGCCAGTTCCAGCGAGCCGATCAGGGTTTCATCGTTGGAGATACAGATCGAAGCTTTGGCCTTCATCTCTGCGGTCCAGTCGGTGAAGGTAAAGGCCTGGTCAGCAAGAAGCGTGCCAATGTGAACTTCGATCACACGGCCCTGGAAGACGTTATCGCCATGCTGATCAAGCATCTGCAACTGGGTTGCGTGCACCACATCGCGGAAATCCATGTGATCCGCCATAGTGCCTTTAAAGGTCACTTTGACAGATTCAGGAATGGGCATGGTGGCTTCGCCAGTCGCCAAAGCCAGCGCCACGGTGCCAGAGTCCGCACCAAAGGCAACGCCTTTGGACATACGGGTGTGGCTGTCGCCACCGATGATCACATCCCAATCATCCACGGTGATGTCGTTCAGCACCTTGTGGATCACGTCGGTCATGGAGTGATAGCTGCCTTCGGGATCACGCGCGGTGATCAAGCCGAAGTTGTTCATGAACTTCATCAGCTTAGGGATATTGGCCTGTGCCTTTTTGTCCCAAACAGACGCGGTGTGACAGCCAGACTGATAAGCACCATCCACGACAGGAGAGATCACAGTTGCAGCCATGGCTTCCAGCTCTTGGCTGGTCATCAAGCCAGTGGTGTCCTGTGAACCAACAATGTTGACTTTGACGCGCACGTCAGAGCCTGCGTGCAAAGTTGCACCCGGCGTGGTGCCAACAGCATTGCGGTTAAAGATCTTTTCAACCGCGGTCAGGCCTTGGCCTTCGTTTGAAATCTCTTTCGATGGAGCAAAGACGCGTGGCATCTCAACACCCAGAGTTTCAGCCGCAAATGTCTGCAGCTTTTTACCAAAGACAATCGCGTATGACCCACCAGCAACCATAAATTCGGTCTTTTGCGGGGTGAAGGCAGAAGCGATATCCGCCAGCTCTTCGCTGCCATCTGCGTTCAACAGTTTTTTGGTCTTGCTGTTGATTTTCATCACAGTGCCAGTCTCAACAGAGAACTTCTGTTCCAGCACCGGATTGCCATCATTGTTCAGAATAACCTTGCCGTCTTCATCCGTCTTTTTAACCCAGTTTTTCAGGTCCAGACCGATACCGCCAGTCACGCCAACTGTGGTTTGGAAGATCGGAGAGATGCCGTTGGTACCCGCAACCACAGGCGCGATGTTGACGAAAGGCACATAAGGAGAGGCTTTTTTACCAGTCCAAAGTGCAACATTGTTCACACCAGACATCCGCGAGGAGCCCACGCCCATGGTGCCTTTTTCTGCGATCAGCATGATCCGGGCGCCGGGGTGCTTCAATTTCAGCGCTTCGATCTCTTGCTGCGCCGCCTCAGAAATCATGCATTTGCCGTGCAATTCACGATCAGAGCGCGAGTGCGCCTGATTGCCGGGAGACAGCAGATCGGTTGAGATATCCCCTTCACCAGCGATATAGGTGACGACTTCGATTTCTTCTTCCAGCTCGGGCAGCTTGGTGTAGAATTCCGCCTTGGCGTAGCTTTCCAGAATACCCTTCGCAACTGCGCTGCCTGCCTCATAAGCGGCTTTCAGACGATCTGTATCCGCGTCATAAAGGAAAACCTGCGTCTTCAGAACATCTGCAGCCTGAGCAGCAATTGCAGCATCATCCCCCAGCGCCAGATCCAGCAGCACTTCGATAGAAGGGCCACCTTTCATGTGCGACAAAAGTTCAAAGGCAAATTCAACCGAGATTTCTTCAACCTGTGCGACACCCAGAACGATTTCTTTCAGGAATGCTGCCTTAACGCCTGCTGCACTGGTTGTACCGGGCAAGGTGTTGTAGATGAAAAAATTCAGTGAGTCCGCACGGTACGCGTTGCCCTGATCTTTGATCTGATCAACAAGTTCCTGCGTCAGCGCACCATCATCGATGGGCTTTGGGTTCAAACCTTGGGTTTTGCGAGTTTCGATCTCTGCTAAGTAATCTGTATAGAGGCTCATGGCTATCCCGAAGAGTAAGCTGTGGTAAAGAGTGAGCAGCGGGGCTCAGACTGATCTGAAGACCCCGAGATGGGGTTGTATGCGTTAGTATACAAGACAGTCTGAAGATGCAAGATATCCGATAGTCACATCTTTAATGACTGACAGGCGCCCGCTTTGACCTTAGGCGCAGGCTCTGCTTTAAGTCCTATATCGCAGTTCGCAAGAGATTGATTAATATTCTGCTCTCTTGTTGCGTTAAATAATCATATAGGCGCTAGATGCCTCTCGCACGTAAAATCGTGCCCCAAGACCGTGCAACAGCGCAAAGACGAACCACAAGATCGGTATATTTTATGTCTGATACGATCGCTAAATCAAGCTGTTGCACCCCGGCGCGCAGCGGACCAGATCTCCCCCCTGTCCCGATCGCAAGAAACGCAGATGTGGCAGCGCGCCTGCGGGCACAGGCCTGCGCAATCCCCGGTGGCACGGCCCTTGTTGGGTGTCGCAAAGAAATCATTCCCGGAGACGGGGAAGCGCCTTTACGAAAATCCCGGATCAAACCTTTCCGCATGACAGCGACAACCGTCACCAACGCAGAATTCCAGGCCTTTGTAGAGGCAACTGGTTATATCACCGAAGCAGAGCGGATTGGTTGGTCTTTTGTGTTCTGGCAGAATGTGCCGCCCGAGGTTGGCCCAACACAAGGTATCTTAAACGCGGAGTGGTGGCGCAGGGTCGATGGCGCAAACTGGCGTGACATCAACGGGCCAGATACCGCAAAAACGGCCTGGCAGCCGGATCACCCTGCAGTGCAGCTGTCGTGGAATGATGCGCGCGCTTATTGTGACTGGGTTGGTGGCCGCTTGCCTAGCGAAGCCGAATGGGAACATGCCGCGCGTGGCGGGTTGGGAGAGGTGCGGTATCCGTGGGGAGACGAAGAACCGGATGACGGCACGCATTTGCCCTGCAATATCTGGCAGGGTGATTTTCCACACCACAACACCGGCGCAGACGGCTACCTGGCCACTGCCCCTGCAAAATCCTATGCGCCAAATGGCTATGGTTTATACAACCTTGTTGGCAATGTCTGGGAGTGGACAGCAGATCCCTATCAGGTCAAATCCCTAAAAAAAGACGTGCGCGCGCGGCTTTCGACGATGAAGGGCTATAAGCTGTCCAAAGGTGGCTCATACCTGTGTCATAAGTCTTATTGCTACAGATATCGTATTGCCGCACGATCCGGGAACTCTCCGGACAGCGCGACCCCCCATCAAGGATTTCGCGTGATCTGGCCCGAGCGCTCCTAGTGCTTATGCGATATGAACCACCTGTGTGTTAAGGCCTCGAAAGCTTTTGCAGCCAATCTGTCACTGCCGCGACCTCTGGCCCAGTCAGGGGGCGGTTGATCACCCCATAGGCAAAAAGCTGCGCGGGCGCAGGCAAGACCCGCAGGCCAGCGGCGATGGTCTGCCCCGGCTGCAGTGTCACGCCTGTCTCATCAGCCCAAAATTCGGTTGCGTTGCTGCCCAGATCAGGAAGAACAGTGGTGAGCGCATCATCCACCTGATCAAAGACCAGATGTGATGGCGGATCTTGCCAAATGGGTTGCTGCGCAGATCCGCCACTTTGCACCGCATGCCCCGCATAAACCGCACGGAGAGAGATGTCATCAAAGGTGATGGATCCTGCGGGATTTGCGCCCCCCAAATTCATATAGCCCGTCTGAGTATCTTTGGCCGCGACGAAATAGCTATGCAATCCCGGTGTTTTATCCAAGACCTGATAGGCAAAAGGCCCACCGGCCGGACGTAAGAAAAGATCACCTGTGTAATCGGATGCCGAAATCCGATAAGTTAGCCGATAGATCGCGCCGGTGCGCGCAGGCTCTGCCAGAGCAACAGATGCTCCGGCCGCCAAGGTGCCATATGTGCGTGTTGAGAGTTCGGGGCCAAGGCTGTCCTGCACAGGATCAGAGAGCGGACCATGCGACTGAGACAGCGCAAGCGCAACCCGATCCCCTGCCCTTACAACAGGTATCTGTGCTGCCAGATCCTGAAACATTTGACCGGCTTTGAAATCAAAAAAGGCCCCCTGTTCGCCGCTGGAAAACAAGGTGCGCGGCGAAAACCCCCGCACCCGTTGTGCAGCAACACTGGTGACACCAACGCCGAAACCAAGGCTCACCATCAAAGCCAGCCCACAACAGTTGCTGTGGTGCCTGTGGCCTCGACCCCAACGGCGGAAAATTGCAAAAGCTCGCCCGTGGTGACCGGATAAGACAGCACAGTGCCCGCCGCATCGCGAATAGAAACGGTTCCTTCAGAGAGCGCCTTCAGCACACGGGGCCGAATTGCGAGATCTACGTCATCTTGCGGCGTGATGGGAAAATGACGTGTGCAAGGGCTATCAAAACTGCGCGTGCGGTCGGAGAATGGATCGATCTGAGGCATTTGGAGGTTCCTTTTTCTATCTCAAAAGGCACCATAAAAGCGCAACCTTTCGCAGCGCCTACCTCAGCGTGCGCTGCCCCTGCAGCTGCTCCGAGGCCCATGACATACACGGCATACGAAGTGATGCGCCGCGCGCCCACACAAAGCACTAAAACGGCATTCAAGGTGCCGCAAACCGTGCAACAATATACCACGCGGCCAACAAATTCTGATTTAATCCATCGGTTTGTCGGTCGATGTGCGCAGCAATCAGCCTATTGTTAAAACACAACTTAAAGTAACGGATTGGCAGAGCCATTAAACGCTGTTAACCACAATCTGAGCGACCGCGTTAAGACTTGTTAATTAATTTGAGGGTTCGAACAGATGACCACATATACCGTTGATGCCATTTTTGCCCGCTATGATGATTTCGGTGATATCATTGATGTTACATCCGGTTCTGTCTCAGCCGTCACACAGGGGCGGCAAAACAGTTTCTCATACAGCACGCTAGAGAGCTTTAACGGCATTTCTCAAATTCAATTCGACGTCGACAGTTTTTCCAGTCTGAATTTCAGCAGTAGTGCAAGACTAGACCCCAACAACATTTTTGCGCTCATCTCGGAAATCGAAACCGATTTTGGCACCTCAACAGTTCTTATCCTGTCTTTCTTGCAAGGCAGCGTCGAACACGAATACACAATCGTGCTGGATGGTGCAGAAATCCCGGTGCCCAGCTCTCCGGCGGCTTTTGAACAGATCGGTGCGTCAATCAGCAGTTTCTCGATTCCAGACGGTGCGTTTTCAGATGGGATCGATATCCGATACTCCTCCCTTCAAGACGTAGAAACCACACAAAATGATCTGTTCCAAGGCACCGGTTTTGAAGATCGCTTTAACGGCGGTCGTGGCAATGACCGTTTGATTGGGTTTGGCGGCGACGACGTTCTCTTTGGGGGTTTAGGGCGCGATCGCTTGGTCGGTAATACCGGGCGCGACGAACTGAACGGCGGCGCGGGCCGTGATCGCCTGCTTGGGGGCGGCGGCAATGATACTTTGGCCGGCGGAAACGGCAACGATGCCGTGATTGGCGGTGCCGGGCGCGATGTTTTGAATGGCGGCGCGGGCAACGACCTTTTGGTGGGCGGCAGAGGCCTTGATACCTTTGTCTTTCGTGGCAGATTTGGGTCAGATGTGGTCCGAGACTTTAATGCAAACCAAGATGGCGAAGACATTGATCTGTCGGCTGTCGGCACCATCCGGAACTTTAACGACCTGAGCCGCAATCACATTGAACAGGTCGGCAATGATGTTGTCATCGATGCGCTGAATGGCAACACCATCACATTGCGCAATGTCCAGCTTGATGATCTGGATGCAGGTGATTTCATTTTTTAATCCCTCCTAAAGGGTGGGCGGCGCGTCGTCGCCCACACTAGGGTTTGCGACACCTACATCTGCGTTACGTCCACTCAAGAACACAACCTAAACCAGAAATTCAAAAAGACCTTTTTCTGACACAGTTGGCCATTAATGTAATTTTAAGGCCTTAATTCTCGCACATTTACACATCATACTTGTTTCAAAGCCCTGATATCGGAGCTCTTCCTCGTGACCGGGGCTGAGAGCTTTTAATGAAAGACGTTTGTTCATGTGTGAACTCTGCATTCTGACACAGAATTTTGACCCAGCCCGCCACACGCATAACTTGCCCTGGGGCACGCCAACGAGCGACGATACAGAGGTGGTTGTTCCCCCGACAGGCACCTTGGATGAGTTGGCCGACTACCTGACAGATGGGTTTTGGGAGGATGTTGGCGGCACTGGGCGCAGCTTTGATTTCTCGCCGGGCGAGAACACAGATTATGTGGTCACGGTCAATCTGACCGAGTTGACCAATGTGGGTCAACGTCTGGCGCGCTGGGCGCTTGAGACCTGGGAAACCGTTGCAGATATACAGTTTGTCGAAGTGCAATTTGGCGGCGACATTCAAGTAGATGATGAATTCGACGGGGCTTTTGCACAAACCACCACGGATCGAACTGGCACGGAAATCACAGAGGTTTTTGTCAACGTCGACAAGACATGGATTTCAGATTTTGGCAGCACATTAGATTCCTTCACCTTCTCAACCTATGTGCATGAATTTGGCCACGCGCTGGGCCTTGGCCATCTAGGAAATTATAATGGCAGCTCTGGCGCCGTTACATTTGCAAATGATAGCTATCAGCAGTCTGTTATGTCGTATATCCCACAAGATCAGGTGGATGCGACAAACGCCAGCTTTGCAGAGCCGACTGGGCCGATGATGGCTGACATTCTGGCCATTCAAAGCCTCTACGGTGCCTCTACGATCACTGCAGGAGACACCGTTTGGGGGCAAGGTGGCACCTACTCCCGTCATTTTACCACCTTGTTTGCCGGCATTGATGACGAAGACGACAGCACACAGGAAGCAGGCCCGATCGCATTTACGCTGTTTGATGATGCCAATGACGATGGGGTAGATCTGATCGACCTGCGCCCAAGTACGACAGATGATGTATTGAACTTAAGAGCCGAAACATTCTCTGACGTCGGGGGGCTCACTGGGAATGTAGCCATTGCCCGCGGATCCGCATTTGAAAATGCCCGCATGGGATCAGGCAGTGACATCGTGATCGGCAATACGCTTGATAATATGCTGTGGGGGCATCGGGGGGCAGACAATCTGTATGGTGCCAGAGGTAATGATACCCTCTTTGGTGGTCGGGGCCGTGATGAGCTTTTTGGCGGCGGCGGGCGCGATAACCTTTTTGGCGCTCAAGGGAGAGATGACCTTTTTGGCGGCCGTGGAAGAGACGCCTTACGCGGCGGCAAAGGCGATGACTATCTGGATAGCGGTGCTGGCAACGATGTGATGACCGGTGGCGAAGGGCTGGATCAGTTCTTTTATGGATTTGGTCATGATCGGGATCGCATCACCGATTTCAGTCTTGGCGAAGACGAGCTGTTGTTCAGCGCAATCGACTTTGAAAATTACAACGCTGAGCGCTTTGTTGAAACCTACGCCGTTGAGCAGGCAAATGGAGTGGCTTTCGAATTCGGTCAAAGCGTATCGCAGGGTGCAGACTACAATGATCGCTTGGTGCTGGTTGGGGTCTTTGACCTCGACGCGCTGGTTGATGACATCGTTTTCATCTGATCGCATTCGACCTGCATAGATCTTGCAGCTAGGTATCTCGACACTGGCTGCCTTTCACAAAGGCAACTGGGTCTTCCTGATACACTGCGGTTGCAACCACTGACAGGCAGCTTTCTGGTTTGATATCTGGTGGCACGTTGACGACCTTTGTCAGTGTCCCCTCCCCAACACTTAGCCAACAAATGACACCAAGCAAGTTATGCGGAACCGCATCAGAGAGGCTTCCGCCCATATCTGTTTGCTTGCTCGTCTTCCGGAGTAAAGGTCTGCAGTGAAACCACTTTGATACCAGATAGATCTTTTTCAAAGCGGATGCCCAAAAGGTAGGCCGAACCATCTGGACGTATAAGTTTCCAGTAGCGGAAAAAAGCCATAAATTTATGTCGCCATCCAGCTGGATGTTTAAGAAGCTTTGTAACATCATCATAGCTGTGGTGTCGTGCTAAGCCATGAGGAAGATCAGAGGCCCAATTTTGAAAGAATACACATTGCGTTAGGACTTCGGTCCTGTCGTTCATGCCCGCGCTATCTAGACTAGAAAACATAACAGTCAGGCCAAGAGCGTCTTCGCGATCAATCTCAATCCGGCCAGTATCGTTGTAAGAAAGATGGTTTTTGTCCTGTTCGAGCGCATCGATCAACTGTGTGACGGGAGCCGCTGTCATAGGCTGATAGAGCAGTTCTAGGAGTGTATTCGTCTCGAGAACGTCATCGAACCTCATGTCTTGCGCTACATAGAGATTACCCCCAATTTTGCCGACGGTATCCTTATGATTGACTTCAACATATTGGTACCATTCGCGGAAATTTTTGTGCTCTTGCATCTGTTCTAGGTAGAGATTGGCCTCCTTGATGTCGAAAAGCATAGAAAGGCCGTTGTGAAATTCCTTCAGGCTTGTATCGAATGCAATTCTCGTGTCTTGGAGTGTTTCGAGAGAATGATCGTTCCTCAATTCTGCCAAGTCCGGGTGCCAATTTGACCGCGTTTGCCAGACACGTTCTGTCGATTTATCGACTGAGGGAAACATGTACTGGTCAAGCGCCATCAATGCAAAAAAAGCCGGTAGGCTGGGCGCGACCATAGAATAGTGACCGTCTGCTGAAAAAAAGACAACTGGCGGGTCACCAGCCAGTTCTGGATAGCACCAAAGTGCATATTGCCCGCCTTCTCCATCCTGCGCAAATTCATAGAATTGCAAGCTCAGGACCTTTTTCAAATCCTCAGGAACAGACATCGCATAGCAACAGTCGTTCAGTCTGGGCATAAAGATTGAGTTCACGGACTGCACCCGATCCAGGTCATAGACATGCTGGGTCTCACACCATGTTTGCACGAACTCTAGAATTGCGATGGAATTATCGTCGAGATGAAACAAAACAAACCTCTTTCGAGCGTGTACATGGTATAAAAAATTTACGGTTAGAACGTTCAACGCCAGCGCAACAGGCGGGTTTCTATAAGACCGATCAGGGCATTTATGCACACGCCCAACACTGAGAGAATGACGATCCCCGCAAACAGGCGTTCCAGATCGTAAAGCGATCCAGCTTCTAAAATATATGCTCCGATCCCATATTCTGCACCTAGCATTTCTGCCGCAACAAGCAAAATGATTGCGATCGAAAGGCTGATCCTAAGACCGGACAGAATGCCAGGCAGCGAACTGGGGAAAATGATTTTTCGCACGATAGACCACCACGGTAGTCCGAAGCTTTGCGCCATGCGGACCAAGGAGCGGTCTACATTGTCAACGGCTCCATACGTTGCAACAACTGTTGGTGTGAAAGTGCCAAAAGCGATGAGCGCATATTTCGATCCTTCCCCTATGCCGAACCAAATTACAAAAAGAGGAAGCAATGCGATTTTCGGAATAGGGAAAACCGCTGCAACGAGGGGAACAAGCCCGGATCGCACGTGGGAAAACAGACCAATAAGTATGCCGATAGATATGCCCAGACAGGTGCCGAACAGCGCTCCAAAGGTCAGACGCGCCAGAGAGGGCGCAAGATGCTGAAACAGAAGACCAGATGAATAAAGGTGCGTCAGCGTTTCAAGCACATTTGATGGCCTTGGCAGCGTAAGCGGTGAGATCCAACCGGCGCGCGTGCCCAATTCTGCGAAGGCGACCAAAAGGACAAATACAACTAAACCGACCCACCTTTTAGGAGAGGGTGCAAATCCGCCACCTCGAAAGACGATGCGTTTCTTTTCAATCTCAGACACGTAGCAGTTCCTCATCCGCTGCACGTGCTTCATCACGCAGAAGCGTCCACAGATAAGTTTGATGGGTCTCTAGATCCAGATCGCCGGTCTTTCTTTCAGTGAGTGGCTTTTTAATATGAATAACGTCACGAATTTTCCCCGGGCGACGTGATAGGACCACCACCTGATGGCCAAGGCGAACAGCTTCTTCCAGATTGTGCGTCACATAAATCGCGGTGAAAGGTCGTTGCTGCCACAGGTCGATAAAGTCCGCCATCAACAACTCTCGGGTTTGACTGTCCAGCGCGGACAGTGGTTCATCCATCAACAACACCGCGGGGTTCACCGCCAAAGCCCGTGCAATCGCAACGCGTTGTTTCATTCCACCAGAGAGTTGTTTGGGGAGCGCGTGTGCAAAGTCCGTGAGTTTGGTGCGAGCAAGCATATCTGCGATGATGGCTGCTGCCCTTTGCCCAGATATATTGTGATGTTCAAGAACGAGGGAAATGTTGCCGTAAACCGAGCGCCAAGGCAAGAGTGCGAAATCCTGAAAAATATAGGTCAACGGATTGAGGCACCCTTCGGGTGTATGACCTGATTGCAGGATCTGACCTTTTTGTGGCTGTTCCAATCCCCCGGCAAACCGCAATAGCGTAGACTTGCCACACCCTGACGGGCCAACGATACAGACGATTTGCCCATTTGGTACAGTAAAATTGATGTCGCGTAGGACTTCGGTGGGGCCATAGGAATGACTTATATCCTCTAGGATAATTTCCAATGCTCAATCCTATCTTGTAAGATATGCAAGGCGCTAAATTGCGCCTTACACTAAGGTAAGCTTACGCTTTGGTGATGTTTACATATGAGGGGTCAACCAGTGCATCCAGCGGAATGTGATCACTGACCAGACCTTCAGATTTGAACCAATTCAATTGGTCTTGAACAGAGTGGATGTTTAAAGCGGCCTCCGTAGCCAGACGCATGCTGCCATTCACGATAGAAGGGGCTGCTTTGGCTCTTTCCCGATCAGTATATACATATTTGTGGATCAGATCGATCATATCGTCCTGGTTGGCTGTGCCGTCGATCATTGATGCTGAATAGTCTTTCACCCCTTGTGAGTAACCGGCGAGGAAATCTGTAGTCTGCGCGCGCTCTTCTGCAGCATTTTTTGCAGATGTGAAAACAGTGGTTACCTGATAGTTTGGAATATAGTCAGATACATTGCCGACAATGTGCCATGCGCCAGAAGCAGCAAGCGGTTTTGCGATATGAGGGACAATTGACCAGCCTGCGACTTGGCCAGATTTCATCGCCCCAATAATCGCGCCTACTTTCTGCAGAGGCGTAAAGCGAAGTTTTATATTCTCGGCCGCAGCCATTTTTGCGCCCATGTAGTGAAAAGAGGATCCAGCCTGCGTAAGCGCAAATTTCTGATCATCAAGGCTCTTCAGGGTTTTGATGCCGGATTGATAAGCTGCATCAGATATCAGATATTTTTGACCATCAATTCCCGCCTCTTCCTGAAGCGCGCCGCCGATCACTTTGATGGCGCCCTTGTCTGCGAGATTGATCAGCGCACCTGAGATCGCGGTTATAGCATAGTCAATGCTGCCACTTGCGATGGCAACCGCCATAGGTTGGGCCGCCTGAAAAAATTCAAATTCCACGTCCAGCCCGGCCTCATCGAAATAGCCGCGTTCTTTGGCGATAAAACTACCGGAGTGCGAGGTGAACCGAAGTGCGCCAACTTTAATTTTACGTCCACTTGCCACTGCAGGGGCAGCGAGCCCACCTGCCGCGACAGATCCGGTCAGAAGGGCGAGCGCACGACGGCGGCTAAATTTGAGCATGGTCTTTCCTTTATGTTGTAGATCAATTTTTTTCGTCAAAATCTTGAGACAGCTTTCAGCCCTTTTTGCCCATTTGTGTCGCAAACAAGAGGCAGAGCAGGCCCAAAAGCCAAGGGAGTGCAGCGAGCGTCAGGAACTCTGAATCAAGATAGTCACTGAATTCGGGGCCACAGCCCGTTACATTGATTTTATAGGCGCACCCAAGCGCAACCACATAGGTCCAGGCGACCAGAGGGCCCAACAATAAGACCCCTGCTGCAGTGAAGAGGACGTATTTCATAGAATGTCCCAGTGTCTAAGTGATAAATCAACATGTGTTCTATAGCACATGCTTCGGTTTGCTCTGAACGGATGGAAGATGTTCACCATGGGTATATGGACGGCGCTCTCTTTGTTCTTAGCGCGGAACCGTATCGAAATGCAGCCATAAGGTTTGGCCACATTGGCATATGACGCTTCGCCCTTTTGCGTGTTCGTCCGACCATGTTATGTACTGCACCTCATCTGCCTGCAGCGTTCTATTGCAAGATCCACAACACAAAGACAGGAAAGCTGCATCTGCAATACGTTCAGAATAGCGCCGATGAAGAAAAGATGATGGCCTGGTGATTGTGAGGCCCTGCGTTTCTGCCTCTAGAAGGGATCCAAGCATCGTTTCGCATTCATTTTTCATCTGCTGCTGTATCTTGGAGTCCGGGTTTCGCTCTAAGCTCCTTTGGTGAAGGGAAATCGCTGCGCGCAAGTCGGCTTCTAAGGTCGCATCAAATACCGTGAAGGTAGTCGGATCTGCAGGCGCTTGCCCCGAAGTGTGGTATTGGGGAACTCGAAAGGTGACATCCATGACGATTGCGCGGTTCTAATAAAGACAACCAAAAGTATGACATTTGTACGCACAGTTGCTTAGAACTGTAAGGCTCCCAATCAAGAAAACGAGTTTCATCCGCATGTTGATTTCCTTTTTTGATACTATTGAGAATACAGTGTTGTGCGCAGGACTTGAGAAAGTCCCACTTCGTTTAGTGTTCTAACACAAGTTCAACTCTGCGATTGCGCGCCTGACCCGCAGCTGTGTCATTGCTTGCGATCGGGGCCGCAAAGGCAACGCCAATTGCCCGCAGACGATCAGATTCAATGCCAGCGCTGTTCATCAGATATCGCTTAACGCTTTGCGCCCGAGCTTCTGATAGCTCTCTATTGTGGTGGAATGTGCCTTGATTGTCGGTGTGACCAACCACAAGAAACCGCGAACCTGGGTTGGCCTTCAGATAATCCGCTATCGTTTTAAGTGCAGAGTTTGAGGCTGATGTCAAAGCTGCACTATTGCTTTCAAACTCCACGCCCTGCAGCAAAGCACTACCTTTTGTGGAGATTTCAGTCCGGAGTTTGTCCTCTGAGATCGCGAGTGTGAGTTCGTTTCCTGAACCTTCTTCATAGATATCAAAGGCATATTGGACATTGGCCGAATAGACGGTTTTGGCCGCAATTGCCCACAATCGCAGATCGCCCTTTTGCGCAGAGAGCATCCCAAAGCTTGCTTTGTTTAAGTTGTAGATGTCCCTGAACGCTGCAAATCGATTTTTCGCGGTCGTTTCTGACAAGATCTGATGTTGAAGGAAAGAGCCGCATTCAGCATTTTGTGCGGTGGCGTGGCATATCATCTCAATGGAAAATCCACGCTGTTGCAAGCTGCTTTTCAACGATCGAATGACTTCGAGCGACGTAATAGGCACTGAAGATGGCAGCTCATATACGATTGTCGTCCGCTTGCCTTGAACTTTCCAGGCCTCAAAGCTTTCAGGATTGGAATAAGAGTTTATGGAGCGCGGTATCAGGCCTTCCCCATAACTTGTTTCAGTGAAACCTCGAATTTCAGACTGGGGGAAGCGACCGATCTCAGGGTGGTCAAAACTATTGGGGATATCTTCGGCCTGCGCGGTTGAAAGTGTGGTTGTAGCCAGAACAAACGCAGCTAGATTTCTAAAAAACATCAATTTATTCCTGAATACTAAAAGGTAGAATGGCCCGGCGCTGACAAGGGGGAACCGCCGGGCCAAGTACCAGCGGTTTTAACAACCTGTAATCGTTACAAAAATGAAATCATTCTTTTCAACAACTTCGAAAACCCCATCTTTCATAGCGTCGTCGAGCGCTTCTGTGACCTTTCCGTGGAGCAAGTCGTCAAGTTTTGCACGTTTGGCGGGTTTGACCTTTGCCATTGCAAACAGGGTTTCTTTGACGTCTTTTTGCAGTTGCTTTTCCATATCCCGACTGAATTGAACTGTGCACTTATCGCTCCTGACTTGCATCCAATCGCGAACAACCGAAACGATCTGCACATCACTGATCCCATTCACCCGGCGCGTATTTGCATCCGCAAGGGAGGGTTGGGCCAGCCCTGACCAGCAGAAACACGCGAGAACAGCTGCAACACGGAATTGGCGGTGAAATTGCATTCCAAAGATCTTTCTTATGTTTGATGATGTCATAATGCGGGAAGCAGAGAGTTTGTTGCCCCAGTCAATACCTGGAATTTAGCAGTGTGAGGGGCCGCCATTTTGGGCTGAGTATTTGTAGACGCGGTCTAAATCATCCAGCATATCGACGAGGTCCCACGCATTATCAACCCGGTTGCGCGCAAAGCGCACACTCAGAAAAATGTCGTATTCGCCAATAGCGTTAACCCCAACGTCCGGATGTGTGGTGAGATCAAGAACAGGAGTTTCTTTGAGGAATGTTTTGAAACTGTCGCCACCCGGTCGTTTCAAAAATCGATTTAATTTTCCCTCAAGATAAGCCGTTAAAACTTGGCGTTCGCAACGCTCAGATGGGTCTAGCGTGTCATATCGAAAAGGAATACCTGAACTGCTGAGCGCGAGCACATCCAAGGCCTCTACATCTTTGTTTAACAATGCCAGCCGCAATTGCGGCCAAAAGATACTAAATTCCTCGCTGCGTTTAACATCCACGCCAAGCGCGGCACCGCTAAATGCTGTAAGGATTGTTGCAGCGAAACCAATCGCTGCCAATGGATTTGCTTTTGTAATATGCATGACGGCTGGTCCCTACAGCTTAGAGATTAAGATCGCTGGTCTGGATGGATTGATCCGCAAATTGCAGCACATCAATGTTGAACAACATGTCGGTGCCTTCATCAATTCCATCTTGGCCACCATCTTCTGCGTCGGTCACAAGAACGACGGAGACAAAATCATCAATCTCTTCTTTATAAAGCTGTCGGAATTCAAAGCTGTAATCTGACATATGCCCGGCAAATACTGCCGTATCGGTGCCAGTGTTCAGATTGGTCCCGTCGTCGCCGATCAGGACATCATTGCCATTGCCGCCTTCGAGGCTGTCATCGCCCTGACCGCCTTGCAACTCGTCATGACCGGTGCCACCCAAAAGGCGATCATTATCTTGATGACCAAAGATAAAGTCATCCCCTGCCCCACCAAGAAGAATATCTGCCCCCGCGCCTCCGTAGAGCCAATCCATACCATCCAGACCAGATAGAATGTCGGCGTCTGCGGTGCCATCAAGCTCTTCCATAGCGTCTGTTCCAAACAGGATATTCTGCCCAGTTGAAACCTCGACACCGCTTTCAATCATTGTGATCACGCTTTGCGTGTCGATCGCCCCGGTATCAAATTGGAGGCGCTCTATATCAATCAAAATGTCGGTGCCGTTTGCGGCAGTTTCAGCGGTTGCACCGGTGACGTTCAACAGCGTTTGTTGCAGGCCTGCATCGTCCAGAATAACGGTGGTATGGTAGGTATAATCACTAAAACTGCCTGAGAAGACGGCGATATCATCGCCCGCAAGATCATTGTTACCATCTTGGTCGCCAATCAACAGATCGTTCCCCAAACCTCCTTCAAGCGTGTCGCTGCCCACGTCACCAATCAACAGATCATTTCCAGCCAATCCGGCAATGTGATCATCGCCTGCTGTACCGTGTATGTAATCATCGCCGCTGGTCGCAGAAACTGGATCATCAGGGTCTTGGTCTGGCGTCCCATCGCCAGGATTTGTATCTGGATCTGGGAGATCAGGCGTATCTGGAATGATGATCGGGGTGGGCGCTGTTGTTGCCAGTTCAGGAAATTCTGAGATCAGGTCAATAGTCCCATCAGCAAAAGACAAGAACTCAACGCCAACGATCCAATCTGTGCCTTCGTTTATGCGTAAGCTGCCATCTGAAAGATCTTGTACAGAGACACCACCGACGCCGTTACGCACATCGTATTGGATCAGATAATCCGCGCGGTTGCCGCTAAACAGGGCTTCGTCTTGCTCACCTGTGCCACCATGTATCCAGTCATTGCCGCCGTGGCCTGCTATGATGTCGTCTCCGCCTGAAGCAATCAGATAATCTTCGGCGTGAGTTCCGGTGAATTGTTCATCTTCCGCACCACCTGAAAGATAAACGCCGTGTTGGAAATGTTCACCACCGCGATCTTCCCACCAAGCAGGTGTTTCTGCGTTGAGTTCGTCCAACAGCACGGCGCGTGGATTTTCGTCTGTCAGGCTTGAACGCAATCCCCAAGAGCCCCAATCGCCAACACCCGCGACATCCCCAAATTGCATTTGCGGGCCATCACCAAATTCAGCCCAGCCTTCCCACAATTGTTGATAGAGCGATGCCATATCATCGCTTCGTACATATTGAATAAAGAAATCAATAAGCTGAGATGTGTCGCCTTCAACACCAAAGAGGTGATGGATGTGTTGGCCCCCTTCATAAATTATGACGTCGACGCCATAATTGTCTGCCATGTCATTTATCAATCGAAGTGTCTCCAGCACTTGTGGGACGGAGCCTTCGAAGTCGGGGTCTCGCATACGTTCAGTCAGCCAGCTTGCTGCGGTATCATAAGAGATATCGAGCTGTGCAATCAGCTCTTCCCTAAGAGTATCTTCGAGTACGATTGAGCCGCCGAAATATGTGGTGACGGCTACGGAATCGAACAGACTGTGAGGCGCAATGTAGTTCTCTGGGTCAGCGGCTTGCCAGGAAGGGGCTTGCAAAATGAGATCGACAGTGCCGGGATCACCGGTGAAGACACCCAATGTGGTATGAAGCGCATCAGGCGTATCTGCAAAGACGTCTTCGAGGATAAGCGCCATATCAACAGCCGCACGACCATAAGCAGAGTGGTGATCTGGATAACCATAAAGGGTGAGGCCGAAATCCTCTTCTGCAATTGCAGATAAGGTATGGGTTTGGTCGAATAAGAAATTCCAAGTTTCGTTCGACAATTCAAAGGTTGCGACCAGACCGGGGTCCAGATTGTCGCGTACATAAGTTGCAAATTCACGTATAAATTCGTCACTTGCGCCAAGTGGCATGTTGAACCAGGGATCGACACCCAATTCGTTTGAAAGACGTACCATCGCCTCAAGTGGAACCATGCCAGGCCCGTTCCAAAAGGCGTCATCCATGGTGTTTAATTGCGAAAATTCAGTGATCTGCGAGTTGTTGGTGTCCATCCAATCCATAAAACGGAACTGCCGAGAGTCATTGATCAGTGCTGTCCATTCCGGATTAAAAATAGCACCGGCTTCGAAAAGCTCGATATGATCTTCGCGAACGATGGATATGTCTCGGATATGATCTCCTGTTCCATTTGGATCTGTTTCGGTGATCCCCAAAGAAAATGCAGTGCCATTGGGATTTTCAAAAATGATCCGACCGTTCTCTTGGCTGAGAATGTTCACACCATTTAGCTGCAGTGTACCTTCGCCCTCCCATTCTAAAACATAGACGCCTGCGCGGCTCTCAGAAATGCCTGAGATTCCGTAGGTCTCATCTCCGGTAGCCCCCCAGTCATAGATCACTTCCAATTGGCCTAATCCGTCTGGGATTTCTGTTGGGTAACCGTTTTGATCAAGCAGGCCCAGATCCTGGAGCATTTCATTGGTGAAACTACCAGGTAGCCCGCCGTCAAGGGCTCCAGAAAAGGGACGTCCCATTTTCATGATGTCGATAAAGGGCATTTGGGGAGAGTAGTCTACAACGCCATTTAGATTGTAAGCGAGGGATGGGTCGGCGAGGCCTTGTAAAGATGTTGGCATGTCAAAACTCTCTGATCAATGTCTCTTTGAAGGCGTGAAGGCCAAAAGGGCAACACGCAGGATTTCATTTCCTCAATACTTTGGGGGTCTTATGATCTGTGAGCGCCTACCCGTCTTGCCGTATTGGGTCAAAAATGCCGGGAACGGGTCACGAATTTACCGATTGGTTAAAAAAAAGCCCGCGTTAATCGCAGGCTTCAAATTAAGAAAAATTTTCAATAAAATCAGAGCAATGCTAACTCTCGGAATGTGCTTCTTCAGCGCTTTTATCCCGTCTGTAACGCAAAGGCGTACAGCCGAACCGGGCTTTGAATTGTTCGATGAAATGTGACGTGCTGTCGTAGTGAATTTCGAGTGCAATCTCGGTCACGGAAAGCGACCCGGTCTCCAAAAGATCCCGTGCTTTGTTCAATCGTTGCTCTCTGAACCATTTTGCCGGTGAACTTTGGAAGATACGCTGAAAATCACGTTTGAACGAGGACATCGAGCGCCCAGTGAGCAACGCCAAGGTTTCAAGTGGGATCTGTTCTAGCGCGTAACGCTCGATCGTTCGCTTAAAGTTACCGGATGATTGCGCGGATCTGCCACTAAAAAGGAGTTCTTTTATCTGCTCTTTGCCGATCAATGTGGACAGGAGCAACAGCAGCTCGAGCAACTTATTCCTCATCAACTGCTCATCCACCTGAAGGTCATGATAGATTGCATGTGTGCTTTTGATGAATTGGGTCAGGTGTTCGTTCGCATCAACTTTGAGGGGATTTGCAATCGGCTGCGTTTCAATCCGGGTACCCGCTTCATCCAGAAATTCATCAATAAGACGGTCAGAGAAGAAGACGAGAACTGCGCGAAGCGGTCCATCCTCCATTTTGAAATCTGATCGCATCAGTTGACCGCGAGGAACAAAAATCAGGTCTCGGTCTTTGAGAACGAGGTCTTCGCCGTTTTCTGAATAAAACGTCTCTGTTCCATATATAATGTGAGCCACACACGGATGCGTGGAGATAAAATCAACATTTCGCAAATCATCATGAACAATTTTTCGGATAACAGAACCGTAGCGTCCCTCCCAGATTTGATGTGCAAAGGAATAATCGGTGAGCTGATCCGGGAGAATCTTAATGTCTTTGTTCAAACTGGCTGTCATCGCAAAATCATGAGCAAATATCTGGGTACTTTTTAAGAGAAGACGTATGAGTGCGGCCTGCTCATTTTCTTTGGGTAGATCTCAAAAATCTTCTTCTGGAACCGTTCGGATATCGAATTTGAACGGATCAGTTTTTTTCGAGAATGAGACCTTTTTTCAACAAATACAACCTGTTGATCACGGCGTCCCGCTTCTCGTCCAGTTCTGCTTTGAGCCGGTCTATGTGTTCTAGCTTTTCAGTCAGCTTTTGGACACCGCCCTCGCATGGCCCGGATCCGTCGTCAGAGAGG
Organism: Epibacterium ulvae; assembly: GCF_900102795.1. GTDB lineage: Bacteria > Pseudomonadota > Alphaproteobacteria > Rhodobacterales > Rhodobacteraceae > Epibacterium > Epibacterium ulvae. The sequence goes on along the minus strand of NZ_FMWG01000012.1, from coordinate 32,130 downwards.
CAGGCGCTCATCGCCCGGATTTCACGTGTTGAAAAACCTGTTGCAATGAAATCCCGAATGCGTCCGGCGCGGCGCAGATCGGATTCCGAGTAGCAGCGATACCCGTTCAGCGTTCTGCTAACATCCAAAAGGCCCTCTTTTTCGTAATGGCGTAACATACGCTGTGTAATTCCGAGCCGATCCGCTGCTTCTTTGGCCTGCATATTAGATCCCTTCTGCTATGCGCAGTATAAATTTAAATATCCAGCGCGTAAATCAAGGGGAACCGGAGGGTTGTTTGCACCAAACCATCCCAATTACTAGCTGCAAAAAGACCGGCCACCGCCAATTGTTAGATCCTGTCTGAACCGCCATTCGCTCTTGGAATGTAACAGACGTAGAACCCACAACGTGATGCCCGCAGTGCCCCCAAATGCCCCAGAGGGGTTTGCGTTGCCTCTCGCGCTTCGGCCAGTAGTTGGACCACTCTCGAAATATAAAACAATACCTAACTGGAGACTGTCAGGTATCCGGTTGGGCGCAGCCATTGAAAAGGTCAGGTCCAACGCCTCCGACGGGCGCGCAAGCTGTCCCAGCGGCATCTAACCTCCTGAGAGATCGACAATATTGCCGCCGATCTGCTCGCATATTCTGTGTCGTAATCCAAAACCATCCGCACCGCTTTGGTGCGTAATTCTTCTGGACAACGTGTTCCGTTCTTCGTCTTGCCCGTGACCCAATGTCCTTACTTTTGGGACTCCCGCAAACAAGGCGCGGTTCGCTTGGCGCAAGGTGGTATTGGACGACTAAAGATCATTTCAATCCATTTACGTTTAAATAAACCGAATAGAGCGAGCTCGTCGCGGCAATAAAGAGCCGATTGAGCTTACTGCCACCGAAACAAACATTCCCAACAATTTCGGGAATGTGCACTTTTCCGATCAGATTTCCGTTCGTATTTAGACAATGAACACCGTCGGCCGCAGAACTCCAAATCCGCCCTGCGCGATCCAAGCGGAACCCATCAAAGAAACCATTGGTGCAGTCGGCAAAAACCGCCCCCTTCGTCAGCTGCTTACCGTCGTCGGAAATTGGTATTTTTCGGATATGCGCTGGACCACCGTCTTGATGAGTCCCACCAGTGTCCGAGACAAAAAGAAACTTTTCGTCCGAGGAAAAGGCGAGACCGTTTGGTTTTACAAAATCCGTAGCAACAGCTTCGATGTTCTTAGTTTCAGGATCCCAGCGATACACATGGCAGGCTCCGATTTCACTATCAGCACGGTCGCCTTCGTAATCCATCATGATGCCGTATGACGGGTCGGTAAACCAAATCGAGCCATCTGATTTCACCACCACATCGTTAGGCGAATTCAACTGCTTACCATCTATAGCATCAGCGATGACAGTAACGGTTCCATCAAAATCAGTCCGGGTCACGCGACGTGTCAGGTGCTCGCAAGACACCAAGCGCCCCTGCTCGTCCACTGTGTTGCCGTTGGTATTGTTCGAAGGTGCGCGGAACTCGGACACTGAACCATCGGTCTCGTCCCATCGCATCATGCGATTGTTTGGAATGTCCGACCAAACCAAATAGCGTCCCGCTGGAAACCAAGCTGGGCCTTCTGACCAACGTGCGCCAGTCCAAAGTCGCTCAACACGCGCATGACCGATGAAGCATTCGTTGAATTCAGGTTCGATGGCTTCAAACCCCGTGCCTTCTAATAAGCCAAACATCAGCCAGCTCCTTCTTGAAATTTGATTTGATTTGGTGGTCCTCACGTCGCGTCGCTAAGTCGCGCGCCTTTGGTTCAAGTCCGCAGCCTGACGGGCCGTCGAAAACGGTGAACGCGTCTTCTTCCATCTCGAAGTCCTCGCACCGTTTTAAGAGGCTCTCCAGTTGAATTTTGGGCATTCTTCCCCCACCTTGTTATCGGTCACAATATCAAATATGGGACCGGTAACATAGATATTTAAAATAAAATATATCAGTGACTTAGAGATTTAATTTAAGGAGATTTCAGACTGTCACGAAACTCTATGGTCGGAGGCAAATTGATGTGCTGCGCGGAATCGGGCGCATTCTCTGCGAGGGAAAGCAGATCAACGATCAGGTTTCCGGTCGCCTGACCAATAGCCGCCGGATCTACAACCACCGTGCTGATGGTCGGAGAAGCAAATCGAGACACCTCAAAGTTACCAAACCCGACCACAGAAATCTGTTCAGGAACAGGCACTCCCATCGCCTTTAACCGACTTTGCACACCGAATGCAGCCATGTCTGAAACGCAGAAAATACAATCCGTGTCCGGATATTCTTTTAGCACCAGATCGATCGCGGCGGCGCCGTCCTCGATAGACAATGGCGGCGTACCAAATCGGATTTCCGCATCCGGATTGCGTCCTGCTTCCAGCATCGCCCGCTTAAAGCCTTTGCGCCTTGCCGCTCCACGGGTCCAGTCATCTTTGTTTTCGCCAAGAAAAACAATATTCTTGAAGCCGCGCTTTAGCACCGCTTGCGTCATATCGTAGGCGGCCTGCTCGTTTGAAAAACCTACTGTATGCTCAATAGGCGCTGTTGGCTTTTCCCAGATCTCCACCACCGGGATGGAGGCATCACGGAGAAGTTCAACAGTGCGTTCTGTGTGGCCGTCATAAGACAGGACCATTGCTTCGGGGCGCCTGCGCAGCATGGTTTCAACAATCTGCTCTTCTCGATCCGGCTTGTATTCTGTGTGCCCCAAAAGCAGCTGTAAGCCCTGCTCTTCGATAACTTCGGTCAGCGACTGAACGGTCTGTGCAAAATGAAGGTTGTTCAAAGAGGGCAAAAGAACACCCACAAACCCTGACTTCTTTGTGGTCAGCGACCCGGCCATCTGGTCGGGAACATAGTTCATGTCTTTAACAACTTTCAAAATATATTCGCGCGTTTCTTTGGAAATCGGACTGTCCTTTTTCAACGCGCGGCTGACAGTCATTCTCGATACACCTGCTGCTTTTGCAACATCTCGCATCGTCACGGGTTTATGACCGGGGGTTTTTCTGCCCATTGTTTTTCTCCGGTTTTCTCAGAGAGTAGAACAGTTTTTTCCCGGTCACAATCAGATCATTTAACCTTGTAGCTCAGCTGGAAGCAGTGCTTCTGGGATGTTTTGGTAGCTGATAGGACGCAGCCACCGCACAATCGCCAACGTACCAACGGATGTTGCCCGCGTATCGGTGCTCGCCGGGTAAGGGCCGCCGTGCATCATGGATGAACAGACCTCGACCCCTGTTGGAAATCCGTTGGCCAGAATGCGACCCGCCTTTTCCTCAAGGATCGAAAGAAGCCCGGTTGCCAATACGGTGTCGCCCTCATCCAGATGCAGGGTTGTTGTAAGCTGGCCCTCCAATACTTCGGCCAACGCCTGCATTTCAGCGACATCTTCGCAAAGCACGATGATACCCGCTGCGCCAAAGACTTCTTCTTGAAGTTGACGATTTGCCATCCACTCCTTGGCTGAGACTTTAAAAAGCGCAGGTAAAGCTGAGCGTTTAGCAGATGCAGTGCCACAGGAGCCAACTTCAATCATCAGCTCTTTGAAGGTCTGAACACCTTGTTCGAATGCGCCGTGAATGTCATCTGTCAGCATTTTCTGCTCTGCAACGCCCCTTAGGGTACCCACACAGGCTTCTTCGAGCGTGTCGGCCTGAGGGCCTTTGACCATCACAGCAACGCCCGGGTTGGTGCAAAATTGGCCTGCTCCCATAGTGAGCGATGCCGCCCAGCCTGCGCCGATCTCAGCAGCACGGGTTTCCATGGCAACGGGCAGACAAAACATTGGATTCACAGACCCAAGTTCACCATAAAACGGGATCGGTGAAGGGCGCGCATGACACAGATCATAAAGCGCACGCCCTCCAGCCAATGAACCCGTAAAACCAACAGCCGTAATCTCTGGGTGCTGCACGAGTGCGCTGCCTACCTTTCGACCAGAGCCTTGCAGCATCTGAAAAGTTGCCTTGGGCATGCCCGTCAGTTCAATTGCTTTCGCAATCGCTTGGGCCACCAGTTCAGCTGTACCGGCGTGCGCACCATGACCTTTCACGATCACAGGACAGCCTGCAGCCAAAGCCGAAGCCGTGTCACCGCCAGCGGTCGAGAAAGCGAGCGGGAAATTCGACGCTCCAAACACGGCAACGGGACCAATAGCTTTGTGCATCAGGCGCAGATCCGGACGTGGAAGAGGTGTCCGATCCGGGAGGGCATCATCTTTACGGATATCAAGATAACCTGTTTTTTCGATCAGATCCGCAAACATGCGCAATTGACCGGTTGTGCGGCCACGCTCACCGACGAGGCGGGCTTCGGGAAGGCCGGTTTCCGACATGCCGGTTTGGGTTATTTCATCGCCCAGAACATCTATCTGTTCAGCGATGGTACGCAAAAATACGGCACGATCAGTGCGTGACGTACCACTATAAGCACGGAAATCGCGGCGGGCAGCAAGGCAGGCTTCATCAACCTGTTCGCTTGCCGCTTGAGCAAAGCTTTGGCCCTCAAGATCATGAGATACTGCCATTTCTTCAGAGCCAACCCAGGCCCCGTCGATCAAGTTCTTACCAAAAATCATATTATTTCCCCCAGTTCAGGACCATTGGGTCCAGAGGTTTCAAAAGATCAATCATACGTTTGCGAATGGCCGGATGCAGCGGTTCAATCGGATGCCGACTGGCTTCGGATTTGATCACGCCGCCTTCGACCATGGCTGCCTTACAAGACAGCCAACCGCACTGGCGGTTCTCGTGGTTGATCGCCATAGCGACACGGCCATAAGCAGCGGTCGCCTCTTCATATCGACCCGCATAATAATGCGTCAGAACCGGTTTGATCTGATCCACGATCATACCCGAAGTCATCGAGCCAGTTGCCCCACCGTCCAGATCTGCCAGAAGCGTAATCGCCTCTTCGCCATCGAAAGGTGCTTCGATGGCATCGCCGCCTGCCGTAATCAGATCGCGCAGCTTGTTTGCAGCCCGTGGGCACTCGATTTTGAAGAGCTTCACCATGTCGATTTCCTGCGCCATCTTCACAAGAAGCGGTACAGACAGATCGACACCAGACAACGGCGCGTCCTGCACCATAATCGGAATGCCAACCTCACCCACCGCCTTGAACTGATCATAGGTCTGCTGAGGCGACCCCTTGAGTAAAGCGCCATGGTATGGCGGCATCATCATCACGATGTCCGCCCCCAGATCTTTGGCGAATTGCGCCCGTTCCACGGCAATTTTTGTGGCATAATGGCTGGTGGTCACAATCACCGGCACGCGACCTGCTATATGCTCGATGCACAGACGGGTGAGGGTTTCACGTTCGTCATCGGCGAGCAAAAACTGTTCGGAAAAATTCGCCAGAATGCAGATCCCATTTGCTCCCTGATCGATTAGACAATCCAGAACACGCTTCATGCCTTCGAGATCAAGCGAGCCATCCTCTTGGAACGGTGTTGGTGCAACCGGCCAAATTCCTGTGTAGCTGAAGGACATGGTTACTCCTCAATCTCAAAGTGTTCGAGGTGTTTGTCGCTGATCGAGATCCCCAGACCTGGCAGGTTGTCATCCAAATCTAAGAAACCATCAACCGCATCAGGATCGCCTTCGAAGATGTAGTAGAAAAGCTCGTTCCCGACCTCGACGTCGTGCACAGGGAAGTATTCGCTGATCATGCAGTTCGCATTGGCCATGGTCAGGTGATAGTTGTGCATCTGACCGGCGTGCGGGATGACCGGAATCTGGAATGCTTCTGCAATCGCGTTGATCTTCTGCGCTGCAGTGATCCCACCTACACGGTTTGTATCGTATTGAAGAACGGAAACGGCTTTCTTTTCGAGCAGATCTTTACAACCAATGACAGAAAATTCGTGCTCTCCGCCTGAGATTGGCACGATGTTCATCGCATTCAGTTCGCGGTAACCTTCAACGTCATCCGCAATCACCGGCTCTTCCAGCCAGCGCGGTTCGTATTTCGCGAGCTTAGGCAGCATGCGTTTCGTGTAGTCGAGGTTCCAGCCTTGGTAGCATTCCAACATCAGGTCAACATCGTAGCCGACGACTTCTCGAACAGCTTCAACCCGTTTTAGGTTCTCTCGCATACCAGCCATTCCGTCTTTCGGACCCCATCCAAAGCGCATCTTGTAGCCTTGGTAGTTGTTTTTCTTGGCCTCTTCCGCCTCGGCTTGCATAGTCTCAATTGGTCCGGCATAGAGTTTGGAGTAATAAACCGGAATTTTCTCTTTGGTGCGCCCGCCAAGCAGTTTGAACACTGGCTTGCCCGCGAGCTTGCCCAACAAGTCCCAGATCGCGAGGTCGATGGCCGACATCGCTGTCATCCCAATGCCCTTACGTCCCCATGCATGGGAACGACGGTACATCTTTTCCCATATGTAAGCATAATCAAACGGGTCCTCTCCGATCACCATTGGCGCGTACCAATTGTCGATGGCTTTCTTAACGATTGTTGGCGCAAGGGCTGCGTTGCCAATACCAACAGTGCCATCGTCGGTTTCAATCTCGCAAGTCAGCCAATTGTGGAACCGGAACGACGACATCGCGTCGCCTTTGTCCCACAGCACATCGGATGCATTCGTACAAAAGTTGCCGGTGGGTGGAACCGTTGGACCGGTCCAATTCCACACGCGCGCGCGGACAGATTTAATCTTAGTCATGGGAATCTCCTTAAGCCGCGTCGCGTTGGGCGCGGTGTGTCTTGGCCATTCGAACCAACAGATCAAACGCCTGCCGTGTTGCACCGAGATTGGCTTTGTTCTGCCCAGCAATATCGAAGGCTGTTCCATGTGCGGGGGTCGCCACCGGGATCGGCAATCCACCAGCAACCGTCACACCGCGTTCAAACCCCATCAGCTTGATCGCGATCTGTCCTTGATCGTGATACATCGTCACAACCGCATCCACTTCACCACGTTTTGCCTTCAAGAAAACGGTGTCAGACGGCCATGGGCCAGTCACATCCATTTGTTTTTCCTGTGCTTTTTTTACCGCAGGCTCAAGAACATCGATCTCTTCGCGACCGAATTTCCCGTTGTCACCCGCATGGGGGTTCAGCGCAGCAACAGCGATACTTGGGCGAGCCTTGCCCGCTTTACGCAGAGTGTCATTCGCCAAATTGACCGCCTTCAGAATGCCCTCTTCCGAGATATTCGCAGCGACGTCTTTCAGACCGATGTGCGACGTCACTCGCGTGGTCATCAACTCGTCCAAAACGTTGATTTCAGAGTGGTAGCCTTCATAGCCCAGATAGCGGGCCATATACTTGTGTTCGTCTTCAGCGTTCAGACCAGCAGAGGTCATCGCTGCCTTGTTGAACGGACCAAAAAGAACGCCATCAACCAGCCCCACTTGCGCCAGATCCAGCGCTTTATCGAGGCAGCGCAACGAAGTCGTTCCGCCAGCAACTGTGACTTCGGCAATTCGAATGTCAGATGGGTCAATGGTGTTTTGTTCCAGGTGAGAAATGCCCGATTGCTCTGCAATGTCATCTTCGAAAATCGTGTTCAGCGGTACATCTAAGCTCGTCTGTTCCGCACCCTGCTGCCATAGGTGGCTGTCGCCAACCAAGAGCACATCTGCGGCCTCCAGGACGCCTTCGTCATTCACCAATTTGGCGATCAATTCAGGCCCGATGCCAGACGGGTCGCCCGGCACAATGGCTATTCGAGGCTTCGTCATGCCCTGTTCTCCCAATGTTTAGAAAATCCATCCGGCAGGATGACCATCACATCTGGTTCCTTTCCGGTGTCGAAGGTTTGTACCACTTCAAAGGTGTCTAGGTTGAAGCGCTGCACCTGCTCGCAATCGATCGCGATATAGGCGTAAGCCGCCTCATCATCGATGCAAAGCGCAAGCGGGTTCGCAGGTGTTTTCTGTTCGTGCAGCATCTCCCCTGTAGCTTCGTCAAAGACAGAGAACGAGCCGCCAAAATGGTTCATGGTGACGAGACGATTGCGTTTCCCGTCATAGTAGATGCGACAGGGGTCATCAGGTGTCGGGAATTGGCGTTTGATTTCCATAGTTGCTGTGTCGATCACGGCGACAGTGTTGGAAATTCGTTGAGACGTATAAAGGATACCTGCATCTTCGCGTAGACATCGGCCCTCAGGTTTCTCACCGGTTTTGATCGAGATCGGCGCAACCGATTTGTCGTAAGGGTTGAAGACGGTGACATCACCTGAGGTCAGGTTCATCGAATACGCTGTGCGGCCATTGCGGGTTAGCGCAAAAAGATGACATTTTGTGCCGCCAGTTGGCGTGATATGATCCCAACCTTGATCGAAAGCTCGCGGGTTTTCTTTCACAAGGAGGTGTCCTGTCCACTCGGAGAGCACATAGAGGCGCCCTTCTCCATCAAGGCCAATGCCGTGCGGACGAGCATGTTCACCCAGTTCGTAGATATGCGCGATCTCTTGCTTACGGATATCAATAACGATGACTGAGCGCCCGTCTGTGCCCTCAATACCAGAGTTCTGCACACCGTAGTGGCCGACGTAGGCGTAGCGAAAATCGTTATCTACGACAAATTCATGGGGGTAATCCGGCAAAGCCAAACGACCCTGCATCGCACCAGTTTCAATATCATACCAGCTGACGCAGTGACTGCATTTTTCGATGAGCATCATGGATTGCGCCACGAGAACCTCCTTAAATAGCCTCACCGTGACCGGTCACAGTGTTGCCGGTCACAATTTCGATCATCAATCCCCGTTCTAGGGGAGACCGGGCCTGTACAGCCCGGTATTCTGTTCTTTATCGTTCGAGAGCGCCCACGCCTGAGAAGCGGAAGGCTTCCTGTTCAAGCGCATCGATCTCCTCGGCCGACATTTGGTCATGTGCCACAGTGATGCGTCCTAAAAAGACAAACGGCAGTTCGCTTTCGCGCTCTTCCAGATGCGCTTTGATCGCTTCTGCGGTCGCAGCACCGACATCGTCGCCCATGCGCATCGGGGTTGCGTCCAGCTCTCCGCGACGGATCGCATCGAGTTCCAGACCTGTGCCGCCCCAACCAGTCGAGAAGATCTCTTTCTCTTTTCCCAAAGCAACCTGAGCTTCGACAGAACCCATCGCCATTGCGGTATTGGCGTTATGGATGATCGTGGCTTCTGGATAAGCCTGCATGATTAGGGATGTACCTTCAAAACCGCCTTCACGCTGGTATTCACCATAATGCTCATAGGCGGTTGTCCAGTTGCCCTTCTCTTCCACACAGGCTTTAAAGTCACCTGATCGCTGATTATCCGTGATACCCGGGATACCGCGGTTCATCGCCATAGTTACATCCGTGCCCAAGCGATCCAGCATATAGTCACACATGGTCAGCGCACCGGCTGCAGAGCTGAAATCAAACCATGCATCCGGTTGATTTTTCAAATCTTTCAGAGGGGTATGAAATGCCCAGACAAAAGTTGAGAACCCATCAGATTGCGCCATCTTATCGATATTGTCTGCTTGGATCGCCAGCTCGGATGGGCCAAAGATCACAAAGTCATATAGATCCGAGTCCTGAACAACTTGGTTCGCGTAGGTTGACTGCAGCGAGTGCTCGATCTGACGGCTCGCGAACTCAGTGGTTTCAAATTCAATACCAAGCTCTTCCAAACGCTTGGTCATCGCAATGTAATTACGTGCCCAAAAGTCTGACGTATCCGCTGATGGGTAGATCAGTGCTATTTGAATTGGACCATCCTGCGTGCCGCTGAACTTCACAGCTTCCTTGCCGACAACCGCCTGCATTGCCTCCAGTTTGCCTTCGGCGTTCACTTCACCGGGTACCCAATAGTCACGACCTTCGATGCCTGGCAGTTCAACCAAAGGCAATTTGGTGTGACCCTCAGCAAATGCAGCTGTGGAAAAGGTGCAGATTGCACTTGTAGCCAGTAGTAGTTTGTTGAATGTATTCACGGTAAGTCCTCCCTTTCGCGAAAAATGTGGAGCCTTGCAGGTGCGTTGAGGCTCCTACCCTCAGCGCACCAACATCTTTATCCTTAGCCGCTTGGCGTCGGATCAGTTGCCAGTCCAGCTCCAGCGGCTAGCAACAGGATCAGCAGCCCAATCAAGAGCGCTGAGAATTTCATGAGTTTTTGTGCTTCTGTCGTGCGCAGACCCGCCAGCAAACTACGTGCCCCATCGCGGTCTTTCTTCTGCATCCATGTGTAGAGCGCCACAGAGCTGACGATCACGACACCAGAGGCCACAGACTGCCAAAAGAACTCAATACGCAAGGTAACAAGCGCGTTGATCATCATGGACAGCAGCAAAACACCAGCCAAAGAGCCAATCATAGAAGCACGGCCCCCAAAAAGTGACGTACCACCAACGACCACTGCCGCAATGACATGCAAGTTGAAGTAAGGTGCAGAGGTCGCTTGGATCGCATTTAGCTTACCAGTTAGCATGACGCCTGCCAGAGCAGCACAAGCTCCCATCAGCACATAAGCGTAGATCTTGTGGCGATCAACAGCGATGCCAGTCATTTCACTTGCTTCTGGGCTTGAGCCAATAGAGATCGTGTAGCGACCGAAATGGGTGCGGGTCAGAGCCCAGTAACCCAGTGCCATAGTAAGCAATCCGATCACAACGGGAACAGGGATGAAACCCGGAATTTGACCGCGGCCAATGTCCGTTAGCAAATCCGGGAAACGCGCCAGCACGAGACCTTTGGCGATCACAAGCGCAAGGCCGCGATAAACAAGATCCATAGCCAACGTGCCGATAAGATCAGGTACTTTGAAACGCGTGATGATCAGACCGTTGATCAGCCCCATCACGGCTCCCATCAGGATCGCCAGTGGGATCGCAATGTAAGCAGAGAAACCATATTGCTTGATCAAGAAAGCCATAAGGATGCCAGACAAGGCAGCGATGGAACCAATCGACAGATCGATCCCACGTTGGGTGATGACAAAAGTCATGGCCATCGCCATTGGCATATACAATGCCGCGTCGAGCAGGATTAGATTCAAGTTTGACAGGCGAAAATACCGCACTGGTTCGGCAATACCCATGAACAGAAGGATCGCAAAGATCATGACCATCGGACCGATGAAGGTCAGATAAGGCTCGAGCCGGTCCATAAAGGTCTTTTCGGTTAGGTTTGTTGTAGTAGCAGCCATCGTTTTATCTCCTTACGCCACGGCGTCTTGCGCGCCAACAATCAGGCCAAGGACCTCTTGAACGGAGCTTTCAGCAGTTTGCACAACACCCACGGCGCGGCCGCGACGTTGCACGTGAACGCGGTCTGCGACCTCGAAAACATCATCCAGTGAGTGGCTGATCAGGATCACAGCGAGGCCTTGCTCTCTCAGGGTTTTGATCAGCTTGAGCGTACGGGCTGTCTCTTGTGGACCAAGCGCCGCTGTGGGTTCATCCATGACAAGCAGACGCAGGTCTTCATGATAGACTGCCCGGGCAATAGCTACCGCTTGGCGCTGCCCTCCTGACAGGCTGTCAGTCTGCACATCCATCGAACGCAGGCGCACGCCAAGACGTTCATCCAATACACGGGTCGCTTCAGATTTCATGCGCGTGTTATCGAGCATCTTGATGCCCATAACAGTCTTGGTCAGTTCATTGCCCAAGAACATATTGTTCGCAGGCGTCAGATGATCTGCCAAAGCCAGTGTCTGGTATACAGCATCGATACCCACATCGATTGCGTCAGAGTGGCTCGCCATTTCAAGTGGCTTGCCATCCAGAAAAATCTCGCCTTCGCTGGCTTGGTACACACCAGTCAGGATTTTGATTAGGGTGGATTTGCCTGCCCCGTTGTCTCCAACGATGGCCAGCACTTCACCGGCATAGGCTTCCAAATTCACGTCTTGCAAGGCGGTCACGCCCCCAAAACGTTTGGTAATTCCGCGCATCTGCACCAAAGGCTGATCGCTCATTGTTCTTCTCCCACTGCGCAAAGCTCCGCCATGTCGGGCAAAGACCCGATTGTGTGCATCGCGCTTATTCGTGTTTTGATTGGCGGCCCTTCCTCAGGAAGTCGCGAAAGAGCCGCCGAGGGGTTGAGGCTTACTTACCCCAAATCGCTGAGTAGGCTTGACGGTACGGGCTGTCTGGATCGAACTCGTTTGAGTCGCCCAGTTTTGCCAGACCTTCTTGCGTCACCAGAGCTGGCGACGTCACATAGCCCGAGCAGGCCTCGCCTTGGATGGCGCGGTTTAGCTCGTCGACCAACTGCCAGCCTTGCAGGTTTAGCGGCTCCGCAACTGTGATCGTCTGATAGTTGCCAGAGCGAATGCGTTGGAACGCCGCTTCAGACCCGTCACCGGCAGACCCGGCTTGTGGGCCATCGGCGCTATTGATGCCAACAGCCGCCAGTGCCGGGCCCATGAAGTCAAAGTACAGGTCGTTGATTGCCAAAGCATGTGTCCAGCTGTCGCCATATTTCTGTAGCAGGCTGGTGGTCAAAGGCCCCATGCGGGACGAAGTATCTGCGATTGGCGTATCGACATACTCCAGAACCGTCCCCCCCATGCTTTCGATGGTCTCTTTGATGCGATCAGCTTTGTCGATGGCAATTTGATAGGTGCTGTCTGTGAAGATGATGGCTCCTACACCGTCACCCGCGTCTTTGATCGCCCATTCAGCCGCCACTTCTGACACGGTCATCGCATCGGTGGAAACATTTGCAAAGATGCCACCCGGTGCGTCACAACCGATCTTTGGGCCTGAATGCCAGGCTACAATTGGGATGTTCGCCCTCACGACACCTTCAAGCGCAGCTTGCTGTTCAACGGTGTCAAAGCCATTGATAATGATCCCATCCGGGTTCAACGCCAGCGCCTGGCCGATGGCCGCTGTGCGACCTTGGATCGAGCCTGCGCCATCCAGAACCCTCAGGTTCCACCCGATGGTGTCTACGGCTTCCTCGACGCCGTTGGTCACGCCCAGGATACCGCCATTTTTTAAATCCCCCGCAACGACGACAATGGACTTGCCTTGCGCTGCCGCAGGACCCGTGGTTGGGCCATCAAAAGGTGTTTCTGCGAAAACCGGTACACCGAGACCGGATAGTAGAGCGGTTGTGGATACCGCCATTAGGGAACGTTTAAGCATAATCTCCTCCTTATGCTTGGTTCACTTTTTTGCGCCTTTGCGCCGTTGGGCATAACCAGCGATGCCGATTGCGATCAGCAGGGTTACACCGTTGAACATCGGTTCGACCCAGAAGGATCCTCCGAATTGCTGAATACCCGAGATGCCCACAGCAAGGATGGCAACACCAATAATGGTGCCCCACACATTTACGCGGCCGGGTTTAATGGTGGTCGAGCCAAGGAAGGCCCCAACGAGCGCTGGCAGCAGGAATTCCAATCCGACGGACGCCTGACCAATGCGCAGCTTTGAGGCCAGCAACACACCCGCGAAAGCTGTGATGAAGCCGGAAGACATAAACGCGCCAATAACAAACTTACGGGTCGGAATACCGTTCAATTGTGCCGCACGCTGGTTTGCTCCAATGGCGTACAAGTAGCGTCCGATTGGCGTGTATTCGAGGATCAACCACATCGCGACTGTAATCCCAAGAACGTAATAACCAGTGATGGGCAAGCCAAAGACAAAGGTACCGTTGATGGCATAAAAGCTGTCCGGAAGGGATCCAACCATCTGGCGGCCGCCTGTGTGCCATAACGCGAGCGCATAAAGCACTGTCCCGGTCCCTAGGGTCGCAATGAAGCTGTCAATCTGCGCAACTTCTACCAACAGGCCATTCAAGAAACCAGTGAACAATCCCAAGATCAGGACAATCGCGACAGCCATTGGCCAAGGCAACCCATAAAGCGTTTGCAGTGAAATTGCCAAAATGTGCCACAAAACAATTCCATAGCCGACGGTCAGGTCAATCCGACCCGCAGCCATTGGGATCATGGCGCCAAGCGAAAGCAATGCAATGATCGCCTTGTCCGAGATGATCGCCCTCAGGTTCAAAACCGTCGGAAAAGTGTTCGGTAACAGAATTGAAAAGAGGACGATCAACAAGCCGGTCAGAATGACCAAGCCATAGACAGGCAACAGGCGCATCGCACGCGTGCGCGTACTGGCATTTTTCAACTCTGCTTTGGTTGGTTCAAGTGCGTTGGATTCAAGCGATTGCATGATGGTTCCTCAGTTCGTCGTCGCGTTAGACGCGGATGCGACCTGGATCAGATTTTCAGTTGTTAATTCGGTGCCAGAGAGTTCACCGGCGATTCTGCCTTGGCTGAAGACAATGGCGCGATGACAGATGGCGGCAACTTCCTCAAAGTCCGTTGACACCACAATAATCCCCACACCACCTTCAATGGCCGTATTTAAGAGTGCATAGATTTCCGCTTTTGCGCCGACGTCGACACCCGCAGTTGGATCTTCACAGATCAATAGCTCACGTTTGGTTTCCAGCCAGCGGCCGATCACAACCTTCTGCTGATTGCCGCCTGACAAACTTTCAACCGACATGCTCTGATCATTTGGCGACAGCGCCACCTCAGAGCCAATACGCTCCGCCAGAGCAGTTTCGACGCGCGGGCTCATCAGGGAAAATAACTTACGACCCACTGCTGCAGGGTTGATGAACGTATTTTCGCGGATCGACAGCGACATTGCGACGGACTCTGCTGTGCGATCCCGCGCAACGAGCCCGATACCAGATTGCAGCGCGGTCTGAGGGGATTTCAGATTTGGCGCGCGTCCGTTTAGTGAAACGGACCCAGAATACGGTTCACATCCAAACAGCGCCCGCGACACATGTTCGTGCCCTGCTCCACGCAATCCCACAAGGCCAATAATCTCGTTCCGATGCAGACTGAAATCGACTGGCCCTGCAGCATCCACCTGTAGATTGCGCACACTCAATATGGCATCTCCTGGTGCAGCCTTTGGTTTGAGAACCTGACGTGTCTTACGGCCCACAATCATGTAAACAAGTTCTTCGGGCGTGGTATGGCTAATGGCCCGCATACCAACCAATTCTCCATCTCTCAGAACCGCTACGCGATCTGCAATCTGGAATATTTCATCCAAGCGGTGAGAAACATAGATCATCCCCACCCCCTGCTCTTTCAGCGGGCGCAAAGCTTCAAACAGGCGCTCTACCTCGTCAGCAGGCAACGAAGCCGTTGGCTCATCCAAAACCAGAAAGTCGCAATCAACCGCAAGTGCACGGGCGATGGCAATCAGAGATTTCTCAGTCCGCGAGAGATCCTGAACCCGAGTTGTCGGATCAACGTCGCAGCCGACCTTGTCCAGCGCGTGCTGAGCAAAATTTTCGACCGATTTCCAACGGATCAATCCACCCTTCCGCGAATACCCCAATGCCAGAGCGATGTTCTCAGCGACTGTCATCCATTCAATCATACCGAGGTCTTGGTGAATGAAGGCGACCGATTGACGTTCTCCAAATCCACCAGGGCGATGCTCATAGAGATCGCCATCAATCAAAACACGACCTTCATCCGGCTTGTGGATACCACCCAGGATTTTGATCAGAGTGGATTTGCCTGCGCCGTTCTCACCAAGCAAGGCAACGATTTCACCACGCTCAATGTTCAGTGAGACATCCCGCAGCGCATAGGTGCCACCAAAGTGTTTTTGAATGCCGTCAAAAAACAGATTGTTCTGCATTGCCCCCAACACGCGGTATCCTCCCAAATGACCAAGGTAACTCGATGCTCCTCAACATCCTCGTTGAGTTACCCGTAACGTTACGCTAGCATTCTCTTGATTAACGCGCCTGTCAACAAAAAGAAGTTACCCGTAACGTAAGCGTAACAAACATGAGTAAAATCCAAAAAAAATCGTTCAAAAATAATAAAGTAAGCCTAGCACAGATCGCAAAGGCTGCAGGTGTCTCTAAGATGACTGCGAGTCGGGTATTGCGTGACGAAGGCGGTTTTTCCGAGAGTACCCGCACCAAAGTTATGGCTGAGGTTGAGCGTCTTGGTTATGTTCCGAATCGATTGGCGACAGTTTTTGCAGGCGATCAGAAGTCCACATTTGTGGGAGTCGCCATCCCCGAACTCGGCAATGAAATCTTCACACAGGTTTTAGAAGGTATCGACCGTAAGCTCGGCGCGTTTGGGCATCAGACCGTGCTGGGCATGACAGACCATTCTTTGGAGCAAGAAGAGAAGTGGCTGGAGACAGTCCTGTCTTGGCAGCCCGCGGGATTGATTGTCACTGGCAGGTCTCACACACCGAAATCAATTCAGCTCCTCAGAGGTGCCGGAATTCCGCTCGTAGAGATTTGGGATTTCAACTCAAGCCCCCTAGATATGTCCGTTGGTCTGAATCATTTCGACAGTGGCTATGGCATGGGACGCTATCTTGCTGGACTCGGATACACGAAGTTCGGTTACGTCGGTACGTCACATGATACCGCCAATGCTGCGAGCGCCCGATTGGCAGGCTATGGCAAAGTCATTGAGGACTCAGGCGGCACACTTCAAAAGCAGCTGCTTTTAAGGGACACACCTGGTTTTTACACCGGCTATTATGGCACAGAGCAACTATTGGCCGCCCACGATGATATCGAAGTAATCTATTATCAGAATGACAATATGGCCATTGGTGGATTGAATTATTGCCAAAAGCGCGGGCTTTCAGTCCCGAATGACATTGGGATCGCAGGCTGGGGTGACCTGCCTATTGCCTCCATTCAACCCTACCGCCTTACATCAACCTCCGTTCCACAT
This sequence comes from Epibacterium ulvae, assembly GCF_900102795.1. Taxonomy (GTDB): domain Bacteria; phylum Pseudomonadota; class Alphaproteobacteria; order Rhodobacterales; family Rhodobacteraceae; genus Epibacterium; species Epibacterium ulvae. The sequence goes on along the minus strand of NZ_FMWG01000012.1, from coordinate 15,421 downwards.
TTAAGAATTGGACAGATCGCAGCAGAGATGGTGCTTTCTCAAATTAATGGCGAACCACAAAGGCGTTCACATGATGTTGGCTTCAACTTAATTCCCGGATCGACCGTGATAACGCGTGAAAAACTACACCGGTAAAGGAATTGCTTTGAAGTTTAATAGCGAAAGCTTAGGTTCAAGACCCATCGATTTCAGTTTGGTGGCACATGTCTTTCGTCAGAGTTTTTGGAACCATAGGCGGCCTAATCTAAGAGAGGGTTTGGCTCACCTGATTGGTTTGATCATGCGGCGTGTTGGCTGTGATACAAGCGCCGCGTTTCGAGCGCCTTTTGTGTCTGACATCAGTGCCTATGGGGCCCAAAACCGCATTTTGGAGCTGTCGCGGTTTGGTTCCGCTCTTTTGATAGCATTTATTGCAGCCAAAGAGACGGACTATGGGACTGAAACGGACGGACGAATTCCGCCAAGATGCAGTGCGGATCGCGCTGTCCATTGGGCTAATACGCAAGCAGCTGACCTGCCAACCGCAGACAGTGGTCGGATATGGTGACGTTGGCGCACATTAAAGTACAATCGCGCCTGAGTTTGTGCAGCTATGGCCGCCCACGCATGACAGAAAAGCTGAAAGAGATTGGCTTAGATGTGGGTCACCGCCGTATTGGCAGGCTGATGCGCCAGAACGGCATATCCGTCGTCACAATCCACAAACACAAGGCGACCACGGACAGTGATCACAAGTTCAACATCGTACCTAACCTGCTCGACCGCGACTTCACGGTGGATCTGCCAAACCAGATGTGGGCGGGCGATATCAGCTATGTTTGACCCCGTGAAGGCGGGCTGTATCTGGCTGTGATCTTAGACTTGCACTCCCGGCGGGTCATCGGCTGGGCCGTGAACAACCGGATGAAACGCGACCTGGAGATCCGGGAATTGAGGATGGCGATCTTCGAATACATCAATGGCTTCTACAATCCGCGACGTCGACACTCAGCACTGGGCTGGAAAAGCCCCGTCGTTTTCGAAAGGAAAGTGGCCTAAACGAGCACTTGGGGCGGCACAAAAGCGTGACAGGTCCAAGTGGAGCTTGGCGTTTTGGGCACACGGCGAGGGCATACCAAACCAGCCGTTCGTTGAGCGTGCGGCGAAGGTCCGGCTTCCGCCCGTTCCTGCAGAGCGACGACCTAGATGTGCGAGCGCGTTATCGTTGTTCATATGGCATGCAGCAATCGCATGAGGCGCTTGTTTATCGGTCTCCGTTCCACACGCCCGTATGTAAATAGGACTATTTTCTTGTAGGTTTGCGATTATTTGTTCTGTTTATGTTCTCATTTGTTAACTTCAATTGATTGGAGGAGATATGAATGATGAGCAGAACAAAAATCAAAACCGCAAGGTAAACGGGGGTAGAACACCCTACATGTTGGGCTATACCGTGCGCCCGATGGGGGATGGTCAAAAATCCCATTGGAGCAAAGTGGCGGTGGCCTGGGCGCATAAGGATGGTCAGGGGTTTTTCCTTTCAAAGCGCGGACGAGTTCTTTGACAAGAGCCATCGCCATCAGGATCGGTTTGGCCAACCCGTGGAAAAGTTCGAAATCCAGTTCATTGATGGCGAGGAATTGGACGCGGAACTGGCCAAGGCCATTGGATTAAACCAAGCGAATTTTGCCGATTTTCTGACATGCGCCGAGGACTGGGACACAGATCAAAAGACCCGCGTGATCATTGCGGTGGGCGAAGGAGGCTATGCCTTCGATCCCAAGGTCGACCCCGACAGCTATAACATCGATCTGTACCAGTTGGACAGCCTGCGCGAGTTGGCAGAACTGTTTATTGACGAAGGTCTGTTTGGCGACATCCCCGAACGGCTGAGTTGCTACCTCGATTATGACGCCATCGCGCGGGATCTCTCCTTTGACTACCGCGAGATCACCCTTGGCGGCACCAATCTGATCTATCGCCTTTCCTAACCGAACTGCACCCGCAAGCCCCTGCAAACAGGGCGGGGGCTTTGGGGTGCAGTTGGGCACCAAACCCATTTTCAACACAGGAGACAGACGATGGAACTGACATTTATTGACCTAGAACAGCTTATCCCCTCACGCCGCAATGTGCGCAAACTCGGTGCAAAAGACGTGCAGGATTTAACCGCCAGTATTGCCGCCTTGGGGCTGTTACAGCCCTTACTCGTGCAGCCCTTTGAGGAGGGGTTGTCTGCTTAAGAGCGTCGCTCGCATCTCGCCCAACTTGCTCTAAAGTGTTATCTGTCTTCGTTGAAGGTTTTTCCTTGACGATTCTTCAAGGTTGCGCGATCTTAGCAGCTCTTACGGTAGTTTTTACAACGTTTTAGGTTTAAATATATACTGATCGTTAGGGGGGCTTGAAAGCGTCTCAATGAATTTAAAGCGCAGGCTGGTCTGTGCTCTGAACGCGGGCATATTCGATGATAATGCGTCATCACGACAGATACCTCTAAAACCATTGTTATGGATTTGGGAGTCGATAACAGCTTGTTTGTTCGTGCGAAAATTCAACGTACAAAAGCTACCATCTAAATATCAGCTAGTATAGCTGATAAATATCAATAAGGTTGCCTATGATTGGTTTAGTACTCATTTTAACATCATTGGTATTTTCGACGTTTTGGTTATCTCTTTTATTCGGCAATAGACAATCGACAATTTTAGGTATGCGCTACGAGACTCTGATGTTCGTTAGTATCGCTAGCGCAGTGCTCGGAAGCATTTTGATTAGGGTAGGTATATAATGTCAGATCCAACACAATATCTCCAAGTAACAAACACACTTGGTTATCAGGTCACTATTCCATTGGTCGGTCCATTTGAATCTGGAATAGCAGTGAACCCCGACCAAATTGGTGTCTATATGACAACGCCTCTTGCACCAGATGACAGTCTAGTTCGGGCTCTCAGAATGGTTAATACTATCTCATCTGAGCAAGGTTTTGGAAATATGATTGATCCCGGCCGCCTAGACGAATGGGATTCAATGAATGGTACCTCTTTTGGTCTTCGCGGCTTTACGGGAGTGAACTTTGGTGGATATATCGGCTCTATCGAGGAGTTGTCGAGTTTTCATCCAGACGGTTCGGTCAATCCGTCTATAAATCTTTCTGGTGCAGCGTATGGCTACAATGTCGCCGTAATCGTACCCGCAGAAGGCTTGACGGAGGCTGATGGCTTGCCATCTGGGACTGGGATCACAATTGGTTTTGGAGTTGGTCTTGGGGTGTCGGGTACACCCACAGTAACATTTGCAATTCCGCTGATAGGTGAGAACGGGGTGTTTTTAGATGGATATGACTTCTTAAGTTCTAGCAGACAGCTGGAGCAATATCTCAGAGCGAATAATCTGGAGAGACTTCCTACAATAGATGAAATTCGAGAAATGGATCAAAAGTGGTACGATTCGTTCATTGATAGTTTCGCAGATGTTGCTTCTACCATGTTGATCGTTGCAGTTGGACCGGTTTTAGCTGCAGAGATATTGAAAGCTCGGGGTGAAGAATGCTTCGGTCCCGAAGTTTCTATCGATATGTGGCCTCTTGATCCTGATCTTATACCCGGCCCTGACGGTATCTATGACCAAGACGAGGTGTACGCCAAAATTTGGAAGAAGCCGATTGAGCAGATCGAAGTCGGCGATTTGGTGGTCTCGTTTGATAAAAACGAAAATCTGGTTCCGGGCCCGGTTACGCGATTGTTCAGAAATGACGCTAAAATCCTGCTGGATTTCCACGGCACGCGTGTGACACCCGGCCACGTTTATTACCGCGCCGACAGCAAAAAATCGTACAAGTTTGAGACCTTGATTGATGTGTTGCGTGATGACGGTGTCATTCAGCAGCAAGATGGTACGTTGATCCGTGCTACCACCAACGTACCGGTTGGCGATCTACGGGACGGCTTTGTGCGCGCGGTCACGGGAACGCTGAAATCAGACGGTAGTGTTGATGTGAAAGATGAGGGCCGCATCCGAGTTGGTACGCGTTTCATTGTAGGAGAAGGCAAAGAACGCAAATCCTTTGCTGTCGCAGACCTCATTCAAGCTGGGGGAGGCGTTGTTGGCGATGATGAATTGATCCGCGTTGATGACGGTGAGCCGATGCCGTTCCACTGGGAGTTTGGCGACTTGTTGCCCAAGCCTGAAGACTTTGTTCTTGCAGGTTCAGGCACCACACTTGAGGACATCTACAAGGCCGCTGAATGGGAAAGCCAAGGCCCGCGCTTGCCCGCGCCAATGGTGTTGGATGGTGGCCCGGTGCAGCCTTTGAAGGGGGCAGAATTGTCAGCCATGCCACGCAATGAGCCTTTGAACTTGGGTCATATGCCGGAAGCGCGACAAAAGCCGTATCGCATGATGAACCGCAAACACGCCGGTAGCTGAGGGGCATGGTATGAGCAACGACCCCCCCCAAGCCTGGTGAAGGCGTCCGGGCGTTTTCGGTCAAGATCACAGATGACATTCCGTTTGAGAGGCTGCCGAGCAAGCCTCAGCAATTCGTGGAATGTCATCTGCGACCAGTCCCGAAGACGGTCACGCTTTACAGCTTTGAAGTGGAGGGTGGGCTAGGTTTCACCGCCCATCCACCAGAGCCAACGCGGCAACGCAGTGAGGTTTTCAGCTTGCCTAGCGCTGTGCGTCAGGTGCCCGAAAATCGTCCTATCAGCCGGAGAAGCATTTTAACTCCGGTTTACCTCCTTTCTCGGGTTTTTCAGTTTATTATGACAAAAGAACACAATCTTACCACTTCACCTCCTACTTCTGATGAATTCACTAAGGCACTTGGTCAAATCACCTGGCTTATGACCGTGTCAAAAGACCACCGAGACAAGCCGACCTCTTGGATCGAGACACAAATTTGCGCGCCGCTCATGTTTCGGCAAGTGCGTGTTTTTGTCAAAGATAAGCGGCCACTAGCCGCGTTGACATGGGCCTATGCGTCTGATGACTTGCAGAGCCGATTACGGACCGCTGGTCACATTATGTCGCTGCAAGACTGGCGGTGTGGATCTGAGGTTTCGATTGTTGAGTGTATCTCAGCTCTGGGCAATTCACAGCCATTTATAGATCAATTCATGGCTGAAGTCGCGACTTCTCGCGACGCAAAAAACAATATTTCTTAAGGAAAAAATTAAATGATAAACTGTTCAGGTCATTCTTCTAGAAAAGCGTTTTCTGCTGAAACTGCACTAAACAACCTTGAGACAAAGAGTCTATCAACAGAGTATGTAAACCCAAGCGATGATCTGCGTACAAGCTATCACCGCGTATACAACTTTGAAGTAGCAGAACATCATACGTACATTGCCGATGGTATTCGCGTTCATAATACATCTATTTTAGGGTTGCTCAGTGATGCTGATTTGGCTTCAATCGCGGCAGGCACGTTGGTTATTGAAGATCTTACCGATAGCGATCCGACCCAGCCTGGCCTCGACCGCATCGTTTTCAACCTCCCAAACGGCGAAGGTAGAACAGAGTACAAGGTCACATTGATAAATGGTGAGCCAGGTTTAGAATTCTACCATACATATTCCAACCTACAGGGCGAAATTGTACAACTTCAAGGTGTCCGTGATGCAGACGGCAATATCGCAGGTGAGCCAACTGTTGTAGTATTGGAGGGGGCCCGTCGTGGGGAGGAGGTTGGAACTCTGTTGACCCCCTTCCTCGTTAATGCGCTTATCGGTGAAGACGCAAGTCCATTTGAGCAAATTGCCACAACAACTATCCTTGGTACATTCGTTGAAAACCTATTTGAAGCAACCGGAGGGCTGATTGGCGCGCCGTTACAGTCTGATTTCAACGAAGATGGCGCCATGGACGGTATTGCGACACTTGCTTTCCAAGATTTTGGAATCGACCTGGCTGAAACCGGTATAGACAATGCGTCCGCTTTGTTGTCGCAATGGATTAGCGCTGAAGTTTTTTCTGGTCTTTCGTCAGACACATTGGCTGAGGACGTTGTAGGCCGGCTGCTTAACACCGGAGTTGACTATATCATTGATATTGGGATTCACGCGCTGCTGTCAGAAATTGGTGCTGGCCCCGCGCTCCTTGACAGGATTGACCCTGGGCCAATCAAAATTTTAACTGCAGATTTTCCACTAGCAGGCGTCGGAGGTTTATTTTTAACAACGGCTCTGAACCGCGCTCTGCCAGATATTGAAACCGTAGAAGGCCAGATTGCCGCGGGCTTCACAACTTTGGCCATCAAAGAGTTTTTACCGAACCTTCACAGTCTTGGCACTGGTATCTTTGGCAGTGGCGCTGGGGTAGTTCAGTTTCACCCCGCCACTATCTTAGTATCTTTTGCTGTGGGTAAAATTTTTGATACACTTTTCGAGAAGAACCCTGAAGCCTATACAAATGTCATCTATAATGATGTGACCGGTCTATTTGAGATTGGCAGCTCTTGGGAAGAGGATGGCGGCAATGTCGAACTCTCAAAACAGCTTGCTGGTTATTATGTTGAGTTTATGAATGGAATATTCGAACAGACACAGTCGCAATCTAATAATTTCAATGAAATCGGTGATGAACTCCGACTGGTTTTTGGCCATTATGAGGAACACATTCTCAACGGTGGAAAGCGCAGTTTTGAGAATCTTGATTCCGCATTTAAAGCTCGGGTGATAGACACTATTCAAGAAATTGATCTTATTGATGGTGAATTGAAGTTTGGCGATGTTATCGCGCGCACCGCAGCAGAGGCAGACTTTATAGACTATGCAACGCATTACTACTTCCAAGTTTACAGTGGAACTTTTAGAAAAAAGACTAAGATAACAGAAATTAACAAAGGTGTTGAAACTGATGGAGCTTCAAACGAATTACTAATTTCCATTGTAGAGCAAGCTGATTTAGCGGACGACGGCGATATTCGTAGTTATATAACAAACCAAGCGAACAGGCTATATGGCGATATTCCTGATTTTTATGCAAACGGAGCGCTTGAGGCTGCCTTAAAACATTTTTCTACCGAAGATTGGAAACAGGGGTATCTACTTACAAAAACAGAAAGTTTTTGGAGGCAGACCGGTGATGGAGAGGAGTGGACCACTCGAACAGTCTATGATGAAGAGCTTGGAATCCAAATAATTTCGAACGTGCTTTATTTGCGAGCAGTTGTTTTAAAACTGGAAAGTAAAGGTTACGCGATAGATACAAAAACGGATGTAATTGACGCCTTGATAGAGTCCGAAATCTTTATCAAACCGAAAGGTTTGGTTTTTGAAGAGTTCGAATATAGTCGGCAAATTGCAGCGGATTATCAAGAATACCTTGCCAACCAAGAAGCCTACGACGCCGCCTTCATAGCTGCGGGCCCAAACAATGGCTTTACACAATCCTGGGCGTTGACCTTCCAGGAAGCAGCACGTCTTGGTTTAATAGACGACTATAATCGGACTGGTGATGATGCTGACAACCTGTTTCTAGCCTCCGGTGGCGGCGATACAATTGATGGGGCTGGAGGCGATGATCAAATTCACGGTTATTCTGGCGACGATTCTCTCTTAGGTGGAACTGGTGACGACACCCTTTCTGGCGGTTTCGGCCAGGATACCTTGATAGGTGGCCAGGATGCAGACTCCCTCTTAGGCGACTCTGGTGACGACAGTCTGTCGGGGGGGGCTGGTGACGACAGTCTGTCGGGGGGCGCTGGTAACGACACGTTAACTGGTGGCATGGCAGAGGATCATCTGTTTGGTGACGCCGACAATGACCATATATACGGTGGCAACGCTGATGATATGCTGGATGGCGGCGACGGCGACGACTGGTTGATTGGCGGTGAAGGGGCCGATATCCTCCACGGGGGCGAGGGCTTTGATACCGTCAGTTACCTCCCCTCGAACGAAGGGGTCACGATCAATCTGCGCAACGCGACACAAATCGGCGGTGACGCACAGGGCGATAGCCTGTCTGACATTGAAGCGGTTATTGGCTCTGATCACGCGGATAGGATTTACGGCAGCGACATTGACAACCTCATTCTTGGTCAAGCCGGGAACGATCGCCTGTTTGCCCGTGATGGTGATGACACGGTCGAAGGTGGCGCTGGAAACGACCAGATCGGTGGTGGCAATGGCGACGATCTTTTGTCAGGGGGCGTTGGAGATGATGCGCTTTACGCCAGTGGTCAAGATGATACCCTGATTGGCGGATCCGGCGCAGATACCCTTTATGGTGGTAGCGGTTTCGACGTGGTCGACTATTCAACATCATACGCCGGAGTGATCATTAAACTAACGACCCATATTCAGAGCGGTGGCGACGCGCAGGGAGACCACCTGTATACAATCGAAGCTGTGACTGGCTCAGAGTTCTCTGATCAAATTTATGGGAGCCATGACAATAACTTCATCTCCGGCGGCAGCGGTGAGGACACACTCTATGCCAGCCATGGTGATGACACAGTCGAAGGTGGAGGAGGTCGTGATGAGATTGGCGGCAGCTACGGGAATGACGTCCTGCATGGGCAGAAAGGGGATGACTCTCTCTTTGGTGGCTCGAATAATGATCACCTCCACGGCGGTCTTGGAAATGATGAGCTTTATGGTGGCACCGACAAGGATACGCTTTACGGTGGCAATGGAGATGACACGCTCTTTGGAGGAAGCCATGCGGATGTGCTTGACGGCGGAGCGGGCATTGACGTCGCAAGCTATGAAGGCTCGAGCGTTGGAGTAGACATCCGCCTTGCAGATGACCTTCTGCGCGGGGGGGATGCCGCTGGGGATAGCTTAGTCGACATCGAGATCATCCATGGCTCAAACTATGCAGACCGGCTCTATGGCGACGATCAAGCCAATACATTCTATGGGCTTGATCGGAATGACACCATCTACACGCGTGACGGAGATGATACTGTTTGGGGCGGCACTGGTAACGACGTGATCGGCGGCGGAAACGGCGATGATTCTTTAAGTGGAGGACATGCATACGACACTCTGTATGGTGGCAGCGGAGATGATTATATCTCAGGCGATGGGCACCGGGATGAACTCTATGGGGGTGATGGCAACGATGCCCTATTTGGCGGACTTGATCGCGACACACTGTATGGTGGCAGCGGTGATGATTATATCTCAGGCGATGAGCACCGGGATGAACTCTATGGAGGTGATGGCAACGATGCCCTCTTTGGCGGATATGATCGCGACACACTGTATGGTGGCGGCGGTGATGATACCCTGCAAGGTGGCGCCGGCGCGGATGTTTTTGTCTTTGAGAATGGCTTTGGCAGCGACGTGATCAAGGACTTTGACGCTTCTTTCAGCGCTGAACATATCAACCTTTCAGGTGTCTCAGCCATCACCAGCTTTGGAGACTTGCAGTTCAATCACCTGAGCCAGTCTGGTAACGATGCTGTTATCAGCGACGGAAACGGCAATACCATCCGACTAGAAGGTGTCTCTATCTCAACCCTATCGGCGGACGATTTCATATTCTGAGTAAATGCATCGAAAATGGAAGGAGCTGCTTTGGACGGCTCCTTTTTGTACTTTGCTGTGCAGGCGGCCCAAATCGGGCGGTTACGATCCCTCTCGCGGTGTTGCCTGCTGCGCCGACTGCAATACGCCGCTGCGCTCAAGCTGGTCGAAAGGCAAGTATAAGCACTACGCCTACTACCTGTGCCAAACCAAAGACTGCGTCTCATACGGCAAATCCATCCCTCGTGAAAAGGCAGAGGATGAGGTTGGTGAAATCATCAAGTCACTCCAACCCAGTAAAGGTCTGGTGGCTTTGCTACGCGCCATGTTCCGCAGCGCTTGGGGCGCACGCCGGGCTCAGGCCAGCGCAATCCGCAAAGAGGGGCAAGCCCAACTGCGTGACATCGACAAAAAAATGGAAACACTGCTGACCCGCAGTCTGGAAACAGACAACGCGACCATGATCAGCATGTGCGAGGCAAAGCTAACGGAACTGCAGAAACAAAAGGCAATTCTGACTGAACAGCTTGCAAAACAGGTGGAACCCAAGGGAGCGTTCGACGAAAAACTAGAACTCTCGCTGAAATTCCTATCAAGCCCTTGGAAAATCTGGGAAAGCGGTGACATCACCCTACGGCGTATCGTCCTCAAACTGGCCTTCACAGACCACGTGCAATACTGCCGAAATGAGGGGGCTAGAACTCCAGAAATAGCCTTTCCGTTCAGAGCCTTAGGTAAACTTAGAGAGCCAAATCTTAATAATGGTGCGCTGCAACGGAGTAGCTTCAAACCAAATATCACCTTCATTTTCGTCTGAATTCGATCCTGATTTTGAAGCCATTTTCGAAGAACTTGAACGGTGGAGTGATGTCCTCAAAGATCATCGCCATGAGTTGCGAGGGCCACGTCCATGAGCCGCCCCGCACCTTTTTCACTTCGTCTTACGCCAGACGAACGGACACGACTTGAAGCGAAAGCTGGGTCGATGCCGTTGGCGTCATACATCAAGTCAGTGGTTCTGGCAGATGACGCGCCCAAGTATCGCAAACGGCGGCAAGCACCATCGGCTGAGCAGCAATTGTTGGCCGAAGTGCTGGCGCGGCTCGGCCAAACCAAACACGCCAATAACCTCAACCAGATTGCAAAGCACCTCAACCAAGGCACCTTGGTTTTGGATGAGGAACTGGCGGCGGATATCAATGCGGCACTAGCTGATATTGCGTGGATGCGCACGAAGCTGATGGAAGCATTGGGGGTCCAATCATGATTATTGTCGCCTCTCAACGCTCGGGCGCGGTGGCCTTGGCGGATCACCTGATGAACATGCGTGACAATGACCATGTTGAGGTCATCGAGATTGATGGCTTCATGGCGGATGATCTGCACGGGGCCTTCAAAGAAGCGCATGCAATTTCTAAAGCAACAAAGTGCCAGCAATTTTTGTTCTCAGTGTCGCTGAACCCGCCAGAGCAAGAAATCGTCAGTGATGATGATTTTCGCGAGGCAGCGGATCGTGTCGCTAAGGCCGTTGGTCTGAAAGGGCAACCCCGTGCCATTGTCGTGCATGAGAAAAACGGGCGGCGTCACACGCACGCCGTATGGTCGCGCATTGATCTGAATGAAATGAAGGCCGTGCCGCTGCCCCATTTCAAAAACAAGCTGCGGGATGTCGCACGGGATCTGCATTTGGATCATGGATGGGTTCTGCCTGATGGGTTGGCGACCTATGGCAACAAGAACCCGCTGAGCTTTACCCTTGCGCAATGGCAGCAAGCCCTGCGCCAAGGCCATGATCCGCGTGAGGTGAAACAGATTTTTCGCCAAGCGTGGGACCGTAGCGACGGGATCAACGGATATAAGGCCGCATTGGAAGAGCGTGGCTTTTACCTCGCCAAAGGGGATCGGCGGGGTTTTGTCGCCTTAGATCATCAGGGCAATGTCTATGCAGCGGGTCGATGGTCTGGCGTCAAAGCCAAAGAGATGAAATCCAAGCTGGGATCGCCGGATACGCTGCGCTCGGTTGCTGAGACGCAATCCTATCTGCGCACTCGCATGACGCAGCAGGTGAAGAGCTATATCAGTGAGGTTAAAGACCGCCATACGGATGAGCTGGAGCCGTATTTGGAAGCCCGCGCAGGCATGGTGGCCGCGCAACGGGCAGAACGCAAAAACCTGAAAGATAAGCAGGAACAGCGTTGGATCGCGGAAACCAAAGTCCGGTCTGATCGGCTGAACAAAGGCTTGCGCGGTTTGTTTGATCGCCTCAGCGGCAAAGCCAAAAGAACGCGCTTAGACAATGAACGTGAAGCAATGGAAAGCGCCAAACGGGATCAGGACCAACGGGATGATTTGATCATTGCCCAGATGCGGGACAGGCAAGGATTACAAAAGGATATGCGCGTCATCCGTGATCGCCACAAAGAAGAACGCAAGATATTGGCGCGCAATATCGCAGATTATCTACGCCGCTCGCCGCCAGATGCAGATCAAGCGCAAGAAATGCAGCGCCAGCAAGAACGAACTCGTCAACGAACGCGGGGCTGGGATTTATCGCCCTAGGAGATCCGGTCCTTACCCGAAAATACCGGACTCTTACCCGCGAGAATCGCACGCATCATGTTTGATGTGAGAGGCACCGAAACTCAAAATTGAGGAGACGTGCTTTGACACATCACACCAACAAACGCGCCCAATGGGGGGCGATATTTGTAACCGCAGGGCTAAGCAGCTTTATGCTGGCAACGCCCGCATCGGCATTTCTGGCTGACTCCGTATGGGGCGGCGGGTACGGCTATATCACCGCTGAGGATCGCGCGATCTTTGCAGTTATGCGGCTGATTTTCATTGGGATCTCAACGCTGATTGGCTTTGCCTGTGGTTGGATCTTGTCACCTGAAGGGCGGCATGTGCGTAATGCAGCTTTGCTGATCATGGCGGTGCTGATTGGCAGCTTCACCCTGCTGGGTGTTGGGCCAATGGCGCAAGGGCTTGCGATGACATTTGCCTTTTGCGGGTTTTGTTGGGGGATTGGCTATTGGCTTGGCCGTGGCGTTAAAGCCTTGATGCAACCGCCTACAACCTTTGGATCGTCCCGTTGGGCCACTGTCGAACATCTGGAAGATAAAGATCTGCTTGACCAAGACGGGATTATCCTTGGCTCTTTCTATGATGGGGAAACAAACCGTACCATTGCTTATGCAGGGGATCGGCATTTACTCACCTCGGCCCCGACCCGTGGTGGCAAGGGCGTATCGCATATCATTCCTAACTTGTTGAGCTATACCGGCTCAACTCTGGTGATTGATCCAAAGGCTGAAAACCTGCTGGTCACAGCCAAAGCCCGCATGGAGATGGGGCAAGAGGTTATGGCCATTGATCCTTGGAATATCGGCGCGGCCAAAGTTGGTTTGTCTCCCGCACGGATTAACCCGCTTGATTGGTTGAAAGTGTCAGACATTGACGCACCCGAAAACGCGATGTTGCTGGCGGATGCGCTGATCCAGAAAGGCAGTGGCGAGGCGTTTTGGCAGGAAGAATCCAAAGCCCTGTTACAAGGCCTGATCCTGCTGGTGGCCTTTGATGATCATTATGCGGCGCGCCGTCACTTGGGCACCGTGCGTGATCTTCTCTTGCTCACGGGTGAAGAGCAAATTGAGTTGTTCACCTATATGGCAGGGTCGGTTCATGCGCTGATCGCCAGCACTGGCGCGCGGTTCTTGCAAAAAGATCCTAAGCTGATCTCCAATGTTTTGGCCTCGGCACAGGCAGAAACCCACTTTCTGGATAGTGCCCGTGTGCGCGAAGCGCTGTCAGCCTCCGACTTTGACTTTGCGGATCTGAAACGTACCCCAATGAGTGTGTTTGTCATCCTGCCTGCGGATCGGCTGGACGCCTTCAACCGCTTTTTGCGCCTGATTGTGCAGCAGGCCATTACGGTGAATGCGCGCAACATCGAGGACAAACCTGCCAAGCCTGTGTTGTTCATTCTGGATGAAATGCCAGCCCTTGGGCGGCTGACCATGGTCGAACAAGCCTATGGTTTGATGGCAGGCTTTGGCGTTCAACTGTGGGGCATTACGCAGGACCTCTGCCAGCTCCGCCGTGTCTATGGGACGGATTATGAAAGCTTTATCGCCAATAGTGGCGCAGTGGCTTATTTCGGGTCGCCCGACAAAACCAGTGCTGATTACTTCTCAGGGCTTTGCGGTGAAACCACCGTGTGGAACTTGTCCACGGCAATCTCAAACTCGGTGAGCTGGGCGGCCAAAGGTGGAATGAGCACAAGTGATGGCAACACCAACACAACGTCAGGCGCGCAACGCAAACTGGCCTATCCCGATGAGCTGCGCCGTATGTCCAAGGATCTGCAATTGCTGCTGATTGAGGACAGTGATCCGATCCTAGCGCGGAAAATCCGTTGGTTTGAAGATCCAGCCTTCTTGGGCAAAGGCACCAATACCCACAAGCAATAACGGGCATTGCCCCTCAGGAAGGCCGCACAGGCCTTCCATTCCCTTCCAAGATATGCGGCGAGACCATGGAAGACCAAGCCAGACAAGCATTCAAAAACGCCAATCTGCCCAAAACACCAACCGACCAGATCCGCGACAAAGACAACGCGCAACTGATCCCCAAACCACCGGCGGGCGCAAAGCATCCACCAAACCTAGCCCTCGCAGGCGCACTGGGCATACGGCGCAATCTGGTTCCGAAATCCCCCAACCAAAGCCAAGATCACAAGCCCAGCCCCAAACGCGATTGGTCGTTTGATCGCGACCGCTAAAACCCAAACCTAGGATCATCATCCTACTGAAGGATAGCACGCCCTGTGCTATCCTTTTGTCTATGCGCCACCAAGAATTTGCACAATATATAAGAGACTTAGACGACGGCAGTGTATTTAGATCGACCGTCGCACGCAGCTACAAAAATCATCTCGGCGCTGCGGAGATGATTCTGCTACCGCAAAATCAGGGTTAATCAATAATTAACCCGCATAAGGAATGTATACTTCAAGAATTTCAATCTTAAGATTTTTCCCAAGACTGAGTATGGAGACTGCCAGATGGCAACTACGAATTCCGACCTAACCGTGAACAGAAACACCATCAAGCTTCTTGGCGATAGAGTGAGCAACGGCGTTCATGAGGCTAATCTACAATTCAAGGTCGACAACCGTGGTAATGATGCCGCTGAAGCCTCCCGTTATAAGGTGGTGGTGCGGAACCCCTTTGATGGCAATAGCGAAATTGTCGTTGCCGAAGGGGATATTCCTGCCATCGGACAAAACCGATCCGCAACGATTACAGCGTACGATGTTACCGCTGTGCTGCAAGAGAGCTACCCTGAACTGATGGGATTGGACCTGAAATTCGAGCTCACTGTCGACAGTGACAATGTCATCGTTGAGAGCAGTGAAGGTAACAACACAGCATATCGGGTCTTTGACATCCCTCATCTCGACCCTGACCTGACCATGTACAGACACAACATCAAATTGCTTGGCGATAGGGTGAGCAATGGTGTTCATGAGGCCAATCTGCAATTTAGAGTCGACAACCGTGGCAACGATGCTGCTGAGGCATCCCGCTATAAGGTAGTCGTGCACAACCCCCTTGATCGCAATAACGAGATTGTCGTTGCCGAGGGTGACATTCCCGCAATTGGACAAGGCCGCTTTGCGACCATTACCGCACTTGATGTCACCGCTGTGCTGCAAGAGAGTTACCCTGAATTGATGGGGCGGGATCTGAAATTTGAGATCACTGTCGACAGTGACAATATCGTCGTTGAGAGTAATGAAGACAACAACACGGCGTATCAATACTTTGACATCCCTCACCTCGACCCCGACCTGACCATGTACAGACACAACATCAAATTGCTCGGTGATAGGGTGAGCAATGGTGTTCATGAGGCCAATCTGCAATTTAGAGTCGACAACCGTGGCAACGATGCCG